>JBNKUV010000082.1:0-109483 GCA_050298815.1 Polyangiaceae bacterium
ACCGCGGCCACACTCCTGTGCTCGCAGCCCGCTCCGCCTCCACCCGGCGCCTCAGCGCCTCCGCCTTGTGTCGCTTTTTCATTCACGCCTTGTCGGCGCAAATTCGCGATCCTGCAGGACGTGGCTCGGCGACTTCGTACGTACCATCCGATACGATGACCACTGCAGCAGCGATTTAGCACTGTTCCAGGCTCCAGTTCGGTGGCCCAGCGATCCATCACGCGGAACGTCCGCAGGCCAGGTGTCGAATCCCTGTGAGGATGTCCTAATTCCAAGAGCGCGCAGAGTCGCGCGCCGAACTACCGTCGCGTGGACCGCGAAGTGCGAACACGTTGGATGGTGTCGCGTAGCTTGCTTTTGACTTCGACCCAGAAGGCGTCGGGACTGGACCAGTGCTTGTCTTCCGGTGGTTTTCCGTCGGTGGGGATGGCTTGGGTGGCGCGCAGTAGAGCGTGGTTTTGCCAGTCGGTGGGTCTGACGATGATCGGGACAATCACAGGGGCGTCTGTGTTGGAGGCGCGTTCGACGACGACCTGAAGTTCCTTGAATACGCAGAATCGTGAAGCCAGAAAGTCCTCACTGATTAGGAAACACACGACATCGGCAATGCTCAAATGTTTCTCGATGGTTTGCTCCCAATCAGCGCCCGGGGGGATCTGCCGATCGTCCCAGACGCTCACGCACTCGCTCCACTCGGTGAGCTGAGCGGCTTCGCCTCGAAGTGCGCGAAGCCGCGTTTCCAGGTCGTTCTTGAGCGCTTCGTCTTTGTGCGAATAGGAGATGAACACACGCACCGGATCGTCGGGTGATTGCTGCTGCACGACGGCGGTCTCTTCCGCTGGGAGCTGCGTCAGTGTGAGAAACGCGTCTATCGGTGTGTTGGTGCCTTCCTGAGGGCCATCGACGATCGGCGCGTGCTGTCCGCCGACGCGACGGGATGTCTCGACGTCTGCTTGACGGACGAAGTTCAAGCCATCAACGCTCAGGTGGCGTTCGGCATCACGCAATGCAGGCCAAGTCTTCTCCAGGTAGCTGAGCAGTTGAGCGAGGAACGGCTTGGCGCGGACACCACGAAGGCGGACTCGAAGGCTGGCGTTGCGTGTGCAGCTTTCAGGTCCGCCCCGTGCGCTGGGGCGCGGGGGAAGGTACTCGAGCAGCGCCTCGGTGTCCGTCTGCGGGTCGTACAGCGCGATCCCATGTTGCCACCAGCCAGCTTCGGGGGCGTATTGTTCGTGCAAATCTACCAGGGCTTGTTCGATGCAGATGCGGTGGACACCACCGAGCAACTTCACGGCGCATTCCCCCGCGCGCACGTTCGCCCAGGGGCGAAGCGCTGAGATGCCCTCTCGGGTAGGCGGCAGTAGCGACGGCAGTACGAACTGTCGCTGCTGGAAGGGAGTTTCGTGATCCCGTGCGATTTCGAACGCAACCTTGGCGCTCAGCAGGTAGCTGGTGAACAGCTTGGCGACTCCTTCGTCACTGCCCCAACACCGATATAGGGTCTCCCCAGTGAAGTTCCCCTGGCGTTCGCTGGGGACGGCACTGTCTTGCAGGTAGCGGTGCAGAGCGTAGGCTTGCGTCAGCAGCCACCCCACGTCCAGGATCACGCGATCCTCAAACAGGCCCGCAAAGTACAAGACTTCACCCGCACGATGCAGATAGTCCAGCAGGGTCGCGGGATCGCTAACTCCCGCCGCAACGCACATTTGCTCGAACTGTCCGCGCGGGATGCTCATCTCCTGCCAAGAGGGTTCTGTGGAGCGATCGGCGGTTGCCCCTTCTTTCAGCGATGCCAGTTCATCGCGAACTTCAATCCAGCTGCGCGGGAGTACGAATCCCCATTGATGGCGCACCTCGGAAACCTGGCCTGCGAGGGTGCCAAGCAGGCCTTCGATGCCGTCACCCGTCCACGCGCTGACGTGCGTTTGAGCAGCAAACGACAGCGCGGTTGGGGCTTTGGCTTGGTTGTCGCGCTCAGCGCGATCGATCTGGCTCTCTACCAGTACGACCCTCGCTTCGGACGCGCGGTCTTTGATCAGCGTCATCCAATAGTCGATCGCATGACGATCTTCCGGCGGAGCGTCGTACTGTTGTGCCCACAGCAGCAGAAACAATGCGCTGGGCTGCAGAAACAAGCGGTGCGTGGCGTGGTAGGTAGCTTGGCCCCCAAAATCCCAAAGTTGGACGCGCACCGTTTCCCCGTTGGGGAGCCCGAGCGGCAGTTCCTCGATCAGCAGCCCTCGTGTGCGCGCAGGCTTGTGGCGCTGCGGCTGACGCGTCTTCAGGCCACCGAGCAACGTGGTCTTGCCGACGTACCCATCGCCGACCAGCAGGACCTTGCAGCGATCGTTGGTTCGACCTCCAGCGTCGACATCGGCAAAGTAGTGCAGGAGGCGTGTCGCGCAGTTGTCGTAGCCGCTGCTCAGAACCTCGGCCGGTACGTTTGGGACCGGGACCCTCACGATCTGCAAGTGAACAAGACGTCCCACCAGCGGCCGTAGTGGAGCGAGGTCGCTGACCTGGGTGGAGGAGCAGTCGAGCGAGGTGAGGGTTGAGAGATTGGCGAGCGGAGCGAGGTCGGTGACCTGGGTGGCGGAGCAGTGGAGCGAGGTGAGGCTGGCGAGCTTGGCGAGCGGAGCGAGGTCGCTGACCTGGGTGGCGGAGCAGCTGAGGGAGCTGAGGCTGGCGAGCTTGGCGAGCGGAGCGAGGTCGCTGACCTGGGTGTTGTAGCAGTTGAGCGAGGTGAGGTTTTTGAGCTTGGCGAGCGGAGCGAGGTCGGTGACCTGGGTGGCGGAGCAGTTGAGCGAGGTGAGGTTTTTGAGCTTGGCGAGCGGAGCGAGGTCGCTGACCTGGGTGCCGGAGCAGTTGAGCCAGCTCAATGCGTCGAGACCGGGCGCCCACTCGAGCGTCTGCATCCGCACCCCTCGACAGGACAAGGTTTCCAGCCGTGGCATCGAGGAAACGGTGCCTTCGGGAAAACGGCCCCAGAATTCCCCGCGGTTGAAGTCCGCGTCACCCAACCTGAGCGCCCGCAGCCATGAGACCTGGGCCAACAGTGGCGGATACTCCTCCACGACGAGGTTGCCCAAGTCCAGCTCTGCGGCGTGGTTTTTGAGCGCAGCCGCAATGCGGCGCTCCGCTTCCTGGTACGCCTCTTCACCGCGGAGCAGGGGGGGACTCTCGGCCCACTGAGGAATCACCGGCAAAGTGTGCCCTGCCGATGCACCTGAGTAAACCCGACAACGTCAGCCTTACGTAAGCGCGCCTCATGAACGAGTCATGTACGGACAGCTCTTGGATCCCACCGCAGGGCCCGATCGACAAAGCAAGCCGGTCGCGCGCAGAAGGCGTCGAGGACTCGTGTGGAGCCTGAGCAAAGACCTGATTGGACCATGTCGAACACGAACTTCGGCTGTTTCAAAAAGGCTGCCAGAGGCAATCGGGTCCGAGGCGCGTCACCTCCACCCACTGCCAGGGATTCACTTGCCGCGCTTCGCGCGCATCGGCTCGCAGGAGCTCGCCGACCGTGGTCCTCCGTGGACTCCGTCCAGCTCGCTGGACTCCGTCCACTCCGGCTCGAACCCCGTCGAGGTGCCGAGACTTCACGCGGGGCACTCGGGATTACGGCTGTGTTCGAATCCCTTCTCCCGCTGGTGACGGCGGTAGGTCACAAAACAAGAAAAGCCGCCGTGAGGCAGCTTTCCATTTCAGAGCGGGAGAAGGGATTCGAACCCTCGACGTCAACCTTGGCAAGGTTGCACTCTACCACTGAGTTACTCCCGCGAGGGAGCGAAGAGGTAGCCTTTGGCAGAGGGAGTGTCAAGCACACGACACGGATTTTTGAGGCGCTGGGTTCGGCCGTCCGCGCCGCCAGGCCCACCCTCAAGTTATCGAAATAGCACGCCATTCACGCGCCCGCGCCCTCAGCCCCCGCACAACTCGACGAAGCGCCGAAACAACGCCGCGCCCGTCGCATCCATCTCCGGGTGCCACTCCACGCCGTACGCCAACTCGCTCTCGATGGCCTCGATCACGCCATCCTCCGCCCGCGCCGTCACGCTGAACCCCGGCGCCACCCCGAGGATCGCTTGCCCGTGGCTCGAATTGATCTCCGCGCCCAACGCAGCGCTCACCGTGGGCCAGATAGCTCCCAAGAGCACACTCTGCCCAACCAGGCTCACGCCGTGCCGCGTGACGCGACCGGAACCACCATGATCGAGCGCCCCCGCGTGCTCACTCCGCACGTCCCGCAAGAGCGAGCCGCCGTGGTGCAGGTTCATGAGCTGCATGCCGTAGCAAATGCCGAGCAGGGGTTTGTCCGCCGTCGCCGCGGCGTCGATGAGACCACGCTCCCAAACGATCCGCCCCACGTCTTCTTGCTCGCCGAGCGTATCGACGTGCGCCTCGCCCTGGTTGGGCGCACTCCCTGGTGCTTCGCTGGTTGTCGTCGTCCCGCCGCTCTCGGCTGTGCCCCCGGCTGCGTTCCGCGGGGCGTGCCCCTGGCACCAGACGTCGAGCTCGTCCCGCGTCGTGGGGAGATCGTCACCGCCCGTCAAGATCACCCCATCACAAACCGACAAAGCATCGCTCGGATCGATGTCGACCCCGAGCAGCAGTGGCACGCCGCCAGCAGTGTGCACCTGCTCCGCGTAGGCGCGGTTGACGTAAAGGTAATCGTAGCCGGGGCGCCAGCGCTTGCCGCGGTCGATGCAGAGACTGATTCCGACGTTCGGTTTTCTGCTCTGCATCGACGAGCCCTCGCGTGTTGCCGTTACGCCTTCTTCTTTGCCGCCTTTTTGGCAGTCTTCTTGGTCGACTTCTTGGCAGCCTTCTTCGCCGTCTTCTTGGCGGTTTTTTTGGGGGCTGTCTTCGCAGCCTGCTCTGGCGCTTTTTTCGTCGACTTCTTGGCAGCAGTCTTCTTCGATGACGCGCTGGCCTTCTTGGTCGCAGCCTTCTTGTTGGACTTCTTGGCAGGGGCTTTCGATGCTGGACCCGCCTCGGCAGCAGCCTTCTTTGCTGTCTTCTTGCCCGCGGCTTTCTTCTTGGACGCCTTCTTTTTCTTCTTCACCGGGCCGCGCTCACGCCGCTCCTCGATCAGCTCCACAGAGCGCTCCAGGGTGATGTTCTCGATGGTGTCGCCCTTGCGCAGCGAGGCGTTGATCTCACCGTCTGTCACGTAGGGGCCAAAGCGTCCCTCGCGCAGGGTTATCACCGCTTCGGTGTTCGGATGTTTGCCGATCTCTTTGATCGGCTCCTTGGCGGCGCGGCGACCACGCGTCTTCGGTTGCTTGAACAGCTCGACCGCCTCCGCCACCGTCAGATTGAAGATCTGCTCCTCTTTTTCCAAGGAGCGGCTGTCCTTGTCCATCGTGATGTACGGACCGTAGCGCCCGAGCTGGGCGGTGATGGGCGTGCCGCTCTCGGGATGGTTGCCTACCAGGCGGGGTAGGCTCAGCATCTTGAGCGCCTCCTCGAGCGTCACCGTCGTGACGTCCATCGTGCTCAGCAGCGATCCGGTGCGGGGCTTCTCTTTGCCGCCCGCTTCACCGAGCTGGATGTAGCCACCAAAACGACCCGCGCGCGCGTACACGGGTAGACCCGTCTCTGGGTCGTTGCCGAGTAAACGGTCGCCGCTGGGCGCTTCGAGCAGCTCTTTGCCTTTTTCGACGTCGAGCTCATCGGGGGGCAGATCCTCGGGGATGTTCGCCGTGTCGTCGCCACGCTGGAGATACGGGCCATAACGACCGACGCGGATCACCATCTCGTTGCCATCGTCGTCCTTGCCGAGGGGCAAGGAGTTGATGGCCCGGGCGTCGATTTCGGACAAACGCTCGGCCACGAGTTTCCGTAAACCCATCGCCAGTGCTCCGTCCGCGCTCTTGGCGTTCGCACCGAAGTAGAATCGCTTCAACCAAGGGACGGCCTCTTCGCTGCCGTTGGCGATCGAGTCCAACTCGTCTTCCATGCGGGCCGTGAACGAGTAATCCACCAGAGAGCCGAAGTGCTTTTCCAAGAGCTGGATGACCGCGAACGCTTTGAAGCTCGGCACCAACGCCGAGCCCTTCTTCCAGACGTAACCCCGCGCTTGAATCGTCGAAATGATGGATGCGTACGTGGAAGGACGACCCACGCCGAGCTCTTCCAGACGCTTGACGAGGGAGGCTTCCGTGAAGCGCGCCGGCGGCGAGGTCTCGTGGCCCTTGGGGGAAAACTCTTTCGTGCCGAGCGCCTGGCCTTCCTCGACCGGGGGCAAGTGGCGCTCCTTTTCTTCGAGCTCCACCTCCGGGTCATCGCTGCCTTCGACGTAGGCACGCAAGAAGCCGGGGAAGGTGATGGTGTAACCGCTAGCGTTGAATTCAACTTCCTTGCCGTCGACATCCGCTAGCAGTCTGAGCTTCACACTCTGGCCGCGTGAATCCTCCATTTGAGAAGCCACCGTGCGCTTCCAAATCAGTTCGTACAAGCGAGCTTCGTCACCGCCGACTTGACCGCGGACTTCCGAGGGCGGCAAGAATGCATCCCCCGCGGGGCGGATAGCTTCGTGCGCCTCCTGGGCGTTCTTGACCTTGCTCTTGTAGACGCGCGGCTGGGCGGGGAGGTAGTCCTTGCCGTACTGTTGCGCAATCAGCGTGCGGGCAGCGTTGACCGCCGTGTCGCTCAGCGTCGTGCTGTCCGTACGCATGTAGGTGATGAAGCCCGCTTCGTACAATGTCTGCGCCGCGCGCATCGCCCGCTGTGAAGAGAAGCGCAGCTTGCGGCTCGCCTCTTGCTGCAGCGTCGAGGTCATGAATGGCGGGGCAGGGGAGCGGCGGTTCGCCTTACGCTCGACCGCGCCCACCGAAAACTTCGCGGCGGGGAGCTTGTCCGCCAGAGCCCGCGCTTGCTCTTCGTTCAAGAGCACCGCGTCCTTGAGCGTGAGCTTGCCGTCCGCGTCGAAGTCCTTGCCGGTCGCGACGCGCTTGCCGCCGAGGCTCGTCAGCGTTGCTCCAAAGGCCGCACCATCAGCCTCGAACTCGCCGTCGATGTCCCAGTAGCTCGCCTTGACGAAACGAATGCGGGCCGCTTCACGCTCGACGATGATGCGCGTCGCCACACTCTGGACGCGACCTGCCGACAGCTTCGGCATCACCTTTTTCCACAGTACGGGCGACACCTCGTAGCCGTAGAGACGGTCGAGAATGCGGCGCGCTTCCTGGGCGTCCACCAGACGCTGGTCGATCTCCCGGGGCGATTGCATCGCCGCCAAGATCGCCTTCTTCGTGATCTCGTGGAAGGCGAGGCGCTTGACCGGGATCTTTGGCTTGAGCACCTCGAGCAAGTGCCAGGCGATGGACTCTCCTTCGCGGTCTTCGTCCGTCGCGAGGTACAGCTCCCGGGCCCCTTTGACGAGGTCCTTGAGCTTCTTCAGGTGGTCCTTCTTGTTACCGTCGACCACGTACAGCGGACGAAAGTCGTTGTCGACATCGACACCGAGTCGACCCAATTCCGTTCCTTTGTGGGCGGCAGGGACGTCACTCGCGCTCTTGGGCAGGTCGCGGATGTGACCGATGGAGGACTCGACGACGTAATCCGAGCCCAAGAAGCCGGCGATGGTTTTCGCTTTGGCGGGGGACTCGACGATGACTAGCGATTTGGAGGCTCTCACGTTGGGTTCCGATAAAAAGCGCGGCGAGAGTTACGATCCCGGCCTGACACTGTCAATTCCGTGCCAAGCAGGGCGTAGGAGCGAGCTGTATCGGCCTTTGGGCCAGGTACCGGTTCCATGACACCCCTCGAGCGCCTCTCGACGCGCACCCGGCGTCGGGCTTAAGTGGCTGGAATAGAGCAGTCTTGGTGTGGTCGGCGATGCGGCGCTGGTCGGTGTTCGCGGAGGGGTCTTTCGTGTGTCCGACTTGCGGGCGGCCAAGGGCAAAGAAAAATCGCGGCCGGACCGCGCATGGGACCAAGACGGGTCACTCGGAGCGGTCAAAGCGGTCAGGGAATTTGGCCCGTGCAACGGCTGTATGTCCTGATCACGAACGTGTTGGCTGTGGTCTTCCTAGTCGTTTTGGTGGGGTGGATGCTCACGGCGCTGGGTCAGCGCGATGACGTGATCGGCAAAGCACTGCACCGCCGCTGAGCGGCCAGTCGAGCTCTGGCGATTGCTCACGCATGGGCGCCCGACTACCGTGCGCGCCCATGAGTGCTCGTCGCGTCCTCGAGCTGCGCAATCAGATCCTCAAAGCCAAACAGGCCTACTACTACGGCGGTACTCCCATCATGACCGACGCGGAGTACGACGCGCTGGAAGACGAGCTGAAAGAGCTCTCTCCCGAGGATGACGTGCTCGCTCTGGTCGGCGCCCCCGTGCCTCCGGACACCATCCTGCAGAAGGCCAAACACCGGATCCCGATGGGGAGTCAAAACAAGGTCAACGACGTCGAGGACTTTCGGACCTGGTACGAAAAGAGCGCTGACGGCGGGGCGTTGCTAGCGAGTCTCAAAGGCGATGGAGCGAGTGCGGCGGCCTACTACGAGGATGGACGACTGCGTCAGGTGATCTCCCGTGGCGACGGCTTCGAGGGTGAAGACATCACCGCCAATGCCGTCAAGTTCCGAGGGCTGCCCATCATCGTCTCCGACGAAGACGGCGAGCACTTCAGTGGCGCGGTACGCTTCGAAGTCATCCTCACGATCGAAAACTGGAAGAAGCTCGATCCGTCCCAAGCCAAGAACCCGCGCAACGCCGGTAGCGGGATCATGGGGCGCAAGAACGGGCTGAACTCGGAGCTCTTGAGCTGCTTCGCCTTTGACATCGAAGAGGTTCGTGATGGGCAGACACGCCCCTTCAAGACCGAGCACGAGCGCATGGACCGTCTGTCGCGTTGGGGCTTTGCCGTCATCGACAACCAACTGTGCGAAACCGCGGACGAGGCCATCTCCTACTACGAAAAGATCGCCCAGAGCCGGGATGAGCTTCCGTTTTGGATCGATGGCGTCGTGTTCAAGGTCAACGACTTGGAGCGGCAACGGAGCCTCGGGATCACTGCCAATCGCCCCAAGGGGCAGGTGGCGTGGAAGTTCGACAGCAAGGGCGCCGAGACCCGACTCCTCGACTACAGCATCACCGTCGGTCACACCGGTGCGCTCATCCCCACGGCTCACCTGGCTCCGGTGGACATCGCTGGCACCACCGTCAGCAACGCTCTGCTGAACAATTGGGACGAGATCGCGCGGCTGGACGTGGCCGTCGGCGACACGGTGTGGCTGATCAAGGCCAACGACATCATCCCGAAGATCACGGGGGTTCGAAAGCGCCCCAAGAATCGGAAGCTCATCCTGGTGCCCACGGAGTGCCCCGTGTGCCACAGCCCCGTCGGGCGCCGGAAGAACACCGCCGGCGCGGATGGCGTCGTCATCGAGTGCCAAAACGACGACTGCCCCGCGCGCTCCGTCGGAAAGCTGAAGCGCTGGATCAAGAGCTTGGACATCCAAGGCATCGGGGACGTCGTTCGCCATGCCCTGGTCGAACAGCTGGGCGTCGAGGATGCGGCGGGGCTCTACCAGCTCAAAGACGACCCCAAGGCGCTGGCAGAGCTCGTCATCAACCCAGAAAAGGAGCTCCGCCTAGGCGACAAGCGCGCTCAGAGTATCCTTCAGAGCATCGAGCAGAAACGAGAGCTGTCCTTGGTGCAGTTCTTGGGCTCCTTGGGCATCGACCGCCTCGGGACCCGCCGCGTCGAGCTCATGGTCCGCGCTGCCGGCGGCGCGCTGGATACTCTGGCGGATTGGCGCAACGACAAGTTACGCGATCCAGAGCTCGCAGCCCAAGCGGGAGTGCCCACGGTTGGGACACTGATAGCAGATAGCATTTCGGCGCAGGGTGACGTGATCGATCACCTGCTGCACGCCGGTGTCCGGATCACGGAATTGGGTGTCGAGCACGACGCACCGGAGCAAAGCGACCGTCTCACCCTGTGCATCACGGGCAAGTTGCCGAGTGGAAAGAAGAAGGGGGACTACGAAGCCCCACTCGCGGCCGTTGGGATCGAACTTGTCGACTCGGTGACGGAGGGGCTCAGCTTCTTGGTGCTCGCCGATCCGAGCTCCTCGAGCTCCAAAGCAAAGAAAGCACGAAAACTCGGTGTGCAGCTGATTTCCGAAGAAGAGCTGCAAACTTTGACCGAAACTGGGCAGCTGGAGGGGAAACCCGAAAAACAGCAATGAGCGTGAACTATTTCCGATTTGGGCGAGATCTCGCCGATTGCGTGCCCCGCTTTTGCACGAGTGCCAGCCGACCGGACCGGTTCGGGCGAAACCAAGTATCAACAATGGCCGGTAGGTGGAAAATTGCGACCATGTTTCGGGGGACATGAACGACCACCACCGACAGGCGTCTAGACCGTCGCGCCGTAGTGGTGTAATCGGAAGTCGAAGTCATGGACGCTAACCAAGTCTCGATTCCCGGTCCCGAAGCGAACGATTCCAAAGAAGTGCAGGAGGCGCTGAGGGCGGCCGGCACGCTTTGGTCAGAAGATCCCAAGCAGGCCTTGCGTTGGCTGCGTAAAGCAGCAGAGACCGCCTCGGATTCAGGTGACGTGATGCGAAGCGTTCACCTGGCCCGCGCTGCTGCGGACCTGCGTGACCTGGCGAACATTCAAGGTTCGCTCCCGCCTCCCGCCTCCGGCGCGCCGCCTGCTGGTGCGCTCGGGACGCCGGCGTTTCAGGCAGCTGCCTCCGTGTCGCAACACCCGGGGCAGACCGTACCGGCGACGCCCGCCGCAGCGGCTGCTGCCGCGTTGCAACAGGCCTCCTACGCTGCGCAGGCAGGGCGCGAGGGGAACGGCGCCGGGCACGACGCAGCCGCTCAACAAGCCGCGCAAGCGGCTCAACACGCTGCCGCCGAAGCGGCCGCCCAACAAGCCGCCGCCCGGCAGGCTGCAGCGCACCACATCGAGGCTCAGCAGACTGCCGCGCAAACGGCTGCCGCTCAGCAGGCCGCCGCTGAGGTCGCAGCTGGTCAACAAGCGGCGGAAGAAGCGGCCGCTCAACAAGCAGACGCCACTCAGCAGACTGAAGACGCAGCGTCCGCGGACGTGGGGATCACACAGCCGGCGCACCCGGTTTCCTCACCGCCCAGCGCACCGCATTTCGTCACCCACCGAGCGGTGCGCGTGGCCATCAGCCCGGCGCCAACGGGCCCCGGGCAATTCACCGTGCACCCCCTGGGCGAGGGAGAGTCGGCGGAGCCGGGTTGGAAAGAAGCGCTGCTCGTGGGTCTCGAGCCCGGTGAGCGGATCTTCCCGGGTCGCGAGTGACACTCTTCCGGCCGTGCATCGATCTGCACGGAGGCAAAGTCAAACAGATCGTCGGCGGCACGTTGGACGCCGACGACGCGGGCCCGACGGAGAACTTCGTTTCGGCGCAGCCGCCGAGTCACTTCAGCGCGCTGTATCGCGCCGATGGGTTACTCGGCGGGCACGTCATCCTGCTCGGGCCCGGCAACGAGGAAGCTGCGAGAGCGGCTCTCGAAGCGTGGCCGGGCGGCATGCAGCTCGGTGGTGGTATCAACCCCGAAAACGCCCACAAGTGGCTCTCAGCGGGCGCCAGCAAGGTGATCGTCACGAGCTGGCTCTTCGATGACGGGGCGCTCAGTGCCGAGCGCCTGCGCCAGCTGACGGACGTCGTGCCCCGGGAGCGGCTGGTCATCGACTTGAGCTGTCGCCGACGCGGCGCTGGCTGGCTCGTGGCGACCCAGCGCTGGCAAGTGGTCACCGAGACGCCGATCGACGCCCGAACACTCGAGCACCTGGCTGCGCATTGCAGCGAGTTTCTCGTGCACGCCGCCGACGTCGAGGGACTGTGCCGCGGTATCGACGAGGAGCTCGTCAGCGTGCTCGGCAAGGCGTCGCCCATCCCCTGCACCTATGCCGGGGGCGGCCGGCAATTGAGCGACTTGGACCGCGTCGCCGAGCTCAGCAATGGCCGCGTCGATTTGACCTTTGGCAGCGCGCTCGATCTGTTCGGCGGCTCGGGTGTGCGTTACGCCGACTGCGTGCAGTACAACCGTGAGCACGGCGGCTGAGCGTCCGCCCGACGCGTCACTCGACGTCCGCCCGACGCGTCACTTGAAGTAATTCAGCATCACGCCGGCAGCGACCGCCGATCCGATGACGCCCGCCACGTTGGGGCCCATCGCGTGCATGAGCAGGAAGTTGTGGGGGTTGCTCTCTTGGCCCACGCGGTTGGCCACACGCGCCGCCATCGGCACAGCAGAGACGCCCGCCGCCCCGATCAACGGATTGAGCGGCTGCTTGCTCATCTTGTTCATGAGCTTCGCCATCAGCACGCCAGCGGCCGTCCCAATCGAAAACGCGGCCGCGCCGAGCAAGAGGATGCCGATGGTTTCCGGCTTGAGAAACTTGTCGGCGCTGAGTTTCGTACCGACGGCGAGCCCGAGGAAGATGGTCACGATGTTGATGAGGGCGTTCTGAGCGGTGTCACTCAGGCGCTCGACCACGCCGCAGGTGCGCATCAGGTTGCCGAAGCAAAACATGCCTAGCAGCGGAGCCGCATCCGGCAGAAGCAACCCTACGAGCAACACGAGCAGGATGGGGAAGAAGATGCGCTCCGTCGTGCTGACCGGGCGCAGCTGCGTCATCTCGATCTTCCGCTCGGCTTCCGTCGTCAGCGCCCGCATGATCGGCGGTTGGATGATCGGAACCAACGCCATGTAGCTGTAGGCCGAGACGGCGATGGCACCCAGTAAATCGGGTGCCAAGCGACCGGCCACGAAAATCGCCGTGGGGCCATCCGCGCCGCCAATGATGCCGATGGCGCTCGCATCTTGCAGCGTGAAGTCGAAGACGTTGATGCTCGTCAGAAACACGGCGCCGAGCACGGTAGCGAAGATGCCAAATTGGGCCGCCGCGCCGAGGAAGAGTGTCTTCGGGTTGGCCAACAAGGGTCCGAAGTCCGTCAGCGCGCCAACGCCCATGAAGATCAAAAGCGGGAAGACACCCCCCGTGTTGATCCCGACCTCGTAGACGTAATGCAGGATGCCGCCGGCTTGGGTGGCCGTGGGCTCTGCGACGAGACCGGCGCCGGGAATGTTGCTCAGCACCGTGCCAAAGCCGATCGGGACCAGCAACAGCGGCTCGAACTGCTTCTTGATCGCCAAGTACAGGAGCAAGAGGCCGACCAGGATCATCAACGGCTGACCGAGGCCGGCAATGCCGTCTTCCTCGATAGCCCGCAATATTAGGTAGAGCCCGGAGCCCTCCCACGACTGAATCAGATGTTTCATCGACGTCGCCTCAGCAAAGGTCTACGAGGGGATCGCCCACCGACACGCTGTCGCCTTTTTTGACGTGGATATCGCCGATGGTGCACGCCTTTTGCGTCCGCACTTCGGTCTCCATTTTCATCGCTTCGAGGATGATGACCACATCCCCCTCGTCCACAGCATCGCCAGCTGCGACCTTCACCGCGACGATGGTGCCGGCAAGCGGCGCCCCGAGCGGCTCCCCATCACCAGCAGGGGGCGCGGCAGGCATCGATTGGCCCGAGCCGCTGGCAGCACCCTGGCTTTCAGCTTGTGTTATTTTTCCACCCGCATCGACTGACACGACGTACTTCTGACCCTCGACCTCGACGGTGTACGTGCCGGGGCCGCTCTTTTTCTTTGTCGCCACGTCGTCCTCTGAAGGAACGGGCTCGAAGGCGTCCGGGTTGTTGCGGTTCTCGAGGAACTTGAGGCCCACTTGGGGGAACAGCGCGTAAGTGAGGACGTCGTCGATCTCGTGTTTGGCGAGTTGGATGCCCTTTTCTTTGGCGATCTGGCGAAGCTCTTGGGTGAGCTTTTCCAGCTCGGGCTCGAGCTCATCTGCAGGACGACACGTCAGAGGCTTCTTGCCTTCGAGCACCTTTTGCTGCAGCTCCTCGTTCATCGGAGCGGGGGTGGCGCCATACTCTCCTTTGAGCACGCCTTGGGTTTCCTTGGAGATGCTCTTGTAGCGCTCGCCGGTCAGCACGTTGATGACGGCTTGGGTGCCGACGATCTGCGACGTTGGGGTCACCAGCGGGATGTAGCCGAGATCCTTTCTGACCCTCGGGATCTCTTCGAGCACTTCGTCGAAACGGTCCATGGCGCCTTGCTTGCGCAGCTGGCTTTCCATGTTCGTCAGCATGCCGCCCGGAACCTGCGCCACCAAGATACGCGAATCGGTGCCGCGCAAGCTGCCTTCGAACTTGGCGTACTTGCGACGCACCTTGCGGAAGTAGGCAGCGATCTCCTGCAACTTCAAGAGGTCCAAACCCGTATCGCGATCCTGCTCTTGAAGCATGGCGACGACGGATTCCGTCGAGGAGTGACCGTACGTCATGCTCATGGGCGAAATCGCCGTATCGACGTTGTCGATGCCCGCTTCGATGGACTTCAAGTACGTCGCCGTCGAGAGCCCAGTCGTCGCGTGGCACTGCATGTGGATCGGGATCTTCAACGTCGACTTCAGGCGGCTGACGAGTTCGAACGCGACGTACGGCTTGAGCAACCCCGCCATGTCCTTGATGCAGAGCGACATGGCGCCCATCGACTCGATGTCCTTGCCGAGTTTGACCCACAGGTCCACGTCGTGCACCGGGCTGACGGTGTAGGAAATCGTCCCTTGAGCGTGCTTACCGACCTCGAGCACGGCCTGGATTGCCGTCTCCAGGTTTCGGGGGTCGTTCATCGCGTCGAAGACGCGGAAGACATCCACGCCGTTGATTGCGGCGCGCTCGACGAACTTGCGCACCACGTCGTCGGCGTAGTGCCGGTAGCCGAGGATGTTCTGCCCGCGGAAGAGCATCTGCTGCGGGGTATTCGGCATCACCTTCTTCAGCTCGCGTATCCGCTCCCAGGGATCTTCACCCAAGTAGCGAATGCACGAGTCGAACGTGGCGCCTCCCCAGCTCTCCATCGACCAATAGCCGATCTTGTCGAGCTTGTCGGCGATGGGCAGCATGTCGTCGATGCGCATGCGGGTCGCCAGGAGCGATTGATGCGCGTCGCGCAGGACGAGCTCTGTCAGACCTAGTTTCTTCTTGTTCGTTGTCATCTTTGGCGGTGACTCCGTACGAGGCTTCTCTGGTGTGGCGCAGGACGTGTGTCAGTGCTCTTGCCGATAGCGCGCCACCGCGAGTTCGATTGCCCGCTTCAGGTGTGGGTCGAGGGTGGTCGACGCTGCGGGGCGCTTCGAGGCTCGTTTGAGCGTTGGCGGTGGCTCGCTAGGGGCGACCTTCGCCGCGACCTTGCTCATCACGCCCGTCACGACGACCAAGAGCGCAAGGAACACGAAGACGGTTCCCATACCGAGAGTCATCAACTCGAAGGCGTTCGCAAGCAGGTCTTCCATGGTACTCAACAGGGACTTCGAACCAGCGCCGCGCGACTCGGAGCATCGTTTGCTCGCTGAGGAGCCACGCCAGTCCTCAGGGCTCGCCAGCGAGGCGCTCCCCGAGCGAGGGGACACTAGTCGCCTCGACGCCGAGCCGGGAAACGAAAACCGGTCGAGTGGCGCACGTTTGGCCCACCAGACGGGCATCGTTGCGAGAGGTTCAGCGTCCGATGCTCGGGACGTCTTCCAACACGGAAGTGGCCAGGAAATGCGCGATGTCTGCACGCGCGGAGGGGACGTTGAAGGCGACGAAATGCCCGTTACCGCCCCCCGGCGGACCATATTGTCGCACGCCTGCCGTCCATTCGGCGCCATCGAACGTGACGTTACCCATCACGGGTAGGGCTTCCGTGGGCACCAGCTCCAGGAACTCTTCGGGGGTGGTAGCACTGTCATCGGTCGGCGCCAAAGTGAGCCCTGCCGCGATCGCGAAGCTCTGTTGGGCAACGCCCGGAGAGTACGCGTCCTGTGCTCCGTAAACTTGAAAGACGTGCAACGGTATGGTGACCGGTTCAACGACAAAACGTTCGGCGTGGTGCAGGGTATCAGCCGGATCGATCAGGTGCTGCACGAGTGCGAGGGCGGGGTGAAATTGGCCACCGAAGACGAGGTCACCATTGGTGCCCGGGTCGTCGATGGCTGGGCCGACTGTTTGCGGAATGATGGCGGGCTCGGTGCGCAGGAGCATGGTTTGCAGGAAGCCTGCGCCCAAGCCCGAGAACACCGCGCCGTATACGTCGTCCGTGTATGGCAACGCAATGGCGCCCTGCATGGCGCCCTGTGAATGGCCCCAAAACATGAGTCGCTCTGCGTTCAGCGACACTCCGAGTTCATCCGCGGCCTGCTCCGGCAAGGACTTGGCGAACCGCGCCATCGAGAGCACGTCGATCCCGCCTTGCAGCGACGTGCCGAGCGTGCCGGCGGGATTGAGGATGTTGAACAAGAGCAGATCGGGATCGACGCCGCTGGACAGTTCGTCCATGCCGCGGCGGGGTCCATGCTGCACGCCGTCGTAACCCAAGACCGCGTAGCGTGCCCCCGCATCACCCACGGCTTCTTCCGAGGACAACATGCCGGCGACGGCATCCGAGAGGTGGCTACGGAACGAGCCCCCAGCACCGTGAGACGTCAACAGGAGGGGAAAGCCGTCTGCTGGGGGATCCCCTTTGGGTACGGTCAGCGCCATGCAGATCGCTTCGCTGCGCACCACGCCGGAGTACGAGATTTCGCCACCTTCGTTGAAGTAGGGTGGCTCGCCTTGCTGGAAGATCGGGATCTCCACCAACGCGTGGTACTCGTCGTAGCGCCCGTCCGGCGCCCCGCAGTCGCGGGTGCCGGTCGTATCGCTGCAGGGGGAAGGCGTTTCGCCGTCACACAGGGTCCATGCGCGGGCGATAGGTGCGTCCAGCTCCGCCACATCAGCCGCCAGGCGGTTCATGGGCTCTCGCACCTCTCCGACGCTGAATACGGTGGCGTTCAACACCGCCTCGGGAGCCAGCTCCTGAGCGTCCAAGTAGGCACGGAAGGGCGCGAACTTTTCGTGCAGCTCGGCTGTGGTTGGGTCTTCTGGCGGCTCATCGGCGAGCACCTGTTGCAACTGGGGTGGGGCCTGCACTTCGAGGCCGTCTCGGCTGAGCACGCCGCTGTCGATGAAGGCTGCGTACGTGTGGCCTGGCTCGAGTCCGTGACCTGGGGCCGGCCGCACCGACAGCGCGTTGTGGCAGACGTAGTTGCCGGAGGAAGGCGAATACAGGAGCTTCAGCGGCGGGCTCGATACCGACTCCGGGTCGGTGATGTCGAACAGGTGGAAGCGCCCGGATAAGCTTTCGAAATCCACGCGACCGGAGAAGCGGAAGATGACAGTCGGCGACGCGGAAAATCTGTCCGCCTGCTCTTCGACGACCTGAACGAACTTGTTCACTAGTGCCGTCTTACGCGGAAAGTCACCGAGCTTCAGTTGCCCTTGCTCCAGATAGAAGTCGTTCGGGAACGGTAGGCGGAAGTAGTCGCCCAGATCCGCGTCGCTGGTCCCGGGGATCTCGAAGTACGCTTTGACGGGACCCGTGGTTGGCTCGTCGCAGTCGCCGGGTTCGTGTTCGTCCGGTCCGACGACGTCCGTTTCTGTGGCGCCCGCATCGCTGTCCGCTGGCTCATCGGTGAACACCACATCGGTCGACATGCCATCCGTGCCCGGTTCATTCGGGCCGTCGGTTCCGGAACCGTCCGTGGAGCTTCCGTCCGGATCCGGTTCAGTCTCGGGGTCGTCGGTGCCCTCCAAGCAGTCCGTGTCCCCGGCGGCACACGTCGGCGCTTTCGACTCGAAGCGCTCCGATCCACAACTGAAGCTCCCTAGAGCGCCCAGTAAGAGCATTCCTGTTGTGTATGCGGGTCCTCGAAGCACGAACTCATCAGAGCATAGCGCAAGTATGGGAGCCAGTGCGACCAGAGTCGTCGCCACGGTGCACTCTGCGAAAGAGCCTCGTCGTCAGAAAGTTGCCTGCAGGATGCGGGGGCGAACGCTTTACTTCCTAGGGTCGTATCCTGTGACGTTGGTGGCCGTGTTTCACCCCGTCACCCGCATGTCTGGTCCCAGGGAGAGCGTACGTTCGTGAAATCCTACAAGTTCGCCCGTCGTTCGTTCCTGGCGGCCGCTGGAGGGGCCTTCGGTTTGAAGGTGCTGCTGCGCAACATGGAAGTCGCGGCGCAGGGCGCCGGGGCACCTCCGCGCTTTCTGATGGTCCATTGGCCCTGTGGCAACGTCATGTATCCGTTCGTACCCGTCGGTACGGGTTCGGACTACAGCGTCTCCACGACCCACGGCGAGCCCGGCTACATCATCGCGCCCTTTGCGACTGCCGAGCTGCGACCGCACACTCACATCTTTGGAAGGTTTCACGCCCATGGATTCTCAGCACCAGGCGGCGGCCCCCACGAATCCGGAACACCGTGGGCAACGACTGGGGTGAACAGTCCTGGCACCCGTTCGAACGGCGGGGAGACGGACGACAGCTGCGCGGGGGGGCCCTCTTGGGATCAGATTTTGCTCGAGCATGTCCCGGAATTGAGAGCCAGCGGCCGCGGTTACTACAATTCCATTTGCGATAGCCGGGTGGACTCGTACGAGACGTCAGCGCGCTGCCTCTCCTACTCCTGTCAACAGCAGTCGATACAGTCGTCCCATCCGGGGGGACAGATCCTGGAGCACATCCCGCTTCTGCCCACGCTCAGTCCGATCACCGCCTACAACGATCTGTTTGGCGGGTTCACCCCTGGCACCATCGAGGATGAAGACGCATTGCGTCTACTCAAACAGCGTAAGAGCGTACTCGACCACTCCAGAAGAGAACTCGGGCGTTTGTCAGAGCTCGCTCCCGCGAACGAGCGCGTCAAGATCGAAGCCCACGGCGAAGTGATTCGCAAGCTCGAGACGCAGCTCTCCGAACAGCTCGAGGGCACTCCGTCTGTCGTTCGATGTGAACATCCGTTGGCGCCACCCGAAAGTGCAGTTGGGCAGGAGGGCTCAGTCGGTGGTGAATATGGTCTCCCGGAAGCGGCGACTGATGACGCCCCACTGCACGCCGAAGTCGGTGCTGCCCACTCGAGCATCCTGCGTGCGGCGATGGCCTGTGACTTGATACGCGTCGGCTCCTTTCAATGGGCACCGGGGACCAGCCACGTCTCTTTTCAGGGATCCGATCCGAACAGTCCGGAGAGGATCTACATGCATCACCCCGTCAGTCATCGAAAGCTCGATTCTACGCTCTACCACAACCCCGCCCCCGACATTCAAGAGCGTTACGTTTGGGATGTGTTGACCAGCATTCAGCACTGGTACTTCGAACATACCGCCCTATTCATCCAGGACTTCCTCGACACAGTAGACCCTCTGTCTTCAGATGGCGGCAGCTTACTCGAACGCACCGTCATCACGATGTTCAGCGAGGTGGGGGATGCGTCACACGATCGAAGCAACACCACTGGGCTCATCATCGGCGGCTCAGCCCTCGGAATGAAGCCGGGAGCCTATCACGCAGTGGACTTGGCTCTGTCGCAGAACAGTTTCTGGCTGACGGCAATGCAGCCCTTCTTGGGTGCAGATCCCTTGGCCGTCCTGGAGGCGGACGAGCGATTGAACGCAGCCGAGATCGGGCAGAAAGCAGATCGGCAAGTAGTCGAAGGTGTGTGGGCGCCGCCACCCTAGCTCGCGCGCACCCGCAACAAGCCGCTCAGGGAGCCGTAGGAAAGCGAGGCGGCGCAGTTGGGCTGGGGACGGGCGCAGGCTGGTCACCGAGGGGCTCGGGCTCTGCCGGGTCGACGGGGAGCTCTCCACTTGGGGCTCCAGCATTCGGGAGCGGCGCGGCCGGCGGATTCTGCAGGCTGGAAGGCATTGCGCTCTCGGCCGCATCTCCCGTATCTCCCGGCGCGATCACAGCCTCAGTCGGCGTGGCAGGCGCAACGTCTGTCGTAGTCGCTGTTGTCGTCAAACCAAACCCATACGGGAACAGGGGATCGTAGTCCGCATCGCCCACGTTGATCGGAACTTGGTCCATCGAGCGGGGCCAGGTGTGCGGTAGCTTGCCGGTGAACGGGTAATCACCGAGCAACACATCGGTGATCCCGGCGCCTTCAGTGCCTGGTAACCAAGCTGCCACCACGGCATCTGCGAGCTCCAATACCTCACCCAATATCATCGGGCGCCCGCTGACCAAGACGACGACGACGGGGATCCCCGCCGCTTTGAGCTTTCGGACGGTTTCGATGTCGTCCGGATGCAGGGATAGATCATCCGTGTCGCCGGCGCCCTCGGCGTAGGGGCGCTCGCCGATGACGGCGATACCCACTTTGGCGCCCGACGCCCCAGCGCCGTCCACTGAGAACCCAACGCGCCCAGGGCGGTCACCCAGTGCCGCCTCGAAGGCTTCACGCACGCTCGTGCCCTCGATGATGTCCCCCGTGCCTCCCTGCCAACTGATCGTCCACCCGCCGCACTGGCGTCCCACGTCGTCCGCAGTGCGGCCGGAGAGGTGGATCTTCTCCACGTCGTGAGATAACGGCAAGATGCCGCCTTCGTTCTTCAGGAGCACGAGGGATTTGCGCACCGCCTCGCGCGCGACGGCACGGTGTTGGTCGCCGCCGAACGCGCCGAGCAGGTCCCCATCGACCTGTAGATTGCCGGAGCGATCTCGATTGTAGGCACCGTCGTCCAGCATGCCGAGTTCGCACTTGGCCGCGAGGATGCGCGTCACCGCATCGTCCACGCGCTCTTGCGAGATACGATCGGGGACCAGGGTGCTCATCGTGGTGATGAACCCCGTGTAGGCCTTCGGGCTCATCACCATGTCGATGCCGGCGTTGATGGCGGCCGTCAGCTGTGCTCCGTACGGTCCCGGCAGTTGCTCGATGGCCTCCCAGTCAGAGACCACGAAACCGTTGAAGCCGAGCTCGCCCTTGAGCACATCGTTCAGGAGCGGGCCGTGGCAGTGCATCTTGACCCCGTCGATGCTGCTGTAGGAGGCCATCACCGACCCCACCCCCGCATCAATGCTCGCCTTGTACGCCGGCAACAACTCCGCGCGCACGTCGGCCAGGCTGATCTCGGAGTTGCCTTGGTCTTTGCCGTCGGTCGTGTTGCCGTCGCCGATGAAGTGCTTGGCGCAAGCGAGCACGCTCGCGTGACCCTCGCCCAGGCGTTCGCCCTGCAGACCACGCACGACGGCGGGTCCGAACATCTCCGCCAATTCAGCGCTCTCGCCGTAGGCTTCGTAGGTGCGCCCCCAGCGTTCGTTTTTCGCGACTGCCAGCACGGGCGAAAAGGTCCAATCGATGTTCGTGGCGGCGACCTCGCGCGCCGTGACCCGTGCGATGCGTTCGACCAGATCCGCATCGCGCGTCGCGCCGAGCCCGATGTTGTGAGGAAAGATCACGGCACCTTGGACGTTGTTGTGTCCGTGCACCGCATCGATGCCATAGATGACCGGTACCGCGCTGTCCGACTTCAGTGACTGCTCCCGGAAGTCGTTCACCATGCGCGCCCACGCCATGGGATTGTTCTGCAGCGGCGCCGAACCCCCACCGGACAAGATTGAACCAATGCCGAAGGTGGCGACGTGGTCGGGCTGGCGCACCGTGCCGCGGTCCGGTTGCATCATCTGCCCGTACTTCTGATTCGGGCGCATCTTGGCTACCCAGGCGCGCGCCTTGTCGACACATTGCTGGCTCGGAAATCCGCTGCCGCTCCCCCGGATCGGCACCATCGGCTGCTCGGGCGGCAGACACTGGACAGAAACCTCGACTGGGTGCGTCTCCTTCAACGGAAACGACTGCTGACAAGCCAGACAGAGGATGGAAGTGGTGAGTGCCGCCCGTGCAGCGTTCGGTATCTTCATCGTGCTGACTTACGACCTGCTGATGATCTGGCCGGCGAGCGCCATGGCCTTGGCTTCGACGCTTTGAACCTCGACGTAACCCTGTGAACTTGCTGGGTTCAAGCCGTCGCTTGCCTCCATCGAGGAGTCGGCCTCGTTGTAGAGGCTGTGCGGGCAATCGATGAGCTTCTGGAAGTAGATGTTGCCCTTGTACAGGCCGAGCTGGACCGTGCCCGTAGCACGCGCGGCGAGAGCCCCGATGCCAGCTTGGGCGGCCTGTGTTGATGGGTCGAAATAACGACCGTCGTAGATTTGGTCCGAGACCAACTTGGACAAGTGACGGAAGAGATCGCTCGACCGACGGTCGAGGGTCGCTTGGTAGACGTAGGCCAAGCCGGTCCCCAGCAGCTCCATCCCCGGCGCCTCGTAGACGCCGCGGCTCTTGGTCCCGATGACGCGGTTCTCGAGGGCGTTCTTCATCCAGATCCCGTTCTTGCCGCCGATCGCGTTGGCAGCCAGCATGATCTCGAGCGGTGTCTTGTTCGCGCCGTTGATGGCGACACAGCGACCGCGCTCGAAACGCAACGTCACGCTTTCCACCGCATCGGGTGCGTGCTGGGGCCAAACCCCCATGATGGGTTCGACGATCTCGCAGCCGGTTTGTAGGCTTTCGAGATCCTCGGCCTCGTGAGATAGACCCGCCAGGTTGGCGTCGGTGCTGTAGCGCTTACGCGGACCGACGTCGGCTTCAATCCCCTGAGCCATCAGGTACGCCGCCATCTCTTTGCGCCCGGGAAACTCCGCCAGCAGGGTTGGGTCCCGCCAAGGGGCATACACGCTCATCTTCGGCGCCAGCACGTTCGTATAGCGTTCGAACCGCAATTGGTCGTTGCCGCGCCCGGTGGCGCCGTGCGCCAAGACGGTGCAGCCGTTCTCTTGGAGTTTTTCGATCAGCCCGCGCACGGTGACCGCACGAGCGATGCCGGTGGTGTTCCAGTAGCCGCCATCATAGGTTGCCTGGCAACGGATGACGTCGAAGCACGCTTCGGCCATGTCGTCTTTTAGGTCGACGATGATCGTTTCGGCTCCGGTCGGGGCCATCTTGCGGCGGATGTCCGTGATGTCCTTCTCATCCGGCTGCGCAAGATCTGCCGTAAAGCACAGCACGTCCAGTCCGGCCTGCTTGAGGCGGGTGGTGACGGTCTTGCTGTCCAAGCCGCCGGAGACGCAGACCCCAATCTTTTCGCCCGTCAGTTGTTCAATGCGCATTTCGCCGCGGACGCTAGCTCAATCGTCGAGCCTTGGCGAGAGGCGGGGAGCGGCCCGGCTACAAAAAGCAGAGTCCACGGAGGCGCCGATTGGCAGGCGCGCCGGATCTGAGCTATCCCCCAAAAGATGTTGTTCGACTTGGGAGAGCTAGCGCGGCGGGGACAGCTCGACTGGTTCACGACCGCGTTGGTAATCGCATCCGACGCCTGTCCTGGGCTCGACATGCAGTTGCAGCGACGGCGCATCGCGGAGCTGGCTGGCCCGCTGCACGCGACGGACCTGAAGCGGCGCCCGCCGGCGGAGCAGGCGCGCCTGGTTGCCGACTATCTGTATGGGGAGTTGGGCTTTCGAGGCAACGACGAGGACTACGACGATCCAGCCAACTCGTTGATCCATGAGGTGCTCGACCGGCGCCTGGGGATCCCGATTTCGCTGGCACTGGTCTACGTCGAGCTGGCCCGCCGGGTTGGGGTGGACGCCCGAGGCGTTGGCTTTCCTGGGCACTTCTTGGTCAAGGTGAACGACGTTGAGCACACCGCGGGTGTGGACCGGAGTGTCTTCCTCGATCCCTTTGGGGGCAACGTGCTCGAAGACGCCGACATCTCATTGCTCGCGGAGCGCGCTACCGGCAGCGGCGAAGTGCTGGAAGACTGGTTGGAGGCAACTCCGCTGAACAGTATCGCTCTGCGGATGTTGAACAACCTGAGGCGGGCCTACCGTCGGCGGGGCGACCTGGCAAAGTTGCTCGTCGTGTTACATCGCATGTGCGAGCTTCAGCCAGATAGTGCAGCGCTGTTACGGGACCGCGGGCTGTTGCAGGCCAAGCTGGGCGCTCCCCGCGCTGCCGTCTCGGACTTGGAGTGTTACCTCAGCGCGATGCCCCAGGCGAGCGACGTGCAAGAGGTGCAAGAGCTGATCGACGAACTGAGCGATCGTCTGCACCGCCACCACCCACGTGACGCGCTGAACTGATTCCCCGCGCATCCGGCCTCAGTTGGCGCGCTTGCAGGTGTAGTCGCCGAAGAGGAGCAAGCTCCGGCTGCACTCGACGATGGCCGTCTTGCTGCTGCCCTCTTGAATCTGGAACGTGAACTGCTGGGAGGTGGGCATGCGTTGCATGCCGAGCAGCTGCAGGCAGCCGTCCGCACCGCAGGCGATTTCTTCAGCCGTCTTCTGCAGCTCGGAAACGTCGGAGTTGACGTTGTAGATCGCTGCAGCGGAGCCTCCGATGCAGGCGATCGCGACGATCTTTTTGAGCCAGTCGGCTTTCTGTGACGACATCGGGATCCTCTACCAGATTCGAGGGTCTACTTCAGTCCTGCGACATCCAGCTCCCAAAATGGAAGCTCGAGGGTGCGGGGCCAGTGGAGACCCGCGCCAATCGAAACGAAGTGCTTGGCGAACAAGCCGCGATAATAGGAGCCATTGCGCACGAAGACATCCGTGTCCGTGCGGTCTTTGTCAGCGCGATCGCGCAAGTCTGCTCGCGTCAACACTTCGAAGAAGACGAGTCCCCCAGCCATCGACGCGATGTTTGCCACGGCGGGAGCCACGTCGGGATCGGGCAAGTACTGCAGCACGCCTTGGCAGATGATGAGATCGTACTCTTTGCGGTCGCGCCATCGAGCGATGTCGCAGTGCACGTACCCGTGCTGAGCGCACATCGCTTCGCTCACCTCCGTCCCCGTGTACTTCACCTTGGGACGGTTCTCCGCGATCCAGTCCTTCCACAGCCCAGTGCCGGCTCCCACGTCCAACACGCTGCGCATGCTGAGCTGGTTCCAGGTCGCGAATGCGAAGACGTACTCTGCGAGCGGTGCGTGTTCCTTCGCCGAATAGACTCTCGTCTTAGGGTTTCCGTAGAAGCGCTCGTAGTACGCTTCGTCGAAAGTCCGCTTGGAGGCCATGTGGGGATTCTACAGTGAAACTCCGCCATGGTGAGAGCGTTTGTCGGCTTTGGGGCCGACGGGTGGCCGGGGTCGGTCGGGTCATCGGCCCTTGTCATGGGCCGTCCTCGGGGACTATGGCGCCTGCGTGACCTTGAGCTTGCCAGTCGGCACCTACGACGCGCTGATCTTCGATTGCGATGGGACGCTCGTGGACTCGATGCCGCTGCATCATCGCGCGTGGAGAGCGGCGTTGTCCGAGCATGGAGCCCGCTTCGACTTCCATTGGGAGCTATTCATGTCTCGAGCGGGCATGGCCGTGTCCGAGACCGTCGCCGAACTGAACCTGCAGTTCGGCGAGTCGCTGGATCCGGACCTGGTGGCCGCGCGGCAGCATCAGCACTACGCGTCCTTGGTGCCTGAGGTTCAGCCCTTGGAAGCCATCGCCGAGCTGGCCCGCGCCCAATTCGGGCGGGTCCCAATGGCGGTTGCCAGCGGCGGCGACAAGGAGATGGTGCTGCAGGCGTTGGAGTCCACTGGCCTGCGCTCGTTGTTCCGCCACGTCGTTTGTCGCGTCGACGTTCCACGCGGCAAACCGCATCCGGACATGTTCCTGCACTGCGCCGAGCTGCTGGGGGTCGCGCCCCGGCGCTGCGTCGTGTTCGAGGACGGCAGGCCCGGCATCGAGGCGGCGAAGGCCGCAAAGATGGGTTGGGTTCTGATAGATTTGCATGGTCAGCCGCTGGAAACGTCCTACGACTGACAGGTGCTAGAGCCCTGGGAACGAACGATGGCAACGGTGGAGAAGCAAGTGAAGTCCAGTGGTGGTCGGGACCGTGTGGTGTTGCTGGCGCTTGGAGCGCTATTGGCGAGCGGATGCGAGGGCAACGGGACGCCTTGGCCGCCGCCGGGTCTGGGGGGCACGGAAGAGACAGAGGAAACGGACACCCGCACCGACGCCACCGATGAGTCCACGGACGACGGTGGAACGACCGGACAGGGCACGGACACGGACGGCGTCGGTACGGATGCCGGGGTGCCCGAGCCCCCACCTGGACCGTTCGGACTTTCCTTCGAAAGCGTGACACTGCCGAGCTCCGTCGACTTGGTGACCGACTTTGCGTTCTTGCCAGCGGCGGGGGAGCTGCTGGCGGCCTCCCTCGACGGCACGCTGCACCACCTCGTGCTGGACGGCGATGACGCAGAGCGAGTCGCGACGTTCGAATTGCCGGATGTCTACTACGAACGCGACTGCGGCCTGATCTCCCTGGCGTTGGATCCAGACTTCGAAGACAACGGCTTCGTCTACGTCGGCTACTGCGCGGACATCCGCGGCAGTGGTGTCTTCCGCTTTCAGTACGACGAGGGCGATCCAGTGGCCAGTGTCGACAGCCTCACGGAGGTCATCGTCGTTTCCGCGCCGCCAACGGCCGATCCGGCAGACGAACGCCCTTGGCACAATGTGGGCGCGTTGAGCTTCGATCGAGCGGGCAACCTGTGGGTGCCTTTTGGCGACAAGGTGCGGCGGAGCGGAGCCCAAGACACGAACAGCGCGCTGGGGAGCTTGATCCGCGTCGTGCCGAATCGCGACCCCGAGGGGTCCGGCTATGACGTGCCCGAGGACAATCCCTTTGCTCGAGGTGGCGGCTTCGACGCGATCTACGCCTGGGGACTGCGCTCACCCTGGCGCGGCCTGTTGGACACACAGGGTCGGTATTGGGTCGGGGACGTCGGCGCCGTCGACTACGACGAGATCGACGTCATCGTCGCTCCCGGGGAAAACATGGGTTGGCCCGACTACGAAGGTCCCTGCGCGGAGGACTGCGGCGACTACATCAATCCCGTCACAGGCTGGGACCGCGCGCTCGACCACCCGTACATGCTCGACGACTCGGATGTAAATCCGCTGCAGGCACGTGTGCCGTACGTTGGGATAGCGTACGAGCCGACGCAAGACCGCTACCAGGGCCATCTCAATCACCGGGTGCTCTTCGGCGACTTCTGCACCGGCTACGTACGGGCGGGACAGCTCGACGACTCCCGTGAGCTGACCTACGACGAACCCGTCGGTCACATCGACAACCCCGCCGCCTGGCGACAGGGCGCCGATGGTTACGTCTACGTGATGACCTACGGGCGCTGTCAAACCGACGTTCAGAACTCCACCGACAGTGAGACGGAGTTGTTCAGAGTCGTTTTGGATTGAACCGCAAGGCGCTGGCGTCGTCGGGTTAGCCACGCAGAATATTTGAGGTTTTGGAGTCGAAGCGTGTTGGCGGTGGGGCGATCTCGGGCCCGCATTTCGATTGTCGCCCCAGCAGTCGGGCGCTAGGAAACCACGATGCATTGCTTGTCGACGGCCTGGTGCCGTCACGCTCAGCTGGCCGCACTCGTCCTGCTATTGCCAACGCTGGCGCCGATCGTCAGCTGCGGGGACGACGACTCGCCGCGGACTCCGAGCGACACTGATTCGACGACTGACGAGACCGACGAGTCGACGGACAGCGCGTCGACGGACAGCGCGTCGACAGATGGTGAGGAAAGCGACGGCGACGAAACCACCGACGTCGAGACAGACGTCGGCGAGACCGACGAAACCGACGCCGCGCCCACCGACGGACCGGGCACCGATACTGACGGCCCCGACGCTTCGGGGCCGGAGATAGAGCGCTGGCTGGATGATCCGCTGAACGATTTCCCAGAGCGCTTGAGCGACACTGGGATCTACCCGGACCTGGATGACCGCTCGACCATCGCGGTGGAGGCGTTCGAGTACGTCCCGCGTTTCCCGCTTTGGTCGGATGGGCTCCACAAGCAGCGCGGAATCGTGGTGCCCGAGGGTGAATCGCTGGTCGAAGTCGAGGGGCAGTACGAGTTTCCCGACGGCACGGTGATTTACAAGACGTTCAGCACGGACACGGCTCCCATCGAGACACGTTTTCTCCGACGCGCGGGCGGAGATTGGGACTACGCCGTTTACCTCTGGAACGAAGAGGCTTCGGAAGCGGAGCTCCTCGATGGCCGCACGGACGTCCTCGTCGACGTGCAAACAGAGTGGGGTGAGGTTTCACACGTGGTGCCGGGGCGCCTCACCTGTCGGCAGTGCCATGAGTCGTCCACGTCGTTCGTACTCGGCTTTCAGCCCCAGCAGCTGCTCGATGCGGCGGCAGGCTTCGATCAATTGACGGCGCTTCAGGATGCCGCCGTCATCGAGGAAGTGCCTGAGGTGAGCGACCCAGTGGCGGACTACGATGGCCTCACCAAGGACGTCTTGGGCTACTTCGTCGGCAATTGTGCTCACTGCCACAACGGCGAAAACGGCATCGCCTCGAGCTATGATCTGCGCCCCGGTGCGGCTCTCGAAAACATCATCGACCAGCCGACGCAGAGCAGCGCCAGCGCTACAGGCACCCGGGTCGTTCCAGGCAACCCCGATGCCAGCATTCTGTTTGCAGCCTTTTCCGGTGAAACGGAAGACCCCGAGGTGAAGCTCATGCCGCCGGTTGGCGTCTCCCTCGTCGATCCTGAAGGCGTCCAACTGGTGCGGGCTTGGATCGAAGCGTTGTGAGCCACCGATCACGCGATGTGGAGCAAGCCAGTTCGACGCCTGCGCGTGGGACGCGGGACGTTGCGTCGCGGTACTAGCGCGGACGAATGTTGGTCAGCACGAGTAGGTACTCGGGCGCACTGAAAGGCGACAAGCGTGCATACGGATCTTCCTCGGAGGGGAATCCGACGAAGTGTTTCGTGTTGCAGATCCCCCATGAGGGCGAGGGGTGCAGCGGGATGAGCGGCGCGTGTTGGCTGTAGAGGCCCTGCAGCTTGTCCGAAAGCGCGCGTTGCTCCTTTTCGTCGCGGGTCTTTTCGAACGCGACCAATGCGGCATCCACCTCGTCGTCTTTGAAGCGGTTCCAGTTCATCGCCCCGGCTTCGCCGATGGGTTTGGCCGCGGCGCCGTTCATGACGAAACGATAGTACATGTACGGGGTGGGGCCTTCCTCGGCCCAACCCATCGAGAGATCGTAGTTGCCGCGCTGGAGTGCATCGAAGAAGGCGCTGAACGCAAGAGTCTTCATCTTTGCCTGCACCCCGACAGCTTCGAAGTTCTTCACAATCAGCTGAACGGCGCTGATCCAATCCGACCAACCCGTCACCACGTTGATGTTCAACTCGAGGGGTTTACCATCCGGTCCTCGACGCATGCCGTCGGGGCCTCTGGTCAGGCCAGCTTCGTCCAGGAGCGCGTTAGCTTTTTCAGGGTTGTAGGACACCCAGAGCGCGTCTTTCAACGCGTCCGGGTTCTTCCAGCGGTCGAAGGCCCGGCTCAGCCCGTGGGCTTCGATGGGCGATGTGTAGCCATGCACGGCGATCTTCGTGATGCGCTCACGGTCGATGGCCATGCTGAGCGCCTTGCGCACGCGGACATCCGACAACGGGGCTTTCAGATTGTTCGTGTAGAGGTTGTGGGTGGTTCCCATTTTGGGAAACCAGTACTTGTGATGCTCCGGATCCCTGGCAACGTAGACCTTTTCAATGTCCGGGATGAATTTGCCGGACCAGTCGATCTCGCCGTTCATCAGGGCCAGTGCAGCGGGCTCGTTGCTGGGGAACGCGGGAAAGCGCAACCCGGCGACGTGGGGCTTGCCTGCTTGCCAGTAGTTCGGATTCTTGGCCAGCTCATAGACCTGGTTCTGAAACGTCTTGACCACGGTGAACGGTCCGGTGGCCACCGGATCGGGGTTCGCGAACGCCACCGGGTCGGCTACCTTGGACCAGACGTGCTCCGGGACGATGGGTTGCTGCGCGATACGAAAGAGCCCCGGCGTGAACGCTCGTGAGAAGGTAAAAACGACACGCGAGTCCGTGGGCGCTTCGACCTTGGCCAGGGTTTTCCATACGGCGTGCAGATCGAGGGCAGGGTGCTCTTGGAGGAGATTGAAGGTGAAGGCGACGTCTCTCGCGCTGAAGGGCTTACCATCGGACCATTGGACACCCCCGCGAGTCTCGAACTCCAAGTTCAGGTTGTCGTCGCTGAACTGGTGCTTCGTTGCCAGCCACGGCACATACTCGCCCTGCAGGGTGTTGTAGATCATCATGGGCTCGTAGATCCCGGCAGGGGTCGGCCAACGCACGTGACTGTGAGACAAGAGGGGGTTGAAGTTACGAACCCAAGAGGCGTGTTGCTCCTGGGCAACGACGACGAAGCGCTCTTGCGGAGAGACTTGCGGCTCGGGTTGTTTGTTCTTCTTGCAGCCGCAAATAAGGCTTGAAAGCAGCAGGATGGTCGCCAGTGCGTATCTCATGGGGCGGCGATGTTGCTTGCCGAAGCGCTTCAACGCAAGAGTCGTCTCGGTTGGGCGACGGCTGCGACGCGTAGGATCGCGAAGGATCAAAGAGCGCTCGGCAGGCTAGTCGCGAACCGCGCGCCGGACGGACTGCAAAACCCGGCGCCGCTCAGGGGGCGCCAGCGTCAGCGCCGCTGGGACAAGGGCCCGTAGGGGGTGGCGAAGCGCTGGAGTCGTCATCCGGGGTGAACTCGAGGTTGTCGAGCCAAATGTCGAAGCCCTCCCCGTCCAAGCTGAACTGGATACCGATGATGGACTCGTCGTTGAACGGTTTGGACGTGCCCCAAGTCTGCTCGAAGTCCGCCCACTCGAACGTGTACTGCGTCCAAGTGTCCGTCAGTTCGAGCGGGTAGGCGTAGTGATTGTCCTCGTTGTCCGGGGAGTGCTCACTCGAGGTGTCCGTGGTCGGGATCAGCACGAAGAGTGAACTCGAGCCGGAGTTGGCCGAGGTGCAGGCCCAGAACTGCAGGCCCGTGTATTGCGCGGCTTGCACGTAGGGCGGCGCCGGGCTGTCGCCGTTGAAGTTGACGCCGAATGCAGCCCAAGCGTTCGCCCCCGTGTAACCGCTGGCAACGACGTGGAGTGCCCTTCCGCCTCCGCTGATGGATAGGAACCCATCTTCCGGCGGGGTGATGTCGCCATCCGCGGAACCATCGGAAAACCAGAAGCCCTCGCGCTGACCGCCGTTGAGGCGCGGATTGCCATTATCAAAATCGTCGATCAGTGGATCGTCTGACGGCGCGTTGTCATCGACGGTGGGCGTTGGCGTGGATGGCGCGGGCCCGGCATCGGTCTCCTCCACCGGTGCGGACGGTGCGGGGCCCGGTTCATCCGGACCCGTCGACGCAACCGGGGCTGGATCCGTGGGTTCAGGAGACGGCTCCGGATCGGAAGGGTCTGTGGAGTCGGGTCCTGAGTCGTCGGTTTCGCCCGGACCTGAACCGGGTGCCGGCGGGGCAGGAGGGGTCACGTCCGTTTGTTCGTCGGTCGTCTCTGCCGGGTCAGGCGTGACATCGGGGCTGTTCGGCGTCTCGCTCGGCTCCGACGAGGCGGGCGTAGGCGACGGGTCGGTGCCGTCAGTCTCCGTGCTCACCGGTTCGAGAAGTAGATCTTCTGTGTAAACAGAACACGCGGGAACACCGGCAACGACAATCAGAGTGGAGATGCGCAGCTGCAAGCTACTTCGTACCAAACGCACGTTTAGTATCTACCACAGCACTGCCAGCCGCGCACGAGCTGCAACTACGGTTCGAGGCTGGCGATCGAACCTGACCAACCAGCGGCAAACCATTTCGTCCATCGCGTTTTTTTCTATCGAGTGCACTCGTTTGACAACTGGCGCCTACCTTTCGCGATCACCTGAGTCTCCCTACGCGCCAGGCGCATCCGCCTCCCATTCACCCACAAGTGCCCGCGCTGAGCGGCTCGGGGTGTCCTACCTTGTGCCTGGGTGCCGACACGACGCGCCGAGCAAGGCAGAGATTCGAACGCGCCGTTGCTTCTCGCGGTGGCGATCTGTACCTTCGCGCCCCAAATCGAAGAGTCCTACCCATGACCTCACACGACCACCTCGCCGCGCGCCGCCCAATCGTCTCCCGCCGTTTTCGGTGCTGGGCGCTGGCGCTGCTTCTGCCCGCCTGCAACTCCAAAGGGTGTGCAAAAGATGACCAGTCCACGGTCTCTGCCGCCGCCGAGACTCCGGCGAAGGAAGCGAAGGGCGGCACCGAGCAGGCTGCGGCCGAGGGGACACGCAAGGAGTCCAACGCCCTAGGGCATCTGCCTGATGATTGCCTCGCGGTCGCTCGGGTGCAATGGGCAAAACTGGCTGCCCACCCCGCTCTGAGCCCGCACCTGCGCGCGGCCTACGACCCACCTCCGAGTGCACAGGCTTCGGTCAGCGCCGAGCAGAAGGCGTTTCTCGCCTTCCTGCAGCAAGCTCAGATCGATCCCACCAAGGATGTGACACAGCTGGCGCTGTGCTTGGGCAAGAACGTGGCGACGGTCGGGCCTCTGGTCGCGCTCGGAGGGAACCTGCCGGGTGACGTCCTCGGCTTGATGAAACGCCACGCGCCGAAAGGGGGGAGCTACGAGATCAAGGAGCGGGACGGCATCCGTCATCTCGAATTGGATGGTCAGCACTTGGCGCAAGCCGCGGATAATGCTGTTCTGCTAGGTCGTGACTTCCAGGCGATTGCCAAAGCCTACCCCACGACTGAGCACTTCAAGGCCTACGCATTGCCCGAAGAGGGCGAGCTTGCGATCGTTGCACGCGGTGAGTTCTTCGCGGGAGCGGTGGGGGAACAGGTCGAAGGAACGCCACTCAAAGAAGTGCTCCCGCACATGGATCGGTTCGAGGGCACGCTCAACTTGCAGATGGGACACCTCACGCTGGCGGCCAAGATGGACAGCCCCGAGCTGGCGACCAAGCTCGAGGCTTTGCTGAAGCAGATGACCCAAGAGTTAATCCAACAGGCGGAACGCGCTCCTCTCACGGTGCGCCTGGTGATGGCACCGAACGTTGCGCTCGCTCGCAAGGCAAAGTTCCGCGTCGATGGCGACCGGGTGAGTGTGCATCTCGACGTTCCGGAGCAAATGGTCGAGTCGCTGATGACACAGGTGTTTGGCGGAGCGCCGAATCGTCCACCCAAGCCGCCTCCGGGAGGGGTCAAACGTCCGCAAGATCGGTGACACGACCCGCACCGCCGGCGCTATGCGCACTTGGTCAGTTTTGAACCAACGGCAGTCGGCGGCGCCCCGCGCGCGAGGCCGAATCACGGAGCTCGACGGTCAGTTCGCTAGTCGGCAAGGGCAGGCTCTGGTTGTTCGCATACACTCCATGCTTGCCATGGGTGCGGTACCACTCCTTGACGCTCGCCGTGCGATGGATCTTCTCGATGATCTGACGCCAGCCAACGCCAGTATTGTACGCACAGAAGGAGATCTCGCCCTCCTGGGTGCCGTAGGGGATGATGCACATTTCCGTACGCCGGAAGTCGTAGTTGAACAGATCTTGAAACCACATCCCCGCGACGAAAAGAAAGCGCCACTCGAAGTCTTTCGCATCGCCCTCGGTCTGCCCGATACGGCTGCTGCTGGCACCGGTCTGACTCATGAACTGACGAAACAGAGTCGCGAGAGTGTAGCCGCGCGGGGCCTTCGTGGCGTCGAAGTTCCGAGCCAAGGCCAGGGCGACCATCGCGGCACTCTGTGCGCGAGCATGTCCGGCATCGGCGATGCTCTGGATGTCCACCAGCAACTGCTCGAGATCGACGAACTGACTGAGCGGCACCATCTCACCGGTTTGTTTGTGGACGAGCAGCACCGTGCCGATCCCGCAGTTGGGATGACAGCCGCAGTTGAGCGCCCCAAAGTCCTGATCGGCGCCGAGCATCAAGTCCACCAGATCGCTCATCGGGTTCATCGCCGATAGCGGAAACCAATCCCGGTACGGCTCGGTGATACCGAGTTGATCGTGCATGTCGTGGGCCAAGTGGCTCAGCGTGTAACGTTGGGCGTGCCGCTGCTCGACACCGATGAGCTCATCCCGCCCAGTGAAACTCACCGGCTGAAACGAAACGACCGTAATCTTATCGGCATTGTCGATGGCAAACTGCACGATCGGCCCGACTTGGTGATCGTTCACGCCACGAACGATGGTGACCACCAGCACCACGTCGATGCCCGCGGCGGCGAGGTTCTCGATAGCGCGCAACTTGATGTCGAACAGATTGCCGACCTTGCGGTGACCGTTCGCCTCATTGGTCATGCCGTCGAACTGGAGGTAGCAGATGCGTAGACCAGCCGCTTTGGCGGCGTGGCAAAATTCCGGCTCCTGAGCGAAGCGGATGCCGTTGCTGGCGGCCTGCACACAGAAGTACCCGAGCTTGCGTGCGTGCCGAACAGCTTCGAGGAAGTGTGGGCTCAGTGTGGGCTCGCCCCCGCTGAACTGCACGCTCAGCTGACGCCGGGGTTGCACATCCAGACTCGCCTTCAATATGGATGAGATCTCGTCCCACTCCAGTTCGTGAACGTAGCCCACCTGGTTGGCGTCCATGAAACAGGGGTCGCACATCATGTTGCAACGGTTCGTGAGATCGACCGTCAACACCGCGCCGCGGCCGTACTTGATGCTCGAGGTGCCATGGTCGCGCAGCTTCGTCTTCGGGGAGGTGAAGTCCCGTCCTGGAAAAAGCCGCTCGATGCGAGCCAGAAAGTCCGGGTCCATGCTCATCAGATCCTCGACGACCCCGTGTGTGGGGCACTCCTTGGTCATCCAGATCTGCCCGTCACGCTCGATGATCCGGGCCTTGATCTCACCAGGATTGCCGCGGCGCAGCAGTTCGAGATCCGCATCGCCATCGACGATACGTTGCCGCACTTCCCGTACGCACTCTGGGCACAGGGAGTCCGTCTCCCTGGGCCAGCCGAGAGGGGGCTTGCTGCGCGTGGCAGCCCGCTTCAACGGGGCAGGAGCCCAGCGGGGCTTTTGGGGGGCTTGCGCAGTTGCCTCGCTCAGGCTTCGCGCGCCACGCCACAAGACGTCCGCACCGCTGGCCAGCGTACGCCCTACGGTGGTTTCGACCCAGCTTGCGGCGCCTCGAAACCAAGTGGTACGACCAATTGCTTCGGTTCGGGCCCCCGCAGGGTTTGAGCGGTGAAATTGCGCGCTTTCTCGGCTTGTCAAAGCGTGCTCGGCTGCCATGCGGGGCACCGTAGTACAGGCGTACGAAACTCAGGTGTGGATTTTTGGCGTCGGTTCGAGGTCAGGCAGCCGGGCATCCCTTGGCGACGGTCGACAAACGGGTTAGGTGGGGGACGTATTGGAAGCCAAACCCGCAGCAGTGGTGTTGAGCGACGTTCACTTGAGCGTCAAACCACGCCCGGAGATATCCGAGGCCCTGTGCGGCTGGATCGCTCAGCATGAAGGCTGCGAAATCATCGCGGCCGGAGACTGGTTCGAGTTTTCGGCGGTCACCCATGGCGATGCTCCTGCCATGTGGCGGCGCATCTGTGCCGCCAACCCCGACGTCGTCTCTGCGCTGCTGCGTCACACGAAGGCGGGTGGCACGTTGACATTCCTCGCCGGCAATCACGACGCGCCGCTCGTTGCCGCTGCCGATGAGGTGGTCGCGGCGTTGGGCGGCGCGGAGAAGTGCCGCGTCGAGCCGTGGTTCGTGCGCATCGGGGGGGTCCACGTGGAACACGGCCACTTGTGGGACCGGGACAACGCTCCGCTGCATCCGTTGGCGGATTGGTCCCACGCCACGGAGCCGCTCGGCATTGCGCTCATGCGGCGGTTCGTAGCAAAGAGTGGCGCTCTGGACTTTGCGCACGCCCACGACACAACGCCGGTCAAAGGCCTGACCAGAGCATTCAAGCTCTATGGTTTCCGGACCCCAATGGTCGTCGTGCAGTACTTCAGTACGGCTGCAGCCTTGTGCTTCGAAGCGGGGAAGAAGCGGAAACTGCAGGCGATCCAAGCTGAATCTCTCGGACGACAACGCCTCGAGCAACATGCCTGCGCAGTTGGCCTCGAGCCGTCGGTGCTCGAGGGGATGCTCGCTGGCGCCCCCGCTCCAACCCACTTGCGTTTCTCCGATACCTTCATGCGGCTGTACTTCGATCGAGTCTTGGCGGGGGTGGCGGCAACTGCCAGCGCCTCCTTCGCGGCGGCCGTGGGCGCCGCTCCGGTGGCGTTGGGCGTGCTCGGCTTGTCATCTCTGTACCTGGCAGGCGCGGTGCGCAGGGGACCGCGATACGAAGGGCCCGTGGGTGCCTTGCGACAGTCCGCGGCACTCGTCGCCGATGCACTGCAGGCGAGCTGCGTGATTTTTGGGCACACGCACGTGCCAGAGCAGACTGATCGGTACGTCAATCTTGGGTCTTTCGCATACTCGGCGGGCAGACCTTACGCGGCATTACATGGCGACAGCACTGTGGAGTTGCGCTACTGGGAACCGTCGCAGATCAACTAGCCAAGGAAGAACAGAGTCGAGACATGCGCAGAGTAGTCGTCACTGGGGTTGGAGTCCTTTCCTGCATCGGCAAGAACAAGCAAGAGGTGATCGGAGCCCTCAAAGAAGGCCGAAGCGGGATCCGCTTCAATCCCGAGTACAAGGAGCACGGTCTGCGATGCAATGTTTCGGGTAGCATCGACGTCGACTTCAAGGACTACGTGCCCAAGAAGGACTTGCGTTTCATGGGGCGTGCTGCAGCGCTGACCTACGTCGCGATGAAAGAAGCCTTCGAAGACTGCGGGCTGTCGGCGGAGGAAATCTCGGACCCCAGAGTCGGCGCGATTCTGGGCGCCGGCGGTACGTGGTCCAAGGACATCGTCGACAGCAACCAAATCCTACACGACAAGGGTGTCAAGCGTATCGGTCCGTACAAGGTGACTTCCACCATGGGCAACTCTGTGTCTGCCTGCCTGGCGACCGCCTTCAAGATCCGTGGGGTCAACTACACTATCTCTTCAGCCTGCTCGACGAGCGCGCATTGCATTGGCACCGCGATGGAGCAGATCCAGTGGGGCAAGCAAGACGTCGTGTTCGCGGGAGGCGGTGAAGGCGAGCACTACACCATGAGTTGCCTCTTCGACGCCATGGGGGCGTTCTCCACGAACTTCAATGACAGCCCGGCGCGCGCGAGTCGTCCGTACGATAGGGATCGAGATGGCTTCGTCATCGCGGAAGGTTCGGGCGTCTTGGTGCTCGAGGAACTCGAGCACGCCAAGAAGCGTGGCGCGAACATCTATGCGGAGTTGATCGGCTACGGCGCAACTTCCGACGGTTACGACATGGTGGCGCCGTCTGGTGAAGGCGCTGTGCGGTGCATGCAACTCGCTCTCGAAGGCGTCGACGGCAAGGTGGACTACATCAACACGCACGGCACGAGCACACCGGTAGGAGACATCACCGAACTTCAGGCGATTCGTGAAGTCTTCGGAGCGGATTGTCCGGCCCTCGGCAGCACCAAGTCGCTGACGGGTCACTCCCTCGGCGCCACCGGTGCTCAGGAGGTCGTCTACAGCCTGCTGATGATGAAGGAGCGCTTCTTGGCCGCTTCGGCACACATCGAAAACCTCGATCCGAAGGCCGAGGGGTTCCCAATCCTGCGCGAGCTCCGCGAGGATATCCCCACAGAGACGATGATGAGCAATAGCTTTGGGTTCGGCGGCACGAACGCCACCCTCGTCATGCGACGGTTCTGAAGCCGAGGCCGCTTCGCGCCGCGGCGGGTCGGATAGCAACGCCCAGGAACGCCGAACGCGGGCAAGGCGAGTTTGCGTCGCCTTGCCTCGCGAGCCGATCACTGCTCGGTTGGGCGCCGTTATCCGGTCAGGCCGCTTAGCGGTCCGTTCGAGTATTGGGCGGCGCCGAACGTGCCGCGCTCGTCACCGAAGAGGTGCAGAATAGCCAGCAGCAGGTCGTTGTGTGACTGGTGCTGATACTGGATGCGGCGCCCGGGGCTCAGCCCACCACCACGACCAGCGAGCACGAAAGGCATGCTGTTCTTCTGGTGTGATGGCGGCTCTTGGAGTTCGGATCCGAAGAACACGATGCTCTCATCGAGCAGGGAGTGCCCCCCCATGTCGACGGCTGCCATCTGCTGCAGCAGATAAGAGTGTTGCTCCGAGTACCACTCACAGATGGCCGCGCACTCGTTGGGCTTGAACCCACCATCGTGCTGATAGAAGTGGTGGTGCTCGCTCAAGTTCAGCCAGGGGAAGGTGTGCTTGGCCTCGGTATCGGACCATTGAATGGTACCGACGGCGGTCAGATCGCACGCCATCGCGGCGACCATCATGTCCATCATCAGCTTGCCCACCTTCGGAATCGCCGCATCCGATGACTGGTCCTTGACAGCACCATTGTCATCAGCGTTCAGGCCGCTTTGTGGGTTGTAGTCCGATGTGTCGACCAACTCGGGCGGCGTACAGGAGGCTGCCGCGATCTCGCCGAGAGCGACCAGCCCGTCTTCCATTTCTCGGACCTTGGTCAGGTGCTCTTCGAGTCGTGCCCGATCGGCCATTCCCAGGCGCGCAGAGAGGGTTTCGTAGCGGCGACCCACGTAGTCCAAAATGGACTGCTTGCGAACGATCGCTGGATTGACCCCACCCTGGTCATCCTCCTGGTTCAAGTTACCGAACAGAGCGTCGAAAATCTCGACCGGGTCGATGCGCGGTGAGATCGGGCTGAAGTTCTGGTCGTCCGCGAAGGTCATCGAGTTGATGGGGTGCAGCAAGCCATGGGACTTGCCCGTGGCCCAGCGAACGGCCATCTCCATGCTGGCGCGCGGGCGGTTGCCCTTGGCAATGGTAGCGATCGCTTGGTCGAGTGAGGGGCCCGACGAGAAGCCGCCGCGAGAGTTGTTCTGTGGTGTACCAGACAGCAGCGCGACAATTCCGGCCTGGTGTTGCTCACCCACAGCACTCTTCATGTCCAAGTCTTCGATGATGAGTATCTCGTCCTTGACGGGCTCGAATGGCGACAAGATCGAAGACAGAGTGAAGTCCGTCTCGCCGCCGGAGGGACGCCATCGGTCCAGCACCGTGCCACCGGGTTGGTAGACAGCGATGAAGCGCTGAGCGTTGGCCGTAGCGGCCTTGGCAGTGGGCTCGGGCGACATCGCTTCCAGCCATGGAAGACCGATGGCGATGCTACCAGCGCCGCGGATCATGGCGCGACGACTCAATCGAAACTTCGGCATTAGAGGGCCTCCTGGGGCAGGTAAAGGAAGGCGTCCGTCTGGGTCAGAGACAGAAGCAGCTGTGGAATGTTGTAACCCGACTCGGCGAAAGACCGCTCGACCTCGGCAATTGTGCAGTTGTCAGCCGTTTCTAGCGCGCGCCCGTAGGCGAAAGTCATCCAGTGCTCCGCGAAACAGGCGTGGGTTTCGGGGGCGTTGGCGATCTTCTGCACCATCTCGATGGGCCCGCTGAACGCACCTATCGGAGCAACGGAGCCCGAAGCGTCGATCACGACTTCGTTTTCCATATCGCGCCACATGCCTACGGCGTCGTAGTTTTCCAAACCGAACCCGGGCGGGTCCAACACAGTGTGACACCCAGCGCACTCTGGCTGAGAGCTGTGCGCACTGTATCGCTCGCGTCCGGTGTCGCCGGAGTACGGATCGGGCGGCTTGGCGAGCGCGGCGAATTCTGCTGGCGGCGCCGGTACGTCCACACACATGACGTGCTTGAGCAGGTAACCACCGCGACGCACCGGATTGGTGAAGTTCGAGATCGTCGTGCCGGTGAGAACCCCGCCCTGGGTCAGGAGACCCAGGCGCTTCGTCGTGTCGACTTCGACACGCTGGAACTGTTCGCCGGTGATTCCCTGATAACCGTAGAAGTTCGCCAGCTGCTCGTTGACCATCGTGTAGGGTGCGACCAGGGCGTCTTTCCAACTACCGCTTCCTTCGAAGATCGCGTACTTGAGAAACTCCTGCGTCTCTCGACGCATCAGGCTGCCAACGGTGTTGGAGAAGTTCGGGAAGAGCGCCGCGTCGCGCGACAGGTCGCTCAACGTGTTGAGCGGCAGGTAGTGATCGAAGAAGAACTCCAGCATGGGGCGGGAGCGTTCGTCGGCGAGCATGCGCGTCGCCTGAGTCAACACGCCCTGGGCGTTGCTCAGTTGGCCCGCGTCCGCTGCGGCTTCGAGCTCGTCGTCTGGCATCGAACCCCAGAGTAGGTAGGAGAGGCGAGAAGCCATCTCGCGTCCGGTTGGCCTCAGCAGCGATGCATCCGCCGCATCCGGCTCGCCCACCTCGACGCGGTACAGGAAGTCAGGCCCTTGCAGCACACCCTCGATCACACCTGCCAAGGCGTCGTTGAACGTCGAGGTGGGTCGCAGGGTGTTGAACAGAGCCAGCAGATCCTCTGCCTCGCCAGCTTCCAAGTTCCGGCGGAAGGCCTTCGGCGCGAAGTTTTGAATGAAGGTCTGGGCACAGCTAGCTTCGTCTGCTTCGTTGACTTGAGCCGCGCACGGTGCGAAGCGACTGATGACTTCGGTGTTGCTCAAGCTGGCAAGCGCCACGTCTTCAGCCACATCGCCGTAGCCCTCTGCCAGGCTGCTGGTGATGGGTTGATCATCGGCACTGTTGCCAAACCCGTTGCCGAGCAATTCCGCTGGTAGCGCGTTCGCCGGGTTCGTGTCGACTCCAAGGAGTTGCTCCACGGTCCGGTTGTACTCGAAGCGGGTGAGGCGGCGAACAGGTGCGCGGCCTGGGGTAACGCTCGTGGCACACTCAGCGGGAACCGTTGGCAGCGTCGCTTCTTCGTCCACTGTGGTCGGGCTCGGCGCTGGAGTGACGACTCCGGGGGTTGTGCCGTCCGGGGGGGGCTGTCCGGGGACAGCTGGCGCCGTGCCAACACCGGGAGTCGTGTTGTCGGTAGGTAGCGTGTTAGTCGCCCCGGGAACTGGTGCACCGGGGGCGCCGGACGTGGGCATACCCGTTATGGGATCCACGGCGTTGGGCGTGCCGGCTTCGCCGCTGCAGCCGAGGGCGAGCAGAGTGAGTAAGGGCCAGAGAGTGTTTTGACGATGAATCATTGGCGTCTTTCTGCGCTGTGGAGCATTCCTAGCTCTGTGAAGATAACCCCAAATCCGGCGTGATTTCGGAGATTTTTGCTATTCGGGCGACTTTCTACAGACGCGAAGCGGTCGGTGTTTTTTTGAGTACTCGCACTGCTGAAACGTTGCTGCCTGACTATAGAAGCGAGTAAGCGTCTGGGCCCGTACCCGTGGTTGCCACAGCCAAAAAAAGCGACCGTACCGCGATGGGTCTCCAATCACCGCTTTGAATACGAGCCGTCCGCCTATGAGCCGAACCGACGACAAGACCCCACACGTAGATGCCACCGGCACGTCCGAGAAGAACGACCAGAAGCGGAAACTCCGCAGCCAAGCGTGGTTCGGCAGGGTGGACAAGGACGGATTCATCTATCGGAGCTGGATGCGCAACCAGGGACTGCCCTCCCACCTATTCGACGGCAGGCCAGTCATCGGCATCTGCAATACGTGGAGCGAGCTGACCCCGTGTAACGCGCACTTGAGGCGTGTTGCCGAGTACGTCAAGCGCGGAGTCTACGAAGCCGGCGGTTTTCCCGTCGAGTTTCCGGTCATGAGCCTCGGCGAGACGTTGATGCGGCCCACGACGATGATGTTCAGGAATCTCGCGTCAATGGACGTCGAGGAAAGCATCCGAGCGAACCCCATTGACGGGGTGGTGCTCCTGGTCGGTTGCGACAAGACGACTCCATCGCTGCTCATGGGCGCAGCCAGTTGCGACCTGCCGACGATCACGGTCTCGGGCGGGCCGATGCTGAATGGTCACTACCGAGGTGAACAAATCGGGTCTGGTACAGGGGTCTGGAAGTTCAGCGAGGAGGTCAAGAAAGGTCGGATGAGCCTTCAGGCTTTCATGGACGCTGAAGCATGCATGAGCCGATCGGTCGGTCACTGCATGACGATGGGGACGGCCTCCACGATGGCCTCGATGGTGGAGGCTCTGGGAATGGGGCTCCCAACCAACGCTGCCATCCCGGCGGCTGACTCACGGCGCATGGTGCTCGCCCACATGGCTGGGCGACGCGTCGTGGAAATGGTGCGCGAGGACCTGCGGATGAGTCAGATCCTGACCCGGCAGGCGTTCGAGAACGCGATCATGGTCAATGGCGCCATCGGGGGATCGACTAACGCGATCGTCCATCACTTGGCGATCGCCGGCCGCATTGGCGTCGACATCACTCTCGACGACTGGGATCGCCTAGGGCGAGAGATCCCCTGCCTCGTGAACTTGATGCCCTCCGGGAAGTACTTGATGGAGGACTTCTTCTATGCGGGCGGCGTGCCCGCAGTGGTCAAGGAGCTCGAGCCGTTCCTCCACAAGAACACGGTTACCGTCAACGGATCGTCGCTCTGGGATAACTGCAAAGACGCCGAGAACTTCAACCCCGACGTGATTCATTCCCTGAACGAGCCCTTCACCGACATGGGCGGAATCGTGGTGTTGCGCGGAAATTTGGCGCCGGATGGTGCCGTCCTCAAGCCTTCCGCAGCCACCCCGCGGCTCATGCAACACACCGGTCGCGCGGTGGTGTTCGAAGACATCGACGACTACCGAACCCGTCTGGATGACCCGGCTCTCGACATCGAAGCAAACGACATCATGGTGCTCAAGAACTGCGGCCCCAAAGGCTACGCTGGCTTTCCGGAGGTCGGGAACATGCAGCTACCGAAGAAGCTCTTGGACCAGGGTGTGACCGATATCGTCCGGATTTCCGACGCGCGAATGAGTGGGACCGCCTATGGCACAGTCGTGCTCCACACCGCGCCCGAGGCGGCGGTGGGTGGGCCGCTCGGTCTGGTCCGAACTGGCGATGTCATCGAGCTCGATACCGCTGGGCGTCGCCTGGAGTTGCGGGTGGATGCGGCGGAGCTCGAACGCCGACGCACAGCGTGGTCACCGCCCCAGCCGGAGTACGAGCGCGGGTACTACAAGCTCTTTCGCGAGCATGTGATGCAGGCCAACGATGGTGTCGACTTCGACTTTCTCCGGGGTGGTAGTGGAGCGGCCGTACCGAGGGACTCTCATTGAAGCGATCAGAACGGTGAGCCGCCTGGGTTGGAGCGAGAGGCGATGGTCGCCACGATGCGCCACAGCCGCTGTCGAGCGCGCGGCGCTCGGGTGGGCAGGTGTGCGAGCAGACGGTCCGTGGGCTGAGCAGGCAAACTTTTTTTGACCTGGCGGTGGCATCCAAACTTTTCCAGGCAGTGCTCCAAAAGCAGCGAAACGTACGGGCGGAGGCAACGGCTGGTTTCCGTCGCACCCGCTAAATTGCCGCGCGAATGGTCCTTGCTGACCAACGCTCGAGTGGATGCGGAAGGTGCATTGATGGGTACTGCTCGCGGGCATACGCTGGCTGCTCATGAGCATCGGGCGATACGGGCGCATCGTGGTTGGCGGAGCAGCACTACTTGCTTTCGCATGTGGGGGAGGGGATATTGGAACTGGCGCGAATACCGGTCAGGTGCAGCCGTCGACCACAGCGGGGTCGGAGGCGATGGGGATGGTGCCTGCGATGAGCGAGGCAGCGCCTACCCTGGGGACACCAACGCTGATGCCAACCGAGACACCGCCGAGCGCCCAAGGGAGCGCTGCGGACATGGTGGCAGAGGATTCATCGCTGGAGCCGGCGCCAGAGGAGACTCCCGCCGGATCGGAACTCGATGCGGAAGGTTCGGGCACCGGGGAGGCCGGCACCGAATTGGACATGGAGACTCCGACGGACACCCTCGAAGACCCGATGGTCGAGGAGATGGTGACCGAGATGTTGCCTGAGGTTCCCGTGGAAGAATCGGACGAAGCAGAACCCGCGGAAGACGTTCCGCCTGAAGACGAGCCAGCGACCATCGAAGGCGAAGAAGGGGTTCCAATGACAGACCACTGCGCGGCGGTGGAAGACTGGGATGCCGAATGGGTGCAGTGGGAAGAGGAAGTGTTGCTGCTGGTGAACGAAGCTCGGGCAGCCGCTCGCAGTTGCGGCAGCCAAGGTGACTTCGAGGCAACGGAGTCGCTGACGCTGAACGCCGCGCTCACCTGCGCGGCGCGTCTCCACTCCGTGGACATGTTCGAGCGCGATTTCTTCGACCATGTAAACCCTGACGGAGTAGAACCATCCCAGCGCGTCACCGAAGCCGGTTACGAGTGGGGGTGGACGGGCGAGAACATCGCGTACGGCTATCCCTCTCCCGACGCAGTCATGGAGGGTTGGCTGGACAGCGATGGGCACTGTTCGAATATCATGAGCGCGAACTACGCGGAAATCGGGATCGGCTACTATCCGGGAGAAGCAGGCCTACGCTCCAACGCCCACTTCTGGACACAGAACTTCGGAGCCCCTCAGCGTCAAGGCGGCGGGGGTGGTCGCGGACCGTTCGCACAGTGAGGAGACGGAGTGAGGGGGCGGATTGAGGGGCGGTCAGGGCCAGCCCCCCGTGTGCGGTGAACGCGTCTGTGCCCCCTCATTGCGACTCCCTGGCTCAGCGCTGGCAAATGGGACATACTCGGGTGCAGTGACACTTTCAGACGATGCCAAAGCGGTAAGTTTCATGCGCAGCCTGTGCATGGGGCAAATTGAAGAAGACGTACTCCTGCCCTTCCCGACGTTGGACGAGGAGCAGCGGGAAACCCTGCGCGGGGTCAAAGATTCGTTGGAGGGCCTACTCGGATCCCGTGAGGACGACTTCCGGAAGTGGGACCGCGAGGGAGAGCTGCCTCCAGAGTACGTGGACGAACTGAGGGAGTTCGGGCTGTTCGGCCTCGTCATCCCCGAAGAGTTCGGTGGTTTGGGTTTCGGAAGCGCTGCCTATTCGAGGGCGCTGCAGGAGATCGCTCGCTACGATGCGTCTACCGCCGTGACCGTAGGGGCCCACAGCTCCATCGGAATGCGGGGGTTATTGCTATTTGGCACGGATGAGCAAAAGGCTCGCTACTTCGAGAAGCTTGCGACAGGCGAGATGATTGCGGCGTTCTGCCTGACCGAGCCGAGTGCAGGTTCGGACGCCGCCTCCATCAAGACGACCGCCGAAAGGACTGAAGATGGGTGGGTGCTCAATGGCAACAAGCTATGGATCACCAACGGAGGCATCGCCGACTTTTTCACCGTCTTCGCCAAAACGAACACGGAAGGGCGAGGGAAGATCAGCGCCTTCATCGTGACACGGGACATGGAGGGCGTCAGCGTCGGCCCCCACGAAGACAAGATGGGCATTCGCGCGAGCTCCACGACCACCGTGGTCTTCGATAACGTCAAGGTGCCACGAGAGAACCTCCTGGGCGAAGAGCACAAGGGGTTCAAGGTCGCGATGAAGATCCTCAACAGCGGGCGTACCGGTCTGGGCGGTGGTTCCATCGGCGCCATGAAGCGCTTGATCGAGATGAGCACGAAGCAGGCCAACGAGCGAACCCAGTTCGGCAAACCCATCCGGGACTACGGCCTCGTGAAGCTCAAAGTGGCCCAGATGGTCATCGATTGCTACGCGACCGAGGCGGCTGTCACCATGGTGGCCTCGTTGAACGATCGCGGTTTCGAGGATTACGCAGTCGAGGCCGCAATCAGCAAGGTCTTCGCGTCGGAAGCGCTGTGGCGCTGTGCTGACGAAGCGCTGCAAATCGCTGCGGGGAACGGCTACATGTGTGAATTTCCCTACGAGCGCATCGTTCGGGATTCGCGCATCAACCGCATCTTCGAAGGGACGAATGAAGTGCTACGCCTGTTCATCGCGCTATCGGCGATGGACGACGTAGGTAGCCTGCTCAAGGAACTCGCGTCATCCCTTCAGGGCGTGTTCAACGACCCGATTAAAGGCTTCGGCGTGCTGAGCGAGTACGCGATCAAGCGCGCGCGTCTCGCGGCCGGCATCAACCTCGAGCGGGGCTCCTGGACGAAGGTCGATCTTCTGCTCAAAGAATCGGCTGTGGTCTTCGAACAGCTGACGAAGGAACTGGCCGTCGCCGTTGATCGGATCCTGCGCAAGCACGGCAAGAGCATCATCGGCAAACAGTTCGCGTCGAAGCGCCTGGCCGACATCATGATCGACCTGTTCGTGCTTGCCTGCGTCATCAGCCGCGTCGACACTTCGCTGCGCAAGAATGGGGCCAAGGGAGCGGTCCAAGAGATGCAAATCTTGGAGGTTTTCACCCACCAGGTGCAGCGTCGCGTGCAGGACAACTTCGAAAGCATTGACGACAACCGGGACGAGACGCTCAAGGCACTCGCCCAACACACCTTCGACGCAGAACGCTTCAGTTGGGACACCATCTGAAGGAGAATGGGGCGGAGGAGCGGTCAGCCGACAGGCCTGGGTGCGTCAATTGGTGACGCGAGGGGGATCCTTGACTAGAGACTCACGGGTTTTCGCCGACCATCGCGTCGGTGCGCTGACCGCTCGTTGACCAATATGCCCGGCTTTTCGATCGTGGGCAGTGGCCGGTACCTGCCGGGTCGCCCCTACACCAATGATGACCTCTCGCGCGTGATGGACACGAGTGACTCGTGGATCCGCCAACGGACTGGCATCGAGCAGCGTCACTTCTGCCCTGAGGGGCAGGGAGCAAGTGACTTGGCCTTTGAGGCTAGCCTGCTCGCGCTGGAATCCGCCAATCTGCAGGCGAACGAGATCGACTACATCTTGTTCAACACCATGACGCCGGACCATCTGTTTCCGGGGTCGGGCCCGCTCTTGGGGGCGCGACTTGGTTTGGCGGGCGTGCCTGCGCTCGACATCCGAGCGCAGTGCGCCGCCATGCTTTTCAGCTTTCAGGTGGCCAATGCCCTGTTGCTCAGCGGGGCAGCGAACCGAATTCTCATCGTGGGAGCGGAAGCTCACGCGGGATTCATGCCGTGGCTGGATTGGGATGTGCTGGAGGGCAAGACCGATCGACGTCCAACACCGGAAGCTTGGGAGCGGGCGACGAGGCACCGCGGTCTAGCGATCATTTTCGGTGACGGCGCGGGCGCATTGATCGCCGAGCGGAGTGACCAGAACGGTGTCGGTATCTTGGGAACCGACCTCCACAGCGATGGTGAGTTGACCGAAGAGCTCCTAATCCCTGCCGGGTTCCGAACTCGGCCCTACATCTCTTCAGAGACGTTGGATGAGGAGCTGATCATCCCGCGAATGCAGGGCAAGGATGTATTCAAGCATGCCGTCTCCAAGTTGCCCCAGACGGTGCGGGCAGCGTGCGAGAAGGCAGGCGTGACCCTGGATGACGTGGACTGGTTCATCGGGCACCAGGCCAACGATCGTATCAACAACTTGGTTCGAGACCGGCTGCGCCTGCCCCCAGAGAAGGTACCGTCCAACATAGCCAAGTACGGCAACACGTCCGGGGCGACCATTCCCATCCTCGTGGATGAAATGCGCCGGGACGGGCGGCTCGGTGCAGGGCAACTCGTGTGCTACTTCGGACTCGGTGCGGGAATGCATTGGGGGGCAACGGTGTTGCGGACCTGAGCCGACGGAGAATCGCTGGTGCCGGCTCGGCACCAGTGGAGCCAAATGTCTGTAATTGCGCGGGTAGTGGGCTACAGTCCGAGGTGGACGCGCGACCCAGCACTTGCCAAGAACAATGGTCGAACCAATCGTCTATACTACTAATGGACGCCCGGTCGCTGGCAGTCGCTGCCCACCGGCGTCATTGGAGGAAACATGAACTACGTCCAACCAGATACTTCGAGCTTGCAAGGCGTCTACCGCAAGGGGGTCGAGGCGCGAGCTCGGTTCATCACGCGGACCTACACCCACCTGTTCATTTCGATCCTCGCATTTGCGGCGATCGAAATTGGGCTGTTCCAGGCTGGTCTCGCAGAGGGAATCGCGGGCGCGCTGATGGGAACGAACTGGCTGCTCGTCCTCGGCGCCTTCATGGTGGTCGGGTGGGGCGCGAGCCGTTTTGCCCACAGCACGCGTTCGCAGGGGCTTCAGTATGTTGGGCTCGGCGCCTACATCCTGGCGGAGGCGATCATCTTCGTGCCTTTGTTGTACATCGCGCAGGCGTACGCACCGGGTGCGATCGAGAGCGCAGCGCTGGTCACTCTGCTTGGCTTCAGCGGTCTGACGGCAATCGCGTTCTATACGAAGAAGGACTTTTCGTTCCTCAGCGGGCTCATCAAGTGGGGCTTCGTCATGGCGATGGTCGCGATCGTCGCGGGCATCGTGTTCGGCTTCCAGCTGGGCACGTTCTTCAGCGTGGCGATGGTGGGTCTCGCCGGAGCCTCGATTCTGCGAGACACCTCGAGCGTGATGTTGCACTTCCCTGAGGACCGGTACGTCGGAGCCGCGCTGCAGCTCTTCGCATCCGTCGCACTGATGTTCTGGTACGTACTGCAGATTTTCCTCAGCAGCCGCGACTGAGCGAACGTCGGCGCACAGCGAAGGATAAGGGGCTCGTCATTCCGACGAGTCCTTTTTTCTTTGTGACCAACGTGCCGAGGTAGGTTGCTCACCCACGGATCGGCATGGAGAGGATGATGTCACCTGGTCCCGACCCGGTCCTCGCGTTACCCTCGCTTGGCATGACTCCCAGCGAGAAGAGTGTCGTGCGTTCGCTTATCGCGGTCGCATGGGCAGACGGGCAGGTCGAGAGCGGGGAACTCGGGGTGATCGAGGGAATGCTGTGCGGCTTTGATGCGTCCGAAGCCGAGGAGCAGGAGATGCTCGCGTACGCTCGCACGCCGCGAAGTCTCAAAGACATACCGGTCGACACCTTGTCGTTGGAAGAGCGGGAGCTCCTGTTGACCAACGCGGCCCTGCTGACGCTCGCCGACCGAACGCGAACCGTCGAAGAGGTCGACGTCCTGCAACGCTTGGGGGCGCTCTTGGGTTTCGCCTCCGACCAAGCGGGCTCACTGGTCGAGCAGGCAAGCCTTGGTCTCGAGGCATCCAGTTCACCGCCCCGTGCTCGCTGACAGGTGACACGCAGCGCTTCGCGGCGCTGCAGCACTGGGGGCGGGATGCTGCAGGTGACAGCCGGCCTGGCTTTGCGCACAATGGGTGCCGATGCCCGTAGTGATCGAAGAGCCGCCTCACTACGCTGCCGCGAGGTGTGCGGCCGACGCGGCGCCGCAGCCCGCCGCCGTCGACAACATCGCCTGTGGCACCGCGGGTTGGACGGATCCAACGTTGCTCAAAAGTCGACGATTCTACCCCAAGGGGACAGCCAAGAGTGAGTCCCGCCTTCGTTACTATGCCCAGCATTTTCGGCTGGTGGAGGTGGATGCGACTTACTACACGCTGCTGGACCCGGCTCGCGCAGCGCATTGGGCCCTGTGGACCCCGACGTCATTCGTTTTCAACGTCAAAGCACACGCTTCGTTGACGGGTCACCCAGTGGACACCAAACGCCTTCCCGCGGCGCTCCGCGAAGAGGTGGCGCGCCGTGTGCCAGCGGACAGGCCGCGGCTCTACCCGAAGGACCTGCCGAAGGACCTGCTCGAAGCGATGTGGGGGCGGTTCGAGGCATCCCTCGGGCCGCTTCGGGATGCTGGCAAGCTGGGGTCGGTCCTGATGCAATTCCCGCCGTGGGTGACCGCCACGCGCGGTCATGCGCGGCACCTCGAGGAGTTGGCTGAGCGCTGGGCGGCTCTGCCCATCGCGGTCGAGTTTCGTCATCCCAGCTGGCTTCAAGCAGATCGCCGAGAGCGGGTCTTTTCATTGCTGGAGAAACTGAAATGGTCCTTTGTGGGCGTCGACGAGCCGGCCGTTGTCGGAGGTGGTGTCCCCTTTGTAGCGAGGGTAACCAACCCTGCGCTCGCGGTGTTTCGGTTTCACGGGCACAACAGCAAGGGCTGGCGGCGAGGCAGCAGCGTTGTCGAGCGCTTCAACTACTTGTACCAGCTTGAAGAATTGCAGCCGTGGCTGGAGCCCGTTCGCCGCGTCGCCCGGGAGGCCGAGCAGGTTCACGTGATCTTCAACAACTGCGTACGTGACTTTGCTATCGTCAACGCCAAGGATCTCGCCCTGCTGCTGGTGAACGGGGCGGCTACGGCGCCGTCCACCCCGTGAGGGGTGGACGGGTCACGGGATTCCCACTGGACAACCCCGACGTGTGGAGTTACCACCTGGACCCGAGGAAATAGTCAGTATGCATGTCCGTACTTTTGGAGTTCTGTGCCTTGTGATGCCGTTGTCTCTCTCTGCCTGCGGAGGGAGCGCCCCACAAGCGGAGGCGCCCGCAGAGGACGCGAAAGCGGACGAACCGAGCGATACGGCGGAAGACACGAAGGCTGGGGCAGAAGGGTCCGAGGCCGCCGCTGAACCCGAACCGGAGCCGGAGCCCGAACCAGCGGGCATCGATCCCAAGGAGACGATTGTTCGTGAAGGCACCGCATTCATGATGAACATCAGCGAATCGGATGTCGGCAAGAAGATCGAAGAGAAGTGTGCCAAACAGTCCGGCGATGACATTGCCAAGTTGAGCAACTGTCGCTCCCGTGAAATCAATCGTGTGGACCGAGAGGGCTTTCTGTTCGAGCAAAAGGATGGCGCCTGGTGGTACGTCCGCTTCGCAATCGTCAAGGGCGCCAAGATTGAGTACAACAAGCTGCAGATCGAGGTGGGCGAACCCTCCGGGAACAAGCTAACGATCAAAACAGTCGGCAAAGACAAGGTTCGTCGCAAGGGTACGGTGCCCCCAGAGCTCAACTTCGAAGTTCCCGACGAGTACACGGTCATTCTCAACGACCCCAGTCGTGGAAAGCTGGTGTTTGAACCCAAGATGGGCCTCTTTGCCAGCGAGTGAGCGTGTACGGCGGGTCTCCCGGCGATTGGATGTCTTTGACAACTTGGACATCACTCGCAGGAGAGTGTTGTAAAGAAGACCTTCTGCGCTCCGTCCGAGGTGTTAGTGAAGGCGATCCCGATCTCTCCATCTCCGCCAAATGCGGGGGCTGCACCCAGCGCGTCCCCCGGCGTGTAGGTGATTCGCTCTGCGTCGGTCAGGGGTTCCAGCTGTGGGGTGATCAAACGGAAGTACAAGTCGTACGATTCGTCGTACTGCGCCCAGAACAGCATGAGGCGGTCACCCATATCCAATAGCCCATGCGATCGAGCGAAGGGCGCTGGTACCGTTAACTCTCGTGGCGCAACTACCACATCACCGCTCGAACTGACGACGGCGCCCCAGATCGCGGTACCGGGGAAGGCCTCGCGCAGACCCCAGGTCACGATGTAATTGTCGTCCGCGAACGTGACACCGGGTCCACTCGATGACTCGGTAGAAATTTGGCGAAGCTCCCCCAGTTCCGTCAGGTCGTGACTGACGGTGCGAAAGAAGATTCGGTTGTCGTCGACCTCGCTGTTGAACACGAGCCCGACGTTGGTGGTGCCAACGGCAATGGAAGCAGCAGCGGCGCCGAGTACCTCGGGAGTCAGATTGACCCCGTTGGGGTCTATCAGGTTACCATCTCTGTCGACCCGGGCTGAGTAGACTTGAAAGTCAGTGCCGCGACGGTCACCCCAAGCAACGAGGTAGTCTTGCCCGAGCAAAGCCAGGGCCGGCTTGAGGGAGAAGTCCGGAGCGTTGGTCACGCGTAGATCAGGTCCGAGCTTGTTGCCGTCCTTGTCGAAGCGATTGAAGTAGATCTCGTAGTTCTCGTCCCTACGGTCTTCCCAAACGTTGGCGAAGGAATTGCCCGTCCAAACTAGCGGTCCCGCGAATGAGTCACTGTTGGTCAGGGCAATGTCCTCGGCGTATTCGATTTCACCCCGGCTGTTGACCGCGCTCAGTTGAGTTTGCTTGTGTCCGGCGTCGTAGGTCATGGAGATACCGTAGTTCTCCCCGTTGTGGGCGATTCCGCCGAGCCCCGCCAACTCGCCCGTCGAGATCAGCACAGGCTCCATGTTCGTCCGATGGTAGGCGTACTCGTCGTCGACGACGCCGTTGCAGTCATTGTCGACGCCATCGCAGATCTCCACACCACCGGGCCGCGCTGCGTCCGAAGTATCGTCACAATCGTCACCGCAAGAGCCCGAGGTTCCGGCGACAAATCCCGGCAGTGGCGCGCGGTGACCGTCCTCATCTCGATCCGGTGTGAGCGGTACATGTTGGCACTGACCAGTCTGCGGCGCGCAAAAATCCTCCGTACAAGGGTCGGAGTCATCGCAGTCGACAGGTGGCGCCTGGACGCAAACGTCCTCGGCGCAGACCAGAGGAAAGCAGGCGTCCTCGGTAACGCAGTCGCTTGGTGTCCGGCACGGATCACCCGGCTCCGCAAAGCCGCCAGTGTTGTCGAGCTGGTCTGTGCTTTGGCTTGGTTTGGGCCCGGTCTTCGCGCCGCAGGCGCACAGGGCGGTGCCAACCACGAGCCAGGCTGATGCTCGTCTCAGAAGCAAACCCCGAACCCTTTGATATCGACGCTGCCGCAGATCAGCCCGGGTGGACAGCTGTTGTCCCCGGGGAGCTCGCACAGTTGTGCGCACTGAGTGCCTTGGCCAGTCGCGACGCACAAGAACCCGCCAGCGCACGGCACCCCTTCGCAAGAGTCACCCTGAACAGCGGTGCCGGCTGGCTCGCAACGGGTACCGTACACTTCGGAGCCACAGCTGGTTTGTGGGTAATCGACGTACGGAAAGCAGTCCCAACCTGTCGGGCACTCGCCCGTGCGGACGATGGGGTCACAGGTTCGAGCTTCAATCGGCTCCGATTCGTCCGGGCAACCCGGGTCATCGAAGACGGCGAGCTCTTCATCGTCGACCACGTCGGGATCGGGTGGCGCTTTGCGGGGGGCTTCGTCCTGTGCGGGGAGTTCAGCGTCGGGAGCGTCGTGACCGTCGGGAACACCTTCGGTTCGGCTGACTTTCTCAGAGCTCCCTCCGCAGGCCATCGCCAGCAGCGGCAGCCAGACTGGCACCATTCGTCTCACTCGCCGGAGCATAGAACAGGAGGGAGCTTCGAGCAGCTGCGGCTTTGCGATAGCAGGAGCCGGCCGGGAAAATTCTGTGGCATTGTGCCATCGCGAACGGCTACACCGAGGTCCGTGGCGCAATTCGGAAGCGTGAAGCCTGGTGCAACTCAGCGCCGGCCGGCGTGTCGTTGGATGGTTCTGGTTGGGGTGGTCGCCGCCTGCGATCGCCCCGCGAGTCCACCATCGCCACGAACTGCTGAAGCGGCGTCGGTCAGCACTGCCAAGACCACCCGAGGTCCGCACTCGCGCCCAGAGGAGAAGAAACCGCGCGAGGCAGCGCCCCCGACGCCGCGCCCGAAGTGCGTGCTTCCCCTCGTCGAACCGTCGCCGCCGGAGGCAACGCCAGCGGTTGCCTGCCCTGCCGATCCCACCGGGCCGATTGCCATGGAACGCGTTCAGGTCACCTTCGCAGACGCGAGCGACGGGCCTCGAGTCGTCGCCGAACATGCCGTCACTGAATCGGCCCGGCAGCGCGGGCTGATGTATCGCAAGGAAATGCCTGAGGACGAGGGCATGCTGTTTTCTTGGCCAGTGACCCGTCCGCTGAGCTTCTGGATGAAGAACACGTGTCTGCCCTTGGACATGCTGTTCATCGACGCCGACGGATTCATCGTGAACATCCTCGAGCAGGTGCCGACGCTCAACACGTTGCCGCGACGCAGTGGCTGTCCTGCGCGACACGTATTGGAAGTCAATGCCGGTTGGGCCCGACGCCACGGGGTTCGTCCGGGCCAACGGGTGGAGATTGCGGAGTGAGGTGACAATTCACCCTGCGCACCGATGGGACTTGACTCGCGCCCGTGTGTTGGAAACGCTCCGAGTATGAACTCTGACAACAAGAAGTCCGCCGCAGTAAGGCCTCGCCCGTGGGGGCTGGGTGTCGCCGTCGTGTTATTGCTAGTCGCCTCGGGCTGTGTGGAAGAGCGTGCTCCCGAGCCGAGTAGCAAAGAGCAAACACCCAAGAAGGTGAGCTCCGATGAGCCCGCTGCGACGGCAAAAGCGAAGCCCAAGTTGGCGCCGCCCAAGACGGAGCGCCCTCAGCGCAAAGTCGCGGCCAAGCCCGTCGCGAGCGTTCCCACGACGCCGGGGGATCCCCACGAGGGCACGTTCACCCTCGAAGAGGCCACCAAAGGTCTGGCCAAAGACGGCAAACTGGTTGCCACCATCGCCACCGACGCCGGCGACATGGACTGCGAATTGTACGAGGAGAAGGCACCTATCACCGTTGCCAACTTCGTGGGCTTGGCGCGCGGTGTGCGGGCCTGGCGCGATCAGGGCAAATGGGTGAAGAAGCCCCTCTACGACGGCACGGTGTTTCACCGCGTGGCGAAGGGGTTCATGATCCAAGGTGGCGATCCAAACAAGAACGGCACCGGAGGTCCCGGCTACGTCATTCCCGACGAAATTTGGGACAATGCCCACCACGACGAACGCGGGCAGTTGTGCATGGCCAACCGCGGTCCGAACACCAACGGGTCACAGTTCTTCATCATGGACGGCGCAGCGCCACACTTGGACGGTGGATACACCATCTTCGGCAAGTGCTCCCCAGAGTCGGTAATTGAAAAAATTGCGTCTGTGGAAGTCCGAGGTGACCGCGCCGTCAAGCCGGTAGTCATCAAGTCGGTCAAGGTCTCACGCGTGAAATAAACGTCGCAGACTGCGCGGCTATGGCGCACGCCATAGCCGGACCTGTTCGAGCACTTGGGCGGCCTGTTGCCGCGTGTCATTCAGGCTGCCGTCATTGTCGATGATGAAGTCCGCCAACCTGCGCTTGCGTGAAAGTGGCATCTGTGCGGCCATACGTGCACGAGCTTGTTCCTCAGTCCAGCCGCTGCGCTTCGTGGCACGCGCGACCTGGGTTTCGGGTGACGCGGCGACAAGCACCACCGGTCGCAGCCGCTCTTGTAGTCCGTTTTCGAACAGCAGTGGCACTTCGTAACAGGCGAGGTCCGCTCCCTGAGCTTCGAACGAGGCCAAGTGCTGTTCGAGTCGTCTTTGCACGAGGGGGTGAACGATGGAGTTGAGCTCTTGGAGGCGGGCCCGATCAGAAAAGACCAACTGGGCCAACGCCGAACGGTTCAATTGCCCATCCTGACCGAGGATCTCGCTACCAAACCGCTCGACCACGGCCGATAGCCCCGAGGTACCGGGCGCGACGACTTCCCGAGCCAGTTCGTCCGCGTCGAGTACGGGTATTCCGAGTTCGCGGAACCGTGCGGCCACCACTCCCTTTCCCGAAGCGACCCCGCCAGTCAGACCGAACACACGCATGGGATCGAAATTGTGCAGGATCCCGTTGCGATCACAAGTGTTTGGACAATCCGTCACCAACCTCGGCCAAGCCGGCGCCGGTGCGGGGTCTTGCCAGGCGTGCCGGGACATGACAAGCACGGACTGAACTGATGTATCCCGTCAAGAAGCGCCGGTTTCTGCAAGCCCTGGGTGGGGCGAGCGCGCTGCTGTGCCAAGGCGCGTGGGCGTACACTGGTGCGGTGTGCGAGCCTGGGCTGTTCCGGCGCTGGCGGTTTCACGCAGGGGCGCCGCTCTGCGGCCCAGCAGCCATTTCCGCGTCGGGTCGCGTCGCGGTCGCATCTGTCGAGGGTTACTTGCACGGCTTGGCACCTGATGGTGCCTTCTTGTGGAGCTACACGGTCGATGGCTCCCTCGGCAGCGGTGTTCATCTGGCGGGCAAAGAGCGTTTCGTCGCTGCTACCAGCACGAGTAGGATCTACTTGCTGGCTTCTGACGGGCGGCCCTATTGGGTGTTTGGCGCCCCGGCGACCCCCGAATCGGTGTGTGTCGATGTGGACAAGGGGGTCTTGTTCTTCACGAAGGCCAAAGGGTTGTATGCCGTGTCGAATCGAGCGGGTGTGCTCTGGAGCCTCAACCTCGGGGCTCTGCCCGTCTCGGAGCTTTCGGTGGACCGGCAGGGGCGCGCGTGGGTGGTTACCGCTGACTCCCTGCTCCACCGGGTACGCACGCCGTATTTTCACAAGAGCGTTTCACTTGTAGGGGAGTTCCCCGAGACAGCGAACCCGCGTATCGTGGGATTCTGCGATGGGGGTACGTTGGTGCTCGGAGCGCGGGAGCTCTTGTGTGTGGACTTGGCGGACGGGGTTCGCTGGCGGTGCCCGAAGGTCGATGCCGCAGCTGCCGTCAGCGGCAAGCGCGAGGTCGCGGTAGTGGGCGATGGTCACGTTGCGTGGCTTGATGCGGCCTCGGGTGAGCGCGTGGGTCAAGCACAGGCTAGCATCGCCGGGCCCCCTACTTGGACGGGGCTCGCCGCACACGGCGATTGGGTCTTTTGCACGTCGAACGATGGACGGCTGGCGGTGAGCACTCGGCACGGCAAGAGTCGGCATTGTCGCTTGAGTTACGCTGCGCTTTGGTCCCCGACAGTGGACGCTCGCCGCAGGCAAGTGGTCGTCTCAGCGGGTGACGGCGAAGTCTCCGCGGTTTCCTGGTCGGAGTGGACGTGAACCTCAAGCGCCGCCTCGACCGACTGCCAAAGTCCCGGTCGGGGGGATCTCGCACACCCAAGCCGGATGCCGCAGCAAGAACGTGCGCTGCCGACGCGAGTTCCGAAGCAGAGCGGCCACAGAGCTCCCCGGCCGAACGAGCACACATCTTGGACGAACTCAGATCTAGGATGAACGCCATCCTAGATGGCCCAGCCAGCACGTCAGCGCCGGGCAAGACTTCGCCCCACGACATTGGCTTCGCCGACCTCGGCTTCGAGCGCCATGACAACGCCGGGCATTGGTGTTGGCGACGTCGCTTGGTGCAGAAGGCGTCCCACCACGTGGGCCGCATGCCTGTTGCGGGAAGTCAAGGGATCGACGGTCGGGTCCTGTCATTGCTCGCGCTCGATCCGAGCTTGGAGAGTTGCGACTTCGGGCGTGCGTTGTTCCTCGACACAGAAACCACTGGTCTAGGCGCTGGCGCCGGCACGATCCCCTTTCTCCTAGGGCTTGCCTACTATGAACAAGGACGCTTGGTGGCGGACCAGCTTCTGCTCGAGGGCCCCGAGCAAGAGCCCGCGATGCTGGAGACTTTGCGGGAGCTTTGCGCTAGATGCGATGTGCTGGTGACCTTCAACGGCAAGTCCTTCGACTGGCCGTTGCTCGAGGGGCGCTACGTGATGAACACGTTGCCTGGCCTGAACCGGCTACCGCATTTGGACCTGTTGCACGTCTCGCGGCGCATCCACCGGCGTCGTTTGGGCAAATGCACCCTCAAACACATCGAAAGCGCCGTTCTGGGTTTCGAACGCGAGGGGGATGTCGAGGGGGCTGAAGTGGCTTCCCGGTACACGCACTACCTCCGCTCTGGCGACGTGGCAGGACTCGTGCAGGTCGTAGACCACAACACGTGGGATGTCATTTCGATGGCTGCCTTGGTTGCGCTCTACGGGGAACCCATCCCAGCTCTGGCCCCAGAGGACCAGGTGGGCCTGGCGCGCACTTATCAGCGGGCCAAGGCGCTGCCGGAGGCACTGGCCGCGGCTGAACGGGCCGTGACCAGTGGGGCAGGAGGGCAAGCGCTCAAGCAGCGCGGCGAAGTCCAGAAAGCCCGCGGTGAGCGCCTGCTCGCACTGCTCGACTTCGAAGCGGCGAACGAGCAGCTCGATGACCCAGAGCTACGCCTAGCCCTGGCCAAACTCTACGAACACGTCGTTCGTCGTCCGGATTTGGCTCTGCAAGTCGTGGCTCTGGGGACTTCCGAAAAACCCGAGGCCACGGCCCGTCGGCGCGCCCGTCTCGAGGGCAAACTCGGGGCCGGCCAAGCGCCGGGAGAGCACTGAGTCGGCACATGTCACGAAGCCCTGCACGGGGGCCGCGTTTTTGCTAAACGCCTCTGCCATGGCCTACGACCATCTGAGCATCGAGCCGCGCTGGCAGAAGTACTGGCAAGAGAACCAGACATTCAAGACGGAGCGTCGCCCAGGGCGTCCGAAGTACTACGTGCTCGACATGTTCCCCTATCCGTCGGGGCAAGGCTTGCATGTCGGCCATCCCGAGGGATACACGGCGACCGACATCATCGCGCGCGCCAAGCGCATGCAGGGCTTTGACGTGCTGCACCCGATGGGGTGGGACGCCTTTGGACTGCCTGCGGAGCAACACGCGATCAACACGGGGACTCATCCGCGCGCAACGACGGAAGAGAACATCAAGACCTTTGGACGACAGCTTCGGAGTCTGGGCTTCTCCTACGACTGGGATCGCGAAGTGGACACCACCGACCCGAAGTACTTTCGCTGGACTCAGTGGATCTTCCTCAAGCTGTTCGAACGCGGTTTGGCCTTTCAGAGTGAAATTCCCGTCAACTGGTGCCCGGCGCTTGGCACTGTGCTGGCCAACGAAGAAGTCATCGATGGCGTGAGCGAACGGGGTGGGCACCCCGTTGTGCGTCAACCCCTGCGTCAATGGCAGCTCAAGATCACCGCCTACGCCGATCGCTTGGCAGAGGAGCTGGAGCCGTTGGATTGGCCCGAGACCAAACTCAAGCAACGGGATTGGATCGGACGCAGCGAAGGCGCAGAGGTCCGATTCGCGGTGGAAGGTAGCGACGAGTCACTCACCGTCTATACGACGCGCCCCGACACCCTGTACGGCGCCACGTACATGGTGATCGCTCCCGACCACCCACTGACGACCAAGCTCGTTTCGGATGCTCAAGAGGACGAAGTGCTGCGTTACGCGGAAGCAGCGGCGCGCAAGAGCGACTTGGAGCGCACCGCCGTCAGCAAGGACAAGACCGGTGTACGGATCGGCCGCAACGCCATCAATCCCCTCACAGGCAAACCGATCCCCATCTTTGCTGCCGACTATGTGCTCGGCAGTTACGGCACAGGCGCTATCATGGCGGTCCCTGCCCATGATAGCCGTGACTTCGACTTCGCCACGGCGTTTGGTCTACCTATCGTCGAGGTGGTCAGTCCTGACGGTCAACTTCACGACAGACTCGACGCTGCTTACACCGAGCCCGGTATTGCCGTTCGCTCCGGGCAGTTCGACGGTCTGAAAACCGAGGAGTTCAAGCGGCGAATCATCGAGCACTTGGAGGAGAACGGTATCGGCGAGCGCAAGGTAAACTACAAGCTTCGAGACTGGGTGTTCAGTCGCCAGCGCTATTGGGGCGAACCGATCCCGATCTACTTTCCCGTGTCCACCAACGGAGATCCCCGTGCTGGGGCGGAGTACACGATTGACTACTCGACGCCCATTGCGGTCGACGACTCGGAGCTGCCTCTGGAGCTTCCCGAACTGAGCGACTACAAGCCCACCGGCGATCCCCAAGGTCCGCTCAGTAAGGCTCTGGAGTGGCGCTTCTTCCAAAAGGATGGCAAGTGGTACGCTCGCGAGACGAACACCATGCCCCAATGGGCAGGTTCGTGTTGGTACTACCTCAGATACCTGGATCCGAAGAACGACAAGAACATATTCTCGGAGAAGTCCTACGACGACTGGATGCCCGTGGACCTGTACATGGGGGGTGCGGAGCATGCCGTCTTGCATCTGCTCTACGCGCGCTTCTGGCACAAAGTGCTGCACGACATTGGCGTTGTGAAGCACCCGGAGCCGTTCACGAAGCTGGTGCATCAGGGAATGATCTTGGGCCAAAGCTACAAGTACTACGCCGAGGTGGACGCCGAGGGAAAAGTGGTTGAAGCGTACGCTGCGTCCTCGAACGACATCGTTGCCGGCGATGAAAAGGGCACTTGGGTCCACGCGCCGAGTGGCAAGCGGGTGGAGGTCAAGCTGACGGCACGAGAAGTCGAATTTCGCGAAGGCAAGCCCTTTCATCGTGACTTTGGCGTCGAGCTCGAGACGGTGAACGAAAAGATGAGTAAGGCTCGGGGCAACGTGATCAATCCCGATGACGTCGTCCGTGACCACGGCGCGGACGCATTGCGAGTCTACGAGATGTTCATGGGGCCTTTGGAGCGGACAAAACCGTGGCAGATGTCCGGCATCGTCGGAGTGCGCAACTTCTTGGAAAAAGTGTACGCCGTCGCCACGCGTGAGCTGTCGGAGGCCGCACCCAGCGCGGAAACGGCGAAGCTGCTCCACCGCACCGTCAAGAAGGTGACGACGGATATCGAGGAGCTCCGGTTCAACACCGCAATCAGCCAAATGATGATCTTCACCAACCACCTCCACGGACTTTCTGAGCCGCCACGAGACGCGGTGCGCGGCCTATTGCTGTGCCTGTCGCCGTTCGCCCCACACTTGGGGGAGGAGTTGTGGCAGGCCATCGGAGGAACCGCCTCGATCTGTGCTCAGCCGTGGCCCAGTTGGGACGAAGCCCTGTGTGAAGACGCCGTGGTGGAGATGCCCGTGCAGATCAACGGGAAGGTCCGGTCGAAGGTCGTTCTGGCCAAAGATGCTCGAGAAGCGGATGCCCGCGATGCAGCCCTGGCGGACGAGCGGATTCACGGCTACCTCGAAGGCAAGGCCGTCCGAAAGGTCGTGTATGTGCCCGGCCGGATATTGAACCTGATTGTCAAGTAGGACGCCAGAGAACTGTCCTCCGGCCGCGTGGGGGGAAGCGCCGAGGATGTTTCGGGGTGGCGCAAGCTGCGCCCGGAAACCACGAGATGGGGTTGCGTGGTGCCGCCGATCGATTTTTGGGGGTGGCTGCCCCCTCCGGTTCTGCTAATTTCGGCGACCCTGCCGGGCTACGTCGCGCTCGACGGGCTGACGACAACAGTCAGCCACGTTTCGTTGTTGACGTAATCCACGCCCCGCACGGCGAGCTCGCGAACTACGCGCGAGCACCCGGCAGCCCGTCAAACCACTTGTGTTACTGTTTTGCAGAAGATGATCACCGTTGGTTGTGCAGGGTTCGCCGTACCGGCGACGCGCTACTTCAAGGAGTACGACTTCGTCGAGGTTCAGGAGACCCATCGCGCGGTGCCCGGACCTGGAACGATACGCCGCTGGCGGCGCGAAGCTCCCGAAGGGTTTCAGTTTGCTCTCATCGGCCCGCGCGACATGGGCCAGGAGAACTTCAAGGCCGGCGAGGTGATCGAAAAGTCACTCGTGATGCTCGACGATGTGGCCGCCAAGCTGGAGGCTCGCCTCGCGGTGTTCGTCGCACCCGCCGAATTCCCGAACAACCGCGCCAACAAGGCGGCACTCAAGGAGTTCCTGGGAGTCGTCAAGGGGCACTTCGACACCATCGTGTTCGACGCCGGGGCCCAGTGGAACCCCGACGACGCCGATGCGCTGGCAGAGGACACCGGCACCATCGCCACGCGAGACCCGCTCCAGCAAGGTATCTCGAAGCGCTCGATTGCCTACTATCGCCTTCCCGGTCCTGCCGGCCACAAGTCACGCTACGAAGATCCCGCGATCGAGAAGCTGGCGGCGCTCGCGCGCAGCGCGGACCACGAGAAGGCGCACTACGTGTTCACGAACGTGGACATGTTCGCTGACGGCAAACGCTTCAAGAAGGCGATGGGGCTCTAAGAACGCTGGGCAGCAGCGCGGCCAATCCTGCTGGTCCAGGACGCCAGAAGGCCGCCCGTTTGGGCGGCCTTCTGTTCATACGATACGGCGCGTTCCTGAGCGCTGTGCTCCGAGCGTCCCTCAGCCGCCCAGGTCTGTGTTGTACAAGCCGTAGCAGACCAGCGTGCACGTCCCGTCGTCGGGGTAGCGGCTGAACGTCTCGTCGACGGCGCCCATGTACGGAGCTTCGACGCATGTCCCGAGGTCACCGAGCAGGGTGCCGGTCATCGCTAAGTCCGCGCAGTCGTCGATGTCCTGTTGGGTCTCCGGCGGGTTCTCCTCGAAGTTCTTGTCGAGGAAGCACACTCGCATCATGTCGAGCGCCATCTGGCAGTCCGGATCACACGCGCAGGCCTCGTAGGCCGCGGCGCAGTCCTGAGCCATGCACTGTTCGCAGAGGTCGTCGGTCGGGGGTTCACACATCGGGCCGCTGCCGGCGTCGGTTTCCCCCACGTCCGTCTCCGTCGGCGTGCCGCCGTCGGTTTCCATCGGCATGTCGGTTTCTCCCACATCCGTCTCCATCGGCATGCCGGCGTCGGTTGCCGTTCCCGGGTCCGTGTCGGTCCCGACGTCGGTCTCTTGGGGATCGGTGGGTTGGTCCGTTGCATCCGTGGGCGTTGGCTCCGTCTCCTCGGTGTCGCTGAAGAAGTCGTCCTCATCGAACCCCTGTTGATCGTCCAGACCGAGATCGTCATCCGAAAAGGCATCGTCGGACTCGCCGTCAGAGACGGTCACGGTACAAGCGGCGGCGACGAGCATGCCCAGGCTCGCAGTAAGCAAAGTGTTCCAAGCCTTCATTCCAAAGTCCTCCAAATACGTTCACCCAGAGAGGTAAGTGCGCCAGTGGCTGATAGTTCTACGCCACGCGTCGATCGGAAATTCCTCGACCGACACCATACACGATAATGGCTGGTGTTTCGCTTACTTGCCACCGGATCCAAGCAACTCGAGCGGGGCGACCCTCCGCGGGGAGGCGACCCAACGGGCATTGCGCGTGCGTTCATGCTTCATCCACACTGTAGCTGGGCCGTCGGCCGCGGTGGATTCCATAGGGATTTGCGACAATAGTGTGTTCCAGCATGGCGGCCTCGTGGCCAAAGCATCGGCACGAGCTTGCCCGACTCGCGGCAATGGTCGATGCTGCAGCACGCAGATGGCGAAAATCCTTCATATTGAGGACGATCCAGCCAACCGCCTGTTGGTGCAAAAACTGCTCACTCCGGCCGGCTTCACCGTCGTGGACGCCACTGACGGGATGGATGGCATCAAGAAGGCCGTTGCGGATCCTCCAGACCTCGTCCTCGTGGACATCGCCATTCCGGGACTCGACGGGTACGAGGTGACTCTCAGACTGCGATCGGAGCCGAAGTTGGCCGAAGTACCGATCGTTGCCATCACGGCCGAGGGCAGTCGCGACACCAGCCTCGCCGTTGGATGTACCGGCTTCATCGAAAAGCCCATTGATGCCCGGACCTTTGCCGACACCATCCGCGGGTATTTGGGCGGGCAGAAAGAGCAATCGACCCAGGCTGAAGACACGCTGCGCAAGCAGAGCCAGCGCATTGTCGGGCACCTGGAGGAAAAGCTGACCCAGCTTTCAGAGGCCAACGATCGTCTGCTGCAGTTGGACCAGGCCCGAAAGGAGTTCTACCGCAACGTGTCCCACGAGCTGTCCACGCCGATGACGCCGATCGTCGGCTACGTGAAACTGCTCCTGGACGGAGAGCTCGGGCCGCTCAACGCGTCGCAGAGCAAGGCCGTGGCCGCAATCGACGAGTGTGCGGCGCGCCTGCGGGGCCTGATCGACAACCTTCTGGATGTCACGGCGATCGAGACGGACCGCATGCGTTTCGTGTTCAAGGATTACGACTTGGGCACCCTGGCCCAAGGGATACTGTCTCGCTGGTACAAAGAGTTCGAAGCCAGGCAGCTGCATGTGGTCTTCGACCTGACGCCAGGCGCCATGCCGGGTCTCGGTGATCCCGAGCGGCTTGGGCGCGCCTTCGATCAGTTGCTCGACAACGCTGCCAAGTTCACCCCCGGTGGCGGAACCGTGTTTGTACGTGTCGGTCCGCACTCGGAAACCCACTACGAAATCCGCGTTTCCGACTCCGGGCCGGGCGTGCCCCAGGACGTGCGCACCCGAGTCTTCGAGCCATTCTTTCAAGCAGATGGCTCCGTGACTCGCTCGTTCGGGGGTGCCGGTGTCGGGTTGGCGGTCGTCCGAGGTGTGGCGCTCGGCCACGGCGGCAGCGTGCGGTTGCGGTCTCCTACCGCCGATGACGTCGATGGCAAGAAGCTGGGCGGCGCGAGCTTCTCGATGTTGTTCGCTAAGCACGCTCGCAGCGCTCAAGTTCGCGGGTAGTTTCTTCGCAAGTCGGACCCGTGAACCGCCAGGAGATCTACCTCGATTGGAACAGCACGACGCCAATGCTGCCTAGCGTCGTCGAGGCGATGACGGCTGCGGCCCCGGAGCTTTGGGGCAATCCGTCGAGTGTGCACGGTGCCGGTCGGCGTGCACGGGAGGTGGTCGAGAGCACGCGTGAGCGCGTCGCGACCACGCTCCGAGTGCATCCGAGAGATGTCGTGTTCACCAGTGGGGGCACTGAAGCGAACAACTTGGCATTGTCGTCGGCAGAGTGCCTGGTCTTGAGCGCCATCGAGCATCCGAGTGTCACGCAAGTGGCAGAGCGTTTGCTACGCCGCGGAGGCCGGGTAGAGTGGATTACCGTTGAACCGTCCGGTGTCGTCGACCTGGGTTCCCTGGAGCGGTGTTTGCAAGCCGTTCGAAGCGAAACGGAGGTCACCGTTGCGCTGATGGCCGCCAATCACGAAACGGGAATTCTCCAGCCGGTCGAGGAGGCGGCGACCCTTTGCAAGTCGGCCCGAGCGCGGCTTCATGTGGACGCAGTGCAGGCGCTCGGCAAGGTGCCGCTCCCCTGGTTGGACTCAGCCGACACCATCGCCGTCACCGCGCACAAGATCCGAGGGCCCAAGGGGATCGGGGCCCTGGCGTTCCGCGGCCGCACGCCCCTCCCGGTGCTCGTCGGTGGTGAGCAGGAGAGGGGGCTTCGCCCCGGTACCCAAGATGCTTTGGCTGCTCTCGGCTTCGATCTGGCGTTGCAGCATGCAGCAGGCGCACTGCGCAGTTACCAGGCCCTGGCTGCGCTGAGGGACAGGCTCGAGTTGCGGTTGTCGTCGGTCGCCATCGTTAATGGGGCGGGCCCGCGACTCCCTCACGTAAGCAATTTGGCGCTCGGAGACTTTCCTGGGCCGGAGATGGTGGCTGCACTTGACCTGCTTGGGGTGCGGGTCTCGAGCGGGAGCGCCTGCAGCGCCGGGACCAGCGAACCTTCCAAGGTCATCGAGGCGATGCATGGCCGTCAGCGCGCTGCGGCCTCGCTCCGGTTCAGCCTCGGTCCGGAGACCACGAACGACCAGGTCGACTCCGCAATTGCCGCGCTATTTCAGGTGCTTGGCGCCAATGCTTAGCGTGGTGTGCGGCGCGCATGAGGGTTTGCCGTGCACCTGGTAAACGGCATGAAGGCTCGCGCGCAAGCGCTTGGATAAACTCAGGCTTTCCTGTCACAACTAGGCCCAAGCGAGCGGTACATCCAGTGTAATCCACTGAATAGAGGGAGGCCAACTCCGCTGTGGAAACGGCACGGCTCACCCTGGAGTCGGTATCGAGTCCGACTCGAAGGAGCGCTGGCGCATGGCCTCATACAGTGCGAGCGCTGCCGCGACGGACGCGTTCAGGGAGTCCACCGTCTTAGGCATCACGAGGCGACCGAATTGAGTGCATTGTCGTCGAGTGCCTTTGCTGAGCCCCTTACCCTCACTGCCCACGACGATGACACACTTGCCAGTGAGGTTGAGCGCGTGCAGCGGGTACTCGGCATGGCCGTCGAGCCCCACCACCTCAAACCCTTCGCCCACTGCCTCGGACAGCGCCGTAGTCAAGGATTGAACACGGCAGAGCTCGGCGTGCTCGATGGCTCCGGCGGACGCACGGAACGTGGCCAAACTGAGGGGTGCCGATGCACTCTCAGGCCACACGATGGGGGCGGCCGCCACTCCGACGGCACTGCGCACGACCGCGCCAAAGTTCTGTGGGTCGACGATCCCGTCGAGGGCAATGCAGAGCGTGCGCTGACTCAAGATGGTCGGCCACGACTGGAGGGCCAGGTCCGGCGCCAACGCCGCGACGCCCTGGTGCTGCGCGCCTTTGCACATCCCATCGAGTTCCTGCCGGGAGACCTCGCTCACAGGCGCCCCCACGGAAGTCGCGAGGCGTACCAGTCCCGCCAGGCGCGCCGAGTCGCGTTGGACAAAGGTCCGTTTCACAGCGCTGCCGTGGACCCTCAGCACCTCGCGAACGGGCTGCACGCCCACCACGAGGCGGTCGCTGTCCGTCACGCGTCGGACCCCGATAGGGCGCCGGCGATTTCGTGCGCGATACTCTGGGCCGCGACCAGGGGATCTGGGGCGTTGCGAATCGGCCTGCCGACAACCAGCAGGCTCGAGCCAGCCAGTGTCGCTGAAGCCGGGGTGCCGACACGCTTCTGGTCACCGACAGCTGCGCCGGCGGGACGGATGCCTGGCGTTACCAGTGTCCAAGCGGGTCCGAGCTGCGCTCGTAGAGCAGCGACTTCCTGGACCGAGCACACGAGCCCCGAGAGCCCTGCGTCTTTCGCGACGGCGGCCAAGCGCGGCACCTGGTCGCCCGGTGCTGCGCGAATCCCAACCGCCGAAAGCTCCGAAGCGCCCATCGAGGTGAGCACGGTGACCGCGAGCAGGTTGAGCCCCTTGCCAGCTTGTTCGGCCGCCGCTCTGAGCATGCGCGGCCCTCCCGCCGCGTGAATCGTCAGGTAGTCCACCCCGAGCTCGGTGGCGCTGACGACTGCTGCGGCAACGGTATTGGGAATATCGTGGAGCTTCAAGTCCAAGAAGACACGGCGGCCCAACTGCTTCACCTCGGCCACCGCTGCCGGTCCTTCTCGAACGAACAGCTCGAGCCCCACCTTGAACACGCCAACGGCCGGAGCCAATTGCTCTGCGGCCTTCAGCGCCTCTCGGAGGTTCGGGTAATCCAGAGGAAAGCAGAGACGTTGGATGGCGGCTTCCGATGGACTCACGGGATGGAGCTTTGGTTGGGACACGAGGACGGTCGCCTAACGATAGCCCGGACGGCGGTATCGGTTCAGAAGCACGAGCACAACGGGTCGCCCGGGGGGCAATCGCAGGCGGGCTTAGGTGCCGATTTGGGTTTCGGCTTGGGCGCGGCCTTGAACCCGCCACCGCCGCCCGTGCGGCCCTTCTGCTGTTCCATCTTGGCGTCGAGCTTCTTCTGGATTTCGGCTTGTTCAGCGGCGGAGGATGCCTTGTCGAAATCGGCCTTCAACTTGGAGATCTCGTCCATCAACATGGCAGCACGCTCTTCAGCCTCTTTGCTCTTGCGTGCGGCTTCCTCAGCGTCCCGCTTGGCTCGCTCTTCAGCTTCAGCCCGAAGGGCCTGCTCCTTTTCGCGCTCTTCTGCGGTGCGCATGATGGCAAAACCGCCACCGGCAATGGCCAGAACGAGCAACGCCACCGCTGAGCCGACGGCAACTTTGAGCTTCTTCTTGCCCTCGTCCTGCTTGAGCTTCATCAGCTGCGCCTCGTGCGCCTGCTGCTCTTTCATCGCGGCTAGGCGCGCTTGGTTCTCCGCTTCGGCCTTGGCCTTTTCCAACTCGGCCTGTTTGATGGCTGCCAGGCGCGCCTCTTCTTCTTTGGCGCGCAGCTCTTCGGCCCGGGCCCGCTCCTGTTCATCCCTCAGCCGACGCTCTTCTTCCTCCTTGAGGCGGAGAGCCTCGCGCTCACGCGCCTCAGCCTCTGCTCGCAGCCGAGCGGCCTGTGCGGCCTCCTCCTCTTTGATGCGGTCCTCTTCGATGTTCATCAGCTCATTGAGCGAGAACAGGACAGAACTCTCTTCGTTGTCAGCCATCGCGGGGAAGGTCTCCTAATTCCGGTCGGTCTAGTCGGGTCGTCTTTGGGGTGGATACTCTAGCGGCTTCCACCGCTGGGGAAAGCGATACGGCGGGCGCGCGGGGGCGAATAGCAGCCAACGAAAACCGTCGTCAAACCCATTGCCAGCAAGCACAATACTATATCCCAGCCAGTTTGAAGATTGACACCTTCCGTGCAAGGCCCTTGGGCCGAAAGCGGTTAGTTTCACCCAAGGATTCGGAGCAGCCTGACCCCATTCGGGTTGCTGCTGCGCCAAGCGTGTAGGAGCGCCGGGCACCGTTGTCACACCCACCGAATGGCGAGGCGACGGTCACCCGGCGCGACAGTCCGTCGACGGAGCACGCAGGAGACCGGGTGCAACGGATCATCGTCTGTCGGAGACGGGTCGCAGCGGACCGCAGGCGCGCCCGTGACTGGGGAGCCCATCGGCCACTGTCCGCTGCAACCCGACACCCGGCGGACACGCCCGACCAGCCGCTGAGCAGTTGTGGACCGGCTGCGGTCTGTGAGATGACACGGGTAATAGCGGGCGATACGCCTGGAAGGGTGACGGCATGGCAGTGGAAGTGTGCGCTCACATCACCGGCACGGTGTGGAAAATCGAAGTCAGCGTTGGGCAGCAGGTGGCCGAAGAAGAGACACTGGTGATCCTCGAGTCGATGAAGATGGAGATGCCAGTGGAGTCTCCGGAAGACGGCACGGTGGGTGAAATACTCGTGCAAGAAGGGCAAGCGGTCGAAGAAGGGGATGTCCTGCTCAAGCTCACGACGTAGCAGCGACCCGCTGGCCCCGGTGACTCCTCCGGAGTTATTCCCGCCAAAACAGCTTCCACGGGTTGTGCTTTAGGTCGCGGAGGAACTCCTGCAGGTCGTCGTAGACTGCTTCGTCCGTCATCATGGCGCCAATGGTGCCTTTGCCCGCTTTCACACGTTCTAGTAGTTCGCTGGCATCGCTTGCCGCGACCCGACCCTTATCGAACATCACGTGGGCATCTTTGGTGATCTCGCGATAACGTACGATTTGCTCGTCGCTGCCGAGTGCGGTCGACATCCTGGACAGGTCACCTACCAGCGCCCGAGATTCCTTGAGCATTGGCCCGACGTCGCTGCGCACGTCAGCAGACGCTTGTTCGAGGTTGTCGATGGTGCGGGCGATTTTGGGGTTGTCGACATAGCGCTTACGGACCGAATCGAGCGTGTCCTTGGCGCCTATCGAGAGTTCTTCCACGTTGTCGACAACGTTGTCGATCTTGCCGGTATTGCGTTCGAAGAAGTGACCGCTGCCCCGCAAGGTCTGGTGCAGGCCATCAAAGGTCTCCCGAAGTTTGTCTTCGTTTTCGGTGATGCCAAGGTAGGCGTGGTGAAGCAGCTCGTAGGCTTCGCTCAACAGCAAGTCCAACCGCGGGGGACTGACGCCATTGACGACCGCGCCATCTTCGAGTTGCGGTCGGTCGGGAGAGCCAGGATCCACCGCTAGAAAAAATTCGCCGAGTACGCCCTGCGTGGAGATGAACCAGCGCGAGTTTTCGTGAATTGACGGTTGGTACTGCTTCTCTAGTTCGGCCACCACACGGATGAGCGTGCCACCACTGATTGCCTGTGGGTCGTTGCCACGAAATTCGATCGCCGATACCCGTCCCACCCGCATTCCAGCGAGCCGCACCGGCGCGCCAGCCTGCAGCCCCCCAGGGTTCTGAAAGTCGACGTTGACGCGGTAGGTGGCTTCAAAGTTCAGACCACCCATGACGACGATGAAGGCGGCGAGCAGCCCAAGGGCTACCAGGATCAGGATCCCGACTTTGACTTCGATGCTGCGCTGGCTCATCCCTTTGTCGACCTATACCTGCATCGGGCCGTCCGCGCGACCGTTGATGAACTGTTGAACGATGGCGTCCGGGCTATCGCGGAACTCCTGTGGGGTGCCCAGCATCCGCACCTGTCCTTGATAGAGCATAGCGATGCGGTCGGCGACGCCGAAAATCGACGCCAGGTCGTGAGACACGACCACGCTGGTGACCCCCACGCGGTCGCTCAGTTCGCGGATCAACTTGTCGACTCTTCGGGCGCTGACCGGGTCGAGGCTGGTCGTTGGCTCGTCGAAAAGCACGTAGCGGGGCTCGAGCGTCAGAGCGCGGGCGATGGCAACCCGTTTGCGTAGGCCGTCACCGAGTTCGGCGGGGAAACGGTCGGCAAAGTCGAGCATGCGCACCTCTTCGAGCCGCTTTCGGGCTGCACATCGCGCTTCCTCGACACTCATTCTGAAGTGTTTTTTGAGCGGCAACGCGACGTTGTCGAGGCAGTTCATCGAGTCGAAGAGCGTCGAATGCTGAAACACCATCGCGCACTGCTTTCGGACACGAAACATTTCGGCCTCGGAAAGTCCGGCGACGTCTTCTTCGTCGAGCAGGATCTGGCCGCCGTCGGGCCTGAGCAGCCCGATCAGGTGCTTGATGAGCACGCTTTTGCCGACACCTGACGCACCGACTATGAAGAACACCTCGCCGTCTTGGACGTCGAAGCTGACTCCCTTGAGCACGACTTTCTCGCCAAAGGACTTGGCCACGTTACGAAAGGAAATCACACGTAACTCTTTGGGCGCCTTCAGCCGCAGACACGGTTGCGGCCGTCACCTTTCGCACGATACAGCTGAGCATCGGCACTGCGATAGAGGGTTTCCGGCGGGTCGACACTTTCCGCCCCACGGCACGCGACCCCGACGCTGATGGTGACCCGCAGCTGTTCGCCGCTGAATTCGAACCGATGTCTCTCGACACTGGCCCGGAGCCGCTCACCCAGATCTTTGGCGTCATTCAGCGTGCAGCCCGGCAATAGGATGCCGAACTCTTCACCACCTATGCGGGAGACGACCGCACCGTTGACGCCATCGGCCGCATTCCGCGCCAGGACCGCCAGCTGCCGCAAGACCGAATCGCCAGCAGCGTGGCCGTGATTGTCATTGACGCGCTTGAAGTGGTCGGCGTCGAAGAGCACCAAGGACAGCAACTCCTCCGCACCACAAAGGGTGGCCAACTGCTCGTCGTGGTAGCGCTTATTGAACACATCCGTCAGGCCATCATGGCTCATCAGGCGAAATACCTCGTCGTGATAGCGAGCCTCCACGTTGCCGGGAGCCAGGTACTTGAGCACGAATTCACCCAGGGCGATGCGGTCTCCATCGAGTAGCTGCGCTTCGCTCGTTGGTCGATCGTTGACGTAGGTGCCGTTCGTCGACTGCAAGTCCTTGACGTAGATCGTCTCGCCATTGGCTTCGAAACACGCATGGCTTCGACTGACGAGGTCGCTGTCCAATGGTAAGTCGCACGCGGGGTCTCGCCCGACGATGAGGCGCCTGTCCAGTTCGATCCTCTTTCCGATTTGGCCCCCCGCGAGGATGACCAAGCAAGCGCATGCCGGACCGGCGTGCGCCCTTTGCGCGCCGGGGCGAGCCTCCAACGCGCGAGTGCGAGTCAGTCCGACTTTCGAGTTACGACGAACCATCTGGTCGACAACGATACCATGGGGACCGGCAACCGACGATGCCCATCGAGCCGCGCGCATCATCCGAAGATCGCGTAGCCAGCGCTGGTGAGAACGAAATCCCAAATGATGATCGCGAGGGAGGAGTTGACCACCGCACGTGTGGTGGCCGCACCGACTCCCTCCGACCCTCCGTGCGCGGACAGCCCACAATGCCCGCTGATCACCGGGATCGAGGCACCATACGCCAGACATTTGCAGACCCCCGTGGCCACGTCGCCAGCATCCACTTGAGAGAAGTCCCAGAACGTTTCTGGCCGCACATCGAAGAAGGTATGCGCCGTCCAGGCGCCGGTGTACGCCGCCAAGGTACCCGCGATGATCACCAACACCAGTGTCATCACCAAGCTGGCGATGAAGCGCGGTCGCAGCAAGTAGTCGATTGGGTCGGCGGCGCACATGCGTAGTGCGTCCACCTGCTCGGTCACGACCATCGAACCAATTTCGGCAGCGATGCCCGCACCCACGCGCGTGGCGAGCATGAGTGCGCAGATGGTCGCCGCAAGGTCCTTGACCAGGAACTCCAAGTAAGCAGCCCCGAGCTGGCTCATGTCCGGGATCACCCGTAGTAGCTGAACGCCTCCCTGATAGACGGTGATCATGCCGATGAACCCCATAACCACGCACAGGAACACCAGCGACTGATTGCCGATCGCGTACATGTATCCAAAGACACGACCAAACTCGGGCTTGCCATTGAACGTGAAGTAAAGCGTGCGAACCAAGGTTCGATAGAGCTTGGCCCCGGATCCAATCAGCCCAACCAGCTGAGCGCCCAGGGCATACACCCGCGCTTGGCCTTGGGTTGGGCTCACAACGGCCCCTCCACGTCGCCATTGATGAACTGGTGCACATACGGGTCTTGGCTGGCTCGCGCCTGCTCCGTCGTACCTTCGAAGATCAGGCGCCCATCGACCATCATGCCGACATAGTCGGTAACGGAGAGCAGCCTGTCGAGGTCACTGGACACCATCACTACCGTAGCCTTGGTTGCGATTTGTTCCTGGCGGAGGAGTTCGAACAACTTCTGACTACTGACGGGGTCGAGCCCCGCGGCAGGTTCGTCGTAGAGAATGATCGGCGCATGGGTGACCGTCGCGCGCGCCACGCCGACGCGCTTCTTCTGGCCGCCGCTCAAGCCGGCTGGAAAGCGATGCTCGAACCCCGGTAGTCCAACGGAGGTCAGCCTCTCGCTCACACGCCTCGAGATCTCCTCATCATCCAGCTCGAATAGTTGGCGCAGCGGGAAAGCGATGTTGTCTTTGACCGTCATGAAGTCGAACAGGGCGTTGTTTTGGAACAACATGCCGATCTGACGCCTGAGCTCGAATAGCTCGGTCTCGTCCGCGTCGGTAACGTTCGCATCGCCCACGGCCACCGTGCCATCCTCGACGCCAACCAATCCCGTGATCGCCTTGAGCAAGACGCTCTTGCCGGACGCGCCCGGGCCGATCAGGCCATAGAGCGAAGCCTCTGGCACCGTCATGGAGACGTCGTGCAAGACTGGGCGGTCGAATCTGACGTTCACGTGCTCCAGACGGATCATCGAGTCCTACTTGAAGAGCAGTCCGTCTGTGGTGATCGCGGCCAGCACTGATGGAAACCCTCGGCTCGTCGATCGAGAGGCATCTCAGGCGGATTCTTGGTTGGGGGCACGCAATTTCGCGGAGCGCAGCCGAACATAAAGAAACAGCAGCGCAGCGAGCATGCTGAGGTTGATGGCTGCGACGATACCAACAACCCAGCGCAGTGAGGCCACGGACGCGCGACTGACCGACAAGGGACCGAACCGAGCTAGCGTCGCTTCCGGCTGTTCGGGGGACTGACTGACGGGCAGGAGCACGACCGCCACACGGTCCGCCGACAGTCCTGGAACCGCTCCCGCGACCAGACGCTGAACATCAGTCGTCATCAGTGGAGGAGTCGCCCCATGATGTCGCACCAATACCGAAGCGCTCGCCGGCACTCGGTTTTCCGGTGACGACAGTGGGTCGGGTTCGGAAACCGCCAGGTGGACTCGGGCACTGAGCACGCCAGAAACGTCTTTCAGCGATCGCTCGAGCTCGCCCGCGGTGCCCACGATGAGGCGGGCGTGTTCGCTTTGTCGGCTGGCAACCAGGCCGGATTCTCCGAGCGCATCGAGCACGCCCGGAGGTTCTTTGGACGGTAACCCCTCTTGCTCGAGGGTGTTGACGGCCGGCCCCAGCTCCGACTCCGCGATCCGAACCACGAAGCGACCCTCGTTGTCTTGATCGACGTCTTTGGTTGCAGCCACGCCATTCTGGTTGAGCGCGACGATGACTCGATTGGCCTCACTTTCTGCCAGATCGCGAGCAACGTCGACACTGCAGGACCACGCGGCTGCCGCGAGCACCGTCGCGCGAAGTGCCGTCCCGAGCGACGGCCGCGCGCGCCTGTGCTCTCTTTGATACCGGCTCGTTTCTGCCACGGCGGCTATTCTGCCGCAAAGTTGACCCGAACGACATCTAGTTTCGGATGAGCCGGAAAGCTCATGCGACGAACGGCACTCGCAATGCAGCTGCGTGACGAATGCTTTGGGCTTGTGCTGACTGTCACACCGACTGCTTTGCCATTCTGAACGGCAACACAAATGCTGACGGCCACGTTGAACGGCACGCCGCAGTGAGAGAAGTAGCTGCCGCTATTCATGATCGACGCGTATTGACCTCGGGTGATGTCCGCCTGGCCACCGCCAGTCATCTTCATCTCCTCCACATACGCTGCCTGAGCACCTTCGCAACTCTGCCCACCGGCCAGGATCGGAATGCCACCCGAACTTCCCACGACGCGCTTGCCGCCACCACCGCCGACCTTCTTCTTGACGTTGAGATTGCCCTCAGCCTCAATGTTACTGACTGTTTCCGTCTGAATGGCAACTTCGTCACTGCGCGTGCCCACCTGAGTGACGAACCAACTGGCCGCGCCCAAGAGAAGAACACCCAACACCAACAGCCCAACGAACGCCTTGCCCTTGGTGCGCTTGCTTTCTTGGGCAACACCCAAGTGTATGGCTGCCTTCTCGGCCTGGGCATCCCTATGCAAACGCGCATGCTGCGCGAATGGTGCAAAATCCTCCCAATCGGAGATCGCTCGCTCTTCACCAGTGCTGTCGTTACGCAACACGTCCGCGTCGACGAAGGTGTGGGTTCCGATCTGCTGTAGGAGCTCGACGGCGTTGAACGGGCCGTGATCCATCCCATCTTTGACCACGACGTAGCGCGGGGTGGGATCGGACTCCAGTCTATTCTTTAGCTGCGTGAGCTCGGCCGTGGCACCACTCTGAGGTGCGGGCCTTGCTGCTTGCGTCACCGCCACATTGAAGCCGTTGGTCGACATTGGGGCCACGGCGGAAGCGGGCGCCGCACCGCTGAACTGCCCCGGTTCTGGCGGCAGCATCGATAGGGAAACGTCCACGTCCAAGTCCCCGATGTGATCGAGATGCGACATGTCCGCGGCCGGGGGAGGGGGCACCGTCGCTTGGTTCGTCATGCCATACAGGGCCTGGGCCAGGGCTTTGAGATCGCCCGGGCGCTTCGTTTCGTCCGCGATCAGGGCTTTGGCCATCAACGTTTCGAGGTTTTTGGGCAAACCGGGAACCAACTCACTGGGGCGGCGCATCCCGCGGCCCGCAGTCGCTCCGGTCAGCATCTCGTACAGGATCGCTCCGATCGAATAGACCGACGAAGCTGCCGAGCCGAGCTCGCCACCCTGCGACTCCGGCGGCAGGCACGCTTGGTCCTTGGGATGCTGGGGAGGCATGGCGGCCTTGTCCGCCGCGAGACTCAAACTGCCCTTGTCGTTGATAATCAAGTTTGATGGGTGAATGTGAACGCCATAGCCCTGAGCGTGAACCTCTGACACTTCAACACACAAAGGAACGACGAGGTCGACCGCCTTCGCAAACGGAACCCTGGTGTCGGCAAGAGCGTTGGCTTCGAGCAGCTGGCGAAGTGTCTTTGCCGTTGCCTGATTGACACCGCTTGTTCCCGGGGCTTGCACACTCGTCATACGGACGCAGGACATTAGCAACGGCCGCTAGGTGGGTCCACTACAATGGTCGGCCGTCCCGGACACAAGAAGCGCTACGCGTGTCGCTCAGTGTAGGTCGAAGCTCGCACGAGCGCACCCAGACCTATTTGTGAATCTGCAGGCATCCAAATCGCACTTCTTGCGGCAATCAGCGCTGTCGGGATGCAAAGAATAGAAGTTTCCACCGTGGGGGCACGCAACCTGTGGTCAGTCGCTGTGTGACCAACAATGTGGGGTCAGTTCGACAGCGCATTGCGACCTGGGAACGCGAGGCATTTCGAAACGCGGATCGCGGCACGCACATTGCGACTTCGAGACTCAGCGTGATACCGTCATCACCCTATGGATGCCCGTCTACATGAGGCTCTGGTCCAGAGGCTGGTGCACAATCCGCAAGACCAAGGCGCGATCGCGGAGGCGCACGCCGCAGGGCAGCAAGACCCCGAGGGATACGCGCGGTTGCTCGAACAAGTTGGGATGTCGGCAACTACGCCTTCGGTGGCTTGCCATTGGCTCAACGAGGCCGCGAATGTATGGGAAACCACCTTTCAAGACACGGTCCGCACCGCTAGTGTTCTCGTCGCGGCCACCGAGCGCGACCCGACGTCGGAGCCGACCGCCACGCGGGTGGCTGAATTGTTGCGGGCAAACAACGACCTGACGGGGCTGGCGATGGCCATGGAAAAGCGTGCCGCAGCCATGGCGGTCATGGCTCGCCACGAACCTGACTGGCTGCCGAAGTCTGCTGCGTTGTACGAAGAGCTCGGGCGCTTCCTAGCCGAACCGCCTGTTTCCGATGCTGCAAGGGCTAAAGAGGCGTACGCCCGCGCTGTTGACTTGGATCCTACGAGTCAGTTTGCAATATACAGTCTGCGCGAGCTGCACAAGGCAGCGGGTGAACTCTCCGAAGCGTTGCCGTACTTCGGTATGGAAGTGGCGCTGGTGACCGATCCTCAGCGCAAGTTGGCATTGTACTTGGATGAGGCCGAGGTAGCGAAGCAGGCGCAGCGGACGGATAGAGCGATCAGCGCCCTGAGGCATGCCAACAGGATCGACCCCAGTGACCCGGCACTTCGTCAGCAACTTGCCACGCTCATTCTGGAAAAGTATCGAGCTGGCCAGAAGCTGGAGGAGGCGGAGCGCAATGAAGGATGCGATCTGTTCGTCGCCCTGGCTGAGGCATACCCAGGCGAGCATGGCTTTCTGTACTCACTATGCGCGTTGGAGCTCAACTCCAAGCATGACCGCGCGATGCAGCTCGCGCTCTTCTTTGGAGAGCAATTGGGCCGGGTGCGGGAGGTAGCACCACTGGCTGCCGCCTATGTGCGGGATAACCCGCAGGGTGCAATGATTCAACAGGCGCAGGAAGCCGCCGGTGATGCAGTTGCTCCGGCGGCGCCCCAACCGGCGCGCGCAAGCAGCGATGCTGCAGAGAGCCAATACACTGCGGCCGTGGGGGGAGCAAAACGTCCAATGGCGGCTCAACGCCCGACTGCGGCACGGCCCCCCAGCGGAGTGACCCTCGATGATCTGTTGGAACGCGCCGCTGAATTGGCTAGGCGCAGCCGCAAGAACGAAGCCATTGCCGTCTATAGGCAGGCGCTCGATCTGGATCCAGTAAACCCAGACGCGCTAAATTACCTGCTCGAGCAGCTTCCCATCAAGCGCAAGTACAACGACCTCAAGGAGATCCTCCTCAGCGCCATCGACTACGATCAGGCGCTGGATGACGATCGCTTGGGTTGGCTGCGCGACTTGGCGGGTGTCTGCGAGTCTCAATTGCGTGACGTCGAAACCGCCATCTATTCATGGCAGCGGATACTGGACATCGAGCCGGGCGACGAAGAGGCTTCGGATCAAGTGAAGCGCCTGTTGGAAAAGGGGCGTCGTTGGGACGAGCTGGCCGAAGTATTGCGCCGGGAGGCGGAGCGAGCCGAAGACGAGGAAATGCGGATTTCGCTCGAGAAGAACCTGGCGAAGATGCACTCCACACGCCGTAAAGATCCGGTGGCAGCAGGGGAGGCCTGGGCGCGAATCGCTGGGCTGTCGCCGGGCGACGATTCCCCGTTGCAGGAGGCCGTGAAGTTCTTCGAAAAGGGTGAGCGTCCCGATTTGGCGGCCGACGCAATTGCTGCCAACGTAGCGCCACTAGACGACGATCTGGTCAAGCGCGAGCTCTACCTGAAGTTGGGCGGTATTCGTGCGGCGCAAGGACAACCCTTGCTCGCGGCCGAAGCGTTGGCCGAGGGGGCCGACGACTTGGGCGATGCCTCCATGTGGGCCAAAGCGGAGGAGTACTTCGTGGAGGCGCAGGCGTGGGAGCCGGCCGCGGGGGCGGCGGATGAGCAGGCCGCGGTTGCCGAGAAGATTGAAGACAAAGCGGCGCTGATGGCCCGCGCTGCAGAGTACCTGCGACGTGAAGGTGATGCCGGCGAGGCCGTGACACGTCTGGAGGAAGTGGTGGCGCTGGCGCCAACGAACGAAGAGTACTCACGGGCTCTGGAGGAGTTGCTGGTCGCTGAGGACCGCGTCGACGAACTCGTACAGATGTTCTTGTCACGCGCGTCGGCGATCAGCGACCCGCTGGCACGCGTGACTATCCGCAAGCGAACGGCCGCGATCCAGCGAGACCGCTTGGGAGATACCGATGCTGCGAGAATGACCTATGCGCTGGTCCTGCAAGACGCAGAGGACGAGGATTCTCTTCAGTGGCTGGCCACAGAGGCAGAGGAACGCGGCGACGCTGCTACAGCGGTCGATTATCTGGGACGCTTGACGGATGCGACGGAAGGGGCGGCGCGCAAGGTCGACATTGTACTGCACCAAGCGAACCTCTGCGCGACTCAGCTGCACGAAATTGATCAGGCGGCGGACCGCTACGAATTCGTTCTCCACAACCTCGACGACAAGAACCAGGCGGCGCTGCAGCGCCTGGCGGACCTCGAGTTGGGACGCAGCAACTACGAGCGCGCTGCAGAGCTTCTCGAGCGCTACTTGGAGGCGACGGATGAGCTCCCGCTGAAACTCGAGACGGCTGCACGCCTGGCTGAAATCTACGAGGTCAACCTGTTGCGGCCAGAAGACGCGATCCGCCTCCTGAGCTTCATTCACGAAAAAAACCCCGAGGATGTGGAAGCGACACAACGCCTCTGCGAGTTGGCCGAAGGGGCCGAAAGGTGGTCGCTGGTTGCCCAACTCATGGGCGAGCTCATTTCCGTTCAAACCGGTCTTGAAAAGATCAGCGAGATGACACGGCGGTTGGCTGAGATCCTCCACGTCCAACTGGACACCGGCGAGGAAGCCATGAAGATACTGGGGCTGGTCGGCGACCGAGGGGACGAGCCATGCCGTCAGGCATACATCGACCTCGGGGACGAACTGGAGGAAGGAGCCACCGTCGCGCGCAGAATCGTCTCTTGGTATGAGCGCGGCCCATCCAGCCCGGAGCGAGACGAGGCCCTCCACGCGGCGTTCGAGCGCTTCGTCGCCGCAGAAGAGAAAGCGGAGGCAGTCGCAGTCGCAAAGATGCTGATCGCAAGTGGTGGCGCGGAGCCTGATATCGCAGAAACCTTCGAGAACCTTTCGGTTCAGCTCCAGGACTTGGACGGGCTGTCGATGGCGCACGAGCTACGGGCGACAGGAATGGAGGGTCTAGGTCTCGCGAGTGAACGGGTTCGCCAATCCGAGGTGCTATCTCGAGTCGGTGTCCCCGAGGAACAGGCCGTCGCCCATGCTGAGGAGGCTCTGAGCGGAGTGGGCTTGGAGGACGTCGAACCGTTGCTGGCTCGGCTGGCAGACTTGTGCGCGAGTGCCTCGGCCAAGGTAGATGTCTACGAGCGCCAGATTGCACGTTTGTCTCAACTCGACGAACGCCTAGTGGCTCTCGTTCGCGCCGCTGACGTCGCTGTGGAACTGGAGGACGAAGCGCGGGCCCGTTTGCTCTTCGACGCTCCGCTCTCCGGTGGACTCGAGGATGACCTGCTGGACCTGATGGTGGACAAGGTGCGACAAGCAGACGAACGTGTCGGCAGCACCAGGCTGCGCACCAACCTTGTTCATGCATTGGCAGAAGGGGGGCAGGGGGCGCGGGACGGCGGACGGACTCGAAGTACCATGCTCGGGCTGGCAGCAACGATCGCACTGGGTGAGTTGGACGACGCCGATGCGGCGTTTCAGTGGGTCGGGGATGCACTGATTCTGCGCGTGGACGATGAGGTGTTGGAACTCGTCGAAGAGCTGGCCGGCAACGTTGGAGACTATCGGCGCGCGGAGGATGTCTTGGGCAGGGCCTTGGACCAAGTATTCGACGGACCCCTCGTGCGCCGCCTGCTCGCGCGACGCGCTCACGTGCGGCAGTACCGCCTGGAGGATCTCGAGGGCGCTGCGGATGATCTCAACCGTTTGCACGAACTGTCGCCTAGCGACAAGGAAGTGACCGACCAACTCATCGGCATCTACGAAGTGCTCGGTAATCCGAGAGGGATTGTTGCGCTGCTCGAGGACCAGATCCTGCGCAATCGCGACAAGGAGCTTCGTGCGGAGTTGGCGCGACGTGTCGCCCACACTTGGGAGGACCAGCTGAACGACCCACGCGAAGCAGCGGATGCGTGGCGCAGGGTACTGCGTTTGGCCCCGGGAGACGACGAGGCGAAGGAGGGTCTCGCCCGAGCCAAAGAAGAGATGCTGAGAGCCAAGGCCGCCAAAGCGGAGGAGCCCGAAAAGGAACCACCAGCAACGTCATCCGGCGAGTCGCTGGTGGATGATGCGGATGACGCACCCGAGTCGTCCGGCGAGGCGGAAGCGGCAGAAGAAGCAGAGGCCTCGGCAGCTCCAGAGCCCGACGCGCCGAGCGAGCCAGACGTGAGCGCTGACGAGGACGAACAGCTTGCCAACGGTGACGCTCCCGGAGATTCCGACGACGATGAGTGGCAGGCGGCGGGAGACCCCCGGGATGTCGCAACTCCGGCGATGGATGGCGTGGCGGAGGCCTCGGCGGCCATTCGCGTCGACGAACGCACGGACCCAGATCCGGACCCTCCCGCTCTGGAACCAGCTGAGGGGGTGTCGAAGCTCGACGAGGCGTATCCGGCTTGGGGCTCAGGTGGGGACGAGGCAGAGGAGCCGACAGCCGTGTTAGATCCAAGTCGTGTCCACAACCCGGCGACCCGAGTAGCAAAACCGGGTCAGCCGCAGGCGGTGCCCGGTGCGGACGAGCCCACGACTCCTGGTGAAGAGTTAACGGATGCCGATTCCTCCGTGAACGCGCCTCTGGATGAGGGGCTCGGCAGCCACGACTTCGAGGCAGCCACGCAGGTGCTCGACACGAACACCATGACGGATGCGGCGGAGCCAGATGACGGGATCCTGGAACTGGATGAGGTAGAGGAGATTGAAGAGCTCATCGAAGAAGGCGACGACGAGCATCACGTTGGAGCGCCTCCACCTAAACCACCGCCGCGGCGGGCGCCTTCCCCCACGCTACCCGATCAGCCAATGCCGCCTCTTTCTGCGCAATCGGCGGACCAGGACGACAGTTGAGGCGCCGCGGCGGCGCTCAACCTGGATTGATCGTAACCACGCCCTCTTCAAGCGCAGCGGGTAAGCCCAGTGGCAAGGGGTCGTTGCGTCGACCGTGCCCTGCTGGAAAACCCCAACCCACAGGAAGACTGCAGCGTTTGCCCAGGGAGCGAAACACGTCGATAGGGCGAACGCCGTTGGCGGCCACCGCGCTGTCGGTAACGTCACCCACGACGACGCCCGAGACGCGATCGAAGAAGCCCGAACGTTCGAGCGCGCCCAGCATGCGGTCGATTCGAAAGGGTGGCTCGGCGACTTCTTCGAAGAACACGACGCTTCCTGGCGTCGGACGGAATTCACCGCTGATAGCCAGGTCATGCAACAGAGCGAGGTTGCCGCCTGTCAGAGGGCCCCGCGCGCGCCCTGGCGTGAGCATCTCCACGGTCGTTCGACGTTGCTGGGTCGGGCAACACAATGCGGATAGCCAGCGCTCACGTTCGGCGCCGTCGCTCCTCCCCAACCCGGTGATGTTGTGCGCATGCAGCGAGGCCAAGCCCGCCCGTCCAGCAACGCAATGCAGCGCCGTCACATCGCTGAAGCCGACGAGCCACTTCGGCGCGCGTCGCAGAGCGCCGACGTCGATTCCCGACAGCAAGCGGGTACAGCCGACGCCACCTCTTGCGGCGATGACTGCGCGCGCGTCGGTGCATCGCAAGGCGGTATCGAGTTCTGCCGCCCGGCGACGGTCGTCTCCAGCAAACAGCCCCGCGCGCTGGAAGACGCCTCGATCGTAGCGCACCCGAAAGTGTCGGCTGAGCCAACCGAGCCCCCTCCAGAATAGCGTGCGGTCGAAAACGCCTGACGGCGCAATGACTCGCACGACGTCGCCGCGGGCAGCTGGGACTGGGACGATTATCTCGCGCACGGACTTGTATCGTGGGATAACATAGCCCGATGACGTTCGCGCAGGTGACCTGGGTGAGTCTCGGTTGGGTGGGGATCGCCGGCGCCACGGCAGTGTCGGTTCACGCTTGCAACGGCGAACCGCCTGTGCCGCAGAACACCGCACCGCTTCCTGGACAAACACTACCCAGCGCCGCTCAGAATGCGGTGGGCGCCTACTTGCCCACCGCGCGCGGGGCTGGCTCGCGGGTTCCTGTCACGGCCGTGGAGCCACGTCGCTCCGGCGCAGATGGGGGATTGCCCACGTCGAGCGGTCCGGGGGTGCCATTGTGAGGGTCGTGGGAAGCGCACTACTGCTCGCTCTGCTGAGCTGCAGTCCCGCCCAAAAGCGCCCTGAAGGGCCAGTGCCCGAGTACGAAGTCAGGCCTTTGGCCCCCTGGCCTCCCCCAAGCGGAACAGGCAAGGGTGGCCTGGGGCGGCCAGCGCCGCCGCTGCCCGTGACTGGCGGCCACCCGCGTGTGGCCCCGTACGGGCCGGATGGGGGCACGTTGGCCACATCGACGACTGCCGCCCTTTGTTGCGACGCCGGGTTGCGATAGATACCCCGTGGAAATGGCCGACCGCACTACGATACCCCGCCCTCCCAGGGCCCAAGTGGGCAGACAGCCCCCCACCGGACCCACCGAGCGTCAAGACAGCCGTCGCGTGGCGCTCCTTGCTGCCGAAGCAGGGCTCGAGAAGAAGGCGACGGCGGTGGAGATCATCGACGTGTCCGGCAAGGTGGATTACGCCGACTTCCTCGTGCTGATGACTGGGGCGAGCGACCGCAACGTCTCCGCCATTGCTCAGGAAGTGGATGCGATTCTCGGCAAGCACGGTGTCCGCTCGCTGTCGATAGAGGGCTTGCCTGCGGCCAATTGGGTGTTGATCGACTTCGTTGACGTCGTCGTGCATGTCTTCCAGCGCGATGTCCGCTCGCTCTACGATCTGGATGGACTCTGGATGGATGCCGATAGGGTACCGATAGCGCCAGGCTCCGCGGATCCTGAGAGGTGAGGCTGACCCTGCTGGTCGTCGGCAAGCTGAAGTCCTCGGCGCTGACGGAGCTTTGCGATGACTACGAACGTCGGATTCGGCGCTTCGTTGCGGTGGACGTGACGGAGGCCAAAGACGACAAGTCACTGGCCCGCGCGTTGCCCCACAAGGCCATGGTCGTCGCGTTGCAGGTTCAGGGGGCGGTACTCAGCAGCCAGCAGCTGTCCGACCAAGTCGTGAGCTGGGGTAGCCACGGCAACGGCCACGTGTGTTTCGTGATTGGCGGTGCCGAGGGGATCCCGCCAGAGGTCGCGCGACAAGTTGACTACGAACTCAGCCTTTCACGATTGACGCTCCCTCACCGATTGGCGCGGTTGCTACTACTCGAACAGCTCTACCGCGCGCTCAGCATCTGGCGGGGCGAACCATACGCCCGCGAGGATTGAAACGCGCCCGGCGACGAAGTGTCAGCTGTCCGTCGTGGATTCAGCGGCCTTCTCGCGCTTGCGGCTGAATATCCACGCGATGCCGATGGAGATTCCGTACAGCACGCAAAGGGGGATCGCCAATAGGAACTGGCTCAAGAGGTCAGGGGGGGTCAGCAACGCTCCCAGCAAGAAAGCGATTACCACGAAGTAGCGGAAGAACTTCAACAGATGACGGTGATTGACAATCCCTGCGACCGACAGAAAAAATACGACCACGGGCAACTCGAAAACTGCACCGAACGCGAGCAGCATACGGGAGATGAATCCGACGTACTCATCCACCATGATCGTGGGGTTGATCTGAAAGTCCGGTAGATCGCCCGCGTAGCTCAGCAGGTAGCGAAACGCGAGAGGGAACGCGACTGTCATCCCGAAGTAGGCGCCGGATGCAAACAGGGCTGTCGAGCTGATCACGAACGGGATCGCGAAGCGCTTCTCTCGCGCGTACAGACCAGGCGCGATGAAAGCCCAGATCTGGTAGAAGATAATGGGCAACGACATCACCGCACCGGCGATGATCGACAGCTTCAAGTAGGCGACGAACAGGCCAGCTGGGTTGGGGAAGTGCAGCTGAGGTTTGTCGGCAAATCCGTTCATCTCCCAAGCAGATGTGAACGGTCCGACCAACCACGTGAGTACTTGTTCACGAAAAAACCAGGCCATCGTGGCACCAACCATGGCGGCCAGCACGATTTTGACGAGGCGGCTCCGCAGTTCGTCGAGGTGCTCCCAGAAGGTCATTCCCTCGTCTTGGAGCTCTGTTTCTTCTTCGCTTTGGCTCATGGGTGGGCCACTGGTGGACACGGCTCAGCTCTTCTCCGAGGCGGGAGTGTTGGCTGGACCCTTGTTGCTGGCAGCAACGTTACCTTCCGCCACCCTCGGCGGGGAAGGTGGGCTGACCGAGACCTTCGCCGCTGGATGGGAAACGGGTTCGGGTGGCGCCGTTGGCGCTGGTTCCGCCGCTGTCTCAGCGGTGGCTACCGCGGTGCTTGGCGGAGCCTCAGGCACCACTGGTGCAGCAGCCGTCACGGCGGGCTCGGGCTCCGCATCCGGGTTCTCGAGCCACATGTCGTCAGGCAAGGCACCGTATGCGTCGCAGCCCTCTGTAGGGTACTCCCGGGAGCGATCGTTCTGAACATGCGCGAACGGGTCATCCTGGGCTGGAATTGCCTTGGCGAGTTCACCCGCCGTCCCGGGTTTGGCAGCGCCGGGAGTCGTCCCTGCCTTGCCGCGCCCTGCCACGGCGGACGCTCCCAAGCCGGTCCAATTGCCCCGAGCCACATCGCGTAGTTGACGCAGTTCGGAAAGGCCGCCCGCGATCCCCTCCTTGCGAAGAATGTCGTCAATTCCGCTCTGGTAGCGCACTTCATTCGTTATGCGCCGCAGCTTTGCCGACCATTTGCCAAGGGTGCCGAGCATCTTGGGCAAGCGCTGGGGTCCCACGATGATGAGGGTAACTGCGCCTATCAAGAGCAGCTCAGTGAAGGAAACACCGAACACGAGTGCAGGCTACCTCGCACCCAACTGCTGAGCAATGCTTCCCCCGCGCCGGAGTCACTTGACCACACGACAGCCGGCCGCCCGTAGTTCAGGACTCGGTGAGCGCTCGCCGAACACCCGCTCCGAACCGAAGGCAGGCGTCATCGCCGCGCTTTGTCGCGGTTCTGACTGACCTCCTGACGGACGGCTCGAGCCCCCAAGACGTAGCCAATAGTCACCCCGATGAGCAGCACGCCGGGGATGTAGATGATGTGCTCGAAGGTCGGGAGGTCCATCGTCTAGCCCGAGCCGGTGGTGTCTTTGAGCGCCCGTTCGATGTCGTCCAGCCGCGCTGCGGTGGCGCGCTGCCGCCTCCAGCTGAGCGCCACGAAGCCCATCAAAATGGCCCACAGGAGCATGTAGGCGGCGACCAGCATGGTGCTGGCGCTCGTGGTGTCGCCGCCGCCGGAGACGGGCACGAACTCATTGGGGACCTGACCAGTTTCTTGTTTCATCCGTCGAGTAGTCCTTCCTGGAGGGCCCGCTCCTCTGCCTGCTTGAGTCGAGCTTTGTTGAAACTGAGCAGCGCGCGCGACCAGAGTAGAACGGCGGCTAGCAACGTCATGGCAACGAATCCCATCAAAAGCGCCTGTTTCATATCCGGATGCTGCAGCCCGCCGCCGCCTTTGCTGATGACCGCCGGATGTGTGCCCCCCCACTTTCGAACGGCGTAGTGAATAATCGGCAGATTGACCGTTCCCAGCACACCCAGCGCGGCGGCAAACTTCCGTTCCGCGTGGCCGTCACCGGCGAAAGCCCTCAGGACGACGACCGCGAGGTAGATCATGACGGTCAACAACGAGACGGTGAGCCGTGGGTCCCACGTCCAGTACACTCCCCAGGCTTTTTTCGCCCAGAGCGGGCCGCTGGTGAGGATGATCAAGCCGAATACGACCGCGCACTCAGCACCGGCCTCCGCGATCGCGTTGCGCCTGTCGGTTCCTTTGAGCAGGTAGGCCGCGCTGCCTACGAAGCAGGTCACGCCTGAGAGATACATCGCGTACGCTGCTGGGACGTGGAAGTAGAAGATCTTCTGGGCAATCCCACCGGCCTGAGGTTGGGCTTCGGGGACTGTGAAAAAGACGAAGCCAAGCTGGTACAAGAACGCCGCCAGCGTCAGCCCCAGTAGGGCGTAAAAGGCCAGATCTGTCTTTCTCATGGGTTCTCCCGACGTTCGTCGCGCTGGAACACGACACTGCACGACCATTGCTGCCTGAGCCTAGTTCGGCGCGTCCGGCGGAAGCCACAGAAATGCGAGAACCCGGTTCGGAGATGCAGGACAAGCCAATAGCCACGTCTATTCCCCCGAATCGCGCCCCGACCACCACAGCTTCTGAGCGCCCGTCGGACCGGCGTAGCACATCGACGTGCAATTCGTGCAGCGGGGTGTCTCCCAGTCGTGCCAACTGCCGACCCCAACGCGCCTCTTCAGAGGTCGCAGTTGGATTGGGCTAGCAAGGCCAGGATCCGAGCGCGAACGACCTCGAACTCCTTCACTGCTAGATCGAGCTCGGCCTGCTGGTAGCGTCGCGTAGCGTCCACCAACTCGAAGCTCGTTCCTTTGCCGTTCAGAAACGACAGGCGCGCAAGCCGCGACGTCTCTTTCGAGATCTCCCGAGATTGCTGGCTCACGACGAAGTTCTGCTGCGCGACGTCGACCGAGCGTAGTGCCTGGCGTACCTCCAAGGTGGCCTGACGCTTGGCCTGGGTGAGCGCCTGCTCCGCCAGCTCCACCTGAGTCAACGCTGTCTGGCGCTCCGCTGTCCTGGCCCCACCATCGTACAAAGGAATGGTCAGAACGCCACCCACTGTCCACTGTAGAGGTTCACCGTTGGCGGTAAACGGTGCCGTCGTGTAGTTCAAATCGCTGACTAGGTCTATCGTGGGTGCAAGCCGATAGTCGACAGATTCGGAAGTGCGCCGCGCAACCTGGACGTCGGTTTGCGCTGCCTTGATGTCAGCGCGATCGTCGAGCGTCGCAGCGGGGGCACAGACCTGTCTTGCATCTTGGCCCAAGCGATCGAGGCTGATGTCGGGGCGTACGCCCCAGGGCTCCGCATAACCCAGGGCCATTCCAAGTGCTTCGCGCGCCCGCTGTAGCGATTCGTTGGCGTTGACGACCTGAGCGCGATTGAGCGCCACTTCTTGCTCGGCGCGCAGTACGTCCACCGCGCTGCTCGCGCCCAGGCGAGCTCGCCTCCGTGTCAGATCCAACGTCGAAAGGGAGGAGCGCAACGACACCCGACTGACCTCCGCAAGCCGCTCCGCGGTCACCACCAAGACGATCGTGTCGGCGACGTTCGCCAAGACGACTCGCTCCGCGTCCTCGGCGCGCTGGCGCGCTCCTTTTTGCGATAGCTCGGCCGTGTCGATGTCGTACCACGTCCCCAGGTTCAGGATCGGCTGACGAAACGACAACCGGGCATTCCACAGCGTGGAAGGATTGGGGATGTCGACGTTGATCTGTGCACCTTCAGCCGTGATGTTCGTACCGCGCCCGAACAAGAGGTGTTGTGATACACTTCCGGTTGCATTCAACGTCGGTCGAGTTCGCGACAACGCGGCACGCGCGCGCGCAGCAGCATTTTCGACCTGAGCAAGAGAGCTCGCCAGCGATGTGGAACGCGACCGCACGTGTCGCAGCGCTTCTCGCCAAGATTGGAGCACTCGTGGCGGCTCGGGGACCTCCTCGAGCATTGGGTCGCTCACCTCCGGCAATACGACCTCGTTGTTCGCCACCTGGGGCGCCTCGCCGGGCGGTGCGGTTGCACCGGGGGCTACGGTCGCCGGCGGCGGAGCTACCGCCCCTCGGGGTGGCGCGGGATCTGGAGAAGGTGGTACCTGCGCCAGGCACCAACTAGAGGAGAGTGTTAGGGCGAGCGCAAGACCTGAGCGGGGACGGAGCATAACAGCTGCCCGTTCGATAGCTTCGGATGTGCCGCTTGAAAACCCCCAAACCAGACTTTGGCTAGAGATCGCCTGAATCTTGGCGCGCCCACTCGGAAACCCATGCGGCTGAGCGCTCAGCGTCACCCAAGACACGCTCCAGTGTGCGCCTGGCGCGCGCCGGGTCCCCCAGCTGCACCTGAACCCGCGCAAGCGATGCGGCGATCTCAGGTTCGTCCGGTAGCTGAAGGTGTGCCACCCGCAGCCAACGCAGGGCGTTGTGGAGTGAGCCAAACTGGGTTGCTTCCAGGTGACCCAGGTTGTGGGCACATACCGGGTCCGTTGGGTCCATCGCCAACGCGTCTAGGTAAGCGCAGCGTGCCGCCCGCAGCTGCCCCAAGAGAGTGAACGCCAAGCCCAAGGCCCCGTGAGCCCGGCGGCGCTGGTCGAACTCAGCAGATGCTTCGAGCACGGTGCGCGCCAGCAAACACGCTTCCCAAGCTGCCGCTGTATCAGGCGCGTCGGCGAGCAGGTGCTCCGCGAGCTGCAATCTCGCTCGACAGCCGTTGGCGGTCGTTGCCGAAGTGGCTTTAACCAGGGGCCGCAACATGCGCACGAGTTCCGCGCTCGGCAGGTCATTGCGCAGGCCCCATTCCAGGCTGCGCACCAAGCGCGGTAGGTCGACAGTCGTTGCCACCTCTTACAATTAGCTTCCGGGGCTATGCGATGCAACGCGCCACAACGAGATTCACAGGCGCCTCATCCCGAATGGAGTTGGCACGGCAGTGGCAACGTCGATTTTGGGTTGTTGTGCTTGACGCCCGATGTTGGCACGCAACGTGATGCGAGATTCGAGCACTTGCTCACGATCTCGTACGCGAGCCACCTGCTCCAGGGCAACTAGCCGCGCGGACGCGCCACTTCGACCAAAGCCTCACGTCCACAAATACTTGTGCCGTTGAGCTTGTCGATGACGACCTGCTGGATCTCAGGCTTCACCTCAACGAAACTGTGACGCTGTTTGACGAGTATCTTGCCAGTGTCGGTTTCGCTCACCCCAGCGCTGTCGAGAGCATCGAGGAGGTCTTGGGCGTGCGCGCCGTCTCGGCGCCCGACTCCAACATACAGGTTGACGAACCCGTTGGGGTCCTGCGCAACGTCCTTGGAGGCAACATCTGTGGGACCAACGTTGTTCTCAGCAACGGAGACGATGGGGGCATCGCTCACCTCGTACCCGTAGTGCGGCTCTTCGTCTTGCTCCCGTTCGTCCCGCTCACTGCGTCGCCGGGGTGGGCGCGCTTCGCGCCTGGGTGGGTAGGCTTGAGCTTCCGGCCCGGGGCCGGCACGGCGGCCAGAGCGGCGGCGTGTACGCGACCCTTCTCGCGACGTGTCGCCGCTCGAGTCGTCTTCTTGTTTCTGCGGTGTGGGCAACCGCTTGCGACGTTCGCTCGCGGCCTGAGCGAACGCATCCCCTTGCTGGCGCAGGTGTTCGCGCAACAGACCCGCGATCAGGCTCTCCACGTCCTCGCTGACGAGGACTCTCCGCGCTAGCTGGTAGTATGGATCGAGAGGATCGGCACTCCCGAAGCGCAGCGATAGCGACGCCACAACGTCCGCCTGTTGCCGGGTGAGCAGCTCTTGGCGCGTTGGCAAGTGACGTTCTTGGGGCCGGATCTTGTACTTGAGGCGCAGGTAGTAGAGGTCGCCTATCCCGCCGGGGTCCAGTAGCGAGATGGCAGTGCCAGTCTTGCCAGCTCGCCCCGTTCGCCCAGTGCGGTGTACGTACTGCTCGGACGCGTCCGGGAAGTCATAGTTGATGACGTGCGTCAGGTGCGAGATGTCGATTCCCCGGGCGGCGACGTCGGTGCAGACCAGGAACTTGACCTTGCCCTCGCGTATTCGCGCCATGACTTGTTCGCGCTCAGCCTGCGACAAGTCTGCGTTGAGCCACGCTGACTCGTAGCCGTGACTCTGCAGGTGCCCAGCGACCCGTTTCGTTTCGTCCCGGGTGTTGCAAAATATGATCGCACTCTCGGGGTTCTCGACCTCGAGGATCTGCTCGAGCTCCCTGAGCTTGTTGCCGTGACTGATGTAGACGTAGTGCTGGATCTCCAGCGCTCCGATGTGATCGCCGCTCAGGGTGATGTACGCCGGGTCACGCAATCGCGTGTCTGCGATGCGGGTGACTTCTTTGGGCACCGTGGCGCTGAAGAGCAGCGTCTGGTGTCCCGTCGGAAGTTGGTCCCAGATATTGGTGATTTGAGGGAGAAAGCCCATCGAGAGCATCTCGTCGCACTCGTCGAGCACAAAACACTTCAGCTTCGCCACGTCCAGCGTCTTACGCTCGAGATGGTCCAGCACGCGTCCTGGAGTACCCACGACGATGTGAGCTCCGCGTCGCAGCTCGTCGAGCTGCTTCGACATCGGGGCGCCGCCGTAGATGCTGACAGTGCGGAGCCCGGCATATTTGGATAACGCTTCGAACTCGCGACTTACCTGCAATGCGAGTTCTCGCGTCGGGCACAGGACCAGGGCTTGAACAGCTTCAGGCTCCGCTTTCACTCGTGAACTGACGAGCGGCAAACTGAAGGCCGCCGTCTTGCCCGTCCCGGTTCGAGCTTGGACTACCAAGTCCTTGCCCTCACACGCCGGCCCGAAGGCGGCGAGCTGGACCGGAGTGGGCTCTGTGTAGCCATGTTCGGCGACCGCGCGCGCGACTGGCTCGCTCAGCGCCAAATCGGCGAAGGTGGGGGGATTCGTTTCCGCGTCAGTCATCGACCGGCGCGGAGCTTAGTTGCGGGCAGGCAACGTTACTAGGGCGTCGGCCCCAAATCCGCACCGACGGGGACCGATTTATCCTCGTCGTCCCCGGACAGGGCGGCGAGAAGTCTCTCCAGCCGGACCCTGGCGGAGGCCAATTCCACCGCCCGCGCACGCACATTGAGCTCTTCCATGTAGCGCAAGCGGACCAAGGCTTCGGTAGCCGTGCGGTACTCGGTCTGGGTTCCGCAGTCCCGTTCGAGCGCCGGCAGGGCGCTCCACTCGGGGAGCAAAGCGCCCCGAAACGCCGTGATTCCGGCCTGTTCGTCGGACTGCCCGGCGGCCGACTGGCGGGCTCGGTTCAAGGCTTCGCTGAGTCGGTGAATCGTTTGGCTGCACCCCCCGGTGCGCTCCGCTCCCTCTGGAGCGAAGACCTGCAACAGGATTTGGGTGCTAAAAATCGCCGTCAGAGCGCCCACGAGCAGGCCGAAGACAGCATATCCGAAGGTGCGGCCGCGCTTCGGGTCACGGGCTCGAGTGTGCGCGCGGGGCATCCCCGCTGCTGTAGCGCTGGGGGGCCTGGGCCGTCAAACCCTTGCAGCCGGACCGGCTACGCATTACGCGGCAACAGCGCATCGGTCTGACTTGTCGTCATCCCCCCGATCCGGCAATAGTGCCGCGCCCTACCCAGTACCATGAGCCTCTCTTTCGACTCTGCCGTGCGCTCTTTGGCCGGCTCTGCTTCCGCCGCCTCCGACGACCGTCTCAACGAACGCCTGGACGATGTTCAGCGGCTGTTGGGAGAGGACCTGCGAACTGTTGAGCGTGCGTTGACCGAAGCGACGGCAAGCGGCACCCAGCCGGCCGCCGCTGCTGCCGAGCACCTCATCGATGGCGGAGGGAAACGGGTACGCCCAACAGCTGTCATACTGTCTGCGGCGTGCTTTGGAGGGGTACCGAGTGCGGCCCTGGAGGTCGCTGTCGTCGTCGAGCTGGTTCACAGCGCCACTTTGCTGCACGATGACGTCATCGATGACGGCGACGAGCGGCGTGGCGTGGAGACGGCGCGCCGCGTCTGGGGTAACGCCGTCAGTGTTCTCGCGGGCGACACGCTGCTGGTCGAATCGCTCAAGCGTACCGCCGAGCACGCGCCCGGATTGATGACGCAGCTGCTCGATACGCTCTCGCGCCTCGTGTCGGGCGAGGTGGTACAGTTGCGCGGTCGACGTCAACTGGATCTGAGCGAAGCGACCTACGACCGCATTCTGAGCGATAAGACGGCAAGTCTGTTTCGCTTCGCCACGTTCGCGGGTGCGACGCTGGCGGGCGCCAACGAATCTGGTCGTGAGGCGCTGTCTGAGTTCGGCGAGCGTTTGGGCATGGCGTTCCAACTGGTCGATGACGTGCTCGATTACACGAGCCACGACACCGGCAAGACACTGTGTGCGGATCTACTCGAAGGCAAGGTTACCCTGCCGTTGGTATTGGCAGCGAAGACCGATCCGTCACTGCTGACGCGCGTACAAGCCGTTCGGGACGGAAAGCACGAGCTGGTGGACGACCTGCGTGCCCGAGTCGTCGCGACCGGGGCATGTGACATGGTTCGACAGCGCGCTCGTCAAGAAACACAACGGGCTTTGACGGCGCTGGAAAGTGTCGCGCCGAGCGGGGCGCGGCAGCTGCTCGAAGGGGTAGCACGACAGCTCGCCGGCCGCCGGAGTTGAGCGCGCACCGGAGACCTGCCAGCGCGAATTGGTGCGCTTCGAACCGCGCGACTCAGGCTTCGTCCTCGTCGGAAAACGCGGACTCGAGCTCACGCCGCAGCGCGCCGCTGAGTTCATCGATCATGACGTCTAGACTGGCACCCAGACGCTCCGCATTGCGCTGGTAGACGAAGACCCTAGCACGTGAATCGGACTCATCTTCCGAGCTGATGGCGTCGAGCAGTAGTAGTGCCCGTGGGTCAACGCCCTCGACAACGACTTCGACGCCGGGCAGATCTGCGACGAATACTTCATCGCTGTCGACCAACGACCGCAGGTCGTCTGGCAGGGCTTCCAAAGCTCGTTCTACCACGGCGCGGAAGCTGTCGTAGGAGAGGGCCCAAGGGCTCCTACCAGATTCGACATCAAGCTGCCTCGACTTGAGGAACGCCTTGGTGGCACCCGCCGAATCCTTCTGCTCGTCCAGCAGTAGACCGAGGTAGTAGTAGGCCTCTGCGTTGGCAATCGGGCCTTCCGTGGCTTGATGGATGAGCGGTCGCGCCTTGTCGAGTTGGCCAACCTCGTAGAATGCTCGACCGACCAGGAAGGCATGCGCGGGGTTTTCGTAGGGCCCTAGCGGGAATCGGTCACACAGGGTCTTGGCTTCCTCTAGGCGGTTTTGCCCGAGGAGCGTATCGAACTTCAGCAGCAGAGCGTCCACGCGCTCATCGTCTGACTCCGCTAGTTCCAGTGCGTCGTCGCACAGTCGCTCTGCGTCTTCGAGCTCCCCGAGCGGGTGGATCAGCACCTCCGCAGCGTTCAGGATTGCCTCGAGGTAGGTGTCATCCAACGCGATGGCTTGCTGGTAGTGCTCCAAAGCGTCTTCGAACTCTCCTTGAAGCGCGGCGACATAGCCCAAGAGGTTGTACGCCTCGGGAGCCTCCTTATCGAGCTCGAGAGCTCGTCGCCCAGACATCTCAGCACCGCGCGTATCGCCTCGCTGAATGAGGTCCCAACCGCGATCCAGATGCGCGCTGAACTGGTCCATATTGACTTCATCCTCTGCTCCCAGTGCGAAGTCAAGCGAGGGGAGACGCGGACGAGGCGAAACTCGGGGGTTCAGCTCCTCACTCGTGCACAATGACGCGACTGCCAACTCGCCCTTCTGATGTCCACGCTCCGTGCCACCCGTCAGGCACCGGGGGGTCTGAGTTGAAGAACAGGTACTTGGCATCGAGTGGCGCCAAATTGACACAGCCGTGACTCATCTGGATGCCGTAGTTTCGGTGCCAAAACGCGCCATGCAAAGCGTAGGAGCCCTCGAAGTACATCACGTACGGAACGCCTTCGATGCTGTACGGCAGATCGCCCGCGGCGCTGCCGTCGCCGTCCATTGTCGTCGTGATGTGTTTCTCCCGTATGCGGAACTCTCCCGTCGGAGTGAGCTTGTCGCCCTCCTTGTCCTTCTTTCCGCTGGATATCAGCGTCGCGTAGATGGGCAGGTTACCTCGGAATAGCACCACGGTCTGCGTGCTCAGATTGACATCGATCCAACGCTCATCGGGTCCGATGTCCGCAGGCGCCGGGCCAGGGCGCGTGACTCGGACGTGGCTCTGGCGAACCCAAAAGCCGTCGGCATCTTTCAGGTAGACGTTCTTATCGATCTTGATCTCGTCCCCAGTGAGGTTGATCGCCGAAAAGCGCTTGTAAGTTCCGTTGGGCTTGACCTTCTTGGACTCCTCATCGATCTCGTAGCGTGGTTTCGATTCCTTCCACCCGTAAACCCAAGCCAGTGGCAGTTTCCAGGTTTCGTCCAATTCCGTGCCCTTGAATTCTGACCCCGTCGCGACGACGAAACGGTCAGCTGGGGCAATGCTGCCTTTGGTGGAACGGTACCAACGACGTTTGTTCCAGGTGAACTGACGATCGACCGCAATGTAGAAGCCTTTGACCATGCGTTTGCTAATGACTTCATCGCCCTTGGCGTCGAGATCCTCGAGCTTGATCTTGTGCAGTTCGACGTCATCTTGCTGCCACCACTCGGCGCTGGGAGCCCCCGCATCCCCACCGGACGCAGGCGGTGTCGCCACGTCACGCTTTTCGCTCTCTTCCTCCAATTCGAGCTTTTTCGCCGCCGCTTCGCCGAGCATCGCACGCCGAGCCGCGCGAAGAGCCGCCATCCGCCGCTCCTGATCCTCTCTCGCCTTGCGAGTCGCGTCATCGACGACGGCCACTTCTTTGGTGGCAGGTTTTGGCTCGGGTCGCGGGCTCTGAGCCGTCTTGTTTTCCTTGTTGCCTTTGGAATCGAACAAGTACGGCTCATATGTCCGTATCTGTTCCCGCGACGGCACGGAGCGATAGAGCGGCGTCCCGTTGTGGGCATTGCGTGCGTAGAGGTACGGCAGCACCCCATCGATGTCGGGCTGCTTGGGAGGGTGCTTCAGACGCTCGTCTTTTTCGTTGATGGTGCCGTGGTCGCCGCACACGAAGCCACCGTCGACCAACTTGTACCAGCCGCCACCACAGTTGGCGCTGGGCTCGGATTCGGGGAAGACGCCCACCTTGGTGCCCTCCTGCAGGTAACCGAGCTTCTTTGCTCGCTTGAAGGTCTTGTCCTGGTAGACCCCCGTCGAGCTGCGTGTGACGTGAAAGAACGGTCCTTTCCAAGGTTCGGGCTCGGGCGCCGGCTCTGAGGGTTGGTCGGCGACCGGGGCCTCGAGTCCTTCGGGCGGTGCGGGTACCGGACTCACTTCGCGTGGCTCGACGTCTGTAGGCTGCGGGGCCGGCTGGGCTGGGGCGCCTGCGTCGTCACACGCGAACATGCCTAGAAGAGCCAGAACCCCGACAGCGGCCGGGCAGGGGAAACGAGAAACTTTCATTGGGCTTCGGAAATCAGTGAACGTGTTCGTGCGTCTGGTTTAACGGGACGCTTTGAGGCAGCCTAATTTGTGGGAGTCGCTGACGGGCTTCAATAAGCCTGTACCTGTTTCTCCGGCTTTCTGTGAAGCGAAGTTGGTGCCAAAAAGACATCGCGTGATTTCGGTGAGTTGAGTGAGGAACCCCGACCAAAGTGTGGCTCAGAGCTCGGGGATCCGTGTCAAGAAAGACACGCTGGTCCGCCGTTTTCGTTGGGTTCTCGTGGCGTCCGCCATCCTTCACCTGTTGCTGACTCCGATAGCGAGTTGGTTGGGGCTCGCCGCGCTACTGTTCTCCGGTTCTGGAGCCGCTCCGCCGCCACCGGAAGAGGAGCTGGACTCCATCCCGGTCGAGCTTCTCGAGATGCCCGAGGACGGACATCCGTCCGATTTCAACGGCCTCCCCGACCGCGATCCGGTCGAGGTAATCGAGGAGCTGATCGCGGTCCCCGAGGACCCGAAACCGGCACCACCCAAGCCCGACACCACCACACCTGAGCCGGCGGAACCCAATCCCGAACAGCCGGATGCAGAAGCCCAGGAGCAAGCACGGCGTGAACGTGAGCGCCGCGACCAAGAGCGCCGTGAACGTGAGCGTCGTGACCAAGAGGAGCGCGAACGACAAGAGGAGCGCGAACGACAAGAGGCAGAGCGGCGTGCGCAGCTAAACGACTCCGACGCAGGTGCCCCAAGAGCTGAAGCGGATGAGGCTGCCCCCAAAGGGACGGCATCGGAGCCAGCGGCTCGGCGTGCCATCGACAACCCCGTGGCGATGATGGGCCAGGCGGGGGAGGTGGTCAAATCGAACGCGAACCTGCAGCTCGTGTTGTACGCGGACAAGATCCGCAAGCACGCGGTCGGGCGCCGAATCGCGCAGATCCTGCCGAGGCTTCCCCAGTGGAACGACTTTTTCGGCGGAGCAGGTCTCGATTTGGTGGAGGACTTTGACTCGTTGTTCGTCGCCGGCCCCAGCTTCTACTATTCGCAGCATCTGTTCATTGCGCTCGAGTACAACATGGATCGGGCCAAGGTGGTGCGTGCAGTGGATCGGCTGGTTCAGCGAAACGGGCGCTGGCTGAAGGATGCTCCCGCACCTGCGGCCATCGCCGTAGCGGACCGCGCGGAACGGCTGTTTGTGGTTCCGCAGCGAAAGCTAGTGCTCATCGCACCGCCAAAGCTACAGCGCCAGACGTTCACGCTGACAGGGCGCGGCCTGCCGCGTAGCGAGGGCCCAGAGGCATTCGTCGCGCTAGTAAAAAACCCGAAGAAGTCCTTCTGGCAGATGGGTCTCGACATCTCGGAGACAGCTCACGACGCGAAGATCCGGCTGACTCCATTGAACGACGGCGCTGTTCGAGTCGAGTTGTCCGCCATGGACGACACCGAAGAAGGAGCCCAAAGTACAGCCCAGCGCATCAACCGCGACATCAACGAGAAGCTCGACATGCTTGCGGGGTTTTCCAGCGTCCTCAGTCGCTTCGGATTTGGCAGCTTGGGGCAGGGCATGCGGCTCCCACGTGTCGAACTGCGCACGAAGGGCACAGAGGTTTATGGGGAGCTAATCCTCGAGCAGCAGCACGTCGACTTCATCCTCGACCGCGTGGAGCGCTGGGTCTTGTACCAAGAGAGCCAAGTCAGGCAGGCGGAGCGCGCGTCACAGCACGCCCCCAAAGGAACCGCCATGCCCAGCGCTCGTCCATCGTCCGGCAAAGCGCCGCCCGTAATAGCAACTGCTCGGCCCCCGAGCACTAAGGCGCAGCCCGATGAGAACTAATCCTCAGCCCCCCAGTGCTCGAAGTGCCGCGACCCGGTGGAGCCACGCATCGGCGCTAGCAAGCTCGACTCGATTCAACGCAAAGCGCCGCCCCGAACGCAACTCGATGAACACTCGGGTGCGGCCGTTGCGATAGGAAGTCCAGGCGGTCAACACGAAGTCCAGCAACAGGCCCAACACGACGAGAGCAAGCCCAACCCCCAGCAGGCTCGGCGAGCCCCCACTGACGCGGACCGCATCGACCAACATGCCTGCGCCCAAGTACGTGCCCAACGCCAAGCAGAACAACCCCACGTAGAGTCCCCAGCCCTGGTAGCGCGTTTGGCGCGTCAGTAGGGACAGCTCATGAAGCGGCAGGGTTCGCACCCGACGGCTGACGGTTCGTCCAAGCAGACGCCGCTCTTCTTGCAAGCGGACGTTGCCAGCATCCAGGTGCAGCTGCCCGCTACGGGTGAACCCCAGCCCATACCGGAGAGCGAATGACCCAACAGTACGCAGCAAGAGCCAACCAGTCAGCGCTTGCAGTACAAACCACCAAGGACGGGCCGGTACAGGTCCGATCTCTCCGATGAGCGCTCCGACAGGCAAGCTGTTCTCCAACAGTTGAATGATCGTTGGGTGCTGGCTGTCGGACAGCAACCGTTGCTTGAATCTAAGTGCGCCACCACTCGCGTCGCGCATGACGCCCACAACCGCAGGCCACTGAGTGGCTACACCCTTGGCAAGCACGCGCTCGGCGGCGACGTTCCAGAATGCGTCGGAGGCTTCCGGGGATATGGTGCTGTCGATGAACAACCAGGCGTTGCAAGGGGTATGTGCGGCCAGCCAAGCGATACCGTCGACTGCGTCTGGACCGCTTTGCTCCGCGATCCACGTGCGCCCCACCTGCAACGCCACGCAGGCCGCGAGCAGCAGCCATTCAGTAGCAGTCTTGGCTCCCCGATCGAGAACGACGATGGGATCCCCATACGGTGTCGCCGCACCCGCAGGGTCCACCTCGGGCAGCATTCCGATTGCCAGCTCGGGTACCTCACTGCTGTCGAGCCACTCGGGGCGCCTCTGCTCGGCCGCACCCAACGCCACGGCAGCTACGCGCGCACAAATCTCGACCGACTGAGGGTGCGTGCGCAATGCATCCAGAATCTGTTCTGGCGTGGGCGACATGTTTGCGCCTGGTTAGCGAATGCGGGCGGTTTTCGCCACCGGCGTGACGATTGCCGACGTCAGCACCAACGTCGCTCGGGCGAACGGTTGGCCTAGAGCGCCTGCTCCTCGCGGCGCTACACCACGAATGCGGACACTGGCTTGCGTCGCTGCGGTCCCGGGATCTCCCGCTCGCCGTGCAGTACGATGCGGTTGTCCTCGTCCACCATCACGACGGTAGGCTGATGCCGTGCTGCTTCCGCGCGGTCCATCTCCGCGAAGGTCGCCAAGATGACGAGGTCTCCAGGTTCGTTGAGGTGTGCGGCCGCTCCGTTGATGCAGACATGACGGGAGCCAGGCTCACCTTCGAGGGCATACGTCACTAGTCGACTACCGCGAGAGACGTTCCAGATATGGACCTCCTCGTATGGGAGGATGTCTGCGGCCTTCATGAGATCCGAATCGATGGTAACGCTGCCTTCGTACTCCAGATCGGCATGAGTCACCGTCGCACGATGGATCTTGCTCTTGAACATTCTGGTTTTCATTTGACCTCCACATGGCGGCCCTGACGGGTCCACCTGGGTTGACCCATCAAACATAGAGCGGACAAGCCCACCGTTCAAGCCGTTGGCAACCCAGTTTCTGCTGGCGGGGATTTGAGCGACTTGGCGCGTTTCTTGGCCCATTGGCGGATGCTTGGCGACACTTGGCATCGCCATGGATAGCCAAACTGACGTCCACGAACCCTCCAAACACGAAATCCTCGCCGGACTGAGCGAGATGCTCAGGGACCTCTTCGAGACCCATGCGAGGGGAGCCGTGGGCGCTGACCTGGCGCGGGCCCACAGCTACCTGGACGGCTACATGCGAGCACTCATGGAGTCAGGAGCGGTCACCCAAGGCGAGCTGCTGCGCCTAGTCGGACGGGAGCGGGCAAGCGTACGCGGCCCGTCCGTCGGCGAGGTCCGAGTCGTTGGGGATGAATCCGTGCGCGACGCTGTGGCAGCGTGAACGCCGGACTGAAACGTGACGCCCATTTGGGGGAGGCTCAACGTTCCGAGCGCAGTGGCGGAGTCGTGCCGCCGAACCCGCGATCTTCTGCCAAGAGCCGTTCGGCGCTCGACGCAGCCCGCTCCCGTCGACACTGTTCCGCTAGGTAGATAGCGGCCAGACGCTCCGCAGCGTCCTGCAAGTTGTCGTTCTCCAGAACGTAGTCAAAGAGTCCGTAGTGGGCGATCTCTTCACGCGCGTTCTTGAAGCGGAGCTGAACCGTCGCCTCGTCCTCGCTGGCACGCCCTCTCAAGCGTTGCTCCAGCACCGTCATGCTCGGTGGTAAAATGAAGACCCCAACGGCATCCGGTCGAGCCGCCTTGATTTGGCGCGCGCCCTGATAGTCAACATCGAACAGCAGGCAGGGGCAGTCCTTGGCGCGTTCTATCTCGTGGACGCTCGTTCCGTAGAGGTTGTCGTGAACCTGTGCCCACTCGAGAAACGCGTCACCTCGAATGAGCCCTTCGAACTCTGCGCGACTGACGAAGTGATATTCGCGACCATCCTGCTCGTTGGCTCTTGCCTTTCTCGTGGTGTGAGAGATGCTGAAGCCGATTTCCGAAAAGCGCTCCCTCAGCATGGCCGTCAGCGTGGTCTTGCCCGCGCCCGACGGAGATGAAACGATCAACAGGAGAGGGGTCATATTCAGCATGGTTCTGTTGTGGCTCCGGTTGTGCTCACTCGACGTTCTGCACCTGCTCCCGCATGCGCTCCAACTCCGTTTTCAGGTCGACGACCAAGTGCGCCAGCGCGGCATCCTGACACTTGGACCCGATGGTGTTTGCCTCTCTGCCAATTTCCTGAAGCAGGAACTCCAAGCGTCGCCCAATCGGTTCCTCGCGCTGACACGACTCTTCGAACTGGTCGAAGTGCATCTGCAGCCTCGTGAGCTCTTCTGCGACGTCAGCTCGTTCAGCTTGGAGGACCAGCTCTGCTTCGAGGCGGGTTGCGTCTGCTTGGACTTCCTGTTGTTCGAGCACTTTGGCCAAACGGTCCTTGACGCGCTTGCGGAATGCCGCCGCCAGCTCTGGGTGGCTCTGAGCGATGGCGTTGCGGATCTCCCGCACCGTCGCCAAGCGGTCACCGAGGTCCTGAGCCAAAAACGCCCCTTCTGTGTCGCGCATCTCGTCGAGCCGTTCGATGGCTTGGGACAGGGCTTGGTCGATCGCCGTTCGCACGGTGGTGGGGTCAGTGGCAACTTGCTGGGTTAGCAGGTCGGGTACCGATGCCAACATGGACAGCGGCACCTCGGCGTCGGGTGCGACGGCGTCTCGTATGCGGCACAAGGTTTCATAGGCCGACTTCGCCCGGTGCTCGTCGACGCTCCCTGACGGCACGATCTGCCCTTCCAGACGACCGCTGACATCATAGCGCCCCCGTCGCAAGAGCTCCCTGCAACGCTGCTCCACGTAGAAGGCCTGTTCCGCGATCTCTGTCGGCAGACGGACCCGCGCTTCGAGAAATCGATGGTTGAGTGACCGAACCTCGAGCAAGAGGCGACCCTCCCCCAAGGGGGCGCTGCCAGCGCCAAACCCTGTCATGCTGCGCACGGTGGCTACAGCCCCTTGCGCCGCCTAACGTCCTCGAGGATGCGCTGGTATTCAACCTCCCACAACGCGCTCCCCTCTTGCACGTGCTTCATTCTGCCGCGCACTTGCTCATCCACGGCACCGTCGAAGTTCTGAACTTTCCGTAGCGGGTCCCGGAGGAGGCGACGCAAGCGGTGATCGGGCGCATAAATCTCCTCCACGTTGTGGGAATGCATGAGGAACTCGATCAACTGGTCGACGAGATAGTCCATCGCTTCGTCGCCCAGCTTGAACTTCCGCTGCTCGGCGATCTGCCGCTTGATCTGACCCAGCTGACTCGATGGCAAACCTCGGCGTCCCATCACGTCCCGAGCCTTGTCCGTGATCTCGGCCTCATCGCGGATGTACTGGTTGAGCACGGCAGCCAGATCCAGCTCGACCTCTTTGGGACTTTCGGTCTCAATGTCGCCCTGCTCCAGCAGGCTCTGCAGCATCTCCGCAGCAATTTGGGGGACGCGAGACTTCGGAATCCTCATAGCCGCGACAAGTACCCCTTGTGGCGCCGGAGGGCTAGCCGAAAAATCACCGATGCGTGGGATCTCACACGGTCTCGCGCTGCCGCCTGACGCGCAGCCTTAGTCCTCGCTCGGTTCCGGGGGCGGACGCTCAGGGGAACGAGGGGACTTGGCGGCGCGGGTACCAAGTCGTAGGCGCCGAAAAACCGCCTCTCGCTGACGGTCCTTGTACGCTCGGTGGTTGGCGGCACCCGTTTCGTTGGCGGCCTCGGTTTCGGCGTCGATGAGCTGGATTTCACACAGCATGTACACGACCCTACCCAGGTCCGCCGACCCGGGCGGTGCTGCGTCTAGAATGTGCGGCGGGACGCGCACAGGCACATCGGAAATGAACTGAATGGTGCGGTACTCGGGGTCACTGAATCTGTTGTCCCCCGGAACCCATTCTGCCGTCTCCGGACAGTCCTGAAGTCGCGGCAACAGTGCCTTGAGATGCTCGTTTTCCGAGCAGAATCGCTCGAATTGAAACATCGTGTTGGTGCTCTGGTTGGGGACCGAATAGTTGAATGGGAAAAGCCGCTCGGACAAGTACAGGAGCACGGGCAGAATGTCCTCCTCTTGCCGGGTGACGATCCGAAAACGGAGCTTGTCGTAGATTGCGACCGCCGTCGACTCAGGCTTGCTCAGCAGCTTCGTGTAGGTCGAGTCCAGATTCTTGCGGCCACCGACGAACTCCGTGATCGGGAACCCTCTGCTGAGCATCAGGCCAACAACCCGATAGACCTTCTCCTCTACCAGGTGGAACAAATCCCTGTCACTGACAGGCAGTCGGAACAGGAGTTCCCGTCCCGCCATGTGATTGATGATCTGCATCGCCTTGAGAATGGTGCAAGCGCACTGTTGGCGGTGCCCCGTTCCCCCCGCCATCAGCACCAACTCCGTCATCGTCGCGTCGCGCACCGGCTTTGGGATCGCGAAGGAGAAATTCCGCTTCAGATAGCTGATCGCCTGGTCCTGAACCCCGCGCATGTAGTCGACGTCTCGGGGGTCGTCGGGATCCAGTTCGTGGTTGCGCAGAAAGGTTGCAACCGCCGCTTCGTCCTCCAGGTTGAGACGATGCCAGTCGATGACCGATGCGCCACGCAGGAGCAGCCGCACGCTTTCCAAGTCGTGCAGCCTGAACTCAGAGAGGCGCTTGAGCCTGGGTGCTTCTGCTGATGACACGGCGCCTGTATCCAACCGTGATCGGCGGTGTTGACGACACGAATGGCCCGAACCGAGGCGGACCGAGCTCAGATGCCAGGATGAGTGGTGCTGGCGTCCCCAGAAGGTGGCCGCCGAAGTGAGAGCGTCCCGAAGAAGATCCCTAGCGTGAGCCCCAAGACCATCAACTGCGCGCCGTACTCGCCATTGGCGATGAGCATGGTCATGGGGACGAGAGCTGCAAGGTACCAGGGATTGAACTTCATTCAACGCTCCGACTCAATTGCGACCGTCATCCGTCGCGTGTAATCTGATGTGTGATAGGGTGCCACACGCCTTGAGAGTGGGCCAACTTGGTTACCGTTGCCAGCTCTGTCAGGCAAGAGGGTTTCCGTCTCACCGACTCGACCCGACCTCAACGCGCCGCGTCAGGGTCAGGTCAGGCTGACATACTTTTCCTCGTGATATTGAACCGTTATGCCGCGTCTTAACTGTCACACCAGCCTGTCTTGCGGACTCAGGAAAAACGCCATCGCGGCCGCGCCCATTCCTCAGCGAAGGCAAACGGACGACACGCAAGACTATTGAGCCTCGAGCGTCTGCTTTTGGAGTTTTTGTACTTCCGATTGAAGCAAGACGGTGACTTGACCGCTCCTCAGGCTCACGGTGCGAACCGTACTGAGCCGGTTCGCCGAGTCCTGCAAGTTGACTTCACACCGCAAGTCGTCACCGACGAAGGCCGCCTCGTGAGTCACGCGCCGAGGTGCGCCATTCGGAAACCTGTGTCGCGCACCGAGGTGGGTCCCCTGCGCCCCCTCGCAGGTAAACTCGAGCTCTTCCAGGTCTGCGTCCGGTCCGAGGTCGAAGTGCAGCGTGCGCTGCTTTGGGGTCCTATCCCAAACAAACCAGAGCACCGAAGCGATCGCGCCGAAAAATGCCCAACGCAGCCAGGGCCTCGACGGCCGCCGCCCCCCGTTGTGCACGAGCGTCACTTCGAGCCGTGACCGGCCGCCCCGGACGTCGTGCCGGCGGCAGCTGGCGACGGCTGTGCGGTGCGCTGCGTGGGGCCCTTCGCCGAGGACGCCCCTGGCGCTGTCGTTGCTGTTGCCGAACCTGCGGCGGCGGTCCCCGGCGCGCCGCTCGGGCTCGGGCTCGGGCCGCTTGTCGTGGGCGCAGCTGACCGATTGCCGCCCAGAAGACGGATGAGCTGCACTAGGTTTCTTGCCACCTGCTCCGGCAGCGCGAAGGCAGGCATCTTGTTTCGCCCTTTCTGAATGACTTCATAGATTTGCTCGTCGTTGACGGAAGCCTGCCAGGTAGGATCAGTGAGGTCCTTGGGCTTGAACATAGGGGCCTGGGGCCCATCCCCGCGCCCCATGCTGCCGTGACACACGGTGCAGTTGGACTTCCACGCTGCCAACGTCACCTCGTCGAGGCCGGGCACCGAGGAGCGTGGCTCGCCGGTGCTTTGGCGGGGTCGGTTTTGAGCCGCGGCGGTCGTGTCGCCGCGATTCGTGTGGTCGCTCGGCTTCCAAGTTTTGAGGCCCTCTGGGGGTGTCTCGCATCCGAACAGCCCAAAACAGAGAACAAGTGGGCGCAGTCGTCGCATCGACGGGCTCATAGCACGGGGGTTTTTCTCGCTCCAGAACCGAACCGCCGACCCCGAGGGCTCGCCGGTCGGCGTCGATCTTTGCCGGCCTCGGGTTTCGACTTCCTCGACGGGGCAGGCGGGGCTAAGGCTGTGTGTCATCGTGGCCAACGAGTTCGTCCACCTACACGTCCACACGCAGTACTCGTTTCTCGTCAGTACGGTGAAGCTCGGGGAGCTAGCCCCGGAGGCACAGAAGCGCGGCATGAAAGCCGTCGCGATCACGGACGCTGCCAACATGTTTGGAGCGATCCGCCACTACAAGAAGTGCCGGAGCTTGGGCATCCAGCCCATCCTGGGGTCGGAGCTCAACGTCGCCCGGCGGGATGGTTCGGGAGGGACGGACCACCTGGTGCTGCTTGCCGCGACGAACGAGGGGTACAGCAATCTCGTCAAGCTGGTCTCCCACGGCCACATTCACCCCGCCTCGGACATGTCCCCCAGCATCACGCTGGAGACTCTTTCTCAGCACGCGGGCGGCATCGTGTGCCTGACGGGCTGTCTCGGCGGGGTCGTAGCCCAGGAGGTTCTGGAAAATGGCGGCGACCGTGCCCTAGGGATCCTGGGTGACCTCAAGGACATGTTCGAACCCGGGCACCTGTTCGTCGAGTTACAGGATCATGGGTTGGTGGAACAACCGGTGGTCAACTCGATCCTGACAGAAGCTGCGGCCAAGCTGGGGCTTCCGAGGGTCGCGACTAACGATGTCCACTTTCTCAACCGCGAAGACGGCGAGGCATTTCTGTACCTCGAGTGCGTCCGCAGAAACCGTCAGTACGCCACCGAGAAAGAGCACCATCACGGCCGCTTCGAGATGTTCCTCAAGACGCCCGATGAGATGGCGGACTTGTTCGGAGCGGGCAGCGAGGAACTCGAGAACACGCTGTTGATCGCCGAGATGTGCAGTGGTGTCGAGTTGACCCTGGACCAGCCGATGCTGCCGCGCTTTCCGGTCCCCGAAGAACACACGATCGAGTCATACTTTCGGCATGTGGCCGAGCGGGGCCTGGAGCAGCGCTTCGGAGAGTTCCGCGCGGCAGGCCTGAGCTTCGATGAGGGCAACTACCGCGATCGACTCAAGGTCGAACTCGATGTCATCGTGGGGATGCAGTACCCCGGCTATTTTCTCATCGTTTGGGACTTCATTCGCGAAGCCAAAGACCGCGGGATCCCGGTGGGGCCCGGGCGTGGTTCGGGCGCAGGCTCACTCGTGGCGTTTTCGATGGGGATCACTTCCCTCGATCCGCTCCCGTACGATCTGCTGTTTGAGCGTTTTCTGAACCCAGAACGAATCAGCATGCCCGACTTCGACGTCGACTTTTGCATGTCACGTCGAGATGAGGTCATCCAGTACGTAGCCAGCACGTACGGCCACGAAAGCGTCGGCCAGATCGCGACCTTCCAGAATCTCAAGGCGAGGAGCGTGATCAAGGACGTTGCCCGCACGATGGGCATGCCGGCGCCAGAGGCACAACGCATAGCCAGTCTGATCCCCGAGAAGGGGCCCGGCCAGATGTGCACCATCTCCGAGGCGCTCGAGGTCGAAGCGAAACTCAAGAACCTGATCCAAACCGAACCCGCCGTCGACGAGTTGATCACTCAGGCAGGCAAGCTGGAAGGACTGACGCGACATGCGGGTATGCACGCTGCCGGCGTCGTGATCAGCGACGGCCCACTCTATGACCACGTGCCGGTGTTCTCCAATGACGGCAACTACGTCACCCAATACGACAAAGACGACGTGGAGAGTGCGGGTCTCGTCAAGTTCGACTTCTTGGGTCTCAAGACGCTCACGGTTATCGACATCGCTCAGCGCTTGGTCAACGCAAGACCCGATCGCCGAGGGCAAGCCCTCGATGTCAGCACGCTTCCGCTGGACGACTCGGCAACCTACAAGCTGATATCCAGTGGCGAAACTACAGGCGTGTTTCAGTTGGAGTCGAGCGGTATGCAGAACCTGCTGCGTTCGCTCAAGCCTGATTGCTTCGAGGACATCGTAGCTGCGGTTGCGCTGTACCGGCCTGGACCCCTCGGCACCGGCATGATCGATGACTTCATCGCTGGCAAGCACGGCCGCAAAGACATACGTAAGCTGCACCCACTCGTGGACGAGGTGCTCGCCCCAACTTACGGAGTACCCGTTTACCAGGAACAGGTAATGCAGATCGCACAGCGTCTGGCGGGTTACTCGCTTGGGGGTGCTGACCTGCTACGGCGGGCCATGGGCAAGAAAAAGCTCGATGTCATGGCCCAGCAGCAGAAGGTGTTCGTCGAAGGTGCAAAGAACAAGGGCGTGGAGGAAGAACAGGCCGTTGCAATTTTCAAGGAAATCGAAGGATTTGCTTCCTATGGCTTCAACAAGAGCCACTCAGCAGCCTACGCTCTGATCACCTACCAGACAGCATACTTGAAAGCCCACTACCCAGCGGAATTCTTTGCGGCGCTGATGACGGCTGACAAGGAGAAGATAGACAAGGTGGTGCGCATCATCACCGAGGCGCGGGCCTGGGGTGTCAGCGTGCTGTCGCCCGACCTCAACGCCAGTCACATCGACTTCACGGTCGTCTATCGACACCCTAACGGTCGGGGGCCCCGCAACGGGCCCGGCAAGATGCGCGATGGCTTCGGCCCACAGATCCGCTTCGGCCTGGGGGCAGTGCGTGGCTTGGGTGTGTCTGCATTGGAAGCGGTATTTGAAGCACGTGCCGAAGGCGGCGAGTTCAAGGACCTGTTCGATTTCGCGTCGCGGGTCGATGCCAAGCGTCTCAACAAGGGGGTGCTCGAAGCCCTCGTCCAATGCGGGGCACTAGACGCGTCGCTTGCCGAAGCGGGTGTCAGCAGAGCTCGCGCCCTCGCTGCCACCGACACTGCGCTCGAGCGTTCCCGGCAAGCCAGTCGCGATCGCGCCGCAGGCCAGACGACGCTGTTCGGCCTGTTCGACGCGACGACCGCCAACGAACCCCAGTCGAGTGTCTACCCTCGAGCCGACGAATGGGACCAGCTGGAGCTGCTAGCGCGTGAGAAGGCGGCACTCGGCTGCTACGTTTCCGGACATCCACTGCACCGCTACGGCACGAAGTTGTCTAGACTGGGTGCCGTTGACACCGAGAACTTGTCATCCGCCGAAGCCTGGAGCGTGGTCACCGTCGCGGGCATCGTTGAGGGCTACCAAGAAAAGATCTTTCGAAGTGGCGGCGGCAAGGCGGCGTTCTTCGAACTCGAAGACATGTCCGGGCGCGTACGGGCGAAGGTGAGGGGTGACCGGGTGGAGACGTATGGGCACATCTTGACCGCAGGTGAGCCGGTCTTGGTGACGGGTAAGGTGAGTTTCCCCCTTACAGACGAGCCTAGTGACGAGCAGGAACCGACTCTACTGGTGGACGAAGCCGTACCACTGAGTGACGCGGTGAGAAGCGCCACTCGGTCCATTCGGGTCCGCCTCGACGCGAACCAACACGGTTCAGGATCGTTTGCCCAGCTCAAGCGCTTGCTCGAAGAACACGCCGGAGGGTGCCCAGTTGAGCTCCAGCTGTCACTGCCGGGCGGCGCCCAAGCACAGCTGGCGCTGGACGGTATGAAGGTCGAGCCAAGCGATGCCATCTTGTCGGGACTGGAGCGCCTGTTTGGCGGCTGCGTGGCGGAGCTTCGCTAACCAGGACAACTCGAATGGGGTCGTCTTGCGTCGGCTCGCCTTGTGCGCAAGACTGGGCCTTGTAGACCTTGTGCCTGCTGAGCTAGTTCAAAGATGAAAGAGGCGCGCTCAGAGCTCGTACGAATCGATGAGCGCGGGGAGGCTCATCCGATTGGGCCCATCGCGAGCCAACGCATGCGGTCGCGAGAAGGCGCCTACCGGATGATGCCAGCTCCGGACCATTTGGTGTTCATGCGCTACACGGGGGAAGACGGGCGCCGAGACGCAGGCGACGGCGCGGTGGCGCGTCTCGCCGGGGAGATCACTCGTCCCGGCGCCATGTGCGACATCTTGGGCATTCTCGCTCAGACGGGCTGGAAGGGTGAGCTGTGCGTGTTCGAGGGTGAACACAAGCGAAGCATCTTCTTCGAGCAGGGCAATGTTGTGGGCGTGAAGACGACCGCGGAGCAGGAGCGCCTCGGTCAAGTGATGTATCGCTATGGCGCTGTCAATGAGGAGCAGTTCCGACACCTGATGGCCGATGTGGACGACGGACAGCGTGTCGGTCGCGCCGCCGTCGAGCGTGGATTCGTTTCCCAGGAGGATGTGTTTCGTTACCTCCGGCGTCAGATTGAGGAGGTTGTTCACTCCGCACTGATGCAATCCGACGGCACCTTCTTCTTTTTGGACGGCTTCGAGGATTCGCGCCTCGTGTCGCGCCAGGCACTCAGCGCAAACGCCTTGCTGATGGACGGTGTGACGCGCTTGGATGAGATCCGCTACTTCCGAGAGCGCATCCCATCAGCAGAACACATACCGGTTCGAAACGACGATCTGAAGAGCGAGATCCCGCCGGACTTTCGCGATACCTATAACGCCGTGGATGGTGAGCGATCCATCCTGGAGCTTGGTCGCCTGACGGGACGCGGGGAGTTCGAGACCACGCGCGACGTGTACGCGCTGCTCAGGACGCACCACCTCGAACTCGCGCCGCCACGTCTTTCCGGAGGGTTGACTGCCATCGTGGCGATCGCCAACGAAGGGCTTCAACGCATTCACGAATTCGTCGACGCGGAGGGGAAGGGCACCGAGGTGAGGGAAGGCCTCGCGTCGTTTGCGAGCGGGGCCGGGGTGTACGACATCTTGTTTCGCAACGCGGGGCCGGCAGAGTCCGGGACGTTGGCGGCTGATGCGGTGGCGGAAAACGTTACGCTCGTCGCCGGGCAAAGCCCCGAGACGACGCTGCGCCAGATGCTCCACGAGTACGTTGGGTTTGGGCTCTTTTGCGCGGGGGCGGCTCTGGGCTCGGAGCGGGAGGCGGAGCTGAAGCGGCTGGTTGGGCCCGCCGTGACACGGCTGCAGCCGCCCGGCTGATTGGAGTCTGGCTCTGGTCTGTTATCGTCGCTTCCGAGTTGTCGATGGCTGACGCATCGAGTAGAGATCCGACCCCCCGGGTCGATAGCTCAGTCGGTTAGAGCTGTGGATTTTTAATCCATAGGTCCAGGGTTCGAGTCCCTGTCGACCCACATGTTTTCAACCACTTGAGCCCGTTGTGACAGCAGTTGTGACGGGCTTGAGAGCCCCTCTGGCAACGGAGGAAAGACGACCTCGCCGGGCAGGAGGTCGACCGCACCGGCAGCGGCGATGTACTTCGCCGTCATGCCGAAGTCGGTGTGCCCAGCGACGTGGCTGATCTGGACGGAGGTGTCGCCGCGGAGCGCCATCCAGGTCAGACCGCTTGCCCTGAGGTCGTGAAACCGGATCCGGTGGTTCGTCGCGCTCGACCGGAAAAGCTCGCCGCGGGTCACCTGAGCGGCCTCCAAGGCCCTCCGGAGGTCGACCGCCCACCGATGCCGGATGGGCATCGAAACGACGCGACCGGTGCCGTCAGACTCGGCGTGCATGGCCTGAAGCAACGGGAGCACGGCGGGCTCGATCTTGTAGCGCCTGATCCCGCGATTGCCGGTCTTGGTCTTCTTGACGGCCTGCCGCTCCTGATTCCACGATTCGTCGACGATCACCACGCCCCGCTCGAGGTCGATCTTGTCCCACGTCAGGGCCGCCAGCTCGCCGCCGCGGACGCATAGGTAAGTCGCCAGCACAATCCGTCGGCGGACGTCCAGCGGCACCGCTTCGCACGCTGCGACCGCGAGCACTTCCCGAGGGTACAGCCACTGCAGTTGGCGGCTGGCTTCGTGCTTGTCGTAGTCGGGGCCGGCAACGCCTTCGGTCAGATCGCCGTCGCGGACTTTCAGGGTGCGCGTCTTGTCGTGTTTGAGCCACTTCCCGCCGGCAGCCTTGGAAGCGGTGCGAAGCAGCGTCCAGACGTTGTGGGCGGTCTTCGGGGCCAGCTCGCCGGCGGTGATCTGGGCATC
>JBNKUV010000083.1:0-166596 GCA_050298815.1 Polyangiaceae bacterium
TGCCCTGAGCGGGCGGACCATTCCGTTGCCTCACGAACTCGCGGTGTAGCCGCTGCGGCGCCTGACGCGGCCAAACCGGTCGTAAAAACCGCGGCGCCTCCGCCCGTAAACGTCGAAAAGGGGCAACGGCGACTTCGTACGCCGCGAAATCCTGCCTCGCAGTAGAGCAAGAAACTTGGGACACCCCCTAGAATCGTGGCAACGCCCCCTCAGCTGTGCGGCCCCTCAGTACTTCCTGCTCGCGTCGACCCGAGTCCAGGCACTCATGGCCAAGACAGACTCGGATCGCAACATTTGAACCGTCGGTAGAGCTCGGCTGTCTAAATCACGAGTCAGCTCATCGTAGATGTGTGCATCGTCGAAGCCGATGTCCTGCGCGTCGGTTCGGGACGCGGCGAAGTAGAGCCGGTCGAGACGAGCCCAATAAACGGCTCCCAGGCACATGGGACAAGGTTCACAGCTGGCGTAGATTTCGCAGCCTCCCAAAGCGAAGGTCCCCAGCCGCTGGCAAGCCTCCCGCACCGCCAATACCTCTGCATGCGCGGTTGGATCAGAACGCGCTGTCACCAGGTTGTGAGCCTCGGCGATGATGACGCCGTCTTTCACTATGACGGCACCGAATGGCCCCCCACCGTCCGCGCGTGTTCCCTCTTCAGCCAGTTCAATGGCACGCCGCATGTGCAGAACGTTGCTACTCGTGACAGTCATTCAAACCTCCACCTCAGTCGTGCTGTAGCACGCAGCTCGTGATCCAGAGCTCGCGGGTGCGGATGAACCTACCCTCGAGCTTGGAAACCAACGCACCGTGGTCACGGCGCAGCTCGTCCGCGCACGGCAGCACGCGAAAACTTCGAGTTTCAAAGTCGACCACCACCTCAACCTCCCCAAACCCTATGAAACGCTGCACACTTGGAAAGAGGCATTTGTAGACGCTCTCCTTGGCCGAAAACCACAGCGTGCCAATCGCACTTGGCTCGTGGCCGCATCGCCTCATTTGCCTTCGCTCCGTCTCTGTGGATATCCGCTCGACAATCGCGAGTTTCATCGGCCTGTTGGACTCCGCGTCTATCCCCAACCCAGCGACGACGCTCGCGCCGGCCAGAGCAACCCCGCACCAAGCGTTCGTGTGGGTGATGGCCCCGACATAGCCCTCGGGCCAAATCGGACTGCGGTCGCCTCGATTGAGCAGCGGCAGCGGACCTAAGCCGCACTCCGCGAACAACGCGCGAGCCAGCTTACGTGTGGCACCATACTCAATCCGACGCTTCTGCACGGCGCGACTAACCGCCGCCTGTTCTGCCGGGAGCAAGCAGTCCTCGGTATAGAGTGCTTCGGGCTCACCTTCCGCCGTGAGAATCTCGCCGCCTAACAGCTCGCGTAGAAGTGACCCATTCATGGCAGACGACGCAGGACGTCAGACACGCCCTTACGACGACGCGTCTTGGTCGCGGGCTTAGCCGCCATTCCCACCCAGACGAATCCCACAATCTCTTCCACCTCGACGTCAATACCGAGAACCTGATAGGAGGCTGCTGCGGTCGTGACCGCGCCCGTACTCCACTTGGAGCCGACACCCTCCGACCATAGTGACAGGGCGAGGTTCTGAATCGCACAGGCGACCGCTGCATAGTCCTCTCGCTCGACTGAAGGCTCGTCGTTACGCACCCGGCTCACGACTACGAGTTCCGCTGGGTTCTGCATCTTGCGCCGCACCTTGTCGGCTAATTCGGGGCGCACCTGCTCCCCGGGCCCAGCTTTGAGCCGGATCGAAATGTCACACAGCTGGCGGCGGGTTTGCGGCCCTGGGATCGTGAACCGCCAGGGCTCTGTCATGCGGTGATTAGGCGCTGCGAGTGCAGCCATCAGAGCCCGGTCGAGTGCCCCCTCTGGGAGCGGCTGCTCTGAGTAGTCGTGCACCGTGCAGCGCTCGAGAAGGACGGTGAGAGTGTCCATGGGGCTTGCGTAGCCCAAGCGCACAGCACACGCCAGGTGTTCCGGCGGCACCCGTGCTTCAAACCGGCGTCAAATCACTCCGCCGGTAAGGCGGCCATCGAGGCCTCACTAGCATGGATTTCGACGGGCGCCCTGGACTCGGCCGGAATCAGTCGGGCCGCCTCCTGTATGGACGGCAGCTCGAGGTAGACGCCACCATCCTCGATGCGTACCGGGAACGTCATCAGCTCGAAGTTCTCGCCGGTCAGACACCGACCATCCTCCAGCGAGAATGTCTTCTTGTGCATCGGGCACGCGACCTTGGGGTGACCCTCCTGGTCCCCCACGATGCCTCGGGACATCACCATGTCCCGCTTGTGCGGACACTGGTTCTGCACCGCGTACCACTCACCTCGGGAGCTGAAGTTGAACACCGCGATCTGCGACGAACCGTACTGGATGGTCCTGCCAGCGTCCTTCGGGAAGTCCAAGACGTCAGCGACTTTCACCCAGGAGGTAGTAAGAACCGGGAGCCTTCGCAGTGGGCCCTGGGGACGCTCTGGTCCCCAATCCGCGGGACGGCGGTGCTCCCTCTCCGGCACCCATTCGATGGTGGAGTCGCCCTCATCGCTGTTGGCGAAGTGTCCGAACTTGGAACGCAGCTCGGGACTCTTGACGACGGACGTCCACTCACACTGGTAGGTGTCTACCAGGTGGTTCATCTCCTGTTCGAGTTCCTCACAAATCCCAAGGCTGTCATCGAGGATGACTTTGCGCAGTTGGTCGATACCGCCTTCGAGCTTGTCCAGCCACACGCTCGTGCGGGTCAGCTTGTCGGCGGTGCGGATATAGTACATGATGAAACGGTCCAGGTAGCGGATCGCATCCGCCTCCGACACATTGGCTATCAGGAGATCTGCATGGCGAGGCTTGGCACCACCATTGCCGCAAACGTAGACGTTGTAGCCTTTCTCTGTCGCGATCAGACTGAAGTCCTTGCTCTGCGCCTCTGCACACTCACGCACGCAGCCGCTCACAGCCGACTTCAGCTTATGAGGAGAACGAATTCCCTTGTAGCGATTCTCCAACCGGATTGCCATTCCGACCGAATCCTGCACGCCATAGCGGCACCAAGTGCTGCCCACGCAGCTCTTCACGGTTCGCAGCGCCTTGCCGTAGGCATGCCCTGATTCGAAACCCGCCGCGACGAGTTCCTCCCAGATGTCTGGCAACTGGTCGACGCGGGCGCCAAACAAGTCGACGCGCTGACCACCGGTGATCTTGGTGTAGAGCCCGTACTTCTTGGCAACCTCACCCAGCACGATCAGCTTCTCCGGTGTGATCTCACCACCTGGCACACGAGGCACCACCGAGTAGAGCCCCTGTCGCTGGATATTCGCCAAGAAGCGGTCATTCGTGTCCTGCAGATAGTCATGGTTGACGATGAGGTCGTTGACGACACTCGCCAAGATTGAAGCAATCGTAGGCTTGCAGATCTCGCAGCCGCTGCCCCGACCGCACTCGTCTCGCACCTGTTCGAAGCTAGTCAGCTTCTTGACGCGGACTATGTGATACAGTTCCTGGCGAGTGAACTCGAAGTGCTCGCACAGCTTCGGCTTGACTTGGTGGCCCGCTTTGGCGAGTTCGAGCGTTAGGATGTCTTGGACTTCTGGGACGCAACCGCCGCAGGTCGTGCCAGCCTTACTACACGACTTGACCTCAGCCAGCGTCTGCAGTCCTTGCTCGCGGATCACGCGACAGATCTCCCCCTTGCTGACGTTGTTGCAAGAGCATACCTGCATCTCGTCAGGCATTTCCTGAGGCGCCGAGAGTCCCGAACGGTCACCGAGAATCAAGTCCTCCGGCGCTGGCGGCAGCTCAGAACCTTTGGTAGCGATGAAGTGCAGTTTTGAATAGTCGCTAGTGTCGCCAACCAGACTCCCTCCCAGCAGACGTTTACCGTCATTGCTGAGAACTAGTTTCTTATAAACACCCTTTACAAGATCTTCATAGACAATCGAGCGCTCAGTATTGGCAAGTGCTTGACCAAAACTGGCAACATCAACTCCCATCAGCTTCAGTTTGGTCGACATGTCCGCCCCGGTGAAGCTCTCTTGCCCCCCGACCAACCCCTGCGCGACCACGTCTGCCATTTGATAACCCGGAGCAACCAAACCGTAGACGAAACCTCTGTGCAATGCGCATTCCCCGATTGCATAGACATCTGGGTCGTTTGTTCGCAAGCGGTCGTCGACGACAATACCGCCACGCTCACCGATGCGGAGCCCAGCGTCGCGCGCCAGGTCGTCGCGCGGGCGAATACCGGCGGATACTACCAACATGTCGACATCGAGGCGTTCTCCGTCAGCGAAACGCAAACCTGTCACGACATCGTCGCCCATCACGCGAGACGTATTGCGGGAGGTATGAACCTTGACTCCGAGGGCCTCGATCTTGCGCGCCAACAGCGACGCACCTGCCGCGTCCAACTGCCGCGGCATGAGACGGGGAGCGAACTCCACGACGTGGGTCTCTAGCCCCAACTCGGAGACGGCTTTGGCCGCTTCCAAACCTAGCAGGCCTCCACCCATGACCGCGACCCGTCGTCGTGTCCTGGAGTACTCGATTATGGCCTCGAGATCTTCGATCGTGCGGTAGACAAACACGCCGATCTTATCCATGCCGGGCACAGGAGGCACGAACGGCGCGGAGCCCGTGGCGAGCACCAAAGAGTCGTAGGAAATCTCGGCGCCCGTGTTCGATCGGACGACCTTGCGACGTCGGTCAACCTTCGTCGCTCGCTGACCCAACAGCAGGGTGACGTCGTTTGCCTCGTACCAAGACGCGGGGCTCATCGCCAACGTCGCAGGGTCGCGCGTCTCGAAGTACTTGGTGAGGTTGACCCGATCGTAGGCCGGGCGCGGCTCTTCGCAGAAGGTGACGATCTCGAACTGCTTTTCGTCGTCATGCTGGCGCAATCGCTCGCAAAAGCGGAAACCCACCATGCCATTGCCAACGACAACGACGCGGCGGCGCCCGCCGCCTGTCGAACGGCCACCTTCACGCATGGCAACGCCAGTTGATACGCCGTTGGAGAATACCCCAGCCATCTCCGCTGGACGTGGCAACGCGATCAGCGATCGGGAAGCCACCGCTTGCACTCGCACCCCACGGGACCGCAACGCGTCCTCGACGGACTCAGTGGCGATCACACGATGTTTCGCCAACGCTCGCTCGAGTTCTGCTTCCCTTCCGGCGGCTGTGGCCGCTTCGAACAGCCAGGTCACTTGACTCACGCTGGTGAACACAATGGCGCCGTGCGGTACGGCCAAGAGGCGCGTAATCAGCTCGTCCGCGGTGTGGTCAGACACCGGCGCGTTGGACACCACTCTCGGCCGTGCGCCCACGCTCTCGAGATACTCCGAAACACGGGGGTCCTGCTCTGGACCCCAGTGCTGTAGACCCACGACGTGCTCGCGGAGGTCTAGCTCTCTCAGAGCGTCCACGAGCCCGTCAGGCCCACGTGAGCCTACCTTGAGTCCTGCGGCGACGCCCAACTCCGCCAGCGCCCGAGCGGGCTTGTTACCGACCGTGATGACCCGAACCGCCCGGAGCGCAGCAAGCAACTCCTTGTCCTTGCCGAGCGCAGTTGCGAACTCGAACAGTAGGTGCACCCCCTGCCCCGTGGCGAAAATGACATCGTCGTACTCGCCTTCGATCAGCTCGGCCAGCCAGCGCTCGACACTCCGAGTTCCCGTATTCGCCCCCGCCACTTGGTACTTGGAGGTTGTTGCCCCAAGACCGATGAGCACGCTTTCCAACGCGTCGAGCTGACGTACGTCGGGCAACATGATCGTTTGGTCCTTGAGACAGCCTGCAGAAAGCTCGTTGTCCATTACATTACCTCGCGACACGCATTCTCAGAGAGCCGCGCTCCGTGGAGCGCTGCGTCGCGTCCAAAGTACGGAGGTCGGAGCCAACTTCAAGAACGCCAATTCAGGGCTCCCCACGTTGCGAATTAGAAACAGTTCACCAGTGACGCCTATTCGGTACACCCAGACGCCCTCGTAAACCGTGCCGAAACGCAATTCGGGGTTCACGGGTTCCCATGAAACGGTGCCGATACAGTCCCCCGCGGAATCCCGCCACCTAGAAACTGACCAGAAACACGACATCACCAGTTGAGCCGGGGGCCTATTTTTGGACCAGCGGACCTCGAAACAATCAAGCAAACATGATGCATCGAGCCAGAAGCAATCTGGGGCTTCATCGCAAAACCTGAGTCAGGTAGCCGCTTGGACGCCCCGTCATGCTTCCAGTCGGAAACGATGCGACCGACGTACAGCAGGTCGCGCACCACCGCCCTCCCCTGGGTGACCCTCCTTAGCCTGCGTGCGACAAAACGCCTAGGCGAGCCAACGGCTCGCCTAGGGTTCATTGGGCGCGGAAGCCTCTAACTTCCTGCACCGCTATCAGATGAAGCTCTTCAGTTCCTTGGAGCGACTTGGGTGCTGCAGCTTGCGCAGTGCCTTCGCCTCAATCTGACGAATTCGCTCCCGGGTCACCTCGAAGTCCTGACCGACCTCCTCCAGGGTGTGGTCGCTCTTCTCTCCGATGCCGAACCGCATACGCAGGACCTTCTCTTCGCGCGGTGTCAATGTCTTGAGCACCTTGCGAGTCTGCTCACGCAGGTTACCACTGATTGCAGAGTCCACGGGCGACACCGCATTCTTGTCTTCGATGAAGTCTCCAAGGTGGCTGTCGCCTTCTTCGCCGATAGGCGTTTCCAAGCTCAGAGGCTCTTTGGCGATCTTGAGTACCTTGCGGACCTGATCCAAAGGCAGCTCCATCTTTTCGGCAATCTCTTCGGGGGTAGGTTCTCGCCCCAACTCCTGAACCAGATACCGACTGGTTCGGACGAGCTTGTTCGTCGTCTCAATCATGTGAACGGGGATGCGGATGGTGCGCGCCTGATCGGCGATCGCCCGGGTAATGGCCTGACGAATCCACCACGTGCCATACGTGCTGAATTTATATCCGCGCCGATACTCGAACTTGTCGACCGCCTTCATCAGGCCAATGTTGCCTTCTTGAATCAAGTCGAGGAATTGCAGACCCCGGTTGGTGTACTTCTTCGCTATCGAAACGACGAGCCGAAGGTTCGCCTCGACCAATTCTGCCTTCGCCCGCTCTGCTTTGCGCTCGCCGCGCCGGATTGCGTCGAATGTCGCACGCGTCGACGTCACATTGAGCCCGTGCTCCTCGACGAAGTCCTTATTGCCAAGCTGCTCGTAGATGCGCTTGAGCTTGGTGACCATGCGCTCGACGATCTTCTTGCTGAGGCGCATCTCTTGAAGCGTCTCGACCATCTCTTTTTTCACTGCGGCGAGCTCGAGAGTCAGCTCTGAGACCTTTGCCTCTGAAGCGCCAGTGCGGTCTTTGTCGATGGTTTGTCGTTTCTTGTCCAAGCGTTTGACCTTCTCGATCAAACGCATCAACCATCGATCTGCCTCTTCCTCGTCGAAGTCCTGATCGTCCTCTTCACCGTCGCGGATGACGTCCTTGACGCGGATCTTACGCAACCGCAGACGTTCGCCAACGGAAACGATCTCTTGAACCGCGACCGGGCTGTCCAGGATGGCCTCGAGAACCTCAAGCTCACCTGCTTCGATGCGTTTGGCGATTTCCACCTCACGCTCGCGGGTCAGGAGCGCCACCGAGCCCATCTTGCGCAGGTACATGCGCACGGGATCGTTGCTCCGACCGTAAGCCGGGTCCGCAACGGCGGCGGACTCCCGTGCCGAGCGCGTCGTTACCGGTGCGGACGGTGGCGCGTCGTCCGCATCGCTCGCAGGCGCGGACTGCGGACGCCGCTTCTCAGCGGCAGCCGCACTCATGACCTCAATGTCTTCACCATCCAAGGCGTTGAGCACGTCGTCCATCTGCGATGCGCTGGCCTCATCGTCCATCGCGTCGCTGATCTCATCGTAGGTCAGAAAGCCCTTGCTCTTCCCCTTCGAGATGAGGTCTTGCAGCGCTCCTGGACGTTCCGACACCGGACCCGAGCCAAGCGCATCATCATCCAGCTCGGCCTCCGCGCTTTCAGCTTCAAGCTGCGGCTCCAGGGCATTGGGGTTGTCCAAGTCGGCCTCTGCTTTTTGCAGCATGGCTTCCGCCTTCTTGGCCTCCTTCTTTGGCGCCTTCTTGGCGTCTGCCCTCGGCTTCTTCGACGAAGTCACCGAGGCTTCCTTGGCAGGGGCCTTGGGCTTGCTGCTCTTGCTGGCCGCCTTGGTCGCGGTCGGCTTGGCGGCAGCCTTCGTCTTCGTGCTGGTGGCCTTACTCTTGGACGCCTTGCTCGTTCCCGATTTGGACGCGGGAGTCTTCGAGGCGGATGAGCCAGCAGACTTCGTGCTTGAAGCCTTGGTTGACTTGGCCTTGCTCTTGGACGCTGCCGTCTTGGTGGATGTGCTCGACTTCGTTGCGCGGTCCGACTTTTTGGTTCCCACGAGTTTCCTCTCTGACGTCTGAACTCAAGCTTGGAGATTACGCCGATGGCGACTTGCCACAGTCTCCGCATCGCAGGCGGGCACAACCGACGGAATCGGCGGGACGGGCTCGCTTAGCAGGCAGCGGTACAGTTTGAAAGAGACCAATTCCAAGATTCCGCTGATGCCGGTGACCGGACCTAGCTCCAAGCTCTGTCGCGGCGCGCTGGGCGCTCGCATCGGGGGGTGAACGCCAACCCCGGGCAAATTGACCCCGGGGCTGATTTGGGTCCTAACGGTGGTCGCTCAGCATCACGCGCGCAAGGCGGAAAGCGCGGTTTTGCCGGTTTGGACGACGACGTAGGTCACTGACCTACCGTCAGGCCGATCACGCGTCATAGTCGTAATACTCGACGCCCAAGTCCTGGAAAGCTGGCTCATATTGGCTACCGACCCGCGCGATGCGGAACTCGGATTGGGGCTCGTAGGTGAGGTTGGCCTCGTGCCCGTCGTGAAGTGCCTCGTATTGGGACTGGCTGAGATCGATGGCTCCATCCAGCGCATCCCTGAAACCGATTCGGGCGGCGGCCTCGCGCCAGCCGCTGACGGCCCGAATCGGGATGGCTTCCGCGGCATCGCCACTGCCGTAGCCGACGGCAATCATGGGCTCACCCGCCAGCTCCACGTCGTCGTGCAACGCTTGCTCCAGCCCAGCGGCTATCCACGCGGGCAGCGCGGCAGAGTACAGGTTGCCCAAGTCTTTGACCCAGTCGGACCCGAGGCGCATCTTCTCGTCCAGCAGCGTGAGGAACGCCGTTTGCTTTCGGAGCGCACTCGCAACCTTGCTCGTCGCTTCGTACGGGTTGATGGGCTGGTCACCACGATGAATCGGACCGTACAGATCCGGCACCGAGGTGGTCTCTGCCAACACGTCTTCGAAGGCCACCTCGGCTTGTTCACATAGCTCGCGCAGCTCATCGTGATGATTGTCACCGCGTGCTAGGCCCCTCGCATACAGGAAGCTCATGGCTTGCACCGGCATCAAGTGATACGGGCGATGAAAAAAGAGCGCCCGTAGGCTCGCGTAGTACTGGCCGGCGGAAACCCCCAGGTTTGCCAACATACCCTCGACCGCATGCACCGTTTCGTCCAGATACGAAACCGTCGAGTACTTGCCGCTGAAGATCGGAAAGTCGCTCAAACGAGCGGTATTGGGAGCGTAGTTGTCGGTAAAGTGCCGTGCGAACGGCTTGCGAAAATCGGGCCCTCGATAATCTGAAGCACTGGCCGCGTTGTGTAGGTCGACCTCGAACAGCTTCGGCTGTGCCTCGACCAACATAGCCACAGCGCCCGCGCCCTGGGTCTGCTCACCCGTACTACCTCGCTCATACTCGGCGACGTCGGAACTGACGACGATCGCCAAGCGACCACGAGCGTCGCACTGAGCGTAACGCAGTGCACTTTTAAGAGCGTAGATTCCCCCGAGGCACGCGTGCTTGAACTCCGGCACCTCCACCTGACGGGACAGTGGCGGGCGACCCAGCTTACGCAGGGCCAAGTCCAACATTCCACGAACGATGACCGCCCCAGCGGCGTTGTCCGTCGACGATTCCGTGCCCAAGCCGAGGAAGCCCACCTGACGCGGATCGATGTCGTTCTGCAGGATCAAACGGAGCACCGCGTTAGCGGCCATCGTGTAGACGTTCTCATGACGATTGCAGACACGAAAGCTTCGCCCGACGACGTTCTGGATCTTATCCCAGGAGTTGTCGGTCCACTGACACCAGCTTTCGAGCGAGACCCGCAGTCTCGGCACGTACACACTCAGTGCGCTAACCCCCGCGTGATTTGAGTTCGTTGACATCTACAGCCTTTCTTTGGTGGCCGGAGCTTAGTCACGAACCAGCGGGCAACTGTGGAGCCTTCATGAAAAAAAAGGCGACTTGCGGCCACTACCCTAGTGCCCGATAGCGACGCAACCGAAGGCCAATGCACCTTTTCCCTGCATCACGACTCAAGCAAACTTGCCCACGGTCGTTTTACCTGGGGAGCCCAGCCAAACAAAAGGCGAGACAAAATTGAGAGCTTTAGTCTTCAACCTACTCCAAGCCCAGGCGCGCCTATCCAATTGCGAGCAGGAAGCCTGGGAAATTGTTACAGAATTTGCCGCTGCCGAGGCGCTTCTCGAGCGCGTGTGTGAACCGAACGCCGAAGAACAGTCGGACGAAACGCGCCGCACCCCCGGATTCATCGCTGCCGCGGAGGCTCTGCTGGGGTGCATCGGCAATGCGACTCGTAGCTTGGATTTCTACGAAGACGAGGAAGATGCCCAGGGCGACGAAGACCTGGGTGATGCGGAGGAGCCTGGCGAAGACGATCCCGAGTTCCTTTCCCGACCCAGCGCGTTTCCGGAGCCAGACTGAGCCTGGGGGGCACAGGTTAGCACAACCACCTGAAATCGTTTGTTTAAAACGTGACACCCGTGGCGCGTAACCGATGAGAGCGCGGCGACGTTTCGCGGCCGCTGACGACGGTCTGTAGAGGCGACACTCGGCAGAATCGCTGTGAGGCGCCGGGCAACCGGGAAGCCGGAGAGCAAACTGACGGCACCGCTGCGTCCAAGTTGACTCTGAGCCGGGTGTCGACCCATTTTCGCACCGGGTCCAACGCTTTCGACTCGCGACGGAGCGGGGGTGAAGACCGCGTATGTGACCGGGGCGGCCTGCGATGCCTTGTGGGCTGCGCTGGATCCTGCGTCCATCCGCGATGCGCCCCTCAGGCGGCAATGGGCAAGCCCTCTCCGCTCGAGGAAGGTGTATGCATGGCATACATGTCGATTATTTTCGATAATCAATCGATTATTGAGAATAATGCTAACATGTGCTGACGATGATGCTGGGCTGGCCTTGCAGCTCAGCGGACTTCCGCTGGCGCGACCTCCGCGTTGACCGTTCGCATGCTCTCTCCCACCAGCTACACAGCACTGAACAGAACTGGGGTGCTCGGGTGGCGGGAAAGGTCGCCCTAGCGCCGTGGGATGGTTGCGCACCCTCATGCGGGCCGCAGAACCCCCAGTGACGAGCTTCGGCCGACTGGCGACTCTCGCCCTGGAACACCCAGCTTGGCCCCCTCACGTGCGCGCTCAGGAGCGATCGCTCGCGGCGCTCTTCAGTAAGCTGGATCGAAACCAAGGGCTGGAATGGCTTCGAGACAGACCCGAGGTAAGAGATGTCCTTACCTCCATCCTCGCCTGTGGACACGGCGACATCGCCACCGCCGTCGGCCCAGCAGACGAAGCCCCACCGGCGGGCTCAGCCTGGCGGCTGAGCAGCGTTCCCGCCGCACGCGCGATTCAGCTCTTGGAGGAGCGTCTACCTCCAGGAATTCCTGTTCATGTTACGCAACCACAAGATTGGTGTGGGCAGCATTGGCGAACTGACGCTGCGACGGCACGGCTCGCGGCACGCTGGCTGCAGCTGCGGGGGCTTGCGCTGCCGACTTCCGTAGACGATGCACCCCGAGTCCAAGGTGCGACACCGTTGATGGTGTCGCTGGACGGGTCTAGCCCGGTGGACTTCGGCAGCCGTGCCGTCGGCGTGCTGTTCGTGTCTACGGACGATTCAGTCCCTGCTTCGGGCCAGATGCTACCACCTCTGACGCCCACGGCTTACGCCACCGACCTGTGTATTTGGCTCGCTGATCGCCTGCCCAAGCCCACACAGTTCGACGTGACAACCGCCGCCGCCAGACTCACACAAGCGGACGGCTTGGGCATCATCGACGGCTTGGATGCAGCGCTCTCGCTACTGTCGGCAGTCCATGAAATGGGCCCTGCAGACCCGCACGGGGCGTTCCAGGATTTTGCGCACCAGTTCGTTCAACGGCGCTTGTCCCGTTCGAACGTCGCCCGGCGCAGCGAAGCGCGTTGGCTCCGCGAGCACGCCAACGAGGTGCTCTTGGCAATGATGCAGAACGTCCTCTATGCCGCCGGTCCTTGGGATGAGAGCAGGACATTGGAACAGTGGCGCGATCTGGTCAGCGAGGACGCAGCCCGGCAGGTCGAAACCGAGTGGACCCGGTTGGTTCTGCTCCAGGACTCCAAGTCCAGATCCGCAGAGCAGTTGGAGCGCGCACTTGCGGCGACGCCCTCAGGCGCGTATCGAATCGTTCAAGCGCTCGAAGCCGCCGGCATACTACGTGGTGGCTCAGTGCTCGGCCTCGAGCCCCGGTGGCTTCGCTGCTGGTTGCGACAAGCTGCTGAAACAGCAGTCTTCGACGCTGGCGCTCTAGCCTGGGGGCGTCTCCTGCTACAGGAGTCCACTGGGCGCCTGATGCGTGAACGACTGACAGCTACCCTGAACAACGACCCACGGCGGTTGTTCACTTTGTTGTTACAGTCGCCCCCTGATGAACGGAGCATCGAGTGGGCCCTCACGGTGGAATCCGTGTTCGAACTCGCGGGCGACGCAATACTGACTGGCACGCAGCTCGACGACCTCTTGCTGATGGAACTCTGGGAGCTACAAGGTTCGTTGGTCCTGACGCTCGACGACTACGCGACCCCTCGTACCGGGTGCAGCCCAGCGGACCAAACGCGCTACGGCGCTTGGCTGCTGCGCACTTGGGCCGTCGCCGAACAACTAGGCACCGTCGCTGCTCTTCCGCTGCTTTGCCCCTGGCCGAGCCCTGACGAACTCCCGACGAGCGCATTGGATGCCGTCGACGCCTACCTGCGAAGCGAAGCCAGCAAGACGGTATCCAACGACCCCAGCAGGTACGCTGTCGCAGGTTACTCGTTGGTCCAGCGCCTGTTCTCAGGTCAGCGACCCCTCCCTGCTCATCCGTTGTTCGCATTCGTGCGCCTCATTGATTCACCCTCGTTCGGCAACGCCCTCCCACTATCGGCACTTCCTCACGCACTGAGCTTACTGAAGGCGCTGGTCCGCACGGGATTCCCCGATCTGGCTGAAGCAATTTGGCAGTCCTGGGCCGACGGCGGCTACGACGCTGGCGCGCACGTCCTCGCGCCTTCGGCGCCCGATGCCGGCGTCGTCTGGCCGCATCTGCCGGGGCCCATCTTGAGCTCAATGCTGCGCCTCGCCCACGAGTACACGCGCTGTCTGCCGTTCCCCCACCTGTCGATGGACGCCTATCGCGTGCTGGTCTTGACCGAAGATGCGCTTGACGACGACGCGTTGACTTACTTGCCGTTCGCTCTGTTGGCAGGGACGGTAGAGACGTTGAGCCGACGCCGGGACACCGAACGGTTGCAGGTGCTTTGGAGCCGGTTCCTCGAGCCAGTCTACGAAGTGCTACGAGCATTGGTTGAAACGGAGCAATGGAGGCTAGTCGCGCCACTTCTGTCGGCTGCGCCGGCTGAACTTGCACCGAGAGCACTACCAGCCCTCGCCGAACGCTTGTCACGATCGGGCCTCGCCGATCCCATGACCCTTCTGGCGCGCGGTTGGCTGCAATGGCTGTCGAGCTTCGAACACCCAAGCAGAGTTCAGGCCTACCAATTGCTGTCCGAAATCGAAGCCCTTCTCTCCCACGTCCGGGCGACATCCACGTATGAGCCCCCCTCCAGCGGTCCGAAATAAGGAGCCCAGTCGAAATCACCTGGCCTTCGAGCGCCGCTGCATCCCCGCCGACTGCGTTGCTCGTCGCTCGAATGCTTCAGCAGGGCTCGACTCCTTGCGCCTTGCCGGCGTGGCGCATCGACGCTCTCGGGGCTCACGTAATTTCGACTGGGCTCCTAATCGGCAGCTGGCGGCGCTTGGGGACTTCCCCAATGACTGTTGGAGTGGCAAGGTCCGCGAACCCTGCTCATGGAGCCAAAGCCAACAACCAAAGGTCTACTGATCGCTGCCTGGGGGACAGGAGGCGTATTGCTCCTACTCAGCCAGGCGATCTGGCGTCTGGGTACACGAGCATTTGAAGCCTTGGAGTATCCCCTGTCGACGGTGCAGCTCGTGACCTTGGCGGCCTGGGCGATGTTCTCCGTCTACGGCGAGGGCTACCGTGCTTTTCAGCTGCGCTTCTCGCCGCGGGTCGTCGCCCGAGCATTCGTATTGGCGCGCTCCGCGACTCCTGCGCAGACCATCCTTGCCCCCGCGTTCTGCATGTCGCTATTTCACGCAACGCGTCGTGGCAAGATCGTAGCGTGGTCGACGGTGGTGATGGTCGTGTGCCTGGTGCTGGTGGTCAGTCGCTTACCCCAACCATGGCGCGGCATCATCGACGGCGGGGTCGTGTTGGCGCTGATATGGGGCGCTGTCGCGATCGTGGTGTTCTTCGTGCGCGCTCTATCTTCGGGCAAGGCACCCAGTGTGGACCCGGCGCTACCGCCGAATAGCGCGCCCGCAGGCTGAACCGTGGCGGACACGGCTGGCTAGAACAGTGTCCTCCCTCAGATGTGAATCGTCCGAGAATCGACCGCAAGGGCGGCTTCCTTCAGGGCCTCCGCGAGTGTCGGGTGCGCATGACATGCCCGTGCGACGTCTTCTGCGCTCGCCCCAAACTCGATCGCGACGGCGGCTTCAGCGATCAGATCACCAGCGCGTGGCCCGAGGATGTGAACTCCGAGCACACGATCTGTTTCCGCGTGCGCCAGAACTTTGACTCGCCCATCAGTCGAATTCAGAGCCTTGGCACGCCCATTCGCTACAAACGGAAAGACACCCTTCTTGTACGGCGTTCCTGCAGCGCTCAGTTCTTCCTCTGTCTTGCCGACGCTGGCGATCTCCGGGTGAGTATACACCACGGCGGGAATGGCATCGTAGTTGACGTGCCCATAGCCAGTCGCCATGAACTCTACGCACGCAATGCCTTCCTCCTCAGCTTTGTGCGCCAGCATCGGACCCGGAATCACGTCGCCGATCGCGTAGACACCGTCCGCACTGGTGCGGAAGTGCTCGTCCACCTCGATGACGCCACGCCGGCCAGTACCGATACCCACCGATTCCAGTCCCAGACCGTCCGTATTGGGAATGCGGCCAACTGCCAACAGGACACGATCACACTCGATTGGCTCCTTGCCTTCGACCTCCACCACGGCCCCGTCTCCTTGCCGACGGGCAGCGCTAACTTTGGAGGACAACCCGAACTCGAAACCCTGCTTCTTGAACAGACGCAGCGCTTCCTTGGCCAAATCAGCGTCCATTCCCGGAAGAATGCGGTCGAGGTATTCCAGGACAGTAACCTTCGCGCCCAGACGACGCCAGACCGAGCCCAACTCCAGCCCGATGACGCCCGCGCCGATTACTACGAGGTGTTTGGGAACCTCTGGAAACGACAGGGCTTCGGTGCTGGTGCCAACCACCACGCCATCCACTTCGACGCCGGGCAACGGCGCAGACTTGCTGCCGGTAGCAATCAAGATCTTGTCCGCTTCCACTTCTTCGGAACCCGAGTCGGATTCCACGACGACTTTGCCGATGCCAACTATCTTCCCGTGGCCTTGGTAGCGGGTAATCTTGTTCTTCTTGAAGAGAAAGCCGATGCCCTCCGTCAGCGACTTTACGACAGCATCCTTCTTCCCCAGCATCTTTGGCAGGTCCAAAGTGAGCTCTCCCACTTGGATGCCGATGTCCGCAAAACTGTGCTGCGCTTCGGAAAAGCGCTCACTTGCTTCCAACAACGCTTTACTGGGAATGCACCCCACCCGCAGACACGTGCCCCCCAATCGAGCCTCCGACTCGACACAGGCGACACGCATACCAAGCTGCGCCGCGCGAATGGCAGCAACATAGCCGCCGGGACCTGCGCCGATCACGACTAGATCAAATCGTTCAGACATTTTGCCTCACACCTCGATCAGCATCCGGGTCGGATCCTCGACAGCTTCCTTGACCCGTCGCAGGAAGGTCACGGCCTCTCGGCCATCAACCACGCGGTGATCATAGGTGAGCGCGATGTACATCATCGGACGAATCACCACCTGCCCGTTCAGCGCAATGGGACGCTCTTGGATGCCATGCAGTCCAAGAATGCCACTCTGCGGGGGATTGAGGATCGGCGTGGAGAGCAAGGAACCGTAGACGCCACCATTGGTAATGGTGAAGGTGCCACCCATCAACTCCTCGAGCTGGATGGTGTTCTTCTGAGCTCGAACCCCGAAGTCCTTGATGGTCTTCTCGATCTCCGAGAAGCTGAGTCGCTCAGCATCCCGTATCACCGGCACGACCAAGCCTTTGCCGCCACCTACCGCAACACCGACGTCGCAGTAGTTCTTGTAGACGATGTTTTTCTCACGCACCTCGGCGTTGACCGCTGGGAACTGCTTGAGCGCGTCCACACACGCTTTGACGAAGAAGGACATGAAGCCGAGTTTGATGTCGTACTTCTTCGTGAAGTCGTCCTGGTAGCGCTTGCGCAGGGCCATCACCTCACTCATGTCGACCTCATTGAAGGTCGTCAACATGGCTGCCGTCTGCTGTGCTTCGACCAAGCGTTCAGCGATGCGCCGCCGCAACGTGGTCATCGCGACGATCTCTTCTTCCCGGTAGCCCGCGGTGGGCACTGGCGCAGGTGACGGCGCGGGCGACTTTGCCGACCCATCCTTGGCCTTGGCAGCCTTGGCGACGTCCTCCTTCAGAACGCGCCCTCCGGGCCCGGTGCCTTTGACCTGATCCTTACTGAGCCCGGACTCCGCCATGGCGCGGGCCGCGGCGGGCATGACATGCCCGCCAGCGGACGCGGGTTTGGGCGGCGGGGCGCTCAGCCTGGCCGCCGAAGTGCCTGGGGCAGGCGCCGACTCGTCAACGGCGCCTTCCTCCATGTAGCCCACGACGTCACCGACAGACGCTGTGGAACCTTCCTGAAGCACAATCTTGGTGATCTTGCCCGAGACTGGCGCGGGAAGTTCCACGGTCACCTTGTCCGTTTCTATCATCAAGACGGGCTCGTCTTGCTTGGCTGTTTGCCCTTCCGTCTTCAACCATTCGCCGATCTGCACCTCGGTGATCGACTCACCGACGGTCGGGACTTTCAATTCGACTGCCAATGCTCTGCTCCTTCAACCGCGCCGTTTCAAACGACGCCAAAAGCCGTATCAATCAGCTCTTCTTGTTCAATTCGATGACTACTGGCCGAACCCGTTGCCGGGCTCGCTGAAATTTCGCGACAAACCCTCGAAAGTGGGAAGCGCCCAAACACACGCTCGCCCAACTTCATGCGCATGAACCACCAAGCCCCCATGTTTTCCGGTTCGTCCTGCACCCAAACGACCGGCGTGCCCGGGTCGTACTTTTCCAACGCGAGGGCCAGGCCCTTCTTCGGAAATGGGTAGAGCTGCTCCACACGAATGACCGCAACGTCGTTGCGTCCCAGTTCCTCGCGGTGCCGAATCAACTCGTAATATATCTTACCGGTGCACAGAAGCACGCGGCTAGTCTCTGCTCCGCCCCGCGTGTCATCGTCGCCCAAGACGCGCTCGAAACGCCCACCGGCCACCTCATCCAACGTACTCACGGCGCGGGGGTGGCGCAGCAGACTCTTCGGTGAAAACACGACCAACGGTTTGCGCCACTTGCGCAGCACTTGCCGCCGCAACAGGTGAAACATCTGAGCGGGGGTGGTGGGCTGAGCGATCTGCATGTTGTCTTCGGCCGCCAACATCAGGAAGCGCTCGATTCTGGCGCTGGAGTGCTCCGGCCCCATCCCCTCGAAGCCGTGGGGTAGCAGAAGCACCAAGCCGCTCAAGCGTTTCCACTTGTCTTCCGCGCTGCAGATGAACTGATCGATGATGACCTGGCCGGCGTTGCAGAAGTCGCCGAATTGGGCCTCCCAGATCACGAGCCCTTCGGGACAATCCAGACTGTACCCCCACTCGAAACCAAGAACCCCAGCCTCGCTCAGAGGACTGTTCGCGATCTCTGCACGCGCCTGGTCGGGGGACAAGTGCATGATCGGCATGTAGCTATCACCGGTGTTGACGTCGTGAATCATCGCGTGTCGGTGAGAAAAAGTGCCGCGCTCGACGTCCTGTCCTGTGATGCGCACTGGCGCTCCGCCAAGCAGCAGCGTTGCCATGGCGGCAAGCTCCGCCGCCCCCCAATCAAGGGGCGCCTCTCCCGCTGCCATTTGAAGTCGAGTCGTGAACAAGCGCTGCAGCTTGCGGTGCGGCGTAAACCCTTCCGGGACACGACACAACGCCTCCAGCGCCGCCGAGACTTCTTGCTTCGGAACGGACGTATCCACGTCGTCAACATCGGCCTCCGGCCCGCCAACGTAGCCGTCCCAATAGCCCATCAGCCAGTCTTCATTAACCTTGAACCCTGACTGGCGAGCAACATTGAGCTCTTGATCCAAGTGTTCGCGCCGCTCGACGGCGATACGATCGGCTTCCTCACGAGAGAAGCCGCCCAACTCCAGCAAATGCTCCAAATAGCTATCGCGAACGCTGGGGCGTTTGGAGATAGCGCGATACAGGGTGGGTTGAGTGAACGCAGGCTCGTCTGTCTCATTGTGGCCATGACGACGATAGCCGTACATATCGATCACGACGTCGCGCTTGAAGCGAGCTCGGAAGTCCAGCGCCATATTGACGACCTGGGCTACTGCCTCGGGGTCCTCACCATTGACGTGGAAGACCGGAGCCTGCAGCATCTTGGCCACAGCCGTACAATAGGTCGTGGAACGGGACTGGTTTGGTGAGGTCGTGAAGCCGATCTGGTTGTTCACGATCACGTGCACCGTACCACCGACGTGATAGGCGGTGAGCTCACTCAGGTTCAGCGTCTCTTGTACGATCCCCTCCCCCGCGAACGCCGCATCACCGTGAATGAGGATGCCCATCTTCTTGCTGCGCGCGCTGTCACCAAAGCGGTCTTGCTTTGCTCGCACGCGGCCCATCACCACCGTGTTGACGTACTCCAGGTGGCTCGGGTTGAAGCACAATGACAGATGAACTCGCTTGCCTGTCGAGGTTTGGAAGTCAGAGCTGTAGCCTAGGTGGTACTTGACGTCGCCACGGCCCCGGTAAAGCTGAGGGTCCCGGTCCTGAAACTCCCGAAAGATCTCGCGTGGGCTCTTGCCCATGATGTTCGCCAGCACGTTGAGGCGACCTCGGTGGGCCATCCCGAGGGTGACCTCGTCGACGCCGTGCTCGGCGGCTCGTTCGATTGCCCACTGAAGCAGCGGGATCAGGCTCTCAGAGCCCTCGAGAGAGAAGCTCTTGGCACCTAGAAACTTCTTCTGGATGAATTCCTCGAGGATAGTGGCGTCCGTGAGGAGCGTGAAGATCTGGCGCTGGCGCTCAGAAGGGATCCTCAGGCGGTTCTCAGTACCCTCCATGCGCTCTTGTAGCCAGTTCTTCGACTCGATGTCGTGGATGTGCATGAACTCGACACCAATGCTGCGACAGTAGGTGTTGCGCAGGCGCTCGAGGATCTGGCGAAGGGTCAGTGTTTCGGTGCCGAAGATGGTGCGGCTGGAGAACGGTCGATCCAAGTCGGCGTCGGTGAGCTTGTAGTACTCTGGATCGAGTTCGCGGTGCTCGGGCCGTGGCATGTCCAACGGATCGATCTTCGCAATCATGTGACCGCGTACTCGGTAGGCGCGGATCAGTTGATCCACGCGATCCTGGCGCACGGCGTGATCCATCGAGACGCCGTTCGGACGGACGGATCCGATGGGCGGCTGCATCAGGTCAGGCTGACTCGATAGATCCACCGGCGGAGGTGGCACGGTGTCCATCGGCGGCTCGACATATTCGTACTGGGATGCTGAGCTGTGCGAATCGAGGCCGTAGGCCGATGCGCCATTTCCGTTTGTCTGACCGTTGTGAACGAGCGGCGAGTGGAAGATGCTGCGTGGCGCGAACCCAGGCCCCACCCGGAACGTGTTCCCCCCCATCTCCCGTCGAAAGAAGCTGCGCCACTGTTCCGGCACAGATTCTGGGTCGGCCAGGTACTGCTCGTACAGGTCTTCGACAAAAGCGAGGTTTGCGGGGTTCACGCTGACGTTGGCCATGGGTGCCTCTAGACTGTGATTACGATAGCAAGCGCCGCGTCACGGACGCCACCTCGGCGACACTCTGGGCTCGATCGCACAAACGGCGCGCACGGGCAGCAAAAAAGGGTCGACAAAGCGTTCCGCCATCAGACGTCCAACCGCCGAGCCGTGGACCTAATTCGGCCGTTGGGTTGCTCCAGGTTTCGGCTCCGAGTCAAACGTCCAGACAGAAACCCCGGAATGGGCCCGCGCGGGGCGCTCATCGGACCGCCCCTGCTCAGCGCAGCTCGACCCGGTAGACACTGCCCTCCGCCCAATCGACGAAGTAGAGGCGCTCGTCGGGGCCGATGGCAAGCCCTGCGAGGGACCACGCTGGCAACTCAGTGTCGAGCGCACCCAATACCTCGCCCTCGAGATCGAACAGAACGACGCGACTGGTGGCGGCGTCGCTGACGAAAAAAACATCCCCGGCAACAGCAATGCCACTGGGCGCCTCGAGCATACCCGCCGGGACGATCTCCTCGAGCACTGCACCATCGACTTGCCGCGGATCCGCGAGTTGTGGATCGGGCGTCACCACCGCGTTGCCCAAAGTGCCCGACTTCGTGTCGAGTCGAACGACGCGCTGGTTCCCTGTGTCGACGATGTAGAGCCACCAGTCGGGCATCTGGCCGCCTTCCGAGCTCGACGGACCGAATAGCCCTTCCTCGCTTGGCACCTGCCCCAGGTTCGCAAAGTCCATGTGGCTGGGTATGCCTGGCGCCATTTTCAGCTTGCCCTCCACGTAGCGGTGTAAGGTGCCATCCGAGTGGTCCTCACCTCCAGGTTCGTGGGGCTCCTTGAAGTCATATCGATCGACGGCACCAATATCGCCGTTGAACGTCCAGAACACGGGCCCGGTGTCGAAACCGGTTGCTGTTTGCCAACGGGTGGGGTCGTGAGCAATACCCATTCCGAAGGGAGTGGCGTGCAGCATGTCGAGGTGCGAACCATTGAGCCCGAAGTCGACAGCAAACTCGCTGGGCTTGGAAGACCACCAGGTGGGTCCCATGAAATCGGACGCATGGTCCATCCAGTTGCCGGTGCGAGCCTCGCCGACCGTTGCGAACGTGTCATTGTCGGCGAAAGCCAACGCGGTGACCACCCGCATAAAGTGCCACGAGTTACCATCCTCCAACACGTTAACGCTGGGGTTGGCAGTGTCGGCGTCGGTGATGATCGCTACCTGACTGCCCAGCAGCTCGCAGGCGAGCGAGCCTGGATCACTCTGGTTACAGGATTGCCCGTCGTAAGGTTGTCGATAAACGACCCACAGCTCACCGGCTCGAACGGGATTGAACTCGAGATCGACGGCAAGCCCCGGACGGCAACCAGAGCGGGTGCAAAAGAATTGGTCCGGAGCATCGTAAACTTGGACCAACTCCACCGTGTCCAGGGTGCCGTCCCCAATCCAAGGCGCGGCCGCCGAATCGGCAGCCCCAGAAGCGTCAGTGCCGGGCGCTTCGACGTCGGCGTCGTCAGTATCGCTCACCTCGGCCTCTGAACCGCTGCCAACCGGGTCATCGGCACCCGAACACGCAACCGCCGCCGTCAGAGCGGTCAACACGACACCATTGGACACCCAACCTGTGGAAAAGCGAACGTTCATCTCTCGGTAGTGTTAGACCAAACGGGCCCACCTGGCAGTGGGTTTGGGTAGGACGCGAAGCGGGAGTCTGACGTGTGAGTCATCTTTCCACGGAACCTAAGAAGAAATTGCCGCTGGTCGAGCCCCGGCATCAGCTGTCTGGAAAATTCCCCCGTGGCTTCGAGGCCTTGGCGCGAGGGGCGCCGGCAGGTAGCAGCCACCATCGTGGTCTGATGCACACCGCCACCAGCATCGCCCGGCGCGCGCTGTCCCAGGCTTTGCCTCCTTCCGAGCGCCGCAACGCCGTCGCCTACCACGGACTGTCCGAGGAGTGGGCGCAGCGCAGCGCTGACTACCCCGCCGTCAAGCGCGCCCGGGGCGCGCTCTTCAACGCTGCGCAGGACTTCGAGCGGCAGACGGTGAGCCTGCTGTCGGCACACTTGCCCGATGCGGCGGATGCGTTCGACGAACACGCGAACAGGGTTGTACTGCGCTACATCGGGCTGTCCGTTCACCATGCCATCAATGCGGCGCTCTGTTGCCTGGATGGCGTGCTCGAACCTACCGCGCTGCTCGAGGTACCCAAAGAGACGGCCGCGGCCATCGCCTATCGCAACGTGGCTCTCGGCCCGGCCCGCACCCAGGAGCTCCGCAATCGGGCCCGCCAGCACGCTGAGTGGGAGAAGCGGCGTATCGTCAGCGTGGGCTCTCACGACGAAGCGGCCATCGCTGTTCAGCTGTTTCACGAGTACTTGGGCGTGCATTGGAAGAATCACGCCGACGCCCAACGCGTTTACCTGGAGCAGTTCATCCAATGGGCAACTGCCGACGCGCCCGCACTCCCCCCAGACTCGCGGGCAGCAGGCAGCTAAGAACCGATCCCAAAAGGATCGGTGACCCGGCAACACCGCAGAACCATAATCAAGAAAATGCCGAACAGAGCAGCGTCGGGGCGGTTCTCACACTTTGGGACCGACACGACGCTGCGGTGTTTCTAGGATCGGTTCTAAGCCGGCTCGTCACCTTCGGCCACGAACTCGGGCGGGAGTTCAGAGCCTTCTCCAAAAAAGAACTTCTCGAGTTCCGTCATCCACACGCGCTGCCCGTGTTCGCTGACCAGGTCCAAGCGGTACTCGTTGATGAGCATCTTCGAATGTTCGAGCCACATGCGCCAAGCCTGCTGGGAAACGGTGTCGAACACCTTCTGCCCCAAATCCCCCTTGAAAGGTGGCTTCTCGAGGGCGGGCAGCTCTTGCTTCAGTTTGATGCAATTGACGGTTCTGGACATGTCGTGCCTGGGTCATGCAATGAGACCGCGACAAACGGAACCCCCGCCGAGAAAAAAGTCGACACCAACAAGTCCGAGAGCCCACCGGCGCGACGCTCTTCGGGCCCCAATCCGCGCAATGGCCGCCTGCGCACGTTGGATGGGAAGTCCTTTTCCCCTTCCAATTCAGTGTGTTCAGTTCGTTCCTAACGGCGGGCTGTGTGCCATACCGGCCTGCTCCGAACTCGGGGACACCGAAGCCGTCCTCGACCGGCGCAGGTACGGCATCTCCACGATCAGCCGCCAAGGCTCCCCATCCCGCCAGAAGGTGGCACTGATGGCCTGAGCGTGTTTGGCTCGCGCCGCCAACACTTGGGAAACAATCGCGGAGCGGCTGGTTGCTGGACTTCCCGCCACGTGGGAGAGCAAGTCACCGTCTCGCAAGCCCACCCCCATCGCGGACACACCGCTGAGCCGCATCCCCGAAGGCTGCCGCCCCGTTGCAGGTTGAAAAGCTCCGCCGGGCACCGCTCGGGCGTTGGCTAGCCGCAGGACCGTCGAAGCCGAAACTCGAAGGCCTTTCTTCGGGATCGGCGGCGCGGGCACCTGAGCGCTCCGCACCCGGCTGTGCTTGGTCGACAGCGACGAGCGCTTGCTCGGTGCGGTCTTGTGCCCAGTGGCCACGGCCCGTGACTCGACGTCCTGGTCGCCAGTACTGGACTCAGCGCTCTGTTCTCCTTCGACCTGCCACGCTGGGTCCTCGGGACGAAGCGCGACCGGTGGTTCGACCTCCGGCAGCTTCAGCGAAGGGGTAACCTCGCGTTGCAAGGAACCCAACGTCAGTCCCAGCGCGTGGGCCGCGTCTCCCACCGGCTGCGCGGCGATCCACAGCGCGCTGGGCCAGAACAAGCTGGTGATCACGAGGGTGACGAAGACGCGGTTCACGGCCCGGAGAGTCTACAGCAGCACCGACGGCCGGGCTACGGACGCTAGGGGCTGTCCCCAAGTTTCTGTCCTCCTGCCTCTCGCGACGGACAGAAACTTGGGTCCCCCCTAGTTCCCAGCGGTAGGACTGTGAAGGTACTCGAAGATTTCCGAGCCGGAGGACATCACGACCTCGGTCTGGTTCGAAATCGCCTTCTCGTACGCCTCCAGACTGCGCGTGAAAGCGTAGAATTCTGGGTCTTTGCCGTAGGCCTCGGCATAGATCCGGGTGCCCTCGGCGTCGCCTTCGCCGCGCATCTTTTGAGCTGCAGCGTACGCCTTGGCCAGCAGAATCGTGACCTCTTTGTCGGTGTCGGCGCGGATCTTGGCGGCTTCTTCCTCGCCCTCCGACTTGTAGCGCTTCGCCTCGCGATCACGCTCCGCCCGCATGCGCGCGAACACACTTTCTTGAACTTGTTGCGGCAAGTCCGCCCGTTTGATGCGGACGTCGACGATATGAATGCCGAACTCTTGGACTTTTTCCCGCACGCGTCCCGCGACATTGGCCATCAGAGGCTCCCGGGCATTGCCGATGATGTCACCGAAGTTGTGCCCTGAGATTTCGTCGCGCATCTCGCTCTTGACGATATCGTCGAGACGACGACGCGCTCTAAATTCGTCCTGCACCGTGATGTAGAACAGCCGTGGATCAGTGATCTTCCAGCGCACCACCGGATCGGCGACCAGCTTTTTCTTATCCAACGTCAGATAGTCGTCGTGGGGCGTATCGTTGCCAAGCACGCGGGACTCCATGCGGTGCACCGTTTGGGCGAACGGCGTCTTGAAGTAGAGGCCAGGTTCGCGGATCTCCTTACGCACCTCGCCGAATTGGGTCACGATGGCTTGCTCCCGTTCGTCCATCACGAAGACCGCAGATGTCTCATCGACGAACAACAGCAGCACGATGAGAACGCCGAGGATACTCAGCAACAATCCCTTGCTCATTGGGCACCTCCTGCGACGCTGGCAGCAACAACCGCTTTCCTTCCGCCGATCGGCAGAACCGGCAGCGACTTACCCGCCAGCTCTTCGTCGATCAGAACCTTGTTCGGCGCGTTGGCCAGAATGCGCTCCATGGCTTCGAGGTACAGGCGCCGGCGGGTCACGTCCTTGGCTTTTTCGTACGCTGCAAACACAGACAAGAAGTTCGACGCGTCACCCTTTGCGCGAAGAACACGCTGCTCCTTGTATGCCTCAGCCTCTCGCTCGATCGTCCTGGCCTTGCCGCGCGCCCTGGGGACCTTATCCTCGGCGTAGCCGCGCGCCTGGTTGACCAGTTTCTCTTTTTCTTCTCGGGCACGGGTTACGGCATTGAACGCGTCCTTGACCTCATCGGGAGCGTCCACGTTGTCCAACTTGACCTCCGTTACCTCGACGCCGCTCTCGTACTCGTCCATCAGACGTTGAAGCAGTACGCGAGTTGCTGCCTGAACCTGCGCGCGCCCCGTGGTCATGACGTCGTCGATCTTCGACTGTCCAACCACGGTTCGGATGGCTACCTCCGCGGCGCTGTGCAGCGTCTCCTCGGGGTGCGCGATGCGGAATAGGTACTTGCCGGGGTCGTTGATTCGATACTGCACGACCATCCGCACCTCGACGATGTTCTCATCACCGGTGAGCATCAGCGCCTCAGGCGGTAGGATACGGTCGGAACGAAAACCCACCTCGATGCGGCGGATTTCTTCCACGTTGACCACCTCCACGGTCTCGACCACGGGAAGTGCATAGTGCAGCCCCGGACCGGCGCGCCGGTGCTCGGCGCCAAAACGCCGCACCACTCCAAGGGCGCCGGGATCGACTTTGTAGATACCGATGGCCGCCAGAAGCAGAACCAGTGCGATGCCGAGTGCGGGCCCAAAGCGCTTGAAGTTGCGGCGGAAGACATCAGACACCTCCGCAACGACATCACTGACGTCTGGGCCTTGGTTAGGGTCGTTGTACTGCATTCATAGGCTCCTATGGGACACAGGCGAAACGTGGCAAGGGCTGACCTCAAGAACGCACACGCCAATTCCCCTGGTAAGTCTTGCCAATGGGGTCGCACGTTGGGTCCGTCACGACAAGCTCCGGGCGCATCCCCCGGCAGTAGATGATGGTGTTCTGACGAAAAGACGTGCCAAACGTGATGGCCTCCTCGCGACTGATCCCGTGCACCAACCACGCGGGCTCACGCCAGGCCCCGTCGGGCTCCTCGTCGTAGCCGACGCAGTGCTCCACTCGAAAGCAGCCCAAAACCAGTAGGTCACGCAGGACTTGATGGCGCCCCTCATTGACGCGCCTGGGAAGTAGCATCGAGCGAGGATTGTACGCAGTGACGATCGCGAACTCCGACCGCAACAACTCGGGCAGCGCAGCCTCGTCTTTGACCAACTCACCATCCAAGGAGGCCCGGAGGGTCCCGCCGTCAATCGGCAGCTCGTAGACGGTGGAGAAGTAGGAGCGGAGTAGGTTCTGGTCCACGGGCGGGGTCTATCACGAGGCTCCGGCCCGAATCCATGCCCCGGCTGGCGGTTCAATCCCCGGGCCGAACGCGGCCCCGGCTACAAATGCAGTCGGTATCCGACCCCCCGCACCGTCAGCAGGTACTTCGGTTCTTGGGGTTCAGCTTCGAGCTTGCTTCGCAGCTGGAGCAGGAAATTGTCAACCGTACGAACCGTGCCGTGATGACTCGGTCCCCAAACGTGGGCCAGAATTTCCTCGCGAGTCAGCACCCGGCCGGCAGCTTCGACCAGGCACCACAGCACATCGAACTCAGTTGCCGTCAACTCGACCAGTACCCCCCCCCGCGAGACCTGACGAGTGGCGCGGCGCACCTCGACGTCTCCGAAACGAACGACGTCCGTGTTCGGCTCGGGCCTTGCCAGCGCATCTCGCCGGAGCACGGCCTTGACGCGGGCGAGCAGCTCCGCCAACCCGAACGGCTTGGTGATGTAGTCCTCTGCGCCCAGCTCGAGACCGACCACCTTGTCCATCTCGGCTCCCCGCGCGCTGAGCATGATGATGGGGACAGTCTGGGCTTCGTCTCTCAGCGTTCTGAGCACCTCCAAACCGTTGAGCTTCGGCAGCATGACATCCAGAATGATCAAGTCGGGTTTGGTCTCGCGTGCGAGGGACAGCCCGTGCTCGCCGTCGTCGGCCACATCCACGGCGTAGCCTTCCGCCTCGAGATTCATGCGGAGGCCAAGGCTGATGCTGGCATCATCCTCCACTACGAGGATGTGCTTGCCTCCGTTCTTGGCCTCTTTGCCTGAATCGACGTCGCTCATCCCTTCCTCGCTTTTGGAACGGTGATTGAAAACGAGCTACCTTGACCAGGCGCACTCTCCACCTCGACGCGCCCACCATGGGCGCGCACCACATGTTTGACGATTGCCAGACCCAAACCGCTGCCCTCTTGCTCGCGAGCCAGGCGATCGTCGACGCGATAGAACTTTTCGAAGATCCGACTGTGCTCGTGCACGGGTAGACCTTTGCCATTGTCGGATACAGTGATCCGCAACTTGTCGCCAACCGTATCGGCAACCCGCAACTGGATGACGCTCGGTTGTCCACCGTACTTGCAAGCGTTCGTGAGCAGATTCAGTAGGGCATCGCTGATAGCCGCTCGGTCTCCCATGATCGCGGGTAGCCCCTTGGGCACGATCACCTCGATCTTGGCATGCAGATGCTCACGAACGGGCTCGACGGCGGCAATGGCATCCTCGATGATGGCGTCCACGTCGGTTTCTCGGAAGTCGAATTCGCGGTGCCCGCTTTCCATTCGCCCCCAATCCAGCAACCGATCAATCAACGCCTGCAGTCTCGTGGCCTCGCGCTGCAAACCGTCAATGCACTTACGTTCGGAGTCCGGATCGCCACGTCGCATCGCCAAAGTCTCCGCGAACAAGCGAATCGACGTCAGCGGCGTCCGTAGCTCATGTGAAACCTTGGATACGAAGTCGTTCTGCAACTGGGAAAGATTAGCCTCGCGCCGCACGAACACCCAGACGAGCACGATGCCCGTACCCGCCGCACCACTGAAGGCGAGCACCAAGATCCCCATCAGCACGTTGACCTTGGCCTCGCCCAGAAACAACAGCACCGCACCTATGATCAGCAACAGCGTGGTCGGCACCACGACCAGCGTGACGAGGGCCAAGACGATGCGCCGGTACCCCAGCGCGCTGAGATTTCGGGAATTCCTCACGGGGGTGTTGCCATATGGTGTCACAACCTACAATCCATGCACAGCCCCCGCGCTCAGGCGTCCCACCCACTCTTGAGGGTGCGTAACAGTTCTGCCACGCTCCACGCCTGAGCCGGACAACCGCCAGCGTCGTGGGGGTAGTCGCCGCTGGCAACCTGGGCGATCTGCCCAATGACTGAGCCATTTTTCATGGCATTTTGCACCCAGTCACGGATGTCCATCGAGAGTTCGAAATCGTTTGGTGAGAGGCGCATTGCGGAGCGCGCCAACGCGCCGAGAAGATACCCCCACACAACACCCTGGTGGTACGCGGCGCGACGCTCCTCCATCGCGCCTTCGTAGTAGCCAACGTATTCAGGGTGACCTTGGGCGAGGGTTCGAAGCCCCCGAGGCGTCAAGAGCGCCTCGCGCGCTCGCGCAACGATTGCCGCTGCCTGCCACGGCTCAAAGAGTTCCGGGTCGACGGCGAGAGCAATCACGGCGTTTGGGCGGAGCGCATCATCCGAGCGGCCGTCGCGCTCGTCGATGAGGTCGAACGCGTAGTTGGTTTCGTCACACCAGAAACGCTCTTTGAACGCCATTCGGGTCGAGTCGCGTGCCTGCGCGGCTCGCTCCGCCAGTTCCAACTGCCCCAACTCGGAGGCGATCGCACCAAGTGTGTCGCAGCCCCGCGACCACAGCGCCTGCATCTCGACGGCCATGCCGTGACGAGGTGTGACGAGGCTTCCTCGCGCCCGCGAATCCATCCACGTCAGTGGTGCCCGATCACTACGCAACACGAGTGATCCCGACTGGTCGAGCCAGACCAGCTCATTGCCCGGGCGGTGCACCCGTTCAAAAACTTCCCTCATCACCAAGAAGAGATCCGAACGAATGAATGACAGGTCCGGGGAGTGTTCTCTGAGTTGGCGGACCGCTTCAAAGAACCACAAGCTGGAGTCGACACACGCCTCCTCTTGTTCGGCCCCCAGCTCGGCAATGTGTGTCGTCAGCAGACCGTCGATCCGATGCTTGATGGTGGTCTTGAGCACATTGATCGCTTCGGGGATCAGACCGTTCACCAAATACAATCCTGGCAGACTCATCAGGGTATCCCGACTACGCATCCCCAACCAAGGATAGCCAGCTATCGTCCCCGGACGACTGCACTCAGGCACCCGAAACTGTTCTGCAGCGATGCTCAGAGCACGCACCTCGATGGAATGCTCAGGCCCTGGATCCAGAGCCAAGAGCATCTGCCGGGTATGCTCCATTGCGTCTGCTGGATTACCGGCCAGCGCGCCGTCCATGGAAGCCGTCAAGTAGTTCGGCTTGCCGGGTTCGAGGACAACCTCGAACGTTCCGGGCGTCCACAGGTCTTCTTGGTAGTGCACCTCCCGGCGGCGGTCTTCGGGGTATTCGAAACGGCGCCACCAGTCGGGAGACCCCATGAACATGCCCGCGTGTCCGAACACCAGCGGTGGTAGTTCGTTGAGAGGCTGCACCGAGACCTCTCCGCGGCGGAGAGTCACCTTCTGGGCGACTCCAGCCTGTTCCGAACACAACTCGTGAATTGGGCGCATCGGCAACAGCGGGCGCACGTTCAATTTCACGGAGGACTTACCGTGCCACGTATACGACAGGACCAGTGCGTTGCGCCCCCGAACCAGCGCCAAGCTGCGTTCGAGGTGACCGTTGCCGAAACGATAACGCCAACGTGGAAGGGGGTCCTGAGCGAACTCCTCCAGCAGACGATATCCTGGCGTCGGAGCTATCTCCGGAAACTGGTGGGTGGAAAGACTGTAGATGCGCCGCCCCACTTCCACTGTGGTCTCCGCGTGGCTGAGGATCACGAAACGATCCAAGGGCGGGTTGAGCGCAGCCACCAATAGACCATGAAATCGCCGGGTATGCATCAGCGCCAAGGTGCTCATCGCGTAGGCCCCCGCTCCGTTGGTGTGCAACCACTCCCCCTCAGCGGGCTCGAGCTCACCGCGAGTGTCAACCTTGGGCCAAACCTCGAGTCTCATTCGCTGAGCCCATGGAGAATTCGTTCTGCCGCCGCGGTCATCTCCGCACGCGGCGCAGTCACCCCGAGCCAAATCTCCACCGCCCGAGCGGCTTGTCCCACCAACATGGACAGCCCGCCTTCCGCCTTCAGTCCCAGTATCCCCGCACGCTCCAGAAAAGCGGTCACGGGTGGGTTGTAGACGAGATCATACAAGAAGACATCTGACCGCAGGCGTTGCCACGGGACCATATCGGCCAAAGCCTCACCACCCCCTTTGCCCAGCATGCCGGCGCTGGTCGCTTGTACGATGAGAGATGCTGCGGCTAACGTTTGCTGGAGCTCCGATCGCTCCGTACGATCCCACGCCACGAGTGTTGCACCCAGGGCCTCAAACTGCTCGCGGTGAGGCCACTCCGCCCTAGGGAGGTCCTCGCTGAACGCTCGAGCGGTGACCCACACAGGCGCCGCCCCCGCAAGTTGACTCGCGGAAACCCCCGCCAGAGCGGCGCCCCCGTTGCCAAACACGACCGCTGCCCCGGCTTGGGTCGCTCCAGCTCTGAGACAGGCTGCCAAGGCCGACACATCGGTGTTGTAGGCAACGACCTCGCCAGAGTCGCCCCGCGCCAGCACGTTGGCCGCTCCAGTCTTGGCGGCCGTCGGGTCAGCGCGGTCTGCCAAGCCCAATGCCACTTTCTTCCAGGGAACTGTGACGTTCGCGCCAGCGAGCTCACCGTGACGGATTTTGTTTACTTGCTCCGCAACGCTCTGCTCCGTCGGACAATCTACAGCCGTGTACGTATGCGGAAGATCGAACCGACGGTAAACCGCACCATGAATCGCCGGCGACATCGAGTGCCCCACAGGATGGCCAATCAAGATGTAGCTTTGCTTTGTCATGGGCGTTGCCTTCCGTTTGGGATGGGCTCGGAGCTTTCTACCACGACGCCGAGGCTACCCTGGTGCAACCGCACATACAGCTTGTCGCCGTTGGTTACCTGTGCCGCCGTTCGCACTGCTCGTCCTGTCCCATCGAGAGCAATGGCATAACCTCGCCCGAGAATACTCAGCGGGCTGAGACCCTCCAGACGAGTCTCGAGGTTGGTCGAGAGTTGACGTTCGACGACTAGTCGATTGTACACGCTTCGTTCGAGCCGAGTCAGTTGTCGCTGCAGCTGCTGACGGGAGCGTGCCAAGCTGGCGCTTGGATGCCGCTGCCCCAGGCGTTGCTCCATGCCCCTGAACTGCGCAACGTTCGTCCGCAGTCGACGGAGCATCCCCCGCTCCAGGTGAGTCCGCAGTTCATCCAACCACTGCTGTTTGTGCGCGATGAGAAATCTGGGATCGGCAAGGCGCGCGCGCAGCCGAGCGAGCGCGTGCCGGTCCTCCTCGAATCGTCGCTGTTGGGCGCGCCACAAGCTGAGCTGCAGTTGTTTCAGTCGGTCGACGCGTTGACTGTGGTCCTTCACCGCGAGTTCCGCCGCTTCCGACGGAGTGGCGGCGCGCACATCTGCAGCCAGATCGCTCAAGCTGGTATCGATTTCGTGCCCCACAGCGCTGATGACTGGGACTCTGCATTCTGCGATGCGTCGCACCACGCCTTCGTCACTGAACGCGAGCAAGTCCTCGAAGGCGCCCCCGCCCCTACCGACGATCAATAGCTGAATCCCTGGATAGCGTTCGACCTTGTCAATGGCCGCCACGATGCTACGAGCAGCTGCCTCACCCTGCACCTGCGCTGAGCAGAGGACGAGTTTGACCGCGCCTCGCCGAAGGGCGACAGAGCGAATGTCGTGCCATGCGGCGCCGTCGGCGCTCGTCACCACTCCGACGCACGCCACGTCGCCGGGCAGCGGGCGTTTGCGCGCCACGTCGAACAACCCCTCCGACGCCAGCCGCTCCTTGAGCCGCTGCAATTGCTCCAACAATGCGCCGCGCCCGACGGGCCTGACCCCCTCAACCACCAACTGGGTTCGCCCCCGTGGTGCCCAGAACGTGGCACGGCCGAACACCTGCACGCGTGCCCCTTCAGCGAGATGTCGTCGTACCTTGAGCGCGTGGAAACGATAAGCAACGCAGTCGACCATCGCCTCCTCCCGCTCGTCTTTGAGCGCGAAGTAGCAATGTCCGCTCTTCACTTGGCGCACCGCACCGACCTCACCTTGCACCCAGTCGCGCCCCGACACGCTCTCCAGAGCACGCCGGAGGCGCCGACACAGGTCGGCCACGCCGACGACATCTCGTTGACCCTCACTCACGTCTCGGCCCAGGTATATCAGAGGCGACGCCTCGGTTTGGCAACGCCACGCCGCTCAGGCCCCGTCGCTGGGGTAATGCTAGCAGGTTGTCCGCCCGGCCGTCCTTTGACTACAGAAGCCCACATTATCCTTGACAACAGAATAGAATAAACCGGTGAAACATTTGCGCAGTCAGGTCCGCCGATCCAGATTTCTTTGAACCCCAGCTTCTCCAAGGGAGCTCATCAGATCCAACCTGGATGACACCGCGTCTCTACGACCTTGACGAAACGACTCGAATTGTCGTCGCAATCGACAGGACTAGGGAAGCGTAACCTGCAGCACGGAGGAGCCGGTTCGACTGGAGTCGTCATGTCGTTGCCTCGCCACTTCTGGATGTGTTTGATTGCCTTGGGCGCGCTTAGCTGCACGACCAGCAACGCGAGTCCAGCCGCCGAACATGTGGGACCCGAGTACGACCCTCCGCCAGCCACGAAACGTCGGGCGGATGAGCACGAGCAAGCGCGTCAAGCCTGCGAACAACGGATGCGCGAGGTACTGAGCGAGAGCCCCGTGCCTGGCGCCCCGGAGTTCGAGAAGAATCGGCTGGCGATCTTGACCAAGGCCAAGGCCGAACCCCTTTGGCTGACAGAGCCACCGCGATTTCAGGACAACGCATCGGATCCACCGAACGCCATCGTCGTCGGTTATCGGAAGTTGCTCGCCGAGACAGACCATCCTTGGGATGCAATCAAGGCACTCCTTCCCAAGTTCAAGCAGCGGCCATTCGTGGGAAGGGCAGTCATGCTGCGCGATGGCTACCTCTACGCTGACAGCCCAACGATGGCGTACGCAATCGTCAACCTGGTCGGCGCGGAACACCTCTTCGGACATGACCGGATTTGGCTCCAGCGCGGCTCGTCCACGTACCACGCAGAGCGGCGCAAGCGAGGCCTGTACTACTTCGTGGATGGTCCGAACGAAGGGGACGAAGTCCGGTTGCTACTCTTCGATCGTATCGGCCACGGCAAGGCGCCGCCACTCGAAGATTCTATCGTCCGGGACTTTCGGGAGCTGCGCTACCGACTCCATTTCAACCAAGTCAACCTGAGGCACGTCACCCCGGACGCCATTGTGGCGAACCTTCGCTACGACAACGTTTGGGTGCCCAGTGTCCTGTCGAGCAAAGGCGCACGGCTAGACCTGGAGTGTGAGATCGTTGGTGACGAGTTCTGGCCGAAAGTCCAGGCCGCCAAGGCGGTGGCTGATCGCCGAGAGAAAGTGATTCAGTCTCTGCGGAGCAGTATGTTGGAGCAGATCGAAGATCAGCTCCCCTTCGATGAACCCCGCCACGAGTACGGCTTTCAACTCGACGGCAAACTACGGCGAAACTGGCTCACCGCCTACATGGCTGGCCGCAGTTCGTACGCCTACAACGGTGATCGCTATTTCGTGTTCAACCGCCGCGGGAAGCCGCTCATACCTCAGGTCTGCGTGGACTTCTTGACGGACACGTTCGAGCGCGCCAGCGGTTCGTGGTGGGCTGATCAAGGTTCACCGCCTGAGCGCATCGTCGGTAAGCTGGACTACGAGCCCATGAACCTCCTCGAACGGGCAAAACTGCGACGTGTGCCGGGCTTCCTCGCTCACGCGAGAGAGAACCCCACGCAATTCGAAGTGCTCGATGTGGCGACTCGGGAACGTATTCCACTGGGTGAACGAGCACGCTTCGTCAACTACCTGCAGGAACAGAGCGACAACTATCAGCCAGGCGACATCGTCATGATCCGCGGTAAAACGCCGTGGGACCCGGTGGAGCTGCACTACCACTCGTTCTTCGTCTACGAGAGCGACCCAATTACCGGCATTCCACTGGCAGTTGTGGGGAACGCCGGCAGGCCCACGGTGAGGTATTGGGAGGTCGAAGCGAAACGCACTCCCGAGCGTGAGATCTGGCACCGTGTCCGGCCCACCACGGAATGGCTGGAGAAGATCGTCAGGGAGCCCAGCACCTCGGACGTGCCACCTCCGATCTCACCGCGTGGGAACGCGGGCTAGCGACAACTGAGCCCACTGGGGTCCGGGCACTTCGAAGATACGGTGCTTTCGCACCCGCAAGATAGCGCCCATCCCATGCTAAGCGCGCGAAGGCCACCCAAACTGGGTGGCCTTCAACCTGCGATGAGCCGCGCCTCCCTCAGCCGAGCCTACTCTGGCTGAACTACCAGCTCGACCCGGCGGTTGTTCGCTCGGCCATCAGCCGTGGAGTTGCTGGCCACGGGACGGCTCTCGCCAATGCCCACCGAGGTGATCTTGCTGGCATCGATACCCCGACTCACCAGGTGGGAGCGCACAGCCTCGGCGCGGCGTTCGCTCAAGACTAAGTTCGCCTGGTCCGAACCGCGGGAGTCAGTGTGACCTTCAACGACGATGCTCTTGTAGCCTTGGTCGGTCAATGCCTTGGCCACCTCGTCCAACTTGGACCGCGCGATCGACAGGAGCTCACTCTTGCCACTGGCAAACAGTACCGCGCCAGAAAGCGTGATCACCACACCGCGGGCCTCCTCCTTGACCTTGGCCAGTTCTTCGAGGCTGGCGAGCGCCGCAGCCGCCTTCTTTTCGGCGGCCTGACGGCGGCGCGTCTCCTCGTCGAGCTTGGCGTTCGCTTCGCGCGCCGCAGCTTCTTTGTCTCTGAGAGCGCGCTCCGCAGCCGTCAGACGCTGTTCAGTTGCACGTTGGTAGGCTTCGCGAGCTTTCTCCATCGCTGCGATCGCATCCGAACGCTCTTTGCGAGCTTCAGCCAACGCCCCCGCAGCAGCGGCGAGTTGAGCCCGACGCTCAGCGACATAGGCGAGGTCCTTCGTTTCGTCTTCGCCGCCGTCGTTGAATGCGGCCTCGGCTTCTTGAAGCGCCTGCTTGGCTTCTTCAAGCTGGGCCAGCGCGTACTTGCCAGCGGGGCCTTCCTTCGCCTTGTGGAAGGCTTCACGGGCGTCCTCCAACTCCCGTGGAGCAACCGACGCGCCACACGCAGTTAGCAACGCAAAAGCACTCCCGACGAGCGCGACGCCTAGGGTCTGATTCAACTTCATCGTCATACCTCCTCGCGAGCTCACTGCCCGGTGCTCTTCCGCTGCATTTCCTTGATCTCTTGTCGTGCGGCAGCGGCTTCAGCCTTGGCTTCTTCCACGCGTGACAACGCCAGCGCGAGTTCGGCATCGATCTCGGCGCGCGACAACAGAGCCGCGGCTGCCTCGTTCTCATCTTCCTCGATCAGCTTCTGCGCCTCAGCGATCTGATCACGCGCATACTTCAGGTGCAGCGCGGCCTGGGGATTGTCCGCCGCGCCACCCACCTCGGCGGCTCGAACGGAGGCTTCCGCCGAAGTCAGTTTGTCCTGTGGGACCGCTGCCCCACCACAAGCGCTCAAAGCCAGAGCGCCAACTACAAGTACACCCGAAATCCGTTGTCTTCTGAACACTTGGATCCTCCTGCTCGGGAGGGATTATACACCTGGGCAGATGAGTCAACAGCGATGAGACATCCGGCGCCGTTCTGTCGTCAGAGTGGCGCCCGCCGGTCGGGAGCACAGGGGCGGCAATTTCGCTCTCGGTGCAGTCCTACAGGGATGGACACATCCCCCTGCAGTGTGGGCGCGCCGCAGACTGTGACCCGCTTCGCCCGCGAACACAAACCGAGCCAGGAGTGATGCACACGCGGTTTGAGGCCACGGAGGACGGGCCGATGTGCTCTAAACCCGGACCCAACGCCGCATGCACGGAAATCCCCAACAACCGAACGCCGTGAGTTGGCGAGAACGGGCTCGTCAGATCGCGAGTCTAGCCTTGCCAATCATCGGAGGCATGGTGTCGCAGAACGTGCTCAACCTGGTGGACACCTGGATGGTCGGGAAGAAAGGGCCGACGGCCCTCGCGGCCGTGAGCGCCGGGGGGATGGTCAACTTTGCTTTTGTTGCGACAGTCATGGGATTGTCGGCCGGAGTGCAGGCGATCGCCGCGCGGCGTCACGGCGAGGGTCGCCGCACCGAGAGCGCGGAAAGCTTGAACGGAGCCTTGTTGCTGGCGCTGACAGTAGGTGTGCCGTTAACAGCGCTCTACGTTCCTTTGATCCCGACCATCTTCGGACACCTCACGCCAGACCCTGCAGTCGTGGCGATAGGAATACCCTACCTGACCGCACGGGCTCTGGCACTGACTGCAGCAGGGGTCAATCTCTCCTTTCGGGGCTATTGGAACGGCACGGGGCGGCCCAAGTTGTACTTGCTGACGCTGTTGGTGGTTCACGCGACCAACATCGTCCTCAACTGGGTACTGATCTTCGGTAAGATGGGCTTCCCTGAGTACGGCGCTGTTGGAGCTGGAATTGCGAGCGCAATCGCCACGGTCGTCGGCGCATTTGTCTACTTCATGCTCGGCTTCCGACATGCCCGCGGCAACGGCTTCCTCGCTCAGGTGCCGCGTTGGGTGACCATAAGGTCGATCGCGAGGCTCGCAGCGCCAACATGCATCCAACAACTGCTCTTCGCGGGCGGGTTCGTTGCGCTGTTCTGGATCCTCGGGAGGCTCGGAACCCTGGAAACGGCGGCGGCCGGTGTATTGATCAACGTCATGCTGGTCGCAGTACTGCCAGGCTTGGCGCTTGGCATCACCGCAACCTCACTGGTGGGGCACGCGTTGGGTGCGGGTTCGACCAAAGAGGCTTCGCGCTGGGGATGGGACGTTGTCCGTGTCTCGCTGTTCGTGTCGGCGACTCTGGCTTTGCCCATGCTGTTGATGACGGACGCAATCCTCGGCACGTTTCTCAACGACCCGGAAGCCATCGCCATCGCCCGCTGGCCCTTGCGGATTTTTGCGCTGGGGATCGGTATCGACTCCGCTGGGACAGTGCTGCAGCAGGCGCTGCTCGGAGCCGGTGCTAATCGTAATGTGATGTTCGTTTCTGCCTTCGCCCAGTGGGGCGTGTTCTTGCCAGCAGCTTATGTGATAGGACCCGTCCTCGGCTATGGGTTGATCGGTATCTGGACCGCACAAGCCAGCTACCGCGTCCTGCAGGCACTGGTCTACGGTGTGATGTGGTACCGAGGAAAGTGGGCGGAAATCGAGATATGAGCGCGAACAATGCGTTTTCACGGGTCCTGGTTGCCAATCGCGGAGAGATCGCGTGCCGCATTCTGCGCACACTGCGTGACCTGGGACTCCCGAGTGTTGTCGTCTACAGCGAGGCGGACGCGCCTTCTCTTGCGGTGCGTTTGGCGGATACGGCGGTTTGCATCGGACCTGCCGCGGCCAGCGACAGTTATCTGTCGATGGGCCGTATCCTCGATGCGGCCCATCGCATGGGCTGCGATGCAATCATTCCCGGCTACGGGTTTCTCTCTGAGAACGCCGAGTTCGCCCGTGAGTGTGAACGCCGCAGCGTAACGTTTGTCGGACCGTCTCCCCATGCCATCGAAGTGATGGGCGACAAACTGTCGGCACGAGACGCTGCTGCTGCCGCGGGGGTACCCCTCGTCCCCGGTGGTTCAGCTAACGATGCGGCCGACGCGGTCGCAACCGCGCGGCGAGTTGGTTTTCCGGTCGTGTTGAAGGCCTCTGCCGGAGGCGGGGGAAAAGGGATGCGGCAACTCGACGACGCCGCCGCGCTTGAATCGGCCTTCGAACCCGCCTCACGAGAAGCGGAGCGAGCCTTCGGAAGCGGGCGGCTTTACGTCGAGAAAGCGATCATCAATCCCAGGCACGTCGAGATCCAGATCCTCGGTGACAAGCAGGGCAATCTGGTTCACCTCTTCGAACGGGATTGTTCCATCCAGCGACGACACCAAAAGATCATCGAAGAGACTCCCTGCCCCGTCTTGAGCGACGCTGTTCGTGCTCAGATGGCGACAGTGGCGCTGGACCTGGCACGCAGCGTGAACTACTTCTCCGCGGGCACAGTGGAATTCCTGCTCGGCGAAGATGAGCAGTTTTACTTCCTGGAAATGAACACTCGCCTCCAAGTCGAGCATCCCATCACCGAACTGGTGACGGGCACGGATCTGGTCCAAGAGATGCTGCATGTTGCTGCGGGCGGTTCACTATCCTGGACACAAGACACGCTCGATCGCCGCGGCGCCGCGATCGAATGCCGTCTGTACGCGGAAGATCCGAGCGCTGGCTTCTTGCCACGCACTGGAACGCTGAAGGTGTTCAGAACGGCAGGCGGCCCCTACGTACGCACCGACAGCGGCGTCATCGAGGGCAGCCAAGTGGGCAGCCACTACGATCCTTTGCTCGCGAAGGTGTGTACCTGGGGCACTAATAGAGCCAGTGCACTGAGCAGGATGCTACGCGCACTCGGCGAAATGCGCGTTGACGGTGTGACCACGAACTTGGAACTCTTGACCCGCGTCTTGGAGGACGACGATTTTCGCGTCGGGCACTATCACACCGGCTATCTCGCGGCGCATCCAGAGCAACTGAAACGAACGGCAAGTCCAACGGAGGTTGCCGCGCTAGCCGCCGCGGCCTATGACACGCGGGACCAACAGGCATCGAGATACGAGTACGGCGGCAGGGCGACGTGGGCAAAGTGAGTGTGCTGACGAGGCTATGAAACGGCGCTTCAAGGCGCGCGGTGGTTCGGCCCTTGCTCGGGGTAGATGCGTAGGTTCTCTAAAACGTACCGCTGAAGGTCGCCTGTACTCCGTCCCCGGTTGCACCCACGACCAGACGAGACGTGTTCTCTGCGCCACGCTCGCGCGGTCCTTCTGAAAGGAAGTAAATCGTTGCCCCGGTGCCGAGGAGCACCGCGCCGGCAAGCCCAAATACAGTTGCCAGGTTGCCACCATCCACCGCATCCTCCTTCAACTCCACCCCTTTGCTGGTGCAGACGTTCCCATCGCACTCCGCGTCAGCGTCGGATTTCTTGCCGAGGGCGTCCAACAGAAAGAAACCACCGACGCCGAGGGACACCGCGCCAGCGCTGGCAACGCCGATCCCCACCCACTGCTGCGCATCCAAGGCCGGGGCATCCCTCTTGGGCGGGGCCTCTAGGTCAGACGATGAACCGCCCCCAGTTGTCGGACTCGCCACAGTTGCCGCGGGTTCGACTTCCGCAGGCGCTTCGTCGAGCATGGGGACCGCGACAGCCTCCACTGCGCCAGACTGTGCGACTGTGACGGTCTTTGACCAACCGAGCCTGCCGGGAGCAGTCACCTCGACGCGGTGATCTCCACCGTCTACCGGACCCGCGACATTCCACGCGCCCTTCCCGACGACCACACCGTTGCGTTTTACCTCTAACCCCGGAATGTCAGCTACATCGGGCCCCACGGCGAGAGTCAACGTGGACAGCTTGGAACGCAGCTCGTCCGCCTTCTGCGCGGCAAACTGCCGCCGCTTCTCTTGCCCCTCTCGCTTGGCCATGCCCTGCGCCTCGACGAACTCGGCCCACGCTGAGGCGAGTTTGCCTTCCTGCTCGTGACACAACGCCAGACCCAACAACGTGCCTGTGGCTGGGTCTAGACGCTGGCTCTCCGCAAACTTGGGACAAGCCTCAGCGATCTTGCCCTGCTCCAGCAGGTCACGCGCCTGTTGAAAGAGAGACTCTGCGAGAGCCTGTTGGGCATCCGCCGTAGCCGCGCAAAAGAGCACCGCGGCGCACCACATCGCACCGACGGCCACCTTCAACCCCTTCCGCGCTGAGGCGACACAGCGCGCTGAGGCGACACAGCGCGCTCCGAACCTGGACGCGCCAATGCTCGCGTCTCGAGGCAACACCGAGACGAGTTGCTGCACGTACTGACGCGCCACCGATTAACCTCCGATGGACGCCACAGTAGCTAGCTCGAGGCGGCGCGTCAACTGCTTACACTGCGGCGGCCTTCCGCTCTGACTTGAGCGTAGTTGACACTTCTGCAGATCCTCCCATGAACGCGAACGCGTGGATAAAGTGCTGGCCTAGACAAGGTTGCTTGACGGATGATTGGGACAATGAGGGTTCCGTTCAGCGCGCGCACGCCCCAATGCGAGCGTATCGCCGGTTGGGGCTGCAGCTCGGCGCTGAACCGGGTTGGCTTCCCAGAAACGAAAGTAAACGACCTCCGCGACAGATCGCAGCGCAGCGCAGCGCGACCGCCGAGCAACGAACGCCCAACGCCGCGCGCGGCATTGGCGTTTGCCGCAGCGGCAACATTCCTCGTTGGTGTCGGCTGCAACGCCGTCTTCGATATCGAGGAAGGACGATTGGCACCTGACGAAGGTGCCGGGACCGAAACCGACGGCTTCCTCACTGCAGCGGACGGTGGGGCGACGTGCGTGCTCAGTTCGGATTGCGTTGACGACTCGCTGATCTGTATCTTCAGGGTTTGCAGTGCGCCTTGCCGCGCAGACCGTGACTGTCAGGGACGAGAGCGCTGCCTGCAGACCGACGATGGGATGGCATGCGTGTTCGCGGACACCGCCCAGTGCGAAGTAGACGACGATTGCCCCTCGGGCAGCGCCTGCAGTGTTGGTGAGTGCCGCAATTCGTGCACTGGAGACGTCGACTGCTTGGAAGATCAGCAATGTGACGATGGGCGGTGCATCGGATCGCAAGAAACACCCCAGGACACGACCGCGGACGCAGACGACTCGGACCAAACCGCTGAAACGGGGCTCAGCGAAACAGATAGCGCGGGCACGGTGTCCGATTCCGACTCAACCGAAACCGACGAAGCGCTGTCCGCCACAGACACGACGGAGGCAAACACCGACCTCGCAGACACTGACGTCCAGGAAACGGACACAGACCAAGGAACTGACCCGAGCACTGACGCGGGAACCGAACCACCCGATGGCCAAGCGCCGACCGATTGCGATGATCTAGAGGAAGGCAGTATCGTCTGCGACGCCTTCGGCTCCACAACACGGTCCATCTGTCAGAGCGGTGACGTGTTGGCGACCACTCCTTGTACGTCTGGGAACGTGTGCGACCCCATGACGGGGACCTGCGAGGCGCCAGCCACCGAGTGCATCGGTCGTTCCCCGGGTGAAGTCTACTGCAGTGGAGCGCTGCGTATTGCCTGTGCTCCGACCCTGTTAGAAGCTGAAACGGCCTCCTGCGCCAGCAATGCCCACTGCCAGGCTGGTACGGGTCCGAACTGCGCCGTGTGTCTGGATGGCACATTCAGTTGTGTGGACAATCAAATCCGCGAGTGTTCACCTGATGGCACGGAGTGGATGGTGACCGGCGACCCGCCCTGCACATCGAGCGCTCCTTGCAATCCAGACACAGGGACCTGCACCTCACTGGCCTGCCTTTCAGGACAGAAGCGCTGTCAGGGAGACGCGCTCGAGGAGTGCAACAGCGATCAGTCGGGGTTCGTCCAGGTGGAACTGTGCGCCCCTGGCCTGTGCGATCCAATAAACTTCGAGTGTGACGCCTGCGCAGCAAGCACCGCGCAGTGCGCAGCTAGCGGTACGGACCGCCTCGTCTGCGCTTCCAACGGACAATCGACGAACACCGTCGCATGCTCAACGACCACTCCTTACTGTCGTGGAAGTGGTGAGTGCGTCGAGTGTACTACTGACAACCACTGCCCAACTGCGGAGTGTTCCACCCCTACATGCAACACGGGCTCAGGAACATGCTCCCTCGTACCGGTGGCTCCTGGGACGGACTGCTCCACGGGTGTCTGCAATGGGGCGGGCAGCTGTGTGGAGTGCGCCGGTTCAGGTAACTGCACCGCCCAAGACGGGTGCCATGTGGCAGACTGTGTCGACGGCAGATGCACCCAGGAAGTAAGAGGAGCGGGCATCGAATGCAACTTCGACGGTGGTTCGGTCTGCAACGCCAGCGGCACCTGCGTCGAATGCAACGACGAGAATGATTGCACGGCGGCGGAATGCTTCCGCCCGATCTGCAGCAGTGAACGTTGCGATGAAACCGCGGAAAGCGCGGGCACGCCGTGTGGCGCCGGGGACGCCTCGTTGTGTGACGGCAGCGGCAATTGCGTCCGTTGTCTCACGCAAGACGACTGCGAGATGACGGAGCTGTGTCGGGATGGTGATTGTGTAGAAGCGACTGATACGATCGGCTGGCCCACTGCTTCAGCCTCCTCTCTGGGCGTATTTCAGGACGACACCTACCTGAGACGCCTGCCACCTCTAGAATACAGCGCTACCGTCACCGCACTCGGAGCCACCGGAACTGGAGTCGGCGCCACGATCAGAATCGCCGTGTATGCGGACAACGGCAGCGGGACGAGCCCCGAAGGTGCACGCCTGGGCGAAACGCAATTTACTCTGACTGGCAGCGCCAAGCAGGGCACGCCCAGCCCCGGAATCACCCTGGCGGCTGGTGTCCACTACTGGCTAGCGTTCAAGATCGACGAGGACGCCGACATTGCCCTCGCCAGCGGAGGGCCGTCGCTCTTTGCAAGGCTTCATGTAGGCGGCCTCTTCGGCAGCGCATTTGCCACCTTTGGCGGCGACCCCGACGATCTAGGAACGGACCTCACGGGGGCCTTCGCCGTCTACGCCGACATTCAATACACTGAGTGAACTCGCTCGCCACGCACACAGAGGGATCATGCCACCAACGCTCTTCAAGCAACTGAGCGTCGCCATCATCGCGACGTTGACACTACTTGCGACTCAAGGTCAGGCTGCCACCTGCATACAGGGACCGATTGCACTGCCTTGGCTATCCGGTCCGCCCGAATGGGATGACTTCGACGGTGATGGTTTCTGGAGGCCCGAACTCCATGACCCTCGATGGTCAGGCACGCCGTTTCGCTACTTGCGTTTCGACCCATCCAGTCCGGCAGAGGGGTTCGCAAGTGACAGTGCTGTGCGCGTTCTGGAGGACGGCAACTTCCTCTATGTGTCCTTCCAGGTCATGATGGATGACAACGGGCCCAACCTCAACGACTTTGTCTATCTCGCGTTCACCGAAGGTGGCGCGCAGGGTGCGTATGCGGTCGCCATCAGCATGCGGGACAGTGGCACCGCGATCGTTCCTCCTGCTGATCCGGACGGCGCCGGTCCGAGCGAGGTCAACGCCGACGTGGACCCACCGGAAACGGTCGCCAACAACGCCGTGGTTTGGTGGCACACCGTAGACGCAGACGGGCCTGCTCTGCCAGTGTGGACCCCAACGACAGGCGTACCCGCTTGGCTCCAGGCGGCACGCTGGGACCGTTCCACCGCTGGCAGCCCACGCTGGGCGATGACACTCAGGGTGGACCTCGGCGCGATTGGGGCAACCGGAAACCGCAAGATGTTCTTCGGGACCAACGTCGACGTTGCTGCAGCCAGCGATGTGATCATGGCAAACACGCAGCCAATTGACGACCTGAACATCACCTCGTCCGTCGGCGATGCCACGATCATTCCGGAGATGTCCACCAACTGGGAGGAATTCGTGACTTCGGGCTGTGTCACTGGCGCAACCATCGCACTGAGTGACGTTGGTGTGTTCACAGGAACCCCGGGTACCAACCCCGCGGGTGCGCTGACTACGCAGATTTGCGCGGGTGGTCTTTGCGGCTCAGGGGAGAACACGTTCCGAGCGATAATCAAAAATCTGACCACGACCAGCGACTGGAACGTGCGAGCACGCTTCCGAATTGCGGACTGGGGTTCGGTTCCCGCTTACCGTGAGTTCGGCCGTTGGAGCGACATCTCCGTAACTCCCGCCGGGATCGACGTCTTCGATGCGGACCCTGTGTTGCTCTCCACAGCCAACGGCTGGTACTGGCAGGATGATAGTGTCAGCGAAGCAGTGATCGACTACCACTGCTCGAAGGGAGCTGAGGACTATTGCCCCAAGCTCGTGGACGAGAGCCACCCGCATCAATGTATGTTGGTGGAGATAGCCGCCTCGCAGAGCAGTCCCCAGTGGATCGAGACGCCCGGCGTGTACCGCAACATGGACTTCCAAGACCTCTCTTCCGTGAAGCGGGAGGCCGTCATCTCCATCGCGGGCCTAAGAGAGATTCTGAAGAAGGATGTGGAACGCAAAGTGTTCCTCCACGTCTCGCGCACCAACATGCCCGCGCATGGCAAAGAACCCCTCACTCTGCCGAAGAAGGCCATGGAATTCAGTCGTCGTTACGCCGCAGACCCACCGACGGTCAATCCCCCGATTCGCGGGCTCCAGCTGAGTGGGGAGCCGAACACAACAGCGCGAACCAGTCCGCGGCTTACCAAAGACCAACAAGCGGCGCTCACTGCGTGGAAAGTGCGCGCCGAGCAGGCGAAGAGGGATGACGCTGTCGTTGAACGCATCGGCCGCTCCAATGAGCGGTTGGCTGCGGGTGTGCTGACGCATCATGCGCTGGCAATGGATCCGGAGCAGTTGCTCGACGCCGTGTGGCCAACCTATCGCGTCCGCGTCTTCTTTGACGATGGGCGCACTTTTACAGAAAACGGGAACAAGGATCGCGTCTTGATACCCATGCCACCGTTCGGCTTCCGATTTCAGCATGAGGGGCCGCTGTTTGGGTTTACGGACGCGTTGGCAGCCCAAACCGGTGTCAACTTAGAACCACTAAAGAACGCCCCTGACTGGTACCAGGTAGTGATCCCGAGTGAGGGGAACATCAAGGTGACGACGATGATCACCGCCGAGGAAGAAGCGCGCAGACCACCAGCTGGCCCAAGCGATCCAGGCGAAGCGCCGGAGGCCCCCCAAGAAACCAGCGGCGAGGTTCCGAAGGTTCCACCAACTCGCTGCAGCTGTCGGGTGGTTGGGCAGCGCACCTCTGGCGCGCTCTGGTGGCTTGGAGTTACCAGCCTAGGCCTGTTGTGGGTCTGCCGCCGACGCCGGATGGGCTGACGACGGACCGACCCAACGCTGCAGCCCTTCGACGGTCACCAACGGGGTTGAGAGCTGCAGCGTCTTGCGAGGCGGGACGAAGAACTAGTGAGACGCTGGAGCTCAGTGACGGTCGTCCAAAATCCCATCGAACGCGGACCTTGGCTTTGGGGGAGCTTTCGGTCGGGGAGCGACGACCGGCTTCACGAGAGGCGCAGGCGGCGTTCTCTCGACCGTGCGCAGCGGCGCTCTGGACTTGGGGATAGCCCGGGGCAGTGACGCAGGAGGTTTCGCAGTGGCAGAGGTGGCGGAGGCAGGCAACGTCGATGACCCCGCGTCTGGAGCGGTGGAAACGTCCAACCGGTCGAGTGAACCTGTTGGGGTCACCTTCGGAATGCCGTCGGTAGCGGTTGTTGCCTCGGGCATCGTCGCGGCTGTCGGTGTAGCAGACGTGGCGATGTCTTCACCGTGTTCCGAGTCACCGTCGGACTGGTCCAAGAAGAGGAGCGCACCGACAGCAAGCAAGCCAAGTCCGAGTGCGCCTCCCCCAATGAGCAGGGAGCGTCCGTGCTTTCTCGGCATCAGCGCCGTTGTCGTGTTTGACAATGGGCCGACACTTTCCGCCCTCACCCCGCCGCTGGCTAGCTGCGCCGAAGAAACGGATGAGACGCCCACAGCTGGGAGGTTTGTGTTGGACGCGCCGCTGGCGGGATGCGCCGCCTGTAGCACGTCGCTCGTTGAGTGAACCGTTTGCGCAACGCCGCTGACGTGACCCCCGGAGAGGAGTGAGGCACCGGCACAGATCTGCTTGAAAGACGTCGCCATTTCGACCGCTGAAGAGAAACGCTCCGACAGCGTGCGAGCAACGCCCTTGGCCAACCATTGGTCGAAGCCCGACGGGACTGCGCCGAGAGAGTTGGCCGACGGGATCGGCTCTGTGCAGATCTTCAGCGTCAGACCACCGATCGTTTCTGCCGTGAAGAGGAGCCGGCCCGTCAAGCATTGCGCAACGATCACGGCCAACGCCCAAAGATCCGTTCGGTGGTCGACATCCTTGGAACCGCTGATCTGCTCCGGGCTCATGTAAAACGGTGTTCCCATCACCATCCCGGTGCGCGTCGCCATACCCGGGTGCAGAGAGTTGGGCGACGCCTTCGCGACCCCGAAGTCCAACACTTTAGCGATCTCGTCATCGTAATTGTTAACCAAGAAGATATTGTCGGGCTTGAGGTCACGATGAACGATCCCTGCCTCATGCGCTCGTGTCAACGCTCTGGCAACCTGAGCTAGTAGGTTCGACGTCTGCGCGGGCGACAGCGCACCGACACGATCGAGTCGGTCGCCAAGCGACTCGCCCTCCATGAGCTCCATCACGATGAAGGGAGCGTTGTGCTCCTGATCAACACCGTGGTCCAGAATTTGGACAACATGGGGACTACGCAGCGCGGCGGCCGCTTGTGCTTCTCTATGGAAGCGCCCCAGCGCTTCGGAGTTGTTCGCGATCGCGGCGTCGATCAGCTTGACCGCGACCGGTGCGTTCAGCCCGAGGTGTTCGGCGCGCCAAACAGATCCCATTCCTCCCTGTCCCAGCACAGAGACCAGACGATACTTTCCGGCCAATACCGTCCCCGGTTCCATCCCGGGAGGATGCCCTGCGTCAGAGCTGCGGTCAAAGTGATGCGATACTCGTTTGCGCCTCGTCCGCAGTGACTCCTACGCGCACCGTACTGGACGCACCTCGTCCGAATGGCCCAATAGCCGAGGCACCGTGACCCACACCATCTCACCACGGACGGCGTCTGACGTTCGTGTCAACTACTTGGGCGTGATGTCAAGAGTGCTTGGGCTTAGCGCGCTAGCGAGGCGAACTCCCACCCTACGATGACGCCCTTCTGTTGCAGGGCGCGCAGCAGGGCGGTGCACAAGGACTGCAAATGAGCGGGCTGAATGCCAGGGACGTCTACGACGGCGAAAGCCTCCGCCAACTGGTCGGCCTCGATGACGACCTCACGCCCGTCGTCCGTCGTCAGCACAACGCAGTTTCTGCTTTCCTCAGCGCGCTTCTGACTCGGCTTTGCGGGAGCCCTGTGGTTCATGGTTACCCGGTCATCATCATCATCGTGCGCATCCGGCAGCTGCAAGCCGTAGTGCGCGGCGAGAACTCGCATGATGTCGGACGGAGCGGCGATCATAGGGCGCACTCGCAGCCCACAGAGCGTGCTGATCTCCTGCAGTGCGCTACCCACCGAAGGGTCCTCCATGGCAACATACAATACATCACCGACGCGCCGTACGTGGCGCACGTAGACGGGAACTATCCTCATCTCACACGCTAGCTCGGCCGGAATCATACTGAGCAGCCCTTGTGACCAATCGATGTGGTGCAACGATACCCACGGAATGCTCAGTTGTTGGCTAAGAATCTGCGTCACCTGTGATTCGCTCAGCAACCCCCGTCGCACCAGAATTGTGCCTAAACGATCGCCGGTTGCTTGCTGATCTGCGAGCGCTAATTCTAGGTCAGCCGGCGTGATCAGCTTCGCGTTGACCAGCAGCTCTCCCAATCGAACACGTGTAACCATCAAGTCCACGTAAAGCGTAGCGCTGGGTTCGCCTATCCGCCCGCACTTACAGCCTAGGCACATCAGCATGTCCTACCCCAACGCGCCCGAACCTACATACGGTGCGGTTGCGAGCTGAACGGAGTCGTTGGGATTAGGCAACTTTGGGTGCCGGCCGTCGTTAATTTTGCTTTCTCTGTCCACGAACCCCACTGCAGAATGTCTCCTTCGTCGTTCTATCCAGTCAGCACACATGAGCAGTGACGTCCCCCCCAAGGCCTGCCCCCAATGCAGCGCGAACTGCACGGATGAAGCCCAGTACTGCCCACACTGCGGGTTCCCCGTCGGCTCGGTAACCTCTCACCAGGAAGACCACCTCATCGGCAGGACTCTGCCTGGCGGCTATCAGGTCCTCGAACTGGTTGGGATCGGTGGGATGGGCCGTGTCTATCGCGCGCAGCAGAAGGCACTCGGACGCACCGTCGCCGTGAAGGTGATCCATCCGCATTTGCTGGCCAACGAAAACTCTCTGGCGCGCTTCATGACCGAAGCACGGGCCATGAGCCAGCTCAACCACCCGAACTCCGTATCGGTCATTGACTTCGGCAAGACCCAAGACGAAGAGCCGTACCTGGTCATGGAGTTCCTGCGAGGTAGCAATCTCGCGCAAGTCCAGAACCAGGAGGGGCCGCTTCCGCTCAAGCGCATCGTCAGCGTCTTGAAGCAAGTTCTCAATGCACTAGGTGAAGCCCACGCCAACCAGATCATCCACCGGGATCTGAAGCCCGAGAATATCGTGCTCGAGCCGATGCGGCGCGGAGGTGACTTCGTCAAGGTAGTCGACTTCGGTCTGGCGAAGTTGAAAGCTGGTCCCCCAGGGACCAGCATCACCTCCCCTGGCATCGTCTGCGGCACTCCGGACTACATGGCCCCCGAGCAAGGTCGTGGAGACGACATTGATGGTCGTAGCGACTTGTATGCGGTTGGAGTCGTGCTTTTTTGGTTGCTGACGGGGCGTCTGCCTTTCGAAGGCAACAGTCCCACCCAGGTTGTGCTGATGCACATCAAAGACGAGGTGCCCGATCCGGCGAAGTTGGCGCCCAACAGGAGCTTCCCCGAACCGCTACTGCGCGTCGTTTCTAAGGCACTCGCCAAGTCGCCATCCGAAAGGTACCAAGACGCGCTGGAGTTCGCAGACGCGCTGGAGGATTGCCTCAAAGACTTGCGTTCGCCTGTGCCCGCGGCGCCGGTCATCCCGAACGAGTTCGTAGAGTGCCATCAGTGTCATGTCAGCGTCCCCCGCGCGCGCTTTTGTTACGACTGTGGCGCGCGAATGCAGCCAGATCCGAGCGCGGTGCCCTTCGGGGCCGCACGACGACTGCCGCTGATCGGGCGCGAAGAGGACCTCGCCGCACTGCGCCAAGCGTGGACGAGCGCCGCCGCTGGTCGTCGCACCGCTCGGATCATCGGCGAAGCCGGTGTCGGCAAGACCCGGTTGCTCGAGGAACTCCGCAAACGTGTGTCAAAAGCCGGTGGACGCTCGGTCGTCGTCGGACCTGACCCATTCTGGGCGGAAGTCGCCGGATACACGCTCAGAGCGATGGTGACGTCCCTGGTTACTGGTGACCAGCTCAATCAGACGCATGACGACCCGCTGCTGAACTACGCCTTGAAGGAACTCCTCTCCACCGAGGCTTCAGACTCCGAATTGACAACTCAGGAGCGCCGCTGCGCGTTCGCCCGCGTCGCACAGTGGGCGATTGATGTGGCGGCGTTGACTTCACCAAAACCCCTCCTCTTGGCAATAGACGACATGGATCGGGTCGATGGTCTGACCCGCCAGGCCATTGAAGACTATCTCGTTGACCCGAGCAGCACGCGCGTTCTCGTCGTCTGCACCCACACACCAGCGCTCCGACCCGATTGGCCCGAAGATGAGGTTCGTGTTCTTGCAGGCCTCTCAGCAGCAGCCGCAACGTCTCTTCTACAACGGGGATTGGACCAGCCGGCAGGTGTCACGCTCGTCGAAGTCGGCAATCGAGGCATCCCTCCGCTGTATGTCGACGAGGCGCTAGCTTTTGGGGTCGATGGAGGCAACATTCCGCCAGCGCGGCTGGGCGATCTCATCGCCATGCGCCTTGCGGGCTTGGATGCGACAGAGCGACGAATCGTGCAAGCAATATCTGTCTTGGGTGAACAAGTCTCCGTCGAACTGTTGACGAAGATGCTGTACCCGTCGACCAAGGTGGAGAACCAGGCGTTGGACACGCTGCTCCAAACGCGATTGCTGCGCAGAACCGAATCCGGGCAACTATCGATGGCCCACCCGCTGGTCCAGGAGCTATGCCTTCACGCCATTCCAGCCGAGGTGCGTCGAGAGTTGCACGACCACGCGGCGCGGACACTCGAGGCCGAAGAAGCGCCACTCGAAGTGCTGTGCCACCATCTCGCCCTAGCCGGCGACTCGACAGCGGCGCTACTCATGTTGGAGCAGCTCGCGGCGCGCGCACAAGCCCGCGGCGACGACCGAACTGCAACGAATTTGCTGCGCCGGGGCCTCGAGCTAGCGCGGGAAGAATTGTACCGGGGTGAGTTGGACGACCCCATGCGCGCCATTGCCATCTTTGGTCGCAAGTTGGGTCAGGCCCTCAATCGTCTCGGGCGGTTCTCTGATGCCGAGGGCGTGCTCCTGGAGGTGCTGGATGGCGCGGCCAGCAGCGAAATTTCGAGAGTCGAAGTACTGGAGAGCCTGGCCCTGGCGAGCAAACGCCGCCACAAACCCACGTCAGCTAGGCGCTACCTGGAGCAAGCTATCGGACTGTGCGAGGCGCTTGGCGACGCTGGCCGGCGCGCGCGGCTAGAAATGGCCCTCGACACTGTAGAGTTCGAGCCTACCAGCCGCACAGTCGAGAGCCTGAAGCCCACTGCTTGAGTGGTGACTGACCGGCCAGCTTGGCACTAAATAGACCACGCAGGCCCAAAACACCCTGCCATTCCGGAAGTTGGACTAGATTCCGGAGCCTTTGGACGTTTCGGCCGCCATTGCGCGCCGTCGGCCCGAATCGACCCGTGCGAGAGTTCGCCAAGTGGACACAGATCTCGAAGAATCAATCGCCGCTCTCAAAGAATCGTTGGAACTTCTCGAGCTTCCGGCAACCTTGTCAAAAGCCGATGCTGCAGCCCTGAAGCAATTGCAGGAGAGATTCGACCTGCCCAGGCGCTACGTGGAGTTCCTCGCCGAATGCGATCCAGTAGACGTGGAGACCGCTACGCCCTCGGAGCGGATCCAGCTTTTTGGCACGTCGGACTTGGCGGAGGAACAACTGGGATTCTGCGTCGACGAGGACAGCGGAGAGCGCCTGGAGACTCCGGCGCGCAACGGCTGGCGGCCAAGCTGGATCATCATCGGCCGCAGTGGCCTGCTAGGTGACCCCTACTTCCTGGACGTCACGAACGTGGATGCTGAGGGGGATTGCCCCGTCTACACCGCCATGAGCGGCACGGACGTCTGGCAGCAGCGCCTATGCGCGTCCAGCTTTGCCATGTTTATCCGGATCCTGGCGATCACGATGGAAGTCGCCAAGGACTTCGACTTGGACGACTACGATCCAGATAACGAGCGCGTCTTCCGAGAAGCGATCGGCCCACGTATCCGCGAGGTGGATCCCGCGGCGGTCAAGTCCGGTCATTGGACTTGAACCGGACACGGGGCGCCAGAGCGGGAACTGGCGCAGCAAAACAGGTCGGGATCTATGGCCGCTGGCGCAGCTTTGGCTCACGTGGGCCGATAGTGTCATGTGCAAACTTGCTCGAAGATTGCTGCACCATTGAAGCCCGCAGGGTGGTGTGCAACCCCTCGGCGCACCGCGCGTATGCGTAGATTGAGTTGGCTTGTCGCATTTGCGTCCGCTCGGACGCACACTGATAGGATCCGCGGAACCTACTTCCGGAAGATGACTTCATGAGCGATCGACGTCTGTTGCGTTTTGCTGTTGCTAGCTTGCTTGCCCTCGCCGCTACGAATTGCGCTGAGGAAAGAGCCCCGATAAACCGAGTCCAAGCCAACGCCTTGGACAAGTCCTTCTTCGTGGGTGACATCGCCAACGACAGCGACGACCCGACGTTCTTTTCGCGTCACTTCGTGGTGGACGCAACGCAGTCACAGGACATGGTCGGCGTCAGCCAAGCCAGCGGTCTGGAACGCATCCGCTGGGACATCACCGAGCACATGCTGTTTGCTCGACGCGCGTATTCCGTCGTCGAAGGTGAGGCCGACGAACCCGATGGCGACTACTTGGCTGCGTACAAGATCGAGTCGCACTTCGACATCCGCCACGCGTACAACCCGAGCACCGGCGAAGAGCTGAACGTCATCGAAGAGATATCGAGCGACCGCCCTTGGAACGAACGACAATACTTCCGCGTGGACTGGTCTGAGAACCTGGTCAACAGCCCGTCGTGGACCACGATGTTTTACGGCCAGGTTTTCGGCGACATCAAGCTGACGCCGGTGTCCTACTTCGAAAGCGATCCCGCCGCTGAGGATGCCCCGCACTTCGACCCGGAGGACGGCTACTTCGACATCACCTCGCACTTCTTGGTCGAGCCGGAAACCATCGACCTCGGTTGGTTTGATCTCCCCGCGTGCATGTTGATGGGACTTTTTACGGGATCCGCCATCTACTCGTGCGATCCCCAAGAAGCCGTCATCCGCTCCTCGTATTGGCGGCTCGACAAGGCCGATCCTGACGACGACTTCGAGCCCTTCGAGAACACGGATGCGCCTCTTGACGTGCTTGGAAACCCTGGGGGCATCGGCGACAGTGCGAGCCTCGGCATCGTCACCCCAGCCCGGCTCACATACGACCCTCAGTATGGCTACACGGACGAGAGCCTGCAGCGGTTCATGAACATCCACAACCTGTGGGCCCAGAGTCATCAGACGACGGGCGAATGTTCGACCAACGCAGACTGCCGAGGCGATTCCGTCTGCCTGGACTCCGGAGCCTGTACGGTGCCCTGCGACTACTCGCGACGCCAAGACGGTAACGCCAACGGCACCGATGACCAATGCGAAAACGATGACACCGGCTACGATGGCGCCCAAGGTTCACAGTGCAGCTCGAGAAATCGCTGCACGATTCCTTACCGGGACCGTGAAGTCGATCCCATCACGTATTGGGTGAACCCCGAGATGCCGGACGACCTCCAGGACGAGTTTGACGGCGACGAGGTGACCCGTCGGGGGCCGAGCGAGGAAATCATCTACAGCTGGAACCAAGCGCTCTCGCTCGCAGTCGCCCGCGCAAGAGAGGTAGAATGTCGGCGGACGGGCGGCGAGCGCTCGGATTGCCACGCCCGGTTCTTTGAAACGAGCGGCGGGCGCGACGAAATTCAGATGATCGCCCATGGCGGGTGGGGCATTGAGACGCCCAAGGACAAGGAAGCGCTGGTCCTCTGCCACAACCCTGTTCGGAGCTACGATCCAAGCACCTGCGGTGAGGAAGGCGCACGAGCCCGAGTGGGCGATGTGCGGAAGAACTTCATCATCTACTGGCCGTACGCTACACACGCGCCATACGGCGGAATCGGCAACTGGCGTGGTGATCCCCTCACCGGTCAGATCATTGGTGCCGCTGCCACGACCATCGGCAGGAGCGCGACTATCTCAGCCGCGAACGTGCGTGACATCGCCATGGTTGGCATTGGCGAGATGGACCTCGACGAGATCCTGGATGGCACGAGCGCGTTTCGCTACGCGAAAGAGCTGAAAGATGGGCGCAAACCCCAAGCAATGAGCGAAGAGGAAATCGAACGGCGCCTCGCTTCGATCGACCACAAGCACCTCGCGCAACAAGTCAGCTTCGACCTCAGCAATATCAAGGTCGAGTCACCGAAGCAGGCATTGATCGACATCAAGGCCAATTCCGTCGCAAACGGCGGCGCAGCCACTCAGGATTTGCTTGAACTCCAAGCTGCAATGAAGCCGCTACTCGATAGCGAGCTCGAGGCGCAACTGCTGGACCCCAACTGGTTGGTGGACGCCAGTGGCCTGAGCCCGAATGTGGAGCTTTCCCAGACGATTCTGAATCTGGCCTCCCCGGTGCGAGGACAAGATCTCGGACACCTCTCCCTACTCGACAGGCAGTTCTTCACCGAGCTCGGCTTGCGCGGCATTTGCCACCTGGAAGGAATGGCACCGGCGGGCAATCCTGACCTCTACGGGGTTGGCTACTACTACCGGCAGAAGTATGCCTCGGCGAATCGCGATCAACTCGCGGACCGTATGTACGAAGACTTGTGGAAAGAAACGTACAAGGGCATCCAGCTGCACGAACTCGGGCATTCGTTGGGGCTGCTGCACAACTTCACCTCTTCCTACGACGCGCAGAACTACAACCCTCAATACTGGCAACTGCGCACGCACGACGGCACTTCGACGGCTAGTTGCAATGGCCAGCCACGCAGCGGAGACCCGAGCTTAGTCTCAAATGACACGTGCATGGGTCCACGCTATCTCGACCCGGAAACTGACGATGAACTGGGTCAGGGCAGCGAGCCCCGACCGGGCATCGTCTACTTCGGACACACGTCGACCATGGAGTACCAAAACTCGCGATTCTTCGAGAGCGTTGGCCTGGGCCAGTATGACGTGATGGCGATGGGCGCGCTCTACGGCCGCGTGCTGCAAACCTATGACGCGAACGAGACACCTCAGGGTCAGCAGGCGTTGTACGAGCGTTTTCCGGATACCCAACTCAGTGAGAGCATCACGGCGACCGACTTCTCAGGGCGCCACTACACCGAGCTCGCGCGGGAGTTGAGACTGTTCGATGCAGGCAGGTGTCGCCCCGCGACCTCCGCAGAGAAGCGCGTCGCAGAGTGGCGAGTAGTCCATGACAAGGTGTGCGCCCCGCCACCCAAGGACTACGGGCATTGGGACGATTTTGTCGATCACTCCGAACCAAACGTGTCGCTGCGGGACCTCGAAGCTCCGAAGCTCCGTATCTTGAGTCGCCAGAATGTTCCCGCCGCAGGCAACGTGCGCTGGCCGTATCGCTTCGGCGGCGACATGATGAATTCGTACCTTCACGTCAACCCCTTCGACTCAGGCGCGGATCCCTACGAGGTGACGGCGGAGACTCTGCGCAAGAACGAGTACAACTACCCGTTCATCTATTACAGACGTGCGCGACGTGATTGGACGAGTTGGCGTCTCCCTTCATACACCGCGCGAATGTTCTACGAACGCCTCCGATCGTATCACTGGGACATCTCGTATACGAACGCGTTCTACAACGACATCACCAACGAAGCCCCCATCTACGAAGACTTCTTTGAGGAGCTTCGCAACGACGACAACGAGCTACGGCCCTATCTCATTGCTGAAACGATGATGCTCGACGGCATCATCGCGAACCTATTGGTGCCTGAGCCAGGAGTGTACGGCGGCATAGAGCGCGACGAACTCGGCGTGTTCGACCTACAAGGCATCATCGAGGACGAGAGCCTGTTCAGTTTGGATATTGGAGAGGCAAGGTTCCTCTCCCCTGCCTATGATTCTGGCCCCGCAGGTGGCGGCTCGTGGCTCTACCAAGATTTCGTGCGTCGAGCTGGATACTCTGTGGAGAAGCAGCTCGCGGCGCGAGCGCTGGCCGACGGGCGCGCCGTGTTCTTCTCGGTGAGTCGCGACCTCTATCTCGACAATCGCAACGCCAACATCAACTTCCGCAGTGACTTCCCTCAGGGAGTCGACCGCATCTTCGGTGGCATGTTAGCCGAGGATTGGACCACCATCGCGCCGTACATCACCGACCCGACACAACCCCAGGTACGGTACCGCGACATCACTTCCGCGGAGCCCCCAGCACTACCAGCGGGCGCGATGCAGTTATTCCCGAACGTCGGCTACAACCAGCAGCTGCCGGCGATGATCTACGCATTCCTATTCGGGCGACTGAACGGCGACCTCACTCTTGCCAACAAGATGCGCGTCTGGATCGAAGGCAACCTAGGAGCTGAATTCGACGTCCCTGAAGCCGAGCAAATCCGCTTCACGAATCCGGAATCCGGCATCACCTACATCGCTCGTCGCTACGGTCCGGAAACCCTGTACGGAAAGGAAGTCGACAAGGGTATAGCGAGCCGAATGCTCGCCCGCGCAAACGAACTGCTCTTGGAGGTGTACGAAGGTGGGGTAGACGACAACGGCGAAGCCGTTGACGAATTTGGACGCCCCGTTCTGGCGCGAGATGATGAGGGTGCGCTCATCGTGTTGGACGACGACCTCAAGGCGCCGGGCCGCCTGCGCAAGTACGTTGGTCTGCTCGACGCCAACGTGCAGATCAGCGCACTGCTCGGCCACGGACCGTACAACTGGTACTGAAACGCAGCGAACCCATGGATTCGCGACGGGCCTCCCATGGGTTCGCGACGGGCCTCCCATGGGTTCGCGATGGGTCCAGATCTCGGGCTAAGTGGGGAACCTGTTCGTCGGTCCTGGCCCACTGTGGCGCGAACATAAACCTACACCACGCCCACTCTTTGAGCCCCTGCGCTCGATTTTTGCGGCTCCCCGTCGCCAGGCCAGCGCTTGTACGCCGGATAGGGGCAGCTCCGGCCCAGTCACCGGCTCAGGGCGTGGTGCCTGGGGGCGTCGGCCTGACATCCTCCGACTCGCGCTTCCGCCTCCCTGCCCGACAGATCTAGGGACTCTCGATGATGGTCAAGTAGCCCCCCTCTATCAGCTTGACCATGGCCTGCGCCGTCTCCAAGTCGCTCAAAGGGCTGGTATCCAGCGTGCCGCCCAGCGTGCGATTGTTCAACGCGAGCTGCAACACATCGAGCTCCCCAGGACGGAGGGCGGAGAGCTTGGCTTCCAGGGGGTATTCGAGCCGGAGCGTGCTAGTCGGCGTGGGCAACCGCGCCTGGAGCTGTCCCAACTCGTCTTTCTGACGAAAGGCTTCCATCAAGACCCCTTGCGCGGTCAGATCCAGTCCCGGTCCGTAGTCTCGATCCGATGGGGGATCGAGTTCGAAGAAGCCTCGCTCCCAAGTGAGGATGCGATAGATTGCCTTTTCGCCGGGCAAATCCACGGGCTCACCGTTGGGGCGAGTGATCTCTGCGTGATGGATCAGGCCCTTCTTGAGCACGATCTTGCCGATCGAAACATCGGTATCGATCAACAGCACTCCGTCCTTCTTGGAAGTCCCAAAGAGCTGGAGCAAGTCGGGAAGCGGAATTTCTTCCAGCTCCCCCGACATGCGCGCTTCGGCAGATGAATCGGTCCCGTGTCGGCGCACCGCCCGTCGGCTCGCCGCTGACGTATTCGAACCCCGCGTCGTCATTGGCTCTTCCGCGCTCGTGGAAACGACTCGCAGGATGTTGCTTCCGATCAGGATGCGATCGCCTTTGCCGACGGTCGCTTTCTCAATCTTCTCGCCGTTGACGAACGTCCCGTTGGTCGATCCCAAGTCTTCGAGCTCGAGACGCGACCCATTGAGGACCATGCGGGCATGTTTGCGGGAAACCATTTCCTCGACGAGCACCATGTCCAGATCGCTGGAACGTCCAACGAACAGTTCTTTTCCCTCCTCGAGCAGAAACTCCCCCCCTTGGTACTTGCCCGAAATGAAGCGCAGTGCGAGAGCCATAGATTTCCAAAAAAAAGCGATGCGTGAATCGCTACAAGCAACCATATTCCCACGGAAAACGACGCGCAAGCAGACCTGGGTCGGCAGAGGTCCAGGAGCTCCCGACCGGCGGCCGGCCCCCGGGCGCGAATGTCCGCTGCGAGTGCATCTGGGGTGTGAGCACCTGCGACACCCACCGACGGGTGCAAAGGTCGATCGGACAACCCAAGGGCAAACGTCAATCGCTGAGAGCTCAGCCCAGGTAACGCTTCTCCCCGGCAGGTCCCGCCGTCCTTGGTACAGGGGTCAGCGTCGAAATACGCCCCCCCGATTCGTCCGCAGCAGGCAGCGTGACGCGAAATACGGCTCCACCTAACGCCAGCGACTGCGCTTCAATACGCCCGCCCATTCCCTGAACGATCCGTTCCGTGATCGCCAAACCCAGCCCTGTTCCGTTGGGCTTGGTGGTGAAGAAAGGCTCAAAGAGGCTACGTTGCGCGTGCTCTGGGAGACCGGGCCCGGTGTCCCGCACCTCGAGCTCCACCACCTTCGACAGCCGGTCGGCGCGCTGTCGGGTCAGGATCGTCACCCGTCCTGCTCCGCCCATCGCTTCGGCAGCGTTGCGAACGAGGTTGAGCAGCACCTGCTGCAGTTGTTCGGCATCCGCGCGTACCCAGGGATTCTCGCGGTCCAACTCCGATCTCAGCTCAATGTGAAATTCGGCGCTCGAACTCAGCAGTGCCAGCGTGCGCTCAACGATGGCGTTGATTTGTATGCTCTTGGGCTCGACAGCAGCGGGCCTGGCATAGTCGAGAACAGAGCGAACCACGCGATCCAGACGCTCCACTTCTTCGACGATGATTCCGACGAACTCCGATGACGCCGGTTCCTCCGCGGCTGTCTCAGCGAGCAACTGCGCGGCGCCTTTGATCGCCCCGAGAGGGTTGCGGATTTCGTGGGCCAATCCCGCTGCCATTCGTCCCAACGCTGCAAGCCGCGCGCGGGCCTGGAGCTGCTGATGCTGGCGCGAGTTCTCCAATACCGTTGCCAAATGCAAGCCGAGTGACGCCAAAGAACCCAGGTCGTCTGCGGAAAACGCGTCCTCCACGCGATCATCATGCACCAACAGCAACCCAAAGAACTCACGTTGTTCACTCAAAACCGCTACACACACCGCTCGTCTCAGCTCTGCGAAGTTTTCGGCCGACGCAACAAGCAGCTCCCGGGTCTTGGCACTGAGCCCGTCTAGTTCTTCAGCTTCCTCTTCTGCGAGGTCGCTCGAGAGGGCCTCGAAATTCACCACCCGACGCTCCTCCAGCACGTCGAGCAGCGTGCGTAACGATGCCGCATCCAACCGCGACGGCGCTTCGGAACCAAACTGCCCACCCAATCCGAAGTCGACACCCACTGGGTCTCGCAAATAGACCGCCGCAGCCGTCGCCCTGTGGGAGTTTTCCAAGGCGCCAAGCAAGACGGGGATCGCCTCATCGGAACTCAAGACATGGGCCAACGCCGCTTTGGCCTGAGTCACCGCCCGCTCCAAGTCGACACGTTCGATGAAGATGGCGCGATGAATGTAGGCGTCCAGTTTGTCCCGCAGTGGCTCGAACAGGATCAGCGCGATGATGCCCGCCAAAACGGCATTCAGATAGATGGTTTGGAAGGCACCGAGCAAGACGACGCACAGGTAGAAGATACCCGCCAAGCTAAACGCGAGCAGTGTCGAGACGAGCGCCAACGCGGCCATGTCATAGAGGTCGACGAGACGACGACGAATCAGTGACTCCGCAAGCACGAACAGAAAGACGATACTGAGCACGGCGCCCACCGGAGGCAGCGGAGCCCCAATGAACCACAAGAAGTCCGCCAAGCTGAACGTCGCTGCGGACGCACCGCAAACCACCAAAAAGCGCACCCGGCGTTGGGTCGGACGCGAACGACTGCGCTCACCTCGAACGAGCAAGGAACTCAAGCCGGCAGCGAACAAGCCGAACACGTAGAGCAAGACGGTACCTCTGACCAAGCCGTGCTCGTGGAGCGGAGAGAGCACCACGACGAGCATCACGACCGCCAGCCCACCTGCCACCCTCAATAGAACGGACCGACCAGATTGGGGAAAGATGGCTTCGAACAGGTGTAGTGCGAACTGGGGCATCAGTACGGCTAGGACGGCCGTGAAATGAGCCCAAACTGAGGCGCGACCATCCAAGTACAACCACTGCGCTAGGTACCAGAGCCCAATGTCGACCGAAAAGGCCGCAAACAGCCAGTGCGCTCGCCGAGGCCTGCCGCGAAGCAGGACGCTCACCGCAATGGCAAGGGCGAGCGCTCCGCAGAACAGAGATGTTTGAGTTCGGAGATCCACCGGGAAGTCCTAGGACCAGCCAACCGAGCCGGACGACGCAGTGTATCAGACCAGTGTGGCCAGAAGGACGACGGAAACACAGCTACCAAGTTGGAATTGCTGCTGCACGGCGCCCAAGATAGTATCCGCACGGGAGTCGATTGAGTGCCCAACAGCAAAGCAGGTCGCCCCACCGGGCGCTTCACGCAACACCGGCGAATGGATCGCCTACGGGATCTCCTTGCGCGCTATCCCAAAGGGCTGACCTTGTACGAATTGAGTAACCTCCTCGACGTAACGCCACGGACGATGCGCCGGTACATGCGCGAACTGTCCGCCGAGTACGAGTTGGAGACTGAGGAAGAGCGACCTGGCGGGGCCCGCCGCTGGCGCATCCCCGCATCCGAGCTGCCGCGTAAGGTCGAACTTCGCCGGACTCAGGCCTACGCGCTGCTCGCGGCGCGACGCATCTTCGAGATGATGCAGGGCTCCGCCCTCTACGAGGAGATCGACATGGCCATCAACAAGCTGCTCGGCCTCGCCCATCGGCCCGGGCGCGGGCCCAATGCAGGGCGCGCCGACGTGCGCCTGGAAGAGCGTTTTGTCTATCTGCCCTTCGTCCCCAAGAACTACGAGCAAAAGACCGAAGAGTTGGACGACCTATTTCAGGCAGTAAGCGACTTGCGGCCCCTCAGTCTACGTTACAGAAGCCTCTCTAGGTCAGACGAAGAGCGCATCACCATTCATCCCTACGCCATGGTCTTGCACCGGGATTCCATCTACTGCGTTGGACACCACGTCGACCGGGGAGAGATCCGTACATTTCTGTTGGACCGCATGCGGGACACCAGCGCATCCGCGACGGACCGCTTCGATCTACCAGAAGACTTCAACGTGGATGATTACTTCCAAGGCGAGTTCGGTATATGGAAGGCACAAGATAAACATCAGGTGGTCATCGATTTTGATGAACATGCCGCGGAGTATGTGCGCATGCGCCGCATCCACCCTTCGCAGAAGCTAACCCCCCTCCCTGGCGGTCGGTTGCGACTGAAGATGGAGGTGGGCAACCTCAACCAATTGACGAGCTGGATCCTCGAGTGGGGCAAACGCGCTGTTGTCATCGAACCTCCGGAACTCGTAGAACGAGTCCGTGACGAACTCTCCTCGGCTTTGGACGGTTACGCGTCGTCACGTGTACGCGCGGGCGGTAAGACAAGGCAGAGCTAGGGCACGAACCGCACACTGATCATTCGTAGACCTGACGAGCGCCGCTACTGTTCGCGGTAGAGCTGATAGTAGGACAGCACCTTGACCACGTAGTCCTGCGTCTCTGCGTAAGGCGGGATACCACCATACTTCGCCACCGCCCCCTCGCCGGCGTTGTATCCCGCAATGGTGAGCTGCAAATCCCCGTTGAACGTGTTGGCCAACACTCGCAGGTAGCGACTCCCGCCCAGAATGTTCTGACGGGGGTCGAAGATGTCCGTCACCATCATGCGTTCCGCCGTCGACGGCAGCATCTGCATCAAACCCTGAGCGTTGGCGGGAGACACGGCGCGCGGGTCGAAGTTGCTCTCCACCTTGATGACAGCGCGTATCAAAGGCTCGGGTAGGTGGTACAGGTGAGCTGCTTCTCGAATATGTGCGTCATAGCGTGACTTGCTCGTGCTAGAGGCCGCCACAGGCATCACCGCCCGCACTCCGGGCTTCTTCTTCGAACCGCTCGCGCCGCGTTTGCCCTGACGCTTCGTCCCGGAGTTTGACAGCTCCAGCACCCCATCTTTGCCCACTTTGGACTGGATCTGCGCAGCGCTATCACCGCCGCTGGCAGCGAGCAAAACTGCGCCAACCAATGGGGCGAGGAAGCGGAGTACAAGTGAGCGCTGGCGGTTCATTCGTGATCTTCAACGAAGCAGATCTAGCTTGATGCAGCCAACGCTTCGGCGCTCGGATGCATTCCAAACAACGGCTTGCGACGCAACGCCCCCGCCTCCGAGCGCTTCCCGAAGAGAGCACCACAACCTCCGAGCGCCTGCTGGAGAAGAGCGCAACCAATTGTAGTTATTAGAAATTCTGCGCACAACGCGGCCACCCTCGTGCCCGCCCACGGGCCATTTCGTCCGCTGAAGCGACGCGTGTCGCCCCCGCGCGCACACAATCCCCTGCATACCAAAGCGCAACGTGTCGAACGGCACCCCAGCGACCGACGACCGACTCATACCAAAGCGCAACGTGTCGAACGGCACCCCAGCGACCGAGCAACAAAGCAACGAACGCAACCCGCAGGCGCTAGGTGTGCGGGCGACCAGCGTCGGGGTCCGCGGGTGAGGCCACGGGGCTACTCTTCGGAAAGAAGCTCTCCGACCGCGGTCCACTGCTCATCACGCGACGAACCACTTTCTGAAAGAACAGAGTGTTCGGCACCTGCAACTGTACCAGCGTGCCGTCCTCCGTCCTGTCTTCCAGCGTCACGAAGAGCAAATTCAAGTTCGACACGTTGCCCTGAGGATGCGGCGCGCTGCCCTCGAGAACCTCGATGCGATCCCCCACTTGGAACGGGCGGAACACCAAAATCAGCAGCGCACACACGATGTTGGACAGGACGCTCCACAGCGCGAAGAAACCCACCGCGATGGTGGTCAGCAGAGCCGTCACAACCGCGAAGACGTGCTCGAACGCGCCGGCCACATGCAGCGCCAATACCACAGTGGCAAGAAAGACAGCCAAGCGCAGCAGCGTTCTAAGGCGCGCTGCCATCATGCCGTTCAGCACGTCGTCAGCGACCATGCGCGACATGCTGCGCACGATCAGGCGATAAATAGCGTAGACGAAAAGCAACGCTAGGAGGTCGATGATGAGCCTCACGTCGCTCGGATCCAGCGACTTCAGCAGCTGCGTGGCGGCGTTCGTCACGTTCATCCAGTCAGATACGTGTAGCTACTCATCGAGTCCTCGTAGTGCTTCATCAGCACACGCATTTGCTCCAAGGTCAGCTTGCCGCGAGAAAGCGCCTCTTCTGCTTGGGTGCGCACCGCATCGATCATGTTCTCCGGCGAGTAAGCGACGTATTTCAGCACTTCCGTCATGCTGTCGCCCTTGATGACGTGGTCGACACGGTAGCCGTATTCCGTGAGGCTGACGTGTACGGCGTTCGTATCGCCGAAAAGGTTGTGCAAATCACCGAGAATTTCTTGATAGGCACCGTTGAGGAACATACCGAGGTAGTACGGCTCGTTTCGATCGAAAGAGTGAACTGCCAAGGTGTCTTGCACGTCTTCGACATCGATGAAGCGGTCGATCATTCCGTCACTGTCACACGTCAAATCAGCGAGCGTGGCCCGCACCGTGGGCTGCTCAGCCAAGCGATGGATGGGCATGATGGGGAACAATTGATCAATTGCCCAAGAGTCGGGGGCACTCTGGAAGACGGAGAAGTTGCAGTAGTAGATGGCGCTCGTGCGCTTCCCTAAGTCCTGCAATTCCTCCGGCACGAACTTCAGGCGCGAGAGCGTTTGTTCGATCTTGCTACAACACGCCCAAAACAGACGTTCGGCTTCCGCGCGCTCTCGCAGCCCGAGGTAGCCGTATTTGAATAGAGACTGCGCCTCTTCCTTGGCCGTACATGCATCATGCCACGATTCCTGCACGTTCTTTGGCAGAATGCCCTGATACGTTTCGTAGAGCACCTCGAGCACTCCATGTTTGCCCTGGGGCGGCCCGGGGTCGTCAATTCGCACTTGGTTGACACCAACGACATCGAAGACGAGCACCGATTGGTGTGCGACCACCGCACGCCCTGACTCACTGACTATGGTGGGCGTGGGCACCTCGGCTTTTTGGCAGGCGTCCTGAATTGCGACGACGACGTCCGATGCGTATTCCTGCAGCGTGTAGTTTCTCGAAGCGTGAAAGTCCGTTTGTGAACCGTCGTAGTCGATGGCAAGACCACCTCCGACGTCGAAGTAGCCCATCGCGCAACCCATCTTGGCCAGCTCGATGTAGATGTTGGCGGCCTCTTGCAGAGCGCTCTTGATGGGAATGATGCTCGAAATCTGGCTACCGATGTGGAAATGCAACAAGCGCAAACAGTCGAGCATGTTCGCGGCTGCCAAGCGGTCCACTAGTTCGATGATCTCGGGCACACTCAAGCCAAACTTCGCGCGCTCGCCGACGGAGTTACCCCAACGGCCCATGCCTTTGGTCGTCAACTTGGCGCGCACACCGAGCATGGGCTTGATGCCGAGCTTCTCGGATGCCTTGAGGGTGAACTCTAGCTCTTCGAGGCGCTCCAACACGACGATCACCGTCTTGTCGAACTGTTGCGCGATTAGCGCCGTCTCGATGTACGACGGATCCTTGTAGCCGTTGCAGATGATGAGGCCGCCGGCTTCTTTCATGCTGGCCAGAGCGATGAGTAACTCGGGTTTGGAACCCGCCTCGAGCCCGAACTGCCAAGGGCGCCCGAATTCGACGACCTCGTTTACGATATGGCGCTGCTGGTTCACCTTCACGGGGTACACGCCGCGGTATGTGCCTTGGTAGTCGTACTCCTTGATCGACCGCTGAAAGCACTCGTTGATGTTGCGGATACGGTCGGCCAAGATGTCCGAGAAACGGATCAAGATCGGCAGGTCATGGCCTCGCGCACGCAGGTCCTGAGTCAGCTCGTACAGATCGATGCTGCCCTCTTGCTCCGGACAGGGACGCACCTTGATGTGGCCGTCGTCGCCAACAAAGAAGTAAGGCGCTCCCCAGCCCTGCACTTGGTACATGCGGGCGCTCTTCTGCGCCGACCACGCACGGGAGGAATCCGCGCCTGAGGGAGGATCCGCGGCGGCTTCGGCCTCAGCGGCAAGTCGAGTATCGGATTGAGTCATTGGGTTGGCCATGGGCGACTCCAGGGGTGAACGGTCATCCTAACGGCAACTGCCGCCGTCTGAACAGGGTGTGTTTGGACCTTGAAACACGTTCCCACTAGCTAGTGTGGGAACGTGGAGGTGGCTAGCCACCAGCCCAGAACACGGAGGGAAGCGCATCTCGCTTCCACAGGCTCAGAAAGTCCATCGCCGCAGCAACGCTGACGTGGAGCAAGAACCCAGCGTAGATGCTCCGCGTCTTCATCGCCAGCGAACCGAGGACGACGCCCGCGATGATGGCGCCGTGAGCCTCCAGGTAGGGCTTGCCGTAGTGAATCATGCAGTACGGCACACTCATCACGAAGATGGCCGCTGAGCCCATGCTGCGGCGGAGCGCGCCAACCATCCAGCCTCGGAAGAAGAACTCCAGCGCAAAGAACTGAATGTAGTACGCCAATTCCCAGGCGAGAAAGTCGTACCAGGAGCGAGAGCTGAGCTTGTAGAACGGGTAGTAGGTCCCGAAATCGGGCTGCTGCGCGACGATGAGCATGACGGGAATGACGATCGCGAGCATCACCCCGTAGATCCAAAGGTGCTTGAAAAAGCCTTTGATGTGCAGACCGTAGTCGAGAATGCGATCTCGCCGAAAGCACAGCTTCCAAACGGCGACCGGCACGATCACGTAACCGAGCACACGCGCAGCCGACCACCACCAGTAGCTGTAGAGCTGATCGTACTTGCCGATTTTGAGCCAAGCAGCGCCCGCAGTCTCCAGCGCTTGGAGTTCCGGGCGAATGATGTGCTCGTACATCGTGCGACCACCGTAGTACTCCTGGATGGTCAGGATACCTGCCACCATGGCCAGGCACACCGCCGGACGGAAGTCGAACTCGTCGCCTGCCTGTGCCCGCTCCTCTCGAACTTCTCTTTCGATCTGCTTCCAGGTGCTGCCAAAGACGCGCCACATGGGGTAGGCGAGCGCCGCGATGATGGGAAACGGCATCAGCGACTTCACCAACGGATTGGCGATGGTGGTCTGAAGCCAGCTCCGCTCCTGAAGCGGCGCCAACATGAGGGGCAGTTTCGGCACCTCATGCTGCAGCAAGTTCAAAAGATCGCTCACGATGTCGACTCAACGCCCGCCTTGGCTGCGGCGGCACCCTTCCGCAGGCGCTCCAAGGAGCGCTCCTTCCCGAGTACGACCATCACCTCAAACAAGCCAGGACTTGCACTTCTGCCGGTGAGGGCCACCCGCGCAGGCTGCGCAGCATCCTTCATCTTCAACCCCTGGTCCTCGACCCAGGTTTTGAAGCAGCTCTCCATCGCCTCGGGTTCCCATGGATCGACGCCAGATAGTGCCTCGGCAAGCCCAGTCAGAACGTTCTCTCGTTCGGGGACCAGAAACTTTGTTCGAGCCTTCTCGTCAAACTCTGGAGGATCGCGAAAATAGAAGTCAACCGCGTCTGCGGCCTCGATCAGCGTCTTGGCGCGGGGCCGAATGGTAGCGATGGCAGGACCCAGTTGGTCCGCTGCAACGCCGACGATTCCACGCTTTTCGAGCCACGGCAGGAGCATCTCGGCGTACGCATCCAGAGACAATAGGTCCGGCTCCTTGAGGTGTTCGAACGCCACGTCGGCGAATTTTGCCTCGTCAAACTTGCCGTCGGCACGACCGACGCGGTCCCACGAAAACGCGTCGACCAATTGGTCTCGGGTAAAGATCTCTTGATCACCCAGCGACCAACCGAATCGTACCAAGTAGTTCAAGACTGCGTTCGGCGTGTACCCCTTGTCCCGGTAATCTTGAACTGCTACCGACGCCATGCGCTTGCTCAGCTTGGCGCCTTTTCGGTCGAGCATCAGAGGCAGGTGGGCAAAGCGAGGCACTTCCCAACCCATGGCCTCGTAGATCATCACTTGCTGAGGCGTGTTGCCGATGTGATCACGTCCACGAGCGGCCAGGGTGATCCCCATCAGATGGTCATCCACAGCACAAGCGAGGTTGTACAAGGGGTAGCCATTGCCGCGAATCAACACGAAGTCGTATTGAGCATCGTTCGGCGTCGTGATGGCGCCGAATACTTCGTCGTTGAACTGAGTGGCTCCGTCGGTTGACACCTTGAAGCGAATGACGTGCGGCTTGCTCGGATCGTCCGGCTTGTTCCTGCAAGTGCCAGGATAGCGGAAGGGCTGTTTCGGATTCTTGAGTTGGGCCTCATCACGCGCTGCCGCCAACTCCTCTTTAGTACAGTAACAACGATAGGCCTTGCCCTGGTCGATCAACTGCTGAGCCACATCGTGGTAGATGTCCCGACGCTCACTTTGAAAGTACGGCTCGTGCGGGCCGCCCACCTCGGGCCCCTCGTCCCAATCGAGGCCGAGCCACTCGAGGGCATCCAACACTGCGCGAACACTCTCGATCGAGGAGCGTTCCTGATCGGTGTCCTCCACACGAACGATGAACGTGCCTCCGGTCTTGCGTGCCCACAACCAATTGAACAAGGCCGTGCGGGCCCCACCCACGTGCAGGTAGCCACTCGGCGAGGGAGAGAAGCGCACTCGATCGCTCATAGCGGCCGGGCCGTATCACGCGCGGGACGTTGCGTGACCGCTGCATGCGCCGCCTCGCTGACAAAACAGCCGGCCGAACAGAATACCTCTCCGACCTGCCCGAGCCGTCAATCCAATGTTCGCTTGCGCGCACGCGGTCGGATTGCTAGTTACCCGCCCCCCACGGAAAAGCGCGTGGATGACGGAGTCTACCGATGAATAGCCCCCTCAATGCAGTCAAAGAGCGCTTCGGCGACAAGGAAAAGCTAGTAGCCGCAGTCGAGAAGCTCGCCAAGAGCGATCTGTGGCTCGACCGCGTAAGCGACGTCAAGGGCTTGAGCCGGGTCTCGAACGCCAAGCTCCTACACCTTCACGACACCCTGAGCGAGGCCCAGAAGAACTTCGGTAGCCGCGCCAAGTTGGTCGAAACGATCCTCGAGCTCGAGAACCGCAAGAAGGATGACGGCTTGAAGGCTCGCCTCGAAGGGCAGCCCCTGCCCCGGCTCATGGAGGCGCATCGCGCCGCCAAGAAGCGCGCTGCCAAGCGTGCAGCCGCGCCCGCTCCAGCCAAGAAGAAGAAGATCGCTCGTAGCCGCAAGGCTCAGGCAAAAGCCAAAGGCTGATCGTCTCCCGCCCTCGGCTAGTTTGAGAAGGCGGGATGGAAAATCGCTGTGAGCTTTCGAAGCGGCCCCACCCTCAGGTGGCGGCCGTTTTCTTTTGGGCGAGCCAGCGCTCGGTGAACTCCGCCGCCTTGTTGTAGCTCTTTTCTACGTTGTCGAGCACGAGCTTCTCCAACATGCCGCCCACCAGCCGCACCTTGGCGTCGACTTCGAAGACATAGACGCGCTGGCAGCGCCCCTCGCCGATGGCTTTTACGGTCATCACTCCCTCGACGGGCAAACGATCACCGAGCGACTTGGAGCGAATGCGCGTGGTGTAGCGACCTTCGGAACGGAAGTACTCGCCCTCTTCGCGGTAGCCCGCCCCGTTCTTGAGCAAAGCCTTGATGGGGCCGGGCAAATCGCCGACTCTCGGCACTGCATCGATGACTCGTCGAAATCCGTCTGCCGTGTCGACCTTCTCGACGACATCCCAACTCTCGAACTTCAATCGACCGACGAAGAGCCCGTGGTTGTACTCCGGTGAGAAGAAGTTGTCCCAGTACGTCTCTGGGTCACCGTCAAAAGTGTGTTCGATGCGTCGTGTGTCCATCTGGTTACTCGTTCCTGCTTCATCCCCAAGGCGCCTCGGGGCCGCCACGGGCACTCCCTCCGAGATGGTGGGAAGCATTCCGCGCAGAGCTAGCCGCGGAAGGGCGATGCGTCAAGTGCGCACGCCAAGGAAACACCCACCCCACGCCGCCCCCCGGAGCCTCCACAGTTGAACTCCGCTTCCACCTGGCTCCGACAGTGCTTCTGGATCGCCAAGAAGGATTGGATGATCGAACTGCGAACCGGTGAGGTGGTCATCACTGGTGGCTTCTTCGCCATCCTGGTCACGGTGCTCTCTTCGTTGACGTACTACGCGGGCCCATCTACGAAAAACCAGGTAGCAGCGGGGGTGCTCTGGATCTCCACGGCCTTCGCCGCTGTTCTTTCCCTGAGCCGAACTTGGCAGCGAGAGCGGGAGGAGGCGGCGCTCGATGGACTCATCGTCTCCCCGATCTATCCGAGTGCGCTCTTTGCGGGCAAGGCACTGGGCATCTTGGCCTTTCTCTTCGTCATCGAGCTGATCGTGACGCCGGCTTGTACCCTTTTCTTTTCCCTCGATCTCTTCGAATATGCGGGCGCACTCGGCTTGTTGTGTCTGGTGGCCACACCAGGTGTGGCCGCGTCGGGTGCGCTCTTTGGTGTGATGACGGTGCGAACGCGCGCTCGTGATCTCGTGCTGTCGATCGTTTTGTTTCCGCTGTTGTCACCCACGCTGTTGGCTGCAGCCGTAGCGACGCGGGAACTCTTCGCCGGTGTACCGCTGGCGGAACTGACGGACTATCTGATGATCATGGCGCTGTTCGACCTGATTTTCATCACCGGCGGCCTTGGGCTCTTCGGCAGTTTGGCAGAACAGTGACAGGAAACCCGCCTCCCAACCGAACGGCCATCGCGGCCGCGGGCCTTGGTATGGTCGGCAAAAATGTGTAGCGTTCCGCTGTGAGAATCGCGCTACTCGGTCCGGTTGGGGAGGAAACCACGCGCCTCGAGAAGGCAGCCGCGACGAGCCTCACGACCCTGTCGTGCCATGCCCTCTACTACCTGGGTGAAGAACCCGAGGTCGTCGAGTTTCTGGCGCAGGCTCGGCGCTCTTTCGACGACCAGGGCGAAGCAGAGCTGTGGCAAGCCTGCGAGCGTTGCCTGACGGCGAGCGCGGACGAGATCAAGCAGGTCGTTCAATCAGAGCGACGCCGACAAGCCCTCCTGCAGGTGAGCTTGCTCGGGGGCGGTAGCCGGCGCTTGCATCCACCAAGCGGTGCGCGGTGGCTGCTCTGCCAATCCTGGGAATCTCTGGCAGACTACGACCGGCGTTGGCCTCGGGTCGTCGTTCATGCAGACTCGGAGCGTTGGGCAGTCAGTGAGGAGAACGGGCAGCTCGTGCTCAGCCCGGGACGCTCGCCGCGGGGTGGGTTGATGCTGCTCGACGACAGCCCCGGCCCGCAGCATGACACGCTGTCGATCGCCGTCTACGATGAACAAGAGCAGCGCGTGACGGAGTTGGCCAAATCGTTGGATCCATCACCCCGGATCAGCGAGTCGTGAGAGTCGCGTTCTTCGGAGGTAGCTTCAATCCGCCCCACGTCGGGCACGTTCTGGCTGCTTCGTACGCTCTGAGCATGGGCTTCGACCACGTGCTGGCGGTGGTGGTCGCAAGCCACGCCTTCCCAAAAGAGCTAGCCCCATTCGAGCACCGCGCCAAGATGGCGGAGGTAGCATTCGCCTCCCTGCCAGGGGTCTCCGTGAGTCGCATCGAGGCCTCATTGCCGGCCCCCAACTACACGCTGCACACGCTCCAACGCCTGGGCCAAGAGCATCCGGATTGGCAGCTGAACTTGCTAGTCGGTTCGGACGTACTCAAAGACGTCGAGCGCTGGCACGCATTCGACGAGGTAGAACGGCTGGCGCCGCTGTACCTTCTGGGACGCGCTGGCCATCCGAACGCCGGCCTCCCGCTCGTGCTGCCTGAGGTTTCGTCGACCAAGATCCGCACTGAGCTGGCCGCACAACCCCGCGACGATGCCTGGCTCAGCCGCGTGGTCCCCCCCCTCGTGCTCCGCTACATTGACGAGCACGGCATCTACGGTCCAAGGCTCGCCAACGGCTGACAGACGTTGTAAGCCCTGGCCGATGCCTCTCTTACAAGAAAAGGTCGCCATCATCACTGGTGCGGGCAACGGAGTTGGTCGCGCTACCGCAGAATTGTTTGCGAGGGAAGGCGCCCGCGTCGTCGTCAACGACGCCGGGCTTTCGAGAAGCGGTGAGCCGAGCGACGATTCTGCGAGCGCCGTCGTGGAGCGGATCACGGGCGCAGGCGGCTCGGCCATCGCCAACACGGAGCGAGTCGAGAAAGAGGAAGGGGTCACTCGTCTGTTCCAGGCGGCGCTCGACGCCTATGGCAAAGTGGATGTCGTCATCAACAACGCAGGCTTTCTCCTAGACCGTCCACTCCTGAAAATGACCGACGAGCAGTTTCAGTCTGTTGTTGACGTTCACCTCAAAGGCACCTTTTTCTGCACGCGGGCTGCAGGACGAATCATGCAACGCCAGGGCGGCGGGTGTATCGTCAACACGACAGGCACTGCCGGCCTGCAAGGGAATCTCGGGCAAGCCAACGCGTCAGCGGCGCAAGGCGCCGTGTACGGGCTGACGAGGACTGCGTCCGTCGAACTGCAACGGTTTGGGGTCCGCGTCAACGCCGTGGCGCCGTTGGCGAAAACACGGCTGACCGAGGACCTCCCGATGTTCGAGCACGTCGACAGCATGCGGCCGGAGCACGTCGCTCCGGTGCACCTCTTTCTCGCCTCCGATCTGAGCGGAAAAACCACGGGGGCGACCGTCAGTGTTGCCGGCGGTAGGTTGAGTATTCTGCGGCTCAGCGAGAGCGCGGGCGAGTTCAAGGAAGAGGACGGCGGAATTTGGACGGCAGAGGAAATCGCGGAGCATTTCGCCGCCATCCGAAAGCTTTAACAATACAGGGGGACAGGCGTTGCACCCCTGTGTCGGTGGGGCGCTCCTCCGGCAGGCCCCCCGCAGCGATCGATGCGGGACTTGGGAGCCAGCCGCTCGCGATCGCGCCTTGGCTGCGCTGACCACCAGAGATTTGGCCACAGCGTCACAAAGTGCGCCCGGCGGATTGTCGAGTCGTTACTGCAATGTGACGGATCTGGAGGCAAATCCGTCGATTGAGGGCCCATTGCTGCTCCGATAGGGCAGTGTTAGATTCCCAGAACCGTTCGGACCGAGTCGAGAGCCAACAACTAGCCAATGGCGCGAGAGCACAACATCCCGCTGTTCTTGTGGGTCGCCACCGCCGCATTGGCGCACATCATGTGGGGCGGCGGCGCAGAACAGGTAGCCAGCGTGATTGAAGAGCGCAGCGCGGTGTCGCGCTTTGCGCGCGCGGTGCGGTCTCACGTCGAGCGGGAAAACCGTGCCATCGAGGTCTCGCTGCTGGACGACTCGTTCTTGGACGGGGACGATCCTGCCAAGGACGGTGAGGCAACTCCGAGTTCGGAGGACGTGAAGCCAGAAGACGCCAAACCACCTTCCGAGGACGAGCCACAGGAGCCGGAAGACAAGAAGGAGTGGGACAAGAGCGAGGAGGCCAAGCCCAGCGACGCTGAAGACGCGAAAGCCAAAGCTGAGCGCGATCCCAACGCCAAGCCCCCGCCCAAACCGGACACGAAGGAAGAGCCAAAGAAGAAGGAAGAGGAAAAGAAGGTCGAGGAGAAGAAGCCCATCCAGGTGCTGCCTCAGCTGCGACGCACCTCGGTGCGGCAGCACGTCGAAGATGAAAACCAGAAAGACAATCCCGACGCCGAGTTCATCGCCGACCAAGCCAACCACACGGACAAGGAAACCCAGGCACGGATCACCTCCACGGACCAGATGAATCCCAACCCGAACCCGGGCATGAATCACACCTCCCCTTCGAGCGAGCCGGGCAACGCTCACGTCACCGACATTGGGCAATCCGATGCGACGCCTGGCGATCCCACTAAGGCCTTCGCCGAGTCTCCGGAGCAGGGAAAGGACGAAGAAGTCCGCGCCGAAGACAAACCCGTGCCGACACCCACGCTACCTTCACAGATGGTCTTTGGTGAACCCACACCCAAGACCCGCGGTGAGGACAATGGCTCTGAAGGTAGCGACTACGCTTCCAAGGGACAGAAGGCGCGGGATGCAGTGGAAGCCATGGAGGCCAGCCCCCATCTGATCGCTGGGGAAGACGGCACCCACACCGTCCCCGCCGAACAGGAGGCGCGCGCCGCGCGTGCTGGCCAGAAAGCGCGACGGCAACAAGCGGGGCCCCGTGGTCACGGCGGCCGCGCCAAGCCCTCGCTCCAGAGTGGCGATTCCCTCGCACTGACTCCCGGCGGTCTGAACCCGAACCTGACTCCACTGGCGGCAATCACTGCCATTGGCGCCGATCAGCTCAACAAGGAGCGCCGCGCTGACGGCGAGCGGCGTTTGAGCAAGCACCGCGGGTCGTGGCGCACGATGGGGCTCGAACGGTGGCGCTCGGCCATCGAAAATTACGTCGCCTCCGTGCAGCCCGGCAATCAAACCCAGCTCAACACGGCACGCGTCCCCTTTGCCGGCTACCTCAACCGCATACACCTGCGATTGCACGAAGTCTTCGCCTTTGGCTTCTTGCCGTCACTCGGTGAGCTCCCCAGTGATCACCCTCTGAATCGTCGGGACCTGAAGACCCATCTCGAGATCGTCCTGAGCCGAGAAGACGGACGGGTCGTGCGCATGGGTGTGACGCGCGCGAGCGGATCCACCGCTTTCGACGTGGGAGCCCTCGAATCCGTGCAGCGCGCGTCCCCCTATGGGGCTCCCCCACGCGAGATCGTTTCGCCGGACGGCAACGTCTACCTACATTGGGAGTTCCATCGCGACCCGATCTACGCCTGCGCTACATACTTCGCCCGACCGTACATCCTACGATCAGCCCCCGCTCCCGCGCCGTTGCCAGGCCCGTCGCCAGACCCCGCGACCCCGATGGAAGGGCAGCAACACGGGCTCAAGCAAGAGGATTCGGGCAACAAAGCCGAGCCCAGAGAGAAGGGCGGCTGAGAGCAACGCCCAGCGGACTTTGCGTGCGCCTCGTAACCTGTCGTGACCAGGCACTGAAAAGCTCCCTAAGGGGTTTTCAAACACCTCGATAAATGGGGAGATCCCTAGCGCGTGCCCGAATCCCATCCCTACCCCCGCCTCGTAGTCGTTCTGGCGTTAATCGCCGTCGTCGTCGGCCGAGGATTGGCTCAGGCATTGCCCGGAACGACGACCGGCATCGACGAGCTGATACATCAAGTGGGGCTGGTCGGAGCCATCGCCACCCAGCTCTGCGCTGCACTCTTGGCGGCGCTGGCGATGCGCAACGTCACACTGCTTCTGTTCACCCGAGCAGGCCAGCCGCTCCTAAAGATGGTTTCCGGATTGACGACGGCGGTCGTGGTGGTGATGACGCTCTTCGCCGCATTGTTGTCCCACAACCAGCTATCCCCTCAGTGGTCGATGTTATCGGCCGCCATCGTCGCAGCGACGTTGATATGGGCGGCCGCGACGACACTGCACGATGCGGACAAGCGTGCGGTGGGGCTGATTTGCATCGGCGCCGCGCTCGCGGCCTTGGTGCACACTCTGGCCCGGATTCAGGCCTTGATCGCGGCGGAGCGCGCCAGCAGCTTGGGTTTCGCGGCAGCCCGGTGGATTGCGACCTTGGGCTTCGTCTTCGAGTTTACGTGTGTGGCAGGTGTGTTCATCTGGATGCTCTGGCCCCGCAACACGACGGTGCGCGCTTTGGGTGCGACCATCATTGCGGTGGCTCCTGCGGTAGCGCTTGGGGGCCTGCGCGAATCAGGTGCGGGCTTGATGGTAGGGCGCACGTTGCAACGCCTCTCCGCGCACCCCGATCCGATGATGCCACGCCTGTTGCGCGACAGCCTCGAGGTAGCGGCGCTCGGAGCCGTGCTGCTTTGTGTCGTGTCGAACGCCCGCAAGGGGCCGCTCCTGATGATCACCGCTCTGTGTCTCCTCGGTCGCGCCAGCGCAGACATTCCCCTGGGAGCCGTGTTCCTGTTGAACGGCGCACTAGCCCTACAACTCCTGCGGCAGGATCAGATCCCGACGGATCCACCGCGGCGGGGTCCCTCACGGCAGGACCGAAGCGAGCCCGAGAATGAGCCTGCGGTGTCCACCTAAGCGCCCCCAGGTGGGCCCTCCACTCAAAAGACAGCCTAGAATGCGATTCTCCCCACCCCCATACGCGACTCCAGAGGGGGACCCACAGCGCGCTGCGGACAAGCTGGGTTGCGAGCTCGCCTACTGGAGCCGTGGCAGCGGACCACCAGTGCTATTCATCCAGGGTACCGGTCTGCACGGCAACGGCTGGCTTCCACAAGTTCACGGCCTCTCGGGTACCCACTCTTGCCTGTGGTTCGACAATCGGGGGATGGGACTGAGCACTCCCATCGGTAGCGCTACGCTATCGGTTGAGCAAATGGCCGAAGACGCTGCGCACGTAATGGACGCTGCCGGATGGCCCAGCGCCAACGTCGTCGGGCATTCTTTGGGAGGGTGCATCGCGCTGCAGCTTTCACTGGCGAGTCCTGAGCGGGTGCGAAGCCTTGCCTTGCTCTGCACGTCAGCGGATGGCCCTGGACTCGTGCGTTTGAGCCCCGCCATGATCTGGCGAGGCATTCGCATGAATCTCGGTTCCAAGGCATCACGGCGGAACGCCTTCCTCGAGGTCGTCCTGACCAAAACGCAACATGCAGAATGGGATCTTGCGCAGGTCGCGACCGAACTGGAACCCCTCTTCGGCCACGACCTCGGCGTGACCCCGCCTGTCGTCATGAAGCAAGTGCGTGCCATGGGTGCATGGAGCGCTCAATCGCGCTTGGCCGACTTGAAGAAGCTCCCGACGCTCGTGGTGGGCGCTGACGAAGACCTCATCGCGCGACCGCCATTGGTGCGAAAAACTGCAGACGCGATTGCGGGCGCCGAACTCGTCGAGCTCGACAACGCCGCCCACGGCGTCGTCGCGACCGAGCCGGGGCGCGTCAACGAGCTGCTGCTGACACACTTCAAACGAGCCGAGTCACGCTCCCTATCAGTGGGAACGGCTTCGTCGTAGCCGCCACCGCCTAGGCGTCACGCGAACCACCCGCACTCACGGAGCGCCGAGGCCGAGCACCGTGAACACAGCAACGAGGTACGGCATCGAGGCGAAGAACACCGATTTCGCCCAGCCGTCGACACTCAGGCGCGACTGGCCAACGATAGTCCACACACAGAACGCTCCGCCACACAGCAGCGCCACACCAAGATAGAGAGTGCCACCTAGACCAACCGCCCAGGGCAACATGCTCACACCCAACAGCACGAACGACGAGACCACGATCGCCCACTTCGTCTTCGCGATGCCCTGCTCGACGCTCATCACTTGCAGCCCGGCGTTCCTGTACTCTGACTCGCGAAACACCGTGATCGCCAGAAAGTGTGGGACTTGCCAGATGAACAACAGCGCGAAGGCGGCACAAGCCTCCGCCGTCAATTCGCCGCTGAGCCCCGTGTAGCCGAGCACGGGGGGCATGGCGCCTGGGATCGCTCCCACGTAGAGCGCCAACGAGGACTTTGCCTTCATCGGCGTGTAGAGCAACACGTAGACGCACAAGGAAAAGGCCGCCAGCATGGTGGTGAGCGGGTTGACCCCCAGCTCCAACACCAGCAAACCGAGCGCTCCAAGCGTCAGCCCAAACGCGAGGGCGACATCTCTCGACAGGCGCCCCGACGGCAGGGGGCGCGTGCGGGTACGCGTCATCAGCGCGTCCGTCTCGACCTCGGCCACCATATTCAACACATTGGCGGATGCGACCACCAAGACGGTGCCGACGAGCGTCAGGCCCATCGCTGACAGCTGAACCGGGCCCTCTGCCAGCACGGCACCGAACCAAGTCGTGACCATCACGAGGCGAGTGACTCCGGGCTTGGTCAGTTGGACCAATGCCCCCAGCGTGGCGAGGCTCTCACGCCACTGTGTCGGAGCTTCTACTCTCGTGTTCATCGGAGTCTTGTGTAGAACGAAATCGCCTGCTGGGTCTGCGATTTATGGTCGCGGCAGGTGGGTCATCGATCACGAGTGGACAGTGCCCGTGGACTCTCGCGACGCTGAACTCGGGCGGGACGCGTAGCCAACGCATTCCTTGCCTGAAAGACCCGAGCCTGAAGGACCCGAGCCCGAACTCAGGCTCTAGGCCTTTTCCTTCTTTTCCGCGACCTTGTCTTCTTCGGCGTCTGTCTCGGAGACCTTGTCGCCCTTGAGCTGCTTGGCTTCCTTGGGTTCGTCGTCGTCATCGTCCCCGGCGATGCCCTTTTTGAAGTTTCGAATCCCATCACCGAGCCCTTTGCCGACTTCTCCCAGGCGGCTGGCGCCGAAGAGCACGAGAATGATGAGGCCAATGATGAGCAGCTGAAGCGGACTGGGTGCCATGGATATTCGTCTCTCTCGACGGGAGGGTCTCCTATCACCGTCGTGATTGCCGAGCAATCAGGGTGGCGCAACGTCTGAGTGACTGCGGACCCACAGGTGGGACACCTGTCCGGCCAGTCGCCCTCTTCCCGAACCTGGGGCATGCATCTGGGGGAGAAGAGTGAAGGGCGAACGGTCCCTTCGCTGGCAGGCCAGCAAAACGTCGACCCAAAAAAAACACGACAGCTCGGTTGCTTAGCTACTTCAGCTGCAAAACAATCGAGGGCCAGAGGGCGAACGACTAGATGAGACGAACGATTGGTGCCGCTGTTTGCTTCCTGCTCATCGCCGGGAGCGCCCACGCGGAGCCCGTCAGCGCAACCGGGAAGGGCATCACCGGCGGCGCGTTGCTCGGCGGCGAAATCGTGGTGATGACCGAGGCCGCAATCGGACTCGAATCACGCTGGTGGTACGCGCTTGGCTTTGTCGCGGGTGCGGGGGGCGGGGGCTTCGGCGGCTACTACGTCGAGGAAAGCGCGGGGTCCGAGCTCTCGATGTACATGCTGCTGACCGGCATGGCGCTCGTCATCCCGACCAGCATCGTCTACCTGAACGCGACCGCGTTTCAGCCGGAGGTGCCGGATACCGAGGACTCGGGTGGTGCCCCTCCGGGAGAGCCCACACTGGACCCGGAGTTTTCGGAGCAGTTGTCTCGACGCGGCATGAGACCCATGCCGACGACTCGAGCGGTGCTGTCGGTGTATCGGGACAGCACCGCCTGGTCGGTGCCCGACATTCTGGTGCTCGACACGTACTCCGCCGCCGAAGTTCAAGACATGGGGCTCGCCCAATCGCCACGGGTGATGGTCCCGGTTGTGGGCGGCAGGTTCTGAAGTCCACTTTCGGTCGTAGGACTTGTCGCGACGGAGTGCCACGGGCGCACACGTCGTGTTCGACTGAGGCTCCTGAGTGAGCCTCGCATTCGATAGCATCTTGAAAGCACCGAGTGACTAGCAGGCGTACTTGCCACACCTCAGGGCGTTAGACGACGCCACGGCTTCGTAGGACCGCACCTACATCTGCTTGTGAACTCCTGACTCACTGCACCACCAACTCGAATGCAGCTCGGTCGGACAAGGACTCGCGCTATCAAGCATAGGGGGCCAAGACCCACTAGCGAACGTGCTCAGTACTCTGATGTGGGTAGATATGCCGAGGCCCTCTGCCAAGCGCCTACAAAACGTCGGCGCAACGACCGACAATGCACGGAAAATTGGGGGCTATTCCGTGAATCTCTTTCGAAGGCGTGCCAGCTTCCCGTAACATCCACAAGGCGCAACGCGTAGTCATGGGATCACTTCGTTTCCAGTCGCAATCTTCTCCTCGCTGTCAGCTCATCACCCTAGAGCTACCGCGGACTATTAACTCATCGCACGCATGTTCGTGCATTCAACTTTCGAGGGCCAACACATGAGCCGAAAACGCTCCGAAGACCCTTCACTCGACAAAGTAATTGCCGGGCGTTACCGCCTGGAGGCACGCATCGGCGAAGGCGGTATGGGCATCGTCTACCGCGCGCGTCACGTCTTGATTGACCGCATCGTAGCGGTGAAGCTCATTCGCCCAGACCTGCGCGGCGAGACTCACCTCCGGGCTTGGATGCTGCGTGAGGCGCGAGCCGCCAACCGCGTCGACCACGCCCACATCATCGACATTCACGACATTGGCGAGACGGAGGAGGGCGAACTCTATCTGGTGATGGAGTACCTCGTAGGCACTCCGTTGAGTTCGGAGATCGGGCGCGGCCCGATGCCGATACAACGAGCCGTCGACATCGTCGAGCAGATGGGCGCCGCTCTCGCGCGTGCCCACGATCTCGGCGTCGTCCACCGTGACCTCAAGAGCGACAACATACTTCTGACCGCGCGCGGCGGACGCAAGGACTTCGTCAAGATCCTCGACTTTGGGCTAGCGGCATTGGCTCACGATCCCCGACTCGCGCCCAAGGGTGCGGTCTTTGGTACGCCCGAATACATGTCGCCAGAGCAGGCCCGCGGAGAAACCGCAGGACCGCAAGCAGATCTTTACGCCTTGGGAATTCTCTTCTTCGAGATGCTCACTGGGAGGCTCCCATTCCGCTCCGCTGACCGAGACACCCTATTGGAGATGCAACGTACGGCGCCGGCTCCCCGAGTCAGCACGCTGCGCAAGGACTGCCATCCAGTCGCCGAACGCATCATCGCTCGTTTGCTGGAGAAGGACACACGCCGACGCTATCGCGATGGCCACCACCTGCTGGAAGAGCTCAAGGCGCTGCAACGATCCCTGCCGTCGCAGGCTTGGGACAAGGAGTCTGACGGCTCCCCCCAACCACAACTGCCGCCACCGCCGCCACCTTCACGTTCGGCCAACGTCACCGAGTGGGCCAGCCGTGCAGGACTGTTCAGTCGCATGGTTTCCCGCGCCTACCCAGGCACCACTCCTCCAGAGGAGCTCCAAAAAGCCCTCAGCAAAGCATGGGAACTGGCAACCCTGGCTAGCAATCTAGAAGGTGAACTCGCCAGTCACACGCGCCGATTGGAAGCGCTCGAGCGACGTGGCCGAGCCCTCCGTGCTGAAATCGGTCGTAAGGTAGAAGAGTTGGCTCAGGAAGAATCCCGTGCGCTACGCGATGCCAGCAATTACGCGGAACAGGAGAACGGTGCCCGCACGGAGCTGCAAGCTGCGGAGCGAGAGTCTGAGGCCGCCGGCAAGCGTGCGGACGCCGCGGAACGCAGCGGCACCCCGGATCGCAAGTCCTACGAAGCAGCCGGCGCGGCGATGGCACTGGTGACGGTCAAACGTCAAGAGCTCAAGACGCAGGAGGCCAAGCGCGCGGCGCGAGAAGCGACCGCCAGAGATCTGCGCAAGCAAATCGAGGACTTGCGAGCACAGCTGGCGCGATACGCCGAAGCGTTGGAAGAAGACTTGGCGTCCGGGCGAAGCAAGGTTGCCGCACGCGCGCGTGAAGGTATCGAGTACGAAGAGCACTTTGAGCGGGTGACCCGCATCATCGTCTCGCAGTTGAAAGGCAAACCGGAATGCCGCGAGCTGTTGACGGACTTCATCGCGAGCGGCGCGGGTCCGGCATCGGCGGCGGCCAGCCTGCCCCAACGGCAACCGCCACCGGCGCGTCCACAACCAGGCGTACCACAGTAACCCTCAGCACGCACTGAGCGAGAAGGTCGCTGTGAGCGCGACCGTGCTGGGCCCCCACCACGTTCTGCACCAGGAGGCGCGACTCAGTCCAAGGTGGGCAGCTTCGTAGTCATGAAGGAGCGCAACTTGATCAGGTTGCGTTCCACCGGAGCAAAGCTAGGCGGCTCGTACTGGCGCGCAAAGCCGGCCACGGAAGCAAGCAGCTCGCGCTGTTTCTCGGCGTCGTCCAGCAGCATCGCTGCCGTGTTCCCGAACACAGCGACCTCCGGCAGCCCTGCGACGAACGCCTGCATGCGTGGGAAGTCGGTTTGGAGAAACTGCTCGATGACGGACACCTCCTCGGCCAGCTCCTGAAGGCGCTGCCCACCGACTGCGCCCTCGGCAGTGGCGTGCCACACACAGATGCGCAGTATGAACGCATCATCGATGAAACCCAGATCCTCGATCCCGTCTGGGATCAAGTCCAATGACTTGAACAGGTAGTTCAGTGCCGTCAGCAGCCAGCGCTTGCTCTCTCTCGAGGTGGTGTCGTCTTCGATCGCCGCCGACACGACCCCTACGTCGCTTCCCAGCGTCTCGAGCCAGCTAGGAAAGAGGTCCAGATAGCGCGTGTCCAGGTCGTTCATCGGGCGGGAGTGAAGACCAAAGTGCAGCGGAACTCAAGCATCGAGGCTACGACCCGCCGCACAGCAAGCGTTTCGCATTCCCGCCGAAGATGGCGCGCACGTCCGCCTCGGCAAGCCCGGCGTCCCGGAGCGCCTGAGAGAGGCGGGGCAGACCGCGAATGTCCTCCAAGCCGCGGGCTGGCAGGATGCCGCCCTCGAAGTCCGAACCAATCGCGACATGATCGACCCCCATGACGGACACCGCGTGGCGGATGTGTCGTACGACATCGGTGATGTGTGCCTGGCCACGGCCCCCGAGCAGGTACGGCGAATGAAAGTTGATGCCCACGATGCCACCGGTCTTGGCCACCGCCCGCAGCTGCGCGTCGGTGAGATTGCGGGGGTCGTTGGCGAGCCGACGCGAGTTGGAGTGGGTCGCTACAACGGGCACTCCTGCAGCTCGGGCTTGGGCCAGTACGTCCTGCACGGCCTCGTCGGAGGCGTGGGAGATGTCCACCATGCCGCCCAAGCGGTGGACACGTCGCACGAGCTCTCGCCCCCTCGACGTCAGGCCATAGCCGCGCGCGGAAGAACCGTGCCCAGATGAAGAGGCGATGGAGGTGTCGTATGCGTGGACGAGCCCGTACAGGCGCACCCCCCGGGTCTTCCAGGCCCCCAGCGAGCTCAGGTTCCAGCCGAGCGGCTCCGCACCCTCGAAAGCAAACTGGACGCCGGTCCCCCCATCGGGTGGCCCGCAGAGCCCGATTCGATAGGCTTCAGTCTGCGGGAGCAGGCGGACCATCGCGGCGTGAGACTGCTCCAAATGCCGCAGCTGTGGGCCTGAAGACGAAGCGCTTTTCGGGATGTAGAGCGGGAGAACGACCCCCTCGACCCCAGCTTGCCTCAACCAGCGAACGTCGTATTGACCACTGCCACTCCGTACGGGTTGGCCCTTGAAGTTCACCTGGTACGAAAGGTCGACATGTAGGTCGATGAGACCCGGTTTGGGCGGCGCAGCGTGGACTTCAGGCCGCAGCAGGAGGGCGAGCACGGGAACCAGCCATGGCCACAATGCGCTCCGGAACACGCGTGCAGCAAGGGAGTCAGGGGCCATCGGGGTCCAGCATAAGGGAGGGGGCGTCCAACACGCGAGATTTGGTCCCGGCATGGGCCAGTCCCCACACTCGATGTCGGCAAGGACTACGTAGGCTCACCTGGCTTCTGCAACCACACAGTGCGAGGTGTCACTGCACTGCGAGCCGCGCTAGCGACAAGAGATTGAATTACCGACTCATGTCGTGTGGCGGAGGGGCAAAAGCCGCAGTATGTTTCCGTTTCTGCTGGGGCCAGCGCACTGTGTCACGAACACATCGTGGGGCGGGAACTAGGCTCCGCTCCTCACACTCTGACCTGATTAGTACAGTGACTTAGGCACGCCCCCGGCCGACCCCCTCCGGCGACTCGAGTAATCGAAGCAAGGCCGAGGTCGGCCCATCCCAACTGCTTCCGCGCCCGCACTTCCATATTGATTAGACAACTCCAAATGCACCATCGTGCGTCGAGCTCGAGCCGCTTTTAGCGCGGAGTGAGTGCACCTCTGCCATGACACAGAAGACCGTCACCCGAGCATCCACCGCCCCCACCTCCGCGGCTCCGAAGAGCACAGAAAACAACGGCTCCAGCGACCCGATCGAGCGGGTAAAGAAGTACCCCGGCGAGCCCACCTACTGGGATGCCATCGACGAAGCCGCGCGCGAGGCGGACGCTCCCGATGTGGCCGAGGCCATCTACAACGAAGTCCTCGCAACCGTCGACCTGAGCCTGGAAGCGAGACAGCTGGTCGGGCGGCGCGCGGTCGAGTTCTTGGAGGAGTGGTACGAGGAAACCGACAAGCCCATCAAGGTCTTGCTGCACTGCATCCAAAAGGACGCGAGCAACTCTTGGGCCCTCGAGAAACTGAGCCTGTTGCTGACCCTCGCCGAAAGATGGGACGATCTGCTCGGCACCTACGATGGGGCACTCGCCAACGTCGAAGAGAAAGCGCTGCGCATCCATCTCCTGGAGGAAGCCGCGCGGATCGCCAAGGACTTCGCAGGCCAAGCCAACCGCGCAAGTGACTACCTCAAGCAGTTGCTACTACTGCGTCCCGACGACACCGGCTTGGCGACATCGCTGGAACGCCGTTTGGAACAACAGGAACGCTTTGCGGATCTGGTAGACATTTGGCGAGCCCGCTTACCCGTCGTCGACGACGCTGGCAGCGTCGAACTGCGGCTCAAGATTGCGCGCACACTGCTCGAGCCGCTGGGTGAGGCGTCACAAGCACTGACCGTTGCCAGTGAACTGCTCGACAACAAGCAAGCCGAAGCAGAAACCTGCGAGTTGATGGAGCGCCTGGCGTCGCTGGATGCAACGCCACTGGCAACCCGACGCGCCGCCCTGCAACGCTTGGAGGACGAGTACGCTGGCGCCGAGCGCACCGAAGACACGATTCGGATCCTGCGCCGCGCCTTGCAGATCGCAGACGAGCTGTCGCTGCAGGGCATGCTGTACAAGAAACTCGTGCACTGGCTCGAGGTGGCGAACGCGCCACAAGATGCGCAGGAGAGCGCCGGGCAGTGGCTTGCGGTCGACCCCGCCAATGGCGAGGCGCTGAGCAAGCTACAGGACTTGGCCGAAGAGACTGAGCAGTTCGATAAGTTCGCTGGAGCTCTCGTCCGCGCCAGCGAGGCCGCTGACACGACCAAGGTGCGGGTGCAGTTGCTCATACTCGCGGCGCAAGTTTACAGAAACAAGGCGGACATCCCTCACAGCGCGACGGAGCTCTACGCGCGGGTGCTCTTGGACCCAGAGACGGAAGCGCCAGAGAAGCTGTTGTCTGCACGTCAACTCCGGGAGCTCCTGATCAGCCCGGCCCAAGCTGGCCAGCGCCTGGACGTTCTGGAGAAGCTCAGCGTGCTCGAGCCCCACTTGCCAGATCAAGGCGAGGTGCTCCGGGAAGCGGCTCGCCTTGCCGAGAGTCTTGGCGACGACGACCGCGCCCTACGCTTGTGGCGCGAATGCCTAGACCGCGACGAAGCCGACAAGCTGGCCTTGGACTCCAGAATTGCCATCTTGATGCGCTGCGAGCGCTGGCCCCAACTGCTGGAGGCCTATCGCGCCCGCACGGAGCATCCCGGGGACCAAGCGGAGTGCCGCGCGGACTGGGTGGCGATGGCAAAGCTTTATGACGAACGCCTGTCCGACCCCGGTAGAGCGATCGACACCTGGCGGCACATCGAAGAGGAGTTCGGCCGCAACGAGGAGACTGTGGACGCGCTCTATGAGTTGTGTTGCCGTACGGAGCGTTGGCGTGATGCCGCCACACTGCTCGACGGAGCTGCCAAGGAAGCAACCGGGGAAGAGCGCAAGACGGAACTCCTTGCCCGGCTCGGCGACATCCTTCGCCTGCACCTGGGCGAACCAGCCCAGGCTCTGGAAGAGTACGAACGCGGCCTCACGCTGCTGCCGAACTCGGCGACTTGCCGACAAGGCGTCATCGCCCTGATTGAAAACCAAGCGGTGAGGGAAGCCGCCGCGGAAGTGCTGGCGACGGCATTGCGTGCCTGCAGTGAGTGGCAGGCCATCCTCGACATGCTCGAGACGCGCTTGGACGCATCGCGTAGCCAGGCATCGAGCCAGAGCATTCTAGTGGAAGCTTCGGAGATCGCCGAGCGTCAGATGGCCTCCCCCGCCGATGCGTTGGAACACATCCAACGTGCCTTCGCCATCGCTCCCAAGGTGGAGCTGGAGAAGGAGCTCCTGCGCTTGGCCGACACGACCGAAGATTGGACCTCTGCGGTCACCGGGTACCAACTGGCCCTCGTCAATTGCGAAGACCCAGTGCGGACTACGGAGCTATTGCTGGAGCAGGGCCGGCTGCAAGAAGTGAAACTCGGGGACTGGAACGATGCCCTGGCGAGCTATCGCCGCGTCGTCGAACTGGACCACGAGCACCTCGAGGGCGCGGTGAGCGTCATTCGCTCGGCGGGCAACGTGCAGCGCTGGCATGACGCCGCATGGGCGTTCATCGAGAGCACCCGCGCGCGAGGTGAGGTCGAGCCGTCCTTGGTCGAAGCCTGGGAAAGCATCGCGACGGCGATGGACGCTTGGACGGAAGCACTGGCTGAGCTCGAGGCGAGCTTGCGCGACACAGGTGACATTTCTGCGGTCGCCTCTCATCACATCAAATTCCAGCTCGCCGTGTGGCAGCACACCAAACGTCAGGCTCGCGAGATTGCCGAAGCCCTGCTCAAAGAGGCCGTCGCCGAGCACAAGGCGACCCAGAGCTTGGAGCTGTTGGTGCACTTGCAGCGGGTCGAACCATCACGTGATCTCGTCACGAGTCTGCTCCAATTGGCAGACCTAGTCGACGACCCCCTGTCCCAGCTAGATGAGGCTGCCCACGTCGCCCTCGAAGTCGTCGAAGATCACGGGCTCGCGCGGCCGATCCTACTCCGGTCGCTAGCTACTGCAGAAGAATCCCTCAGGTCCGACGAAGACCCTGCAGTGCGCACGGTGGCGGCTTGGTCTTTGGATCGGCTGGTTGACATCGCGCTTGCCGAAAACGATCACGCTGAAGCCTTCGCTCAGCTGACCCACGGCACTCAGATCCCGTTCCAGACCAGCCATGTGCTGGACCTCAAGCATCGCGCCGCCCTGATCGCCACGAGCGACTTAGATCAACACTCGACCGCAATCACGCTCTGCGAAGAGGTGCTCGAAGAAGACGCCAAACGCATCGACACGGTGGACTTGTTGGCGCGCCTGTACGAGGAGCAGAGTCGCCTGGATCCTCTCGTCGAGTTGTTGAAGAAGGAACTCGAACTCGAGCGCCCCCTCGCCCGCCGCCTACAGACGCGTCTGTCGCTGTGTCGCATCCTGGGCCTGGCGGGCGCCAAGCCTGGTCAACGAGTCAAGACCCTTGGGGAAAACCTCGAGGAGCAACCCGGTCACAGCCCCACCATCGAGGCGTTGACCGACGTGCTCATGGCTGCGGGCGAACAGCAGAAACTCTACGACAGCCTCTGTGAGCAAGCCAAACTGGTGGAGGCTGACGCTCCAAGGGCTGCCGCGCTCTACGCCCAAGCGGGACATCTGGCCCGCGACCACCAGAAAGACAACAAGAGCGCTCACGTCGCGTTCGTCAACTCGGTCGAACATCACCCGACATGTGCGGTGCTCGATGCCCTCGCGGACATTCACACCGAACGCGACGAGCACACGGAGGCAGTCGCCTGGCTCAAGCAACGCCTCGAGCTGACGTCGATGGACGACCTCGACGACCGCCGGCACACGCTGGTGCGCCTCGGAACCTCCTTGGAAGCCGCAGGCGAGGTGGATGAAGCGGTTACTGTTCTGGACGAGGGCCTCGAGCGTGACCCTGCCGGCAATGACGTGCGCGCCTTGCTCATCCGACTCCAGCAGGAACGCCAGGCCTGGGCGGACCTGGCCACTTTGCTCGCAGGAGGTGTCCCCTTCCTGGAAGACGTTGAACCCAAGGTGGACTACCTGTCGCGCGCCGCGCAGGTGCGCTGGCGACAGCTCAAGGACGTATCGGGTGCCATCCCGCTCTTGCAACATGCCGTCAAGCTAGCGCCCAAGGATCGAGACCTCCGTCTCGCTTTCGGCGAAGCTTCCCGCTTGGGTGGGTTGCTGCCCCAAGCCCGGCAGTTGCTGACTGACCTCCTCGACGAGTTCGGACGCCGGCGCACTCCCGAGCGGGCACGCGTTCACTTCCAGTTGGCGCTGATCGACCGCGCCGAGAAGAAGCTCGACGCCGCCCTCGAGCACCTCGACGCCGCTTCAGGTATCGCGCGCAGCGACGCTTTGATTCTGCGCACGTTGGGTGACGTGGCCCGTGAGAAGGGCGAGTTGGAGCGCGCCGAAACGGCATATCGCGCCCTGTTACTACTGCTTGGACGCGGGGGTGCAGGTGGTCACGGCGGCGAAGGCGAGAGCGCGATCCTGTACGAGCTGTACAAGATCGCCAACGAAAAGGAAGACCAGGGCCGAGCCCGAGACCTACTGGACTCAGCGTTGGAGAAGTCTGAGAATCCGGCGGAGGCGGCGCTCCTCGAGCAAACGCTCCGTGAGGCGGGTGAATGGGAGCTGCTACACGAGTCTCTGCTCCGGCGTCAATCCAAGGTCAACACGACCGAAGAGGAGCGCGCCCTGACTCGCGACCGCGCCGAGGCCCTCGCCCACTTGGGCAAGCCAGCGGAAGCTCTCGAACTGAGACTCGAATTGCTGGCCGCCGATCCTTCGGACGCCGAAGCGTTGGAACAGGCAGCGAAACTTGCGGAGCAAAGCCAAGCACAAGAGCGCTTCCGACATGCCGTCATCGACCTGGCCGAGAAGCTGGCTGCGGACGAGCCCAAGCTATCGTGTCAGCTGTGGCTACGCTTGGGTCAAGACGCGGAGACACGCGGTGACTTGAACGCCGCAGCCAACTTTTTCGAGCGCGCCCAGATAACCCATCACGCGCCCGAAACGACCTTCTCCGCGCTCAAGCGCATCCACGAGCAGACTGGCGACATGCACGGGCTCACGCTCGCTCTCGAGCGCTTCATCGAACACGCCGATGAGGTCAACGATGAGGACCTCATAAAGAACGCGATGTACCGCCTGGCGGAGATCGAACTCTGCAGCGCAGCCGGGCGAGAAGCGGGCGTGGAACGATTGTCGGCCGCCCTCGAACGAGACGGTGACTTCGAGCGTGGTGCAAAGATCATGGTCACTGCAGTCGACGTCGTTGCGCCGACGACGGAAATGCTCGAACTGCTTCAATCGCTGGCACGCAAGACTGACAACAGAACCGCCTTGGCCCTGGCTCTCTTCCACCAAGCCATGGGCCAGGACCCAACACTTGATTTGCTGGAAGAGGCCGTTCAGCTGGCACGCGAAGGTGAAGACCGAGACAAGCACGTCATGTTGCTGCGGCGTACTGTCGAAGTGGCACGGGCCGAGGACGAGCTCTCACGTGTCGTTTGGGCGCTCACTGAGCTGTCCGAACAGAAGCAGGAGCAGCAGGCGTGGGATGACGCGCGTCAGCTGTTGCTGGAAGCGGTCGCGGCCGCACCACTTAGTAGCAAACTGGAGCTCCAACTGCGGCTCGCAGCCCTGCTGGATCAGAAGATGGACGCAGCCGCGGAAGCTGCGAAGATCTACGAGGAGCTCGCCGAAGACGAACCGGGCGACGCACGCGTGTGGAAGCCGCTGGTCGCCATCTATCGACGCACTGGACGCACCGCCTTGCTCGAGGCGTGTCTGTCGCGTGCTGAGGAGCATGCCGGGGCAGACGAACGGCGGGCGCTTCGCTTGGAGCGAATTCGCTTGATGGTGGACGAAGGCCGCAACGAGGATGCGGAAGCGGCCCTCAGGGAAACTCTGGACCAGAACCCAGACGACCTCGCCGCTGCAGACGTACTGATCGAGCTGTTGGACAAGCAAGAGCGCCCAACCGAACTGCGCGCACTGGTTTCGGACTCACTGTCCAGCGCGATCGACTCGGCGGACGATGACAGCATCGTGCGCTACGCCACCAAACTGGGTAACCTGCACGAAGCCGCACAGGAGTCTCAGGAGGCGCTCGTCGTTTACCGACAAGCGCAAGCCGCAGTCCGCAACAACCGTGAACTAATCAACGCGGTATTACGACTGCTTCCAGAAGATGAACTGGATGAGCGCGCCAACCTGCTAGAAAGCCTAATCCCTGCTGCTCCCAAGGATCGGGTGGGCACATTGGCAGTGGAACTCGCGGAGTTGCGGGCAGAGCTGGGGGATGACGCGGGGCAGGAGCGCGCAATGGAACTCGGGTTCACCGCCGATCCCAAGAACCACACGCTGCGTGACCGCCTGGAAGCCTGGTATCGCGAACGGGATCACTTTGGGCCGCTCGTCGACCTGCTCGTTCTCGATGCCGACCAGCGGGAAAACACGGAAGAAGCCATCAGGCGCTACCTCGAAGCCGCAACCATCGTCGACCAGCAGCTGTCGGATGCTTTCGCGGCGGGCGATGTGTTGCTCAAAGCGTTGCAGCTGGATCCATTGTCCCTCGAGGTGCTCGAGCCCCTCACCCAGTACCTAACGACCTCGGGTCGCGCCACGGAAGCGGCACTGTCGCTAACCACGGCCATCGAGTCTCCAGAACTCGATCCAGCGCACTTGGCCACGCTCTACCACTTGCGTGCGTTGGCTCGCGTGCGCGTAGAACAAGGCAGTCAGGCCTTGACCCGGGAGGCCGTGGCCGACCTGGACCACGCCATCGAACTCGGGCGCACCGGCTGCGAGGAGTTCCTCGCCGAGCTGTTGGAGCGACAACGACAGCTCAGCGCGGCGGCAGGCGACGACGAAACCCAGCGCAGCGCGGTGCTGCGCCTGGCCGAGCTTCTACCTGCTAGGGACCGCATCCAAGAGGCGGTCGATACCCTGGTCGCTTGGGTCAGCGATCACCCGTCAGACACGGAGGCAGCCAGCCATCTGGCTGAACTCGCTTCGCGCGCGGAAGATTGGGAAGCCGCCAGCGACGCCAACCTCAAGCTCTTTGATGCTAGCAAGGGTGAGGCGCGACTCGAGGCAGGGTTGCGCTACGCCGAGGCGCTCACCCAGCGCGGTACACCTTTGGAAGCGCGCCCGGTGTTGGAGAAGCTCTACACCGAGAACCCAACGGACGAACGCGTCGGCTCGCAACTGCGCGGGGCTTACGAGGCAGCAGGAGCGAACGTCGAGTTGGCGAACATGTTGCTCAGCCGGGCAGTAGAAGTCACCGACGATGAGCTCCGCTACCGCTTCCTGGTGGACGCAGGCGAGCTGTTCGTCGGTACTGGTGAGCCGCATCCAGAGGCTGTCGCGGCACTGGAGCAGGCTTTGAAGCTGCGCCCCGAAGACCACCGTGCCACCCTCGGCTTGGCCCAAGCGACGACACTGCACGGCGACATCGAGCGTGCATGTGCTGTCCTGGGTGAGGCTATCAAAGCCCACGGCAAGCGCCGCTCACCCGAACTCGCGGAGTTGCAGTACGGCATGGCCTTGGTTGCCCATGTAGCCGGCGACGACGAGGGCCGCTTCGCGTGGCTCGATGCAGCGCTCCAGAGCGACCGCAAGAATGGCATCGTCGCGAGCGAGCTAGCGCTCTTTGCCATGGAACGTGAGGACTACGACACGGCGCTCAAAGCATTGCAGTTGGTGACGCTGCTCAAGGACGATGCGCCGATGGGTCGAGCCGAAGCCTACCTGCGCCAAGGGCAGATCGCTCTGGCTCGTGGCGATAACCGCAAGGCCGCCCTACTTGCCAAGCGAGCGTTGACGGCCGATAGCGAGTACCGACCCGCCAAAGTCTTCCTCGAGCAGATGGGAGTCTGAGACCGACCTCCCGAGGCGGCTCACTGGTGGCGGCCCAAGACGAGAGCACAGTTGGTTCCGCCAAAGCCGAACGAGTTGCTCACCACGACGGATAGCTCTCGTTCACGCGCTACGTGCGGCACGAGGTCCAAACCGAGCTCAGCGATCTCCGGATCGACGACATCGAGGTTGATCGTGGGCGGGACCTTGCCATCACGAAGCGCCATCGAACAAATCACCGCCTCGAGTCCGCCGGCAGCGCCCAACAGGTGACCGGTCATGCTCTTGGTGCTCGAAACCCAGGGCTTTCCCACGGAAGCGTGAATCGCACGGCACTCTTGCAGATCTCCGAAGCCGGTAGATGTGCCGTGGGCGTTTATGTAGTCCACTTGCTCTGGGTTCACTTTGGCGTTGGAGAGTGCGAGTCTGATGGCGCGCTGAGCGCCCTCCCCGTCGGGCGCAGGTTTGGTCAGATGGTAGGCGTCCGAAGTGGAGCCTGAGCCGAGCACCTCGGCCAGAATGGGTGCTCCACGGCGCACGGCAGCCTCTCGCTCCTCCAACACGACGATCCCAGCCCCTTCGGCGATCACGAAGCCATCTCGCCCCTCGTCAAACGGGCGACTCGCTCGCTCCGGTTCGCTATTCTGGGTAGACAGCGCGCGCAACGCCGTGAAGCCAGCAACGCCGAGAGGTGTCACGGCCGCCTCCGCACCACCCGCCACGGCGGCGTCGATTTCGCCCAACTGGATCAAGCGCGTCGCATCCGCGATCGCGTGCGCTCCCGAGGCACAGGCACTGGTGTGCGTGTAGCTCGGCCCTTTGAACCCGAAGCGCATCGACACCTGCCCGGGCGCCAAGTTCGCCAGCATCGCGGGCATGAAGTACGGAGAAACCTTGCCGGGACCGCGCTCGTTGAGCGTGCCCAGAGTCGATTCCACCAGACTGATGCCGAACAACCCCACACCAATCATCGTTCCAACGCGGAGACGTTGTTCCTCGCTTGGCTCGAAATGGGCAGCAGCCAACGCAGCGGAGCTTGCCGCCAACGCCAGGTGGATGAACCTATCACCCTCGCGCAGCTTGCGCTTTTCGATGGTCTGCAGGGGGTCAAACCCCCTGCACTCGCCAGCAATTTGCGACGCGTAGGCGGACGCATCGAACGCTTCGATACCAGCGATGCCACTCTGGCCTGCGAGCAAGCTCTGCCAAGTGTCCTCTGCGGTTAATCCATTGGGGCTAATTGCGCCTACACCAGTGACCACTACCCGTCGCATGTACTCTCCAACGCTCGGCTCCGCTGAAGCGGATGGTGTCGTACGTGACGACGAGACGGTTCAGCTATGCTGAGCAAAAAACGAGGCACCTTGTATCAAAGTGTGCCGAACACGTGACAACAAAAGCGCACCACGCCGACGCGTCGAGGCTACAATGCCAGTGATTTCGCGCGTCTCACATCTACCACTTACCGCAAAGAAACGTACGCACCATGGATCTGCTCGCCGTAACGGAAGTTCTCGAACGCATCGCTCCCCTCGCGTTGGCCGAAGACTGGGACAACGTTGGCTTGCTCGTCGAACCGAGCGCCTGCGCCCGCGTCGATTCGGTACTGCTGACCATCGATTTGACCCGCGCAGTCCTGGACGAGGCCCGCGCTCTCGGCGTGCAGCTCATCGTCAGCTACCATCCTCCCATCTTCGGTGGCTTGAAGCGACTGACGAGAGCCGACCGCACCGGCAGGACCGTCTTGACCCTACTCGAGGGTGGTATCGGCGTCTACAGCCCCCACACCGCCCTGGACGCCGCTGACGGCGGCGTCAACGACTGGCTGGGCTCAGTCTTCGAGAGCAAACACCAAGAGGCCATCGAACACAAAGGCGTGCTCCTTGGTACCCCGGACAATCCCCGCGTCGGACAAGGTCGATTGCTCCAATTGACTTCTCCGCTCGATGTGGGCCGAGCTGCTGAGCAATTGAAGGCGCACCTGGGCTTGGCTCATTTGAGGATCGCCACCCCACCGAACAATCCGAAGATCCGTAGCGTCGCCCTGTGTCCAGGTGCTGGCGGCAGCGTCGTGACCCAAGCCAAAGCCGATCTCTATCTGACCGGGGAGATGCGCCATCACGATGTGCTCGCGGCAGTAGAATCAGAAACTCACGTGATCCTCACCGAGCACACCAACTCCGAGCGAGGCTACTTGCCTCGGTTCCGGGAGCTCATCTTGGCAGGCGCGCCCCAATTGAAGGTGTCGTTGGCTACCACAGACCGCGACCCACTGTGCGTTGTCTAGGCAGATCGCGAATGCGCTAGGGGGCTGTCCCTAGTCCTGCGGCTGGTTCTGAGGCGGCGGCAGCAGTTGCAGCAGAGACCGCAGCGGACGCCGAGGCAGCAGCGGACGCCGAGGCAGCAGTGGACGCCGAGGCAGCAGCTGTCGCAGGGTTGTGTTCTCGCCTGGGGCGCACCTTCTGCGCCACCTCCGGCCTCTGTCGGTACTCTACGTCAGCTCGGTGTCACAGAAGCTGCGCCAGTTCTTGCATGAACACAACCCTGCGACAGCAACTACTCGACCAAGTCATCACCATCATCCTGCGAGCGCGTCCACTGGTGGCGGGCATCAAACGCAAAGATCGAGACCTCGGCGCTCAGTTGAAACGCTCACTCAACAGCGTGGCGCTCAACGTCTCCGAAGCCTTCGGTGGGCGAGCGGGCAATGCCCGTCTCAGTTTCCGGCGAGCGCTCGGCGAGCTGTATGAATCGCAAGCCGCGCTGCAGCTCGGCGCAGCCTGGGGGTACGTTCCTGCTGAACCGGCACAAGCATCGGTTGAAGCGCTAGATGCGCTAGGCGCTCGCCTCTATGGCTTGTCTCAGCGCTAGGGGGCTGTCCCTAGGCCTGCGGCTGGTTCTGAGGCGGCGGCAGCAGTTGCAGCAGCGACAGCAGCGGACTCAGAGGCAGCAGCGGACTCAGAGGCAGCAGCCGCCCCCGTCTCCTGATCCAGCTTTGCTGCCTCAGGAATTAGGGACACCCCCTAGGGATCTGCCGCGACGGGCAGGGAGGCATGCAGCTCGCCGGGTGACTGCATGTGGTTATCACGGAGACGGCGCGAGAGCTCTCTGTTCAGTCGGTGGATCAGGAGCGGACCGCGATAGATGAAGCTCGTGTAGATCTGCACGAGGTTCGCCCCCGCAGAGAGCCGCTGCCAGACGTCGTCTGCCGTCCCCACGCCACCCACCGAGACGAGCGTGACGCGATTGCCAACACGGGCGCGCAACCGCCGCAGCACTTGCAGCGCCCGGTCGTTCAGCGGCGCCCCGGAGAGCCCGCCGGCGCCAATCGCTTCAACTCGCTTCTTGCTGGTAGTGAGCCCGTCGCGGGAAAGCGTGGTGTTCGTGGCGATGATGCCGTCCAGGCCGACCTCGAGCGTCAATTCGGCGATCGCGTCGATTTCTTCGTCACTGAGGTCCGGCGCGATCTTGACGAGCAGCGGAACGTGCTTCGCTCCTGTCGCTTCGTCCATTTCCTTCCTGACACTCATCAACAGGGGACGCAGCAGCTCGACGGCTTGCAGGTTTCGGAGACCCGGTGTGTTGGGTGAGCTCACGTTGATCACCAAGTAGTCGGACAGCGGGGCCAACAGCCGCGCGCTGTGCTGGTAATCCGCCACCGCTGCTTCTTCGGGAACCCGCTTGGTCTTGCCGATGTTGACGCCAACTACGGTCGAGCGCGGACCGAGTAACTGGACGCTCATGGCGTGAGCTCCCAAGTTGTTGAAGCCCATTCGATTGATGATGGCTCGGTCTTTGGGAAGCCGGAACAGTCGAGGTTTTGGATTTCCGGCCTGTGGCTGCGCGGTGACCGTGCCCACCTCGACGAATCCGAACCCCAGCTTTGCCAGCGCATTGTAGCCAACGGCATTCTTGTCGAATCCCGCTGCCAGCCCAATCGGAGTGGCAAAGTCTCTCCCGAGCGCGTGAACTCTCAGCGTTGGATCATTGGGTCCGAGCACGGACGCAAGCCAACTCCCCACCAGGGGCAGGCCCATGATCAAACGCAGAACGACAAACGCTACGTTGTGGGCCGTTTCCGCTGGCAGCAGGAACAGCAGCGCTTTGATGAGCGAATACACCGCTAGCGCTTGTATTTGCACGTCCGCCGCGATGCAAGGTGGGTCAGACCGTCACGATGCGGGCGCGCGCCGACACATCGGCGCTAGACGCGGCGCCATCGCTGATTTCTGTCGGTAGGGAGCCCATTTCGGACGCTCAGTCGGCTGTCTTTATTTAATACATTCAAATATTTACGTTCCACCATTCTGTGTCCATCGATTCGGACGACTGCGCCCGAACGGAGCGCCGCAACGCGCTTGATGGGCTACGCTTTCACGGATGTTTCGCCCCAGCCTCGTACCGTTCTTGTCCTTGCTCCTCGGCCTCGCTGTGCTCGGCCGGGCTCCTGACGCTGGAGCACGTGAAGAACGTACTCGGTATCTCGAGTTGCAGCCGATGGTCGGCTACTCATGGGTGAACATCACGGGGTTTTCAGACGACAAGTTCGAAGAGGCCGTGCGCGCCAACGCCGCCGATCCCAGCAGCCTGCAACAGGACCCAAACGACCTCGCCGATGAGGCGTTCGAAGCTGGTCAAGAGAAGGTGGAGGGCTCGGGTCTTTCCATCGGCGGGGCCTTGCAGCTCAAGCTGTGGGTGTTCGTGTTGGGAGCCCGCTACTCCTACACGATGACCGAGGGCTTCGGTCTGCACACGGTGGGCGGCGATCTCGGGCTGCGCTTGGGCGAGACGGTCGCGGTTTACGGACGTCTCGGTCCGGGCTTTGCTTTTCAGGATGGCCTGCCCGATGGGCTGAACGCCAACGGCTTCGTAGTTTCTGGTTCCGCTGGCCTCGAATTCCGTCTGGCCCGAGGCTTCAGCCTGGGCGTTGGGTTCGATACCGACCTCTTGCTGCTCGCCGCGTCGGGCCAGTTGGAAGCCGGTGCGGCCGCCGCATCTGGCGGCGCCAACGTCGACAATCTTAGGAAGCTCGATGGCAGCGCGATTGGCTTCCAACTGCGGCCACAACTGCATTTCATCTGGCATATTTAGAGCCGATCCCAAAAGATGTCGCCATGAGCGGCGTTGTCGAACCGGCGAGCAGTGGGCGCGCCAAGTGTCGCGCTTGCGGCAGCAACATCGAAAAAGGTGCGCTTCGATTCGGGGAGAAGTTGCCAAACCCGTTTGGGGAGGGGGAAGCGACGTATTGGTTTCATCTGGAGTGCGCCGCCTACCGCCGACCGGAGCCACTGCTCGAGGCCTTCGAGGTTCAAGCCGAGTCCGTGGAGGACCAAGAACGACTGACGGCGATCGCCAAGCTCGGTGCGGAGCACCCCCGCCTGTCTCGAGTCGCTCGCCTGGAACGCTCGCCGAGTGGGCGGGCACGCTGCCGCGAGTGCCGCGAAGCGATTGCCAAGGACACCTGGCGCCTGGCCCTCGAAATCTTCCAAGAGGGTCGCTTCGACCCCATCGGGTTCATCCACATCTCGTGCCAGGGGCCCTACTTCGGGATTCCGGCAGAACCAGAACGGGTGCTCCGAGCCGGCAAAGACCTAGACGAGAAGGGCCGGCACGAAGTGGAAGCTGCCCTGGCAGCAGCCGAACTGTAGCTCCACGTTTCGTCGCGGTTGACCTTTGGGCCGAAAGCGGCCAATCAGGTCGGCATTCTGCGCGGAGCGTACTACGTTCACGCCCCCCAAAATCGCAGCAGCCCAGAACCAATCGCACCCGTGTGGCAGCGAAGGAGTCTCGATGTCCAAGTACTACCCAGAAGTGAGCGCCGTCCCCGATTTTCCAGCAATCGAGCGCGCCATTCTGAAGTTCTGGCAAGAGGATGGAACGTTCCCGGCGTCCGTCGACCAGCGTGAGGCAGGAGCCAACGGGGAGCACGAGTACGTCTTCTACGACGGCCCTCCATTCGCAAACGGCCTGCCCCACTACGGACACCTACTGACCGGATACGTCAAAGACGTCGTGCCTCGTTACCAAACGATGCTGGGCAAGAAGGTCGAACGACGCTTCGGATGGGACTGCCATGGATTACCGGCGGAAATGGAGACCGAGAAGCAGCTGAAAATCTCCGGCCGCGCCGCGATCGAGTCGTACGGAATCGACAAGTTCAACGACCAATGCAAGACCAGCGTCCTGCGCTACACTGGCGAGTGGCAAACCTACGTCACTCGGCAAGCGCGCTGGGTCGACTTCGAGCACGACTACAAGACCATGGACCTCTCCTACATGGAGAGCGTGATGTGGGCCTTTTCGCAGCTGTGGAAGAAGGGTCTCATCTACGAGGGGCACCGCGTGATGCCTTACTCTTGGGCAGCCGAGACGCCGCTTTCGAACTTCGAAATCCGGATGGATAACTCCTACCGTCAACGGCAGGATCCTGCGGTCACTGTGCGCTTCGAGCTTGCGCCGATGGCAGGCGATCCAGGTCCCCTCTCCATCTTGGTGTGGACGACGACACCATGGACACTGCCGAGCAACCTCGCCCTCGCCGTCGGCGCAGACATCGAGTACTCCATCTATGAATTGGATGGCGAGTTCCTCGTCATCGGCGAAGCTACCGTCAACAAGAGCTACAAGAACGAGCTCTCCAAAGCTACCAAGGTAGGCTCCCTCAAAGGCTCGGAGCTCGTGGGGCGGCGCTACGAGCCAATGTTTCCGTACTTCGAGGAGAACCCCAACAGCTTCCAAGTCCTTTCCGCGGACTTCGTCGATACGGAAGAGGGTACTGGAACCGTTCACCTCGCTCCCGGATTCGGTGAAGACGACCAGCGCGTTTGCGAGCAGAACGACATCCCGCTGGTCGTGCCCGTGGATGACAAGGGCAGGTTCACCTCCGAAGTTCCCGACTGGGAGGGGCAGTTGGTATTCGACGCCAACAAGCCCATCATCGCCGTGCTGAAGGACCGGGGAATCCTGTTCAAACACGCAACCTACGACCACAACTACCCCCACTGCTGGCGTACGGATCAGCCCCTGATCTACAAGGCTCTCAGCAGCTGGTACGTCAGGGTAACGGACTTCCGAGACCGGATGGTCACGTTGAACCAGCAAATCAATTGGATCCCGGAACGCATCCGAGACGGTCAGTTCGGCAAGTGGTTGGAGAACGCACGCGACTGGTCCATCTCTCGCAACCGCTTCTGGGGCGCACCCATCCCCGTGTGGAAGAGCGACGACCCAGACTATCCGCGCGTGGACGTGTATGGCAGCCTGGAGGAGATTGAGCGTGACTTCGGCGTACGCCCAACGGACATACACCGCCCCTTCATCGACCAGTTGACGCGCCCAAACCCCGACGACCCAACGGGCAAGAGCATGATGCGGCGGGTACCGGAAGTACTCGATTGCTGGTTTGAGTCCGGGTCGATGCCGTTCGCACAGGTGCACTATCCCTTCGAGAACAAGGAGTGGTTCGAAGGGCACTTCCCCGCAGACTTCATCGTCGAATACGTCGGGCAGACGCGCGGTTGGTTCTACACGCTGATGGTGTTGGCGACTGCCTTGTTCGACAAGCCACCATTCGAGAACTGCATCTGCCACGGCGTCGTTCTCGATGAGAACGCTCAGAAGCTCAGCAAGAAGCTCCGCAACTATCCAGACCCGATGGAGATGTGCGAAACCTACGGCGCTGACGCCTTGCGTTGGTTTCTCATGTCTTCAGCCATCCTCCGCGGCGGTGACCTGCAGATAGACCGCGAAGGCGCAGGTATCAAGGACGTGATGCGACTGGTGCTCAATCCGGTCTACAACGCCTATTACTTCTTCACGCTCTACGCCAACTCGGACGGCATCGAGGCCAACTTTCGCACGGACAGCCGACAGCTCCTCGATCGGTATCTGCTGGCCAAGACCCATCAGCTGATAGCCAACGTCACTCTGTCGATGGACGGCTACGACATCGCTGGGGCGTGCGCTCACGTATCATCGTTTCTGGACGCGATGAACAACTGGTACATCCGCCGCAGTCGGGCTCGCTTCTGGCGCAGAGAGCGGGACCAAGACAAGCAAGATGCCTACGACACGCTCTACAGCGTCTTGGTCACGGTCGCCAAGGTGACCGCACCGCTACTACCGTTGTTGTCAGAAACGCTTTATCGGGGCTTGACTAACGAGCGGAGCGTACACCTGGCCCGATGGCCCGAGGCGGCGACCTTCCCAGCGGATGACGCTTTGGTGCAAGCGATGGATCGGGCCCGTGACGTCTGCTCCATGACGTTATCACTACGCGACGCGCACAAACTCCGAACCCGTTTACCGCTGGGGAAGCTAACCGTAGCGGGCAAGGGCGTCGACGCGCTCCTACCGTACTCCGACCTGATCAGCGACGAAGTCAACGTCAAGGAGGTCGTTCTCACTGACGATGCGGCACAATTCGGCACGTTCCAACTGCAGGTCAATGCTCGGGTCGTGGGCAAGAAGCTTGGCAAGGACATGAAAGCCGTGATGGCCGCGTCGAAATCGGGCGACTGGGAAGTGCTCGAGGACGGCAGCGCGCGCGTGGGCCCGTCGACACTCGATGTAGGAGAGTTCTCCATGCGCCTTCTGAGCAAGGACGGCATCGCGAGCCAAGCCCTGCCGAGCAACGATGCCGTCGTGGTCCTCGATACGGCTGTGACACCTGCACTGGAGCGAGAGGGACTCGCGCGGGATTTGGTGCGATCCGTGCAACAAGCGCGCAAAGACGCAGATCTGCACATCGCTGACCACATCCACCTGACACTGGACGTCGACGGCGACGCGGCTCAGGCCCTTCAGGAGTTTTCTGCCTACATCTGCGAGCAGACCTTGGCGGAAGACATGGTGTTCACCGCTCCCACCAACGGCGCCTACCGCTCCACTACCAAATTGGGATCGAACACGGTCGAGATCGGTCTCACCAAGGCGTGACAGGGTCGGCCCTTTCAACCTTGCAATACGGATCTCCCAGCTTGGAAATGCGGAGTTCACCTGTCAGGTGGAACCAGAGTGCGAGCGGCGGCGCAAGAGAGACGGTGAAACGCTGTGGTATCCCAGGGTCGTCCCCATGGGAGTAACCGCAGGCCAGACTCCTACATTTGCCAAGCCACGAAAACGGTTGGCCCCAATACGAACCAATTGATTGGAACGCCACTGCTAGTGCCGGCGTGAAACATCGGCGTCAACCAGCGACGGAAACTCGGTGCTCCCCCCTTTGCTGCTCCTTCGAGGCGTATTCGACTGCCATCGCGACCGAAACGATCAATACTAAGTGTATGAGCCAAGCGCGTCGCCCCCTGCGCTGGACGACAACGGGCTTTCGAGCTCTCGAGTCCAACAGCGTTCGCGTCGTCCGTGAGAACGACGTCGATATCGCGTTTCAGCCCATCGTTGATCTGAAGAACGGCAGCACTTTCGCGTTCGAGGCCCTCGCTCGTTGCAAGTTACCCCAATTCAAGTCACCGCTGACGCTCTTCGAACAGGCTGCGCGAGAAGAAGCCTGCGGCCGCTTGGGGCGCGTCGTTCGCAACGTGTTGTTTGAGCATTGCTCGCAGCGCCGAATCTTCATCAACGTCCACCCGCAGGAGGTCAGCCAGCGCTGGCTCGTTCAGCCGACGGATCCGTTGTTTCTTCACGACGCCGAGGTATTCATCGAGGTCACCGAGGCGGCGGCCTTTCAGTACTTCGACGTGTGCATGAGCGTGCTGTCGGAGCTACGTGCACGTTGCGACGCACGCATCGTGGTAGACGACTTCGGAGCCGGGTACGCAGATCTAGATCGAGTGTTGGAGCTGCGTCCGGACATGGTCAAGCTGGACATGTCCTTGGTGCGCGACATCCACGAGGATCTTGCCAAGCAAGCGCACGTTCGGCAGATCATCGAAACCTGTCACAACCTCGGGGCCAAGGTTGTTGCCGAAGGGATCGAGACGCAAGAAGAGCTGGTCACGGTTCAGGAACTCGGAGCCGACTACGCGCAAGGGTACTTGCTAGGACGCCCATCATTCCCTCCGCAACCGGCGGCGTGGCCGACGGAGCCAGATCTGGCGGCGGTCGGCACGGACCACTGATACCACAGCTGACTGACACTGCGGCTGACCAACACCGCAGCTGACGGACACTGCGGCTCACTGACATTGCGGCTCACTGACGCCTCGGCTCACTGACACTGCGAAACCACCGGCAACGCCGGCCCTTGGCGGCACGGTTGCACTTGCATTTGCGGCAGCGGCAGGGAAAGTTCTCGCCAGCCGTGCGCGCCGTGTACCAAGCCAGCAGCCTGCATGAGGCCCAACTCGTCGTCGACCGATTGTCGGAACTTGGGATCGATACGTACGTGCGCAACGAACACCTTCAAGGCGCGCTCGGAGAACTACCGCTATCCTTGAACCCCGTGGTCTGCGTGGTCAATGATGGGGACTACTCCCGAGCGAGGGCTGCTGCGTGGGACTTCGAGCAGGCAGCGCGACAAGATCCGGGCCCGGACCGCAGCTGTCCGGAGTGCGGTGAGCACAGTCCGGGCAACTTTCAAGTCTGCTGGAAGTGTCGGGCTGAGTTCGCCCTCGACTCCTAGGAAGTGACTCCGATGGCACTCTTCAGCGGACGCGTCGTGGTGGCCCTCAAAGTCGTGGTGGCAGTGTATTGGGCCTGGGTGCTCATCGCCAGTATCGGCAGCGACCGCAGCGCTTTCGACGCCATCATCGTCCTATCCGCGCCCATCCTGCTCGGGATCCATTTCGTGCAGGGACTGATGTTCATCCGCTTGCTGCGAGGAAAAGGGCCTTGGTGGGGAGACTTCGGCCAGATCATGCTCTTTGGCGTGCTGCATCTTTTGGTGCTGAGCCGGCGCCGGACGTAGAGGCGTGCCGTCGCCGCCGACCCTGCCACGCCGGTCGGGCGACGCCGCAAGCTCGGCGCCAAAGTAGTTGCGCCGAGCGCACCCTATGAAGCTATAAGTCCAACAGAATGAGCGAGGCTAAGCAGACGATGCTGTCGGCAGTTCAGCCGACGAACCCGATGACACTGGGCAACTTTGTCGGCGCAATGAGCAACTGGACTCGCTACCAGCAAGACTACGACAGCATCTTTTTTGCGGTGGACCTGCACGCCATCACCCTGCGACAAGACCCGACAGCGCTCAGGGAGAACACTTACCGGTTGATGGCGACTTTCATCGCCGGAGGACTCGACCCAGAGCATTGCACGCTATTCGTGCAGAGCCACGTACCCGAGCACGCAGAGCTAGCCTGGATACTCACCTGCAACGCGTACATGGGCGAGCTTTCGCGGATGACGCAATACAAGGACAAGTCCCAGAAGCAGGGCGCAAACATCCCAGCCGGACTGTTCGTGTATCCTACGCTCATGGCGGCGGATATCCTGCTGTACCAGGCGCACAAGATCCCCGTGGGGGAAGACCAAAAGCAACACGTGGAACTAACGCGGGATATCGCCCAGCGAATGAACAACGCCCTGTCGCGAGAGCTCTTCATCGTGCCGCAGCCCTTCATTCCCAAGATCGGAGCGCGCATCATGTCGCTGCAAGACGCGACGAAGAAAATGAGCAAGAGTGATCCGGATCCCAAAGCCACCATCTTCTTGACGGACACGGACAAGCAGATCTCGAAGAAGATCAAGAGCGCGGTGACCGACTCTGGCTCGGAGGTTACCTATGACCCCGCCAAGCCTGGAGTGAAGAACTTGATAGACATCCAGAGCGCGCTCCTCCGACAAGCCCCCGAGACGGTCGTCGAGCGCTATGCCGGCAAGCTGTATGGACACCTCAAGGTAGATACGGCGGAGGTCGTCGTCAGCGCACTCGGCCCGGTGCGCGATGAAGCCGAGCGGCTGCTAGCGGACAAAGCCGAGCTCGATCGGATCCTGCAGAGAGGCGCGGAAAAGGCGCGCGCACGAGCTCAGCGCACCCTGATGGCGGTGTACGACGCGCTGGGCTTCGTACCGAGGCCGGCCTCGGTCTGAGTCAAGCGAGTGCCGACCCTTCGTCGAGCCACACATCAGAGGCCTTCTTCGGCACCTACGGACAGGAAAGTCGAACCCTCCATTTGGTTGTTGTATTCGGCTTTTAGCCAGTCGTTTGAGCGGAGAACCGAGGAGATGCGCACCTCGTCGAGGTGGCCTAGCCAATTTTCATCGGTGGCGGCTTCCTCACCGCCAACACTGATGTACGAACCGCTCGTGTGACGAATGGACGTAGTGTTCAGATTCTGCCGTTCCCATGCGCCGCCATTGAGGCTGAATTCGACGTAGCCGCTCGAGTTCATGTACACGCGGGCGTCGACGTGCGCCCAAACCGCATCCGGCATCACCGTGTTCTGGTATGCACGCCAGCCTCCGACATACGTCAGCATGTTGCCATCGTCATAGGTGGAAGGAGGCGTTTCGATGCCGATGGTCATGCCGTCTTGAGCAAAGTCCTGCGTGCTGATCGCCCACTGCTCGTTGTCCCCACTGCTGTTGCTTGGGTGCGCGTAACCCCAGTAACTCACAGTCCAATAACTCTTGGTGGTGGGCAATACACCCCGAGGCCCGAGCAGTTCCGCGTCCCCGTTGAAGTCCAGTGCAGCTCCGATGTGCCCGGAGGCATATGGGGTAGTACCGCGGTTGGTGCAATGACGAGCATGGCTTGTTGAGTCATTGAGATTTGCTAGGTGGTATACGGCTTCGTAGTCGCCGTCCCAGATTGTGCCCGGTGTGCCCTTCTCGGTAGTGTCGCCGTCACCGTAGTACATGTAGAAATCCTGGTTGGCGCCCGTAAGATCCATCTTCACCCACGCAACGAGCATGCCCGCACCTGAGGCATAAGCCTCGCGCTCGAAGGGTAGCGGATTGCCTGCCGTATCTTCGAAGTAGATGTCACGGCCACTTGGATCGGCGTAGAAAGCCAGGCTTGAATCGCTCTCGATCCTTACCAGCACTGCGAAGCCGTTCTGCGCAGATGGGACTTGAGAACCCTGAATGGTCAGCCGTCTACGCCAGGGTTGGCAATCCCCTTGAACGTTGGGGTTGGTCTTGCAGGCGTCGATGCAGTCTGGCGCTCCATCGCTGTCCGTATCGGTGGAACTCTCTGCTACCAGGCAGCCACAAACGCCAGGCACAATCTTTGCGGGGTCCGAGGGGCACTGATCATCGCAGTCGTTGGTACCGTCGCTGTCTGAATCCAAGCTCGCGTTGCAGCACGGGGGGTCGACGTTGGGGTCGTGTTCACAGCCGTTGCTGGGGTCGCCGTCGCAGTCTTCGTAGACGCCCGTACACGTGACGACGCCACATTCGCCATCGTCGCAGGCGCTCGTAGTGACGTTGGGTAAGCCGGTGCACGGCTGGTTGCCGAGCTGCCCGCTGCAAGCACCGCAATTGGCCAGGCTGGTATCGGTGTCGGTTTCACAACCATCCGAAACGATACCATTGCAGTCTGCGTTGCTTCCTGTGCAGCTGGTGATGCCGCAAACGGGCGAGCCACCGTTCGGGTCGCAAGTAACAACGGCCACCGCGGGCAGTGCGTTGCAGTTGGTGTTGCAGTCGCCACAACTGCCCGGTGAGAGGAGATCCGTCTCGCAGCCCACGCTTGAAGTGCAGTCTCCGTAATTGGCCTCGCAGGTGTAGGTGCAGCTACCGCTACTACAGCTACCGCCTAACACCTGCGGTCCCACTGTGCAGTCATTTCCGCAGATACCGCAGTTGGCCGAGTCTATGGTCGTGTCCGCCTCGCACCCATTGGTTACGTCGTTGTCGCAGTTTTGGAACTCAACCGGGATGCACTCCACGATGTCGCACTCGCGGGCCCCCGGACTGCCGATGCACGAACCAGAAGCCAGTGAGAAGGTGCAGCTATGTCCACAAGCACCGCAATCCGAGGACGTGTCGAGCGGTGTTTCACAGCCATTGGTCGGGTCGTTGTCGCAATCGCCCCAATCTGCGTCGCAAACGTCGGGCTCACAAACGAGGTTCTTGCAGGTTGGCGTGCCATTGGTCTGCGTGCAGACATTGCCGCAGCCATTGCAGTTGTTGATGTCCGTGAGGTCAACCTCGCAGCCGTTGGTCGGATCGTTGTCGCAGTCGCCAAAGCCGGGGTCGCAGGCAGCCAGAACACACTGGCCAGCATCGCGATCACAGGTGGGCGTGGTAATCGTGCAATCCGTAGCCCCCGTACTCCCGTCGATGACGCCATCGCAGTCGTCGTCGGTCGCGTTGCACAGCTCTGAGCAGATCTCAGGACACGTGGGATCGTTGGCTGGCTGACATCCAACGGATGCGTCCGTTGGGGCAGTGCCGCCATCGGTTTGCGTCGCGTTTTCACCCATACTGGGAGTGCCATCGGTTTGCGTCGCATTTTCACCCGTACTGGGAGTGCCATCGGTTTGCCCGGCATCGCCACCGCTCTGCGTGGCATTGCCACCCGTCGCCGACGTTCCCGCATCATCGACATGCAGCCTATCGAAATGGATTCTCCCGCACCCGACCAATGCAGCGAAGGCGAAGGCAGTCACCCCAAGTCTGAGCGTCTTGCGCCGCGCCACCAAAGAAGTCGGGTAGCTTCGCCGAACTGCGTGTGCGCCCTCGGTTTTCAGCGCATCTTTGGCCAACACGTTACAACGATAGCGCAAAAGAGACACCGGGACAGCAATTTGCGCATGGGATCCCTGCCGCGCAGGTCGTTCGGGACCGCCAGGTCCAAGGGCAAAGAGTTCCTGCTCCAACTCACCTATCGTCTGCCCATCTACGATGTAGATGCCCCGGCTTCAGTGTGGGCTCTATTGCAACACCTGTGTTTCATATTGGGCGGGTCACCTGCTCTATTGGGGCCACACCTGGAATGATCACAACGCACATTCGGCGTGATCACGAAGCATCATGTCGCGTTTGTGCTTGGTCGCCTGTCCCCGGAACACCGAGCAAGTGGCTGTCGTGGTGACGGACCACCGGCACGACTCGAAGCGACGTCGAACGTGGTGAAGCACGAACCGGTAGCTCTCACTCGACAGGAGGGGAAGAAGAGCCCTCGGGAAAGGGCGACGGCCTCGCTCATTGTCGGGGTCGAAGAGGGAGTATGCAGCAGGATGCCTGGCTGAGCAGTGGGCTTCACAAGCCTTCACCAATGTCAGTCGGTCTTTGCACGCTGGTTCTCGGTCAGTTTACTCAGAAACGCGACGTCGGCGCGGTCTCTGTGTCTAACGCTTCCGCTCTTCATCTCGGGCAGGAGCGATGGTGACGCGAAGGGAATGCAAACCCCGTTCACCTCACCCGAGCGCGCTACGGCGCCCGTCAGAACGCTCCAATTCGCGCGACTGCCTTCGCCGTCGGCGCAGGAGTCCTCGCAGGCGGACGACACGCAACTTCGGCCGCCGCCCACGAGAGTGCAGGGGCTCGAGCTAGAGCGCCGCTGCCGAGCCCAAAGCCGCTGCCGAGCCCGACTCCCCCGAAACCCGCTCCCGAAACCAGCTTTGTCTCGTGCACTTACCCCGCGCGACCGGACCGAACACCAATCAAGGCTGCCGGCGCGGCCTCCCGCGTGGGGGACAATCACAGGGTGACTTTCTAGGGTTTGGGCCCACAATCTACGGCGTTGCTCCCAGGGGCGCCTTGCCCTGAGGAGCCGATAGCCTGAAAACTCCAGATGGTGTCCCCTCCAATCGACCTCTTGTATTGCTCACCGGTGACCCGGGTGTCCTTGCCGCTGATACAGCGCGCGCTGGTGTTTGCGTTTTCCGCGGGGGATACGGCTGGAGCCTTCGAGCGGGTTCTCGAGAACGCAGGCTGCGGTGACTCCACCTTCAGCCCGGAATGCTTCGCAGGCGATCTCTTCGTCGATCAGTTCATCGAACGTTGCCTCCCGATTCGCATCGGCAATACGTCCTACACCCCCTGCAAGCCGTACCTGCGCCGGGCCCTCACGCAGCCTCCAAAAGACCAAAGCGATACCCACTTTCGCCAGGACATCTTGGCGGAGCTCCGGGACAGGCCCCAACATCGCCAGACTTTCGAAAGGCTCTATGTCGAGCTGCAAGATCTGAGGACGCTGCTCAGCTCCGGAGATTACTCGACGCGAATGGACCAAAACGCCCGTCGTTTGGACATCCTGCGTGCCGTCTCCACGATCTTCCGCTGCATGGAAAGCGGCTTCGAAGGAGCGGCTTCGGGACTGTCCCGCATCCGCAACGCGGGTCGCAGCATCGTTTCGAGCCCAGGCTACAAGCGACTTGCAGAGTTGCTCGAGTACGAGGGTCACCACGCCACCGTGGATCTGCGGGTCCGCCTGGGGCTGCAAGGCAACGTTCGCGCGTTTGCAGTCGTGAACTACCAAGAGAACGTCGATAGTGCGTTGCACACGTCGTGGTTGAAGGAGCTTTGGCACCGCTTGCGCATGCTGCTGCGCGGTTACCGCGTCACGCAGCACGAGATGCTGAGCCGTTTACTCGATCAGACCTTCGAGGACGTCAAGAAGGACGTGCTCCCACTGTTTCAACTGCTCGGGGACATGGAGTTCTACTTGGCCGGGCTCGGCTTCATCGACATGGCGCACAAGGCTGGGCTCGAGCCGACATTCCCAGAGCTGGTTTCGAGAGGCAACGGCGAGCTTTCGCTGCGCGGCTTGTACAACCCGTTCCTCCTCGCAGATGGGGTGGACGTACGCCCCTGTGACGTGTCCGCCGAAGCCGACGCCATCGTCATCATCACCGGGCCCAACTCCGGCGGCAAGACGCGCCTCTTGCAATCCGTCGCGCTAGCCCAGCTGCTTTCGCAATGCGGACTGATGATCCCGGCAAGTGAGGGGCGCGTCGTTTGGACAGAAGGCATGTTCGTTTCCTTGCTGAACGAAGTGAGTGCCGATCAGCGTGAGGGGCGCCTGGGCATGGAGCTCCTTCGCATACGGCGGCTGTTCGAGCAGATCAACGTCGGCGATATGGTCGTCATCGATGAGCTGTGCTCCGGAACCAACCCGAGCGAGGGTGAGGAGATTTTTCGTCTGGTCATTGGACTGTTGGGCGAACTCCACCCCCAGGTTTGGTTGACGACACACTTCCTCAACTTCGCACAGCGGCTGAAAGACAGCTCCGAACTCCAGCAGCTACGCTTTCTCCAGGTCAAGTTGGATGCCCACGAGCTGCCGACGTTCCAGTTCGAAGAGGGCGTTGCCAATACCTCACTCGCGCGTCAGACCGCTGCTCGCCTCGGCGTCACGTGGGATGAGTTGGCCGCTCTCGTGGAACGCGCCCAAGTACGAAGCCAGTCGCAGACGTCCGATCGACAACTGCCGGAGCGACGCATCGCCATCGAAGGCTGTGCGGACGCCGGCGACGCAGCCGTCACCAATGCAGCCGCCGGCGATACGACCACCAGCGATGCAGCCGTGGGCGATGCAGCCGCGTTGACTCAGGACCGCTCCCTCGTTCGCACCTGATACGGGCCGACGCCCAGCTAGCTCCCCCCAGGCCCTGGGGGGGGCTTGTGTTCGCCCGCACCACGCGCAGCGACACCTACCTTGCCGTCGGCGCCAACACGTCCAACGCTGGTTCCTTCGCCCCGGGGGGCGCAGGCACTCCGAGCAGATGCGCCAGCGTTGGCGCTGCGCGCAGTTGGCTCACGGGCGCCGATTGACGTCGTTGAGCAATGCCGGGCCCGACGAAGAGCAGCGGCACTTGTTGGTCGTAGTCGTGCCGAGAGCCATGATGGGTTCCAGTGCTCGGTGGGTTTCCGAAGCCGAAGATCCACAGGCGCCGCGTGTCGATGATTAGATCGGCTTGAGTATGCGACGGGAAACTGTTGGCGACGACTTGCTGCTCCGGATCCTTCGACTCACTCCACGCGAGAGCCTCGGATCTTGTGTGAACCCGCTCGATACCCTCGACGGTCAAGAGGTATTGTCGCGAAAGTTCCAGCGCTCGAGGGAAGTCAGGACGTTGCTTGGCAGACGGCGTGAAGGAAACGAAGCCGGAGACGATGGCAGCGACCCAATCCGCCTCACCAAGACTCTTGTCCAGGTGCTGCTCGAGATTGGGCTGCAAGAGCGATACGTACAGGCGACCGGCGTGTTCGTGCTCAGCTTGGGAGTGCTCCGGCAAAGGCGCCACTCCGTGATCGGCAGTGATCATGACTTGCGTCGGCGCCTTGGCGGAAAGGGTGGCCACGAACTTTCCCAACGCCGCATCGGCACGGCGCAGGTGATCGGCATACTCCCAAGAATGCGGGCCAAAAGTGTGACCCACGTAGTCCGTGCCGGAGATGCTGATGACTAGCAAATCTGGCACGTCGTCCTGACCCATCTCGTAGAAATCGCTGGCCGCCTGGGCTAGATCCACCATGTACTCGGAAAGAGATGGTAGTAGGCGTGCGGTGGCCATCGGGGACGGCGTGGTGTTGGCGTCATGAGGGAACGTTGCCCCCCACCAGCTATCCTCGCCAGCGGCGGCATCCGGTCCTAGGAGCTGCTCATACGCCTGTGGCACCTCCGGCTCCCACACACGTATGGCGTCCGCTACGGGGTACTTCTGCTGGTGTTCCGTCAACCACATGGGAACACTCTCGACGCAGAACGAAGACGTCGTGAATCGCCCGATGCTCGGGTCGAACCACACCGCCACGTCCGGCCCGGCACCGACAGAAAACACTGCCGCGCGGTCCTTGAACGAAAGGGAAACGACTTTCCCGGCGCCGCCCGTTTGCTGCTTCAGCATTTGGGCGACGGTCTTTTGCTGCAAGCGGATCGGGCCAACAGTCATCCCGTCGTGACCGAACACGGTGTCGCCAGGACTGTGAACCGTGGGCACGGCCACGCCAGCCTGCGCATCCCACTCTTCGTTGCCGCCGATGCCGGAGCCGCTAGGTGGCGCGCCGGTGAAGATTGCTGCGTGGCCTGGGGCCGTCAGAGTGTTGATGTAGGGGTAGACGCTGCGTTCGAAAAACGTGCCGCGCGTCACCGCCGCCGTGAGCAGCCCATCAGGATCGAGAGCGGGCAACAGCCGCAGCAACGTTTCGCTGCTCAACTGGTCGATGACGACCGCCACCACGAGTGCTGGCCCCGGTGCCTCGGACGCTGCGACGCCCGGTGGCTGGTTTACGCGGGCGGGACTCGCCTGCGCGCTCGCCACTGGGGCGTGACTCGCCGCCGCACATGCAACGCTGGCGCACCCACAATACAGAGAGAGCGCCGCGGGAATGCGGCGGCAACACGACCCAAAGCTAAATGTCACTGCGCGCCACCATACTGAAAGCCGCTCGGCTTGGCCTCAATGGGAGATGGGTGCTGGGGTCGCGGGCGACAAGTGGGCAATCATCAGCGCTGTTTTCTGGCTCTTCCAGGGCATGTCGTGCCCGGACGCTCCCAAACCGGAGGCCAAATGTCACGCGAATGTAAAACCCTGTCCGCGGTTGTCATACAGCGCCTCTGTTCAGTCCCCTAGAAATGAGACCGCCATGACAAGCCCGACCAGCCCGCATGTTACGCCCCCGGCATGATCGCGATTCTCGTCAGCTATTTTGCCGTACTGCTGCTGTTGTGCACGTTCGGCGTTCACCGGGCTCACTTGGTTTGGCTTTGGTGGCGGAACCACAAGAAGGTGGCCAGCGTAGCGCAGCATCACGAACTGCCCGAGGTCCTGCCCACCGTGACGGTTCAGCTTCCGACTTACAACGAAGCGACCGTCGTCGAGCGATTGATCGACGCAGTGGCGAAGTTCGACTACCCGAAGGACCGCCTGGAGATCCAAGTCCTGGACGATTCCACGGACGAGACCCGCATTTTGGCCACCCGAAGGGTATCGGCACTCGCCGAAAGCGGGCTGGACATCAAATACGTCCGGCGCCCGGATCGGGTGGGCTACAAGGCCGGCGCGTTGAACTACGGCCTCAAAACGGCCAAGGGCGATCTCATCGCCATGTTCGACGCCGACTTCATCCCCAGCGCGGACTTTCTCAAGCGTATCGTTGGGCACTTCAGCGATCCCGAGGTTGGAATGGTGCAAACCCGATGGGAGCACATCAATCGCGATGCGTCGCTGATGACGCAACTGCAAGCAATGCTGCTCGACGGGCACCACGTGGTGGAGAACCAGGCGCGCTTCGGCTCGGGGCGCCTGTTCAACTTCTCAGGAACGGGCGGCATTTGGCGGCGCCGTGCCATCGATGATGCGGGCGGCTGGCAGCACGACACGCTGACGGAAGATTTGGACCTCTCCTACCGGGCGCAATTGAAGGGGTGGAAGTTCATCTACCGCCCAGACGTGACGACTCCTTCGGAGCTGCCGGAAGAGATGAGCGCGCTGCGCGCTCAGCAGTCTCGTTGGGCGAAAGGAACCGTGCAAACGGCCCGCAAGCTACTGGGCGAGGTACTCTCGGCCAGACAACTGACGTTCGCCCAGCGCGCTGAGGCCTTCTTTCACATGACCCCGCACGCCGCGTACTTTCTGATGATGCTGCTGACCATCTTGGTCCTACCCGCACTGCTCGTCGTGCCAGCCACGGACATTTCGAAGATGATCATGGTGGACCTGCCCCTGTGCCTGGGCGCCACAGGGTCCATCGCAGCCTTCTTCATGTTGGCCGAAAAGGCACAGGGCCGCTCTGTGTGGGGAGCGCTGTGGCGCATGCCTGGCGTCATCGCTCTGGGTGCTGGTCTGAGCCCGCTAGTGACCAAGGCCGCTTGGGGTGGGCTCCGCCAGATGGCAGGCGAGTTCGTCCGCACACCGAAAAAAGGCTCCGGTTCACCTCGCTACCGTCAGCGCGCTCGCTTGCCCTGGGCGGAGATTCTGCTTTGCATCGTCTCCTGCTGCAGTGTCGCGGCGTCGATTCAAACTGGGCACTACTTCGCGACGCCGTTCACTGCGATGTTCGCATTAGGCTACGGCTACGTCGCTTTCCACCTCGTGATGGAGCAACTCGCCACCCGCCAGGAGGTCCCACGCCTCGTCACGTCGGCCTGAGATCCTCAGCGTCGCAGCGCCGCTTCGTGGAAGAGCAGCATCTCGTACCCACCGGGCCCGCGATTGAACTGGTAGCTGTGAGTGCCGTGGGTGACGAGTAGCTCACTTTCGACCCCACGCCGCTCGAAGCGCCGCTGCAGCTCCTTGAGCACGTCGACGTAATAGTCGCCCCAGCTCGTGACCAGACGGATTTGAAGCTTGGAGTTTGCGCGCTGGGCTTCGCTGGCAAGTCGTGCGAGCTCGTCGAGCTCGGTCTCGTCAACTGCTGCTTGCAGCGCACCGACGGCGCCAAACGCGGAAGGGTGTGTCAAGCCGATGAGCAGCGACGCGCGGCCGCCCAGGCTGACCCCATCGACGCCAACTTGCGCAGCGTCGTCGCTGGCGGGTGTCTTGGCGCGCAACGCCGGCAACAACTCGTCGACCACGAAGTCTCCCAGCTTCGGACCCAGATCGAACGCAGCGCGCCCCCCGAGCATGTCGGGCAAGTAGGGCGTGGCGACGATCAATGGGCGAAACGCCCGCGTCGCCAACCGCTCGTTCACTTCGGACAGGCGCTCTTTGGCGACGAAACCCTCGAAGTCCTCCCTTGTCAACGGAGGCGCTTGCAGTCGATCGATGGTACGGAGTAACGCGTAGTCGTCGAACCAACCCGAGACTCCTCGCTCGGGTCCTTTGGTGCTTTCTCCGCGCCCGTGAAAGGCGATCAACAGCGGCAGCCGCTCCGCCTGAGTCTTGCGGGCAGGCACCGCAACACGCACCGGGATCGGTCCGAACTCTGGATGGGACAACTCGAGGCGCAGTTCGTGGGCTTGCAACGAGAACACCGGCTCGGCACCCTTCGAAGATTCGGCGGTCCCGTGGGCTGGCATCGTCGTTGGTGTGGCGGGGGGTGACGCCTCAGTCTCGGACTGATGGGCAGGGTCCGCGGGCGCAGATGTCGACGAAGTGACTGCCCCTCCGGGGCCCTGGGAGGAGCCGCGGGCACAGGCCTGCATACACACCACGCACAGGATGGCCGCCGCACCGATTGTCCCTGGCCACTCGAGTCGCCTTTGTGTTGTGGGGTCCACCGCTGGATTGTCACCTTGCCAACGGAACAAGTCGACCCTGAACGCACCCCGCCGGTGCGGTAACGGACGGGTGTCGTCTCCTCGCGGCGCAAACTTGGCCCTTCGTTCCAGGCTCCCGTCAAAGTCAGCTCGGCGCTGGGCAGCAGCGCCTCCGGGGCGTAGCCTAAGGCGTGATTGAGGAAGTCGACGTCAGGTTTCACCATTCCCTCGACGACTACGCCGAGCACGCCCTGCTTTCGCCGATGGTTCGACAGCTGCGCGCAGAAGCGAAGCAGCTTGTACCCAAGCTAGCGGGACGCACTGTTTGGATGGTCAACTCCACCGCTCAAGGCGGCGGAGTCGCCGAGATGTTGCCCAAGCTCATCCACCTGATGCGCGAGCTAGGTGTACAGGCGCGTTGGTGCACCATCAATCCGACGCAGTCAGGCTTCTTCAGTCTGACCAAGCGTTTGCACAACGCCATCCATGGCGTTCCTTGCGGGGACTTCGATGCGGAGGATCGCGCGCTGTACGATGCGGTGAGCGATGCCCACTACGAAGACCTCGAAAAGCGCGTTGCGCCGTCGGACATCGTTGTCATTCACGACCCGCAGCCGGCCGGCGTGGGGGCCCGCTTTCTGAAAGCCGACGGCATCAAGACCATCTGGCGTTGCCACATCGGACTGGACTACGACACCGAGTCGACTCGACGCGCCTGGGCGTTCCTGAGTGAGCCGCTCAGGGCATACGATCACGCCGTGTTTTCGGCGCCGGGCTACATCGTCCCGGAGCTTGCGAGGCGCGTCTCCATCATTCGCCCGGCGATTGACCCCTTGGGCCACAAGAATCGCCCCCTGCATCCCGTCAAGCTCGCGGGCGTGCTGAACAACGCCGGCTTGCTGGACTCGCAGCACCCCACCATCACCCCCAGCTTCGAACACGCGGTGAGCCGCTTGTCGCCCGACGGAGAGTTTCAGACCCTGGACGGCGCGACGGAGATCGGCCTCTTGTTTCGCCCCGTCATCAGCCAGATCTCTCGCTGGGACCGCCTCAAGGGTTGGTTCCCATTGCTGCTCGGCTTTCGTCGTCTGAAGTCCAACGCGAAGCGATACGCCGAAGGCGACGGACGAGCGACCCGTCGCATTGGGCTCGCCCGGTTGATTCTGGCGGGTCCAGATCCGTCATCGGTCGCGGACGACCCCGAGGCCGGCAGCGTGCTCGAAGAGATCCGCAGGGAGTACCTCGCCCTGCCCACCGATCTACAGGAGGACGTCGCGGTGCTGTCGCTGCCGATGTCGTCCCTCAAGCAGAACGCCCTGATCGTCAATGCGGTGCAGCGTTCCAGCAGCGTGGTCGTGCAGAACTCGCTTCGGGAAGGCTTCGGGCTGTCCGTCACGGAGGCGATGTGGAAGCACACGCCCGTCATCGGCTCCAGCGCGTACGGCATCCGACAGCAGCTGGACCCAGGTATCGATGGCGAAATGATCGAAGATCCGTCGAGCCCCAGCAGCGTCGCCGAGGCCATGGGCCGCATCCTCAACGACGCCAAGCGACGGGAGAAACTGGCTCTCAACGCCCACCTCCGGGTCTCCCGGGAGCTGCTCATCTTCCGGCAGATCAGCGACTGGCTGCGACTGCTGGCCAGCGTCTGATTCCACCGGAGCCAGAACACGACACCTCCGCGGGGTCCCTCGCCCCGCATTGAGCTAGGCTCTGCCCAGCGCGGCCCGAAACGGAAAATCCCAGGCCCGGGACAGCTCTGGGTAGGGAGTTGTTTGCGCCAGGACTCCAGGTTTGCTACCAGCCCCAGCTCTCCCATGCCCCCCGCGTCTGAAGCCTTGAAATGTGAGCAACCGTCGCCGTCCCCTGGCGATCCCGACTACGTGCGCGAAGCGCTCGGTTTTGCGCTTCTTTGCGCCCGCAGGCCTGGCAACGAGCCAGCGGTCGGGCCCCTGGGAGTGCCGCGGGTATTGAGCGCACGAGACGTACGTGCATTGCCACGGGCAGAGCTGCGCGAGGGGCTGGACGAAATCCTGCTTTCTCGTCGTGCGGATCTCGGCCTGCTCGCGCTGTACGAAAACGGACTGCTGGGTGTGATCCTGCCGGAAGTCACGGCTCTGGTGGGTTTCGGCGAGGGCGAGTCGCGCCACAAGGACGTGTGGCGGCACACGCTGCAGGTCGTCATCCAGAGCGTGCCGCGCGTCGCGGTGCGCTGGGGCTCACTGTTCCACGACATCGGCAAGCCGAGGACACGCAGCGTCGACCAGGACGGCACCGTTCACTTTCTGCATCACGCCGAAGTTGGCGCCCGCATGTTCTCCAAGCTCGCCAAGCGCGAGAAACTGTTCATGGACGAGGACGAGTGCGAGAAGATTCGCTTTCTCGTCTACCACCACCAGCGGGCGCACCAGTACGACGACAGCTGGACGGACAGCGCAACTCGCCGCTTCGCGCGCGAAATTGGTGAGCACAAGGACGACCTGATGGCGCTGTCTCGCGCCGACATGACGACCAAGCGCAAGGAAAAGCGGCGTCGTTTTCTCTTCCAGCTCAAAACGCTGTGTGACCGCATCGACGCGCTCCAAGCAGAAGACGCCAAACCGAAACCCCTGCCAAAGGGCCTGGGTGAACTCATCATCTCCGAGTTCCAGCTGCCCCCGAGCAAGCTGGTTGGCGACATCCGCAAGTCCCTCGTAGAAGCGGTCGAAGCTGGAGAGCTCCCGCTGCAAGCTCCCTTCGACGTCTACCTCGACTTCATCCGCCAAAACCCGGACCGCTTCGCTCTGCCTGAGCACGCGCGCGCTGCAACGAGCAAGACTGACTCGCCCTCCTCGACCCAAACGTCCCTGGAGTAGACGACCCATGACCCTACCCGCCGGCGTCACATTCCTCGAACCCACCATCCCAGTCTACGTCTTCGACGCCGCCGAACCCGGCCCGACGGCGTTGATTCAGGGTGGCATCCACGGCAACGAGGTCGCGGGCGTGCACGCCCTGCAGGAGTTGTTGGAAGAAGGGATCCGTCCGGACAAGGGTCGCCTCATCATCATTCCCGTGATGAACCCGGCCGCTTACCGGGCACGCCAACGCATGGCGCCCGGCGGCCACGACCTCAACCGCTGTTTCCCCGGCGCCTCCACTGCAGACATCGGCGAGCAACGACTGGCGGCGAAGTTCATGGCGCTGGTGGAAGACGAAAAGCCTGCCTTGATGGCAACGCTCCACGAGAGTCTCAAGCGCTTCCATCCCGACGTGCCGCAGTCTTTCGGACAGACACTAGTCTACGGCGTCGAACCCATGCCCCCGATCATCGGGCGTGTCGTCGAGCGTTTGAATACGAAGCTCGAGCACCCGTACGAGGTTTGGGCGCCGCACCACTACCCCGTGGCGACCTCATCGACGGAGGTCATCGTCGATCGTGTGGGCTGCATCGGCATCTGCGTGGAGACGTGGGAAGTGTTCGAAGAGCGGCGCCGCATCGACATGCAGCGCGAGGTAGTGCGCTACCTGCTCGAAGAGATCGGCGTGCTCGACGAAAGCTAGAGGGTGTCCCGCGCCCGACGAGGGCGCTCGGCGTTTGTCAACCGTTGGCCGCTCGGACCGTTGGGACGGGCAGAGGACCGCTGGCAGGTGCGGCAAGTCCTGGCACTGGCGTCCCGTGGGAAGCCGCATAGCTGACAACCAGCTCTGATAGGCGCGTGGAAATCCCGCGATCGGTTCCGAGGGCTTCCCCATCGAGTTCTCCGACGGGAACGACGCCCGCGCCGGTGCCCGTCAAGAACACTTCACTGGCGGACAACAGATCGAAGCGAGTCAACGAAGCTTCCCGCGTGACGACACCATCTTCGGCCAGCACGCGCAACGCGCGGCGCCGACTCAATCCGCCCAGCGCGCCATCGGAGGGAGGCGGCGTCATCACCACGCCGTCGATGCAGGCAAAGACATTGGCGGCACTGGCCTCGGCAATCGTGCCTCGCGCGTTGAGCACGAGCGCCTCGTCGGCGCCGTGCCGCTTGGCCTCCATCTTGGCCATCACGTTGTTCAGGTAGTTCAGGGACTTGACCCTCGGGTCCAAGACGTCGAAGGACGGGCGACGCAGGCTGACCGTCGCCAGACGGATACCGCGTTCACCCGCTTGATAGAGTTTGAGTTGGCCGGCGATGCAGCAGACAGTCGGCGCTTCACACGTGTCGACATCGATGCCGAGTGCTCCTTTGCCGCGTGTCACCAGCAGCCGAACGTAGGCGTCGGGGGCGCCTAGAGCAGCCGTCGTTTCCAGCACGGCCCGCCGCAAGTAGTCAGCGTCGGGCAAAGCGAGGTGCACGGCCTTGGCCGAGGTGGAGAGCCGCGCCAAGTGCAACTCCAAGTCGACGATGCGGCCCGCCATGGCGCGGATGCCTTCGAACACACCATCGCCGTAGAGCAACCCGTGATCCAACACGGAAACCGTGGCTTGGCTCTCATCGACGACGGAGCCGTTCATCCAAAATGTCTTGTTCATGCATCACCTTCCAGCTCGTTTGCCAGCTGCTGGCTAGCCCGGGTCACCGCCTGGATCAGGCTCGCGGGGCCGAGTTCTTTGTAGCGGGGCGCCACACACGCCACGACGACCGCGCCCAAGAGTCGTCCGGCAAAAAACACGGGAGCAGCCACGGCGCTCAAGCCCTGAACCCACTCCTCATCGCTAGCAGCCACTCCATCGCGCCGCACTTGCGCCACGCTGCGGCGCAACTTCGTGGGTGTACTAGGCGTGCGGCGTGTAAACGACGTGAGACGCGACTCATCCAGCTGAACACGCTCCGGCGCGAACGCCAAATAGAGACGCCCCACCGCGGTCGCGTGCACCGGGATCTGCGCGCCGATACGGGGCGAGATGCGCAGAAAACCCGCGCCCTCGGCCTTGTCGAGCACGACGAGCTCGCCGGCGCGTTCCGCCACCAAAAAGAAGGTTTCGCCGACGCGCGCTGCCGCATTCTGCAGGATGGGGCGAGCGACTCTGACCAGGGGTTCAGCGCGACTGGCGCCCAGCCCCAAGGCGAGCAAGCCCACCCCCAACCCGTACATGCCTCGATCGTCTTGTTTGACCAAGTTGCGAAACTGCAGCTCGCGCAGAAGCCGATGGGCGCTGGCTTTGGGCATGCCGAGCCCAGAGGCGACCGTGGAGACCCCACAAGGACCCGGCTGAGAGTTGAGAAAGAATAGCACTTCCGTAGCTTTGTGAATGCTCGACACGGTTACGAGGCGCGCGCTTCAGACATCTAGTTTCTTGTCGGGCACAGTTCCGAATCTCAGAACGCGCCCTAGAGCGCCAAAGGTAGCAGCGGCCTACGCCGGTTCCACTCGGAAGAGCAGTCAATTCCACCCTGTGGAACATCGTTCCGATATGTGGAACGCGCCTGGGCGTGATGAACCGAGCTCGCGCTTCGATCCCCTTGCGGTCGACGCCTTGCAGGTGTCCGAGCGGCGACGGCTAGACCGTCAAACCCAGCGCGGTATCCAACGCGAAGCCGGGCCCGGAAACGGCATCGGCGCCGTGGTGCCGGAGAGCTACTGACGGCGCAATCGAACCAGGAGCGCACCGCGACCGCCCAAGCTGGGCGGCGCCGTTCGAAACGCGAGCACGTGTTGGGCCAGAGGTCCGCTCAGTTCGTCCGTGACCAAGGTCTTTAGCACCGGTGCTCCTTTGGCGGAGTGAATGCCCTTGCCGTGGGTTATCAGGACGACTCGGACGCGGTCCGTGCGAGCTTGCTTCAGGAAGGTTCTAAGGGCGGCCCGCGCCTGGACGGCGGAGAGACGATGCAAGTCCAAGCGTCGTTCGGGTGCCCGGTCTCGTAGATCCTGCGCCAGGCGCAGCGATGCGTCGCTCGCGTAGCCGAGCACCACGTCCTCGGATCCTGCAACGACGATCGACGCGCCCCTCGGCGAGGTGGGCGCGCGGACCGCGCGCGGCGCCGCCTTGACGAGTGCCACCTTGGCGGCACCCGGTCGCAAAGGTTCCACCTCTCCCAAGAGCGCGCCGAATGCCGACGCGCCTGTCGCACCCGACGCGCCTGTCGCACCCGACGCGCCCGACGCGGGGCTTCGCCCGTCGTTGCTCCGCGGGCTCGTACCGTCCGCGTGGGTGGCGTCCGCGTGGAGGCTACCCGCGCTCGTGGCGTCTGAACGCCCACTGTCCTGTGCGCGATCGCTCCGCGTGCGCGTGGGGCGTTTCTTCCTGGTTCCCATGTTCACGTCGCTGGGTCTTGCTTCGCTGGGTTGGTCTTGCTTCGCTCGGTTCGGCCTTGCTTGCGCTGGGTTGAGTCTTGCTTCGCTCGGTTGTGTCTTGCTGACTGATCGCAGGGATCATCGAGGAGCGCAAACGGTGAGCGGCTTTTCGAAGTCTGTTTTCAAGGATGTGTCGGTGCAGCCCATGCCCTTCGGGCAGTGCGCATCCTCGTGACAGACGACGTAGCTATCGATGCGCGTCGAACAGGCGCGGCGCGTCGTGCACTCCATCGCTCGCGCCGCGCCGTACTCCATGCCCCACCCAGGGGCTGCACAACACGCCCACCCGTTGTCACAATCCTCGGGCCCTGCGCACAGTACGGAAAAGGGTTTGCATTGTGAGCTACCTCGAATGCACTCGGGTTTGACGAGCGTCGACTGTCCGCAGAAATCCTCTGCCTCGGCGCGCAGCGCTTCGACGGCGTACGTTGGAGTGATGACCGTATCGTAGATGGCTTCTTCCTGACGTTGGACGCGCAGCGCCAGTTCCGGCGGCGAGGCACTGAGCACCACCCCGACGATTGCAGGTTCACCCGCGGGCCCGCGCACCTGGAGCTGGAACTTGAGGTCACAACTCTGGCGCTCGACCTTCGCCTGCGTATTGAGGGCAACGGAAAACTCGCAATGGCCGCGCGACCGCAAGTCGAACGAAAAGTGATACGTCGCCGGGCCGAGCAGTGGCGGACCGAACTGCACCGATGTCGCCCCGGTGCACGGCTTGGGCAACGCGCGACTGCCCAGCACCCCAACGACGACGACGACCACCGCCATCACTGCCCCGGCCAACTGAGCCCGCCTGTAATCCACAACCGCAGACTAGTCTCAGAGGGCCAAGGATTCCAAGTCGCGCTCCAACAGCCCGCGACACGCCTCACCCGGCGCCGGAGCTGCGACTCGTCGCGAATCAGCGCTGCGACTCAGTGCTGCGATTCAGCGCGATGTCGTATCGATCCCGTTGCAGACACCCGCCAAGCCGCGGACGAAAGCGTTTTGCACTGCACGCCTTGCGGAGCGTGTTAGAACACGCACGTGAGCCAAGCCAATCAGGACTTGATCCACTCACTGCAGAAGCAGCTCCGTGCGTTGTCCAACTCGGCGCGCGCCGAGGGCGCGGCCGCGTACATGAAAGTCGCTTTGCCGTTTCTTGGCGTCGAAGTGCCCCAAGTGCGCAAGCTCACGAAGCACGCCCTGGGCGAGCACCCCATCGAGTCGTTCGCGGTGTATCAGGCAACACTGCGTCAGTTGTTCTTCGACGCAACGAAGCAAGAAGAACGTTACGCCGCACTCGCCATCGCGGGAGATCGCCGCTCTCTGCGCTTCCAAAAACCCAGAATGCTCCCGCTGTATCGTCGCATGATCACCACGGCTGCTTGGTGGGACTTGGTCGATGAGCTCTCCGCCCGCGTCGGAGACATACTGGAAGCAGACCACGATGCGACGGCGAATGTGCTCTTGGCGTGGGCCCACCATGAGGACATCTGGCTTCGGCGAAGCTCCATCATCTGCCAGCGCAAGCTGGGCGAACACACCGATCTAGCCCTCTTGTATGCGTGTATCGAACCATCGATGGATGACTCGGAGTTCTTCTTGCGCAAAGGCATTGGCTGGGCACTTCGCTCGGTCGCCTGGAAGAACCCGAAGGAGGCCATTCGCTACGTCAAAAGGAACAAGTCCCGGCTGAGCCCCTTGAGCAAACGCGAGGCGCTCAAGAACGTGCTCAAGTCGGGAGCCATCCATGCCATCCCCTGACAGGTTTCGGTCCAATCGCGCGCCAGGCTGGCAGTGCTTTCCACTGCGTTCACTGTGCCCGGCAGCGTCTCGACGACGCGCTAGTGCCATGGCTCTCGTGTTGGTGGGGCTCGTCTCCTGCAGTTGCGAAGAATCCGAACCCAAGCAAGCTCCCGACGACCCGAAAGAGGCCAAGGAGCTGCCCAGCGATCGCACTTGGCAGTCGGACCACTTCAACTACCACACCCGTCGGGGTGACGATTCCGTCTGTGAGGCGCTGTTGGATAACCTGGAACGTCACTTCACGGCGGTGCAAACCTACCTCGATTTTCCGTGGCCCGAACGCAAGCAGGTCAACTACTACAAGTACAGAAACGCCGAGGACAAGACCGACAACAGCGCCTGCAGCGTATTCAACTCTTCGTGCTTCTACGCGAATGTCGGCATTCAAACCGCAAAACCAGTCGAGCTGCATGAGCTCATCCACGCTTACTTGGAGCCCATCGGCAGAAGCCACGTCGCCCTCGAGGAGGGTGTGGCCAACGCATTATCTTGCGGCTACGACGTCCGCGGGCGACCCGAGCCGGCAGAGCAGAGCGCCGTGTTCGCACAGGATGGCTGGGCGGCGGCGTCGATCAGTGCTTACCAAGCTCTGTACCACTCCTCCGCTTGGTTTGTGGGTTGGCTCTTGAACGAACACGGTCCGGAACCATTCATGGCTTGGTACGTTAGCGCCAGCGGCGCCGATGGCCCTGTCGAACTCGCGGACTCGTTCGCGCAGCACTATCCTGGAACGCTCGACGAAGCGTGGAAAGACGCGTTCGCCAGCGACACGCCCAACGCTGCGTGCGTGCGCGTCACGGAGTGCGCGGCGCCGGAGTGGTCCCAGGAAGACGAAAGCGGAAACAGCGCTGCCGATTGCGCCTGGCCGCTCAGCATCGGTCGGCTCCCGGTGGAGGTACCGAGCTGGTTAGTACAAACGAGCAGCGGCTTTGGCTTGACCGTCGATGCTTGTCGGGGGACGCAGCCGCCCGCTCACCAGAACTGGTTGCGCGCCTCCACCGATGGGCACAACGGTGAGGTGTTCGTCGTGGCAGTCCCTGCCGGTGAGTACTTCGTCAGCCAGAGTCCCCGCTATGAAGCGGGTTCCGTGCGGTTATTTAACCGGGACCCAGAGTCGAACCCGCCGAACGATTGTTCGGAGCTCATCCCGCTAACGCTGGATTTCACACGCAACCTCACGATCGCACTGCCGCGGGATGAAGGTACAGCTCCCACTCAGTTCATCCGTTGGGTGGATGGCGTGGCGTCCGGCCAACGTTACGCGGTGCAGTGCGACAACGCCGGGAGCGCAAGATGGTGTCCAGGTTGTGGTGAATGCGCTTCAGCCTGCGACAGCAATGTCATGGTCGAGTATGTTTCCGGCATGGACGAGGGGCATGCGTTGGAGTTCACGAGCGACGGTGAACAAGCTCGCTGGGTGCGACTCACGCGTACATTTTGAGCGATAACCGTTGGGTCGACCGTGGCAAGAATGCCCGCAATCAGGTCCAAGTACAGGCTCACTAGCAGGCCGCTGGTACTGCCGGCCCACTTCATGCAAACGCGCTGGCGACAGTCGCTTTCCCGTTCGGCAAACCGTCTGCTAGTGTCGGCCTTCTGAATGTTGGCCGGGGAGTACCGTCTAACTCAGAGCCCGCTCAGGGCAAATTCTTGCTTAGGTCTGGATGCGTGGAAAGGCGCAGCACAAACAGCTCGCTCGATTCGAGTCGCTACCAAAAACTCCTGACAACCTGTGAGACGCAGCCTAGACTGCGCCCACGTCAGGGGAGTTGGTTCGCTCGAAGGCGGCCATGCCTCCAGGGTCTAGCAATCATGAAGGAGTGCTTTCGATGAGGAAACTAATTGGAGGCGTGGCAAGGTTCAGCTCACCGCTGCTTGTCACGGCAATGATCGTGGGGTGCCAACAGGCTCCGCACGCCGATGGCGCCACCGCAAAGGGTGACGCAGTAGAGGCGGAGCGGCTGGAAGAGATGCGCGTCGCCGCAGCAGAAGGCGAGCAAGGTCAGGTCGACGAGCTCTTGGCTCTCTGCGGGTGGGAATGCAAGTCCTACGCTGACGGGGAGTTCAACATCTCCGGTGTTCAGACGTTGGACGCTTTCTTTGCAGCCAGCGCGAGCCTGAGCGCTCAGGCAGCCACACTGCGCGCTGATGTTCGAGCCGAGCTCGTCAGCATCGCCATCGCGTTGGAGGTAGAAGGCGCGGCCGAACTGTCCATCGACGAGTTGACGGCGGAAATCAAAGGCAAGGTAGAAGGTGGTCTCGATGGCACGCTCGAAGGCGGCATCAGCATCGAATTCGCGCCCCCCCGCTGCGAAGTCACCGCTCAAGCCAGCCTCGAAGCCGCCGCCAAGTGTGATGCCGAAATTGAACCCGGCATGGCAACCGTCGAGTGCTCTGGTAGTTGCGAGGCTTCGGCTTCTGCGATGGTCGAGTGCTCGGGTAACGCCGAGTTGACCTGCAAAGGCACCGCCCCGTCGTTTGCGTGCGAAGGCACCTGCAGCGGCACGTGTGAACTCGAGGCCGGCGGTACCTGTGAGGGAAGCTGCGAAGGCACTTGCGAGATGGACGGCACCGCGGCTTGCGATGGCACGTGCATGGGCACAGAGAGCGGTGGCAACTGCGAGGGTGAGTGCGAACTCGCTGCGGGCGCGAGCTGCCAGGGGACCTGCACGGGCAAGTGTGAGCTGAACGCTGGCGGTCGGTGCGAGGGTAGCTGCAAGGGCGAGTGCGAGTACACGCCGCCTTCCGGTAGCTGTGAAGCCAACGCTACGGCCAAGTGCGAAGGCAGCGCCAACGCCTCGGTCGAGTGCAGCGGCAAGTGCGATGGCGAGGTTACCCCTCCCATGGTCAAAGCCGAGTGTGAAGCAACCGCGAAGGCGGAAGCCGAGTTCGCCGCTGAGTGCCATCCGCCCTCCGTCGATCTCAAGTACAACCTGTCTGCCGAAGCGCGCGCCGACTTTGCTGCTGAGGCCTCTGCCGAAGCCGCCTTCCAAGGCAAGATGCAGGCAGTCGGCAAGGCGTTCGCCAACATCGCCGCCAAGGGCGCCAAGATCGAAGGTGTGCTCGCTGCGGGCGGTGGCCTGATCGAAGCCGGCGGTGACGCCGTGGTCGACGCTGCAGGCGATCTCGCAAGTCCAGACGTCGAGTTGCGCGCCGCCGTGGGCGCCTACTGCGCCCTGGACGCACTCCCCGTCGTCGTCACGTCTCTCGAAGGCGCGGTTGATGATCTGTCTCTAACCCTGGAAGCCGTGGGCGAAGTAACCGCCACCTTTGGTGGCTGATCTTGGCAGCGCGAGTTGAAGGAGTAACGAAGATGAAAAAACTACTTAGTGGATTGGCCCTGGTGGCCAGCGCTGCAGTCATCAGCGGTTGTGGAGAAGATACCCCCGGCATCGACGCATTGGATGATGTCCCCGGCATCCCCGGCTGCGACTTCGAGTGCAAAGGCATCATCGAAGCCGGTGGCGGTGTCTCCGGCATCACAGAGGTGGATGCGTTTTTCGGAGCCGTTGCCACGTTCCAAGCCCAAGCGGGTGCCCTGGAGGGAGACGTTCGCCTGGAGTTGGTCAACATCGCCGCGGCGATGGGCATCGAGGGTGCCGCCAGCATGGAGATTGACGAGCTGACGACAGAGATCCAAGGCTACGTCGATGGCGGCTTCGACGGCATGATCGAAGGCGGCATCAGCCTGCAGTACGAGCCCCCCAAGTGCCAGGTCAGTGCAACGGCGTCCGTGGAAGCGGCAGCCAAGTGCGATGTCGACGTCAAGGGCGGCTCCGCCAACGTCACCTGCGAAGGCAGCTGCGAAGCAGAAGCCTCCGCGATGGTGGAGTGTTCAGGCAGTGCCGAGCTGAAGTGCAAGGGCACCGCACCGTCGTTCGCGTGCGAAGGCACCTGCACCGGCAAGTGTGAGCTCGAGGCGTCTGCTGTTTGCGAAGGCAAGTGCGAAGGCACCTGCGAGATGGACGGCAGCGCGGCCTGCGATGGTGAGTGCATGGGCTCCACCGACGATGGTGGCAACTGCACCGGCGAGTGTAAGCTCGCAGGCGGCGCCAGCTGCCAAGGTGAGTGCACGGGCTCTTGCGAGCTGACCGCTGGCGGCAGGTGCGACGGCGAGTGCAAGGGCGAGTGTGAGTACACCCCGCCCTCCGGCAGCTGCGAAGCTGGTGCCACGGCCAAGTGCGAAGGCAGCGCCAGCGCATCGGTCGAGTGCAACGGCAAGTGCGACGGCGAGGTGGTTCCTCCGATGGTCAAGGCCGAGTGTGAAGCCACGGCCAAAGCCGAGGCGTCTTTCAACGCCGAGTGCACGCCCCCCTCCGTCGACCTGAAGTACAACCTGACGGCAGAGGCACGCGCCATGTTCGAGGGTGAAGTCGACGCGGAAGCGGCATTCCAGGGCAAGATCCAGGCTGTCGGCAAGGCGTTCGCCAACCTCGCAGCCAAGGGTGCGAAGATCGAAGCTGTCCTGAAGGCAGGCGAAGGCCTAGGGGCTTCGGGTGCGGCGGCCGTAGAGGGCGCGCTGGAAGCTGCCGGTGAGGCGGATCTCAGCATCGGTGCCGCTGCGGACTTGGCGTGCGGTGTCCAAGCCTTCGGCAGTGTTGCAGGGTTAATGACCAGCGCTACAGGCAGCCTCGCTGCCAGCGGCGAAGCCGTCGCCAAGGTGACCGCATCGCTCGGCGGCTGATCACCTAGAGCATACGAAGCACGCGAGCCGCTGGTCCCGACCAGCGGCTCGCTGCATTTTGTGTCACTGCCCAGACGGATTGGAGCGCCCTGGACATCGAGCTCCTCCGGTAGCTCCGCCAACTTCCCACCATCCCCAACGAGCGCCCAGTGCCGACCGTCACCCGGTGGATCACGACGTCAGTCGGGAACTACATTGGGTCCAGCCGGGGGTTCCTGGGTCCCAGCGCGCCGGCGGGCTCTTCATTTCGTCCGGCAGAGCGTCCATACGCGCCGGAAGGCCTTCCATTTCACCCGGCAGAGCGTCCCTACGCATCGGGAGGCCTTCCATTTCCATCTGGGGGGTCCACCGACACCGCGCCCGCCCTTTTCATTTCCACCTGGGGGGTCCACCGACACCGCGCCCACCCTTCTCATTTCCATCGGGGGGGTCCACTGACGCTGCGCCCGCCCTTTCATTTCCATCCGGAGTTCCGCACCTTCGCCATCCAACGCATCAGCGAACCACGCCTGCTCGACGACACGTTTGCTCGACGCCTCGACTTCGCCGCCGACGAGTTCGTTCAGCGCTGCTTCGGCGTGTTCCATGACGAGGTGGTCGCACCTGAAAGGCTGCGCCTTCAGTGAGCCTTGGCCCACCCCAGCAAAAAACTTCCCTTTGACGGAGTTGACACGACCGTCGGTGGGCGACTGTACTGTGGACCATGAAGGCTTCCGTGGCTCGGGCGTTGACGCAACTTCGGCAACTGGGCACAGCACGGCGGGAGCTTCTACCGTGGCTGCCGGAAGCGATGGGGTTCAATACGGCGACGGAGCTGTGCAACGAATTGATGGCCGCGCACCGTCGGCGGAGGCAGCCACTGCAGGATGAGCTCGCCAAGGAGGCCCGAAAGGCCGAAGCGAGACGCAAGACCAAGGCGGTGCGCAAGACCAAGGCAGTGCGACGAACCGAAGGGCCGCGCCGTCGTCGCGCGCTCACTCCTGAACTGGAGGCTCTGATCCTCTCGGACCTGGCGGCTGGCAAGAGCGGACTCCAAGTCGCCCGAGAGTTCCGTATTTCCCGCTACACTATCCGCCTGTTGAAGCAACGGGCCGCTTCGGGCGCTGTGGTCGGCAAGAAGAAGACGAAAGCGAAGAAGCCGATCCGGAAGAAGGCTCGACGCTCTTGAGCAGGTGATCACGCTGGCTCTACGGGCGACCAGGTTACACGCCTGCCTGCCCTCGGCGCCGGACGTCGAAGAGACCACCCAAGCGCTCACGTTGGTGGTGCAGAGTTGGTTGCTCGGAGACGTGAACTGGGAAGGCGAGCTCGAACCCCAGGCATGGCTCGCCTACAGCGTCGACCTGGACGGTAGACGTTCGACCGCTGAGACGGAAGATCACTGTGACGCAGGGGGGCTGAGCTATCAAGTCGACGGCCCCGAGGGACAAGACAACGGCTTCGCCCAGAACCTGCACCCGACCCTGTACAACTTCAGTGAATCGCGTGCCCTCAGTGCACAGTGCCGTCGTTTCTTGTTCGCCCGTCGAACGCAGCCCGGAGTCCGTGGATCCGGAGACTGGACAATGCCAGAGCGAACGAGTTCGCGGCCCGGTGTGTGCCGATCCCGAGAGCGACGCCACCTGCACTTCGCATGACGACTGCACCGAGGGCGAAAACGGCCGCTGCTACGTGTACGGCAACGAGTGCACCTACGACGAGTGTTTCTCCCACGACGACTGTGCGGACGACGAGCTATGCGCCTGCGCGGCGGGCCCGGGTCGCAGTCACGAGTGTCAACCCGCCGCTTGCCGCTCCGAGGCAGACTGCGACGGCTACGCGTGCGCTCCGTCGAGGACCCCGCCGTGTTTGTTCCAACTCCTGGGGCACTTCTGCCACGCACCAGAGGACGAGTGTCACTCCACCGAGGACTGCGAAGGCACCGATTTTGCCGACTGCGTCTACTCCCCCGAACAGTCCCGCTGGGTTTGCGACGGTACCCACTGCTTGGTTCCTTGAGGGCGTCACGGGGCAAACCTCGAGGGTGTCGCCCCAGAGCCCCGCCGGCTGTCGACCCGTCACTTGTGAACCAGCGTCGCGAACTGGCGTGGGCTCTTGCCGACGGCACTCTTGAAGTCGCGTGTCAGGTGGGCTTGGTCCGTGTAGCCGAGTTCGGCAGCCAACGCGGCCAGCGAGCGGCGTTCGCCTTGCTCGAGACGCAGCGCTACTTCTTGCAAGCGATGACGTCGGATGACCCACTTTGGGCTCGCGCCGACATGCTCATGGAATAGGCGCTGCAGCGACCGTAAGCCCAAACCCGCGACGTGCGCCAAGGACTCGGCCGCCACAATTTCGGCGTCACACACGGCACGAGCGACGAGACGCGTTGCGAGTTGGGAGTCGCCGTTGGGATCGGCGTTCCGGTGTTGTCGCAGCCACACCGCATAGCGCTCGAATGCCGTCACGTCGTCGGGGGCGGTCTCCACCGCTCCCTGCAGCTCGCGGGCGCCCCCGTCGAACAGGTCGTTCCAAGGCACGATGCGGTTGGAAACCGAGGCCGCGGGCACTTGGAGGAAAGCGCGCACGGCGCCGGGGCGCAGTTTGACCCCACGCACCCAGCCACTCCCTTCCAACGTGCGGCGCCACAGGCGCGTCCACACCCCGACGACCCGCGCCTCCCGACGGTGACCGCCCTCCACCACCAAGTGCACGCACGGATCGCCCAACAGCTCGGTGGTGTGCCGCTCCCCCGCTGGCAGCTCCCAACGCCCAATCCAGAACGTCTCCACGACGTCCGCCAGATCCGCGGGAGGCGCGATGCGCCGCGCGTCGATGCGACTGCCACTCACTCGACTCGACACCAACCCGCGTGCGCGCCCAACGGGCTGCGCGGTGTGGGTACCGTCCGAGGTGCCGCTGGGCTGCGAGCGCTTGGCCTTCGCGCGACCGCCATCGCCCTGCCCGCTCATCAGATCGGTCAATCTGCCGCACGAACAACCTGACAACCACACATTTTGTGGTCATCCAGTCGCGTTTGTACAAGGCGCGGGGTCGCTCGCTGCCGTACACCATCGCTCGAAAGGTAGAACCATGACCGAGATCACTCACAAGAACATCGCCGACATCGAATCCTACGACGGACCGCATGCCATCGCCGGCATTCGCTTCCGGCAAGCACGCCGAGCGCTCGGCGTGACCGCATGGGGAATGAACGTGCTCGAGTTCGACGCGGGCTGCACGGGGTACCCAGAACACGACCACGCGGCGGACGGCCAGGAAGAGGCATACCTCGTGCTCGACGGCAGCATCGTGCTGCAAGTAGCCGGCGAGGAACGGCCGCTCCAACGTGGCGACTTCGTGCGCGTGCCGCCCAACGTGACACGCAAGTTCGTCACCCGGGAGTCCAGCGCGACGCTACTCGCATTGGGCGGAACCCCAGGCAAGGCGTTCGAGCCGAAGATGTGACCGGCGGCAGTACCGCAACCCAGCGCGACTGAATGCTCTCAAGGGCCGAACGAGCAGCCGTCCCCAAAAAAGCTGGTTCCGAACACGCAGATTGTCGGACCCGCGGGCGAATCGGTCGTCACGTCCTCGGTGACGGCCTCATCGGTAGCAACTTCGTCGGTAACAACTTCGTCAGTTCCTACGCCGTCCGTCGCCCCCTCGTCAGTAACGACTTCGTCGGTTCCCACGCCGTCCGTTCCCGCCTCGTCGGTCATCATGACGTCGGTCACCATGACGTCGGTGGGTACACTGGCGTCCGGCGACTCTGCGTTGGGTTCTGCTACGGCAAGGTCGCCATCCGTCAGGTCGCCATCCGGCGCCGTCGCTGTCCCATCCGTCTCGTCACCGTCCGTAGCCAGGTCAGTCGTCCCGTCCAGCGAACCGTCAGTCGACGTTCCCGGATCAGTGTCGGCAGGATTGCCAGGATCGGCATCGCCGCCGACCTGCTCGTCGTCTGTGTGCGAATCGCTGCCGGCGGTGTCTTCGCTCGATTGCTCCGCCGTCGGGCTACTCGCCTCAGCATCGCTGAACGATGGCCGATCATCCGAGCAGGCAAAGCCTAGCAAGGCGAACATGAAGAGAGGTTTGCTGAGGGTCAATCGACTCATAGAGTTCGCCGCTTTGGTTCGCAAAGTGAGATGACAAGGTAGGTAGCAGAGTCGACGCCGGATTCCTAGCCGCTAGAAACTCAGGCTCTGGTCCCGAAATGGCAACGGGGTTTCAGCGAATCACTCGGGCAAGCGATAATCGATCTTACATCCGTAGTGCCGCAGCAGTCGGTCTGCGGGGCCGATCTCGGACAATGTTGCTCCCACGGCTTCGACCGTCAGGTGCAGCAGGTAGCCATAGTTGGGCAAGATGGACTGGGAGATGGGGGCGCTGAAAGCCTGCACCTCGGCGCTCTTGGCTGGCCAGGTCGCAATCGACACGACTGTCTCGCTGTTCGTGGGAGTGGTGTTCGTGATGTCGACGCGTCGCAGACTTCCGAGGAAACGGCGGTTCGCTGTCGCTCCCGCCTCGGGGAGGTCGCTGTTGTTGTAGAAGTAGCAGGTCATCTCCAAGAGCTCGCTGCCCACTGGGAGGGTTATGGGCACTTGGCCCAATGCGGTTTGCACCAGCCCGTCGTCATCAGAGTCACTGGAGTTTCCCAGATAGAAATAGCCGTGGGTTGATGTCACGCCATCCTGCGCCATGACTGTACTGCCCAAGATGGTCAACGACGCATCCCGAGACGCTTCGGCAGACTCTTGCATCGCAGCTACGTCCGCTTCCAAGTCGGTCACCGCCGAGTAGACTTCGTCGAAGTTCTCGTTCATCGCCGCCGCGGATAATGGATCACCATCCCCGAACGTGTGAGGTTTGGTAGCCGCGTCTGCCAAGGCTGCGGCACCACAGATGGCGACAACGGTCAAAGCACGAGTTCGTTTGCCGCTGGCCTGACGACGCAAGGCTCGAAATACGTCTATAAACCTGTCGTCCACGTTCAACTCGATCTTCACAACAAACTCCTAAAGTGGTTCCCAACGACGGTGGATCTACCAGGTGCCCAACGAGAATCGCCGCAGGACGGCCGGGAACGTAGCCAGAAGCGCATCACCGGTCGAGCCAGAAAGGCTCGTTTGACCAAAGTGAAACGACCAGGTTCCATCATCGATTCCGGCATGGATTCCGAAACGTCACAGGCAGGCCGGAGCTGTGTCACGTCGGACTCGCAGGCCGGAGGTCGTCGACGTGGGCGCAGTCAACTGATAGCTAGAAATGGCTACCTCAGGCGACGATGTCCGGGACCGGACCGCCGTTGGCGAGGCGCGGATCGCCAAACATCTGGACGTCCTCGAAGCCCATGTAGTGCAGGCATGAGACGAGCATTTCCGAAAATCCCATCGTGTTTCGAAAATCGAGCAGGCGACCGCGGGTGAAGTAGCCGCCCATTCCCCCAGCAAAAATCGTCAGGATGTCGTTGATGCTATGCACATCTCCCTGACCGAGCTCGTTCCAGTGTACGATCAGGGTGTTATCCCACAGCGTTCCGTCGCCATCGGGGGTCGACTTGAGCAGCTCGTAGAAATCCGTGCTCAAGCTCCACAAATGACGGTGGATGGTTCGGATTTGAGCAAACGAGTCCGGATCGCTCTTGTGTGAAATGTCGTGGTGCCCTTCCTCGAGCCCGAGGTTTCTGTAGACGCGCTGGCTCGTGTTGCCGTGCCAGTTGAAGTTCACGGAGCGAGTCAGATCACAGGCGAACGCAAGCGCGATGATGCGTTGGAACGCCGCACCCACGGCTTCGTGGTTGTCGTGCACGTAGGGGGAGCCCTCGATGTCATCGAGCCCGTCGGGTTGGCAGCCTGGACCCATCACGCCGGGTTGTAAGGTGCGCTCGATGTCTCGCAGCGCTTCGGTGTATTGCTCAACGCGTCGCCGGTCGTCGCCCCCGAGCGCATCGAGCAGCGCTGCGTTTTCGTCTTGAATCAGGTCCAACATGGACTGTTTGACCAGCAATCGTTGTCGCAATTCTTCCTGCGCCGCCGAGTCTTCGGTCGAGCCGAACAAGCGCGCGTAAGCAGATACAGGATCCGTTTCGGGGAGTACGGGGTTCTTTTCGCCAATGGGCCCGGCGTGCGCGCTCAAGTTCCAGATGTTGTTATCCCGATCGCCAACACGGTAGACCAAGTGGCGATAGGGTAACGCTGGGTTTTGCGCCAGAGTGCGCTCGCCGATCTCGTAGTCCACACTGGGACCGAGCACGTAGCCAATGGTGCGCTCTTCGCCGCCGACGGGGAAGTCGCCTTCTCCTGCGGGCCAGGGCGCCAGCGCCATCCCGCCTTGCTGGTGATTGTCCGCGCGCTCGGACTGCGGGATTTCGAAGTACCGCTTGTCCAGTCGGTTCAGAATCAACAGCTCGTCGCGATAGGGCTCGAGGGGGGCGAGGAACTCGTCAAACTCGAAGTCCGTCTCGCCGTCACTGATGAACCTCCGGTTCGTCTCGTCGCCATTGGGCTTGAACTCGAAGATGATTCGGCGCGGACTCTCCACTCGAGCGTGGGCACTCTCTGGACGCATCGCGTCCAACATGGGCAGCCCGAGGACAACGCCAGCACCCCCGCGAAGGAAGGTCCTGCGATGAAGCGGCTTTCGACGAATGCGGATCACTGGGCACCTCCCTGATTGGCGGAGCGATAGAGGAACTGGTCGGAACGCGTGAGTCCCATCAAGAGATCCACCAAGCGATAGTCGTGCTCGGAAAACGAGGCCATCAGTTGTGCCTGGGTACATCTGTCCGCGCTGGTCGCGTCGCGCCCATAGAAGAAGCGGAAAGCTTGAAGTGCGAAACACTCCCGCACCTCGTCACTGGTGGCCATCGCCTGGGCCAGCTCCCGCGCGTCGGCGTATTGCCCATCCAACGTCCTTGTCCCGCTGACACTGCCTCCAGTCACGATAGCAGCCCCGCCCTCGTCCTCCGTCCGCAGGCGACCCACGGCGTCGAAACTCTCGAACACTTCGCCGATGGGATCCATCAAGTTGTGGCAGCCGACACACTCTGGTTTCTCGCGGTGGGCCGCGAGGCGCTCTCGCTGTGTCAGGTCACCGTCCAACTCCGGCAGGGTCGTGTCGACGTCCGCTGGCGGCGCTGGGACGATCTGGCACAGAAAGTCCGTTCGTATCTTCAGACCGCGCGTGACGATGGAACTGCGTGTGGGCCGATCGTGCATCAAGAGCGTGGCTTGGGTCAGAACACCAGCTCGGTCTGGCGCCGCTACCTTGACGAAGGTGCCCCCGTTGGGAACGTCCGCCAAGGCGTAGTGCTCCGCCAGCCTCTGATTGGCAAATGTGTAGTCGGCAGCGAGCAGGTCGGCGAAGGTGCCGTTGTCCGTCAGCAGGTGATAGATGAACGCCCGATTCTCGGCGGTGAGCAAGGTCTTGAGGGAGTCATCGTAGTCGGGATAGGCCGTTTGGCTCCGAGTCACCGCTTCTACCTCGTCCAGATCGAGCCACTGTTCGAAGAACTCGTAGATACGTAGCGCCTTTTCATCGCTCATCATGCGAACGACCTGCTCTTCAACGCCCTCTCTGGTGGACAGCTCGCCTGCGTCCGCAGCCGCGAACAGCTCTTGATCAGGCATCGTCTGCCACAAGAGATACGATAGCCGGGTGGCCATCTCGTAATCATCGGCAAGCCCCACGCCTCCCTCCGGTGAACTCAATTCGACGCGGAACAAAAAGTGCGGGGAGCTCAGGAACGTCGTACCGATCCAATCGAGGGCCATCTGGTAGTCCCCCGTCTCGCCCACGATGGCATCGTAGAGGTCTGAATAGCGGCGCAGTTCTGCATTGCTGAGCGGTCGCCGATAGGCCTGCCTGCCGAAGCCTTCCACGAAGGATTGAACACACTTGGGTTCGATGTCGTCGATATCACAGGGCACGACGCCATCGCGCGCCACCGCCACCGGTCCCAGGATCTGAGCCGCCTCCAAGAACACGTCCGCCATCAACGGCGTGATCGTCAGCGCCGACGCACTGGTACGAAAGCCGAGGGAAGTGGCTTCGCGCGGGAAACTCTGTGTGACTTGCGCGACGAGTTCTTCGTCCCCGACGAGATCGACCATCGTGTTCTGGTACTCGGCGTTCGTCAGGCGTCGCAGTGGGGTCGGCCCGGGTTCTGGCGTGTCACACTCCGAAGGGACGCCCGTGGAAGGCGATTCGGTGGGGTTCGGTGAGGACTCGGCGCCCGCGTCATCACCGACGGACGCCATCGAAATGGAGTCGTCCCCGCTGTTCTCCCCGCAGCCCGCGATGGCAAGAACGAGGCCCAAGACGCCCCACGGGCCAGGCCCGAACAGGCGACGCGCATTGCCTGGTGTGTTCATCAGATACCTCCATCTAGGGCGAGTGTGCCCACGCCCGCACCAGCAGCGCCGGTTGGCGCGGCTGCACAGTCCACGGAGCCGACGTCTGCTCCTTCCGTCTCCACGACCACCTCGACAGGCGTTCCACCGCCAAAGAGGGGAGTATCGGCGGCGTCGGCGGCGCCCTCAGTTCCCTCAATAGGTGTGCCCGGCTCGCTCTCGGCGGCGGTGCTCGTCCCGGAATCGCCGCCATCGGTGGCTGCCCCCCCGCCGTCCCCCGACTCCGTGCAGCCGACCGCAGTGACGAGGACACCCACTCCGGAGGCCCACTGGGTCATCGGAGCGTGGCAAAACGAGTGTGGTGGTTCCTGGATGCGGTCCATTCCCATTTCTTCGGGGTACCCCATGCGAGACGCGTGTTGTCGGGCAGATGGCTCAAGCTATCACGTGTCGGCCGCGCGCGGCGCGATCTGGCCGAAAACGCAGCGGACGATGGCATCGTCCCAGCACGCAGTACGGGCGTCCGAAATTCCGGGCAGGCAGGACGTTGAACGGGAGGGTCTGCACCCCCTCGAGGTTAACTCCCTATCCCACACCGGCTACCGATGACACACGTGTTGGGTCACCGGGCAAGAGCCCACGACCCTGGGACGTGGAACGCCCGAAAAACCGGCGCTCCGGGGCCTGGGTGACACCGAGCAATCGTTGTCTGAGCGAGCGGGGGGAGCTTGAGTGGGACGAGCGAATACTTTGCCGGACGTGGGTTTGATCACGAAGAATTGGTCGCCTACTTCGTGCACTGCGATCCAATCACGAGGACTCGGATCCCCGCGTACGCGGCAAAAAGCCTGCCCCAGTGCAAGAGTACACTGGTGACTCACGCCGTTCCTTTTTGCTCAGGGCCCCACTGCAGCAACTCGCGCGCCTAGTTGAACGCGGGAAATCGCGCCGTATAGTCTGCCGACGATGCGATCGCTTCCTTCGAAGGGCTTTGTTGGCTCGCTGCTGCTGAGCTTCGCGCTCAACGGCTGCGGAGAAGAGCCCGCAGCTGGTTCCCCCGACAACTCCGAAGACCCGAACACTCCGAGCGGGCAAGACTCGCCGACCACGCCGGGTCAGTCGAGTTCGGAACCAGGGGCAACGCCCACGCCTGGTGTCGAACCGAGCACTCCAGGCGTCGGGACACCTGGAGCTCCACAACCCATGGGCGATCCCCCAGAGCCGCCCAGTACCGGTGCCGGCGTTTCGATCATCGACAGCTGCACGAACGACAATGCGATCGGCCCCACACCGATCAGGCGGCTCTCCACGTTCGAGTACTACAACTCGGTGCGCGACGCCCTGGGCACGCTGGTCAACCGCGGTGATCTGCCGGCAGACGAGAAGCTCGGTAGTTTCATTTCGAATGTCTCCTCGCCCCTGGTCCGAGACAACTTCGACCGCTACCTCTTCGTTGCCGGCGAAGCCGCCGCAGACGTCGTGGCAGACTTCCCCGCTCGCTCGGGTTGTTCTTCGACGGCGGACGCCGCCTGCGTGGAGAGCTATCTGTTAACCGTAGGACGCGAACTGTTCCACGGCACATTGGAACAAGCCGATGCGGGTCGCATCTCCGACATGTACACGTCGCTGAGTTCGGAGGCGACACCAGACCTGGCCGTCGAAACCGCGCTCACCTGGATGCTGACCTCGCCAAGGTTCCTATTTTTGGTCGAAACCGGAACCGGTGGAGACGAGGTTTCTCCGCTCACGCCAAGTGAAGTCGCCGGGCGCCTCGCCGCCTTCTTGTGGAGGAGCGTGCCGGACGCCGACCTGCTCGCTGCCGCCGACGCAGGCGCCCTCGATACGCCGGAGGGTGTCCGCGCTCAGGCCGACGCCATGCTCGCAGATGCCCGCGCGGCGGAGGTGCTGAAGTCCTTTGCCAATCAGTGGCTGCGTATTGGCAGCGTGCCCCCAGATGCGAGCGCCCTAGAGCTCCAACGCGCCGCCCAGGTGGGCGAAGTGGTGGCCGGTGTATCGTCCAACGCGGCGATGACCTTCCAAGACTTGATGCTGATGGATATCTCCGCCTCCGCGAGCGGGGAGCTTTCCCAGATGTACGGAGATTCCCCGCGCAACGGGCTGTTGCTGAGCGGCGGCTTCCTGGCCTCCAACGCCTCTGGGACTCGTCCCTCGCAGGTCAAACGCGGCTACGTGATTCGAAGCTCACTTCTGTGCACCCCCATCCCACCCCCCACGGACCCCACTGCGATGCAGCTACCTGAGGCTTCGGATGGGGCGACGGAAGGTGAAATCTTCAACGCGCACTCCAGCACGCCAGAGTGCTGGGGCTGCCACCAGCTGATGGACCCCATCGGCAGCACGTTCAACAGCTACGGCGCGGACGGCAGCTTCGATCCGAACTCTGTGGAGGACACAGCCGGTACTGTCTATGGGGCGACGGATGGTGAACACCCCTTCGCCGACACGCAGGGCCTGCTGGACTACCTGGCGAACGACGCTTCTGCGCAGCAATGTTTCGTACTCCAGGCGGCGCGTTTTGCTCTCGGCCGCGGCGAGACCGCACAAGACGCTTGCTCCGTGCAAGCACTGGCCGAAACTTTCTCCGCTGGTGACTTCAGCGTTCGAGAGCTGCTGCTCCAAGTCGCAAGTAGCCAAATGTTCCTCAACAGAAACCCAGTCGTCGCTGGAGGAAGCTGCCGCTAGGCACCGGTCATACCGAACGCTTTGGAGAAAGACTCGATGAGCTCCCGATACGAACGCAACCGATTGATCGCCCGCCGCAAGTTCCTTCTGAGCGCCGGAGCCACCGCCGCCTCGCTGCCGTTTCTGCGCGCACTGCCGAGCTACGCGCAGGGGGGCCAACCCAAGTTGGTGCTGGTCTTCAGCGGCAACGGACGCATTCGCCACCTCTGGGGCGCGGATGACTCGACTGGCCAACTGCAGTTCCGCCAGAACCTTGCCCCCCTTCAGCCCTACGCCCAACACGTCACCATCACCGATGGACTCCGAAACATCGGCGCGACGGAAATCGGCGGCACGCATGAGGGTGGCACGATGTCGCTGTTCACCGGCGCCGGTGGAGCACTCGGACTCGAGGCCAGCAACGTCGGCTTCCCAAGTATCGATACCATCTTCATGGCCCAGCAAGCGGGCACGGCCAGATCGGACAGCTTCTACCAGCAGGTCGTCGCTGAGCGTAACTCAGCCGAGAACGCTGGCCCGAACAACCGCATCGCGTTCGACATGAGTGGAGCCCGCCGAGACCCGTATCGCTCGGGTTGGGAAGCCGTCGACCAGTACCTCTCCGGCGTCATCACCAGTGGGGACGGGACCGAGGACAACGGGTCACAACCGCAGGACATCGCTCGGCAGGCGCTGTTCGAGAACCTCAACTCCCAGCTGGGCGATCTCCAGTCCAAGCTGTGCTCTGAGGATTACTATCAGATGCAAGCGATGCGCGAGGCGGTGGACCAGGCGCGCAACTCCATGCAACGCATGGTCGACTGCGAGCTCCCGGAACTGCCTCCACGCCCCGACTTGGAAGAGTGGGAGCCCATTTGGCAACCGCCTCAAGCCACCATCGACCTCGATTCCACGGACGACTGGTACTTCCAGCGCGGACGACTCGCCTCTGACCTCCTGGTGCTCTCGCTCGCATGCGGTGTCACCAATTCTGGCGTGCTCCAGTTCGACCAAGGCGCCGGCGAAGCGATGGCTGTGGGTATGGCGCAGCATCATCACAACACGTCACACGGTGTGCCCCAGCTTGGTGAGTTCTTGGTGCGGTACCAGGGCACCCAAGCGCAAGATACCAGCCTGGGCGCGGAGTACCTCCAGGGCGACACCAGCGAAACGGACCAGTACGCATCCTACACCCTGGATTACCAAGACAACCCTCCCCCAGGTATCATCGAGCGCTATCAGCCGGTCTGGGATGAACTTAGCAAGTTCGAGTTATTCTACGCCGAGCAGGTCGCGTACCTGATCGGTCAACTGGAGCAGTTCGGATTGCTCGATGACACGGCGCTTCTGTGGGGTAGCGAACTCGATGATGGGCAGCACATGCACTACAACATGCCATTACTGCTCGCGTCGGGTGCCAACCTGCCGTTCCCACGCGGGCGCGTGATGCGCTACCCCAGGTCCTTCTCCCAAATGGACACACGCTGGGTAGGCGATCCGCAAGGGCCCGTGCGCAGCCACGCGGACTTGCTTCAGACCGTGCTCGCCGGTGTTGGCGTCAACGTCCCCAATGTGGGCGTGCCGACGCACAACAGCGGGATCCTGGAAGACTTCCTCGTTTGACAGGCACCTCACCACAGCAGATCCAGGTCGAGGGTGGTGAGGCTCTGCTCCAGCACAGCCTGTTGGGCTCGATAGGCGGCCTCTTCGCCACCGCACTCGACGACGAAGAGCCTGTTGCGCTCAAAGACCAGAAAGGGATCTTCCTTCAGAAAGATCGCCACTGTGTAAGTGTGCGCCTTTCCCTCCTGGGTGCGAACGAACGACAGTAGCGTGCCCTGCGTGCCATCGCGGGATCGGACATCTTTCTGTTCTTTGAGCTCGTAGGCGCCCAAGCGTTGCATCTGTCCGGCGACGGCGCTTTCCCAAAAAACGCGCCCCGCGTCGTGAGCCTCGAATTCCCGAATCGCAACCACGACACCGGCGGCATCCGTCGCTTGGTACTCGTAGGCGGGGTTCTCCAACTCCACGAAGCCGTGGGGCGTTTCGATTTCGAAGTCATGACAGGCGCTGGTGAGCAGCGCGAGAGCAAGCAGCAGAGTCGTGACGACCTGGTTCATCTTATTGGTCCTCCATTTCGAGTAGGTGGCTCAGCCCCAAGGTTCCGAGCCAAGGAAAGGGTAGACGCGCTGTGGTTTGAACCTGCTCGGCTTCCAGCTCCACCCACTCGACGGTGATCGTGGAATAGGTGACGAGTTCTCGCAGGCGTCGCATCTTGCCCTTGAGCACTTCGAGATCCGCGGAGACGCGAGCCAACTCTCGCTCGATGGCTAAGGCGTCTTTGACGACGGTCGAGCGTTCGAGCAACCCGCGCAAACGCGCTTGCAATGCTTCGGCATTGGCGATGCGCGTCTCCAGATCGAAGTACTGCTCCGTCACATCCTGCACCTCCACACGACGGTCGATCAGCTCGCCCAGTTTGGCGGCCTGCGTGACCGAATCGGAAAATCGCTTACTCGGAACACGCAACTCCAGCGTCTGCCCGCGTTGGGACAACACGTAGCCCCCCTGCTGACGCGCCCAATCAGCCAGTTGGGAAGCCGCGGCTTCCGGCTCCGCCGTCGCGACGCGCAAGTAGGCGTTGTAGATGAGCCGCTCGAGGCGCGCTGAGTTCGCGGGCTCGGCGTCAGCAACAGGCTCCCCCATTGCCGAACCCGGGTCTTGGGTGTCCTCAGTTGCCTGCGCGCGCGTCACGTCCGCGCCATCCTGAGGCGCATCCAGGACCGCTTCCGGCAGAGACGGCACGGCAGGGCTCGGCGCGGGGGCCGCTGCCCAGCCCTCCCCGGCTTCGGCTTCCTGGGCCGGACTGGCGGGGAGTGGCGTCCCGTACTCGAGGCCCCCGCAACCCAAGAGCAGTGAAAAAGTAAGTGTAAGTGTCGAAAACCATGGCGCCAGCGGTTGCCAGCGGCGCCATGGTGGTCGTTTGTGTGGCGCCTTTGGCGCCTGGTCTGAGCGTCTCATGGCCGGGGCAACGCCCACCCGCCCATGGACTCACAGGCGCCAGGGCTCAGTTTTTTGCAGGGCGCTTCTTCGTGCTGGTTTTCTTCTTCGTCGTGGTCCGCCGAGCCGGCGGTTTTCTCGCGGGCCGCTTCTTCGTCGTGGCGGGGCTGTTCGGCGCGGGCTGCGCGGACGCTGCTGCCGTCTTCCCAGCGGCGGAAGGAACACACAGCGCCAGCACCTCTCGGAAGAACTCGACGAAGCGGACCGTCTGTCCCTTCTTGATGGAGTCAGGAAGGCGCTCGAAGTCCGCCACGTTCCCCTTTGGCAGGATCACCAGCTTGGCGCCCACCCGCTTGGCAGCGATGAGCTTCTCCTTGATACCACCGACGGGCATCACCATGCCGTTGAGATTCAACTCCCCGGTCATCGCCACGTTCGCTTTGAGCGCCACGTCGTAGGCAAGCGTGTACAGCGCCGTGGCCATCGTGACCCCCGCAGACGGTCCGTCTTTGGGCACGGCACCTGCGGGCACGTGCAGGTGGACGAATCGCTCATCGAAGTAATCACAACCCTCTTCACGGCACAGGCTCCGCACGAACGTGTAGGCGATCTCGCTCGATTCCACCATCACCTCGCCGAGTTGCCCCGTCTGCTTGAAGCCGGAAGCTTTTACCTTGACTCCCTTGGCCTCGACGAACAGCGTATCGCCCCCCATGCTCGTCCACGCGAGGCCCATGACGACGCCGGGTCGTGGCGTTTCGTAGAGGGACTCGTTGGTGAACATTGGTTTGCCGAGCAGCTCCTCGATGTCTTCAGGGCCGATCACCATGCGGTCGGTCTCCCCCTCGACGATGCGTACGGCACACTTGCGGACGATCTTCTTGATTTGGTTTTCCAAGTTGCGAAGGCCGGCCTCCCGCGCGTAGCCGTCGATCAGTGCGCGCATGGCTTTGCGCGAGATCGAGATCTTGCCGCGCTTCTGTCGAAGAGACGCCAAAGCCTTTGGCAGCAAGTAACGGCTTGCAATTTCGAGCTTCTCTTCGAGCAGGTATCCAGAGAGCTGGATCACCTCCATACGATCCAACAAAGCGGGCGGAATCGTATCGAGTCGATTGGCCGTGCAGACGAAGAGCACCTTCGAGAGATCGAAGCGAACATCCAGGTAGTGGTCCAAGAACCCGCTGTTCTGCTCCGGATCGAGCACCTCGAGCAGCGCTGCGGCGGGGTCGCCATGGTAGCTGGCGTTGATCTTGTCGATCTCGTCCAACATGATGACCGGGTTCTGTGTCTCGCAAACACGCAGGGCCTGCAGAAACTTACCAGGCATCGCACCGATGTATGTGCGGCGGTGTCCCTTGATTTCCGCCTCGTCGCGCATGCCGCCCAACGAGAAGCGGTAGAACTTGCGGGCTAGGCACTCGGCGATCGAGCGCCCAACGGATGTCTTGCCGACACCAGGGGGCCCGACCAGGCAAATGATTGAACCTCCGAAGTCTCCACGCAGAATGCCCTCCGCGATGAACTCTACGATGCGCTGTTTGACGTCGGAAAGGCCGTAGTGGTCTCGGTCGAGTACCTCTCGAGCGCTCGCGAGCTCCACCTCCTGAGTGGATGAGATGCCCCAAGGCAAGATGGTCAGCCAATCGAGGTAGTTGCGCGTCAGTGCGTACTCCGAGCTACTCGTCTCGAGCATGCGCAACTTGCTCATCTCGTCATCGATACGCGCGGTGGCCTCTTCGGTGGGATGACGTTCCTCGAGCCGAGCCAGAAACTCGTCGAGCTCGGCTTCCTTGCCCTCTTTCTCGATGCCGAGTTCTTGTTTTATCGCCTTGAGCTGTTCTCTTAGGAAGAACTCCCGTTGTTGCTCGTTGATGCGCTCTTCGATGCGATCGCGGATCTTCGTCTGCAGTTGAGCGATTTCGAGCTCTCGCTTCAGCAAGCCCAGAACCTTCTCGAGCCGACGTCTCACATCCAGAGTTTCGAGCACCAGCTGCAACGCTTCGGGCTCGGCGCTCGTGAGAAAGGCCGCCATGTCCCCTAGCAACCCTGGATCCTCCAAGTTTCCTTCACTCAAGAGTAGACTGAGCTGCTCTTTGTACAGCGGGTTCTGCACCACCAATTCTTTGATGGAGTTGATGACGGCGAGTGTGTAGGCCTTCAGCTCGCCGCTGGGCGCGGGCTTATCCTTGAGATACTCCACCTCGGCGACCATGTACGGAGAATGGGACAAGACCCGCACGATGCGCATGCGGTCCATCGCGCTCAGCACTGCCGTCACCTCGTCGTCGTCGGTGGTGACGTTCATGATTTCCGCAACCACGCCCACGTCGTACACCTCGCCCTCGACGACCTCCTCCTGCCGTGAGTCCCCCTCGGGCTGCCGACGCTCCAACACCAGCCCAACCAGGCGGTTCCCCTTGGTCGTCGCGTCGTTGATCAAACGTCGAAGCTCGGGACTCTCGAGCTCGACCGGCACCATCACCTTGGGGAACACGGGTCGCGATGGCAGCGCCAAGATCGGCAGCTTGTTCGGATAGACTTGGCGAGCTACCACCAGCTCTGACGGAGGCGCGGCGTCTTCATCGGCCTGATCGATCATCTTGGAAACGATACACGACCCCGACAGCCCAGAACAGACCAGAACACTGGACGTCTCGACGGCTTGGTGCCGCGTGTGTGCCTCGCAGTCAGTGAGTGAACTCGGCGATCAGCTGCGTGGCGTAGGAGCCCGCCGGCAGCGAGAACTCCAAGACTGCCTGTCCGTCCGCGATCTCACAGCTCAGATCCCCGGGGAAGACCACCAGGTCCCGCCGCGTGCCGGGGGCGGCGCGGTACAGCCTCGATAGGGCGTCTTCGCTGAGCGCGAGTGAGGCGAGCACCTCGGCTTCGAGCGCCGCTGCCAGGGCGCCGGCGGACATCATCTTGGGCCCTGGGATGGGACCCGTGAGGTGTATGTCTCTCTGCTCCAGTCGCGGTTGCTCGCGTTCGGCCTGTTCGACGACGAACATCTTCCCGCTGCCATCGAGACGAACAACCTCGCCCTCAATCAGTTTCCCGAGACCAAGCTGGGTACGCCTTTGAAGATAACGATTGAATACCTCTGCCTGAACGACGCTAGGGTAGAGCTTGGCGAGGAACCGCGACTTGGGCCGTTGTCCGCTGACGAGCCAATCGATTGCTTCGACCAGGCTTTGCCCTGCACGGCCGAATCGCTGCTCTCCGAAGTAGTTGGACAAGCCGTCACGCTCGAGACGTTCTTGGATCGCCCGCGCAACTGAAAGGTCGGAGTTCTCCAGTTCCACCAAGGTGACCCGGAATCGATTGCCGGCGAGATGCCCCGTCCGAAGCTTGTTCTTGTGTCGAGATACCTCGAGGACGCTGACGTCGGGCGGCAAGTCCCAGACGCTGGGTGCGTCATCGGCTAGGTCTGGGAAACTGAACCACTGGGTGGTCACCGCGTGTTTGTCTTTGAGCCCGGCGTAGCCGATATCACGGTCCCGAACGTTCGATGCGCGACTGAGGATCTTGAGAAGCTGGGGGGTCGCCAAGCCACGCTTTTGCACTCGCACGTAGAGGTGAGCCCCCTCACCGCACGCCTCGTAGAGTGGTATCTCGTCGACAACGAAGTGCTCAGGCTCGGGTCCAATGCGGCCACCGAGTGGCGTCAAGTCAGAGCAGCCGATTGGCGGCGCGATGGAAGTCTGTGGTGCTGTCATGTCAAAACCCCTTGGCCGTGTTCGTCGAGCCAACGCGGGATGTGGGTGGCATCCTCGACCACGAACCGCTCGTCGAGATCCCCGGGAAAACCTCGTCTCACTTCAGGCCCGGTTAGAACCGCAACGAACGGGATCCCTGCCGCGCTGGCCGCAGCGTGATCGCCAGCGCGATCACCCACGTAGATGGTCGGAGCCATGTCCGGATGTCCGGGTCGAACCCCCAGCACTGCCCAAACGGGCTCGAAACAGCGAGGATCAGGCTTCTGTGCGGGCTGTTCGTCGGCAGTGTACAGGCCCGCGAACAATCGTTCGTCGATGCGAGCCTGACGCAACCTGAGCGCGAGGTTCTTGCGGCTACGACTCGTGACGAGCCACAGGCGGTGTCCCCGGGCGCGCAACTCTGCGAGCGCCTCTGGCACTTCTCGAATCGGCCCGTAGGGGTATTCATCCATGACCTTGGCCCACGTCTCGACGAAGATGTCCGGCTCTCGCCCTGGGTACTGCCGGCGAAGAGTGGTCGGTAGGTCCTTGTCATAGGCCACCAATTCGTCAACGGGCAGCACCGGCCAACCCAGCTCCGCGGCGACGCGCTGATGCGTGCGACTGTAGCCATTGAAACTATCCAACAGCGTGTCGTCCAGGTCGAATATCAGCTCAAACGGGGGCAGTGACACGGCGGCTTCCTAACATTGTCGAAGACAACGCGCTCTTCGCAGTTGGGCTTTCGGCAAACCGGGCGGCCCGAGCACCCAACTCGCTCGATGACTGTCCATGGTCGGCTTGCAGACTCACTCATCGACCGGACTGACGGCGCGCCAACCCGAACGACTTGATTAGGTTGTAGACGTGCGCCCGTGCCAAATCGAGGCGGCGAGCCGTCTCGGTGATATTCCAGTCGGTTTCCTTCAAGGCGCGCTGCAACAGCTCTTTTTGGAAGCGACGTGTCTCTTCGTGAAAGCTGCGGCTGACGTCTTCCGGCTCATCCGCATCCGTGTCCGGAAACAGCATGCGCGCGTCTAGTTGAGAGACGTCCTTCATCGCCGCTCGAATCACACCGGCCTCAATCACGTGCTCCAATTCGCGGACGTTGCCTGGCCATTCTCGGGCCTTGAGCGCCGCTAAGCCACCCGGAGAAAGTTCGAGAGGCGAAAGGTTGTGCTCCGCACACACCCGCTGGCAGAAGTACGCTGCAAGCGGTTGGATGTCTTCCCAGCGATTGCGCAAGCTGGGCATGCGCAGCGAGATGACTTGCAATCGATAGAACAAGTCCTCACGGAATCGCTTTTCGACGATCAGCTGCTGCAGGTCCGAGTTGGTCGCGGCGATGATCCGAACGTCCGCGATCAAAGGTCGGGACGAACCCAGCGGGTAGTACTCTTTGGTCTGCAGCAGTTGAAGGAACTTCGCCTGCGCTTTGACAGTCAGTTCGGAGATTTCATCGAGAAACAGCGTGCCGCCCTTAGCCGCTGTCACCTTTCCCTCCAAAGCTCTCGTGGCCGTGGAGTGAGCACCGGCAACAGCACCAAACAGTTCGTTCTCCAAGAGCTCTTCGGGGATGGCCGCGCAGTTGAGCGACACGAAGGGCATCTTGGCACGTCGGCTGTTTTCGTGAATCACGCGGGCCAGCTGCGTCTTGCCCGTACCGGTATCCCCGGTGATGAGCACACTGGCTTCCAACCTCGCCGCGAGCTCCGCTTCGGACAGAACGTCGCCGAGTGCAGCGGAATAGCCGATGACCCCCGCGAGGTTCATTCGCTCGCGCAGCTCAGCGAGGGGATCTGCCTTGACCTGCCCCACGAAGACGCGCCGCGCCAAGCCCACCAGATAGCGGGCAAATGTTTTCGCGAGTTGTTGCTCTGCGTCAGTGAACGGCCCGTCACCGCGGCGACCTTGGAGGTACAGGACTCCAACGGGAGGATCGCTGCCAATCGGTACACACAAGACGGCTTCGATTTGGGAGCGTCTCACGCTCTGGCGATCACGAAAACGTGGATCCAGCAGCGCGGAAGGCACGCAGAGGATTTCCCCACGCGCGATGGCGTGGGCGATGATGCCCCGCGAGATGTTGGAGCGAATCTGCCCAACTTCTTCCTCGGACCAACCCGCTGCCGTCCACCAGTCCTTGTCACCGCTGGACGTCGGCTCACTCAGCTCGAGGTATCCGCGGTCGACACCTACGATCTGTACCACCAGCTTGAGCGCCTGCTCGATGAACTGCTCGGGCAGCGTTGCCTCGTCGAGGTTCAGGAGCCCGAGGTAGAGATCGCGTTCGAGCCTAAGTCGTTGGACCTCACAGCTCTCTTGCTCGTCGCTCATGTGTTGCGCCACCCCGAGAATGGTTCAGTCGTATGCCACGGACCGTCTTGCACCGTGCTTCGCGGTGGTTGAGTCAGCCGTGAGACTCCAACCGTACCGAGCGAACGCCACGCTCTGACGACTCAGTGTCGTACGGGATTTCGCCAATTGGGTCAATCCGCCGAACCTAGGGCTGCCCCGCGGACCGATCGCCGGAGGGAGCTCCTGCGGGTGGCGAAACCTCAGAAACACCAGATTTCGTCGGATCATCTTCGGCGCTACCAGCGGCGGGCGGCTTCGGGGTCGGGTCCGCCTCCGCGGGAGCGGCGGCTGAGCTACCCGTCGTCCCTGAGTCCGGGTTTTTTGCGTCGACGGCGTTCGGGCTCTGGTCGGGCGCTGCCTTCGGTGCACTGCCCTCCCCGAGAGCCGGCGAAACGTCGACCGCTCCGTCCTTCGTCTCACGGTGCGGAGTGGAAAGCTTTCTGCCTTGATTGGTCTTCCTCGCCTCCCCCTTTCGTGGAGGGCGCTTGACCCGCGTGGGCTTGGGAGGATCGGGAGCCCGGCACTCCGCTTCGAAATCGTGCTTCTCCAAGAAGAAGGTGACCGCTCCGATGGAGCCGTCGCCCGCCACCTTGACCGGCACGCGATGCTCATCATTGGTCAACCACACGGAGAACTTTCGGGGCTTGTACTCTTGCCCCGGCTCCAGATCGACACGATGAGCCACGCCCTTGAAGTGCACGGTATCGAACTTCTTGCCGCCGACTTCGATGGATTTGGAACCCTCGAACTGAACGTCCGCGCGCCACAGACGGCGACCCAATATGACGTAGAAGTATCCTAGTTCGTCGGGCTCTGCTTGCCACGCGCGGATGGCGAACAGCCCTGTTTGAGTATCGTAGATGGGTTCGCCTTCGGGCAAAGGCTTGCGACCTTGGATGAGGTCGCCTTCCGACTTCTCATAGCGGAATCGGTACCGTTCTTTGCCCGCCCAAATCTTGTAGTCACGCCAGGATTCCCCATCTTCAATGTGAGTTTCTGAGCGTGAGGGCACCGCGGTTTCGGCGTCGATACTGCTAAGGGCGACACCCCGCGTCTTGTTGAAGAACGCGAGGACACCAGCGGTCGCCATCTTCGCTTCGACCCCCCACTTGGGATCTGCGGTCGCATCGCAAGCTCCGGAGACGCGCACTTTCAGTCGCCCCACGTTCATTCCCAAGACTTCCGCACGAGCTTCGAACTGCTCGCCTGCGATGAGGACCCGTAGGCCGTCCTTGGGCACTACCAGGCCGTGAACCTGACTCACCGGCTTCGGCGGGGCACCAGTGACTCCCCCGCCGCATCCAACCATTAGCAGCACCAGCGCCGCACCGATCAAGACCCGCATCCGACGCCCCCAAACCTAGTGCTCATACGCCGAGCGCGCAACGGTAGGTAGTCTGTGCACCGACACCAGCCCCACGGCGATGTTGAGCAGCGGTGTGACGCAGTAGGCTGCATAGTCAGAGATACGTTCGCTAGCCGCCCGAGATCCCAGGAGGTCCGGAAAACGGCCCGGCTGGCCATGAACCAGAGGGCCGAAGTCGGTCCAACCGCCTCAGCTGGGAACCTCGAACAGTCCGGCTGCGCCCATTCCACCACCAATGCACATACTGACCACCCCCAAGCGGACTCCGCGCCGCCTCATTTCATGGAGCAGTGTGGCCGTCAACTTGGCGCCCGTGCATCCGAGGGGATGTCCCAACGCAATCGCTCCGCCGTTGACGTTGAGCTTGTCGTCATCGATTCCCAACTCGCGTTGGCAATAGACAGCCTGAGCAGCGAACGCCTCGTTAATCTCGAACAAGTCAATGTCCTTCACTTGAAGATCGCACTGAGCAAGTAGTTTGCGGATAGCAGGCACGGGACCGATGCCCATGATATCGGGATCGACTCCGACCACAGCAAAACCCCTGAGCGCGCCCAGCGGCGAAACAGATAGCTCCGCCGCCAACCTGTCCGACAACAATACCGCGGCGGCAGCGCCATCGTTGAGGGGCGAACTATTTCCAGCCGTCACAGTACCATTAGCCCGAAATACTGGCCTCAACTTGGCCAGTGCTTCGAGTGTCGTGCCTGGCCTCGGGCATTCATCGACTTCGAAGTCTGCGTATTGGACACGACCATCCACGAATTGGCGGGCCTTCGCGAGCACTATCTCGTCCTGGAACCTGCCCGCTTCGATTGCCGCCAGCGCCCGTTCGTGGGAACGGACGGCGAATGCATCTTGCTGCTCCCGCGTAACCGAGAAGCGATCCGCAACACGTTCCGCGGTGTGCCCCATCGAGATGTAGGCTTCGGGAAACTCATCCACCAACTTGGGGTCGACACTGACCTTGTTGCCACCCATCGGCACGGAGGACATCGACTCCACACCACCAGCAACTGCCGCGTCGATCAGCCCCGCCTGAATACTCGTTGCGGCGTGGGCGATCGTTTGAAGCCCACTCGAGCAGAAGCGGTTGATAGTCTCGGCGGGCACCGAGTTGGGAAACTTGGCCAAGAACACTGCGTTGCGAGCCACATTCCAGCCCTGCTCGGCTTCGGGCATGGCGCAGCCGAGCTTGACGTCCTCGATCTGGCCGGGCTCCAAACCCGGGACGCGCTCCACAGCACCAACCATGGCGGTCGCCGCTAGCTCTTCTGGACGAGTATTCTGCAACGTCCCCTTGATAGCGCGGCCAACCGCAGTTCGGACTGCGCTCGCTACGATCACGTTCATCGGAAATGTCATGTGCTGTTCTCCTCGCCTTTCCTAGTTCCGCAGGGGCTTGCCCGTTTCCAGCATGTGTTTGATTCGCTCGTGGGTCTTGGGTTCACCGCACAGCTGCAAGAAAGCCTCGCGTTCGAGGTCGAGAAAGTGTTGCTCGGGTAACACTTGGCCTGCCGCGACAGCTCCGCCGCACAGCACGTGTGCGATTTTGTTGGCGATGAGTGCATCGTGAGGTGATGCCCACCGGCCTTCCACCATCGACCAAATCTTGACCCCAATCGTCTTAGCGGCATCATAGCCTGCCGCCTTGAGCAGAAGCGGACTTGGGGGGCGATAACCGGCTCCTGCCAGCCCGATCGCGCGCTGCTTGCTTTCGTACAGGAGGAAGTCCCTGTTCAACGAAATGCCATCCGTCGGCCGCAGGTAGCGGAGCCGCTTCGCTTCCTCCGCACTAGTCGAGGCTTTGGCCATTGCGATGTTCAGAGACGCTTGACCCACGAGCGGCAACAAATCGACGCCTTCGACGTCCGAAACTGCCGACGTATAACGCTCGACCATCCGCAGGCAGCCGCATCCCGCCGGAATCAAGCCGACACCGACTTCAACCAAACCCATGTAGGTCTCAGCGAAGGCTTGGGATGCATCGCTTGCCATCGCGAGTTCAGCGCCACCACCCAGGGTGTATTGAGCCGGAGCGCTCACCACCGGAACTCGACAGTAGCGCAGCGCTTGCAACGCATTCTGCAGCCCCGCGATAATCCCATCTATCTGGTCCCACTTCTGCTGCATAGCAGCGCCAACGATCATCATCAGGTTGGCGCCAGCACTAAAATGCTCTGCATCGTTAGCGACGACAATCGCCTCGAATTGCGCCTCAGCGACCTCAACGGTGCGGCCGATCATGCTGATGACATCCGCGTCCAGCGTGTTCATTTTGGTGTGCAACTCCAAGCACACCACGCCATCCCCGATGTCAACGAGTGTCGCACCATCGTTCTTCTCGACTACGTTGGTCCGCTGTTCTTTGAAAGCCGCGACTCGCAGTTCCTTCGCGTGATGGGGGATGGGCAGGGGCGTCTTGCCCATGCAATCATAGAACGTTCCGGAGGCGACGCTGCCGGTGTAGAAGCTCGTCCGCCCGGATGCGAGCATCTCGCTAACCCACTCGGGAATGGACTGACCCTCCGCCTTCATTCGCCCGACGGTCTCAGCAACACCCAGGGCATCCCACATTTCGAACGGCCCGAGATCCCAATTGAACCCCCAGCGCATCGCACGATCGATGTTGATGACATCATCGGCGATCTCGCCCATTAGCGATGCGGTGTACGAAAGCGTCTTCGACACGATCGTCCACGCAAACTTGGCCGCCGCATCATCTCCGGCAATCAGTTTCCTCAAACGCTCCGCAGGCGCTCCTTTGGCTGCTGCCACCGAAGCAAATTCGACGGGCTCTCGAGCGCGATAGTCTTTGCTCTGAAGGTCTAGCACGAAGATGTCCTTGCCGACTTTCTTGTAAAAGCCCGCACCCGCTTTGCGCCCGACAGCGCCGGCTTTGGCCATCTGCTGCACAAATTCCGGCATCTGAAAAACGTCACGTTGCGGGTCGTTGGTCAGCGAGTCATAGCAGTTCTTTCCAACGTGGATCAGCGTGTCTATGCCGACGATATCGGCCGTCTGAAACACAGCACTCTTGGGTCTCCCCATCGGCTTGCCGCAAATGGCGTCTACGGCCTCGATGCTGAGCCCCTGGCTGAGCATCTCGTGCATCGTCAGCATGATGGAGTAGACGCCGATGCGATTGGCAACGAAGTTCGTCGTGTCTTTGCCGTAGACGATACCCTTTCCCAGCCACTCTCCGAAGGAGACCATTCGTTCGATGACACGGGCGTCCGTCTTCGGCGCAGGCACCACCTCGAGCAACCGCATGTAGCGAACTGGATTGAAAAAGTGCAGCACGACAAACCGCTTTTGCAACGCCTCTGGCAGGGCCTCACTCATCGCGGCGATGCTCAAACCGGATGTGTTCGACGCCAGCACGGCGTGATCTGCCAAATGGCTTTCGATGGTCGCAAACAGCCGACGCTTGATCTCGAGGCTTTCGACGACCGCCTCTATCACCAGGTCGCACTCAGCCAACCGCCCCAGATGGTCCTCGAGATTGCCAGGAGTGACCAGGCGGGCGGCGTCCGGGTCGAAGAACGCCGCTGGCTTGGCTTTGAGAGCACGCTCCAGCCCCCCTTTGGCCAACGCGTTTCGATCGACGCGAGCGCCATCCGCCGCCTTGGGCACAATGTCCAACAAGTGAACGCGCAGTCCAGCGCCTGCCATGTGAGCTGCGATCGCGCTGCCCATGACCCCTGCACCAATCACTCCGACTGTCCGAACCGTATCCGTCATCTCGTCTCCTTTAGCGTCGGTCCCCGTGTTGCATGGAGCGTAGCACTAGCTGAAGCGCGTCCAGTAGCTCTCGGGTGACGTGAGTGCCTCCCCCGCCGACCGGCTCACTCACTTATGCATGGGGACGAGCCCGCAGCGCAGCAAGGTGTAGGTGCGAATATCGGTCTAGCACCAAGGCCAAGCAGGTCGGGGCGGCTCTGCGCGACCCCGCGGCCAATGGGCGCTTCGGATGCTGGGCCTGCGCGGGGTCGGGTCCGCATGCTATCCGCGGCGCGCCGGTGCCCCCACTGCAACGCGTCGCGACCCGCCTCCGACTGATTTTGACGTCGCCCACAAGCCTACTGACAGGATGCTGTCAGTAGGGGTCACCTAAGTCCTCTTTCGTGGTCGAGAACCGCGGCGAAGGGCGTCGCGGACCCGACTCCCGAAGGAAGTCATGAAACCGAAAAACCCCCAAAAGCTGTTCCCATTGTTCATCACCGACAAGCTGGAGGCGATCAAACGCTTCTATGTCGACCAGGCAGAGTTCACACTCAGCTTCGACTCGCCTGAATACGTCCAAGTCTGCTCACCGGAACCAGGAAGCCCGGAACTGTGCTTCGCCAAGCCGACGGCGTTTCCCGACGGGGTCAAGCCGGCGTTTGCGGGGAAGGGAGTCCTCGTTAGCGTCCCGACGCAGAACGCGGATGAGAAGTTCGCCCGCATGCGGAAGCTGGGTGCGGAGCTTCTCGATGCCCCAACTGACAAGCCCTGGGGCTGGCGCAGCTTCTTGGTGATCGATCCCGCTGGTGTGGTCCTGGACTTCTTTCACGTCGAAAAGGAGCTTCCAAAGCCGGAGTGAGAAGCTCGGTCCCCAGCGGCTCTCTCTGCTAGCAGGAGCGGCTTGCGGGGCGCCCCATCGGACCCCGACGGGGTGCCCTGCAGTCTCTGCGCCCGGGTCAGACACACTGCAAGCGGACGGGCGCGGACGGAACCCACGGCTCACATCGTTTCTCGGCCCGAAAAGGGTAGACTTTCGAGCCATGCGGCGCGCGGATCGACTGTTCCAGATTGTTGGCATCCTGAGCCGCCGCCGTTTCGCAACCGCGCAAACGCTCTCGGAGCTGTTGGAAGTCTCCATTCGTACCATCTACCGAGATGTCATGGACCTGTGTGCTTCGGGTGTCCCCATCACTGGAGAGCCCGGCGTAGGTTACCGCCTGGATTCCAGCTACCGCCTGCCGCCACTCATGTTCAACGCCGACGAAGTGGAAGCACTCGTCATCGGTATGCGAATGGTGGAATCCTGGACCGACAAGGACTTGCGCACCAGCGCCCGGGCGATCCTCGAAAAGGTCGATGCCGTCATCCCAGATCAGGAGCGCAAGCGCCTGACCTCCACAGCGCTGTTCAGTCTGTCCTTTGGTGCAGAGCGGCACGCCGTCAGACACCTCGGAGAGCTGCGCGCCGCCGTCAATGGGCAGCGGGAGGTGAGTTTCAGCTATCGCGCGCCAAAGGAGCAAGAGAGCACCCGAACCGTGCGTCCCTTGGGACTGTACTTCTGGGGTAGGACTTGGACCCTGGCGGCGTGGTGCCTGCTACGAACCGACTTTCGCAACTTCCGCATCGACCGCATGAGTGATGTGGTACTCACCGAAAAGCGCTTCGAGCTCAGCCCTCCGCACACTCTGGAGGACTACATCCGAGCGATGAGGGCTCAGGACGCGGCGCGCTGAGGACGCGCCAAGCCATCCCCGATATGTAAAGCGCAACCGACGCCCTCCGATCCCGCCAAGGGCGGGCGAGCCGTGAGATTCCGGTGATGCGCGCCAAGCCAATGCCTGAACTACGCGACCAGTTCCTGAGCGTGAATCGCCCTATTCTTTCCGCCCCGCTTGGCCGCTAGCAGTGCCTGATCCGCCGAACGAAACAGTTCCGCTTCGCCAGTGGCTCCAAGCCGATCGATCGTCGCAATACCGATACTACACGTCAACGTTGCCTCGACCGTATCCCTGATGGCGTGCGGAAGACTCTCGATCACTCGGCGGGCGACAGCCCGAGCTTGATCACTCGAAGTGCCCGGCAACACCGCTACGAATTCGTCTCCGCCGAAGCGGGCAAGCGTGTCAGTCTCCCTCAGGCACCGCTTGATGGTGTTCGCGGCTTGAATCAGAGCCCGATCGCCCTGGTCATGACCTTGCTCATCGTTGAGGGACTTGAAGCCATCCAAATCGAGCACCAGCAACGACAGTGGCAGACGTCCGCCCCGCTCTGGATCCAGCTCTTGGCGAATCTTTTGGGAGAGGTAGCGACGATTGTTCAGCCCCGTCAACGGATCGGTCACGACCAAACGCTGTACCTGCTGCATCAGTTGCGCTCCGTTGACTGCTGCGGTCAGCGCGTCCCGCAACCGTTCGTACCAGGAGACGTGTTCTAGCCCGCCTTCCAGCACCGCGAATCCCAGAGGACGCTGGCCAGCTCCTAGCGGCTCAACCACCCAGCTTCTGCCCCGTAGGATCTCGTCGGGTCCCAACGCGATGGCCGGGAACACTGGAACATCGTCTTGTTCTTCTTCCAACCCGAACAGGCATAGGGGCGTGCACGACACATCGGGCGCAAACTCTGAATTGAAGACGCAGATCATGCCGCGGTCGACACCGAGCTTGGGAAACGATGACTCGACGACACGGGCAATCGTTCCGAGATCGGGCGCCGAAAGCAGACCTGCGGTCGCATCGCTCAACACCTTGAGGTGCTCCAAGAGTTCCTCGCGTTGGCGCGCCAAGAAGCTGGTCGTCATTTCGCTGGTCAAGCGCATGGCGCCATCCACGCAACGATCGAGGTCGGTGAGCTGGTCTTTGGTCCTGAGCGCGCGCGCAACGAAGCGCCGCAGCACGAGGAGAGTGTTCTGCCAACCGCTCGTCGGCCGATGTGCTCTCAGGAGCCCGATACAGAGTTCTTCTACGGCGTCGTAAAAGAACGTCCCTTGCACCTCCAGCTGGGTCATCAGCGCGTCCAGCACGTCCGTCAGCCAGTCCGTGCTCACCCTATCCAGGGATGCAACGAAGTCCTCATCCAATTCCTGGCGCAGTGAAGACTGCATCCGGCGCACTGCCTGTCGGCCCGGCTCGTCGGGGCTTGTGGGCGTGCTGGGAAACGGAAGATTCGGTAGTCTTGGACAACCACAAGAACGCCGAAGGATCGGCTCTGCGCTGTAGCGATGCAAACCACGCGGCATCGTCCCAGTTCTGAGTCCCTCGAGTAGCATGCGGGTCCCGTCCAATAGCAACTCCCGCAGTGGCTGCCGGATTGTCGTCAAGGGTGAGGGCAGCAGGCGAGCGAGGCCCGTATCGTCAAAACCAGCAACGGCTATGTCCCTTGGAATACACACGGATCGCTCTTCCAGCTCCTGGCACGCTCCCACCGCCATTGCATCGTTGGCACAAAACAGGGCATCCAACTCCCCAACGTCTATGCCACGTCGGTCCAACAGCTCGCGAACTGCCGCGCGTCCACCTTCCGAAGTGAAGTCGCCTTCGATACACAGCTCGGGCGCGATCCTGAGCTCAGCCTCTCGAAGCGCACGCAAGAAGCCGCGCTCGCGAGCAAGCGATTCCGGATTTCCGGCAGGACCAGAGATGTAGGCAAAACGACGGTACTGGTGCTGAAGCACCAGATGTTGGGTGAGCTCGAACGCGGCTGTTTCATTGTCGATGACTAGACAACAATCCGCGCCCTGGACCTCTCCCAAGGTGACGGTGGGCACTGGTCGAAACTGGTCGACAAATGCCGCCATTTGCCGCTCGGTGGCAAGATGTCCGATGGTGTGAGCTGCGAGGATGATTCCATCCGCCCAAAACGGCACAAGCTCATGAATGAAGTTCTTGCCCGCTGCGTCTCCCAACTTACCGCTTGGGACGACGAGGATGTCGACCTCCAAGATCTTTGCCGCCGCCAGACTCGCCTCGACCAACGCCGACTGGAAATCATCCTCTAAGGAATCGCAGACCAAAGCGATCCGCTTGCGCGACTGCAACCCGGAGGCAGGAGGAACGGAGTCATTCATGGTCGATCAGCCTTGCCACGATTCAAGTCCGTCCACCGTGCCGCGCCTTGTATCGTCGAGCTTGTGCGCCTGTCATCGCAGTTGGAGCCTCCATCTAAGCCTAGTCACAAGTGAGGCGCCGCGCTAGGAACGGTGCACAGCCGGTTGGAATCGACTACGTGTCAGTTCGACTGTGGACCGCCGACCACTCATTTTCTGCTCCGGTCTGAGGCGGGTGGTGAGTTTACCTACCTAGCGTTCCCGCCCCGGGATCAGCTGATGGTCCGCCGCCGCGCCGCGCCAGCACCTGTACGACTGCCGACTGACCGTCGTGATAGCGCCCTTCGCGTACTTCTCGCACGAGCTCACGTCCGATTAGAAAGTCCAACCCTGACAGCTCATGCTGCAACGCCGCCAACGTCATCGTCAACTCAGGGACTGGTGGCCCCCCCGTCTTGAAGGCGAGCTGCGCGGGAGTGTACGCCTCCAAGACAAACATGCCACCTGGCTTCAGACCCGTGACGCAAGCGCGATGCACCTGCTGGCGCAAGGCGGGCGGAACATGCGCCCAGATGGAGACGATTACGTCCCAGGCGTTGTCTCCAATGGCGTAGGAGTCCAAGTTCGCCACCACAGTTTGCAGAACTGCCTGCCGCGAAGCGGCAAGTCTTTGTGCCTTTTCTAGCCCCACAGCAGACTGATCGACTGCCACTACCTCGAGACCGCACTGCGCCAAGAAGACGGCGTTGCGCCCCTCTCCTTCGGCCAGGCAGAGCGCACGGCCCTGCGGCAGCCGAGGGGCAACCTCGCGAAGAAAGTCGTTCGGTTGCGTTCCGTAGGCGTATTCCGCGAGGCTGTAACGTTCGTCCCACATGTCCGTGTCCATTGCCGGATTCTTGGTTTCAGAGCTTGAAGGGCCGCCGACCAGGATACCCCACTAGCAAAAAGTTGCTCAGCGAAAGATACGCTTCAAGACGGTTGCAGCGGCGTGCCAGCCGCACATGCCGTGCACCCCACCGCCTGGCGGCGTGGACTGTGAGCACAGAAAGAGCCTAGAATTCGGGGTCGTGTATGGATTTTGGCGCGGCGCCGGGCGGAACAGGAACTGACTCATGTCGTTGACCCCGCCAGTGATCGCCCCGCCCACGTAGCTTGGGTTGTAGTTCTCGAGGTCCTGTGGGCTCATTGCTTTGCGCGCCAAGATGCGGTCCGCAAAGCCTGGCGCGAACCGTTCCACCTGCGCCTCTATCGTGGAGGTCCGATCCACATCACAGCCGCTTGGCACATGGCAGTAGGCGTACGCGGTGTGCTTGCCCGGGGGAGCTCGGCTGGGATCGAATAGACTCGGTTGGGTCACGATGAGGTACGGTCGGTCAGACAACTCCCCGCCATACATCCGTCGCTCCGAGTCAGCGATCTCGTCGAACGTCCCTCCGACGTGCACGGTTGCCGCTTCAAGACAACGGGAATTCCTCCACGGGATTGGACCATCCAAGGCCCAATCCACCTTGAACACGCCTGGACCCATGCGAAAACGCTCCAAGCGGCGCAGGTATGCGTGAGGAAGCGCCTCGGCGGCAATCTCGCGCAGCTGCTTCGGTGCGGTATCGAAGAGGACGGCCCTCGCCTCGGGAAGTTCACTCATCGAACGTACCTCGTGACCAGTTTCGAACCTAACTCCGCGGCTCTGACACACGCGCTCCAGCGCCCTCGTGATCGCGACGGAGCCTCCCTCTGCGACCGGCCAGGGGCGCAAGTGCCCGGCAGCCAAGAATGCCAGGGACAAACCAGCCGTGAGCATGGACGACAGGGGCAGGACCGAATGCCCTGCACATCCCGCGATGAGAGCCTTGGTACGCGGCTCCGTGAAGCGGCGCACCAACCGCTCTGCTGACCACGCACCCAAAACGCCCAGCCGCGCCATTCGGATGGGATGCTTTGGCAAGCTCAATGGCGACAGAATGTCGCGAAACAAGGGCTCTCCCCCCTCTAAGATGGGATTGAGTAGCTTCCGGTAAGGGCCCGCATCCGCCTCCAGGTCGTAGGCCGTATCCTCAACGCTGCCCCACAACAGCGCAGCGTCGCCGCCATCGAGAGGATGAGCAACAGACGCGGTAGGATAGTTCCAAACGAGTCCATTGTCCTCCAACTCCAACGCCGCAAACGCCGGGGACAAACAACCCATCGTGTGAACAGCGGAGCAAACATCGTGCAGGTATCCAGGCAGCGTCAGCTCCGCCGTGCGCGCGCCGCCTCCAAGTTCATCCCGCGCCTCGATGACGAGAACCTGAAGACCGTGCCCGGCCAATACCGCAGCGGCCGTCAGTCCATTAGGACCGGATCCTATGACAATTGCATCGAAAGCAGACACACAGCTCGTATAGAACGGACCCCACAAAGCACCAAGGGCCGCCCGAGGGCGACCCTTGATTAGCCGAACGCACGCGTTCGTGCGGCTCTCCTACGACGTCAATCAGCCGGCGGCTTGGAACTCCCAAGTGAACGTCGCATCGCCTTCACGCGCATCAGGCGGATCCAGCGCCAAGCCGTCCATCGCCTGGACGATGCACTGGCCGAGCGGAGCCGGCGCGGTGCTCTCTGGCGTCACTTCGGCACCCGTGATAGCGCCGGTTTCGGGCATCACGGTGAAGTGAACGACCACCGTGCCTGCTGCCGACTTGTCCTCTTTGAGAACGTTGTCGTAACAGCTCTTGATCTGCGACGCGCGGGTCTCCAAGAGAGCACGGGTCGCGGACTGGTAGTCTTCGGGGTTGCGAGCGTGGAAGGAGCAAGCGCTCAATCCCGCTGCAAGAACTAGTAGACCCGGTACGAATCGAGTGTTCATGGTTACTTGCTCTCCTCTGCGGGTGCGGCTTTTTCCTCAGCTGCAGCAGTCTGCTCAGTCTTGGTCTTCACCGCGGTAGATACGATCTTTTCCTTGCCAGTGTTCGGGTCGATCTCGACCTTCTTCTGGGTGACGTCTTGCTCCAAGATCAAGAATTCGACGCGACGATTCTTCTCGCGATCTGCTTCCGTCTCCTCTGGAGACACCAACGGCTTCTCTTCGCCATAACCCACAGCGCTGAGCTTGTCCTTGCTGACCCCACCCTTTTCGGTGAGGTACTTCAGCACGGACTTGGCGCGGGCGTCTGACAGACGCTTGTTGTGAGAATCGCTGCCTTCCGTGCTGGCGTGTCCACCGATCTCGATCTTCTTGACGTGGGGAGCCTTCTTGATGACGTCCGCCACCTCGTCCAGCAAGCTGAACGAGACGTCGAGAATGGTCGAGTCGTTGTACGCGAACTGGATCTTCTCGTTGATGACGATGCTGTTATCCCGCATCTCTACCCGCATGGGCTTTGCCGGTTCCGGCTCCGGCGGGGGTGGGGGTGGGGCTGGCGGCGTCCCAAGAATGGTCAGCGCGGCCTTGTCACTGAATTGAGTTGGGCCGCAGGCGGTAGTAGCTAGCAGAGCCAGCGCCATGCCTCCCAACAAGCCAAGTCGGCACGTTGCTTTCAACGGTTTCATAATCACACCTCTCGAACCGCCCAAGATAGGCTGGGCAAGCTAGGGAGTGTGGTGCCTCGATTCACTGGCGCAGGTCAAGACCAAGCGACAGGTTTGTCTGAGAAGGCCTCTTCATTCTAACGCTAATGGAGTTCACCGGACCCGGCGTCGCATTACTTATTAAAGTGCTGGTGCCATTCCGCCACGACGAGAGGTGGGGATCGGCAAGCTACCGTTTTTTCTTTAAATAGGACGAGCGGCGTGCCGCGTCAGTAGGCGGCACCACGCGCCATTTCCAAGGCGCGTTCATGAAACCACTGGCCCGCGGGCGGCCCTCCCTGACATTCCCCGTCCGACTCGCCGGGATTCTTGACCCAGATGTAGGCGTCTAGGCGCGGGTTACCAGTTTCGGTCGTGGGCTTACGCCCCAATGCACGACCTTCGGGGTTGCACCATTGGTCACCTTCCGCGGGGCCGTTACCGTTACGGCTGGAGTCGATGGCGTAGTGAGTGTCCCCGACCAGCGATACGATCTCGTCACCATAGGCGACCAACTCGTCGTCCCCGATGTAGTTGGACACGTTGAGTGAGAAACCACGAGCCTTGTCGATGCCTGCCCTCTTCAAGCGCTCGGCGATGGTTGGGGCGTCGATCCAACGCGAGTGCCCGGCGTCAATGTAGACAGCCACGCCCGGCAACGCTTCGAGCGTCTCCACGGCCTCTGCGATCAGGGCGAGGCGCTCTGCTTGGCCTTCTGGAGACAAGCACTCTTCGAGGTGAGCCAGGGCGTCCGGCTCCAAAATGACGACGGCCCGTCGGGAGGCGGTGATTCCGGCGGCCAAGCCGCGTATCCACGCGCGGTACGTTTCGGGATCTTCGGCACCACCCGCCGAGTACTGCCCACAGTCGCGATTGGGCACGTTGTACGCGACGAGCAGCGCCGCCTTCCCGCGATTGTGGGCGGCCTTGACGTAGTTCGACGCAACCGTCTCGATGTCACCGCTCCACTCTCCGAACCAGCGAGCCTGCGGCGTATCGGCGATTTTTGCAATCTGTGCCGCCTCTTCGGCGTTGCTCTTCTCCAAACGTCGACGAGCCTGGTCCGCGTTCGTGTACGGCGGGATGAAAAACTCCGCGCCCTCGAACGGATTGCCCGTGACCTCCGCCATAGCCGGCGTCGAAGACTCAGCGGGCGCGCCGGGGCCTGAGTTGGCGCGGGCGCAAGCTGATGCGAGGAAGGCGAGCGCGACGAAAACGGCGTATTTCATGGCGCCTGACCCTACACCAGCCCGGAAAGCATCGCCAAGCGGTGCCAATGCCCCGCATTCTCGGAATCGGGAGCGAGTGCAGCCGCCCTCTGCTAACGACCGCCGGCGGGACGTCCGTTGACTCACCGTGTGATCAGTCCGTCGACACTGTTTGCACGCACCCGACCACAAGGTAAGCTTGCCCCCCGAGTGGGAAGACCGGCCGCCAGTGATGAACCAAAACGCCACCGAAAATCACAGTACTCTCGCTGCCGGCCATCATGGCCTGTGGGAGCTGCTCGGAATCGTCCGCAAGAATTGGTGGGTCATCGCCCTGCTCTTCCTCGTCGGGGCCGCTGCCGCAGGCTTCTACTCGTTTGGGCAGACGAAGATCTACCTGGCACGCACCACGATTCAAATTGATCCGAGCCCGCCAAAGCCGCTGGGGCAAGAAGTGCAAGGCGTCGTGGACGTGGGCACCGGCATCTACGCGAACAATCGCGAGTACTACAAGACGCAGTACGACATCCTCCAAAGCCGAAGCCTGGCACTGAAGACCGTTCAACGACTCGGCTTGCAGCACGATGATTCATTCATCACCAACCAGCCCGCTAACGCGCCCCTCGCCGAACTCGAACTGACGGACGCCGAACGCCTGGAACGCGCACGAGAAGCACTCAGACAGCGACTGACCATCAGTCCGGTTAGAGACAGTCGCCTCGTGGAAGTGCTGTTCGAGGACGCGGAGGCGGAACGAGCCGAACGCGTCTTGCGGTCGCTGGTGGACATCTACATCGACGATAACGTCGACTCGGTTTTGGCGTCCACCAACGTCGCCGCAGAATGGTTGGACGAGCAGCTTCAAAAACTGAAATCGGAGCTCAGTGAAAACGAGCTAGCCCTCCACGCCTACAAGAAGGACAACCAAATCCTGTCTGTGTCGATGGACGACCAGAGCAACATGCTGCGGGACGAAATGCAGCAGCTCAATCAGGCACTGACACGAGTCCGAACTGATCTACAAACGCTCGAAGCGCGCTACAAGCAGTTCGAGAAGGTCGACGTCACCGACCCGACGGAGCTGCCGGCCCAAGAACTCTTGAACAGTCAGGTCCTCAAGGGACTGCGCGCCGATTACATACGGGCAAAGCAGGAGAAGCAGGCCCTGATGGGAGCCGGCAAAGGGAGTCAGCACCCCGACGTCCGGGCTGCTGACTCCGTGGTGGAGATCAGTCGTACCGCTTTGCTTGCAGAAGTCAGGAACATCAAAGAAGCGCTGCGGCGCGATGTGGACGCGAAGCGACAAGAAGAGAACGGCCTCGGAGGCTTGTTTGCCAGAGCAAAGACTCAGGCTCTCGAACTCAACAGACTGGGGCTGGAGTATCGGCGCCTCGAGCGCTCCAAGGACAACACTGAGAAGGTCTACTCGATGGTGCTCGAACGCAGCAAGGAGAGCGACTTGACCCGCTACATGCGTTTCAACAACATCCGAGTCATCGACGATGCGCTGGCGATTCGGCAGCCAATCAGACCGCGCACACGCTTGAACCTGGCCCTGGGCGGAGCACTGGGATTGTTTCTCGGTTTCTTCGCCGCGTTTGGCCGTAATGCCCTCGATCGTACTTTCAAGAGTGGGGAAGACGTCGAAACTCATTTGGGCCTGACCATGCTCGGGGTCTTACCACTGACATCGAACCCAGGCAGAAGAGCTCGGCGCGGAAAGCGAGCCATACTGGGTGACGAGCTCGTCATCCACAGAAAACCCAACAGCAGCGCCGCGGAGGCTGCACGCGCACTCCGAACCAACCTGATGTTCGCCTCTCCGGACAACCCGCAGCAGCTGTTGATGGTCACGAGTGGAGGCCCACTCGAGGGCAAGACGACCGTCGCATGTTGGATCGCCACCGCCATGGCGCAGGCGGGCAAGAAGGTCCTTCTGATCGACTCGGACCTGCGACGGCCGCGCCTGCATCGGATCTTCGGCCGCACCAATGACCGCGGGGTATCCACCTACCTGCTCGAAGAGAGCGCTCTCGAAAACGACAACCTCGCGACGGAAGTCCCCAACCTGGACGCGATCATGGCGGGCCCGGGGGTCCCGAATCCGGCGGAGCTGCTCCAAAGTGAACGCTTTGGCAACTTGCTGGCGAAGTTGAGGCAGAAGTACGACCGCATCATCCTCGATACGCCGCCGGTCAACGCCGTCACGGACGCCGCGATCTTATCCACGAAGGTAGATGGCGTGCTCCTCATCGTGCGCGCCCACACGACGACACGAGATTCCGCCCAACACAGCGTGCGAGCACTCGTCGACGTTTCCGATAGACTGCTCGGAGTTGTGCTCAACGCCTACGACGAACGCCGCGCGGGCTACGGCTATGGCTATGGCGCGTACCGCTATCAATACTACTACGGCAGTCGCTCCGAGCACGAAGAGGATTCGAAGACTAGACCGTAGACTCCAGCTCGATGCGTTTTGGCGCAGTCAACCAGAGCGCACCAATGGCAACTGGCAAGCACAGGCAGGCGAAGACCGAGAGGGCCAAGCCGTGCCCGCTAAAGAACTTCTGACTCAGCCCGAATAGGAGGGGTCCGCAGCCGGTTGCCAGGATGTTGAAGCGGGCCATCGAACTGCGAATCGCGCCGTGGTGTTTCCGGCCAAAGTACCGCGCCGTGGTCGCACTTGCCGTCGAGCCGATGACGGACTGCGCGACCGCGCAGGTACTCATAGCGACGGCTGCGGCCGTCGCCGATGAAACACCAAGCCAGAGGAGGCAGCTGGCACCCAAAACGAGTCCTCCTGCCGCGAGCAGCCAGCGGGGAGCCACTCGATCCACGAGACGCCCACTCGGGATCGCCATCAACGCCATCGTGGCACTCCAAGTACTCACTGCGACGGCACCCGCTTCCGGCGAAATGCCCCTAGATTGGAGCAGTGGCTGGATGTCGAACATCAACGCTGTGCCGATCATCGGAGGCAGCACGCCTGCCGCGACGAGTAGCCAGTACGTAGACGTTCGGACTGCTTGTGCCAGACTGTGACCTGCCACATCCTTTGGGCTTTCGGACAAACCATCCAAGCCGAGGCCAACGTCCTCGGGTCGGTCCTCGACGAACCACCAGGCGAGCGGCACCAAGATCGTGACGACAACCACACCAAACACGGCCCAGGTGAAGCGCCAACCGTAACCATCGATCAGCGCCAGCGTGAATGCGGGCAGCGGCGTCCACAGGGCGAACAAGACGACTTGCCGGATCCCTGCAATCGTCCCCAGGCGCGCATGAAACCACATCGCGAGCGCATGCTGCCCAACGACGGCCAGGGAGCCTTGGCCCAAGAACCGCAAAAAGAAAAAGGCGAGGAAGACCATCGCGGCGTGGGTGACAGAAGCCATGAAGAAGCACGCCAGGGCGAACAGAACGCCCACAATCATCATGGCTTTCCTAGGACCCAACCGATCCGTCGTTCGTCCCACCCACACCAGGGGTAGGGAGCCGGCCATTGTCGCGACAGTGTACGATGTATTGAGTACCAACGGGTCGATGTCGAACGCTGACCGCAGCGGCAGGTTCAACAACGACAGCAGCATGGTCTGGCCAGGAGCAGTGAACGCCAGCGCCAGCGTCGAAACCGCAGCCACGGAGTAGCCTGGATACCACGAGCGAGGCATGGCGCTGTCTAGCGCACGTCTCCGCGATCTCCAAGCAGTGAAACCCCGCTCCGCTGCTGCGCCCCTACGCCCGCCACTTGAACACGCGATAGAGGTAAAACAAGGCGGGCCCCAGAACGATGGCGCCCATACTGAGGGCCACAGCGAGGTACGGCAGAATGTGTACGTTCGGCGTCGCCCGCTCCAGTGTCATGTCCGGCAGGATGAAGTGTTGGTCCATCGAGGCCCCCCACCCCACGACGACCAACGCGACCTGCCCAGCGGCCGTGATCCGTGAAAGCGCCAGGCGCCGCGACCAGAGTGCCCAAAAGGTGACAGCCGCGAAGATTGCCGTTGCGATCTGTATCGGCCAGGTGAAGGCCGAATGGGCGAGGCGCGTATACAGAGCCGGCGCGTCCACTCCCGCACGCACGAAGACGAGCACGGCAAACACCCCTGCCACGAGCTCCATCGCCATGGCTCGGCGTCGAAAGTCGTCCGAGACGGGCCCGGATGCCTCCGCCGCCAGGTAAACGGCAGAGAGCAATGCAAAGAGCGCGCAGGCGAACAATCCGACGAGTATGGCAAACCACGTCGTCCAACCCGCAAAGAAGCCGCTCGTTATCCGACCATCCACCCACTGGATCTCTTCGGTGGAGAGCCCTCCTACGACCATGCCCCAAACCAGCGGCGTCGCGGCGCTGGACCAAGCGAAGACCCGAAGCCAATTCTGTCGACTCGTTTCGGACTGGATCCCATAGGCTTGAAAAACGTAGGCCGCCCCACGAAACACCGTGCCCAGTAGGGCCAACGCGATGGGTATGTGCAACGCGATGCAGATAGCGGCAAACGCGTTGGAAAACGCCGAAAACATCACGACGATGACGAAGATCAGCCAAACATGGTTGGCTTCCCAAATCGGCCCGATAGCGTGAGCAACAGCAGCCCGCTGTTCTTGTTTTCGGGGCCCAGAAGCGAACGCGCTCCACAAGCCCGCCCCTAGATCGGCGCCCCCGGTGATGGCGTAGGCAATGAGCCCAAGCCCCATCCACAACCAGAGCACCTGTGCCCAGATGTTCATGGCGCGCCCTCATCTGAGCTCTGCACGTAGCGCGCGATGAGCAGGACGACGACCAGTCCCAGAAAAGCGTAAACCAGCACCGATACGAGCAGACTGATGCTCAAGTTCGGCATGGGCGTGATGGCTTCGCGCGTACGCATCACTCCTTGGATGATCCAAGGCTGGCGCCCGACTTCCGTCACTACCCACCCCGCTTCGACGGCGACGAGCCCCAGCGGACCCGCAAGAACAGCAGCCCAGAGGAACCGAGGATGTTTTTCCAGCGCACGCCGTCGAAACGCCAACCACCCTCCCCACAATGCCAGACCCAACATCGCAAACCCGGAGGCCACCATGACCTGAAAGGCGACGTGAACCACAGGTACCGGTGGCCAGTCTTCCTCGGGAAACTCCCCCAACCCCTTCACTTCCCCGTCGGGATCGCCCGTAGCGAGCACGCTCAGCATTTTCGGAACCAGGATGGCCCCGTGGAGCTCTCGGGTCGTTTCATTTGGCAGACCGCCGATGGCCAACGGCGCCCCTCGCTCCGTCTCGAACAAGGCTTCTGCCGCGGCCAGCTTCGCTGGCTGGAACTCTGCTAAGTGCTTCGCAGCGAAATCCCCCGTCAGGATCTGCAGTGGCATCGCGACGACCAAGACCAGCAACGCAATACGTGCTGCCGCCTGGTGTACCCGACTGTCCGGGTGCCTCAGCAAGCGATGAGCATGAATCGCAAGTACCGCACACGCGACGCTCGCGTAGGCCGCGACGGCCATGTGGGACGCCTGGGTAGGAAAGGCGGGAGTGAAGAACGCTTCCGAGATGTCCACATCGCGGAACGTGCCGTCGCTCGCGACTGAAAAGCCCCTGGGGGTGTTCATCCAAGCGTTCACCGCAACGACGAATACTCCCGAGCACAAACCACTCACGGCCACGACGACCCCACTGGCCAGGTGCATGACCGGGCTCACACGTTCCCAGCCGTAGAGGTAGATACCTATCGCGATCGCCTCGAGGAAAAAGGCGAAGCCCTCCAAGCTGAAGGGCATGCCAATCAAAGGCCCAGCGTGCTGCATGAACGTCGGCCACAGCAAGCCCAACTCGAAACTCAGCACCGTTCCCGATACGGCTCCCACGGCAAACAGGATGGCCGTGCCCTTCGCCCACCGGTGGGCAAGCTCCTTGTAGTGAGGCTCGCCGGTCTTGAAGTAGCGCCACTCCGCCAGCACCATCAGGGCGGGCATCGCCATGCCCGCGACCGCGAACAGGATGTGAAAACCCAGCGAAATGGCCATCTGAAGGCGCGCCGCAAGCAGATCCGCCATGCTCGAGACATGAGACCACGGGGGCAGCAACGCCACGATACAAACTGTCGCGGCATTGCGCCCGACAGCCTGCAATATCCAGCAACACTGCTCCGGTGACCGAGCTAGATCCCTATCAAGTCAGTCGGGAGCTCGTACGGGCGCTTCGTGGACAGCGATCCCCAGTTGGCATGAGCCGGAGACTCGGATTTCGCTCCAACATCGTCTACGCCTGAGAGCACGGGCGTCGGTATCCGGAAACGAGCCTCGTGTTGAGAGCCGCAGCTGGTCAGCAGCCCGCGCTGCGAGCAGGCTTGGCGCGGTTCTTCTCCACGAACTAACATGCGCGTAACCGACTAGGGGCCCTGCGTGGGCGGCAAACACGGGAAAAAGCACGACCGACGTACGGGTATCGCGTGTTGACCCCGCGGCATCACGGCCAGCTCATGGCGTGCTAGACTCTGTTCGGCATACCATGCTGACGCGGTGGAACAAAGTAGTGGGCAGGCGGTGCTATCAGCTCGCACTGGTGGCGATCGCAGTCGGCTGTACCCGGGAAAGCGCTTCCGGCTCCGAAGCGAAGAACGGCGGCGCCGACTCTGCCGATGAGGCGCCAGAGAGCTCCGTACCTTCGTCCGAGGATGGTGGCCCGCACGGTGATTCGTCGAGTAGCAGCGATGAACCCGTGCCCATCGTTCTGATACCGCCGGAGTCCGAACCGAGCGTGGAAGTGACGACACCGCTCGTCTGCACCCCGGTCCCCGTGGACCTTGCAGTCAATGTGCTCGCCATCTACTTCAACGTGTCCGCGACCATGGGCTCCGATCTGCATTCCGCCGGCACACGTGCGATGAAATGGGAACCCGCGGTCGCAGCGGTCCTCGACTTCCTAGAGGAGCCGGAACGCCCACCATTGTCGGCATCACTTACCTTCTTTCCAAGCAGGCCAACAGAGAAAACGCGAAGGGACGCTTCTTCAGTTCGACAACGACGTTGGCCCTGGCGTGGTGACTGAGGCCCTATCCACCGCCTGATGGACCGCTCGCGTACTCGTCAAGCAGCTGCACCACAGCGGCAGCGTGTTTCGGGTCGTTGTAGTTGGCTCGAAGGCACCGCAAGTCCATGGACAACCAAGTCCATGGACAACACGGTGGCACGAAACGCCGTCCGCGCCTACTCGGGTCTATCATCCGACCCGGGCGTTCGGGCTTGCGCGTCGTCGATTCGAGGTCAGGCTCCTGCAGATCCTGTGACGCCGAGCCACCCCATGAAAGCCCTACGATTTCAGATCGGACAGATCGTTCGCCACAAGAAGTTCAACTATCGAGGCGTCGTCGTGGACGCAGATCTGGTGTTCAACCTGAGCGAGGAATGGTACCAGCGCATCGCCCGTTCGCGACCCCCGAAGGACCAACCTTGGTACCGGGTGTTGGTCGCAGATTCGCGGGATGAGACATACGTGGCGGAACGACACCTCGAGCCCGACGAAAGCGGAGCGCCGATTCAACATCCGCGCGTCAGCAAGTTCTTCGACTCGTTCCACGGCGATCACTACGCCCGTGATCGCGACCTGAACTAGGGGGTGTCCCAAGTTTCTGTCCTGCTGCGAGGCAGGACAGAAACTTGGGAC
>JBNKUV010000084.1:0-3085 GCA_050298815.1 Polyangiaceae bacterium
GGTTGTCGGGGGGTGGGGTGGGGGGGGGGTTTTGGGCCGGCCAGGCGGGGCAGAACACAGCGGCGGCGACGCTGTGCGAGTCGCTCGCGGTTCCGCTGCGCACGCTAACGCGCTGGCGACGATGGTGGCGTGAGGAGTTCCTGCAGACGCCGCTGTGGCAGGCGATGTGCGCGCGCTTCATGCCCCCGGTGAGCGCCGCCCAACTGCCCGTGGGTTTGCTGGAGCGTTTTGCCGGTGAGCCGGCCGAGGCGTTGCTGCGTCTGCTGGTGTTTCTGGCACCGATCACGGTGCGGTGCGCCGCGCTGCATGAGGGCCGCTGATTTCCCGCAGAGGATGCGCATAGCCCACCGCGACGAGGCTTCGTAGCCTGTTCTCCCAGTGGCGGCACCGCCCCGGTGCCCCCTTCACGGGAGAACTCCTTGAGCACACCGACCGACCCCCTGCAGCGCGACGCTTTGGCGCGGCTGCGCTTCTCGATCATCGGCCCCTTGCTGGCCGCACCGCCCGCGCCGGGCGACGTGCATGGTGCGTTGGCCACACTCGCCGCCCGCACCTGGCGCCATCCCGTCAGCGGCCAGGACGTGCGCTTCGGGCTGTCGACGATCGAGCGCTGGTACTACGCTGCGCGCAGTGCCACCGACCCGATCGCGGCTCTACGCAATCGACTGCGTCCCCGAGGTCGCTTCGCGAGTCTGGCGCCGGGCGTCATCGATGCATTGGTGCAGCAATACCGCGAACACCCGGGCTGGACCGCACAACTGCATTTGGACAATCTGCGCGTCGCGCTCGCCGGCAGCGGGCTAACCGTGCCGTCCTATCCGACGGTGCGCCGCTACCTCAACGCCCAGGGGATGTTCCGCCAGGCCGCGCCCAGGCGCACGAGCGCGGGCGCCTTGCTCGCCCGCGATCGGCTCGCGCACCGCGAGGTGCGCAGCTTCGAGCTTGATCATGTCTCGGCGCTGTGGCATCTGGACTTCCACCACGGCACGCGCCGCGTGCTCACCCGTGCCGGCACCTGGGAGAAGCCCTTCCTGCTGGGCATCCTGGATGATCGCTCGCGCCTGGTCTGCCACCTGCAGTGGTACCTGGACGAGACCGCACAGAGCCTCGCCCATGGCCTCTCGCAGGCCTTCATGAAGCGCGGGCTGCCGCGTGCGCTGATGACCGACAACGGCGCGGCCATGCTCGCCGACGAGACGGTGTCGGGACTGGGCCGCCTCGGGGTGCTGCACCAGACGACGCTGCCGTACTCGCCCTACCAGAACGCCAAGCAGGAGTCGTTCTGGGGGCGCATCGAGGGGCGCTTGATGCCCATGCTCGAGGGCGAGCCGTCGCTCACGCTGGAACTGCTCAACCAGGCGACCCAGGCCTGGGTCGAGCAGGAGTATCACCGCACCGAGCACAGCGAACTCGGTACCTTGCCGCTCGCGCGCTATCTGGCCGGCCCCAACGTGCGCCGCGACTGTCCCGCACCCTCGGTGCTCGCCGACGCGTTCCGCATCGAGGTGTCTCGGCGCCAGCGGCGCGCCGATGGCACCGTGACCCTGCAGGGGCAGCGCTTCGAGATCCCCTCGCGCTACCACCACCTCGCCGTGGTGCACCTGCGCTACGCGCGCTGGGATCTGGCACGGGTCGATCTCATCGATCCGCATACCGGCGCCATTTTGTGCCCGATCACCCCGCTCGATAAATCCGCCAACGCCGAGCGCGTGCGCCGGCCGCGCGCACCGAGCACGCTCGATCTGTCGCCGCTGCCGCCCTCGGGCGTGGCGCCGCTGCTCGCTCAGTTGCTTGCCGACTACGCTGCCACCGGCTTGCCGCCGGCCTATCTGGCAGCGCCCACTTCACCTGCCGACCAGGATCTCGCATGAACACCAAACTGCTCGCCCTCTACGGGCTCAAGTGGCATCCCTTCACGACCGAGGTGCCCACCGAGGCGATCCATGTGCCCGCGCGCCTCGAACACTTCTGCTGGCGCATCGAGCAGGGGTTGATCGGCGAGGGGGGCTTCGCGATGATCCACGGCGACCCGGGCACCGGCAAGAGCGTGGCGCTGCGCCTGTTGGCCGAACGCCTGGCGCGGCTGCCTGATCTCACGGTCGGGGCGATTACCCATCCGCAGAGCAACCTCGCCGACTTCTATCGCGAGATGGGCGATCTCTTCGGCGTGCCGCTGCGGCCGCACAACCGTTGGGGCGGCTTCAAGGCCTTGCGCGAGGCGTGGTTCGCCCATCTCGAATCGACCCGGCGCCGCCCGGTGCTGCTCATCGATGAGGCCCAGGAGATGAGCCCGGCGGTGCTCTCGGAGCTGCGCCTGATGGCCAGCGCAAAGTTCGACTCGCAGTCGCTCTTGTGCGTGGTGCTCGCCGGCGACGCGCGCCTGCCCGAGAAGCTGCGCCGCGAGGAACTCATCCCCCTGGGCTCACGCATCCGCACCCGACTCACCACCGAGGCGGCCAGCCGCGAGGAGTTGCTCGCCTGCCTGCAGCACCTGACGAGCGCAGCGGGCAATGCCAGCCTGATGAGCGCCGCCCTCATGCACACGCTGTGCGATCACGCCGTCGGCAACTACCGCATCCTCACGACGATGGCCGCCGAACTGCTTGCCGTGGCCGCACACCGCGATCTGCCTCAACTCGACGAGAAGCTCTATCTCGAAGTCTTTGCCCCGCCCGCGACCGCAGCCCCGCGCCGCGCATCGGCCCGGCGCTGAACACCCACAGGAACGCCATCATGCACAACCACTGTCCGCTCACACCGCTGTCGTGGCCCGAACTGCCCGATGAGGCCGTCGTCCAGTTGCAGTACGCCATACACGACTTCGTCATGCTGTTCGAGTCCCACTACCTCGGCCAGATCGAACGCTACTACCACGAGCGATCACGCGAGCACCCCGTCCAACCCGACTTCCTCCAGCCTGATCTGTTCCGCTCGGCCTGCCCGGACGATCCGCCGTTCTGAACCGTCCTCAAGCACTGGCGCCGCCCCCTCAGCACCACCGGGCGGCGTTTCCATTCGCCGGCGTGCCTCTGAAGTCCATCGCGTCACGTGATCAACGGAACATCAAATCGGGTGACCACACTCA
>JBNKUV010000085.1:0-18190 GCA_050298815.1 Polyangiaceae bacterium
AGCGCCGAAGGATGTGGACCCATCACGTTGACGACGACAGGCGCGGGCTCAGCCTGCCCGAACGAGTCGGTTCTGTCGTGGCCAGCGCCGGACTGACAGCTACAGCGTGACGGGCTCCTTGCCCGCGGGCATCGCGTCCAGTTCGCTGTCTGTCAAGCGAGCGTAGACTTCGACCAGGTTGCCGCCGGGGTCTTTCAGCCACAGCTCGTGCAGTGGTGTTCCGAGCCAGGTCGTGCGCGCGGGCTTGACGATGGTCCAGCCGGCGGCGCGCGCTTGGGACTGCGCAGCGAGCACCCCCTGTCGACTGCCGACGTCCACGCCGAGGTGATACAGGCTGCCGCCTTCGGGCGATGTGGACTTGCCGTCTTCGAGTAATACCAGGTTCGTCGTGAGTCGCTCGCTGACGAACGTGGTATAGCGGTGCGTCCACTCTTTGGGGGACTGACCCAAGAGCCACGCATAGAAACGCGTCGCGGCGGCGAGATCGGGCACACGAACGCAAGCGTGAAACTCCTGGGGAGAAAGGCCGTCAATGGGTTTGCGTAGCGCATCGAGCACCTGGAGGCGTTTTTGGATTTGGTCGCGAGCGACGCGAAAGTAGTGCAGGCGTTGCTCGTGAGTCAGGTCCTCGTTCTTGCGATCGGGATCTTGCAGGGGCCAGTGCAGGCGCCGCACGTTGGCCAAGAACACCGGGCAGACTTCTTCTGCGCACAGGGTCACGACCAAGTCGACGCTTTCGGCGGCGATGTCATCCACGGACTTGGAGCGGTGGGTGGTGAGATCGATGCCGAGTTCGCGCATGGCTTCGATAGCCAGCGGATTGACTCGGGACGGCATCGAGCCGGCTGACTGCACGCGGACCCCGCTCTTGCCGAGCAAGTGCCTCGCGAGTCCTTCGGCCATTTGTGAGCGCGCCGAGTTAGCGACGCAGAGAAATAGTACACTTTCGAACGGCAACCCTTGCATGGTACTCCTCACGACGTCGTGACAGGGGTGGCGGGGAACCACCCCTTGGTTCGATTGGCAAACGAAACCAAGGACAGCATCACTGGCACTTCGATCAGCACGCCCACCACCGTGGCCAACGCAGCTCCGGAGGACAGACCAAATAGACTGATGGCCACAGCCACCGCCAACTCGAAGAAGTTCGACGTGCCAATCATTGCAGCGGGCGCCGCGACGTCGAACGGCAACTTGAGTGCCCTGGCCAAACCGTACGCAATCGCGAAGATGCCGTAGCTTTGGATGAGCAATGGCACGGCGATGAGCGCCACCCTGCCCGGCTGCTCGATGATGGTCTCCGCTTGGAATCCAAAAAGAATGACCACGGTCAGAAGTAGCCCGACGACCGAGGTGGGCTTCAATTTCGTCGCCAGTGCTTCGATGGCGCGGCTGCCTCCGTTTGCCAACAGCCGCCGATGGGTGAGCACGCCTGCGCCGAGGGGCACGACCACGAAGATGGCGACGGAGGCAACGAGTGTCTCCCACGGGACCTGCAGATCGGTGACACCTAGCAAGAGCCCAGCGATGGGTGCGAAGGCAAAGACCAAGATGATGTCGTTGACTGAGACTTGCACCAACGTGTAGTTCGCGTCTCCCTCTGTCAGGTGACTCCACACGAACACCATCGCGGTGCAGGGAGCGACGCCCAAGAGGATCATCCCCGCGATGTACTGCTGGGCATCTGCCGCAGGCACGAAGCCCGCGAACAAGTGCTCGAAGAACAACACGCCCAGGGCCGCCATCGAAAACGGCTTGATCAACCAATTGATGACGAGGGTGAGCGCCAGCCCTTTGGGCTTCTTGCCGACGTCCTTCAGGCAGGATGGCTCCACCTTCAGCATCATCGGGTAGACCATCAGCCAAATCAGCACAGCCACGACGAGGTTGACCCGAGCCCACTCCAAGCCCGCGACGAACTCGAACAGGCTCGGCACAGCCACGCCCAGCGCGACTCCCGCCCCGATGCACAGCGCCACCCAGAGCGACAGGTATCTCTCAAACAGTCCCATGGTACCTCACCCGTTTGCTTCTGCCGTCGAGCGGCGCATTTTAATCGTGAATCTGCGATTGACTGGATTCATAGGCCACCCAACAGAGAGCGCAGCCGGCGAACGCCGCGCGAGTCAGCGCAGTAGCAGACTCGGGGACCATCGACGTTGCCTCGAACCAAACCGGCGTCTTTGAGTGACTTGAGGTGTTGAGACACCGTGGACTGCGGCAGGTCCAACTCCGTCACTATTTCTCCGCAAACACAGGCCTCTCGTCTCAACAACAGGCGCAAGACACGCACTCGAACGGGATGTCCCAGAGCTTTGGCAAACATCGCCAGCTCCTCATCCACACCGGGGCCATCCACCGGGCGCAGATCCGGCTCCGGCTCGAGGGGTGGGCAGCATGCCGCAGCAAGATCGGTCTCTTTCATCGTGATAATGCGATGAGTGGCGCATTCGCCGCCGGTTGTCAATGGGGCAGGGGGGTCACCCTGCGGCGCTCCGTGTCTCGAGGGCTCGGGCCGTGAGCTCCTCGCCTGACCCACACACGCCCACCTTCGAGTTGCGCGGGGGATGAGGCATCGCCAATCCGACCTGCGTGGGGCATACTGCCAGCGTGAGTGGGGAACCGCATCCCGGATTGGTACTGGCCGACCGCTATCGGCTGGAGCGTGAACTCGGGCGGGGAGGGATGGGATCGGTGTGGCTGGCGACACACCAGACCCTCGATTCACGAGTGGCCGTCAAGTTGCTGACCCCGAGCGGGAAAGCAAAAGAGGCACAGTCACGCTTCCTGTTCGAGGCACGGGCCGCGGCTCGACTGAACAACCCTCACATCGTGCACCTTTCCGACTTCGGCGTGCATGAAGACAAGCCGTTTTTGGTGATGGAGCTGCTGGAAGGGGAAACGCTGGCTGCGCGCCTCGCCCGGGAGGGCAGCTTGAGCCCGTTGGTCACGGCGCGCATCCTTGCCCAGGTCAGTCGGGGGGTCACTGCGGCGCACGATGCCGGTATCGTTCATCGGGATCTCAAGCCGGAGAACGTCTTCTTGGTGGACAGTGGGCACGAGCTGCTCGTCAAGGTTTTGGACTTTGGCGTGGCCAAGGCGCTGACCTCCGCCACTTCGGCGAGGACACAAACGGGCATGACCATCGGAACGCTCCCCTACATGTCCCCCGAACAAATTGCGGATAGCAAGCGGGTGGACGCGCGCGCAGACGTCTGGTCGTTCGCCATCCTCGCGTTCGAGTGTCTCACTGGCAGGCGGCCGTTCGAAGCCGAGAACGTCGCCTCGCTCGTCTACGCCATTTGCCACAAGTCGGCGCCGGTGCCCTCGAGCGTGGGGCCCGTCCCCGCCGGGTTTGACGATTGGTTCACCCGCGCCAGCGCCAGAAACCTCGCAGAACGCTGGGCGTCTCTTGCCGACGCTTCCGCGGAGCTGTCCCGCGTGTGTGGCGCGCCAGCATCGGACAACGCGCCTGCGCCACGAACGCTGCCGACTCAGATCCCAACCGATGCCACCTCCCCCGTCGAGCGCACCGATGCCCCCGTATCCTCCGAACCCCGGCGGGCCAAGAGGTCGCGCTTTCACGGAATGGCCGCCGCGCTCGTGCTCATCGTCATCGGACTGGCGATGTGGATCACGCTGACGCAGGATTCCAGCGGCCCGGAGGCTACCCCAGTCACGGAAACGGAAACGCTCCACAGCAACCCAGCTCGAGAGCCCGTGGCTGCGCCCCCCAGCAAAACGATTGCCGAGCTCACGACGGATCCGGCAACTGCCGCCGCGACGGGGCCGAGCTCCATTCGCGCTCCACACGCTGAGCCCCCGCAGATCACGCTCGACGGTTCCCCAGCCAGGCGTCCGCCGGAGCTCTCGAGGCCCACCCTCAAGACGGTCCCCAGCGCTGCGCCCACGCCGTCCTCTCGTCCAGCCAAGAGCAAAAAGTCAACGGAGCGAACGAACGAGGCTCCGCTGTTCTTGTGAGGTGACGCTTCTCGTTACCTTCACCGACCGACACCCTCTGCACCAAGACTATGGCGATTGTCGAGCTTCCAACCGGGGAACGAATCATGTTGCTCGATGAGCACGTCATTGGACGCTCCGCGCGGTGTGATACGCAGTTGGACGATCCTGACGTCTCCTCCCGTCACGTGTTGGTCCGATGGCGAGAGGGCAGGTGGTGGCTACGCGACCTGGGGAGTACCAACGGCACGCTACTGGCTGGGAGCGTCATTCCTGCCGGGAGCGAGATCGCGTGGGAGACGTCTGCCGTGCTCTCGCTGGGCGGCGCGAACCTACGGCTGCTCGACGCGTCGGAGCCGCGCCCGGGCGTGCTCGATCTGACGAGCGGCGTGTTCCATCCTGGGGATGCCTCGCTCTGTTTGCTGGAGCACGAGGGAAAGCCTGTCGCCTCCGTTCACCTGGAGCACGGGTCGCAATGGTGGCTCGAAAGCGACGGTGAGCAATCCGCGATCGACGATGGGGGCACATTCACTTGCGGTGGCGGTGTCTACCGTTTCTTCTCAGGTGGCGAGCGTCGACGGACGGAGCAGCTCGCCAAGGAACGCTCGATTCGTGGCATGCACCTCGCATTCTGCGTAAGCCTCGATGAAGAGCACGTCAGCGCAGCGATAACCCTGGATGGAGAGCGCACCGACCTCGGAGCTCGTTCCCACCTCTACACGTTGCTGACCCTCGCTCGCCACCGTGAACAAGACGCACTTGACCCGACGTTACCCGACAGCAGCCACGGTTGGATCTCCACGGAGGAGCTGACACGTCGTTTGGGCGCGAGTGAAACGAAGCTCTCCGTGGAGATATGTCGAATCCGGCAGCAGCTATCGAAGCACGGTTTGAGCGATGCGGCCGACATCATCGAGCGTCGCCGGGGGACCGGCCAGCTGCGCATCGGTATCAGCGACTTTTCAATCACCCGCTCCTGATTCTCCACGACGCGCTCCCGATCGTCGGCCGGTGAGGCCAGTTCGCGTGGTGCGAGGCGAACTGTAGGCAACCGTAGTGGTGTGCGTGGTAGGGAGCTGCGAGGATGGGTCCAGTGAGGCCCCCGATGGCGGTGGGCACGGAAAAGGAAGGGAACCATGCCACGAATCCAACTCCATTCAGACGGGTACTCGGAGCTGGCGAGGGCCGCAGTGCTGCCGCTCTGGCCGAGTCGACTGCGCCAACTCGCGGTACTGGCCGCCCTGTCCTTTCTGCCGACGGCCTGCTTGAGCCCGATCAGCATCGAGGACGAAAAAGACGGCGGCAGCGAAGAGCCGTCCACGAACGACCCAGATCAGACTGACGCGGGTTCAACTGACGAAACGGACTCGCCCGACGTTGACGGAACGGATTCGACCGATAGCGACACTGACGTTGACGGGACGGATTCGACGGACAGTGCATCGACGGACAGTGCATCGACAGACGGCGAGTCGACAGACGGCGAGTTGACCGACGACACAGACGGTGGTGACGACGGGCCTGACGCTGGTGCCGAGGAAGCAGGTTGCGTTGGTTGCATGTGCCGCGCGGACTTCAGCTGCGACAACGCCATGATCTGCTCGGTGCAGGACCAGTGTGTCGGTGCGGAGTGGGCTCCGGAAAAACCCCAAGCGGACTTTCACCCAGACCGCGCACTGATTTGGGACCAGGGGCAATGGCTGTGAACGGCGCGCGTGAGGGAGGCAGCGGCAGAATGAAAACGGTAAGACGAACGGGTGTGTGGCGTTGGATGGGGCTCGGTACGCTGCTTTCCATCTGCATCGGCTGCGGCGACGACGCCAGCGGCGATGGGTCCCACGAAGCGCTTCCCGACGCTGGCGCCAACGATACGGCGAGCACAGATGCTCCCTCTGAGCAGACGTCCGACGTCGACGGGGGCTCAGAGACCAGCGACACCACAGACGCTGGGGACACGTTCAACGACGCCGATTGTGACGGCGTAGAGCTACCGGACAGATGCCTTGCAGACGAGGATTGCCCCTGTCGCACCGGCTGCAACCTCGGGCTGTGTAGCGCCGAATGTGGCAACGATGCCCAATGTGAGGACGGGAGCATGTGTTCGCCTTCCGGGCGCTGCGAGTCGGCCTCGTCCTCCATCGAGCAAAACCCTCGAAGTGGTGGCCTGTCGATCGAGCAATCCATCGTGGAGTTTCTGGGGGTAGATCACAGACCCAGTGTGGCGGTCACGGCGTTGGGGGCCGCCAATCGCGTGCGCGCCGTAGCGCCCGACGGTGTGCTCGTCCGGTGCGAACGCGACGGCAGGTTTGGAACTGAGTGTCAGCGGGATGTGCCCGAAGTCGGCGGCGTGACGCTCCTCGAGCTGCAGCTGACGGATCCGGAGGACTCTTTGGACGATGTGGGAATGCTGCTGGTTTATGCTGGCGGGCAGATGGCTCGGGTGAGCCTGCAGAAAGCTCCAGTACGACCAGCTTCCGAGATACCTCGCCCGGGGCACTATCGTGGGCAACTCGTGGGCGCGACGGAAACGTTCGACCAAGGCGGGTTGGGCCCGGTCGATGTATTCGCGAGTTTGTTCCAGCAGTCCAATGGCAGTGTCGACTTGGTCGTTGTCGACAGGGGCGAGTTATTGTTCACCGGCGGGCTCGATATCGAGCTTCGGCGCGAAGGGGACACGTGGACAGCCGTGGCCGGAGACGTCAGCCGCATTGCTCCTGAAGACTCAGATGGCGACTGGAATGCCGATGTCGCCTTCGATGTGGAGGCAGAGGTGGTCAGCGTCCGAGATACCGTCGTTCACCTGGCGCTGTCGGTGCGGCCCCTGGGCGCGTTGCCGACTGCGCTACTGGACGAGGTGGATGTTCGCACGTACGAGTTGTTACTGAGTCGTGCGGGGGAGACCTCGGATCTGGAAGTCCCCATGGCGAGCCAGGCCGTGTTGCTACAAAACCCCGCGACGCGGGCTGGTGCGAGCTCCGCTTGGAGCGAGCTGCAGAAAGCAGCCGCGCCTTGTCCCGACATTCCGGCGGCGGCGTGCACCGAGCGCTTGTTGTGCGCGAGGCTGCAGGATGGACCCGTGGATCTGCTCGCGGCGCCGGAGTTTTCGACGACCTTCGACGAAAGCGGTGTCGACTTGACGTGCGCCTCGGGTGAGTCGGGATTCGTCGGGGTGTTGCCCGCGACCGTCACCGATCTGACGGGGCCAGAGCTGTTGGAGCGCTGCCTCGAGGAGCTTGCCGCGTTTGCCGCGGGGCCGAACACCGACTCGGCTGAGGAACTCTTCGCGCCAGCAGCGTGTGTGGGCGCACCGAGAGCGATGGTAGCGTTGAGCCGTGCCATCTCCGCGGAGGGTGCTCCCCTCGCGGGCAGTAGCGCGGTCAACGCTGGACCAAGCAAGACTTCGGCACTGGCGCAACAACTCCTCAAGCAGTGGCTCTCGGTTCACGGATTCGTCCTGACCGAGCACACCCAGGTCGAGCGCATGCGGCCCCTGTTGGCGGAGCAACTGCCAGAGAGCGCCTTCGACGCAATGGACGTGCTGTCGTTGGTGGGTGATGGCTTGGACGTGTTGTTGCATCCCCGCGTCGCGCAGTATCTGCTTACGTGGTTGAGCGACGTGTTGTCGGGGGTAGATTACCGGCTGCAATACGTCAATGAGGCACCCGTGAGCCCAGCGCACACCCAACCGATCTTCATCGATCTGCTCGACGTGCTCGTCGCCTACGCCGAAGCGGGCGAGGGGTTGCTCAGCAATCGTTGTGGTACGGGGGACTTCTCTCCGGCGATCGATTCCCGAGCTGCTCGGATGGCGCGGCACATCCGCACCCTGTTCGACCTTGCCAAGCGCTTGCAGCAGCGTCTCGGGTCCTCGAGCTGGGAGGCTCTTGCCGAGCAACGCTCGACGCTGGTCAGCACACGCCTGGCGACCTTCGAGCGCCGCCTGGCGCAATGCCGCAACGCCGAAAACCCTCTCGGCATCGACGACGTCGACCTACCGCTCTACTTCGGCGACGCCAGCACCGCGATCACGCGCTTCTCCGCCGTCAGCGACTACCTGATTGGGGCAGCGCCAGATGCTCGAGGTGCGTGGGTGCCTGCCGCCATCAACCAAGCCAATGAGGCCTTCGAGGATGCACGCTCCGCTTGGCTGTCTGCGGCAGAGCGAGAGTTGAGACGAGAACGGTCCGCGACGGAAATGGAGCGCCGACTCGAAACCATCCATCGACGCTACGGCGAGCAGATCATCAGCTTGTGTGGGCTCTTGGACGTGCCTGCCGATGAGGTGCTCGATGTGCCGCTCGATCCTGAACGGTGTTTCGTCGAGCCAGAATGTCAGCCCGACGATGCGGCCATCGAAGAGCGCCTCAGCACGGCGGATATGGCCTACAGCCTGTGTGTTGCCGGTAAGTTGCGGCAGCGCGCTGGACCGGTCACCGGCTACGGCGACGACGACCTGGACGCACTGGCGGATCAGTTCGCCGCCCTGACCACTCTCACGGAGTCCGAACCCGGCTTGTGGGATAGCGTGCAAACCTGGCTGACGGACAACGTCGAAACAGCGACGGACGTCAGTCTCAAGTTCAGGACGGCTGGGCTCGTGGGCATCGACGAAGTGAACCAGGTGCTGGGGCGCAACTACCCACAGAGCGCATTGCCCGAGTACGAGCGTATCGAGGCAGCGGATGCCGAGCAGCTGTTGGCCTCGTGTGCCAGCCTGCGAGACTCTACGGACGCCGCTCGGCGTCCGGACCTCTTGCCCGACTCCTGCAACAACAGCCAAGCCTGTCCGATCGGCTTCGTGTGCGCAGCTTCCGAGTGCCAACCCGAGGAGCAAGATCCACTAGGGAATGCCGAGTGCTACCGAGGTGCTTTGGGTGAACAGCTGCTGGCGCTCGAGTCCCTCGCTACCGGCGTGGATCAGGCCAAGTCCGAGTACGCCGAGCTGACGGAGCGATACGACATCGCGGTCACCAGCTGCAACATTCAGGTGGTCGCCAACGAGGCCAAAGAAGAGGAGACAGCCGCCCACGCAGCACGGATGGCCAAGCTCGAAAGTGCCAAGCGTGACATGGACAAGGCCGCGAACGCCATCGGTGCCATCGTTGGCGTCGCCCAAGCGGCGGCTGTGGGCGGCCCCCTCGGATTGGTCACGGGGGCCGCCGCACTCGGCAGTGGTATCGCGCAGGACCGTGCGGCAGCCGTACAAGCACAGATCGACCAAGCCGAAAGCGACCACCAGGCCGCCCTCGAGCGGATCCAAGCAAGAGCCGATGAGTCGATCTGTTTCAACGACGCAACGCAATACCTCGTCGGAGCGCGCTCTGCGGCGCTGCGCATCACTCGCGCCGCCCAGGAGGCCGCTCTGGGGTTGCTTGCTCTGAGCAACATGAAACGAAGTGTGCGGACGTTGCAGCGCGACGGCATCGCAGAATTGGAGAACGAGTCTCAACGGCAGGTGGCGTCATTGGCTCGCGATCTGTGGGTGGACGAACACATCGACCTGTTCGAACGCAAGTTCCACATCGCCAAACGAGCCAGTTACATGGCGGTGCGCGCGGTCGAGTACGAGTTTCAAGCCTGTCTCGAACAGCGGCAGGCTGTGATTCGGGCGTCGGTTCCGGCGGATCTCGATGCGGTGGTCGATGCACTCTTGGCAACGAGCAGCACACGGGGCATCGGCGGGCGCCGCCCGAGCAGCGGTGTGGTCGTGCTCAGTCTGCGGCGGGACATCCTCGCTCTGGCCGATCGCACTCAGTTCGTGGGTGGCTACCCCGCGCTCGATGCAGCAGAGCGGATGCAGGCGTTGTTAGCTTCCCCGAGCAATGCAGCCTTCGACGACGACGGCAACTACCTCGGACAGGAAATCGCATTTAGTCTATCGCCGGAGGCACTGGAAGAAAGCGCCAGCGCCTTGGTTTCCGGCAACACCTGTGCCGAACGGCTGTGGTCGGTGACCGCATCCGTCGTGGGCGACGGCGTGTTGGCTGGAGACGAGACGAGCTTCGTGGAACTGGAGTTGCTGAAGCAGAACACGTTCTACAGCTCCCTTTGCCCTGAGGCCTGCGACGAAGCCGGCGCTGGACAAGTCCAATTGGCGTCCGTTCGCCCGGGGCGCAATCTGTTTCGGGATCCGCTTTTCGGCGGCAGTGATGGCATCGGGCCGCAAGGCACGCGCGAGGCAGAGTCGACGACCAGCGCTCGCCTCAGGGCTTACGTGGACGTCGGGCGTCGCGAACTCGAGAGCGACACCTACGAAGCCGGCGCCTCGGAAGAACTCGCGGGTCGCGGCCTGTGGGGCGACTACGCGCTGCTCGTTCCGCGGGCCGTCATCGGACGCGGCGACGGTGGCGGGCTCATTCTTTCCAACGTCGACGACATCCTGCTGCGCCTCGAATACGTCTCCGTGGCAGCACGTTGACGGCAAGTCACCGACAAGAACCTCCATCTGTAGACCTATCAACTTTGCCGAACTCCCGACAACCAGGAGAATCCAATGACCAATCAGCCTCGTCCCCAAACAAGCAATAATCGCTCCTCTTTCAAGCGCGGCCGGCAGCTCTTCGGCGCGGCCACCGTGTTCGCTGGCGTCGTCTGGTCAGCACAGATCGCAGCCCAAGAAGACTGGGCACCACCGGGGTTCCACGTCTTCAGCGCGGGCACACCTGCGGTGGCGAGCCAGGTCAACGAGAACTTTCGCTGGATCATAGAGCACTTCGCCCAGGCATCGCCGCCGGGCGCCATCGTCGCCTTCGCTGGCTCCGCCGACACCGTGCCCGCGGGGTGGTTGTTGTGTGATGGCACTGAGGTGAGCGCAAGCGACTACCCTGAGTTGGCTGCCGTGTTGGGATCCGCTTGGGGGGCTGCCGAAGAGGGCAACATCAAGCTTCCCGATCTGCGTGGGCGGTTCACTCGTGGCCTCGACCCATCGGGGCAGTTCGACGATGCTAGTCGTGAGGTGGGTAGTTATCAAGAAGACGCGCTTCAGCAAATCGAAGGTACCATCCCCCGCGTCTACGTGGATTCGGTCCCAGCATACGAGCCATCGGGTGCGTACGCCTGGGGTTCGAGCGGCTCCATGGACGTTGCCGTATCGGGGGGGGCCGATAGCAGGGTGGACGTCACCTTCGATAGCAGTCGGGTCGCCCGATCCGCAGAGGAAACACGGCCCAAGAACGTCGCGGTGAATTACATCATCAAGTTTTGAACTGCTGTATAGAGTGAAACGATGCCACAAGTGAGCAGATGCATAGCAGTCGTCTTGATGTTGAGTGCGGTGGCAGAGCTGGCTCACGCGAAGGGGGCTCAGGCACAGCTAGCGCAGGCACAGTTGGCGCAGGCAGAGCCGAAGGCGACCGGAGCGACGTGCGCCCCCCCAGCGGCGGAGGCCAAGGCAGCTGGGGATCAGGCCATGTTGGACGGCCAGCATGAGCTCGCCCTCGCGTGTTACGAACGAGCCTACGATCATGAACCCGAGCCACGTCTGCTGTACAATCGCGCGAGAGCCTTGGAGCACTTGCAGCAGTTCGTTCCGGCGTTGCAGTTGCTGTTGCGCTTCGAGGTGGAGGCCCCGCCGGACCTCAGGGCGCGGGTTCCACAGCTCACTGAGCTGAAGACGACATGGCAGCAGCACGTGGGTCGAGTCCAAGTCCGTGCACCCGAGGGGGCAGCGGTCTGGATCAATGGATACGAGTCCGGCCAGAGTCCTCTAGTTCACCCGATGATCGTCGAGCCCGGCAGAGTAGAACTCGAGGTGCGCAAAGAGGGTTACCAGCCCTTCGTCACCACGCTCGATGTGGCGGCTGGAGAGCAACTCGTCGTCCAAGCTGAGCTCGTGGCAGCTCCGCCCGGAGTGACGCCCGGCGGAACCGCCAACAACCACGCCGCCTCCAAGTCGCTCCTTTCTGAGGAAGTCGCTGTCACGCCGGCATCTGACGAAGAGGCTCGTGCCGCCGTCGACACCTCAGTGCCTCCGCGAGGAAGCACAGCCCTCGATGTTGCCATGTACGGCGCGTTCGGCGTCGGGGCGTTGGGGGCGCTGACTGCCGGCGTGAGCTACGCCCTGGCAGTGAACGCGCGGGAAGAGGTGTGTGGCGGCGCGTCGACCTGCACGAGCGACCAAGCTGATACTCAGGCCCTCGACCGCTACGACACGCAGCGGAGGGTTTACAGCGCTGGACTGGTCGTCGCGGGCGTCGGCATCGCAGCGGGTGCGGGTCTGTTGTTATGGAAGGTCTCGCAAGATGGCGATCCGAGCTCCCGTGTCAGCGTCCAAGGCTCAGTCGGTTGGGGGAGCGTTCAGCTACGAGGGCAGTTCTAGCCGGCATTGGCCGAGTCCTTGAGACCTCACATGCGCCTCAGCCGCCGCCCCCCGAGCGGCTCGGGCCGAGTTTTGAAACACTACGAGAGTCTCCCGGCGCATTTGAGGATTTCCAGAGCGTCCACCGTCAGCAGCAGATTGGCTTTGCCCAGTGTCTCCTTTTCCCAGTACACGCTGGTGAAGTCGTTGCCACGAGCTCGGCTGTGATGAAACACTCGACGCTCCATGGCCCAGCCTTGATCGGGTATGAACTTCGCCTCGAGCAAGTCCAGAGCTTCCGAACAACGTGGGTCCTTGACGTATCCGGCTCGTGCGAGGATGTGCAACCCGGCCATGAAGTTGTACAGCGCGGGATAGGGGCAGGTGAGTTTCTCGAACGTCGGCCGTAGTGAGCCCGCGTTCGAGCGGCCGCGATAGATATGCCGTGCGAGCAGGATCTCCGCGCAGTTCTCGATTGCCTCACGCACTTCCTCAGACGGCTTTCGTGTCTGGTACGCCACCAGGCCGCGCATGCCGTAAGCGGTGTGGACGATGCAGGGACCGTTCGCCCGCGGCAGCTTCTTGCAATTCCAGCCACCCCCTGGCCATTGGTATTGAAGCAGTTTCTGGCACAGCCTATCCGTTTCCTCGTTCGCCAGGCCGAGCGCGATCGAGGAATAGATGGCGTTACCGTGAAAGGAGCCGTGGACTCTGAACTTGCCCTTGATGAACAGTTCGTCGCAGCGCTGTTCTTCAGAGCGCAGCCACGCGTACACGTGATCCCGATACGGCAAGAGCGCCGTGTCCCCGGCGGGGTACTCGACGTCCGCGAGGTGCCGCAACGTCATGTAGGTCCCACTGAATCCCGCGCGATGGGCGGGCTCCTCAGTGGTCACGTCGCTCAAGAGGGCGCGAGCGATGGGGCTCAAGCGGATCTCGAGGCGAGCGCGCACGACGTCCGGGTGCGCCTGGTCGACGCCAACGACGTGAACGAGCGCCTTGTAACGCCCGATGGCGCTCTCTGATTCGACGATGCGGTCAACGACAGATTGATACCGAGACACGCAGCTTACATTACACTCCTTCGAAGCACCTTGGCTAGCGCTCTCGACGAGTGGTTCAGCGAGTCGAGTGAATGCATGGTTCAACGCCGCTCGAGCGGTTTCGGTCGCATAACCCTGCCCCCAGCGACGCGATGCGCGTGGCGAGGTGATCGCGGCTCGCGCGCGACATCGGGGGGAGCGTAGTCGGCTGGACCGTGCCTCGACAGCAGCCACGAAACGCTCGCATATGCCACGGGGGTTCATCGGGCCGAGTTTTGGAACACGACGTACTGAGGACACGAACAGCGCCGTTGTGCGCTTCGCCTGGACTTCGTGTCGGGGTTCGGGCGCGCATCTGTGGCCGCGTCCAACAACGGGGGTTGTGTCACCTGCGCGCGGTCGCGTCGAACAGCAGGGGGCGCTTGTATCGGCTACGCGCTGACGTCGAGGGTCGAACTCGGAGGCGCGAGGTCGAGTTGGGCGACGAACTTCTCGAAGTCTTCGAAGAACGCGTCGGGCTGTTCGAGGAATGGGGCGTGTCCACCTGCGAAGAACGATAGCTTCCCGCGCAATCGCGCGAGCCCCGGTTTGAGCATGAGGTAGTTGTTGAATGGGTCGCTCTTGGCCCAGGCCAACCACACAGGGCACGCGACGGCAGAAGCGGCGTCGCGAACGTCGTTGACGGGTTCGCCGAAACTGGTCCACAGCTGAGACAACACGACGGCATGGTCATGGCCCGCGGCGATGATACGGCGGCGCTGTTCTTCCGCGCTCGGGCCTCGCAGCAAGCGGCCGTAGATCATGGCGAACGTCTTCGGGAACCACCACGCGCCCTGGGCTCCCCGGCGATACAAGCGCGCCATGAACCGAGTGAAGCCGCGCACGAACGCGCCGGGCTTGGCAAAGCCCCCGGCGTTGCAGAGCACGAGGCCTGCGACGCGGTCAGGACGTCGGGCGGCGACCAGCGTCGCGGCCGCACCGCCCACCGAGTTGCCGAGGAGCACCACGTTGTGAAGGTCGAGCGTGTCACAGAGACCTACGGCGAGTTCCGCGTAGCGTTGGGCGTTCGGGGGTCGGGCGTCGCTGCCCGACTTGCCGTGCCCGGGCCAGTCGAGCGCGACGACCCGCAACCTGGGCGATGCGCGCTTGATGAACGCATCGAAGTCGCGGGAGCCCTGGCCTGCGGCGTGGAGGCAGAGGACACACGGGCCGCTTCCCGAGGTGTCGACGACCCAGAGGGTCACGCCTTCGACCTCGACGCGACGCCCCCCGACGAGTGATAGCGCCTGACGCTGCGAAGAGATATTTTTATCACTCATTTGTGATGCTAGTATCACAGAGAATGTCTGGTGCCAAGATGTCGAGAAATCCCAATGAGACGCAGCGAAGGCTCCTGGTCGAGGCGCAGCGGCAGTTCTGCAGCTACGGCTACCACGGGACCGACTCGAACCGGATCGCGAGGGACGCGGGGTTTTCCCCGCAGACGTTCTATCGACATTTCCCCGACAAGCGCGCCGTCTTCCTCGAGGTCTACGAGGTATTTTCCCGCGCCGTGATGGCGCGAGTGGTAGGGGCGACAAGCGCGCGCGGGTTGGCTCGTTCGATCGTCCAGTTGCACAAGGAGTGGGGGGCGTTCCGCTCGTCGTTGATTTCTCTATACACGACGGACGAAGTGGTGCGCGAAGTGCGTGCGGCAACCCGTGAGGCGCAGTTGAACGATCTGGTGACGCTGCTCGGAATCGATCGCCCGGCGGCACTGTTCTTGATCTGGTCGTGCGAGCGTCTGGCGGACGGCATCGCGTCGGGTGAAGCCAAAGCGATGAAGGTCAGTGAGGCGGCTTTGATCGATCAGTTCTCGAGCTTGCAGGGCGCGCGGTGGAAACCTCGCACCAGTAAGCGTACGAAGACGGCTTCTTGACTGCGGGCCCCGCGTCTGGCACACCGCCGACGTGATCGGGGTCGCCACCGCGGTGTTCATCACCGCCGGCCTCGGCACGGAGCATCGTCCTCGCAAATGCTGAAGTTGCATACCCCGCCGATCCGGCTTCCGCGCTCACCAGGGATGACTGCGGCTCGCGGGCAATTGCCGCGATTCCTTGGTTGCTGGCTACTGCTGCTCGTTGCTTTGCTCGGCGGGGTTGCCTGCCGCGCAGGTGTGCACAACGTCCGAAGGGCCAAGGACCACGAACTCTGCGTTCAGCGACTGTTGGTAGCTGTAGAAACCATCGAGGAACTCGAAACACCGCTACTCCATGACCCACTGGAGCAGCAGCTCGAGCGCCAGGGCGCGGAGGTTGACGTCATTGGGTCGAGCGCCATCGCCAACTTGCGAGATCCGAGCATTGCCGGGCCGCTCGTAAGCAGCGGCGCAGAGGCACTACTCGTCATCGATATTCAGCGCAGCACCTTGCTCACGGTCGACTTCGTCCCCTCCGCGACCACTATCGATTACAAGCTGAGCCTGTACGAGTTCACTCAGGCCCGTGACCTGGTAGAGATCTGGAAAGCTCGGGCCTTCACCAAGCGAGTATTCAGCTACAACCGAGCACTCGAATCGGCACAAGCCGAAGTCATGGCCGACGACGTAGCGAGCGAGCTCGAGAAGAGCGGATTTCTTTGGCCCTGCCAGCCAGTGGAGACAGATTGAGGGTTGCAACCATCGAAGTCGATGCCGCCTGGACTGCAGCGATCCACGTCAGCGCAATCCGCACCAATACAAGCCACGCCGCAAGAACCCACAGTGGTGCAACAGCACTTCGTTACCAGGAGCAGCGGTTACCGGCGACGCCCTGTGGTAGCTTTCCCGCCATGACTGTTCACGTGTTCGATGGTTGGCGAGGCCGGCTACCAGCGAGTGCCGCATTCCTGCTGTTGGGCTGCGGCGCCAGCGCATCCTCCGATCCCAGCATCGCCTTCCGCGGTGACCGCAACGACGCCGAGGAAGGCGAGCAGTCCGAGTCGGGCGGCTCCGACGACGACTCGACGATTCCTTCGGAGGACGACCCCGCCCCAAACAGCAACACTGGCGACGCCGAATCCGCCAGCGGTGGCGCGACACCAACGAGGCCTCCCGGGAGCACTGCGGGTGCCGCCGCGGATGGTTCGGAGGAAGTGGACACGCCGGCACGCCCGGCTGACGAAGCCCCGTCTGATCTACCGAACGGCACCTCGACGGAGGAGCCCTCCGTAGACGACCCACCTGACCCGGTTCCCGCTCCGATGCGAGATCCCTCGCCGCAGGACACCTGCATCCCACCAGAGCCCGGGAACTTCGCAGAAATCTCCGAGCGCCTTCAGCGCCTGATCTGGGGCACCGACGAAGAATTGCTCGAGCCCAGTGCGTTGTCCGACGATTTGCCTCCGAGCGAGCCCCCGGATCCCGAACTCGTCCGACGACTGGCCGCGCAAATGCTTCGAGACGAGAGCAAGGGGCGCGTGGGCCTCAAGCGCTTCGTTCATGATTGGCTGCAACTCGACGCCGAACGGCTCTCCATGGACGACTCCCTGCTGCAAAGCACCTTGGAGTCGACGGAGCGCACCCTCGATTTCCTGTTGTTCGAACCCAGCGCACCGTTGTCCGCTTTGTACAGCGGGGACCAAGCCGTGGCGAATGCCGAACTGGCTACGTTCTACGGCATCCCCACGCCAGACGACGAATGGGGCATCGTTCAATTACCCGAGCCCCGCAGAGTCGGCCTCCTGGGCCAAGCATTTTGGCTCAACGTCAATCACCACCCTGCCACCCGCGGCACGGTCGTCATGAACAGCCTCCGCTGCTTGGGGGTGCCACCGCCACCTCCCGGTCTCGAGGGACCACCTCGTGAGGAGCCTGCCACCGACGTGACGCGACGGGAGCAGTACCTGGCCGAGCTAGCAGACCCGGCCTGTTTCGCTTGCCATGCCCTCTTCGATCCTGTCGGCTTGACGTTCGAACACTTCGACGCGTGGGGCGAATACCGAACGACGGACAACGGTTTCGAAGTCGACGCGACGGGGAGCATCCCAAGGACGACCATCGAAGTGGATGGGGCGGCAGACCTCGCCGCCGCCCTCGCCGGGGAACTCCGCGAAGAAACCCATGCCTGCATCTCCATCCACGCCACCGCCTACTCGTTGGGTCTCGACCAGTTGCCCCCAAATTCCGAAGACGACGACGACGGGTGCTACGCGATAGAGAACCCCGAGCTCGCCGCTCTGGAAGACCCACTGGTTTCGGATTGGATCCTCGAACTCGTCGCCAGTCCGATGTTTCTCGCCGCCTATTGAGCTCCTGGGGCAGCAGCGCCAGCTGCGACCTGCTAAGACGTGCCGCCGATCATCTCGTGGGCGCTCGACGCGAGCGGCGAGTGTTGGATGTTTGCCAGTGGCTGCATCCGTGAGTCTTTCATCCGAGTCAGCGACGGCGACCAGACACCCCTGTCTCTGCGAGGATACGTTCTGTTCCTAGCCCAGTATGCTGCCGGAAGGTCTACCGGGACAACGCTCGGCGCTCCTATTGATTCGGCGCACGGCTCTTTCGCTGATCTCGAACTCCTCGTTCGGGACACTAGCAGAAAAAGCCCACGACCGGCGCGCCCACCGGGAAGACTGGGCGCGTCGGTCGTGGACGAAGTAGGTGACCGGCAGAGACTACTGCGCGACGGATACGACGGGGCAGTTGACGGTAGCAACGCCTGCTGCCAACTGCTCGGCGTCCATGGCGGTCTCCAAATCCGAGACCGAATCGAAGGCGGCGTTGTCGTAAACGTTCACCAGCCACAACGGCGAGTAGCCTTCATCTCCCGGCACCGTCGCTACGACGTTGTGCGTTTGTGTGCTGCCTTCTTCCGTCACGAAGCCGGAAGCAGGGCCTCCGCCATCTTCGTCCGGATTGACGTTGAACGTCACGTAG
>JBNKUV010000086.1:0-166409 GCA_050298815.1 Polyangiaceae bacterium
TGCGCACGATTCCGAAGCTCGCTTGGCGAAGACTCGAACGCTTTCTTGAAAGCGCGAAAGAAAGTAGCGTCCGATGCAAAACCGGCAAGGGCACCGATCTCCGCTACGGGCGTTGTGCTCTGTGAATCGAGAAGCCAACGCTTGGTCAGCTCAAGGCGACGGCGCTGGATGCTCGCCGCCGGCCCCCCTTCGTCCTCGAACATGCGGGCAAGTCGTTTCCTCGATATCAACAATCGCTCACTAATGGCCCCCACCTTAGCCCTGTCGATGGAACGCGTTCTGTATACAAGACGGACACCGACTGCTACAAGATGGACACACCTGTCACGTGGAGTACGGGCAACTACTTCTACTACGGCGGCGACGGTTCTGACTGGTCCGCCTGCGATTGCCCCTAGGAATCGGAGCGATGACGACTCAGGAGCTGGGCAACAACCGACGTGGACTTTGCGCGCGGACGCATTTCCGCCCTCGGTGCTCAGTTCATCTTGGTCCGGTTCATAAGGCGGTCATGTTCATCTGGTGCGTTTTCTTGTCGCAACACATCATTGGTTGCGGCAAGAAGACCTCCCCTGAAGCGGCCGCCGATTTTCCCGATGCCAGCGAAATGAGTTCACGGCCAGACGCGGCGGTGCACGACGAGCCGGTGCAGCAAAATGTCAGCGGTTGCCGTGCGGACAGCGACTGCGCCGGCTCGTTCTGCGACCGCGATGAGTGCTTGATGGTGGATGAGGCGTCGGGGCATGGCGTTGCGTGTACACCGCCCCCAATTGGTGCTGATGGAACAGCCGTGGGGCGGTACGACTACTGCGGTGACTACGCCTGTATCGAGGAGCGGTGTCGTTCCTGCGCGTCGGGTGCGCAGTGCTATTTGACCATGGGGCTCAAGACCTGTGCTCCGATGGAATCCGGACTTGGTTTCAAGTGCCAAGCCAGCTCGGCTCCTGGTGGCGACACGTTCGAACTGCCAGCGTTCGAGCAGCGCATGGGCGAGCCGCTGACGCCCAGAACGAGTAGCTCGTGCGCGTCTGAGCGCTTCCGTCCGAGCCTGTCCCCGGACGCGTCATGGACGTCGCCGAGGCTCGCCGTGGTCTGGTGGCACCAGCGAATAGGGGAGCCGGACCCGTACCTTCACATCGCTTACGACGCGCCGCTCGCCGAGGCGATCGAATCCGGCGTTCCTCTGAACGCAATTGGGGCGCCACAGGAACAGAATCTGATCTGCTACCGTGCTTGTACTGACCGTTCGGAGTGTCCATGCATCGATTCGCCGGCCTTTGGCGTTGGGAGCATCATGGTGGTATTGGACACCAATAGCGACGGCGTGCTGTCCGCAGAGGAGGTGCGGTCGGAACAAGTGGCAGGCACCAGCGATGTGGTGATGGGGTGGAGTTCAGAGGTCGTCGAAGCAACGCTACCGGTCTGGGAGGCGTATGCCGACAGACTCGAGAGCGGGGCGTGTGTGTACTCCACGGATGTCGTCGATTCACCGTACTTGCGACCGATGACAAACGACGAAGTCTCGGTTGCCCTGGCGACGTGTCCGGCGGGTGACACAACGTGTTCCTTTGATGTGCCTTCAGGGTTCTGCGTCTATGGTTGCGACACTAGCGGTAGTCTCAACCGGTTCGGCCTCTGATGCCTGTGGCGCGTAAGTGATACAAGCGCCCCCCTGTTTGCCGGCGCGGAGCCAGAGGGGCGCCCAATGGCTTAGAAGACCATCGCTCTATCCAGCTGAGGGTGTGCCCCCATCCTGCAAGCCGTTGGCTTGCAGCTTCCCCCTTGGTGTCCTCGCCCTGCGGGCTGCGGGCAACCGTGGGAAGGTGCCTGCGTCAGGATGAGCCATTGCATCGTCAGGTTACATCTCGCACTGGCAGAGCCTGCGCGGCGATGTGCACTGCCCTCCAGGGTTGAGCCCGCCACTTGATGCGGCGCACGCATCGCGCCGCGGCCTCGAGGCGCGACGGGCTCTGGCCGAAAGTTGTCGTCGGTGCCGCGTCACGCTGCCTGCGCCAGGTGGTCGTGTCGTGCTCAACCCGGGAGGACAGGATGGTTCATCAATCGCGGTCAGTCAGTTCACATCAGCGGCAGGTCTTGCGTCATCGTGCCCATCGCATGCGGCACGAGCCCGCGCACACGGAATGGTTGCTCTGGCAAGCGCTACGCTGCCGGCAGTTGGGCGTGTCGTTTCGGCGGCAAGTCGTGCTTCAGGGTTACATCGCGGATTTCTACGCCAGCGCCGCCGGCCTGATCGTGGAAGTGGATGGCAGCTGGCACAGCAATCGCGCCCAACGCGATGCGCGCCGCGAGCGTGTGCTGCGCGCAGCCGGCTACCACGTGCTGCACGTCAGCGCCGAAGAAGTGCTCCACTCACTGCCCAATGTCGTATCTCGCATCCGCACAGTCCTGGGCTGATCCCCGCGACGTGCGCGCCGCAGGCAGCGCGCCGCGCCCCCGAGCCCTCCGCCGTTCGCGCCGCAAGCGGCGCGCTGCGCAGCAGCCGCGCCCCCGAGCCCCCCGCCGTTCGCCCACTTGGGCGCCCGCGACGATTCCGCGCTGCCAACGTCGCAACGCGTCGTCGGGCTCTCTGCCAAGAGGACCTCTTGAAGGGGGGAGGCTCCAGCAGGCGAATCGGCAGTGAGCTCGGGTGAGCTCACGCGGTGCCGCTGCCTGATCAGCCAGGCATCGCCTGCTGGAGGGGGGAAACCCCAACGCCACCCGTCGTTTGGCTGGGCTCAACGCCGGGGCCCGGGCGTTGGGGCCCCGGGGAATCCAGAAGTGTCCCCCAAAAAACACAGCACGCCCGGCAGGATTCGAACCTGCGACCAATGGCTTAGAAGGCCATCGCTCTATCCAGCTGAGCTACGGGCGCGTGGTGACCAAGGGCCGACGCGGGGGTCGGAATTGGCGCTGCATCATCTAGACACCCGACCCAAGTGTCAACGGTGAGCGTCGCCGTGGAATCCAGAGGAGAGACCGAGCCCATGATGGGCGGTTTGACCGGCGCAGCGTGATTTACGATGCCCGAGGAACGGAGTATGTGTGGCGCATGCGTATCGTCGGTTGTGGGTTGGTTGGGTTGTTGTTGGTGGTTGCCGGGTGCGGTGGCGGCGAGCAGCCGCCACCCGCAGTTCCACCACCGCCGCCTGCGGACACGACCGTGGAAGCCGCCGATCCGAGTTGGGACACCGGCGAGGGTACGAGCGCCGACGAGCCGCCCCCGGAGCCAGAGCCCTCCGCCGAGCCAGCCGAGCGCAAAGAACCCGAGTTCAAGCCGGGGATGAGCGTCAACGACGCCATCAGCGCCGTTCCGTCAGACTACGACTACATCGGGTTGGACCAGGAGGTGCTCGCCAAACCCCTGATGGACATCGAGACGTACAAGGAATGCCAGATCACGCCGAATGACCATTTCAAGGTCAAGATCGCCATCTGGATGGGCAAGGTCGTCGGCGCCGACGTCAAGGCCGCCACTCCCGCCAAAACCGAGTGCATCGAACGGGTCGTTCGAGCGCTGGAGTACAAAGAGCAGGTGGAGTCGATCAATACAGTCGAGTACTCCTTCTGAGCTCACCGGGTGGGGCGTTTACCCGTGACCGCAGACGAAGCTAGAGAACGCCTACCTCTCGTCGATAAGCTCGCGCTACTCGACACGGTGCGGGCGAAGCTGAACGAAGAGCTGGATGCGGTGAGTGCAGCCCAGCGGGCCGCTGCTCAAGGCGCAACTCATGAAGAGGCCAAGCCCGAGAACGACAAGGACACTCGCGCCACGGAAGCTTCCTACTTGGCTCGGGGGCAGGCCCGGCGTGTCGAGGAACTGTCGGATGAACTCACGCGCCTGGCCACATTGCGCCCCAAGATCATAGGAGTGGTCAACGAGGTCAGTGTTGGCGCGTTGGTAGCGCTGGAAGACGAGGACGCCGCAACTGGAGAGGTCGACGTGCTCTTCGTCTTACCCGCGGCCGGAGGTGTTCACATCAGTGTCGACGACTTGACGCTGAAGACCGTCACTCCGAAGTCCCCGCTAGGTAAGGCGCTCATCGGTCGCGCCGTCGATGATGACGTCGAGGTCGTCGTGCCTCGCGGAAAACGTCAGTGCGTGATCGTGGCAGTTGCCTGAGCGCCCAAGGCCGAGTCAACGCACCGCTATTCCGCGGCGGGGATGCTCGTGCTGTCCATCGGATCGAAGCTGCGCCCCGCGCTCAACGTCTGCACCTGGCCAGACGTGAGCCCAAAACGACGTTCGCGACCCCCGAAGGTCCGAATGGCTTCCTTGACTTCAGCCTCGCCGAACTCAGGCCACATGATGGGTAGGAACAAGAGCTCCGCATACGCGGACTCGAACAACAAGAAATCGCTGACCCGTGATTCGCCGCCGGTGCGAATCAATAGGTCGACCGCCGGGAGCTGCTGCGTGGACATCTCCGCCTGTAAGCGCTCCTCGTCGATTTCCTCCGGTAGAAGAAGACCAGCGCTGACCTTGATTGCCAATGCACGCGCCGCGCTGACGATGTCGTGTCTGCCGCCGTACGAGAGGGCCAAGCTGAGCACCATGTCCGTGCAGTCCGCCGTATACGCCATCGCGTCTTCGATCGCGCGGCGAGCCGTCGTGGGCAGCTCAGCAATGTCTCCAACGACGCTCAGCCGGATCCCTTGCTCCCGCAACTCCTGCTTCTCTTGTTCGGCAAAGTGAGCGAGCAGGTGCATTAGGGCGCGGACTTCCGTGGCAGGCCGTTTCCAGTTCGCCACACTGAAGGCGTACAAGGTCAAGTAGCCGACGCCCATCGCCCGGCAAGTTCTCACCGTGGCTCGAACTGACTCGGCGCCCTTGGCATGCCCTTCGGTCCGCGCAAGACCACGGGCCTGCGCCCAACGGCCGTTGCCGTCCATGATGATTGCGATGTGTTGGGGCACTTGGTGCAAGTTGTCAGTCATTGGCCGTGCACGGCCCCAACTCGGGGCTTTCGCACCCAAGTAATGCCCCGAGATGCCGCTCGTCCATGTGGAGCTTTCGAGGAGAGTGTCGGCCACTGGGCCGCCACACCACCCTGCAACCCTCTAGGCTTCGGGCCTGGGTGGAGCGGTCGAGTTGAGCCGCTTTGCGGGCTCGATGGCGCTGAGCACGGCGACCTGGATCTCGAGCCGCCGTCCAGGCCCAACAGCCGTTCCGTCGTTCTCGGCGATCTTGAACCGGTCCACCACGCGGCGACTCGACTCCGTCCTCACTTCGCAGCTCAGCACTTGAACGCGTTGCTCGTACAGGGCGCGCGAGACACTCAGCAGCAAGCCCGAGCGATCCTCTGTTTCGATCTCCAACGTGCTCAACGCGCCTTCCTCGTCTTCGATGAAGCGCACTCTCGATTCACTCGTTGTGACACCTGGTTGAGGTGGGGGCCTCGTGTGGAAGCCGTCCTCTTTGCGCAGCAAGCCGGCGAGGGTCACTCGCAGCTGCTCGATGTGCTCACTTTCTACGGAAAGCACCCGCTCGCGCTCGACCCGGCGCAGCCAGAACAAGTCAATCGCCTCAGCTCGCTCACCCACGCGACGGGTGAATGCCTCCGCATTGACGACATCGAGATCGCAGCGGACCATCGCCTCGGAAATGAGCGCTAGCAACCCAGGTTGGTCATCGACGATGATGCATACGCCAGCAAGATCCCCGCGACGCTCGAAGACACCGACCGCAAGTTGTCCGTCACGGTTCAACGCTAGCGTTGCGTGGGCATGCATGACCTCCACGCTGCACTCGTTGCGGTAGCTGGAAGGCAGCGATTCGACGAAGCGCCGCTCTTGGTCGGTCAAAGTTGGCATTCGTTTCAAGGCGGTTGTTCCTCGTGCGAGATGGCGACGACGTTGCGACTGTGTGTCGGCCAGCCCGTCCCGCGTACTGCCCTAGTCCGCCCTGCCGCCGCGTCAAGCGATCAGTGCGGTGGGGGGGACTAGGGAGCGGTCTCTGGGGGCGGATTCGGCGTGGAAGGTGCCGGAAATAGGGTGGGCAGGGTCGTTGGCAGGCTCGTTGGGAGTGTTGTCGGTATTGCCGTGGGGAACGGCAGATTCGTCGGCAGCTGGAAAGTGGGGAGGGTCGGCACGGGATCGGCCGGTCTCGGAGAAGGGCGGGGTGACGCACCCACACGGGGCCTTGGCTCCGCAGTCGGCTCGTCGTCATCGGCTTCGACCAAAGCGGGTTCTTCTTCGATCGGCGCGCTGCTGGCGACCGCAACGACACGTCGAACGGGTTGTGGTGGTGGGGGGCCGGGGTCGAGATAGATCTCGAAGTAGTACCAGGCACCCGCGGCACTTCCTCCGGCCAGCGCCATCAGCAACGCTACCCAGATCCAAGCGGAGGAGCGTCGCCTCGACGTTGCGCGCGTTGGGATCGGGGCGGGTGGCAACGGCGAAAGGGTCTTGGGAGGTGGGCTGCTACCGTAGGGTAGATGCGAGACCTGGGGTGGCGCCGCGACCTGGGGCATGCTGGCGGTTTTTGCTTTTGGGTTCTGAGTCGCAACCATCGGCGGACCCGCGGCTGGTGGGATCGTTGGTACGACTGCGCTTCGCCGGTCGACTTCCTCGTGTGGGTTGGAAGTGAAATGCTCGCCCACCTTCGGCGTCTTGCTGACGGTGAAGAACGGAGTGGAGGCAGCTGTGGACCGGTCGATGGTCGACGCGATGGGGCCGCCCGTCATGGGCGTAAACGGATGCAGGGCGCGCGCCATCGACATCGCGTCGGCAAATCGGTCGTCGGGACTCGCCGCGATGGCGTGATGGACGACGCTCACTAGTGACGGCGGCAAGTGGGGGCACAGATCGCCCAGTTGCAGCACCTGCTTCTTGATCGTCTTTTCGGCGATTTCTTGTGGAGAGTCACCGTCCGCGGGGCGCTTGCCGCTGAGCATCTCGAAGAGCATGACCCCCACCGCGTAGAGGTCGCTGCGCTGATCGACCAGGTCAGCCGAATAGGCCTGCTCCGGCGCCATGTACTCGGGGGTTCCCATGATGGCGCCGGGGCGTGTGAGGGTCATCTGATAGCCCTCCTCGGCGCGGAGTTTGGCGATGCCGAAGTCGAGCAGCTTTAGCAGTGGACCGGAGTTGCTCGGTGTCACGAAGACATTGTCGGGCTTGAGGTCGCGGTGCACGACACCCAAGCGGTGGGCCACGTTCAAGCCATCGAGGATCTGCAGGGTGAAACGAATCGAGCGGTCCGTGCCCAGCGGTCCCTCTCGGTCCATGACCGCCTGCAAAGGCTCGCCTTGCAAGAGTTCCATCACCAGGTAGGCGCCCTCAGGTGCCGTGTCGACGTCTGCCACCCGCACGATGTGTGGGTCGTCGATGGTCGCGCTGAGCTTCGCTTCCTGGAGAAAGCGCTGTTCCAGGCCAGGCTGACTTGCGATCTCGGGGTGCAGGAACTTGAGCGCTACGCGGTTGCCCAGCACCTCGTGCTGCGCCTCGTAGACGCTGCCCATGCCCCCCTCGCCAATGAGGCGAAGGACGCGGTACTTGCCACCGACGACGTGCCCCGGACTCAGCATCGCGCTCTCCGTCGTTTCGGTGGCACCACGCGTTTCGGTGAGAGGGTGCTCCACCACGGCCGTCGAGGCATGACGCTCAGGCCCCCCCGTCGATGATGCGTTCAGCGTGCGGCACGTAGCGTTCGTACTCCTTCTGAAAGCTGAATGTCGAGGGGTCGGCGCGGTCTACGAACAATGTTCCGTGCAGATGGTCGACCTCGTGCTGCAGGATCGCGGCAGCGATCCCGCTGACGGTCTCTTCGACTTTGGAGCCGTCGGGGCGCAGAGCCGCAAGGTGTACGCTTCGCGGCCTCGTCACGCGACCGCGCAGGCCGGGAACGGAAAGACAACCCTCGTACATTTGGACGGTCGCCGCGGGAGCGTCGCTGGATTCCGGAGTCAGCACCGGGTTGATGAGGACAGTCAGCGGGATCTCAGGAAACGCAGGATAGCGCGGGTTCTTCTGGACCTCGACAACGCACACGCAGATCGACTCGTACACTTGCGGTGCCGCCAGGCCCGCTCCGTCGGCGTCGCGCATGGTTTCTATCATGTCGTCGATCAGCCTCGCCAACTCAGGGCTGGTCAGCTCTTGTGGCGATACTGGTCGCGCCTGGCGGCGCAAGATGGGGTCTCCTAGCCGCGCTATCTTTCGAATCGCCACCAGGGCACCTTACACGACCCGGGGCATCGAGACGATGCTTGCTGCCCTCCTGCCTCAGGAGGCTTTCGAGACTGGATCGGCGAGTCCCAGTCCCGCTAGGAACGCATTGTACCCATTGAGCCAGCACTCCATGTTGCGTTTCGTCGCGTCGGAGATGCGTGCGCCAAAACCAGGCGGCACGGTGGCGTGGTCCGCCGGGCCAAAGGGGCGCCGCCACACCACTTCACACTCCAAGCGAACCCGGCGGTCGGCTCGTGGCGGTTGCAGTTCCAGCCAAACCACGTCGTCCACCGGTGGAGCGAGTGTTCGGACGTACATGCCGCCAGCGCTGACGTTGTAAGTGAAGCCGTAGTCATCGACCGGTCGCCCCTCGCCTCGAAAGCTCACCTTGGTGCCATAGAGCATGCGACGGCTGGCCCGTTTGTCCGAGGTGCCTCCGCGTCTCAACTCGTTGGCGATGAACAGTACGTTCTCGGGAGGGGCGAACCCATCACTGACCGCAACGCGGTTCGTTCCGCCTCCGACCTCTGCGGACAACTCCGCGATGTGACGCGGAGGGCAGAGCAGGATGAAGATGGTTTGCCCGTTCTCGATCTCGTGTTGGCTCTTCTTGAGCAAGCTCGCCGCATCGGGCAAGTCGCTGTCGATGACGACCAAGGCTGCATTTTGAGAGGCGACGAAGTTCGCTGCATCTTCCGCAGTGACAGCGAAATTGACGCTGTAGCCCGCATTGCGGAGCACACGTGCGCGCACCAGACGGCGAGCGCGATCGGGATCGGCGACAACTGCCATTCCCCGGACGGAGGGTACTGTTTTGTCGGAGTCCGTAGGCAAGGCCCGAACGCGCGCTAGCAACGGCCGAACCGAGCTGAGCTCAACGGCGTCGTCCCCCCCCCAACTGAACACCTCCTCAAAGCTCAAGTCGTCGAGCTCTTTGGCAACGGAAATGATTGGCAAGCCCGCTCGCTCCACGCGTGACCGCGCGATCTGGCACATCTGGGCGGCATCCTCCGAGGTGTCGTCGATGAGCAGAACCCGTGGTGTGTTCTCATCGAGCCAATCGGAGACTTCGTTGGGCTTGGCCGCGAACTTCAGCTCGAGGGCGGCCTCCTGAGCGAGGACCGACAGATCGATGCGCGCGGATTTGCGGAAGTTTCCGAACGCCAGGACCGCATTGCTCGTCATTACACCCTCCCAAACGACACACGCCTGGGTTCCCTAAAGCGGCGCTTTCGATCTGGAGCCAGGCTCAGTCTTTCGGGTCGGTTTGCGCGAGCTCTAGGCTATTGTTCACAAGCTCCTTGAGCTCCTTGCCCACCTTGAAGAAGGGCAGGCGCTTGGCCGGGACCGGTACCGGATTGCCAGTCCGCGGGTTCCTCCCGGCGTACGGCTTGTAGGGCCGAACCGTGAAGCTTCCAAAGCCCCGAATTTCGATACCTTCACCGTCTTTGAGCGCATTGGTCATGGTGTCGAAGACGCAGTTAACGACCATCTCTGCTCGCGCCTTCGTGAGATCTGCTCTTGCGGCGATTGCGTCTATCAACTCGCTTTTCGTCATGCCCGTACCCTCCGGCAGCGTTACTTGGAAAGCGTGCGGCTGGGGCGTGGAAATGTCAAACGCTTTTACAGGGTTAGGGGCAAGGTCCAGTGCCGTCATGACCGCAATTGGCACGTTCGGGTGGGCTTGCCAGGGTCAGTGTGGGAGCTGCAATCAGCTCAACGTAGTCAAACTGGGCCCGATCAGTGCCTTGGACCGCTAGCCAGTGGGTCCCCGCCGCCAAGGGGAGCAGCTCGCTGCGGCGGGCCTCACACGGTGGAAACGGCCCAGACATCCGCGGCGTCTGCGCGCGCCCCTGGAGCGAGAGCGCCAGTTCGGCGGTGCCCGAAACCTCTACGGAATACAGCCCGGCGGCGGGCGTCCAGAGCTCGACCCATGCTGTTGGCGTTTCGGACCCATCGCTGTTGAGCCGGAGGGCCCGCCCTCCGCTCGTGCAGGCAGTCGCGGAGAAAATGGGCTCGATCCAGCCTCCGTGCACTTTGCGCGCCGGCCAGTTCGATTCGGCTTCGAAGCGCAAGCGCGGCCTTGGGTGGTATGGCTCGAGCGTTGGTGGGGCCTTGCCCTCCGGGTCGAACTCGTAGATGGCCGCTCTGGGGCGCCCCGCCGCCCACCAGCTCGCGTAGTCGTAGCCATCGCCCCGAAAACGCAAGACGATGGGGGATGTCTGTCTTGGGTTTGCGCCCAGGTTGAAGCCATGGTCCGTATTGACGAACACCATCTCCACGCTTGGCGGCACCACCGCCGGCTCGTACATCGGTCGACCTCCCTCGCGTTCGGCCAGGTGACGATGGTCGAAGCTCGTGTGCACGGCGAAGCCGAGGAGCATCGTCGGGACCACGAATCGCAAGAGGCGGTGGCGCCACGCTACCCAAGCCAGCAGCGCATGCTCGAGCGGTAGCAGTTCCGCGAACATTCGCGCTCCACCGCCGGGGTAGTTCCCGTCGAAGTAGAAGCTCGCGTAAATCACGACCTGCGTGACGATGGTGAATGACAAGAGGCGCGCCTTTCTCTGGGGCAGACAGCGCGCGATGGCAAGGAGCAGAAACGGGGCGAACAGCTCGATGTTCCCCGCGTCGCTCAGGTGCATGGCGAGACGACGACCAGTCGTGCCAAGAGCCTCCCACGGCCCGAACCCATCGGGCATGTATTGTTGGATGAACTCGCCATGCTCGACGCGGCAGCCGACATCGCTACCGAAACCGAGACGAACGCATCCGACTGGGCCATCTACCGTGTCGTAGTAGTCGTGCTGCACCAAGCCGCCCCAACGTCCGGTGAGCACCTTCTGATGCCAGAAGAAGGCGAATACCCCCGTAAGCGCCGTCGTCGCGGCTCGGATCCATTGAGAAGGGGGCGCGCAAAGGGCGTACGCGCCGCAAGCGACCAGTCCCGTCAGTGGTCGTGTCGCGAAGAGCCAACCGGCGAACAACCCAGCTAGCCAGGGAGCCCACCAAATGTGACGGGTTACTGCCTCGTCTCGCCCGACGATCGCGAGATAGAGCACAGAGCACAAGAGCACGGACGCCCACCCATGGCTCATCGTATCGGCGGTATGGTAGCGAAGTACCGCGCACAGCGCGCTCATCGCGCAGGCTCCGCGTGCGACGGCTTCGCTTCCGAAGACTCGCCGCGCAAGCAGATAGCTCATTGCGGTCAGGATCGCCGCGAGCACGGGCCCGACCCACATCGGTTGTCCGAGCAGGACACCGAGGGCGAGGAGCAGTGGGTACCCCGGTGGGAATATCGGGGTGAGTTCGCCTTCTGCCGTCGCGTGGAGGAAGCGGCAGTGCGAAGAGGCCAACGCGCCCGGTGGTTCGAACGCGAGCTGTCCGTTTGCCAGTAGACGAGCGTCGAGCAGATAACTCGTGGCATCGATGATTCGTGGTCCGCCCCCCAGGTAGAAATGAACGTAGCAGGCGGAAAGAAGCAAGCTACACGCTGAGGCGATCCCAACGAAGTAGAGCGCGTTGACTTGCACGATCCGCTTCGTCAGGTCTTGTCGCCATGGCTTGGGTGCGGCGAAGGTGACCAGGAGTAAGAGCGCGCCGGCGATCGCCGCGCACCAAGCAGCTGTATCGGGGGGGGGTCCCCAATGCCTCACTTCGCCTGCAAGCCCCACGCGTGATAGAGCACGGCTTCACCTTCCATGGCGCGTAGCTCGACGTCGATGGTTTCGCCGACAGCCGCACCGGGGAGCCCTACTGCATACTCGACCCATCCGTCTTTCGGCTGGAGGTTGACGGTTTGTGTCGTGTCCCCCACGACCACTTCGAACTCGGCCTTCGTCGCGGGTGCGAAACGAAAAAGCAGCGTTGCGCTTTGCTTGGGGGAAAGCCCCTGCAGGGAGAACCGAGCGGTGCTGCCCTGGGCAATCAATCGCCCCGCATCCCAGCCGTCCACACCCTCGTGCTTGGGGTGGCTGAGCAGCTTCATCGATACGTAGCCAGGTGCGCCGTGCAACTTGAATCCGCGAGCCTGCTCGCTCATCAGATCAGCCGCATCCAACTCGTCGACCACCCGCTCGCCGTCGGAAAGCTCGAATGGAGCTCCCGAACGGTCCATAGTTGACCAATCCGGACGATAGAGCACCTTGCTCGCTCCACCGCAGATGACGTTGCCCCGGACGTAGAACGCGGCGACCTTGGTCCCGAACCAGGCGGGCATGTCACCCCACCAGGACGGGTAGATCGCCATCACGTCGGGACGTTGCGTGTTGGGGATGCGTTCAATCAACTCCAGGCCGGCTGCCACCCCCAATCGGGTAGCTCGTGCGAACGGGTAGTCGAAGAAGCCGCCCAGCCCGATGATGTCGAGGGCCGGGATGTCTGCAACGTAGGGCAGGGCGCCTGCATCGCCCACCAGCATGCGCGATGCACGAGAGCGGCCGATCAAGTGGGCCGCGGCGATGTGCTGTTCGTAGATGTTTCGTGAAGCACGTCCGAAGAACCAGAGCTGTCCGCGATAGCGCGGCTCCTGAAACACCGCGAATAACAATAGCGCGGTGAGGGCCGACGAACCCGCTAGGGTCCAGCCAATGAAGCGGGCAGGGGTCTTGTCGCTTCGCGCGCGCAGCAAGCCCTGACTGGCCCGATGGGCGAGCACCGCAGCGCCGAGGGCTGCCGCGATCAGCAACCAGCTGACTGCAGGCATGGTGTAGCGCTCATTTTGCCAACGTACTTGACCGTTCAACGCCACGGTCAGCACCCAAGCTGCCATGCACAACCAGAGCAGCAGCCCCTGCCGCCGCGTTTGCTTGAACGCCAGAGGTGCGAGTGCCAACACCCAGACGACCCACCCGACGTTGACGGGTACGCCTAGGATCGGGATTTGCGTGTCCGAAAAGTGATAGTCCGTGACCCGCATGACCTGGTACTTGATGTGGAAGGTCCAGGCGTCCCAGACCTGTTCAGAGGTCATGTAGGGGTGGTTCAGCTCCAGTTTGACCAGAGCCCCTGCAGCCGACCAGTCGCCGGTGAACACCTTGTTCGCGATGGCATGGCTGAGCACGACCAAGGCACCGGGCACTGCGGAAATCACGAGCAACGCCGCGCGACCGCGCCAGTCAGACCTACGAAAACTGTAGCCGAGTGCCGTCAGACACAAGACGGCGACCACGACCGCCGATTCCGGGCGGCAGGCGACCAACGCCGCGTTGGCGAAACCCAACCAGGCGAAATTGCGCAAGTTGGGTTGCTCGATCGTCTTCGTCCAGGCAACGACACAGCCTCCCCAAATGGCGAGAAACAATGCCACCTCCATCCCGCTGAACAAAGACCAGTTCAGGGCACCCACGCTCAGCAAGAGCGGTGGTAGCAAGAAGGTGGTAATCGCAGGCAGCTCGAAAAACAGTTGCCGGCTTGCCAACAACAGCAACCACACGCAGGTGCAAGCGACGATCCCCGCCCAAAGCATCAACGCCAATCCGTCGTAGCCGAGGAGGTAGCCCACTGCCAATACGAACGGATAGAGCAGACTCGTGCCTCCGCTGGAGTATCCGTTACCTTCGGACCATTCAAAGGGATAACCACGGGCAGCCGAACGAGCGAAGTCGAAGTGGATGAAAACGTCGTCAAGCGGGGCCGACCAGGGCACGGTGGAGGCCGAAAACCCCGCGCGCGCTTCAGCCAGGAACAGCTGCCAGTGCAGGCTGGCAAAGAAGTGGGCGCCCACCAACAGTACGCAGGCGGCTGAAAACACACCGAACGCCAGAGTCAGTCGCGGCACACCTCGGAATCGGAGGCCGTCGAGAATCGCCAGGGGCCATCGCCTCATGTCAATGTTGGCGGCTGTAACAGAAAACGGGGCCGGTGTCCTGGGTAGCGCCTGGTTTGGAGTCGGGGTAGGACCTCGGCACTTGGAATCAGCCTTGGAGCCTGACTTTGCTGCTGCTCGTCCAAAACGGGGAAGCCACAGAGGCTACGTGAGGGTTATGGTGTTGCCATGAGGTCCGAACGCACGGGCCGAGAGCGCTTTTTAACGTTCCTGCTCCTTCCCGCCATCGTCATCGCGGTGCTCGTACTCAGCGGTGGCAGCTTTCGCGCGAGCTTTCAGCTCGACAAGCTGCGTGAGCAGGCTGTGGTCGAAGCGTCGCTGGAACTGGCCAACACACGCGCCTCACTCTTGGAGCAACTGATCATCGATCAAGATAACGCCATCGCGGGTGAGCTCAGTCTTTTGGCGCTGAACGAATCCGCCAAGGATTGGCTGGCAGTCGCGCGTCGGCAGACGCCGACCATTCGCTCGTTCATGGTCATCGACAACAGCACCGATGCTCGAGAGGTCTTGCTACATGCTTCTCGCGCTCCCGGACCTGCCGATGATGAGTTCCGGCGCATGGTACTCTACAAAGTCATCGGCGAGCTGGAGCTCGGTGAGCCCAAGGCGCAACTCCGCCACCTCCACCGAACCTACGACGGACAGAACTATCTCATCTCGTACTTTCAGCGCGAACGGGCAGGTCGGTGGTACCTGGTGGTGGTGCGTCATGACGTTTCGCGTATTGCCCACGAGTACTTACCCATGCTGTACGGAGGTAAAGATACGCAGAGTCGTGTCAATGTGGTGGATTACCAGGGGCGCATCATATTTGGTCCGCCGTTGAGTGAAGGCGAGATCACCGTTGGTCGACAGTTCCCAACCACACTTTACAAGTGGCGACTCAATGTCGCGCTGTCGGCCGCAGAGCAGCTCGCGGAGCGCACAGAGCGGCGTTTGATGATCGAAATCGTACTGGCTGCTCTGTCTGCTCTGGTCGTCGTCGCCGGCAGCTTCGTGATCATGAACGCTGCCTCCCGCGAGCGCAGACTGGCTAACCTGAAGGGCGAGTTTGTAGCCAACGTCTCTCACGAACTCAAGACACCGCTGTCTCTCATCCGCATGTTTGGGGAGCTCTTGCAATCCGGACGTGCCAACGACGAGCAGAAGCGCAAACAGTACGTCGACATCATCGTGACCGAGAGTGAGCGCCTGAGCGCACTCATTGAGAACGTCCTGGACTTCGCCAAAGTAGAACGCGGGAGCGAGGCGTATCGATTCGCCGAGGGGGACCTGGGCGAAATCGTCGCGAGCACGGTGGAGGTCTGCGAGAGTCGCGCCGAGCGCCAGGGAGTCACGTTGGAGTTGTCGGTACAGCCCGATCTACCGCGCATCAAGCTGGACGAAGCCGCCGTGACCATGGCGGTGAACAATCTCGTCGACAACGCGCTGAAGTACGCGGCCAGTGGTGGCTGGGTGGGCATCGAAGTGAGTCGCCCGCACAAAAAATACCTGCAAGTGACGGTTCGCGACCGCGGCGACGGCGTTGCGGAAGCGGACCGCGAGCGGATTTTCCAGCGCTTTGCTCGCGGGGTGGAGGCTCAAGGTGTGCGTGGCAGCGGTATCGGCTTGGCGTTGGTCGCCAGTATTGCCGAGGCTCACGGTGGTAGTGCGACGGTAGAGGCAAACCTCCCCCGAGGCAGCGCTTTCTCGATGCGTCTGCGCGTTTGACTTCGTTCTCGCGTCATTGCTCGACTTCACCCTCGTCCGCACTGGACTGGGACTCCATCAGCTCTTTGTCCGTCAGATAGATCGAGTCGAAGCGGCCGGGCGCTGGTGCCGTGGCCGCCGACGCTGCTGGCGTCGCTGGCAGCGGTGGCGCGGCGGGTGTCGGCGCCGGCGATGCGGACAAAGCCGCCACTGAGGTACTCGGGTTCGGGGCAATGGGTGCTGGGGTGACTGGCGTCGGGGGCAGGGGCATGATCGCGGAGCTAGGCGCGTCTGCCTCCAGAATGCCATCGCTGTCGAGATCCATTTCGCCAACGGGATCGGGCGCCGTCGCGGTGCTTGCTGGGGCTGCCAGCGGCGGCGGTAGCGCCACGGCTTCGAGCAACTCGTCGTAGTGCTGCTTTATCTTTCCAAAAGCTGCGCGTTCTCCTTTTGCCAATACCGTCAGAGCATCGAGGTTGAGCGACTCAGGGTCGATGAAGGCTCCGTTCTTCTTGGCGCTGAAGTGCAAGTGCGGCCCCGTTGACCTGCCAGTGGAGCCAACGTAGCCGATGGGCTGCATGGTCTTGACCTTGTCGCCCACTTTGAGTCCGGGCTCGAACCGAGACAGGTGCGAGTAGCCAGTCTCGTAGTTGTTGCTGTGCTCGATCGCGATGAAGTTACCGTTGGCTCCGTAGTTGCCGAGTTTGGTGATGGTGCCGTATAGCGCCGCGTAGATGGGCGTCCCCGTGGGCGCGCCGAAATCCGTGCCATTGTGCGGCATTCGCTTTTTCAAGATTGGATGCAAGCGGTTGGGATTGAACTTGGACGTCACCGGGGCATCCTTCACGGGCCTGCGCCATCCACCTTCACCTGGAGCACGCCCTTTTGCATCGTAGTAACGCTTACGAGTGGTGTGGTAGTAGATCCTGATGGGGTCGCCGTTGACAGGGAGGTATTCCAGGGCCTCGATCCCCGCGTAGCGATAGAACTCGCCCAGCACGGTGACTTCCTGCGCCACGACGCGCAATCGATCGCCGCGTTGAAACTGCGACACGCTCGTGTGGCCATCGAGCGCCTTGTTCAGCACTTGCCCTAGCGCCGGCTCCAATCCGCCGGCACGCGCAGCGTCAGCAAACGACTCGGTGAGTATGGTCAGCGAGCCTTGGACGCGTTGTCTTTCAACCTTCAAATCGAGGCGCTGGCCTTTGAGCAAACCATCGTCGCCTTCGCGTGCTTGGTACACCTCTTCCTTGCTGACCACGTATTCGAATGCGGTTACGCGTCCGGAGGCGGTGTCCAAAAGGGCGCGGAATTCGTCTTTGGGGCGGCACCTGTCGAGATTCTTCTCTTCTTTGAGAGCCGTGTAGACGCGATATGCCTGGTTCTTCGAAATCCCTGCGCTCTGAATTGCCTTGAGGAACGGTTCTTGGCCAATCTCACCTTCGATGAGGCGTTGCCCCGTGGCGGCGGCGCCGATTCTCCAGGGCCCAGGGATCTTCTTGCGTGGCGGCGGACGCACGGACGGTAGCGTCGCGGTGGTGCTGGTAGCCGCAATGGGAAAAGCAGCGCTGGGCTGTACCGTCGCACTCGCAGCGGGCGTGAGGGGTGTCGGCGCCACACCATCCCGAGGTGAAAACTGAATGAGCAAGGTGAACAACGACACGACGGCGACCAAGCCGCATACCGTTCCGAACACCAGCAGGTTCGAGGAAGAGAGCGTCGTTCCACCAACGGCCAGCGGGGCGTTGCTGTCGTGCTTGGGAGCAGCGATCTCGTCTAGCTCACTGGTGGCGACACCGAGAGAGGAGAAGTCCGGTAGCTCGCCTTGTTCCACGGGCGGGGGAGGGGCTTTGGCTTGAGCTTCGGCAGCTTTGGCGAGCAAGCGATCTCGAACGGGGTGGCCCGTGCGGACAAAGCCTGTGGAAGGACGCGATTCGCGTTCCTCCTCTGGGTTGAGCTGAGAGTCTGGCTCGATGTGAGAGGACGTATCTCGGGTCAGAGCGTTGGTGACGCTTGCGTCCACGGAGTAGCGTCCCGCCTCGTCCGATTCGCTCCCCGAGGATGGTCGCTCGGAAGGTTCTGAGGGCCGTCGCTCTTCGTTGGCAGCCAATTCGGTTGCGGAGTCGGTTGAAGCACTGGCTGCGGGCGACGGCACGTCGACGTTTGACGTGTGTGTCGCGGCCTGGGTCTGTGTTGAGGAGATCGCGTCGGTCTTCTGGTGCGCACCGGTCTCGATTGGCTCCGCGGGGCCCTCCGTTGCGTCGAGCAAGTGGGAGCTGTCTGGCGGCGGAGAGGGCGGAGTTGGATAGTTCGACGGGGGCGCGCCTGCGGGAGTGCCCGACTCGAGCACAGGCTCGGAGAACTCCGCGCTGGCACCATCGATCACGCCGGGATCCACAACACGGCCAACGTGGCGCGAGGCTTTGGGGTCGTTAGACTCCACAGCGGGCGCGTAGCAGCCGCGCCCGCCGGGGGCAAGGACAACCGTTCGGTCAACGAATAATCGCGCTGCCGCGCACGAGTTCGACGATCGCCGCTGCCTCGAGTATCGCGTGGTACTCGAACGATCGCCCCATCTGCAGACCGAGGCGCTCGGAGATCTCGAAGTGGGTGGCGGCGGCGAGTGAGTGCGGTTCTGGCGCGTGTTGGGTCAACGACTGAACACTCGCTACTGGTAACTCGCTGATGCCACAAGGGACGATAAGTCGAAACAACGACATATCTGTCGTGAGGTTCAGGGCGAAGCCGTGCATGGTGACCCAGCGCGAAATCCGCACGCCGATGGCGCCGAGCTTGTGCGGGGCCAAAGCCTGCTCAAACCCGGGCCATGTGTCCAGGTGAGCAGCATCTGTCCACAAGCCGATCATCTTCGGGAGTGTGCCCGTGCCGATGCCGTACGGCTTGACCAGCGCTCCCATCGTCTCGCTGAGAGTGTTGACATAGCGCCGGACATCTTTCCTGCCGTGGTTGAGGTTTACAATGGGGTAGGCGACGAGTTGTCCCGGTGCGTGCAGTGTGACGTCACCGCCTCGATCGGTCTTGTGGATGGCGACGCCCAGCTCATCGAGCACACTCTCCGAGGCGAGAAGGTTGTCGTCATGAGCCCCCCGTCCGAACGTGATGCATGGCTCGTGTTCGAGCAGGAGCAGCAAATCGTATGGCGCCTGCCTGACGTGCTCGTGCAGACTCAGTTGCAGCTCGTACATTTCACCGTAGGGGCGTGTGCCAAGCCAGAGCGCGTGCAATGGACGCCGCTCCTCGGATACGGTGCTGTCTTGTGTGGACACGTGTTTGCTCGTCTACTCCAGCTCCGTCGCTGGCGCTCGAACGTTCACCCTGAGCGCCGGCCCATCAGACCGCCGACGCTCTGCTGCGGCTGGACATCGTGGTGCTTGAGATACGAGAGGTTCAGACCATTGACAATGGCATGGGCGGCGATGGGTCCGGCAATGGCGCCAGTCAGTTGAAAGATGACGCCGAAACCGAGCCCGACCACGGCGGCCCACGTTACCCACACCCAGCGGCTTGGTCCCGGCATTTGATGCACGATGCCAAAAACCAGCGCCTGAGGCAGCAGACCGATGGCGGGCTGAAGCATGCCCCGAAAGAGCAGTTCCTCGCCGACAGCGCTTAGGACGGCGAGCACGAGCACCCCGGCAGGCGATAGCTGGCGCGCAACCGGGCGAAACTCGGCGTGCATGCGTCGCGCCCAATTGAAGCGTCCGACGCTGAACCGGCTCGAGAGCACGATGCATCCGCCAAAGAAGGTGCCTAGGAGCAAGCTATAAAGCTGCGCTATCGCTGCTGATTGCTCCAGCCACGGCTCCGGGTGGGTCAGCGGCAAGCGGTCGAACCAGTACCAGCTCGCCCCAACCACGATGAGGCTGAGCAAAGCATATGCGGCTGCGCCCCATCGAAACATTGCGGGACTATGGCATTTCGCGACTGGCGGCGCACCCGAACAGGCGTTCTTCCCGCCCTGGTCGAGTGGGTGGTGGCTTTGCTGGCATTTTTGACTGGCCGCCGTGTAGATTCCAGCACCGTGGAGCTCGAAAAGGACACGCCTGAGAGTCTCGAACTTTTCCAGTCGTCATTGGAGCTGGTGGAGGTCGTGGCACGTCAGGTGGCGCGGGGGCTACGTCAGCACGTGACGTTGGACGAGCTCAAGAGCTACGGCCACGAGGGGTTGATGATGGCGGCACGCCGATTCAACCCGTCACTCGAAGTCCCCTTCCGCGCCTACGCCAGCTATCGAGTTCGAGGGGCGATGATCGATGGGGTGCGCAAGAACTCCGCGTTGCCCCGCAGGCTATATGAGAAGCTGCGGATGATGGACGCTGCGAATCGCTACTCGGAAGACAGCGCTGCCGAAGGTGTGCAGCGGCCACCTGGAGAATCTCCCGCCGACGCACAGCGTTTGTTGGACGAGCATCTAGCGCGGATGGCCACCGCGATGGCGGCGGGCATGGTTCGACCGAGCGCGATTGGTGAGGATGGCGAGCTGACAAGTGTTTCGGACACGCGTTCCCCAGAGGAAGAGATCGAGTACGCCCAACTCCGCGCTCTGCTGAAAGGTCAGATAGCGACCTTGCCAGAGGACGAGCAGGAGCTCGTGCGGCGCCACTACTTCGAGGGAGAGCGCTTCGACCACGTTGCCCAGGACTTGGGATTGAGCAAGAGCTGGGCGAGTCGATTGCACACGCGCGCGATTGGTCGTCTGACGAAGCGGCTCCGGCAGAGTGTCTGAGTGATTTGTCGCAACTGGAGTCCGGCCCGGCCGAGGTGGCGCGCATGGACCAACCCATCTCCAATTCACCGCCACCCCTCATCCGCTGGGCGGAAACTGAACAAACACCCAGAAGAACTGAGAGTGATGACAGTTTCCGAAGTGTTTTCCACGGCTTGAGTGCTGAACTCGATCGCGGCAAGGCAACGATTGACGCCAGCCTTCAAGCACATGGGCAGCTCAATTCGACACAACTTCTCGCGTTGCAGGCGGCGATGTACCGCTACACGGAAGCCGTCGAGCTAGTCACGAAGGTGGTGGACAAGACTTCCAATGCGGTGCGCACGACGATGCAAAGCCAGTGAGTCATCTGCTAGACCCACCCTCCAATGTCCGAGCGTGTCATCGTGGCCATGAGCGGTGGGGTCGATTCGTCTCTCGCCGCTGCCAGATTGCTTCGTCAAGGTTACGAGGTCGTCGGGGTGACGTTGCACCTCTGGGACTACCCCGACGACGGCTCCGTGAAGAGTCGTTGTTGCGCGCCCGAAGACATCCACGACGCCCGCCGGGTTTGCGACACTCTGGGCATTCCCCACTTCGCTTTTGACAGGCGTGAGCTCTTTCGCGGCGAGGTCGTCGAGCCATTCATCGACAGTTATCTCGGGGGAACGACACCCAGCCCGTGTGTTCGCTGCAATCGCGGCGTGAAGGTTCGGGAGCTCCTCCAGATCGCCGACCGTCTGTCCGCGTCGCGCGTGGCCACGGGCCACTACGCGCGGCTGCAACAAGTCGACGGCACGTGGCAGCTGCTGCGCGCGCGGGACGCCAACAAAGACCAGAGCTACTTTTTGCACATGCTGAGCCAGGAGCAGTTGCGTCGCCTGCTGTTTCCGCTCGGGGAATTGAGCAAAGGAGACGTGCGGGCCGAGGCGGCAGAACTCGACCTGCCTGGCGCCCACAAAGGGGAGAGCCAAGAGCTGTGTTTCGTACCCACGGGTCGCTACGACAGGTTCGTGGAGGAACAAGCCGCGCCGAGAGTGCGTCCGGGACCCATTGTCGACTCCGAAGGTGCGGTCATCGGGCAGCACCAAGGGGTGCACCGGTTCACCGTGGGCCAGCGCAAGAACCTAGGTGTTGCGCTGGGGCACAAGGCGTACGTGGTCGATATCGACGCTGAACAGGGGCGAGTCGTGCTCGGTAAGCACGACGAACTCTTGTCAGATCGGGCAATCCTCGGCGAGTTCTCGCTGGCCCACGATCTCGAACTGCCTGTGCGGGCCGAGGTGTCAGTCCGCTATCGGGGCCACAGCCACGCGGCCGCTGTTCGACCGCACGCTGCCGGGGCCGAGGTTTGTTTCGATAGTGCGTTGCCCGCAGTCGTCGTGGGGCAATACGCCGTCCTCTACGAAGGGGACCGAGTGTTGGGTGGCGGGTTGATAACCAGCGTGTCGCGAGCGGACGCACCTACCGACATCGAGATTCGGGGTCCGGCGCAGAGTCGAGAGATCGATGCGCCTCCCGGTTGATCAACGTTTCCTCGACGAGGCACGCCGCTTCGAGCTGCGCTGCACGTGCCGCGTTTGTGTGTATTTCGCGCCCGAGTCCGAGGGCTGCTCCGAAGGCTTTCCGAACGGGGAGCATTTGACGCGGCCTAAAGACGTGGGGCAGCAGATCTGCTTCTGCAAGAAGTTCGAGCTTCTGTAATGAGGTCTCACCCGCCGGCGTTGTTGCAGTCTGTTTCACGCTCCCTTCGAGAAGAGAGCGAACTCCGCCCAGGACAGCGCGTACTGCTTGGTGTCTCCGGCGGGCCGGACTCCATGGCGTTGATGCACGTGTGTAGCCTGTTGCGAAGCCGCCTTTCGTTCGAACTGTTCGCCTGCGGCATCGATCACGGTTTGCGGCCCGGGGCCAAGGACGAACTCGCACTGGCAGCCAGCTTCGCGCGCGAACTCGACGTGCCCTTTGCGGTCCGCGGTGTGCGACTGGAACTCGGGGGCAATCTCCACGCCCGGGCGCGTGAGCTCCGCTACCGAGCACTCGAGGCTCAGCGGGAAGACTTCAATTGCGACTACATCGCCACAGCCCACCACGCGCAGGACCGGGCGGAAACCGTCCTCATCCGCTTGCTGAGTGGGAGCGGTCCCCGGGGATTGGCCGTGCTGCCGGTCCAGTCCGGGCACCTACTACGCCCCATGATTCGAGCGGGCTATGCGCAGGTGCGTGCGCACCTGTCGCGCCACCGAATCCCTTTCGCACAGGATCCGTCCAACGATGACCCGCGATTTCTCCGCGCGCGGGTTCGCCACGAGGTCCTGCCACTGCTGGAGTCTCTCTCCCCGGGCATTGTTTCCCACCTCACGTCCCTGGCAGACGAGATCGCCGAGCCCGACCTTCCCGTCGTGGTCGACGAGTCGGGTCGCGCTGTCCGCCTTCGAAGATCACACAGGAATCTGCTACGCCGAGCGTTGCGTCACCGTCAGCGCCGTGCTCACGTACTGTTAGGTGGCGGCCGAGCGATCCAGCTCGATCCCCAAACTGGGCAGCCGACGTTGACGACGGCTGTGACGGATGGCGCAGGTCAAAAGCACGGGCGGAACAAGTCCGAGTCAAAACTTCGGCCATCGGGTTTGAAAAAGCCCAAATGTGATTAAGTATAGCTATACTGAACCGTTCTTCCGCTGTTCGCCTGTGGCTCCACTAGAGGCGATCGGTCACTGGGTCCCCGAGGGGAACCGCGCTTCGAGGTTTCTGTGAAACAACCACAAAAAACTCTGCTCCTTTGGGTCGTGCTGATCGTCGCATTCTTGGCGATCTGGCAGTTTCTAAGTCCCAACGAACCTCATCGCCGGGCCATGCCCTTCAGTGAATTCGTTGAACTCGTCGAAGCGTCGAAAGATGCTCGTCATGTAGAAGCTGTCGAGATTCAGGACCGCGAGTTCCGTTTCGAGATCGTTAACCCATCGAGCAAGGCGCAGCCCGAGCGCGGAGTTACCATCGGTCCCGCCCAGGGGGACGAGATCGCTCAGCTGCTGCTGAAGAACAAGGTCAAGATCAAGTACCTCGAAGAGGAAGGGAATCCGTACCTCGCAACGACGCTGACGTTCCTACTCCCCATGGTCTTCTTGCTGGTGATGTTCTACCTGTTCATGCGGCAGCTGCAGGCCGGCGGCGGCAAGGCGATGAGCTTTGGCAAGAGCAAGGCGCGGATGCTGAGCGAATCCCAGAACAAGATCACGTTTGCCGACGTCGCCGGCGCAGACGAAGCCAAGGACGAGGTCGAGGAGATCATCGCCTTCCTTCAGGACCCCAAGAAATTTCAGCGCTTGGGGGGTCGCATTCCCAAGGGCGTACTGATGGTGGGCCCGCCTGGCACAGGCAAGACCTTGCTCGCCCGCGCGATTGCTGGAGAAGCCGGGGTTCCCTTCTTCAGTATTTCGGGTTCAGACTTTGTCGAGATGTTCGTGGGTGTTGGTGCGAGCCGCGTCCGTGACCTTTTCGAGCAAGGCAAGAAGCACGCGCCCTGCATCATCTTCATCGACGAGATCGATGCAGTGGGGCGGCATCGCGGTGCCGGTTTGGGTGGTGGCCACGACGAACGCGAGCAGACGCTCAACCAGCTTCTCGTCGAGATGGACGGCTTCGAGCACAACGAGGGCGTCATCATCATTGCCGCGACCAACCGTCCTGACGTGCTGGATCCCGCAATTCTGCGTCCTGGACGCTTCGACCGCCGCATCACAGTCGCCAGGCCGGACATCCGCGGCCGTGAAGGCATTCTTGCTGTCCACACTCGCAAGGTCCCCTTGGGGGAGGGGGTGAACTTGGGCGTGATTGCGGCTGGCACTCCTGGCTTCGTCGGTGCCGATCTGGAGAATCTCGTCAACGAGGCGGCGCTCTTGGCAGCTCGCCAGGACAAGGATTCCGTCACCATGTCGGATTTCGAGCTCGCCAAAGACAAGGTGTTGATGGGGCCGGAACGTCGCTCGATGGTGATGAGTGACGAAGAGCGTCGTGTGAGCGCTTGGCACGAGGCGGGTCATACCCTCGTCGGCAAGTTGGTCGAGGGCAACGATTCGGTGCACAAAGTCTCCATCATCCCCCGCGGTGCGGCTCTGGGGGTCACCCAGTTCCTTCCCACCGAGGACAGGCACACGATGACGCGCAAGCAAATGTTGGCACGCATTGCGATGGCTCTGGGCGGACGTGTTGCAGAAGAGGCGGTCTTCAATGCCATCACCAGCGGCGCATCAGATGACATCAAGCGCGCGACCCGCATGGCCCGCGCCATGGTCTGCGAGCTGGGAATGAGCGATAAGATGGGTCCCGTTGCCTACACCGAGGGCGAGCAGAACGTGTTCTTGGGCAGGGAAATGTCTTCCCGGAGCGACGCAATCAGCGAGGAAACGGCCCGGGAGATCGACCGCGAGGTACGAGCGATCATCGACGGGCAGCTGGAGTTGGCTCGCAAGATCGTTCGGGAGAACCGCGACAAGCTGGATCGCCTGGCCCACTCGCTGCTCGAACGCGAGACTATCGACTCCGAGGAGATCGATGCCGCAATGGGTGGCACGGCACTGCCCGACCGCGAAAGGGTCATCATCCCGACCTACGCGGAGAAGCGGAAAGAGCCGAAGGACAAGAAGCGCCCAGCGAGCATCTTCGGAGCGCCCAAGCCGGCTCCTAGCGGCTGATTACCCGCAAAGAAGCGCGCTCGAGAAAAGGCGCGCTCACCAACGAGAAACGGCGGACCCCAATCGGGCTCCGCCGTTTCTCGTTTCAGCATCCCCGCGAGCCAGCAGAGCTAGTCCGAGCTTGTTGGGCTTTTCGTGTTTCGAGCCGCGATCTCCCGCGCGCGAGCGAGTAGCGTTTCGCGTGCATTCCGTTGCGGGTCATCGGTAACCTCTTCCAGTAGCTCACGCAGGATCTCACCCATGATGGGTCCGGGCTGCAAGCCCACGCTGGTGATCAGATCGCGTCCGCTGATTGCCAGATCGCGAACGCTCACTGCATCGCCTTGAGCCAGGATGTGTTCCACGCGTGCCTGCAGGCGATCGATGCTGGCCACGTCGTCTTCTGGATCTCTTCCCTTGCCAGCGGCGTCGGCCCGCCCCAACGCGTAGAGATCTTCAGCTAGCTCCGGGGTGACCCGACGCAGCCAGCGGCGCACTGCCGCATCCGACCACTCGTCGGAGTAGCAGATCAGGTGATGTCGAACCAAACCCACAATTCGATCGCGCTGCTGATTGGAGAAGCGCAAGCGCTCCAGCATTGGCTCGGCCATGCGTGCACCGATGTTTTCATGGTTGTAGAACGTGTAGTCGCCCGTCTTGTCGCTCAACTCTCGGGAGCGCGGCTTGCCAACATCGTGCAGCAAGCCGGCGACTCGAAGTACTGGGCTCTTGGGGCAAGCGTCCATGCATGCCATCGTGTGCCCCCAGACGTCGTAGGCGTGGTGCCGGTTCTGTTCACAACCGACTGCCTCAAGTAGCTCCGGAGCAGTGATTCCGAGCATGCCGTGGAGACGCATGATCTCAAAAGCCCGGCTCGGCAAATTGGCCTTCATCGCTTTGACCCATTCGTCCCGAATCCGCTCGGCGCTCACCTTGCGATAGCTGTCGAGAGAGGGTTCGATGGCGCTTGCGGTCGATGTCTCCAGCGTGAACTCGAGTGTGGCAACGAAGCGGGCGGCGCGCAGAACTCGGAGCCCATCCTCGGCAAACCGCTCTGCGGGTTCCCCTACTGCACGAAGTAACTCGGCGCGAATGTCGTCTACTCCACGGAAGGGGTCGACGATTTGGTCGCTGAGAGGATCGTAGGCGATGGCGTTGACCGTAAAATCGCGGCGCGCCAGATCGGCCTTGATGTCATCCAAGAACGCCACTGCGCCTGGGCGGCGCCCGTCTTGATAGTCGGCCTCGGCGCGAAAGGTAGTTACCTCGTAGCCCACCTTGTTCAACAGCACCGTGACGGTGCCATGTTCTATGCCCGTCGGTATGACCTTGCGGAACAAGCGTTGGACTTCGTTTGGGCGTGCGTTGGTGGCGATGTCCCAGTCGCCTTCTTGTTCGAGACGATGACCGCTCGAGAGGCGAGCCATGATGCAGTCCCGGACCCGTCCACCCACGACCCACCCTTCGTAGCCGTGCTCGCGAAGACGACTGCATATGTTGCGCACGTCCTGCGGGACGGCTCGCTGCAGCACCGTGGTGGGCATCGACTCGCTAGCTCGTTAACCTGATGGGAGCTAGTCCCAGGGGTTGACGATTTCGCCACCACCGATGGAAGTCTTCTTCGGTGCGGGGCTCGGTTTTTTTGCGGCGGTCGTGCTGGGCGAGCGGGGCTTTGGCAAAGGGCGCGGCTTGGTGACGTGTGTCAGCTTAACAGCCAGCTTCTCCTCGGAACCATCCAGCTCGAGGATCTCGTCCTTGTAACCCGCGCGCTTGATGGTGACCGTGACCTGCTCGCCTTCGGGTATCTTGACCACTACGGGTGCCGTGCCCAAGTCCGTATCGCCGATGAAGGCGTGCGCCTCTACGGGTTCCAAGCTGAGGATCACCTCTTTTTCCGGGATCGGAGTGGCCTCCGGCGGCTCCGGCTGGACTGCGGCGGAGGCCGGGTTGGAATCTGCCGTGACTTCGTCGACCGCAGCAACCGCCTCCATGGAGCTGCCCTCACCAACAATCGACGCCCGGAGTTCGTTCGCGGTGCTGTGATCACTTTGCACGAAGAAAATGCCGCCCGCGACGAGGAGCGGTAGCGCAATGCCGAGATAGAGTGGCCAGCTCGACTTCTTTGGTGGTCGCAGGTCGGGAAGGGCTTCGATCGGGGCCGGCCCAGAAGAGACCGGACCGCTATCCGGCGGCGGCTGAAAGAAGCCCGGTGGAACGTGGAACCCACCAGAGCGTTCCATCATTTCATTGACGGCCAGAGGGATTTGCCCCTGCCGCAAGCGATCGAGTTCGACCCGAAGCGCTTCCATGTCCTCGTAGCGCTGCTCTGCCCGTTTGGACAGGCACTTCAAGATGATGGCTTCGAGCCCGGCGTCGACGATGACTCCAGGCGGCAGCTCCAAGGAACGCAGGGGAGGCGGTTCCTTGTACATGTGCTGCGTCAGGATGCCCATGAAGTTGTCGGCATCGAAGGGTACTTGGCCGCAGGCGAGTTCGTAGAGAATCACACCCAACGAGTAGATGTCACCGCGGTGGTCGACTGGCGCGCCCGCGGCTTGCTCGGGCGACATGTAGTGGGGCGTTCCGAAGACCGATCCAGCCTGCGTGAGTTTGCCGGTTGCGGCCGTACTCACCTTGGCGATTCCGAAATCGAGGATCTTGACGAAGTCGTGATCTTTACCGCGAGCGATTAGGTAGACGTTGTCCGGCTTCAGGTCGCGGTGAACGATGCCTGCTGCGTGAGCCGCCGCCAATCCCACGGCGAGCTGTTCGCCAACGTGGACGATGCGCGGCGTCGGCATCGCCTGACCGTCTCCGATGAAAGCCGAGAGCGGCTCGCCCTCGAGGAACTCCATCACGAAGTAGGCAGAGCCGTCGGGCAACGCTCCGAAGTCGCTGATGTCGATGATGTGTTCGTTGCCGATCGAGGAGGCCGCTCTGGCCTCGATCAGGAAGCGTTCGGTGACCTCGCGGTCCCGTGCCAGATCCGCTCGCAAGATCTTCAGAGCGACCTTCTTGTCGATGATCTTGTGACGACAGAGGTAGACCATCCCCATGCCGCCCTCGCCCAAGAGCGCTTCCACCTTGTAGCGATTGTCGATGGTGCACCCGAGATACGGGTCCGGAGCCGAAGAGGGAGGAGGCAAGCTTTCGAGAACCAGCGGTTGCTCGGGAGCGGGCTCCTGAGGTGTCACCTGCTCGCCACTTGGTGGCGGGGGCGGTGGCTTCAAGTCCACCTGACTCCCGGGGGCCACGGTCACGACCTTCAAACCGCTATTACCGTCCCCCACACGAGGCTTCGTGGGGGGCTCTTTGCGGGGCTGTGCTTTGTCCTGGCTCATTCCGGGGGCTCAACCGATAAATACGGGGGCTCGCAGTGAGGATTAAGTATAGCCCGCGCTCCGCGAGGCTTTCCTTTGTCTTTTGTGGTGCTTGGGCAAATTGTGGCTCTGCCGTGAGCGGGAGAAAATTTTCGAACCCCGCCAGATTGCGGATCCGCAATGCTGCGCGGATTCGGTTTGGCTCTCGATGTAATGTCGCCAGATAGGGCCTGGCGCATGCGCTGCAGCGCATTTCAGGCCGCTCTGCCGACCTTCACGGTCACGCCAGGCGCAAATTTTCCGGCCCAGGATACAGGAAGGATCACCTCGGAGTACACGCCCCACGGCTACTTACATGAGTGATTTAGCAGGTGAGCGCCCTGCCCATGCCCACCCCATTGAGAGGCGGGCCGGTTGTGCTCGCCCTTTCCGCGCGTCGTCTGCTACACGCTTCCGCGCACAGTATGGGTTTCCCACTCACTTTAGCACTGCGATACATGGCCTCGCGGAAGCGGGCCAGCATTTCCGTCGGAACTCTTCTGGCCATCTTTGGTGTCGCCCTCGGCACCATGGCGCTAGTGACCGTGCTGAGTGTTACCGGTGGGTTTCGGTCTCAGTTTCGCGAGAAGGTGCTTGGTGTCAATGCTCACGTGCTCGTCCTGAAGTACGCCAGTGAATTCCGTGAGTACCGCGAGGTGATGGAGAAAGTCGAACAAGACCCCGACGTCATCGGGGTTTCGCCGTTCGTCATCAATCCGATGATGGTTACCCACGAGCAGCAGACCGCCACGGGGGTGCTGCTCAAAGGAGTCGATCCCGACCGCATGCAGCGCGTCTTGGACTTGCCGAGGCACATGGTCGAAGGGGATCTGTCGGGCTTGCGCCGGCCGGGTGTGAAGCCACCGGAGCGCAAGAAGGTTCCCAGTACGTTTGTGATCGAGGGTGATCCCTTGCCGGCGGAAGAAGCGGCGGACGACAGCGTCGACCTCCTCGACGCTGTGGACCAAGCGATCAAGCAAGCCGAAAAAGCATCCAGCGTGGCGAAGTCTCCTGGTAAAGAGGCGCTCGACGCTGACCAAGACGATAGCGCGAACCAAGACGACACGTTCGAGGACAGAGCCGCGGGCGTGCCCGAAGGGGTCCCTGTGGGTGCCATCGAACCCGAGGGCGGGTTCGACAGCGAATTGCCGGAAGACGATGTGCTCGAAGGAGTCGTGAGCGACCCTTGCAAGCAGGGGGCGACAGGTGAACTTCCAGGCATCGTGATCGGCGTCAGCTTGAAGCAAACGCTCAAGGTGGCAATCGGCGATTGTGTCCAGGTGACCTCACCCACGATTGGATACTCGTTCAACCGAGGTCAGTTGCGCCCGCCAGTGGCGAAGCAGTTTCGGGTACAAGGCGTCTTCCAGGCAGGGTTCGACCAGTACGACTCCAAGTTGATGTACGCCGACCTGTACGAGGCTCAGGCGTTTTATGGTGCTGGGGACACGGTGACCGGCGTGGAGATGCGCATCCGGGACATTGAAGACTCGAAGGTGGTGACCGAGCGCGTCGACAAGTTGCTCGACAATGGCATCTACCACACGATGGACTGGGAAGAACTGAACCACGGGCTGTTCACTGCGCTGCGGATCCAGCAAATCTTGATGAGTCTCGTGCTGGCGCTCATCATCCTGGTGGCGGCCTTCACCGTGATCGCGACGCTGATCATGGTGGTCTTCGACAAGAAGAAGGAAATCGCTGCGCTCAAGGCGATGGGCGCGACGGACGGCAGTCTCCTGCGCTCCTTCTTGTATCAGGGCTTGATCATCGGCGCTGCGGGAACCGGCCTTGGGCTGGGCCTCGGATACTCACTGTGCCGTTGGATTGTGGACTACGGTTTCCCGTTGGATCCGAAGGTGTACTTCATCTCGAAGCTCCCGGTCATCCTGCGTCCGTGGGACTTCTTCTGGACTGGACTGTTCGCGGTGCTCGTGTGCCTCGCCGCGTGCGTCTGGCCAGCGCTCCACGCTGCAAGAATGCGGCCAGCGGAAGCATTCCGCGAGCAGTGAGCGAATCTCGTTCCGCGGGTTCTGTGGGCGCTACGGGTCGAGCAACGCGCTACCAGGTTGAGCAGCGCGCTACTGAGTTCAGCAGCGCGCTACTTGCCCGCGACGCGAATTTCACCTGTACCAACGGATCGGGTCCTTAGCTGGCGCGTTGGTGGGCACGCCGCAAGACGCTGATGACTCGAGCAGACAGCTCAGGTTCCCGAAACGGCTTGGTCATGTACTCGTCGGCCCCGCACTCGAAGGCCTCCATGACTCGACGTTGCGATTGGTGTGTTGTCAAAAACACCAATGGTAAACCAGCATGCCTGGTATCTTTGCGCAGCCGGCGGCAGAATTCGAGGCCGCTCATGCCGGGCAGAGTGCACTCGCAGACGATCAGGTCGACGTCCGCCACACGCAACGTCTCGAACGCCATTTCTGCGCTCGATACCGCAGTGATCTGATAGCCGGCCACCTCGAGAAGTGCTCGGGTGACCTCCCTGGTCTCGTTTTCTCCGTCGATGACCATGACCCGGGTGCCGGTGGCATCAACCGTTTCCGCAATGGGCGGGCAGCGCATCGTGGGGGGCCCGCTTTGCGGCGGCGCCAACTCGGAAAACTCGGTCAGGGTTTCCCAGTCCCGATCCGAGAATGCCAGCTGCAGGCCAGCACCGCGGTCCATCATGCAGCCAGCAACCGATGTGGATCGGTCACCGACGATGAAGGTCGCGAGCACCCACTGCCCGTCTGCAAAGTCTTGTTGCTCGGAGGACCCATTCAAAGGGACGTCCAGCTCGCGCTCCTCCTCCTCGGCGCTGAGCATTTCCTGCAACTCTTCTATGCACCCAAACTGGAATTGGATGTCTTTCACGTTAGCGACTACTCCTGCGTGTGTACTTCAAAGTGCCCTCCGAGAACGTTTCAGACGCTTCAGAGGGAAGTGCGCAGAGTCGTAGCTTCTTGGAATCCATCCGGCGGTACTGTTCGAGGCGCGATACCCCAAAACACAGTGATGGTTTTGCCGGAACGCCAAGCGCTCTGACGGCGCTCATAGTCATAGGCTGCTGGAAGCTAGCGCGTACTACCAGCTCATGCCAGTTGCGAGATCATGCCAATCAGCGGGGGCAGCGAGTGATCGCCAGCGTGACGTACACCGCTACGAGAACCAGCAGGAGCCCGCTGGAAAGTGGCTGCTCCAATCCGGCCGTCGGGGCACCTCCCAGCAGGCTTCGAACGTGCGCCCTGGGCCAGGGTAACGCTAGCACCCCGCTCCCGACACCGAACACCCAATCCACCACCAAGGCAAGCCAGCGTCCTTTTCCCAGCCTTCCGAACGTGGATCCGAGCAAGAACCAGGCTGCGTAGATCATGCCCGTCAAGCCTCCGATCCACGCGCAGGTGAGCAGGTCGGAGGCGCCGGATGCCACTAGGCTCCCCCCAAGAGCCCGCGTCAGTAGAGCAAGAGACGCGCCAACTACGGCGGTGCTCGTCACCAAGGACGTGCTGAAACCCAACAGTAGCCAACGTCGATCCGCCCCGTGTCGGGCCAGAGCAGAGGTGGCCTGTTCCAGGTGACCTGGAACGACTCGCACGACGAGCGCCAAACAAAACGCCGGAATCACGACTCCCGCCGTCACGGTGGTCAATGCGATATCAGCCGAGCTGCTGGGTTCGGCGCGATGTTCCAAGAGCAGGCCGAGGAACCCTGCCACCGTGGCCAGCGTCAACGAGGTCACCCACCATCGCCTGTTTGCTGACTGAGCGAACAAGTGCAGTCCTCCAGAATAACTGCTACCCCGCAGAGACGCTGTCGATTCGACCTCAGCCATCGTTGCGCTCGCTTTCGGCGCTAGCGCTCGGGTTTTCGGTCACTGTCTTCATGACGACGTTTTGGGGCTCAGTCAAAGTGGCGGGAACGTCCTGACGGATGGGTTCAGCTGTCGTCGTCGCCGCATGGTATTCGGCGTCACGTCGCCCTCGCGCGTGGGCCTGCAACGCCTGAAGATCTGCTGCAGCTTCGACTAGATTCTCGATCTTGACCCCCAGCGTCGCTGACTGCTCCAGGATGGCGAGGCTCAACTTCAATGCGTCCATTCCTTCGACTTCGAGGGTGCGCGCGTGCTGGGGTGCACTGACAGAGGTTACTTCGGGTAGCGCTAGGAGACCGGCGCATAGCAGTCCGGGTGCGTCGCAGGTGACGCGATAGCAGACGCGGCTGCCAAGGCCATCTGTCGCTTGCAACGCACCCATCAGCCGTCCTCCCGCAAATACCAAACGTTCGGCGCCAGTGAGTTCGGCGTCGCTGACATGAGCGGTCGAGAACAACACGACGGCACGAGTCGCGTGGCGAGCCAACTCGGCTGCCAGTCTCGCGCGGTCGACGCCCGCTATCGAAAAGGGGGTACTCAACGCCAGCAACAGGGGGGCATCCAAGCCCAGTGCCAATGCCAGCAGTGCGGCTCGCCGATCATTTTCGTTCAGCTCGTTGGTCGAGCGCCCCGCCAAGTGGTCCAAGCCCAGTCGGCCCAAGCACGTTTGCGCGTTCTTGCTCGACGTACCGGGGGCGTGATGCCTTCGAAGTCGCTCGAGCCATTGCGCGACGGTCACCCCGCGCGGAGCCCACTCATGCTCGAACACCGTGCCAATCGCCGCGCGAGTTGCGGGATCATTCAGCGGAGGGCGTTGAGCAATGCTGACGACACCGCGGTCGGGACGCTGGCACCCCGCAGCCAGTCGCAACACGCGCTCGACACCATCGTCTACAAGACCGATGAGTGCGGTCATGCCGCGGGGGAACTCGTGGTCCAACCATAGGTTGTCACTAGTGACCGAGAGAAAGCGCGCGCTCATCCGAGTTGCCCCAATGAGATGCTCGCCTGCAGCCAGGCTTCGTAGGCGTCGAGCAGGCTGGGCAGTTCTGGAATCACCGAAGCCAAGAGCGCGGGGACGATCAGCAGGGCCAGGAGCACGAGCGTCGGTTTTTGGGGCGCGATGGTCTCGCTGATGTGTGCCAGGCCGCTGATGCAAGTGCAGTACGAAGCCAGTGCCAGCATCGATGCGCCAAAGCTCATCAACAACCATGGCAGCCGCAATAGGTCCTGGGCGTGCCACATCCAGCAAAGCCAAACGAGCGTCTGCGCAAGCGCGACGGGTTTGGCGATGAGTGAGGCCCGCGCCAGTGCGGTTCCCCAGTCACCCCTAATGTTAGCACCGCTGAGCGTCGCCAGGTCAACGAGCGCATCCCGAGCTTCCCTCGACCGGTAGTAGAACGCCCCGCACGTGACCAGCGAGGTCCAGGCGAGAGCTACGCCGGCATCTTGCACCGTTTGGGCGCCGCCGCCGCCGAGCAGGCGCACCCCGTAGATGAATACGACCAACACGAACAGCCACAAGCCCACGCGATGGAAGCGAGACCGCAACAGGACTTCACGGTGCAACGCGCTGAGTGTCAGGAGGCGCCGCAGCTGGCTTCCCGCCGGTGCTGTACGGCTGCGTTCGGCGGTGGCGCTCACGCTCGCATTGTACGGCAGGCCCCCCCGCCCACAAGGGCGCTGGCGGCCGATTCACTCCTGATGGGCGTCGATTCTGCGTACAAGCTCCGCATTGTTGGGGTTGACGGTGCTCGCCCGCCTCAGCCACGGCAGCGCTTCTGGGTCATCGAGCGCGTCCAGGGCAACAGCGACGACGAAGTGCGCCAGCGGATGTTCCGGGTCGAGCTCTAGTGCCTCGTGTCCCAGCTCGAGGGCCGCTTCTTGGTCACCGTCGGTCAGCGCGATGACGGCGAGCCACGCTCGTCCCTCCACGCCGTGGTCGTCGGCTCGTCGCCGCAAGGGCCGAAGGAGCTGCTCCGCGGCACTTTGTTCGCCCGTCTGGAGAGCCAGGCGCGCCTGCAGCACTCGAAGCCGCGGGTGGTCTGCGAGCTGCTCTCTGGCCACGAGGATGGCTTCGCGCGCCTCCTCTTGGCGCCCCAGGCGGAGCAGGCATTCGATGTATCCGCTGTGGGCGTCTGCTCCGTCGATGCTCACCTGTAGCAGTTTGCGGTACTGCTCCAGGGCGTGTTCGTAGTGGCCAGCTTCGAGCAACAGACGCCCCAAGTTGGCCCTGGATGCGCCGAAGCCAGGATCGACGGCCAGCGCTTGTCGGTAGTGGTCGCTGGCCTCCTCCAGCTGGTATTCCCGCTCAGCGAGGACGCCCAGGCTGTGGTGGGGTTGAGCGATGTCCGGATTGAGTCTTCGGGCGCGTTCGAACAGCTGTCGTGCGCGGGCGAAGTTGCCACGCTCCATCTCCACGACGCCGAGATTGCTCAGCGCCTCCACGAATTCAGGGTTGTACTCCAAGGCCAATTCCAGGTTGGCCCCGGCTGTTTCGAGGTCTCCAGCCGCGAGAGCTTGGGTGCCACTTGTGTTGTGGGCTAATGCGGCTGGCGGCAATGGCGGGCTCGAGGCGCAGCCGACTGCGTACGCGCAAAGGAGGAGTAGGCCGATGATGCGTTTCACGGGGGCTCGTCGGCCTACCGGGGATCCAGTTGCGCGCCTTTTTTTACCCTTTGCAGACGACGGGCGGCGGTGGATGCTAGGACGGGCGCTGCCCCGACACCTCCTGCGCCCAAGGCGCATCATTCATGGCCGATCAGACCAAGACAGAAGAAGGCACCGCGGAGGCGGTGGACGTCCCTCCCCGAGCGCCCAGCCCATCGTCCGACGCGGAGCACCCGCCTGAGGCCGAGGCACCCCTCATCCGCAAAGGACCTCCTCGTTTGGGGGCCGCCCCCAAGCCCGCGGCATTGCCGTACTCCACGGGGCTCGACACGAACACGCGCCTGACCCTCGTTTTCCTCATTGTGGTGAGCTTCGTGGCGCTCTCGGCGTGGGGAGCGGGAAAGCTCGCCTGCAACTACCACCCAAGCCACAGTGACAAGTTCACGCCTGGGGCTCCGAACACGCGCATCACACGTCCCAAGGACGTCGCGCTCGAGTTTCATCACCGCCTATTCATCCAAGACTTCGACGCTGCGGCGGAACTCGCTCTGGAACGGGGCATCGACGTTGTGGAGAGGCGGCGCTCCGAGTGTGAGGCTGCCTGTCAGGCACAACGCCAGCAACGCATCGACGATGCCGCTACTCGGGCTGTGCTGCATCGCATTCGCGGACTGTCGGCATGGGCAACGGCCGAGTCCTTCCTCGGCGACCAAGTTGTGCATGAGGACTACGAGCTCCGGCGCGTGGACGGCCAGTGGCTCGTGGTGGGCACGTCGCCGCCCCCCGAGTAGCGCTCAACGCGGCAACCCTACGCGCTGAGTGCGCTGTGTGACTTCAACGTACGCAGGTGCTTTCAGCGGGCCCGTGATTCAGGGCACGCTGGGAACCAGGTAGAAGAAGTCGCGATCCGAGGGGCGGCTGAAGTACTCGTGTTTGCCGACCAATGGGTCCTCGACGAGGCTCGATGTGATGCGTGGCAAGCCGTCGCGTCGTCCCACGAGCAAGAAACGTGTCCACGCCCAATTGATGTCGAGCTGCGCAGCGGTGCTCGCCCCAACCGCGTTCATCCCCCGAGCCAGATCCAAAGGTCCGCCCTCGGTGCCGATCGCAAAGTACAGCACGCTGCCGTCTTCGCTCAGTCCGACCGAGGATCGTCGCCGAGTCTTGCGGTCCGGATTGTGCCCAGCCCACTGTCGCGTTTGCCCTTTCTTCAGCTGCGCGTTCAGCGAGGAGTTTTCCAAGAGGCAGGGTGGGGTTTGCCGATACGCCGCCAATTCGAGATGGTTGAGCCCCAAGTGCTTCCAGGTGCCGAGACGCAGCTGGCCGTCAGCCGTGATCGCGAGCGTGCAGCCAAAGTCCTTCGGCTTCAGCAATTCGACGCCGCCGCTCCCCATTCCCCACCAACCGTGGCGTGCTTGAAAGCCGCCGTTGAACACCGCCAACGCCCGGGGTTGCGCGTCGGCGGGGATGAGCCCTGGCTGCTGTTGACCCCACAGGCGCGCGGCGCCTTCGTCTTTCTTGCCGACCACCCAGGCCAAACGTGTCTGGCGTGCATCGATCGCCACCACGTCCAGGCTGATGAAACGGTTCTTGGGGTTGGGATGCACCGTGCTTCGGTAGATGAAGTGGGGCTCGACCGCGGCGGGCTCCGATAACTCCGCGCTGCCCATGGCGACCCATTGGCCATCGCCCTCCGCCTTCGTCAGTTCGAAGGGCGGAGCAAATGGTGCTGGGGTGAATGCTTCGGTCGTTGGCGTTGCAGCAGGCGTATCGCCGCCTGGCTGGTCGACGCCGATGGGCTCGGCGCTGCTTCTGGACGGCGGGGGGGGGACGGCGTTCGGGGATGCAGTCGTCGCCGGCGTCGAAGAGTTGCGGATGTTGCTCCGTATTGGCTCTTTTTCGGTTGCGGGAGAGCTCGGTGTTGGCGACGCGGGACTGCCGCTCGTCGGCTGTGGCGTGCACGCCATGATGGTGCTCAGAGCACAAACCCCGAGCACCATCACGTGGCACCTGGCTGGGGCTGGCTGTCCAGGCGTCATCCCGAGACTGGTCGGGCGCCGTGCCAGCGGATGCCCCATCTACTTCACTCCGCTGCCTGGGCCGTCTGGACTTGCCCACCCGGCTGGCGCTCGATGGCGACATGGTCCAGGAACGCCTCGACAGACATGGCGCCCAGGTCCTCACCACTTCGGGTTCTGACGGAAATGGTCGATGCCTCGAGTTCCTTTTCCCCGACGACCAGTACGTATGGCAGCTTCTGCAGACTGGCCTGGCGGATCTTGTAGCCAACCCGGTCAGGTCCCAAATCGGCTTCGCCACGCAGGCCGGCGTCCAAGAGCGCTTCTCGTACCTTCTTGGCGTACTCAGTGAAGCGCTCACTCACCGGGATCACTGAAAACTGCACGGGGGCCAGCCACATGGGGAAAGCGCCAGCGTAGTTCTCGATGATGATGCCCATGAAGCGCTCCAAGCTGCCGTAGCAGGCGCGGTGCAACATCACGGGGGTGTGGCGGTCGCCGTCCGCCCCGACGTAGGTCAGACCGAATCGCTCCGGCATGGAGAAGTCGAGCTGGATCGTGCCGCACTGCCAAGACCGTTTGAGCACATCGCGAATGTGAAAGTCGATCTTCGGTCCGTAGAAGGCACCATCACCCTCGTTGACGACGTACTCCATCGACGAACGATCGAGGGCGTCTTTTAGCGCTGCTTCGGCTTTCTCCCAAACGTCGTCGCTACCGATGCTCTTTTCCGGTCGTGTAGAGAGCTCGACACGAACGTCATTGAGGTCGAACGCACCGTAAACCTCCCGGAAGAAGTCTATCAGCATCCGGATCTCGTCGCCAATTTGCTCCGGCGTGCAGAAGTGGTGGGCGTCATCCTGAGTGAACGCCTGCACTCGGAACAAGCCGTGGCGCACGCCGCTGAGCTCCCGACGATGCACCAGGCCCATCTCCGCGATACGAAGCGGGAACTCGTTGTGGCTGTGCAAGCGGCTCTTGTACACCATCAAATGCCCTGGGCAGTTCATGGGTTTGACAGCCATGGGCCGTTCTTCGTGGACGTCCTCGTTGATCTTCTCCGGGTTGTCGGCGTCACGCAGCTTCAACTTCGTGAAGAACATGTTCTCCAGGTAGTTGTCGTAGTGACCGGAGGTGTGCCACATGTGCTCGCTCAGGATGATCGGGGTCTTCACCTCGACGTAGCCGCGGCGCTTGAGTAGGCCGCGCATGTAGTCGGCCAACGTGTTGAACAGCGTGGCGCCCTTGGGCAGGAAGAATGGGAAGCCGGGGGCGTCTTCGTTGAACACGAAGAGGCCGAGCTGTTCGCCAAGAACCCGGTGGTCGCGCTTCTTCGCCTCTTCCAACGCCTTGAGGTAGTCCGCCAGATCGTTCTTCGAGAAGAAGGCCGTTCCGTAGACGCGCACCAGGTGTTCGCGCGATGCGTCAGCCCGCCAATAAGAGCCCGAGACCTTGGTCAACTTGACGTGCTTGAGCCAGCCCGTGTCTTGCACGTGCGGACCACGGCACAAGTCTACAAAATCGCCGTGGCGGAAGAAGGACAAGGTGTCCCCGCGCTCACGGATGCCTTCGACCAATTCGGCTTTGAACTTGTTGTTGCCGCCATCGATGGCCTGGTAGCGGGCAAAGATTTCATCGCTGGAGTCCTGGACGACTCGGCGCTCGAACGGCAGTGACTGCTTGGCAATGCGCTGCATCTCTGCTTCGATTTTCGGAAAGTCATCTGGTGTTATCTTCTCACCATCCGGCATGAACAGGTCGTAGTAGAACCCATCTTCGATGGCGGGGCCGATGGTGAGCTGCGTCTTGGGAAAGACACGCAAGATGGCGTCTGCCATCAAGTGCGCCGCCGAGTGGCGAAGCACATCCAGCGCCTCAGTGTCCTTTTTCGTAAGAATCGCGACGGTGCTGCCGTGCTCAAGGGGAACCCTCAGGTCCACGACCTCATCACCGATCTTGGCGGCGACGGCGTTCTTCGCCAGCCCCGGTCCGATGTCTTTGGCCAAGTCCGCTGCATTCGCCCCATCCTGCAGCTGACGCACACTTCCATCCGGAAGTTTCACTTCGATCATTAGATTTTCCTTTCATGGTGCGGGACGGATACGGACCGACCTCGCGTTTGGTGGCGACGGAAACGGCCCGTCGCACGACTTGAAGTGTAGACTCTCAAGTGGCCCCTCGCCAAGTGCCGACAGTTACCAACACCCCGCGACACGTTTGTCGTGCGGATGTCATGCGCAGTGGTGGCCTGTCTCATGCGGAATAGTGGCCTGGCCGTACGGCTCACCCGGCTCGGTGCGCGGAAACCGATAGCGCGCAGCGCACGAGTCCACCTGGCTTGGCGGTACATGTCACACGGAGGCTCCGCGCCGAGTCGAGCCACGAGGCAGGCCTTCGCGGCTGGGTTTGCGACGCCCCCCGGTCAGCACGGGCCACCGCATGCTCGGTCGCCAAATAGAGCAACAGCGACATTGGGAGGGGGGAACCAATGCCGCTGTGCGGAAAAGAGGCACGGCGACGGACCGGGAGGGGAGGGGGAGGGGGAAGTCCGCCGCCGTGCAGGAGACTGTTCAGGCTTCTTTTCGTGCCTGATGCACAAGACTATATGCTAGCCGCGTGCCAAGTATGGTGTGAGAGATATTGGGGAGTTAGAGAAGGCTTCAATCAGCGACGTTTCGAGAATGTCACCAGCCGTGCAGATGTGATGGGTCTGGTTCGGCAGTTTGGCAAGACCCTCCCATGTGGGAACGGTCCAACACCACTTCGGGCGGTTGGCCCCATTACCCGCTGGTTTGAGCTCCCGCGTTGCCGGGGCCCGCAGCTCAGTCCAACACCGTCATGTCTGAGATGCAGACGGTGAATGGGTTCGCGGCACCATCGCCAGGACCGACCTGGACCTGCATGGCTTCAATGTCGCTAGGATCGAAGGCGACAGCAGCTGCCCAGTCAGGCTGAGCCACGGTGGTCCAGCTGATCGTGTTCGCTCCCGCAGCAATCACCACGAAGTGTTCGCCACCCGCTTCGACGGCCGTGGTGGCCATCTTCATGATGATCTTGACGTCGGCCGCGCTATCGATGGTGGCCGTGAACGAAACACCGCTGTAGGCGCTGCCGTCCCACGGTTTGGAGTCGTTGAAGTTGAAGCCCATGCCGGCGCCCCAGATGTCGTAATTGCCAGGTTCGGCGGCTGCGGTCTCGCCCGCCATGCAGACGGTGCCTTCTTCCAAGGTCAGCAGGTCCTCACAGCATCCCGTGGTAGACGCGTCCTGATAGCCGTACCAGGAGCCAACGACTCCAACTCCGTTTGTATCGGCGCCCACCCAAAGGTCGCTGCCCACGGGAACCAGCGCGTTGCCCTCACCGCCGCCTGCGGCCGCCGGCGCGGGCGCGGCTGGCTCGGCCGCGGTGGGCGCTGTTTCTACTGGCGCGGCCGTGGGTGTCACTGATGTCGGCACGGCGGCGGTCGGCATCACGGGCTGCGCAGGCACCGGCATGTTCGCCGTTGGCTGGGCCTGCGGTGTCACGGGTGTCGGGACCGGGGCGTTGGCGATTGTGGGCGTGCCAGGCGTTACGGGGGTGGGAGAGATGCCCGGGCCGGGCTGCACGGTGCCTCCCGAGGTTGGACCTGCGGCGGCGTTGGACGGCCCTTGGTTGATTGGCTGGGGATCTTCGGCGCTGCAAGCAGCGGACAGAGCCAACAGGCTGCCAAGCAGCCCGAAATTCAAGAACCTGGGGTTAGCGTATTCCATGACGATCGTTCCTGTGTGTGCGCTCCAACGGGTCCCCGCCGGTCCGGGGCCGGGAGCAAAGTGCGCGAGGTAACCTCCGCCCCGTCGTGACGCGGGGTAGACAACCGTGGGTGTTCTACGCAAGCCCCCCCGAGCTGTCCAGGCGATTGTCCGGACCGCCCCAGGGCGGGATTGGGTGGCACGATGCGCTGGCAGGTGCCGGCAGCCGGCTGTGGACTAGTGAGAAAAATACAGCCACGGTCCTTGCGAGGACGCGTGATATCTGCGCGTTGAGTTCGCTCTGCGATCGACACCGACTGACCCAGTATCGGGCTGCGCGCGTGGGTCGCCCTTCGTTACTCAGGAGACCCATGCCCAGCCGAAAATCCCCCCGCCAGGTGCGAATCAAAAAACCGCCGATCCTCTTTGACAAGACCCAACGGCTCGTCAAGCGCATCGAGAAACAGCTCGGATGCCGGTTGATCGCCTACTGGACCTCGCCGGCGGGTTCGGTCTGCAACAACGATGTGCTCGCGCTGTACGAAGTCTTGAGTGAGATGGGCGAGCAGGAGCGGGTGGCACTGTGCATCAAGTCTGACGGCGGCTCCGGTGAGGCGGCCCTGCGTCTGGTCCACCTATTGCGGCAGTACACGAACCAGGTGACCGCCCTCATCCCGCTCGAATGTGCCTCTGCGGCCACCATGCTGAGTCTTGGTGCCGATGAGTTGAGAATGGGCCCCCTGGCGCACCTGACTGCCGTCGATACCTCGCTTCGTCACGAACTGTCCCCCGTCGATGTTGACAACGAACTGGTCAGTGTCAGCCAAGACGAGTTGTTACGAGTCGTGCGCCTTTGGCGGGAGACGGAGCGGGTGGGTAAGAACCACGAGGAGATGAACCCGTATCAGGCGCTCTTCCCCCACGTGCATCCGCTCGTCATCGGAGCGGTGGATCGTATCAGCTCGCTATCCATCAAGTTGTGCCAGGAGATCCTCTCTTTCCACATGAAGGATGCCAAGAAGGTCGAGCGCATCAGTCGCCACTTGAGCGAAGGCTACCCCTCCCACGAGTACCCCATCACTTTGCGGGAAGCCAAACGCATTGGTCTGGCGGCAGAGCCCCTGGAGCCCGAGCTCAATGCATTGCTTCTCGAGCTCAACTCACTCTACGCCGAGATGGGCCAGAAGGCGCTGACTGACTACGACCAGACGAGCTACCACAGTCACGAGATCGTCAACATCCTGGAAGGCGCCGGGATCCAGGTTTACTTCCAGAACGACAAGGACTGGCACTACCGCAAGGAAGAGCGACGTTGGGCACCCATGAACGACCAGAGCTCCTGGTTTCGGATCCAACGCTCCGGGCGCAAGCTCCAACGCTCGGTGCTCCACATTCGCTGAGTACGTGATCGAGCTGTCATCTGCGTGCACCTCCCGCGGTGGCCCAGGCTTGTGCTAACTCACGCGCCCGTGGAGGCAGTAGTGGTGTTGGTATTCGACCCGCTCTGCACAGCCGACTGGTCATGTTCTCTGACCGCACTCAGCTTCCTTTGGTACTTGGATTGCAGCACATCCACGAGCACCAACACGGCGATCGAGAAGTAGAACGTGGCTTTGGACATCGGCTCCACTCGATGCCCGAAAAAGCTCAAGTGAGCTTCGTGCCCGCCCTCACCGAGCAGCACCACCCCTACGATCAGCAGAATGAACAGACCGAGTACCTCATACTGGCGATTGCGCCTGAGAAACGTTGCGACGGCATCCGACAGCACGAGCATCAAGACAGACGAAATCAGGATAGCGGTCGCCAGGATGGCGAAGATCTTCGTGATGGCCAGCGCCGACAGGATCGAGTCGAACGAGAAGATGAGGTTCATGATGACGATCATCACAACCACCTGGGCCGGGGGTTTGGCGGTCTTTTTTTGCGGCTTGGTGACGTCTTCGACGGCGAGCAGGTGAGAAATCTCCTTGACCGCTGTGTACATGATGAAGGCGCCGCCCAAGATGAAGACTAGCGTCGAGAAATTGAATGCGCCGGTTACCGCTCTCGTATGAATCGCAACGAACGGTTCCTTGAAGGTGTCGACGAGCTTGATCACCACCAGAAGCAATACGATGCGCAGGGCAAGTGCGATCAGGATCCCCCAATGCCTGACCCGCTTTTGCAGGTGTTCGGGAGCGCGCTGCGACTCGATGGATATGTAGAGCAGGTTATCGAACCCGAGCACAGCCTGCAGGAAGATCAGGACGCCGAGGGTTGCGAAGTTCTGAAAGGTGAAAATGTCGGTCATGGCGTGGATCGGGTTTGGAGTCCGCCTGACGGTCTACCGCGCTCCGCGTTCGAAAATCCAGCGACAGCGAGAACATCACGACTCGCTTGTTGTGGCAGTGCGGTCACGGGACTAGGGCCTGCTATGGCGTCAACACCAAGGCTCCCTCGAACTTACCGTGCCGCAAGTCTTCGAGTGCGGCGTTGGCGTTGTGGAGCGGGTACTGAACGACCGATGTTTCGACCGGATGATGCTCGACGAGTGCCATGAAGTCTTCGCCGTCCTTCCTGGTAAGGTTTGCCACGGAGCGGATGCAGCGTTCGCCCCACAGATCGGCGTATGGGAAACTCGGGATGTCACTCATGTGGATTCCGCCGCACACGACGGTTCCGCCTCGAGCGGTTGCCTTCAAGGCTGCCGGCACGAGCGAGCCCACTGGGGCAAAGATGAGGCTCGCGTCGAGCTCTTTCGGTGGCCGCTGGTCAGACGTTCCAGCCCAGGTTGCACCGAGGTCTAGAGCGAACTGGCGCTTGCGCTCGTCCCCTGGCTTGACGAACGCGTAGACTTCCCTGCCTTGATGGACCGCGATCTGCGCGATGATGTGGGCCGCCGCACCGAACCCGTAGATCCCAAGGCGGGCCGCATCGCCAGCCATCGCCAGCGACCGATAGCCGATGAGGCCCGCGCACAACAGTGGCGCGGCCTGCTCATCCGTCATTGTGGCCCTGATTGGAAGACAATAGCGGGCATCACAAGCGATGAACTCCGCGTAGCCTCCGTCGAGTGTGTAGCCAGTGAAGCGCGCCTTTTCACACAGGTTCTCGCGTCCTCTCGTGCAGTACTCGCAATGACCGCAGGTCCAGCCCAACCACGGTACACCAACACGTTGGCCGACTTGCAATGATACGCCGGCACTCACCGCTTCGACGTACCCAACCACCTCGTGTCCGGGCACAACCGGCAAGATGGGATCGGAGAGTTCACCGTCCACCAGGTGCAGATCCGTTCTGCACACACCGCAGGCTGAGACTCGTATCAAAACCTGACCAGGCTCCAAGGTTGGCGTGGGGCGTTCTTCCGCCGCCAACTGAGTCTTGACTCGTTGCAACACCATCGCGCGCATGCAATGCACTATACCTGACCTAATCCGGCGCCGACACAACGCAGCGGCATATCGGATCTCAGCAGCACATGCGCAGCCAACACCCTCGACGGCACAACGAAGCCCTGCCTCGCCGACGGCAGCGAGTGGTGCTGATCGCCGCGCCTTCGTCGCTCCGATGGTGGACGTGGGCGCTCACGTTGGGGCTCTTCTCCTGCTCCACCTCCGGTGAACAGGGGGTGGGTATCGCCCATCACGTCAGTCCACCGTCTGTGCCCGATGCGGCAGCGGCGCGGACGGATGCGGGCCTTCCCCTGCCAACAGCAGACGGGCCCTTGCCGCCGTCGCTGACGGAGGAAGTTGTTCCCGAGGGCACGCGACCCATCGAGGTCACCTCGGGTGGGGAGTTTGCGTGGTTGGAGTTGTTGCTCGCGCGCAATGGCTCGGGTCGTGACATCGACACCTACCCAGATGGCTCCGTCGCCATCACCGGCGTCTACTTCGACTGGTTGATCCTCGACGCTGAAACGGCCGAGCCTTCGGAGTTTACCCACGACGAGGGAGAGTCCCGCGTGTTCGTGGCCAAGTATGATGCCCAACAGCGGCTCCTTTGGTCGCGCGATACGGAGCCAGAGGGCGGATCTTACAGCCGTTCCCTTGTGGTGCGCCCGGATGGCGCCGTAGCCGTCAGCGGGAACTACTCCAATGGATCGTTCGATCTGGGGGCGGAAGGACAAGAGGTGCACACGTTGCCAGGGCTGGGGGGCACAGACGCATTCTTGGCTCTCTACACCAGCGATGGTGAACTCAGCTGGGTTCGGGGTGCGGGATCGACGGACAATGAGACGTTTTCGGAGGTCGTTGCCCTACCGGACAACTCGCTTGTGGTTGTTGGGAACGACGAAGGAGATGCCCCAGGAGTGACCACGGTCTTTGCTCCGGGTGAAGCCAACGAAACTGCCATCAGCACTCGCGGGGGGTTCGTGGCGCGCTATTCGCCCGAAGGGGATCTGATGTGGGCCCAATCGACGGGTGGTACCACGGCGTGGGACGTGGCGTTGTCGCCCATGGGGAGTATCTTGGTCGCAGGTTACCTTTTTGACGGGGTCACGATTGCGCCAGGTCAACCCAACGAACAGAAACTCCAGTCGCAAGGCGCGCGCGACATCTACATCGCCTCCTACGACATCGAGGGTGCGCTCGAGTGGGTACGCCAGTACGGGGCAGCCACCAACGATCAGCCCACCGACTTCACAGTTGGTCCGGATGGTGCGATGTGGCTCAGCACGAACAGTAGCACCTTTCCCGATGACCCAACGCGAGACCGAGAGTACTTCTCATCGCTGGGGAAGTTAAGTCCTACAGGTGAATTGCAGTGGTTGCAGACTGGACCAGGCTCGCTCACCTACCGGGGCGAACTGGCCCCTCTATCTGATGGTTCGTGCGCGATGGCGTCGCGTTTGGAAGGCGAAATAACGGTGGAGGTTGTCGGGCAGGGGGAAGTGACCTTCGAGTCGAATGACGAAGCGAACCTGTTGTTGCGCCGTTATGCGCCGGATGGGCAGCTCTTGTGGGCAAAGCGTGCTGGCGGTGTGGGGCGAGATCAGGATGCAGTGGACGGCATTGCTGCGTTCGCAGATGATACCATTGTGGTCACAGGTGGGTTGTTTCTTGGGCCCGCCCTATTCGGCGAAGGAGAAGCGGGCGAGCTGCGCTTCTCGGTAGAAGAAGCACGCGTGCCATTCTTCGCGAAGTTTGCGCCCTGAACAGTTGACGGCGTGCGCCCCGGCCCTCCGTGACTCAGGATCTCGATAGGGCCAACGTCAGATGGTCTTTCGGGGGACCGGGGAGTGGAGGTCAGGTCTGAGCCGGGGGGCCTATTCGGGGGATTTTTGCGTCGAAGTGCCGCCTGCACCTTTTCTTCGAGCTCCGGCGGGGGAACAATAGGCACGAAAGGGAACCAGGGAGTACGGACAGATGGCGAAGCGAATTCTCGTTGCTGACGATTCTCGGACATTCCGCGAGTACGAATCGGCGATGTTGCGCGCCAACGGGTACGCGCTGATTCAGGCGGAGGATGGGGCTCAGGCGGTCAAGGAAGCCGCGCTTCACAAGCCCGACCTGATCTTGTTGGACTACCAGATGCCGCTCGTCTCCGGCATGCAGGCACTGATCCTGATCAAGAGCAATCCCGACACCGCCAAGATCCCCGTTATCGTGATAACGACGACCGATCTGCGCGACCGTTCCAAAGAGTTCATCGAACGCGGAGCGGCGACTTGTTTGAACAAGCCCGTCACTGGGCCGGCGCTACTGAAGGCAGTACGCGAGCTGATCGGTGGGGCGCAGGTTGACTCTGAATGACGCCGAGTTCGGTGTGATGCCATGCAGCCGCGTTGGTTCCTACTAAGCGCTGCGGTGAGCGGCTTTGTCGCGGTGGCTCTGGGTGCCTTTGGTGCCCATGGTCTGCAAAGTCACTTCTCTGCGTTGGAGGATGGCGGCAAGCGAATGGAATGGTGGGCCACTGCTGCTCACTACCATCTGGTCCATTCCGTGGTACTGGCGATAGTGGCCTTGCTGTTGGCAGAACGCGCGTCCACTGCGGCGCGTGTCTCTGGGGTAGCTTTCGAACTCGGTATGCTCGTGTTCAGCGGCAGCCTCTACACCATGGCGTTGACTGGGGTACGCGCCCTCGGAGCCGTCACCCCCTTTGGTGGCTTGGCCCTCTTGATAGGCTGGGCGGCACTGGCGGTCGCAGCGGTTTCGTGGGTTCAGTCAGCGACATAGAGCTCGATTTCCTTGGCGCCGGTATTGCCTCCGGTCGTCTGTACTGCGGAGACGGTGACGATGGTGGCTGACACGGGCTCGTCGAAGTCGAACTGATAGAGCTGATCCGGATCCGGGGTTTCGAATGGCCCGAGGGTCCTCTCGCCGTCGAGCAACAGCTGACTGGCTTCGATGATAGAGCTGCCGTCAGTCATCTTGCGACTGCGAAAGCCCCAACCAACGAGCAGGCGCTCCTGCCCCAAGTCCAATGTGACGAAGGCGTCGTCCCCGTCGCCGGACGTTGCCCATTCGGTGCTCATCGAACCGTCGATGACGGCTGCGGCGCCCCAGGATCCGTCGTCGTCGGCGCCGCCGTAGTTCGAGCTCTTGTCGACTACCGTCGTACCAGCGCTTGCGAGGGCGACATTCGCGCGCTCAGGCACCTCAGCCGCTGCCAGCGTCTGGAAGGAATCCACCTGGGTGTAGTAGGTGTGGCCGCCTCGCGTGGTCGCCTTGGCTCGGTAGAAGATCGTCGCATCCTCTGGCAAGTCCTCCAGCGGGACTTGGTGATCGAGCCCGTAGGGGTTGTCAGGGTCCATGTCTGGGTCCACCGCGGTGTTGTCGAGTTCATCTGCAAGCAGCCCCCACTCCACTTCGCAGGTGGTCTCCACGCTGGTATCGAAGCGGACCACGGCGCGCGCTTCCGTGATTTCTTCCACGCGCAGGTCGATGAAATCGACCGGCATGCCGCCATCGACGAAAGCGCCCGCCTCCGCTGGCACGCCGGGCTGGCGCTCGCTGCCGAGACCTGTGGTTCCGTTGCTCCCCACGTTGGAACCGCTGTCACTGGTGTCGACTCTGCCGCCGTCGGGAGCGGACTCTGCCGGCTCGTTCGACTCTGCCTCCTCACTTTTTGAGCTGTCGTTCGACGCGTCAGCATCGCGAGCCGCGGTCACACCAGCGCCAAGTTCGTCGTCACTGTGTTCGGCCACCTCGTCGGAGAGTTCCCCCTTGGCCGACTCATCACCGTTACCGCCGTCGCTCCCCGTCGTGCATGCACAAAGCCCAGCAACGCACAGGGTAAGAATCCAGTGATACCGAGTGAATACTGTGGCGGAGACGCGCGGAAGCATGAAGACCCAGCAAGCATACGCCAGCTGCGGTGATTGGTAACCCCGGATGGGTCACATAAAGACGGCGTGTTGTGCGAACTGCAGCACGCCGCCTCCTGCTGTCGATCTCTCGAAGGCCCCCACAGCGACGTTCATGAAGATTTCGCGCAACTCAGCGGTGACTCGGGCGACCCCAGCCTCATGACACGCACAACCGGGATCGCGCCAGCGGCGTTTCGTGGTCCGCTGGCTCAGGACAGGGGCGCTTCGGAGTTGTCCAACCCACGACGCCGCTTCTCCCTCGAGGCGTCCCCCAGCCTGGCGGGGAACAACCCTGCCCTCGGGGCATTCGAAACCTGGTGGCGTGATATTCCACATCTGGAGGGCTCGTTGGACGCTTGGCGCAAAAACCCAGGCAATCGTGCGGACCGCGGAGGACAGACGAACTGGGGGATCACCCAGCGCGCCTTCATGGGGTGCGCCGGCGCGGCAAATCTTCCCAAAACGCAGTCAGCCTTCGAAAACATGACGCAGGCGGACGCCAAGAAGATCGCTCGTGCGTTGTGGAAGACCTCTGGCGCCCATCGCATCGATCATCCCGCTGTTGCGCTCGTAGTCGGGGACTGGTTCTGGGGTAGCAATACGCGCGCGTGGGTCGGCATCAAGGAGGCATTGAACCGACTGGGAGTCGCCGTCCCTGCCGGAACTCGCCTCGATGAGGCGACCGTTCAGGCGATCAATTCACAACCACCCGCGCGTCTCATCGCTGCCTTCTCCGACGCGCGACGTGGTCAACACGCGCGCATCGCCGCAGCCGATGCGTCCCAAAGAGTGTTTCTCGGGGGTTGGCAAGCGCGCGTCGACGCCCGCGAAGCCGCCGCGCTCCGGTTGCTTGCCTCCGGCGTTTCAGACCGGGACGTTTCGCATTCGGATGAGTCCGACGGGCATTTTACGGCAGATCGTGTTTCAGGTCCTCCGTTGCGAGCCGTTCCACCCGGATTGTCGACCCATGCGTATTGGATCCACGGCGCCAGTACTCGTCCAGCGTCCGGCTCGAGCAGTCGAAGCGAGCGCACCACTGCTGTCGAAAGAGGCCAAGCCAGCGGCCAGCGTGACGGTGAGCGACCGTGGCCGGGTCCTGTCGACGTTATCGCCGGATGACGACGACGCAGCGCCGGCCGAGTCGCCAAGCAACTACAAGCCGCATCCTCAACTCGATGAGGCAGAGAAAGAGCGCGTTCAGAAGTTGAGTCAGCGTGACCGCGAGGTGAGGGTCCACGAGCAAGCCCACAAGGCAGCAGGTGGCAGGTACGCGGGGGCCATTCACTACGAGTTTGAGAACGGGCCTGACGGCAAGCGCTACGCGGTGGGGGGCCACGTCAACATCGACGTCGCCCCAGTGAAGGGGGATCCAGAAGCCACCCTTAAAAAGATGCAAGTGGTGCGGCGCGCCGCACTCGCCCCTGCCGAGCCGTCGTCCGCGGATCGTCAGGTGGCGGCCCGCGCTACCGCACAGGCGGCTCAGGCCCGCACGGAGCTGGCAGCAAAGCGCTACGAGACGATGCGAAAGCTCTCGGGCTGATCACCCCCTAGGGGACATTTGGGGGATACCCGGCTGCTGCTGAGCAGAGTACGGTGCTCTGGAGCATGGACTACCAGACATGGATCGTCGTTCTCGTGGGCGTCCTTTGGGCGTGGCTTGCGCTAGGCAAGTACGCAGGCAAGGTGAAGCCAGAACAGGCACGCGACCTGGTGGCGGGTGGTGCGTCGTTGATTGACGTGCGGACGCCAGAGGAGTTCCAAGGAGGGCACTTGCCGGGCGCCAAGAACATTCCGCTTGGAGAGCTTGCGGGACGAACGGATGAATTGGGTGATAAGTCCGGATCCATCGTCCTGTACTGTCGGACCGGGATGCGTAGCGGCGCTGCCCGGCGCGTTCTCAGCCGCGCAGGATTCACCCACGTCGTTGACCTGGGCGCGATGAGCCGCTGGCCGCGGTAGGCACTCGCCCCAAGTGAGGGCAAACTGGTTCTGCTGTGGGTGCCCGAGTTGTGGGCGCACTCCTTTGCGAAAAGCTTTCGTTGGCCGCGGTGGGATTCGCAATTGTTGCTTCCGGGGGGACAAACACAGGCGGGTTCCCCGCCCGGCAGTTCCGGTCATGGTTGTGGCCCGAGCTTTGCACAGCACTCGGCGCATGAGCATCGGCGAAGACAAGTGCGTTGCTGACGTCATGACCCGCGACGTCGCGACCATTACCGAAGACGAGAACCTAGCCAACCTACTCGGCACCATGTCGACAATGCGTTTTCGTCACATCCCTGTCGTCGACGAAGCAAGGCTGGTCGGGTTGCTCACAGAGCGCGATGTCCTGGCAATGAGTGCTAGCAACCTACTGCCGAAGGCGACAGAGCAAGATCGCTTTCTGAAGGAACGGTTCCGTGTTCGAGACGTCATGGTCACCGATCTCATCACCGCTCGGGCAGAGACTCCCCTGGCCGACGCAGCCCGCCTGATGCTCGACAAGCGCTTAGGCTGCCTGCCGGTCGTTGATGGAGCGAACGTCCTGGTCGGCATTCTGACTCAGAGCGACTTCGTGCGCTTGGTCGCTATGAGTTGAGGGTGGTCGCCGACTCTGGCGTCCGGTTTCGAAGCGATTCTGGTTGTCGTTAGCGCGACTGGGCACTAAGTCGCCCCCTGGTCGCATGGAGATTGACACCACTCAGCAGGACGCCCGTGACAACTACAAGCTGCTCGTGCATTCGGTGGTTCCTCGACCCATCGCGTGGATCACGAGCGTTTCCGCCGATGGAGTGCGGAACCTCGCCCCTTTTTCGTACTTCGCGGCGGTGACCGCGGCGCCACCAACGTTGATGGTCAGCATCGGCAAGCGGGGGGCGATGCTGAAAGACACTTCAGCCAATCTGCTGCATTCTGGCGAGTGCATCGTTCACATCCCGCACCGACACCTTGTGCGCCAGATGGTTCAATCCAGCGCGGAGCTCGAGCCAGATGTGGACGAGATTGAGCTAGCCGGGCTCGACGTGCTGCCCGGGCTACGGGTCAACGTGCCACGCCTGAGCGCGGCGGCGATCGCCTTGGAATGCAAGGTTCTGCAGCACCTCGAGATCGGGCAGAAGCTGAGCGACGTGTTCTTCGTCGAAGTCGTATACGCTCACATAGCCGATGACATCCTGGACGGCAGCTTGCCCGATCCCGCCAAGCTGGCAGCTATTGGGCGTTTGGGGGGCAACGGCTACTGCGATACGGCTGTACCGTTCTTCATCGAGCGACCCAAGTAAACCCGATACGTTGGACGCGTCTCGGTGGCACGAGCAGAAGGTTCCTAGCAGCGCAACACGTCGCCACGGCCCGACGCGGTCACTTCTTCTTGCGACCGTACGATGTATGTACGTAGCGCGGCGCTTCGCCAGGCTGGGAGACGTCTACCCAGTAGGTTGGGCGTTCGCGGACATCCAAGTGGATGAAGCTCGAGTTCGGGTAGTAGCCAACGCCGACGTTCGGGAGGGTTCGCAGGTAATCGCGAACTGCCCAATTGGGGACTCCGTGAATGCTGAAGTCCAACGCTTGGCCCTCCGGGTGGCGGGAGCTCTTGGAGTGAGAGTGCTCACGGTAGCCACTGACGACCCGAATCCGGCGGCCACCAAACGTGTCACTCAGCTTGGAAATCAGCTTGACGAGTCGGCTATCGATGGTTTTCGTCTTGCCCGTCCGCCAGGACGCAAGCACGTTCGTCACCTTCTGACGGGCCAGCGGGAGTAGCTTGTTGCCCGGGCCGATGACGTAGCCTTTCCACCGCTTGTCCCCGTTGGGGCTCTCCAGGGTGATGTAGCCGCGCTTCCAAGCCATCTTCTTGTAGTCGCGCCAGCTGCGATCAGCCGACTTACCGCTGCGTATCGCTCGTAACTCGCGCTGGCGCCAAGTACGGGCAGCGCTCCCGTCTTCGTCGTCCTTGTCCGGGATGACGAGTTCTTGATTGACTTGTAGTGGGGAGTTCTTGGTGATCTCGTTGGCGTGACACAGCGCCTGAACGCTGATGCCGTAGCTGTGAGCGATCTTCCCCAACGTATTTCCCTTGCCTACCATGTGCACGCGGGGCTTCTTTTTGCGTGCTATCTTTTGCACTGTGGGTTCAGGACTCGGCGTGGGCGACTCTTCCTTGCCACTCGCCTTGGCGTGGGCGGCTCGGGCCTGGCTGCCGTCTTTGTCGCTCGGGTCAGGGACGACGAGCTCGTCTCCCGGCCGGATTGGGGCGCTCCTGCTCATGGCGTTGGCGTTGGCCAACGCGTCCACCGACACGCGGTAGCGCCGGGCGATCATCCCCAGCGTCTGTCCCTTGTAGACGGTGTGCATCTTCAGCGAGCGCGCTTTCGTTGAAGCGTGCTTCGTCGCAGCGCTAGCTTTCGTGGCAGGTTTCGGCTTGCCACCTTTGAGGAGATGGTCGCGCTGCGACCGGGCCTGGCTGCCGTCCCTGTCAGCCCGTGCTGGGACCACGAGCTTGTCGCCCGGTTGGATCTTGTGACTGGGCGCAATGCCGTTGGCGTGGCAGATGGCGTCCACCGAGACTCGGTAGCGCTTGGCTATCTTGCCCAAGGTGTGCCCGCTGTAGACCGTGTGAACCGCGGGCGCGCGGTCGTTCACTTCCGCTCGTGCTGGGGTGGCGCTGCACACCAAGGCCACCGCTCCGACCGCCGCGAACCAGAGGGCGGCTCGCCGCGCCCTCGTCAACCATCGATTGTTGCACTCTGCCATGGGGGCCCTGTGGCGCGCCGTTGCGCGCGGTTTTCCTTGCTAGCAGACCGTTCGCAGCGTTGCAACGTGGCCAACGGCGCGTGATGACAGTGTCGACGGTGGACTGGACACTTGCGTTTGGCTGAAAACCTGCCCGCGATCTTTCAATTATTCTCGAATGCTAGCTCTCATTCGGCACACTGCTCGAGGATATCTTGAATGCTGGGGGGGGCCTCGTCGTCGCGCTGGTCTGTCTCACTCGGTTCATCGTCGAGGCTGCCGTCGGCGGGGGTGTCGGGCGAAGGAGTAGGGCCAGCGCCGAAACAGCCCAGGAGCACTGTCTGTAAGCACAGTGCTGCGCTGCCTGCCTCTGTGTCGCCTGCCTCCGTGTCTCCGTTCTCCTGCGACGGTAGTCCCGCAGCGACGAGGCCTTGGCTCGTGAAGCTGAAAACGGTCCAACACAATTGCTCGCAGGGTTGGTCGATGATGGGGCACTCTTGTGGCGAATCATCGTCGGGGGACTTCTCGCTCGGCATCAGGCCAGGCGCGCTGTCCGACACGTTGTCCAATTGTTCCGCTTGCGTTTGCCGGCAAAACGACAAGCAAGCGCCAATGCCTGGGGCCTCACATTCGAACAGCGCGTCCCGTTCAGCCTCGCAAATGCCACCGACGACGCGTGTCTCTGCGCTGAAATCGCTGCCCGCGCACACGAACGCTTCGCGGGTTTGACCCTCATAGCAGCTGAGGAGTTCCTCTTGCAGCGCGAAGCAGTCGTCGGTCGCCTTGGTCAGCTCGCAGTCGGACACGCATTCGTTGGGTTCGTTTTCGCAGCCGGGCAACAACGTGGCTAGGCACCAGTCATCGCAGAAGGTGGGGGCCAGCGAATACTCCGGGCTGCAGGATGGCATCCCTAGCAGGATGCCTGCGACGGCCAGACCGCAGGTTGCCAGCACTGTGCTGACAGCCCGTCGGTGCGCCTTGCGGCGGTGTCCGCCTGGGTGCGGCGTGGAGAGTCTGGAGAGAAAGGGGAGCAAGAATCCGATTCTGTCGAGTAGCTTCGGGGGGTGCTGCAGCGACGGAGGATAGCAGGAACGACTCTCGCTTGTTGCGCTGCTTGCCTCAGCCTGTGTCCGATTGCGAAGGCAGAAGACCAGTCGGCGACGCCCCTGGCTGCAGCGCCCCCAGCAGCGCCGCAGGCGTCACCAGATGAGCAGGAGGGCGTTTCTGCGCCAGTCATCGTCCCGCCCAAGGCCATCACGGATTTGTCGGTGGAGTATCCTGCCACGGCCACCGAGTCTGCGACGGTGATCGTCGAGCTGCACGTTGGGCGTGAGGGGCGGGTGCTGGAAGCCACCGCCATCGACGGACAGCCGCCCTTCGCCCAGGCCGCTGAAGTGGGCGCCGCTCTTTGGCGCTTTGAGCCGGCCACGCGGGACGGCACTCCCGTGGCGGCGCGAATTCGGGTGCAAGTAGAGTTCGTTCCGCCCGTATTCGAAGAGATCGAGCTGCCGATCCCACCTGAGCCGACCAAAGACGGTGCTGCCGGCGGTGCGGGGCCCCGCCAGCCCGTCGAGGCCGACCCGGTCGAGGTGTTGGTGCGAGGGGAGCGTGTCGTCGGCGTGAAGAGCTTGGGCAGGGCGGAGGTGCGTCAGTTGCCAGGGGCTTTTGGTGATCCCTACCGTGCGATCGAAGCACTGCCGGGAGTCACGCCGATCGCGTCTGGATTGCCGTACTTCTTCGTGCGCGGAGCACCGCCTGGAAATGTCGGATACTTCTTCGACGCGGTACAGGTGCCCCTTCTATTTCACGTGGCGGCTGGGCCGGGGGTCCTCCACCCCGCGTTCATCAGCAGTACCGATCTGTACTCAGGAGCCTATCCCGCGCGCTTTGGGCGGTACTCCGGCGGAATCGTCAACGGTGAGGCCGCCGATCCAGAGTGGCGCTTTCGGGGCGAAGCATCGATTCGCCTGGTCGATAGTGGCGCCTTCTTGGAGATCCCCTTCGACGAAGGGCGTGGCAGCGCCATGTTGGCGGGGCGATATTCCTACACAGGGCTCGTCATCTCGCTGCTGGCTCCCGATGTGACCGTCGGATACTGGGACTATCAGGGAAAGATTACCTACGACCTGACGGCAAAGGACCGCGTGTCCGTCTTTTCTTTTGGGTCACACGATTTTTTGCGTGCGGCCAATGAACAAGGTCAAGAGCAAGACCTGTTGGACTTGACCTTTCACCGCTTGGATACTCGCTACACCCGCACGCTGGATGCGCAAAGTGAGCTAGCGCTCACGTTGTCGCTCAGCCACGATCGCACGGGGGTCGGATCAGATCCTGACAGTGAAAGTGATGAAGACCTGGTGGCTCTCATCTCTCGTGGCATTGGCCTGCGCGCTGACTACCGAAACGATTTGTCGTCCAAGGTGCGCCTGAGGATGGGAGCGGATGCTCGGTTCCTGCGCTACGGAATCGATATCAACCGACCGGAAGACGACGACGGTGGGGACGATGACGCGGCCTTCGCGCCCCTCGAGCGGCGGATCCTACCGGTGCCAGGTTTTCCGCCCGTCGTTTTGGAGCCCCTTGCCGAGGCTCAGTTGGAGCAGTCCGACGAGCTGGTCGCCGAGCGTTTCCTCTCGCGAGACGATATTCTAGCCGGCGCTTGGGTAGATGCTGTGATCGACATGGGTGCAGGGGTGACTCTGACACCCGGTTTTCGGTTTGACGTCTACGACAATGGCGGGCAGCTGGCGTATGCCCCCGAACCGCGCCTCGCCGCTCGCTTCGACGTGACGAAAGACGTGTCCCTCACCCACGATATCGGGATCGCTCACCAGCCGCCCAGTTTCGCTATCCCCGTCCCAGGTCTCGCTGGTGCCGCAAGCGACGGATTGCAGCGAGCGATCCAAAGCAGTGCGGGGGTAGAAACGAACTTGCCGTACAAGATGACCGCATCTGCGACGCTGTTTCAGAACGTCATCATGAATTCGACGGACGTATTCGGTGTCTCCAACTTGCAGGAAAGCGACCCTTCGTCCAATGCCTTCAACGTTCGCACTACGGGGCACACCTACGGGTTGGAGCTATACCTCAAGCGGCCGTTGTCCGAACGCATCGGAGGGCTTGTTTCGTACACGCTGGCGCGCTCCACGCGCAGTGTGCCTCGCCTGAGTGGCGTCTCGAGCTATGATCGAACTCATGTGTTGAATGCTGCTCTGGCGTTCGACTTGGGTAGGCGCTGGCGCCTGGGCTTGCGGACTGCTGTCTACAGCGGTATTCCCGTCGAAGTAGCGTACGCCGAGGCTGCGGTATCACCTCCGAGAACGCCTTGGTTTTATCGGCTCGATTGGCGACTGGAAAAACGTTGGCTGATTGGTACCAGTGGTGCCTGGTGGGCCTTGGTGTTGGAAGCCCTCAACACGACACTTCACGAGGAGACCACTTCTGGCGGCTGCTACGCCTACGGTTGCACGTACAACGTCATTGGCCCTGTGACGATCCCGAGCATCGGTGTTGAGGCGTCCTTCTGACGGGGTTCCTAGCGAAGCCCCAGCTTGGACAACCACTCCTTGAGCACGGCGATCTCGGGCAAACACAGCGAATGCGCCATCGGAAAGGTGTGCCATTCGCTCGGGTAGCCAGCTGCACTGACCGTCTCGTGCGCCCTTTTTCCCAACGTCAGGGGTACCACTGGATCCAGGGAGCCGTGGCAACACAATATCGGAGTGTCTGCGTTGGCAGAGTGACGTTCCTCGTCGAATAGGTCAGGTAGCAGCAAGTACCCACTGAGTACCGCGATCCCTGCGAGTTTCTCTGGGTGGCGTAGGCCATTGTGAAGGGCCATCGCACCGCCCTGGCTGAACCCCATGATGACGATGCGTTCGGCGGGAGTGCCGCGTGCCACCTCCGCCTTCAGCAGTGAACTCACCAGTCCTTCGGCATGTCTCACGCTGGGAGCGTCTTCCCTGAGCGGCGGATCGTCGAAGCTTATGATGTCATACCAAGCGGGCATCACCAACCCGCCATTGACGGTGACCGGACGGATGGGCGCCGCCGGAAACACGAAGCGTGCGCTCGGCGCGTCCAAGTGCGGGATCACGTCGTCGAAGTCGTGGTTCGTAGCCCCCAAGCCGTGCATCCATATCACGGTCCCGGTGTGCTCTTGGCTGGGCTCTATTTCGAAGGTCTCTAGGGATTCGGTGGGCACGGCGTCACAGTACTATGCGGCCCTCGAATGGCAAAACGTGACCGCGGGTCTGCCGACCGTTGGGGTGGACGCGTCGCCCTCACGGAACACCGCTCTGGTGGGCGAGGCCGTTGCTGCGCCGGGAGCCTATCGAAACACCATCACCCAAGCTGCGCCCACCGCTGGAGTCAGTGCCCCAACCAGCAATCCCGGGCGCAAGAAGTCCTCGCTCTCGACCTCGTTGGTGGAGAAGACCAGGGCGTTCGGTGGTGTCGCGATTGGTAGACACATCGCGGCGGATGCTGCCAGCGCCAGCGGAAGGGCCACCCGAGCTTCGAAGCCCGTCGCCAGACTCATCGCTACCGGAATCAGCACGTTCGCTGCGGCGGTGTTGCTCATGAAGTTCGACATCAGCGTGCACACGTACCCAAGTCCGAGCGCCAGACCGATAGGCCCCAATCCGGATACTGGCATGGCGTTGACGAACCACTGCGCCAAGCCAGTGCTCGTGATCGCGTCGCCCAGGGCGAGTCCACCGGCCAACAAAAAGAGAACATCCCAGGGTAGGCCGCGAATGTCGGTGGGGCCGAGCACGCTCATGGTCGTGAAGACGACGATGGGAAGCAGCGATACGACCGCGGTCGGCAGATGATGCCACGTGCTTGTCATCCAGAACAGAGCCGTCGTCACCCCGGTAGTCGTGACCACCCAGCGATGCCAGCGGGGCGCGACGCACTCGTCGCCGTCTCGAGGAGACGTCGCAACGCCACCGAGTAGCTGCTGCACGTCTAAGGATGTGATGGTCGGTGGGTAGCGGTGCAGAAGGAACAGCCAAGCACAAATGGACAGCAGGCTGGCCGGAGGCAAACCGAAGGCCAACCACTCAACGAATCCAATACCCTGGCCGGGCAACTCGGCGAGGGTTCCAGCAGCGATTGCGTTGGGTGGCGTGCCGATGAGCGACCCCATGCCGCCGAGGTTTGCGGCAATTGCCGTTCCCAAAAGCAGACTCTTGCGAAAGGGGTCCCGAGCATCGACGCTGCGACTCACCGGCGCTAAGAGCGCAATCATCAGCGCGGTGGTCGCGGTGTTGCTCATGAACATCGAGAAGCCAAACGTGACGCACATGACGCCCGCCAGTAGTGCGGCAGGCTTCTTCCCGAAGCGCGCCAGCGCTTGTACCGCGAGCCACCGATCGAGACCCGTCCGTGCCGTTCCAGCGGCGAGCACGAAGCCCCCAAAAAACAACCAAATGAGCGGATGCCCAAGGACTGCGACGTGGGCCTCCCACTCATGCCCGGCGACGTCGCGAGACCCCGGTCGGGCCAGCAGCAATACCTCCAGGGCGATGACCAGAATGCCCACCGCAAAGGCGGGCGCAGCTTCCGTCACCCAGAGCAGCGCGGCCGTCACCAGAATGAAGAGTGCCCGCGCCGCGAGCTCTGGGAGAGAACCGTGGGTCGTGGCCAGCCAGTAGCTGAGCCAGCCCACCGTCAGACACAGCATGAAGACGACGAGGTCGCGCGGCGAGCTGACCTCGAGCTTCCCCAGTAGACGGCCGAGTTGGCGGCGGGTGTCGACTAGGTGGTGCCACGCTCTATCATGTTCTTGGCCACTCATGCGAGCACGCTAGCGGAGGCACGAAAGATGCACCAGAGTGTGCGCTTGGGGTCGGGGCTCACGTCGACTTTGCGCTTTTGCGGAGCATGTGCCATGAGCACGTCTCGATGCAGCCGAAGTCCGCGCATTGCCGGCCCCGCCTTGCTGGCGGCTCCCGTCTGACCCAGGTCGGAAGACCAAAGCCACCATCACAAGGCGAGTTCTTGTCGTGGCAACGGTAGCGGCTTTCCTGAGAGGCATGAACCTCGGAGGGCGGCGGATTACTAATGGGCAGTTGTGTGCAGCCGTCACCTCGTTAGGCTTCGAGGACGTGCGGGCGTTTCTAGCGAGCGGCAACATCGTTTTTTGCGCGTCGGGTAGTGTTAGCGCTGTTGAACGCAAGCTGAGCCGTGGGTTGCGCGAGCGGCTCGGCTACGAAGTACCGACGTACGTTCGCAGCGGTGACAGATTAATGAAAGTTGTCGCAGCGGAACCGTTTGCGGGGAGAGCGGGGGCGGGTCGCGGCAAGATCCAGATCGCTTTCTTGCCGAAGACACCCACTCCCCGCGCCACCAGGGCGGTCTTGGACATGGCAACAGACGCTGACTGGCTGGCCGTGGTTGGAACCGAGCTTTTTTGGTGGCCCATTGGGGGCCTGTCCGAGTCCGAGCTGGAGCTGGAGGCCATTGCCAAGCAGATCGGTCCCATGACGATTCGCACACAGCGAACGGTCGAACGCCTGGTGGCCAAGTTCTTCTAGCCCTGGGAGAGTTTCCGACCGGAAATACCCCCCTTGCAATACCCCCCTTGCATCGGTGCGCTTGCGGCCCTAGGTCGCTCAGGTGCAACGCACGAGCCTGCAACCACCCGTTCGCATGACCCTCCTGGGCGCCACCGGCGACGCGGATGCAGCCGACGGAGCCGTTTGGCGAAACCGCTGCGTTACTTTCTTGCAGGCAGTGTGTACGGGTTGGTTCGCTAGGTCATTAACTGCGTACGTGTGCAGGCCGTTGAGTTAGGGACAGTGGTTGAGGTGGCACGTGGCTGAGTCCATAAAGATTGTCGGTGTTGGGTTGGAAAGCGCGCACGCTCTGGACGTGCGAGACTCGGATCGCCTTTGGCGCTACTACCACGAGCACTACTGCGTCACACTGCTGCACCATGGACATGCAGAGTGGCGCTACCGTGGCAACGATGCGGTGGCGACGCCGGACACCTTAATGCTAATGGAACCGGGAGAGGTGCATGTGGCGACGAAGGTGGCCGTGCCAGGCTCCTTCTTTGCCGTGTTCGTGTCCAAGGAGCACCTCGGCCGGATGATGGGAGACGAGGTGGGGATTGAACCGCATTTTGCGCTTCAATCGCTGGCGTCTCCTGCGTGCGTCGAACGGATGCAAATGCTCTACGCGGCCACCCAGTGGGGCGAAAAACCCGCCCAAGAAGAACAGTTGTGCATGATCTACGCGGATGTGCTCGCGGCTGCCGGGGAAGCGCCTCGTCGCGTCCCGGCGAACGCACAAAGTCGAGTTCGACGCGGTGCGGCGCTGCTGGAAGAGCGCTACCGAGAGATGCCGAAGAAGACAGTCGTGATCCAGGAAATCGCAGCAGAGCTGAACATGAGCTACCACTGGTTCGTTCACAGCTTTCGAAACGAGTTTGGCCTGCCGCCTTACCGGTTCGTTCAGTCCCTTCGCCTGGCACACGCGCGGAGGCTCATGGCCAAGGGACCCAACGACGAGCTGCGCTCCGTCAAGGACGTCGCCACGGCTGCCGGCTACGTTGACGCTCCCCACATGGCGCGCGATTTCCGCCGTGTGAAAGGTTTGCCTCCAAGGGCGTGGGCGCGAGTCCTCAACCCAGGTTGGGCTTGAACCTCACGATTGTTGGTGTGCCTTAGCGGCCCACAGGGACAGGGACAGGGATGCCGGGGCCGAAGCCGCCACCCGCGTTCCCGATTGAGACGTCCACCGTCTCTGTGCAGACGCCGACCGCCTGGGTACACGTGTCCCACGCTGTCGCGCCGGACTGAATGTCAAACTCTAGGTTCTCTGAGCCAGAGCCGCACGAGCAGGCGTACGTGCCATCCCCCATGTCCTCGCAGTTGGTCCAAACGTAGCCGCTGAGGAGGATCTCTGTTCCGTCCAGGTTAGCCGCTTGGGTGCATTCTTGTTCTGCGTTGCAGTAGCCGCTGCCCGCAGATTGGTAGCTCTGAGCACAACTGATGGGGCCTGCAGGTTCCAGACTCGCGAAGTCGTCGCACACCGATCTAGCGTCTTGGCAAATCGACGCCCCTTCGCTCGCTGGCGCCCACTGAAATTGCGCGGAAGTCGTGGCGGTGTTGCAGCTGCAGCGCCAAGTCTCGCCGTTGCGGTCACACCAGACACTCTCAGACTCGTAGCTCTCCGCCGTGCCACCGCTGCCCAGGTCAATCTGCTGCGAGCACTGCTGCTCCTCGTAGCAAAAGTTCGACGAGGCTTCCTGCCATTGCTCACAGACTAGAGGTTGTGTTGGTTCGACCTCCGTGCAGAGTTCTGCCATGTAGATGCACTGCTCTCCATTGGCACCCGGGCTCGGCATCTGGGCCGATACCCAGGACGAGTTATTGTCGCACCAGCAGTAGGCCCAATCCCCCGATATTTCGCAGTCGGCCCAAACGTTGCGATCTTCGCATTCCAGGGCCAGGCTGCAGTAGTAGTCATCGAGGTATTCGTCGCTGACGGTACAGGTGTCCGGGAGCTCTCCGTCGATCTCGGGCGGAGCCTCGTCCGGGGGAGGAGCCGTCGGCGGGGTCGACGGGGGACTCCCTCCTGCGCCAGGCGTCGTCGGGGCAGGCGGAGGGGGGACCGGGGGCATAACGACGGGAGGCGGATCCACGTTCGTCGGAGGTTCCTCATCAGGCGGCTGGGCTGGCGTGGGCGTGACGATACAGACGCCGGAGATGCACTGCAGCGTACCCTCGCATTCGGCGCTAGTCTCGCAAGCGCAGCCGTCAGCTCCTTCGCACCCCATCGATGGTTCCGTCGTCGGGCGTGGAGCTGGATTGGTGGGGGGGAGGACCGTCGTCGTGTCCCCGGGGGGGACAGTGGGTTGAACAGTCGGTTGCGGTGGCGGGATGACGACCCCGCCGCCCGCCCCGCCCCCATTGTTTGGACCACCGCCGAAGCCCTGTTCGGGAGGAGTGTCCGGCGGTTGGTCAGAGCCACCACTGGGCGCTGGGTCGTCGTTTCCAGGCGTGTCGTCGGGGTCGTCTTTGGACCCTTCTGAAGAGTCGTTTTCCTCTTCTTCCTCCTCCTCTTCCTCTCTTCCTTCGGAGGCTCCGACTCCACCTTCGATCTCTATCCGCCCGTCGTCGCGGTCCGGACGGGCATCGTTGAGCGCGGACTTGCCGCCACAACTTGCCAACCAAGACGTCAGTAGGCAGGCAGTCAGACAGCGAAACGAAGGGTGAAACATTTGTATATCTCCGGCGAAGCGAGGCGACTGAGGATACACCATAGCGTTGTCTGAAACAGGCAGCAAACGGGCTTGCTCGCACGGAGGTGTTCACCTGTATCCGCGGGTTGTTTCACCAACGACAGCGGCGTGGGGCGCTCGGGTCCGTCCTGTCCAGCGGCATAGAATCCTTCTGGTTTTGTGGCGGTCGAACGGCGAACCCACACCCAACGACGTTTCCGCCCGGCGCCATCGCAGCATCCCCCTCGGGCGCGCCGATACGGGCGTGCGTCTCCCGCTTACCGTTCGCAGGCGAGCCTATCAGGCGCGGGGCTCTGACAGCGGCGCGCTCCCTCGTCCGCTGAAAAGCCGCACTGTTGGCTGCCACAATCGCTGCTGGTGCGACACAGATCGTCGGGGCTAGTGCAGGCGTAACCGACGGATTCGCCGCAACCGTCCGCGTAGGAAAAGCGTGCGCAGAGTTCGCCGGCGGAACAATCCGCGTCGCTGGAGCACTCGGCTGCCACGCAATGCCCGACGGGGGAGGCGCATTCGCAAAGGCGCCCGCTGCCGCAATCTTCATCGACGGTGCAGCCAGCGATGCAGAGGGAGCGCCGCAAACTGTCGGGCCCATGACTTGCAACGCACGCACCCTCGTCCCGGTCGACACAATCCTGGTCCGAGTAACACTCGTAGACATACGTCGTGGTACCGTCTGAGTACTCAAAGGGTAGATTGGGCCTCGCGGCCACACCGCCGTCGGCGTTGCTCAGGGCCCCAGGCGGCATTGGCCAAGCCGTCACCTCGTCACGCGGGACCTCCGAGTCGCACACTGGGATGCTCACTCGATGAACGATTCCGGACGCGCATTGTTGCAGTCCGTCGCCGAGTGGAAGCTGTGCCCCTCGGCACTGTTCCGCAACGGGCGGCAGCGCCAGGCCATCGCTGGGCGCCGTCCCTCCGTCCACTGACGGGCCAGGCGCGACGTCGGTGTCGTCGTCGGTGTCGACGTCGGTGTCGTCGTCGGTGTTCGCCGACGCGTCGACGTCACCGCGCTCTGATCCGGTCCGGGTTCGGCCACCGCAGGCCGCAAGGAGCCACGCGGAGATCGAGACAGCGAAGACCAGCGTCGAGACGTTTGAAGTGCGCATGCGCGTCCGGTTGCACGCACCATGCCGCTCGTCTTTTGCGGCTAAGCGGATGATATTACTGAGCTATTGTTACCCGCTGCGGCGAAGCGTGAGCTGGCTGGCACATCAACTGGCAGCCACTGGCACAGCCGACCCTGATTCCGCCAGGTCATCGCGACTGCTGCCCGGTTCCCGAACTCCTGAGCACGCTCAGTTGAAGCCGCGCAGCTGTTGTGGGCAATCGATCTCTTGAACGAGAAAGTCCGGATTGTCGGCAGCTTCGAACCAGTCCACGAACCACAAGCAGCCATCCTCCAGCTCGGTGAGGCCCCTGTTGCCGAAAACGGACGTGCACTTATCACGCACACATTGCTTTTTGGCCTCCAGGTCGCCCGCGCCGGCGCACTCCGTCAGAAAACCTCCACGGTTTGCACCGAGTTCCTCTGCAGGGATCCCGAGCGACGCGGTGCAGCCGTTGTTCAGCCCAAGGCCGCCGCCGGGGATGAGAAGGTCGAAATGAAGTTGGCCGTTGAGATCACCGATGTTCGTGGCCATCACGACCATGGTCTTGCCTGCAATCGCCGCCGACCCTTGGTCGCCCGGTGTTGTCGAGGAGCTGCCGGTGAACTGGAGTTGCCAGCAGCTGCCGCAGCCGGCTCCGTTGACCGCCGCGTAGCCGTAGGAGACTTGGGTGCTGTGTGCCCATGGTGCCATCCCGTGGCAGGTGGTCGCGTTACCACCGTCACACACGTTGCGGTCTTGATCGTTGACGCCGATGTTGTTGTCGTTGAAGTCACAACTAGAGACTGGTTGGCTTGCGTTTGCGGTCCAACCGCAGCTTTGTTTGCAGCAATCCCAGTAGCGCGTTGAGTTACCCTGTTGCCCACCCTGGATGGGGGGGTATGGGTTGTCGTCGCCCAGCGTTCCGTCGTTGCTAGGGCTGGGCTGCCCGGTCTCGCCGCTGCTTTCACCCTCGGCGCTGCTCGGACCGCCTTGGCAACGACCACAGGTGCGGTTGCAGTAGTTGCCATCGATCATCCACTGCTGCTCGCAGTTGCCCCATTCGAGGCGTTGCTGGCAGCTTTGCTCTGGATCTGGGATGTCCGTGCAATCCGGGGTAGGCTCCTCGCTATCGCCCGCTTGCACTGAGTCCGTTTCGGCAGGTTCGTCGGTGCTCACGCCTGCAACATCAGTCGACTCGCGTTCGTCTGGGAGGGAAGGTGTCATGGGGGCGGCCGGCTCAGACATCTCCGTGGGGGTCGGGCTCGGTGCGCTGGTTGGCGAAGCCGACGGTGCCGTGGACGAGCTCGCCGTCATTTCGCCTAGCGCAATCGAGTCGTTGTCATCACCGATCGTGTCGTTGCCGCAGGCCACGGCCAGTGCGGCCATCAGGGTAAAAGGTAGGAGTTTCGAATGGTGAACACTGCGCATCAACGGGCTCCAACGCTCTCCCCGCCAAGATCGGCCGGGCTCGATTGACGCGAGAACCTACAATGATGGATATGGACCGTCCAGGTGACGACGCGCAGGTACCGGGCGAACCACCTCGCGTTATCTGCACCCGCGCGTTCTCCTTTCGCCGCTAGTTCCGACCCAGTTCGAAGATTCCACGCTGCGTTTCGCCCAGGGTGGCATACCAGCGATCCATGCAGCGATCTGTTCGCGCTATCGAGCGTCCCCGACTCGGCGGGTGGTTCAGTCGGCTAACGACAATACGTCGGCAACTTCTCGAGGCGTCGACTGACCGTCGTTGCGCCGACACATCGCGCCCTGAATCAGTCGCTGTAACGCTGGGATGCGAAGAAAGCGGAATGATAAAGGAACTTTGTGTGGCTGTTTGTCTGCTCGCGTGGTGTGACGCAACGCGGGCGGATGACGCCGCAAGGGCCCAACGGTCGTCGCCCAATCGTTGCGAGAACGTCAGCAGCTCCGCAAATTGAGACGTGCACGATGTGAGGGCAACGTTGGAGAGGGGGCGGGCCTTTCGAACCGTCCGTCCTCTTACGCCATCGCAACGAGTGGCTCGCGTTCAGTATCAGGTACACGCTCCATCAGCCGATCGAATACGTTGAGTCGATCGAAAGTCAGAGCATGACTGCGTGCGCGCACCGCAAGAGCTCGCTTCTCCAGGTCCGTCATCCTGAACACAGCGTGGTCCAATGCGCTAGCGATCGACGACGGGTTGTTGGGCTCGATCGTGAGCGAGCAGTCTCCAACTGCCTCTGGAATGCCACCCGTGCGCGTGGTGATGACCGGTCCTCGCCCACCCACGAGCATCTTTTCTGCCAGGGCGATCCCGAACGTCTCGACGAACTCGGGGCGCGGTTTGCTCGGCAGCACATACGCCGACGCGCCGAACATGAGCGCTTTCTTCTCTTCGTCCCCGACGTCCGTCAGCACCCGGATCCACGGATCATCACCCGCCAGTTTACTGATGGCTCCGAGCTCTGGTCCGTTGCCCGCAATGATGAGTGGAACCCTCCGATAGCTTCGGCTCGCTCGGTATCCATTGATCAGATCGTCAACTCCCTTGGCGGCTGCGAGCCTGGATAGAAACAAGAAATAGTTGTCTGGAGAGAGCTTGCGGTGCGCGATTGTCGCTTCCGCATCGTCATTGCGCAGGTCAACAAGAGCCGCCGCGTCAATCGCTGGATAGCTGATTCCGATTTCTCGTCGACAGCGTCTCGCGAACAGCGTGCCACAAGCCGCGTCCACCCGAGCCGCCGCTTCGACGATGAGGTCCTTCGTGTATTGGGAGACTGCCACGCTCACGTCTTGCGACAGGTAGGTGGCAAACAGGTACTTCGCCGGCCCATAGCGCCCTTCGCTCACGCAACTTCTGACGACGTTGGTGATATCCGAGCCGACAGCCTCAGCGATTGTCCGAACGTTGACGGGCAGTCCAGTACGTCTTGCCGCGGTCACAGCGTCGTCAACGACGTTCATGTGCGGCAGTAGGTACATGGACATCACGACTGTGTCGGTACCGTCCGTGAGGAGCTCGACGAGTCTGCCGGTCATCGCTGTTGTGAAGCGACCGTCCACGACCTTGTAGTCCCCGACGGGTTCCGGGCGTTCGATGGTGATCGCTGGATTGTATGGCAAGATTGAGTCCATTGGCTTCATCGGCAAGCCGGACTCCCGAATTCGTTCCAATGGCCAGGTTAGGATGCGAACGTCAGAGAAACCCCGAACTACTGCGGCTTCCGCCAAATTTCGCGCTTCCCCGGCGTGCCCGCAGATTACGGGATCGGCTCGAACTGCAATGATCAAACGGCGTTCGGTCTCTGTCATGGTACTTCTCCTGTGACCGCCGAGTCCCACGAGGACCCCAACTGAGCAGTTCGTCACTCTCGGCGGGATGTCCACGATCCGCTGAAGACGGTGCGCCGTTCAACAACATCTCTGTTGCCGAGCAACCAACACATTCCGAGCGACTCGAGGACCATCAACTCTCCCAGACCAACCTGACACTCAATCGAGACCCCTGATTTTCCGGTTTGTTTCGGATGTGATCAGGAGCGGTTTAATCGCTCCGATCAGTCTGACGTCGAAGGAGGTCTGTGCGCCTGCCCCCAATCGGATGGCTCCGCTCCCAGTTCCAGCGTCAACTCGCCGCCCGCATGGAGCTCGGCGCCGGTGAGGAAACTTCGGGTCAGCTCTTGGCCGTTCAAATGGGCGCTCTGGATGAATCTGAGCTCCTCGGAGCAGCCATTGGCCTGAATTCGGAGCACTTTCGGGCCGATGCGCATTTCGACACGCTCGAAAATAGGGGGACAAATCAAGAACACGCTCTGCCCAACAACGGGAAACAAGCCGACTGCAGCCCACACATACCACGACGACATGGCTCCTGAATCATCGTTACCTGCTAAGCCGCCACGCGTCGTCCCATACATGTAGCGAAGCGCGGCATGAACGATCTGCGCCGTGCGATCGGGGCGTCCGGCGTAGTAGTAGGCGAAGGGGGCCTCCATGTCGGGTTCGTTGTTCAAGCCTTCGAAGCGGCCCAGCGCGTAACCCGCATCCAGCTCCTCACCGAACGGAGGATGCCCAAGCTGCTGTATTGGCGGGGCCCCAAAGCCGAAAAACTCGTCCAACTGTGCGACGAACGCCGCATCACCGCCGCTGAGCTCGATGCGTCGTTTCATGTCGTGCAGCAACCGGAAGGAGTAGTTGTACTTGGTACCTTCGTAGTAAGTGGAGTCCTTGAGCAGCCCGGTCTTTGGATCATAGGCGTTGATCCAGTCATCCGCGTGACGCTCCAGTTTGTCGGCCAGGGCAGTGTCCCGCAGGGAGCGCGCGATCTGTGCTGTACAGTGGTAGCCGTAGGCCAAGTCCAATGTGTGCGTGATCGGATGAACGATGCCCTTTTCGGCGAACTCCTCGCCGTAGGTTCTATGCAGGTCGCGCTCCATGTGCCCAAGCACCCACTCCCAATCGATGCCAGGTAACCCTAGCGCGTTGACGTCGGCGAGGACCGTGTGCGCCAAAGCGCTCGCTTGGCGAAAGAATCGATCCGCGCCGCGCGCCATGCGATATCCAATGGGGTAGTTGCCCTCCTCTTCGCTGACGCGAGTCAGCGCCGTCAGCAGTTGTAGGATCTTGTCCTGTGCAATGGCGCTCATGAGAGGGAGTTGCGTCTTGTAGATGTCCCACATGGTGCACACGTCGAAGACGAACGGGCCAGGCGTTGGCCAGAATGGGCTCTCGTCTTGAGCGAAGCATGGCTTGAGAAGTGAATGGTAGAGCGCCGTGTAGAAGATCTTCCGTTGTGCATCGTTGCCGCCATGGACTTTGAGTCGACCCAGGTGCTCGGCCCAGATACTCTGGGTGCGTTCCTTGACGTCGTCGAAGTTGACGCCCGGTAGCCCTTCGGCATTCTGTTCCGCTTTGGCGACACCACGCAGCGAGAAGCTGAGCTTGATGCTGACTTGTTCACCTGGCAACACCTTGCCAGAGAAGAGAACCCCGAAGGGCCTGAGCGTCGTCTCTCGGATATAGTCGAAAACGAGCCGTGTTCCCCCTCCGATGACCTGGCGATCGTACCACAGCGATTGACGCAAGGCTGGGTGGTCGATTTCGATGAAGACGCTTAGAGGCACGCCTTCCATCACCACGGTGCCGCGCGCTTTTCCGGGGCCCAGCGTCTCCAAATCCGCGCGCATCGGGAGGGTCTTGCCGTGCTGCAGGGCAAGGCCACCACACGAGAAATCGATGGCGAGGCGCGCGTCACCACCGGCGGGAAAGGTATAGCGGTGGACAGCAACCTTCTCACTGACTGTTAATTCGGCTTGTATACCACTCTCACCTAGGGTCGCACGATAGTACCCGGGTTCAGCATGCTCCTGCTCGAGGCTGAATTGTGTGCCGAGCGTCTGGAGCGGCTCGAGCAGCGGGGTCACCCGAAAGTAGTTGTAGTACTTGCGAATGGCGCCGGTGCCAGATTGTTGAAAGTGGGTGAAGCCGGACGCCTGGTACCGCTCATAGAGCTTGCGTGGCACGCCTTCGGTGTTCTTTTCGTACAGACCGTAGCCCGTGGGATAGGCCCCTGAGTAAGCACAGGCGGATACCATGCCGAACGGAAAACAAGCGCCTGGGTGCGTATTTCCGACTTGCGGTTTCGGCCACCACCAGGTGGCCGCAACGCCTTCGGGGGGTGGGAGGTCGGCGGCTGCGCAACCAACGAACGGGTCGACTTGATTCAGTAGTGAACTGGACAAGGCGCCAGGATATCACTGTTTTCGGTGCACTTGCCCAACCTTGTGAGCTGTTTGGTAGCCCTTGATTCGGTCGCTCAGTTCTGGCGCGGCAGGAACTCCAGCCACTGGACCTCGCCGTCAGGACTGATGAGCGTGGTCTCGCCTACTGGTTTGCAGTCAGCTAGCGGCTGCCAGAACATCAAGCCCCGTGCCGTCCATGCGATGCCCGCACCGTTCGGTTCCAGCGCGACCTGTTGTACCGGCATCGAGAGCGAGGGGAACTCGGTGTAGTCGGCTGACACCTCAGCGTTTCCAACGAGAAACCTCGTGTCATTCCACGCGATCAGACACGGACCGGCGATCTCGAATGACGATACATCGGTCAGGGGGAGCGTGGTTGCAGAACTAGGCGACTCCGCGCTCGTCCATTGCAGCGTCGGGTCGAGATTCATGCAGGTCTGATAGACGAACGTGTCGCCGTCGACCCAACGTAGGGTGCACCCGTAGTTGTAGCCAGGGACCTGGTGTCGCTCCAGCTCTACGTTCGTCGAGTCGATTGGGTGGAGCCAGCCCGTTCCTTCACTCGAGTAGTGGAGGTAGTCACCTTCGGGCGCCCAATACGCGGGGGATTGGTCCGTCGCTTGTGAAAGCTGCGTGATGGCGCCGACGGTGTCACCGTCGACGTGCGCGTGCAGCAGTAGCGGGCCGTCCGCACCAGTAACATAGCTCACCAGACCCTCACCGCTTGGCGAGAAGCTGTGCAAGGGTGTGTACGATGCGTCTGGAGGGGAGATGCGCAGCGGTGGATCCCCCGTCGTTGGATTGAATAGATAGATACCGCCTTCGGTGTTTGGGACGCCGTAGGCTAGCCAGCTGCTCGTAGGAGACCAGACGAGGGAGATGGCCGGGGCTGTACCGTAATCGTCGATGAGGGATGGCGGTCCCGGCATCGCCTTGTCGCTAGCGTCGACGATGTAGAAGGGATACCCGGAGCCTCCGCCAAGGTAGTAGGCGAAGAAGTTGCCGTCCAATGACGCGCTGCTGCCAGTCACGCTTTGCATTTCGGGGGGCGGTACCAATTCGAGCACCGATCCATCCAGGCCGATCAGTCCCGCGCCGCCGTTGACCTCCGCCACCACGAAGTCCGCACCTAGCCAACCCAGGACTCGAGAAATGCCCTCGACCTCAATTTCAGTCCACACCTCACCACTAGCGAGGTCGTAGACCAAGAGTGTGCCTGTGGTGGAGTCAGCAAGCCAGCGTCCGTCAGGTGACCACGGCTTCATGTTTTGGTCCTCCTGTGACACGGTGTTGAGGCCTACAAAACGCTGACTCGGGGCATTGACGTTCATGATCACGTGGCTGGGCGTGCTCATGTACACCCAAAGCGGGGCATTGGACGGACTGGGAGGTGGATCCGTTTCCTCTGGTGCGTCAGTGGGTGAGGCATCCGTCTCTTGCGCGTCCGGTCCGTCCTCGGGTGGTGGGTCCGTTTCTCCGGTGCCCGTTTCTCCTGCGTCTAGCTCTGCAAGCTCGTCGGCGTCCATTGGATCCGTTCGCGCGCCCGCGTCTGTCTCACCGTCTGGAGTGTCGGTACCCGCGTCGAGGCTCACGTTGTCGGTTTCATCGGTCTCGTTGGTGTCGTCGTCGTGGCCACTTTGCGAGCTTGTCTCGGTGCTCGCTCTACCGCCGCAGGCACCAAGCAAGAAGACGGAGGCGATGACCGTGGTCGAACGAAAAAGCTGGTGAAATGGTGTTTGCAACGTGCCTCTCTCCCGAGCGCCAGCGCGTGGACTGTTTCTTGTGCTGTAGCTGCCGCGAGCCTACAAGTCCAGACTGGCTTGACTGAGTGCTACCCAGGTATATCAGGTGTGATTCAACACGGCGCACGCCGGCGTATCGATTACGTATTGGCGTCGCTCGGTGTAGCGCCGTTCGCGAGAGCCGCCAACATCCATACGCGGGTGATGGGCTCCGATCACTGCCCTGTCGAGGTGCTGCTGGCGTCCTCTGTGATGGGGCTGCCCTGATCACTCGCTCGCAGCAGCGGTTTGATTGCCTCTGCGACGAAAACTACGCTGGCAGAGCAGACCAAGGCAAGCATCAGCTGGTCGAAGCTCAGGGGCTTCGTTCCGAAAACTGTCTCCAGCCCCGGCACATAAACGGCAAGTCCTTGAAGTAGAGCGGAGGTCAACAAGGCGACGCCAAGGACCGGATTGCCGCGCCTGAAGAACGGTAAGCTCGCTTCAGAGCGAGCGCACAGCGCATAGAATATTGGGCCGAGGCATAGAACGGTGAAAGCCATCGTCCTAGCTGTGGTCAAGCCTGCGCCAAGGGAGAATTGGAAGATCCACAGCCCCGCCAAGCCCAACCAACTGCCGACGATGCCGATGGTCAGCCACTGCTTCTTGTCCAAGAGAGCGGACTCTGCAGCGCGTGGTGGCCGCTTCATCGGACTGCCAGCGGCCTTCTCCATTCCCAACGCGAGGGCAGGGAGCCCGTTGGTTACCAAGTTGATCCACAGGATTTGCGTCGGAGTCAGCACCGCAGGCCACCCGAGCAACATTGCGCTCGCGACCAGCAAGACCAGCCCCGCGTTGGCCGCGAAGAGAAACGCCACGAAACGTTGGATGTTGGCATAGATCGTTCGACCGGCTTCGATGGCGCGAACGATGGTGGTGTAGTTGTCGTCTGCCAACACCAAATCGGCGACCTCGCGAGACACGTCGGTTCCCGATCTTCCCATCGCCACACCGACCGCCGCCGCACGAATCGCCGGCGCGTCGTTAACGCCGTCGCCGGTCATGGCGACGACCTGACCGCGAGCGATGAGAGCTTGCACGATGCGGAGTTTGTCGGCAGCGGTCGCTCGCGCAACGACCGAAAAGTCCAACACCCGGTCCGCCAAGGTTGCGTCGTCGACCTCCGCCAAATCCGAACTGGCGATCACGGTGCCATCGGCCACCGCAATGCCGAGCTCCTTGGCGATGGCCGCGGCAGTCGTTGGGTGATCCCCCGTGATCATCAGCGTCCGAACGCCAGCGCCGTTGGCCGTAGCCACCGCTGCCCGCACCCCATCGCGCGGCGGATCAGAAAGGGCCACCAAACCGACGAGAGTCAGTCCTGTTTCCTCCACGCTGTCGATGGCCTGCGCTGCTCCAATTTCCCGCTTTGCAAGGGCCAGCACGCGCATGCCCTGGCTGGCCCAGGTCTCGACCTGAGTCGTGACTCGCTCACGCTCTCCGTTGCCGAGAGCGCGCCCGGATGGACCAGCGTCGCAGCGATCCACCACCTGCTCAGGCGCGCCATGGGTGACCAACACACGCCGTCCGTCAGCGTGTTCGAATACGACGCTGGCCAGTTTGCGCTCCGAAGAAAACGGTAGAATGCGCAGTTGTCGCCCGTTGGCCTTGGCTTCGGGGTAGCGCTCGTGGAGCTCGAGCAGCGCAACATCCGTCGGATCCCCGGTAATGGAAACGCGGTCATCATCCTCGTTTCGTCGCGCCATTGGAGCGAAGCCGGAGCAGAACAACAGGTCTCGCACGGCCCCAGACATGTTCTCGCTGCTGACCTGTTCGAGATCGATTTCTTCTTGCCCGAGCCAGATGCGCCGGACAGCCATGCGATTCTGCGTCAACGTGCCCGTCTTGTCGCTACAGATGATGTGGGCTGAACCCAGGGCCTCGACCGCGGCCAGGCGGCGCACGATAGCGTTCTGCTCTGCCATCCGACGTACACCTAAAGCCAGCACGACGGTGGTGATCGCGGGTAGCCCTTCCGGGATCGCGGCGACTGCGAGACTGACGACCGTCAGTACCAAAAACCCGATGTCCGCTTCCAAGCGCACCATACCAACGACGAAGAGCACGGCGGAGAGCGCAGCGCAGCCCAGGACCACCCGCATCCCGAAGCGGTGCATTTGACGCTCGAGAGGAGTCGCTTCACTTTGGACGCGCCCGAGCATGTCGGCGACGCTTCCCATTTCTGTTGCGGCTCCCGTCGCCGCGACGACGGCTTTGCCGGTGCCGCGCTGCACGTAGCTGCCCATGAACACCATGTTGGAGCGCTCCGCAAGAGGCGTATCGTCGGGCAAGACCTCGCTGGCCTGCTTTTCGACGGGGGCCGACTCACCAGTGAGCGACGACTCGTCCATCGACAAATTGTCGCTCTCTATCAACCGCGCGTCTGCTGGAACACGACTACCCTCTTCAAGCACGATGACATCACCCACCACGACTTCGGCGGCCGCGATCTGCAAGTGAGTGCCTCGACGAATCACTGTCGCGTTCGGACTCAGAAATCCACGCAAGGCTTGAAGGGCCTGATGGGCTTTGCCCTCCTGGACGAATCCCATCAATGCATTGAGCACCACGATCAGCAAGATCGCGATGCTATCTCCGTAGCGCTCCAGCCAGCCTTTCTCGTCGGAGTAGTAGCCGATTGCCGCCGCCAACACTGCAGCCACCAACAACGCCATTACCGTCACGTCGCGGAATTGGTCGAGCACGCGCTTCCAAGCGGGGGTGCGTGTCGCCTCGCGCAATTGATTGGGGCCGTCTTGCTCGAGCCTTTGCCGAACCAGAGCCTCCACCAGTCCGGATTCCGCATCGGTGCGGAGCTCGCTCAGCAGCTCTCGAGACGATTGTGACCAGGCGTTGTGCATCGCTGATTGCTTGGATTCGACGGACACCGAACACAGGGATCGGCCAATCCAGGCCACGCGTCAACCTAACTGTGACTCATTTGTCCATTCGCTCACGGTTGTGGCTTCGAGTCGTTGGGATCGCGCCTGCTCCCCCGCGCATCGAACGCTTAGGATGAACTGTTCATGTGTTGCGGCGGTCAAAAGTTACAGGTGGCGGTCTTCTCGCCGGGCTTGTCAGCGGAGCTCTCCCCGTCTCCCCTGAGGGCGACTGGCGACGAAACCTCCTCACTCGGCTACAGAGGTGGAACGCGGGGCGACAGTTGCTCGCTTTAAGTGTTTCGAGTGAACGTGTGCTCGGAGCCGCCGCCAAGATCCAGCGTCGGGCGTTCTGCTCCGTTCGTGCCTGACCGCCTGCCTCAGAGGACTCATAGGTATCGGTTGTTCGACTTCGTAGACTCGTTCTTTGTCCCGCGTTGAGCACTCGGCGCTGGTCGTGGAACTCGACCACGCTCCGCGTTGGACTACTCGGGTGGGTGAGTGTCAGGAAAGCATCCCCGTATCCGTAGTCTCGCTCCGCGCCGGTTCTCGGAGGCGGGCGCTGCGACCCGGGCGTGACGGCGGACCGACCCCCAAAATTTCTGGCGCTTGTAGGCAAGTCAGCTGATCGAGACACCGCTCGTTGATGTGGTGAGACTCCTGTTGGTGTATACCCGCAGAATACGGAAAGTGGGACGCACCTGAAGTGTCTTGGAACCTGTGCTTGTGGCGCCGTGGTCGGCATGGGACGGTTCAGGGTGAAGGAACCCTCCATGACGACGAACAGATACGTGACAGGTCGATCCCTGCGAAGCCCCTCTGCGACCGCGCTCGGGTTGACTCGCCTGCCGTCGTTGGTCGGGTTGGCAAGTTGCCTCGCGGCCGCGGCGTTCTTCCTAGTGGCGGATCGCGCGGATGCCTGCGGTTGTTTCGCTCCGCCGCTTCCGACCCCGGAGGCTGCCGACTTTGCTGTTAATCAACAGGCAGAACAGATCATCTTCGAGGTTCAGGAAGGCACCATCAGCGCCCACGTGCGCATCTTCTATCAAGGTGATCCTGAGGAGTTCGCCTGGCTCTTGCCCATGCCCACCGTGCCCGACCTCGCGCTGTCCAATGGCCTGCTTTTCGGCCTGATTGATGAGCAAACGGGCCCCATCGCGCGGTCCAGTGTCCGAGACCTTTGCCCTCAGCAAAAGTACTACTGCCAGGTGCACCCGCCTTGCCCCACTCCAAACTTGGCGGTTCCGTCACCTACGCCAGGAGCTGGTCCAGTAGTGGAAGGCGATTTTGCAAGCGATGGAGCGATGAACGCCGCAGACCCGTTGGCGCCGCCGCCCGTGGAGGTTTTGGCGCGCGAGCAGATCGGCGCCTACGACACGATCACATTTGCCGCGGAGGAAGCCGACTTGGCAGTGGATTGGCTCAACGAGAACGGCCTCATCGTCAACGAGACGATGTCGCCGTACATGCAGCCGTTCCTCGACGCTGGCATGGTGTTCATCGCCAGCCGCCTCGTGCCTGGTGCTGATCTGGATGAAATCCGCCCGCTGCAGTTGACCTACGAAGCGGACGCGCCTTCGATCCCCCTTCAATTGACGGCAATCGCCGCCGAACCGCACATGATGGTCACGGCGTTCATCTACGCTGATCAGGAGTTTGAGCCTGCGTTCTTGCCGACCGTTGAGGTGCCGGCCGAGGAGATATACACCCGAGGGCGTTCGAACTACCCGATGGTGTTGTCGCGTGTCGTCGACGAGGAAGGCGGCGCTGCGTTCGTCAAGGAATACGTGGGCGCGGGTCCGACGTACGTCGACACCAGTGGATGCTGCACGGCGGGCAATGACTGGTGTTTCGCTGGCGACGACGGCATTTGCCAGTGTCCCGAGACGGACTTCGATGCTGCCGATTGTGGTGCGGAAGAAGAGTTGGTCGAAGCGGCAACGATGGCCCGCTCTCTGGCTGAGCAGTACCCAGTCTTCACGCGCCTCACCACCCGAGTCTCCCCAGACGAGATGACCTTCAATCCGGAGTTCGTCCCTGCGCCAGAGCCCGTGGGCAACATGCGACTGAATCTCGTGGGTACGACCTACCAGTTCGGCAGTTGCTCGGATCGCATCATCGACCAAGACACGTACGAGCATCTGACGGAGGTCGACGCCTGCGCCAGCATGTATTGCGACTACGGTGAGTGTGTCGTCACGAACCTCGGGCCCGGTTGCGCTTGCAACGACGGTTTTGTCGCGCGGACTTTCCTCGACGCCGACGGTCAGACGTCGCTGACCTGCGTGCCGGAAGTAGGCACCGTCGATTTCGAGGCGGGCGGCATTGAGGTGCCGGATGTGTGCGAGGGAGTAACCGTCGCTGACGGCGCTTGCGTAGACGTCGGCGGATTCGCGGCAGTCAGCTGTGACGCTGGGCTCGCCGCTGCCATGGGCCCGACGATTGGCGGCATCAGTCAGCTACCGGCGTGCTCTGAGATCGAGGCAGAAAGCGGAGGGCCGGGAGCGCGCAACTTCACCGTCGGGTTCCAAGACCTGGAGGTGTGCGCTCCTCCTCCTCCCCTATGTCCGCCCAACGGTTGGCTCGTGGAGCGGGAGGTGGAGATCGAAGGCGTCGATTGCGGTGATGGGCCGGATGCGTCCTGGTTCGAAGAGCCTCCGGCCCCCGACTGCTCGGCGCCCGCCGACGAGCAGTCGGAGCAAGATCCCATGGCGGCTGCGCAAACGCCGGCGCCTTCGCCCGTCAGTTCGCCCTCGACGCCAGTAGAAACCTCGCAGCCACGGCCTGAAATCGCCGAGGACGAGCCGGAAGCCGACGACGACAGCTCGGACACAGATGTCGCCGCGGACGGCAGCGGTGGCAGCAAGAAAGGCGGGTGTAGCGTGTCCAACGTCGTCGCCAGTAGCGGGGCGGCCCCAGGGGCCTGGCTTTTTGCACTGCTCGGGGCCGGATGGGTCCTACGCCGACGTCGGGCGTCGTGACCGAGTACCCTGTGGGTCTTGGATGATCCGTGTGAGTGAAGGTGGGTCTTGCCCCGGGTCGACCCCCATGACATTCAGCGCTGACAACGGCAGGATGTGGGGCATGTGTCGCAACATTCGAACCTTGTACAACTTCGAGCCCCCGGCGACGGACGAGGAAATCCAAGCTGCTGCGCTGCAATTCGTCCGCAAGCTCAGCGGGTTCAACAAGCCTTCGCAGGCAAACAGAGACGCGTTCGACAGGGCGGTCAAGGAAGTGTCCGACGCCTCGCGCCGGTTGTTGGATTCACTCGTGACGAGTGCCAACCCCAAGGATCGCGCGGTGGAAGCGGCTCGACACAAGGAGCGGTCGCTGCAGCGTTTCTCGAAGAGCGCGCGCGGCTAGACACGCCGTGCGTGGCCCTGCCTGTGATGGTCAGCGAGAAGACGAGGGGCCCGCGGATTAGGACACACCGGTGCTTGTGCAGGCGGGCGCTACTCGGTCGTCGCGGAGAACCCAGTTTGCAGGCGAGTCCGCCAGTACTAGGCTGCCGACTGAATCGTGCGGGTCGTTTTGGCAGCCACTGGAGTCCTCGCCTACTTGGGTCCGCGCACTCGGGCCGTCTTGATTTGGCTCGGGTTAATCGCCGTCGTCTATTTCGGGTGGATGGTCGCCGCTTGGCGCTCGCCGACCCTGTTTCCGTTGGACGTCGTTCCGACGTACATCGCGGCCCGGGTGTGGGCGTCAGGTCATCCAGAGGCGATCTACCACCCGAGTATCTGGCTGGTTGCTGGCGCCATTCACCCTGAATGGCTTGCAGAAGCTGCCAAGCACGCGATGCCCATGCCGAATACGTCGTTCGTGTACGGCCCTACCTACTTGGCACTGGTGCGACCGCTGGCGACCTCACTGAGCCTGGAGCGGTTCCTCCAGGTGGTCACTCTGCTCAGTGCTGGAGCTGGTCTCATTCTGGGTTATCAGAGCACCTGTTCCATCCCGCGGATGCCGGATTGGGGGCGCTGGCTGGTCGCGACCGCAGTGAGTTTGTCGTTTCCAGCGGCATACACCGCATATCTCGGACAGAACGGACTGATCGCGGCGTGTTTGGTTCTCGTTGGTTTCCGCTGCAGCGAGGATCAGCGATGGCGCTGGTTCGGGGTCGTTCTGCTCGTCGCCGCGTGCGCGTTCAAACACTGGTGTGTGCTCCTGCTCTTTGTTCTACTGCTTGCGCGCGAGTGGCAACTCTTCGTTGCGGCATTGGGTGGTTATGGCTTGTGCATCTGGGGTCTGCCGAAGCTCTTGATGCCGGAGGCCATGTTGCAGGGCAACCTGATGGTGCTCGAGAAGTTGCCGAAGGTGTCGTTGGTCGCGTTCAACGACGCGTCGGTCCGGTCGCTCATCCGCCGCCTGCAGTGGCCCGAGTGGCCAGAGGCCTCGCGGGTTTGGAACAGTGCTACCCAAGTTCAGGGACGAGAGTACATCGTCGAAGTCGCGTTGTCGCTGCTAGTGGCTGGGCTGTTCGTGTGGCTGGCGTGGACCAAACGTCCGCCGCTGATGGAGCTTGGCGCTTGCGCCATGGCTGTCGTGTTGTGGCCGCTTGGGATTTGCTGGTCCCACTACTTCGTGTTCGCGTTGCCGATGGTGGTCCTGGTCATTGCCGACCAGACAGCGCCACCCTGGGTGCGAGTCATCGGTTGCGCCACGGCGCTGTGGCTGTCGGAACTCATGGCGCTGTGTGCCCCCGCTCCGGAGGACTTGCACCCCTCGTGGGCTTGGGCTTGGGTGATCAGTGCGCCGTTGCTGCTCAGTGTTCTGGTGGCGTTGTCCTGGCTGGTCACGCGCAGGGTGGCGGTCCACACGAGAGAGGGTGGGATGGCTGGCGCTCGCAGAGCGAGAGCTCTGGTGCTCCCCGGTGCGGACGATAAGCGCTGAAAGACGCGGGGTTGGCGATCGCGCGTCCAAGCGTCGTCTGGTGGGTACGGCAAGCCCCCGACCGCCCAAGTGCGTCAAGAGCAGCGCACCCGCGGGCCCCACTTGCCGCAGCCCAACCCCGCGGCTATGCCTTTGGGACCCCGTTTTTCAAACCCCGTCCTCGCGGGATAGCTCGTAGTCTTCGGTTCGACAGATGGCAGACGATAAAATGTACGATTCACGCCTTGGGCGTCGGTCATTGTTGATGGCGGTCCCCGGCGCGCTCACCTCGGTCGCTGCGTGTCGCAGCGGCTCCGCTGGTTCGCAACTCCAAGCCGAAACGCAGGAGCCACCAACCACGAGCGGAGGCTCCCGCGCCGAAGTCCTCGAGTCGTTCGAACTCGGGGCACCCCCTTGGAAAACGCTGGACCCCTTTCTGTTCTGTGTTCACCACAAGGATGACTACCCCGAGGGCAACGCCGCCTTGGGGCCTGCGGCTGCCTTGAACGGTAGAAACTTGGGCAGCGATTTCGCTGGCAAGGATGGCTGGAGCATGTATCACGGTCAGGTGGTGCCGGGATTCCCTAGGCATCCTCATCGTGGATTCGAGACTGTGACCGTCACCCGTCGCGGTCACATCGACCACTCGGATTCGCTGGGGGCCACAGCACGCTATGGAGACGGGGACGTGCAGTGGATGACCGCCGGCTCTGGGATCGTCCATGCGGAGATGTTCCCGCTGCTCGCCTCAGATCGACCCAACCCCGCAGAGCTTTTTCAGATCTGGATAAACCTGCCAAAGGCGGACAAATTTGCCAAACCGTACTTCTCCATGTTTTGGAAAGATACGGTGCCGAAGGTGCGCTTGACCGACAAAGACGGCAATCAGACTGAAGCGACGATCATCGCCGGGGGATTGGGCAAGTCGAGTGCCCCCAAAGCGCCACCGGACTCTTGGGCGTCCAAACCTGAAGCCGATGTGGCGATTTGGTCGCTGCGGATGGATGCTGGAGCCAAGGTCGATCTGCCCAAGGCCCAGGCCGGGGTCAACCGGACGCTGTACTTCTTCGACGGGGAGTCACTGTCCGTTGCAGGCCAGAGCTTCGCACGCGGCACTGGGATCCGCGTGCGTCCGGAAGTAGTGACGACCGTGGTCAACGGAAACCAGCCCGGCGAGTTGTTGATGCTTCAAGGCCGACCCATCGCCGAGCCAGTGGTCAAACACGGTCCGTTCGTAATGAACAGTCAGGCGGAGATCCGTCAGGCCATCAGTGACTATCGCCGCACCCAGTTTGGCGGCTGGCCCTGGTCGGACAACGCTCCCGTTCACGCCAAGAACGAAGGACGCTTCGCGATCCACGCTGATGGGCGACGCGAGCGCGGCACCTGAGGCGCGCTTGCTTCTCCGGCAACGTGTGCACCTGTCGTGAGATCCATGCTACGCCTGTTGCCATGAACACGACTCGGAGCTTCGTTGGGATCGGCTTGATGAGAGTGGGCTTCATGGAGTTTTGCGGGATGGCGACCGTTGCTGCCGTCGTGGCATGTAGTGCGCGGGCATCGACTCCGGCGAATGGCCGCACCTGCGAGGAGAGACGAGCCCACCTGATGCAGGTGCTCAACGAGCTGCCTCGTGAGGGCTTGGCTGCTCCCATCGAAGTCGCTTTGCCCTCGTCCACGCTCAGCGGTACGTTCGGCAAAGGGACCATCTTGGAGTTGGCAGGGACGCGCTTGGCCGTCAACGGTGTGGAGATAGCGGCCAAAGAACAATCCGAACAGCTGGCGGCGCTGCGCCGGCTCGTGGCTGAAGCGGATTCAGAGTTGCCGATCTACATCGCCGCGGCTTGGGACGTCGACGTCGCGACCTTGCATCCGTATCTCGAAGCCATACCTGAGCAATACGAACTGAAGCTGCTCTACAGCGTACCACCCGCTCCGCTGTCGCCCAACCAAGCAGAGTCTACCCAAGATGATGATCTGGCCAGCGCCGTACTTGCGGAGCGCGACGTGAGCAAGCGGCGCAGCATTGCCGATGGCGGCTACGGCCACCTGGTGCAATGCGACGCCGTCCAAGCCGCGTTGCCCGCCCTCGAGGGGGTGGGCGTGCGAGAGCGCTGGCCGAGGGTGCGTGAGCTGATGCTGGAAAAGCTGCCGGCATGTCAGTGTGAGAACATCAACGCTGACCCACTGAGGCACTTGCTGGTGGCAGAGCAGCGTGCGGGCACGGTTGCTCTCGGCGCGATTCCGGCGAACTTTCTCAGAGATCGCCGATGCAGTGCGGCGATGCCGCTAGACACCACGCAGCAGGTGTTGGACGAGATTGACGAGTTCGATGCCGAGTTTGCGGGCGATTGGAAGGACGACGCATTGGTTTTTGACAAGGTTGTTACGAACGACCGCCTACTCGTGTACATGTGCGTCGCTCGACCGGAAGAGACGTTGGCCTACGTTCAAGCCAAGAGCAAGGAGCTGTATTGGAAGGTGCCGGGCAGCAACCAATGTCAAGCCTGGCGCTTCGAGCAACTTGCAAGAAACGCCCCCATGGGGACGTGGCGACGCGTTGGCGAGGGTGAGCCTCTCGCGATCCACTACAGACAGGGAGCTAGCGAGATCCGCCTGTTTGGCCCGGTAGCGGGCGGGAGTAGCAAGCCAACGGACGCAGGACCTTGGGGGTGCAATGAAGACCTCGAGATGGCCAGCGTCGATGATCGATCCATCGATCTCGAAGACAACGGTCGTTGGTATTTCGACAAGGCAAGCTGTGAGGCTGCCCCCGATGAAGAGTCGCTTCTCTCTGGTTGCATCGCGAACCTAGCAGCAGGAATCGCGCCGCCACCCATCGAACCGACGATGGATGCTGAGGCTGCGTCGCCGTCTGATGCAGCGTCGACCACGCCGGCAGGGGCAGCGCGCGATGCTAAAGAAGCTCGGGCGCCGGACGGCGCCGCTGCGCAGTGAATCGCGTTGATCTCATCAGCCGCGCTCACACGAAGGAAGCGATTCGCATCCCAACAGAACTCGGTGCGATCGCTTCTGGATACCGCCGACCATCCGCCGACGTAGGTATACAGCGCAAATCCGTGTGACGCGTAGAAGTAGGCCCCGCGGGCGCGTGTGAGAAGGGAAGCACCTCACCCTACACGCTGTGACGAACTCTCGGTCAATGGCTCAACTGGGCTATGGCTCATGTTGGTTTGGCTGCGTTGAGTCAAGCGCGTTTTCTCCGACCGTTGGAAACTGTTAACTTTCCGCGGCGGAGTGGGATGCACCTGCAACCAGCCCACATTCGGCTTCTTGTTTCAAGATGATGGCGACTTCGCTACGGGGGCTCGCAGATGGTAGATGTCTCGTGTCAACACTGAGGTGTTTGCCGGGGAGCGTATGGATCGATGTGCGACAAACGCGGTGAGTATCGGTACTGACGGTGTTGGGTGAGCTGCGCCTGTTTTCTCGCTTTGTTTTCCATAGCTTGCGTGCGCGTGATTGAAGGAATATGGTGCACGTGTTGGTTGGTGAATTCGGGTGAACTGTGAGAGAGTCATCTGTCAGAACGCTCGGAAGTGTTTGCGGGTGAACATCTTTTCGCCGCGAGAAACCACTACGGCCATCAGGTGCTAGGACGAGGTCATTGTGGGCGCGAAGATACTGTTCGTAGATGATGACGAAGGTAATCTCTTCGTGTGTGAGGCACACTGCAGCCCAGAATTCGAAGTCCTCACCGCCCTGACAGCGCAGGACGCGCTCACGCTGCTGGCCAAAGAGGAGGTCGGCGTCGTTGTGTCAGACCAACGCATGCCCGGGACTTCAGGGGTGGAACTACTAGCTCGCGTCAGAGATGAGTACCCAGACACGGTTCGGATTCTGATCACCGCCTACACCGATCTGTCGGCGGCGATTGACGCCATCAACGAAGGTCAAGTTCGGCGCTACCTACGTAAGCCCTGGCAGCCAGAGGAACTCATTGCCGAACTCCGGGATGCGCTTGATGTCTACGAGAAGTCGCGGAAGCTGCGCGTTCTCGGTTCTCGTCTGCGGGAAACCGAGCGCGTGTACGCGCTTGGAATCATCGCTGCCGGACTGGGCCACGAATTGCGGAACCCCATGAGTTGGATTGCCGGCAATCTGCAGCTCATGAAGTCCCAGACAGAGGCTGTCGAGCTACTTGCGGGGCAGCCTGGTGGCGAGAGTCAGCTCACCCCACACATCTCCAAGTTACGTCGTTCCCTGGACGATGCCGAGGAAGGCGTCAATCGAGTGTTGGACATCGTGCGAGGCATTGGCAATCCGCTGAAGTCGCCACCCGAGTCCGCCGAACCGGTGGATCTCGAGGAGGTGCTGCGGCTGACGTTGCGCCTGATTTCTGGTGAGCTGCGCGAGACAACTCGACTCACTCAAGACATCCGATCGTGTCCGATGGTTATTGGCAGCACCACCAAGGTGGGGCAAATCGTCCTCAATCTCTTGGTCAATGCCATCCAAGCCTTGGCAGAGCGCAGGGTGGATACGAACGAAAATGAGATACGGGTTCGTCTGTTCCAAGAGGAAGACCTGGCGCATCTGCACATCAGCGACAATGGCGCCGGTATCCCCGAATCTGATCGCGAACGTATCTTCGATCCTTTCTTCACGACCAAAGCCGGTGAGGGAACCGGTCTAGGACTTGCCATCTGCCGCAGCATCACTCAGGAGCTCGGCGGCGAGCTCCAGGTAGACCAGGATCCGGACCTGGGCGGAGCCAGGTTTCGCCTGACATTGCGCGCCACTTCGCCCGTGGAGCACGCCCTCGTGCAAGCGCGTGCGCGCGTTGGCTGACTGACGTCAATTACCGCTGCCAGGCTGCGTCGGGCGGGGGCATCCGTTTTGGGCCGGATCGATATGCGAGGGACCTGGCAGATGCGCGCAGGCGTCGTCCCGATCCAGGATGCCGTCGCCATCACCATCTTCCGGCGGTGGTCCCTCCTCGAGGCTCTCGATGATCCAACTCAGTGTCGCTATGAACCGGAACGTCGGGGTGCCCGGCGCGGTGCCGATCCCAGGCCCGAAGCCCGCTCCGAGTCTCCACTCGCCCTCCGTGTAGTGGGCGCAGAGCGCCATCTCGAGGGGTGTACGACTGCGCAACGTTCCTTCCCCAGAAAACGCTGTCAGTCCCCAAAGCTCAGCCCCAAGCAAGAGCTGGCGATCCAGCAGTCGGTAACCAGCGCCAGCAACGTACGTCACCTCCCAGCCAGGATCTGCTCCGTCGAACTGCTCATCGCTGGCGCGATACATCCCTCCCACTTGCCCGGAGTAGGCGAAGGCGCCCACATCGCCCGCCGCAGTTGCTCGGGGCATCACGCGAATGGCACCGTCGCCAGTATAGCTGTCCGGGCTACCGCTCGGCACGAAGCCCAGCACCCCGACACCCAACCGGAAGGGAGCGTCCGCCTCGCCGAGTAGTCGGGCGTCGGCATCCAACCGGAGATCTCCGATGGCTAGCCCTTGGGTTGCGCGGTACTCCAGCCCATTGATCGATTGCGGCGCGCCGTCGGAAAACCACCGGACGGGGACATTTAGACCCAGACGGAGCAGGTTCCACAGCGAGATGTTGGCAGCGGCGTGGGTGTACACCTGGCTGTTGACGATGGCGCCCAACTCGTTGCCAGCATCATCGTAGGCCACCAACGGCTTGAGGCTGGCCTCCCACACGCCCCCCAGCGAAAGTCCCAAATGCCCGCGAAAGCTCAGGGAATCGGCGGTCAACCAGTCACTGCCTCGGGGTGCCGGCTCAAAGCGATTCAATGCGTAGCCCGATTCCTCACTCTGGGCGCGAGCGCTCCCGGGCAGAGCCAGCATCAGCATAACGCTCAACCAGGCCTGCCAGGAGCGCGCTACTTCGGTTCCTCCGAGCGGGTGTCCCGCTAGTTTGCGCCGGCGCAGTCCGCGCCGCCGCAGCCAGAAGAGACCCAGTAGCGCTACGAGGTAACCCAAGCGCGGACTACGTTGGGACGCCTGGCCCCGCAGGCTGCAGCTCAGCCCGCCGCCGCGAAGTTCACCGGGGACGAACACGAGTTCGTCAGGAGCGAACGACGGGCCGGCGTCTCTGAAGGTTGGAACCAGGACGTTACGCCCGCCATCGCTGGAGCCGCCTGCCGGGCCATCTGGAGTCCCCATCTCGTCGGGGGCTCCGCCATCGCCTTCGTCGTCCGGAGGCGTCACGCCAGCATCAGGCACGAAGTCGTCGGAGGCATCAAGGTAGTCCGGGATACCGTCTTGGTCGACGTCCACACTTTCGCCGTTCGGACGTTCATCTGCGGTCGGGATACCGTCGTTGTCGTCGTCGTCGTCGAGATAGTCGGGCACCCCGTCGGCGTCGGAGTCGGCTCCGTCCAGTGGGTTTTCCAAAGCTGTCGGCAGACCATCGCCGTCGTCGTCATCATCGAGGTGGTCGGGGATGCCGTCGGAGTCGCTGTCAGCGTCCATACCGTCGGGGCGCTCGAATGGTGTCGGTAGCGTATCGCCGTCATCGTCTCCGTCCCGGTGATTGGCGATGCCGTCGCCATCTGTATCGAGCGGGGCTCCGTCGACGAGCTCTCTCAGCGTGACAATGCCGTCGTCGTCGTCGTCACCATCGAGGTAATCGGGCGTGCCGTCGTCGTCGGTATCGAGGTTGGTGCCGTCGGGCCGCTCATTGGCCGTCGGTACTCCGTCGCCGTCGTCGTCCGGGTCGAGATAATCCGGTTCGCCGTCGTCGTCCGTATCGATGCTTTCGCCTCCCGGGCGCTCACGCAGCGTAGCGACCATGTCCCCGTCGTCGTCGTCGTCGAGGTAGTCGGGCACCGAGTCACCATCGCTGTCGACGCCGACGCCTCCGACACGTTCATCGAGGGTTGGGAGTGAATCGCCGTCATCGTCGTCGTCCAAGTGATCGGGGATGCCGTCGTCATCGGTGTCCAAGTCGGTGGAGTCGGGCCGCTCATCCGCCGTCGGTATTCCGTCGCCGTCATCATCGTCGTCGAGATGGTCAGGGTTGCCATCGTCATCTGTGTCCTGACAGTCGGCGAGATCGAGACACTCGATCTCGTCGGGGATACCGTCGTTGTCCGAATCGGCGGGGGCGTTGACAGGATCTAGGTAGTCCGGTGTGCCGTCCCCGTTCGCGTCCCCGGTGCCCGCGGCTTCGGCAGCGTCGGAGACGCCATCGCCGTCGCTGTCGTCATCTAGCCAATTGACGATGGTGTCGCCGTCGAGATCTGGCGTCGCGCCGGCCTGGCTGATCTCCAAGGCCGTGCTGATCGAGTCGCCATCGTCGTCAGCGTCGAGGTAGTTGGGCGTCCCGTCGCTGTCGGTGTCGTCGTCGTAGGTGCCGCTGTCGTCTAGGTCTTCGTCAAGTGTCGGGATACCGTCGCCATCATCGTCGTCATCGAGGGCGTTGACGGTGCCGTCGTCGTCGGTATCGTCGACAGCTTCGAGAGCGGTGAGCACTCCATCATTGTCGTCGTCGTCGTCGAGATAGTTCGGTGTGCCGTCGCCGTCGGAGTCGAGGGCATCGTTTGGCAAGCCATCGCCGTCGTCGTCGGGAGACTCGTCGAGGGTGAGCACTCCATCATTGTCGTCGTCGTCGTCGAAGAGGTCCGGCGTCAGGTCGGAATCCGAATCTGGGAGCGGACCGCTTGGGGAGCCTTCGGCGCCGTCGGACAGACCGTCGTTGTCGCTATCAGTGGCGTCGTAGCTGCTGCCGATGGCGCACTCGCGCGCATTGTCCAGACCATCGCCATCTGCATCTGCCGTCGGGCTGACGATTGATAATTCCATCACTTCGACAGTCGTCGCCAACGCCACCCAGGTATCGATGAAGGCATCGTTGCCGACCCCCTCGTCACCGGTCGTCGCATCGCCCCAGTCGCGGGTGGCGCTATCGGAGCTCTGCCCTGCAGGGACTGCGACGGCGGGATCCGGGATGTTGTTCGTGTGGGCTCCGAGCACGGCCGAATCGTCCCAGAACATCATCGTTGCGCTTTCCGTGTAGTCGCCCGGCGAGACAATGGAAACGGCTAACCCCGGATCTGTCGCTTCGACGTCGACGGCAGGCACGTGCAGCTCGCCCACCGAAACCGACAGTTGCACCGCGTACGGCGCTGCGCTAGCGACAACGAAGGCATCAGCTCGGTCTAGACCGTCCCAAACGATGCTGTTGTCTCCGACGCCGACCGTGCCATGTAGGACGACATCGTTGGAGCTGGCGGCTGGGTTGAAGCCGTTGTCATCGACGTCGATGATCAGCTGGTAGGTGCCCGGCAGATCGGAGGAAAAGTCGAAGGTCGCTCCGCTGCCTTCCAAGACGGCCCCGCAAAGGGGCCCGGGCGATAGGTTGACGCTGGGCGCTGCCGGTTGGGGGAGGGGCGAATTGGGCGGGTTGAGATAGAGTTCGAACGCTGCGAGATCCTCACAGTAGTCGAGGGCCGTGTCACTCGCGCCGACTTCAGCGTTGACGGCAGATAGCGGCTGGCTGGTGCGGCTGAGTGCTCCGGGGAGCCCCAGCTGATTGCCGACGATGCACAGGTCACCGCCCGCAATACCCTCGAAATCGATCCGGTAGAGCGTTTCGGTGGTAGCGGTGGTGGGAACACGCGCAAAAAACGAGTAGTCGACCACCAAGCCATCAACGACCGGCAACTCACCCGCGACATGCCAACTGCTCGTGTGGACTCTCCCGCCTCCCGGGGGTGCGGCGGTCGGGTCGATGGGATCGGTGGTGTTCTCCGTGATGGAAATGTCGAACAGGGATATCTCGGGTTCGAGAAACTGAACTTGGTAGACGCCTGGTTCTGTCGAGACGTCGAGGCTCAGGGCGTTGTCGATGCTGGCTGGCAAGGTCGATGGGCTGAGCATGCCGACGGAATTGGTCAGCGTGTAGGTTGTGGCGACGCCCCCGGGAGTCGTCACCCGCACGTCCAATGGGCTGCCAGTGGCGCGCGCGGCAATGTTGAGAAAGCTATCCCCCGGCAAGACATCGACGAGTAGCCGGGTTTGTCCGGAAGCTTCGTCGGTGAGCAGCCCCTCTTCGCCCAGCTGCGCGCTTCCTTCAGCCTGCACGAGGGCGACGACGGCGAGGGTGCAGAGGGCGGCGCGCACGCTCAGCCAACGCGGACGCCCAGAGCGCGGCGAGTGAGCGAGCGCGCCAAGAGAAAGCGAATACATGCGGATCATTACGGCGACCAGGGGTCCTGTCCTGAGGGCATGGGCTAGTCTACTGGTCGCCTCGGGGCTGGCCATGTAGGTATTGAATATCGCGCCACTTTATTGAGCTCGCGGGGCAGGATCGGGGCGCCGCCGCGAGGAATCGGCCGCCCATCTCTCAAATGAGCACGCCCCGCGGGCTCTAGGGAGCGCGCGGGGCGTGGGGCTTGCTGGATTGAACCCTTGCGGCTCTTGGCGGGCCAAGGGCCTCGTCCCCTTGCCCGGGCCCGGGCGCGAGAGCGGGCTACTCTGCCGCGGGAGCGGGCATGCTGGCAGCCGGTGGGGGCAGCATGCCGACGTCCTCGTTGTCCTTGACCAGGTTGCTCGTCAACACGTGGGCCGGCGGCTTCCGCAGATCCCATACCAGGCCAACCCAGCTGAGCATCTTCAAGATGTAATAGGACACGTCGATCTCCCACCAGTAGAAGCCCATGTTGGCAGACGACTGATAGTAATGGTGGTTGTTGTGCCAGCCTTCACCGAGCGTGATCAGCGCACAGAAGAAGGAGTTCCGGCTCGTATCCGTGGTGACGAAGCGACGATTGCCCCAGATGTGAGCCAGGGAGTTGATGGCAAAGGTGCCGTGGTAGAGCAGCGCCGTCGACAGGAAACAGCCGCAGAGCATCATGCTCCAGCCGCCGAGCAGGTAACAGCTCACGGCTAGGACGAGCGGCGGAAGGTAGTAGTGTGTGTTGAGGAAGCGAAGCTCGGGATACTTCGCCATGTCCTTGATCTTGTCCCACTGGGTGTCGTCGTGGGCGTTACTCATGATCCACGTCACGTGGCTCCACAACAGACCATCCTTGGGCGAGTGCACGTCGCCCTCGAGATCCGATAGCTTGTGGTGCACGCGATGGTGGGCCGCCCACCAGAGCGGGCCCTTCTGCGTTGCGGTGCAACCACCCCACGCCATCAAGAACTGCATCACGCGCCCCATCTTGTAGGAACGATGAGCGAAGTAGCGGTGATACCCGGCCGTGATGAAGAACATTCGGGCTACGTAGAGCCCGAAGCACACTGCCCAATCGATCGGTTTGGCGCCTGTCCAAAACAGGCCGATGGGCATGAGATGAATGATGATGAAGGGGACTGATTTGAGCCAGTTGATGCGCGTCTTGTCGGCGCCGAGAGTGCGGTGCATACCCCCTGTTCTTAGCGAACGCTTCGTCATGGCTTGGTCATGTCCAAGTCACATTTGTGGAGGCTGGGCCCAACGAACCGCTTTGGGACTGTGGAAGAGGGTCAGTGGAGCAGATCTTTCGAGATGCTGGGCGCTGGGGCGGGGTTCGACAGACGGGATTTCGGTGTCGCTGGCCCGCGTGATCCCGCCATGTCATGGCTCGCCCCGCAGCCTTGCGTCAGACTGGAACCGCGGCTCCCGGAGGCGAAGTAGGGGCGCGGGGACCAGGGACCGGTTCCGCCCGCTGGAGCCCGATGCGACGGGCTTCAGGCCCGGCCTGCCGCCGCTGAACATCCGAAGACTCGAGAGATCCAGAAACCGACTGGGAAGGCCCCAACGAGGAGCGCCCCCGTCGCGGTCGCGACGGGGGCGCTCGATTTCAGCGATGGGTGTCTCAGCGGTCCGGGCGGTGCACCACGCGCAGGCCGTTGAGCACGGCCTTATCGCGGGTGGTGCGACCGAGGAAGCGCACGTCCAAACGGTTGTCGGTGACTTCGACGAAGAAGTGATGCTCGTCCGCAGTGAACTTGCCCACTTCGTACGCGATGTCGTGTGCGGGCAATACCACCGTGTTCTCTACGATCACGTCGAACAGTCGATCGCCGAAGCTGTTCCTCGCGACCAACTCGGCCGAGCGCAGATCGATCTCGTAGACTCCGTTCGGCACGTTGTCGTAGCGATAGGCGTACGGTTCTTCGTGTTGTGTGTTGAACAGCGGTTGCTCGTCGGTGTCCGCGATGGTGCGGCTGGTCTTGCGAGTTTTGCCTCTCTTCATGTAGCCCCACATCCCGTTTCGGTGCTGCGGTGGACGCTGCCACACTTCACCGCTCGCATCCGTGTAGTTGTTACCACCGGCGTTCGCTCCCTGGACGTACCCCGAGACCACGAGGCTCACCGGGATGCGTAGCGTTGGCTGTCGCCCCGAGTTGCTCAGCACGAACACCGTGGCGAGGTACAGGCCGGGCTCCATTCCCGTGGTATCGATGGTGACAGTGAGGTCTTCACTCCCGCCGATTGCGAGCTGACCTTCGCTCGGCGTGACCGTCAACCACGGGACGTCGCCAAACGAGGGGACGCCGCTTTCAACCAAGTATACGGTGTTGGGATACTGAGCGATGGCCCAGAGGTTACCTTCGAGGTCCATCTCGAGACCCGCCCCTTGGTAACTGCCAGCCTGTGGAGGCGCCAGCGTCGAGAGCACCGTGCAATCGTAGGGGTTGAGCTCGTAGATGGTATCTGTATCACTGTTGGTCGCCACCCAGAGTACGTCCATCGCGTCGTTGTAAGCCAGACCGGAGATGTTGCCATCCGCAGGCTGACAGGAGGAGAGCACTTCGCCTGGCGAGGACGAACCAAGCCCTGCAACGTGATAGATGATGCCCTCGTTCCAACCTCCGAGGAAGAACGAGTCGTCGCTCGGCTTGTACGCCAGGCCGCGTTGTGACGTCCCAGCCCACGCGGGGTTGGAGATCGATGAGACCTCGTTGCCGGTCGCTTGGTCCCAGCAGTGGATTGCGTTGTCGCCACCGACGGCCAATTGACACATCGTGTTGCGGCTTTCGTCGAAAGCCATATCCGCCGCCCAATCACCGGACCAAGGTGCCGAATGCGAGACGCCTGTCGGTGAGCCATCGAGCAAGAACTGGAAGTTGCTCCTCGTGTCGATGTCAGATACCCACAGCGTGTCGCTCTGCCCGATGCCCCAGCCGAAGTTTAGGCCGCTAGGAGTGAACGAGAACAACACATCGCCCGGAGAGGACGGCGTTGCGGCTGCGCCCTTGGCAGCCTTATCCCGATACAGATCCCTGGTGGTCACTGCTGATGGATCGGCGGCCGCGACTCGCTTGAGCTTCTTGGTAGCCGTGATTGTCTGGCGTCTGCCGCCGGCCTCGCGAACCACGTAGTCCATGGGAAGCGAGCCGTCGTTTTCCAAGGTCAACGTGCGCGTGCGCACGCCGTCTACTGGAACCACGAGTTGGACCGTCGGCGGGGTGACGCTGCCGCGGGCTGTGAGCAGAGCAAAGTCGTTGACGACGGTGCCGTCCTCCACGACGTCCACCAGAATGGTTTCACTCTGGTAGTTCGCCTTGCTGATGCTGAGCTCGTACTGACCTTCGGTCAGCTGCAAGCGATAGCGTCCCTGCGTGTTCGTCGATGCAGCGCGTGTTGCCCCCGTCTCGGTTTCGACTGCCGTGACGCGAGCGCCGGCAAGCGCCAACGAGTCGTTTTGATCGGTGACGAGACCCTGAGCGAACCCAGAGAACGGCACCTCGTAGAGCACCGCAGACTGTGCACGTAGGTTCTGCCGGTTGTAGGAGTACTGCAGGCCGACGGTGCCGCTTTGGTTCTCGATGCCTGCTGTCGCCGACGAGCCGCGAGCGTAGTTATTGTCGGCGTCGAGGTATTGGATCACGATCTCGCCGGATTCGTGGATCACGATCTCGAAACTCGTTCGTTGTTCGAAGTCGGCCAAGAACGGTACGTCGCGCCACTCGATCACGAATTGACGATTTGGTTCTTCGCCGACGACCGTGGTCAGCAATTGAGAAGGATCCTCGACGTACAAGTCGTCCCACAAACCGAAGATTGCCGCATTAGGCTCGTAGATGTCCGGGATGGAAACGTTGGAGTAGTTCGAGTATTGAGCGGCGAACGCCGCGTAGCCGTTGGTGTCTATCTGGATTCGGTCATACGTTTCACCGTAGAACGTGAAGCTGAACGGCAAGTCCACCGAGCCGATGCTGTCGTCGTCCCAGATCCCGACCGGAGTATCAGCCTCGATGTAGTCGACGGATGTCGGACGACACTGGTAGCCATACTCGTCGACTACCGACTGAAGCGTGAGCTCCAGCGTCATCGGTGCTTCGAGCACGACCTCCAAGGCGCCCGGCGAGTAGCAGCCACCGGCATTGGCCGTGGTGGTGTACACCCCCTGGGGCACCTCGCCAAAGGTGAAGTATCCTGTTTCGTCGGTCAGTTGCGGAGCCAGTGGCGTTCCCACCAGCTGGATCTCCGCGAACGCCACGGGCTGCCCCAGAGCGTCCGAGACATTGCCATCGAGGGCGAAGGTGGGTGCCGTTTCGAGGGCGAAGGCGAGCTGTGTCGTTTCATCCTCGGCGATCTCCACGCCGCTCTCGGTCTGGGAGATGTAACCGAACGCCGTCGCGGAGACGTCGTAGCTTCCGACCGGCAGTCTCAGGTTGAACTCACCCGAGGCCGAGGTCGTTGTCTTGCGATTGGCGGGTCCGGAAGTGGCAACTTGTGCTCCCTGAATGGGGTCACCCGCGCCGTCAGTGACGGCACCTGCGAGGTAGCCAGTTGGACCGATGGGTGCCAGTTCCAACGACGAAAACACGTCGAGCTTGCCTTCACCCCAGACGTTGTTGTTCTCGGGCTCTCCCCCGCACGACAAGTCTTCGGTATCCAGCGCACCGCCAGCGAGCATCTCGCGCGTCATCTCGATATCACCCGCTAGAGCTGGGGCAGCCGACCACAAGAGCGCCACAGCACCCGCCACGTGCGGCGCGGCCATCGAAGTACCGCTGTACCAGTCATAGCCGCCGGGAACGGCACTGCGCACGTCCACGCCCGGAGCGGCGATGTTCGGCTTGATCTCGCCGAAGACCGACTCGCCGCGGCTGGAGAACCACGCGATTTCGCCGAAAGCGTCGTAGGCACCCGCCGAATACGACTGCGGGTAGTCTCCGGGAGAGCCTGAGCTGCCGCAGAAGTCGCCATCGTTTCCGTTGCTGAAGACGGGGAATATGCCCGCGGCGATCCAGCTGTCGACGATCTCCATGTACCAGTCGTTGCCACCCCAGCCGCCCCAAGAGTTGTTCACCACTTGCGGGCGCAAGTCGGGTCGCGGATTCTCACCGTTGAGGTCCGTGGGTGCGATCATCCATTGGCCGGCGCTCAGCAACGCTTCGTCCGAGCAAGAGAAGTCTTCACAGCCCTTGGCCGCGATCCAGCGAGCGCCCGGTGCGACACCGATCTGGTTCTCACCGCCGTCGTCGCCGACGATGGTGCCCATGGTGTGGGTACCGTGGCCCGCGTTGTCGCAGGGGGTGTCGGAGGGGAAGCCGCAGACGTTGGAGGGATCGTACCAACTGTACTCGTGGCTGACGCTGCCGTCGTCTTGGAGACCACGGTACTTGCTCAAGAGTGCCGGGTGGTCGAATTGCACACCAGTGTCGATGTTGCCGACGACGATGCCTTCACCCCGGGTGCCGAACTCGGTCCAGGCTTCGCCCGCGCGTACCTCGGCAATGTTCCATTCGAGGGCATCTACGCTGGTCTGCCCGGCGCCTGGAATGGGTCGCGGTAAGTCAACCCGAAACTCGTCCACGACGCGCTCGACGTCGCTACGGGCCTGGAGCTCACTGATCGTCCCTGCGTCCGCCTCGAGCTTGATCGCGTTGATGATCCAGAATGGCTTGTATTTCACTCCGCGTTGCTCGAGCCACGCGCGGAGCGAGGCCTGAGAGTTGGCGGCCGTGCTGGTCAACGAGTTGTAGGTGGCCTTGCCGCGGGCCGTCCAGTTTTTCGTCGCCTTGGCGGCGTTGAGGTTGGCGTGTTGTTTCATCACGACCCACACCTTGCGTTCGCCACTTGGCGCGCTCGGTGACAGCACCGGGGTGGGTTGTGCCTTGTTGGAGGGATCCAGCTTGGGCTTCGGTGTCGCCTTGCCGGGGGCGCTGGTCGATGGTGCGAGCCCGACACTGGCACTTTCCGACGTGGTGCCGATGTCGCTTTCAACCTGTCCGGCGCAGCCGAACAAAGTGAGCAGCCCGAGAACCGTCAAGCTCAGCCAGAGTGAGCGGATCGATCGTCGGTTTGCTCTTGATTGGGCGGATCGTCGCCCGATGGGTGTTGCACCAGAACAGCCTCTGGTGTGTGCCCTTGCATGAGTTCTCCTGGACATTGTAGGTCTCTCCCTTGTCGTAATTGTTGCGCTGTGCCGATGGACAAGGGCGCCCTGTCCACAAACGATGGCGACATAGGGACGTTCGCTCGCCGGTGAGGTAGCGCGGCGTATGACGCGGTGCAGTGTGTTTATCTAATAGGCGCAGTTGTTCATTAGGCGGTCGGAGCTTGTGTCGTTCCAAGGTAACAATCAAGCGGGTTGACGGAAATCTGCCACGCGCGTTGTGGCGGTGTCTTGCGTGGGGGTGGTTGCTGGGTGTGGTAAAATCGACACGTTTACCTTTGGCGGTCTGTGCGTGATTGGTGGGTCACCGAGATCGAGCCAAACAACCGCCTGTTCTCTCGCTGCGGTCGTGCAGTGCCTTCCGGGCGTTATCCCGCGGGCTGAGATTCCGCTGGGCCGTTGCACCGTCTGATAGCCGTGCGGCGTCTCGCCGGTGACACGGTGCCTTGGGAGTTTGTTCGAGCTCCGCCCCTTGGGACCGCCCGGGACGTAGCGGGTCTTGCTCGCGCCGTCGGTCAAGAGGACGTGGCAGCTGGTACGACGACTTTGCCGCGACGCGTTACGCCCTGTGCTTCGAGCAGACTGTACACGCACGGTACGAGCAGGAGGGGCACGCGGGTCGACGTGAGAAGGCCGCCGATGATGGCGCGGGGGAGGGGCACCTGCATCTCGCTGTCTTCACCCCAGCCGATGGCCATCCAGTTCGGTCTGTGCACGTTGTCGAGTTGCTTCGAGGGTAGCAGATGGCGGGAGCAGCCTCCATCTGAGCCATCACTTTCGAGCCACCTCATCGAGCACGTCGAGCAACTGAGGGAATTGCTCGTCCTGCCCGAAGCGCAGGTTCTTGCTGATCAGTTGTCGCAGCCACGACATCGCCCCGTCGTGGTCGAGCCCGCTGCGCCGACGTGACGCGTCGTACTTGTCTAGTATGACGATCAGCTTTTCCGCGCGGTTGAACTCCGCGTTGCTCCCGAATGGAAGGGTGTAGCTGCCGTCTTCCGAGACGATCGAGTCGGGGTTGATGTGTTCGAGCAGGTGATGGGAGGCGGCAGCGGGGACGGCCTCCCTGAAGACCAGGCGATCTCTGAGGAGCTCCAGAGTCCATCCGACGTGCAGGTTCCAGAACGCCCGCATCGTCATTTGACAGTCCTGCCCCAAGCCCTCGAACGTGAGAAGGCGAGCGTCAGCGTCTTTTGGGAAGTACGTGCGGAAGAACTCCTCCACGGAGATCAGACCGTTTGGGACCCGTTCGACCGAGAACATGTCGACGATGAGTTGCTGCTGCGGCAACGTCGCGTGAGCGGGCCCGGTCTTGCCGATGTCGGAGAACAAGCTCCCCAGAACGACGGTGCTCTTCTCCACGTCGGAAAACGGTTGACCCAAGCTCACGCAACGCTCGAATACGCGCTCGGCGAGGTCGATTATTTGCACACTGTCCGCCACGGTTTCGGTGTGGCTGGCCAAGAGCCGCATGCGCTGTGCGAGCAAGGGGTCCAATTCATCGGGTTGGATCCCAGCGCGGGACAACGCCTTCTCGAGGTGCTTCACGGTATCCGTCGTGCCTGTCACCAGGGGGACATCGCACTGCAGCGCTCTGGCGCAAGACTTTTCGGCAGTGCCGTAGCGTCCTTGCGACCTGATGAGCCAGAGGGCGCGGGTGAGATCTACCTCGTTTGCAACGAAGGCTATTCGGCTTCGTCTGGCAAAGACCGCACTCGTGTCGACCTGTGTATCGAGGCGATTCGGGTCATCACAGCGCCGGTACCAGGGGACGCCCTCTGTGTGCGGGAGAACGGTCCGACCGTTCCGTGGCCCAAGAGAGGCGCATCGACAACGTGCGACGACACTGCCGCGGCGCGACATGGTTCGCATATTTTTGATTGGTTTCAGGTGGTTACTGGAGGTTTGTTGCTCGATTTCGCCCAAGGTTAGGTGACACGTTGTCAGCGCGCACAACGGTCTGACCGTTCCGAGGGGAACGGTCAGACCGTTCCCACGGTGGTCCAAAGAACGGTCTGACCGTTGCCGGGCACAACGGTCAGACCGTTCTCTGCGTCGTCTCAACCAGGGTACACCCGTTGCCGGGCGAGCGGTCCCACGTCCGCGAGGACGCGACGATACTGGGGTGAGCAGCCGAGTCCTGGGTTGCCGTTGAATTCAGGACCCGTGGGGCCTGAATTCAATGGCAACCCAAGCCCCTGGGCTTCGGTAGGATGCCGAACTCTGGCTCGAAGAAGAACAGCTCCACCCGTCGACCCAGAGCGTCCTCTTTGCTCGCTGAAGTCCAGTACCTCCTTGCCGTTCACCGGCTACGAACTGCCCTTCGCGTCGCCGCACGCCGCCCGGATACCATGCCACGGAACCCGTGGAGTGGTACGGGTCACAATGCGCACTTCGGAACGGTCAGACCGTCGTGCACAGGTTCTCGGTGTACTCGTAGCGCCACACGTTGCGGGCCGCCGCTGACTCAGTTCGCTGCGGGCAGGCTGTCGATGAACTTGCCGACGACATCAATCACGGCGCCTTCATACTGCCAACCTTGTTCTTCGGGGGCATCGTACAAGGGATCTGCCGCAGTGACGACGATCATGTTCAGGTCACGCACCAACACGATCAGGTTGCCGCCGTGGCCCCAGGCGAAGTCCACGTGGTGGTCGCCCACCGTGGCTGACCACCACTGGTAGCCGTAGCCGAGGTCTCTGAAGTAGCTGCCCAACTTGCTGCTGAACCAACCAGTGAAGTTGATGTCCTCGGAGTATCTCTCGAGGGAGTCGCGTACCCACTGCTCGGGCAATACGCGGCGTCCACGAAACTCGCCGCCGTGAAGGTACATGCTGCCGAACTTGGCCATGTCGCGGGCAGTGATGAAAAGCCCAAACGCGCCAAATCGGTGCCCGTCGGTGGCGCGGTGCCAATCGACAGCGGTCGCCTCCAATGGCGACAACACTTGCTCCTGCGTGAAGGTGAGCAGGTCCGTGTCACACGCCGTGCTGATGACGGCGCCTAGAAAGTGTGACGTCACGTTACTGTACGCGAACTTGGTACCAGGGGTCGACAGCAGCTCGAAGTCGAGCAGGTGGGCCTCCCAGTTGTAGTCCTTCACGACGAAGAGGGCATGAGCGTACTTGGCTTCCCGCCCCTCCCAGGGATACCCGGAGCGCATCTGCAGGAGCTGGCGCACGCTGATGTCCGCCTTGCGTTGGTCGCGGATCTTGTCCGCGTATTTCGGAAAGTAATCGATCATCTTCTCGTCGAGGCTCGGGAGGCAGCCTTTCTCCAGCGCCTTGCCAGTGGCGGCCGACACGAAGCTCTTCGTGGTCGACATCCGGTCATTGGCGTCGTCGATCGAGGACCTGTTGAAATACCCTTCGGCAATGAGTTGGTCATTCTGCACCAGCAAGAGGCCGAACAGCGTTTCGAGCTCCGTCGCGTCGGCGTAGAGGTCAGCCACGAGCGTCGGATCCACCCCCTGCTCCGCGGGTGTGGAAACCGGCCAGTCCTCCCGCACGATGGGGGTGTAGTTGACGGCTTTGGCGTTCGTTCGACTGGACGTACAGGCGCTCGCCAGTGACAGCCACGAGAGTCCGATGAACATCCGCGCCCACAATGAGCGGGTAGAACTTCGGCGAGCCCTAGCACGCGACCTTGCCGACGAAGTTCTTGCCTCGAGATCGACGTCAACCGCACGCCTTGCGTGCCGCCGCCGACGACCGTCGGTTCTGTAGGGGATCATACAACCGAACAACGCAAGCCACGTGCCATAGCCGCCGGCAAGCACCGCAATCAACCCCCTGTGCTGGCTACTTGCGTGCTCCGGCGCCGGATCCGCATGGACATCGGGCCATGAACTGACTACCCAGAGCCATCCAAGCCCACCTCTTTTGGCGCGACGACGCCACCAAGTGTTGGCGCTCGTACTCACGACAGCAAGCGCTCCAGCTCGCGCAGCGTGTGCAGGCGGCACGCGACCAACACCTCGTCCTTGGGCTGGAGTTGCGTCGCGCCTGACGGGATAATCACCTCGCCCTCGCGAACGACGCCAGCTATCAAGAAATCGTCGGGGAACTGAAGCTCGCGGATCGGCCGGGTGACGAGTTCGGCCCACTCGGGGTGCTCTGGTATCTTGAAATCCGTCACGTCCACGTCGTGATCGCCGAGGACCAGCGTGGCCCTCACGTCACCGGTGTGGACGTAGCGCAAGATCGCGTTGGTCATCGCGCGCCGAGGGCTGATGACGGCATCGACTCCCAGCTGATGCGCTAGATGGTCGTAGGCGGGCTTATCACAGCGAGCGATCACTTTCCTCGCTCCCAGCGACTTTGCGAAGATGCCACCTAGGAGAGCCTTTTCCGCGTCTTTCAGCAGGACGAGCACCGCCTCCGCGCGTCCGCGCGCGAGCTGATTTTGCAGGAGCGCCGGGTCCGAACCGTCTCCTTCCAAGACCAGCGTGCGCGGCAACTGACTCGCCACTTGCTCGGCTCGGCGCGGGTCCGTTTCGATGATGGTCGTCGACATCCACCGTTGGCGCTCGAGGCGCTGAGCGACGGCGAGACCCGTGTTGCCACATCCGATGACCAGGACGTTCCGCACCTGCCGGTCTTCCTCAGTCGATAGGTCCGCAAGCTGACTGACGTGTTCAGGCGGGACGACGATGAAGGCGCGCTCCCCAGGAAGCAGCCGGTCTTTGCCGCTCGGAATGCGGAACCCCTCCCGACTTTGCACAGCCACCACCAGCGATTGTGCTGGGAGCTTGGGGCGGATCTCCGCCACTGTGCCAGTGACCCAGGGCGAATCCTCAGGCAGCATCATGCCGATCAGCGCTAGGCGACCGCCAGCTAACTCGTGGATCTCTCCACTGCCGCGATAGTGAACGTCCTCCAATGCGGCCTGAGCAACCGCCTGCTGGGGGCTGATGAGTGCGTCCAGCCCCAAGTCCTCGGCGCTCAGAGCCAGGCTCGCCATGCTCCGCGACTGGCGAACCCGAGCGATGACGCGCAAACGCGCGCTGCCGTATTTGCGGGCCGTCATGCAGGTGATCAAGTTCACCTCATCCAGACCAGTGACGGCCAAGAGCAAATCCGCATCCGCCACGCCCGCCTGCTGCAAGGTCTGCGGACTCGTGCTGGGCCCGGTGATGACCAATGCTTCGAGTGTCGAATCGATCCTGCGCGCGACCTCCTCGTCACGTTCGACGAGTACGACTTCATGCCCCTCCTCTACTAGGACCCGCCCCACGTAGCCACCGACTGCACCAGCTCCTGCGATCACGATGTACATGAACGTTTACCTCCTTCCCAACGGCCACCAAAACAGCGTTCGAATCAACACGATGACCGGGAACACTTCGAGCCGCCCGAGCCACATCTGAACGATGAAAACCCACTCCACGAAGACGGGCATGCGCGGGCCCGTGATGCCCGCCGAGAGCCCAACGGTACTCTGCGCCGATACGCACTCCAACACCACGTCGGCTAGGGTGAACTCCGAACTTGCCCTCCAAGAAACGAGCAATATCGCCAGGGTGAGGATCAGCAGATAGACGAACGAGAACACACCGGCGTCTGCAACTTCACGCTGCGCTTGTCCGGCAGGCAAGTATCGCGAGCCGATGCGGAATGGGACGACCGCTTCCGTGGGCAACAGGGTCTTCTTGACGCGCCACTCCGCGGCTACCAACAACAAGCACAAGCGAATCAGCTTCACGCCACCAACCGTCGCACCTGCCGCGCCGCCGACGAGCATGGGCCCGAGGGAAAGCAAGAGCGCCGCCGCATCGCTCCACCCGCCCACGTCGGAGGTCTGCCAACCGGTGGTCGACAGCGCACTGATGACTTGAAAGACCCCCTCCCGCAGCGGATGCGGGAGCCCGGCATCGGACAGCAGCAGGACGATGGCGATGCTGCACGATACGATGAGCACGACCATCGCGCGAAGCTGAGGGTCTTCCCAGAAGACGCGCCAGGACTTGCTCCTGAAGAACGCGTAGTAGAGCGGCAGCGATATGGCGCCCAGGATCATGGGTGGCACGTACAGCGCCTCCATGGCGGCAGAGCCATACTGAGCGATGCTGTCGTCCAGAGGACTGAATCCTCCCGTGGATTGCCCGGCCATGGCGTGGTTGACGGCGTCGAAGAGGGTGTTTGACAACCCATAGTCCGGCAGCAAAACGTAAGTTCCCGCGGCCAGATAGATGCATGCGGTCAGCGTCAGCCCGGCATACGTGCGCCAAATCGCGCGTGCAGTTCCGATGATTGTCGGTCGCAGTTTCGCCCCGCTGGTTTCCGACTGATACAGCTCAAGTTCACCTGCAACACTCGGCCGCGGGATGATCGCGAGGGACAGCACGACGACGCCGGCGCCACCAATCCACTGCGCCAACGAACGGTAGAACAGCAGGCCCCGACCGAGCGTCGGCTCATGAACTGCAACGGTGAGACCGGTCGTCGTGTAGGCGCTCATGCTCTCGAAGAACGCGTGCAGCGGGTGAGCAAAGTCAGCAAGACTGGACGGGTAGTCCGCGCCTGCGGGCAAGAAGCCCGCGGCGACCTCCGCTGGCGTGATGCGCGCCGCGATGCAAAACGGCAGCGCGCCGAACGCGGCGCTTACGAACCAACCGGCCCCCGCAACGAGCATCGCATGCAACCGCTCCGGCTCTGCGGCGTCGCGACAAAGGCGATGGCCCAGCGCGCCGCACGCGCCGGTGACTGCCGCGGCGACTAAGAAGCTTGCTGCGCTGTAGAACTCGCTGTAGACGACGGAGACCAGCGCCGGCAGGAGCATGGATGCGGCGAGCAGCATCTGGAGCGCGGCGACGTCGCGTGCCACGATTTTTAGCGTCGAGAACCTGCGGCTGGTGCGTCCCATGGTTGCCAAGCGAGTTCCTCAATAGCTGGTAGGCTCTCCGAGCCAGAACTGCCCACTGAGCCTAGTCCTAGTGTGCCGAATCCAGAGTTCACAGCAATTCTGCGCCTGCGGCTACCTATTGATTCGGTACACGCCACCCGTCCACAATGACGACGGACGTACAACTCTTGGGCGATCACGCAATCGTTGCCGGGTGAGGCCGGCAACGACGCAGATCGGGCAGGCCCGACGCGCGGAGGCGTGCTCACCGAGCACGATGCGCTAGTTCGGACGCCCCAAGTCGGGGTCGACTCGGGCCACCCCCGGGTCGCCGTGCATCGGTGTCCGTTGCAACCCTTCGAGCCGTTCCACTCGGTGGGCGCGCTTTCGAATCAGCGTTTCGTAGCCGGCCATCGCGCGGTGATGAGTGAACTTCTCGATCCGCGACCGTGTGCTGGCGACCATCAACGGCACGCAAATGATCTACTTCACCGAGGGCGATGACCCGGCGACGCTCAACCGCTCCGTGCAATACGTGCTTCAGAATGAACAGACGAACGCCTCAAGATCGCGCACGTCTATGAGCCCGGCCAGGAGGTCCCGGCGGAACTCGGCGGTCCCCCGAACGCCGGTGAGCCAAATTTTCGCGTTCGCGGCACTCGGTAGATGGAACCGTCAGCACCTCGACGCCATCCTCCGGCTGCGGCACCCATGGCTCCTACCCACGCTAACATGCTCGCACCGGAGAAACAGCGTCGCTAGAAAAAAACGAGAAGACCACGCTGGTTGGCGTGGCAGCTGAACGCCCCGTCGTCAGTCGTTCAGAACGACTCCGTGCGACCTCTGACGATGCGCCAAAGGGTGCCCAGACCAGCACTGGTATTGCCTTCGGAATTGAAGTCTACGGAGCCGGAGGCGCCCCGGTAGTTGATGTCTCGTCCCTCGCGTAGCAGCTCCAGGCCTTCGCCCAAGTCCTGCCAATCCAACACTTCACCGCTTGGACCTGAGACCAGCTCCAACAGTACTCCCGCATCCGCTGCAGAAACCCCGTCCAACATCCCAGCTTCTGCTGCAGCCGTGTATGCCAGCGCAAGCAGCACCGTAGCATCAAAATAGAAGTAGGAATTGGTGATGGGAAAGTCGTTCTCCCAACGCTCAGTATAGGCTTCCGCGAACTCTTCGTAGTCAGAAGGCAAGCCGATGGACGCACCGATCATCCTATCGTGCAGGCCGGGCGGCACGTTGCGAACAAACTCGTCTGACCGCAAGCTGGGGCCGAGGTACCAAGTGTCGTCCCGGCCGAGGGCCGCCCAGTCTTGAACGATTTCTGACCCGACCTGAGGATTCGTCGACAACACCAACGCCGTTTCCTCGCCCGAAACGCCTTGCAGAAGATTAACGGCCTGCGACAACACGTCGCCGTAACCAGTCTGCCCGGAACGCACGCTCAGGGAACCGAGCACCGTTCCGCCGTCCAGTCTGAACTCGTCGGTGAGCACCTGTGCGAAGCCACTACCGACGGTATCGTCGCCAGCGATGACCACCACGTGCGTTACTCCGTCCGCATGCATGCGTTCGGCGAGTACTTGGCCCAAACGACGCGCACTGGGAACGACTCGGTACCAACCATCGGCTGCGCTTTCCGAGCGCAGCGAGACGGCGCCGCCGGAGATCATCAACACGTTTTCATCCGCCAGGTAGGATGACAAGGACTCGGCCAGCTCCGCCTCCTCCGGCCCTACGATGGCGACCGCACCTTCACGGACCAACTGGCGAGCGGCGGCCTTGCCTTCCTTCAGATCCGAATGAGTGTCGTAAGGCAAGATGCGCAGATGCCGACCGTCCACACCGCCTTCGGCGTTCACCCGTTCGGCAGCCATGCGCATGGAGCGCTCCAAGTTCGTGCCGGCCGCCGCGTTTTCGCCAGTGTATGGCAAAAGGGCGCCAATCACGATGTCGTCCTCTTCGATGGCCTCTTCGGCCGGAGCAACGCAAGCCTGACCGAAGCCAGCCAAGGGCCACGCCACGACCACTGCCTGTAAACGAGCTAGACGCATCGATCAGAGCTCCTGCCGTAGTTGAAGGAAGACGGTGCGCGGGCGTAGTGGATAGTCCACGCCAGCGAAACCAGGATCCGGTCCCCCAGCTCCGAGCAAGTTGGTACCGGATAGAACGATGGCGCTCTCGTGACCGTCGAACAGCTCGAGACCTGTGGTCGACAACCCCGCGCGCAGGAGCATGTAGGACGGCAAGGTGTAGACAGCGCCGTTTTCCATCGTGTTGGTGTCACTCGACCGACGCTCGGCAACGTACATGACCTCGGCATTGGCTCGCACAGGCAGCAGCGGCAATGGCGCTCGTGCGCCGTAGCGGACGATGTAGTGAGGGTAGATCCCTGGTTGATCTCCGAGCACGCGCGTTTGGTAGCTACCCGCGTCCCCCAAATCGCGAACCGCACCTTGCAGCTCGAACCCCAAGTGAGACCGGATCTTGTCACGATACTGTACCGCCAGCTCCGACTCCCACGACACGCTCGACATGCGCGAGGTGTTGCGCGCGATCTTGTTGAGCCCCTGTTGGGAGAACTCGGCTTGGTTCAGAAGGATGTTGTAAGCCAGCCCGGTCGACGCGACGAAATAGTCTTCTTGGTAGGTCACCTGCCCCTCAACTGTGTGCACTTGTTGAGGCTTCAAGTCCGGGTTGCCCACGACGTCGCCTGCACGGATGGGCACACTGTGCAGCAACTTGGGCGAAGGAGCCTTGAACGCAGTGCCGTACAAGAGCTTGACGTACGTCCTGGCCAACGGCTGGGACACGACGCCCAACCTGCCGCTGGGCTTGCTGCCGTAGATGTTGTGGTAGTCGAAACGCATGCCGCCGGTCAGCGTCAAGTACCGTTCGACTGGTGTGTGCAGCAGCTGCAAGAACGAGCCGACGTTGTAGAAGTCTCGGGTCCCTTGAATAGCAGATAGTTGGTTGACGATCTCGCCGGGTGAGTTCGACTCGGACGATGTCTTGAGCACGTAGAGGTTCGACTGCAGGTCCTCCCGATCGAACATGCCTTCGACGCCGCCGACTACTTGGACTTCTGGCAGAGCAACCCAACGAGCCTCGAAGGACGCGTCCCCACCCATGTAGCCGAAATCTCGACGGATGTAGGACGTGGAACTGCCAACCTCAATGCGGTCGTCGTCGGTCGGGCCTCCCGAGAAAAGCGACGACTTCAGGGTCAAGCCGAGCTCTTCAGACGGTTGTGAATCGACGGTCAAGCCGACCTGATTCCTCTCCAAATCCACCCGAGTCTGGTTCAGACGACCGTCTTCATCGAGGCCATGGGCGAGCTGAGTCCAGCTACTGAACTCCGCCACACGCCCCAGACGCGAATGCTGCCCCGTCAGACTGAGCGTCGAGGTATCGCTGAGCTCGTAACTGACTCTGCCAAACACAGCTCGAGACTCCAACAGCATGCCGCTAGTGGTTGGGTCCGCCTGGCTGTAGCTCGGTAGGTTCGGCGCGGGGGACGTGTCCGGCAGTTCGAGCCCGCTGTAGTCTTGTTGGTTGACGCGTGCCCCAACGAGCACCTCCACGGGTCCTTTGGTCGTGCCCGCAGTCACGTCCACGTCGCTGCCGAGCTTGCCCGTAGCTGGAACGCCCGCGCCCATTCGCACATCTGCGCCAGCAACGTCGCCACCCTTTCGCGTGATGATATTAACCACACCCAAATATGCATCCGCACCGTACAACGCCGAGGCCGGACCCCGGATGATTTCGATGCGCTCGACTGCGGTCAGCGGCACGAGTTCCGGCCCCAGCCAATTGCCCGCCGTCGACCGGAAAGCAACCGAATGCCCGTCCACCATCACTTTGATGTTCCCGCTCTCGCCGAAGAGCCCGCCTGGAATGCCACGCACCCCAACGTTCGGCAGCACGAAGTCATCGATGACGTAGAACCCCATCGTGTGATGGAGGACGTCGGCGATGGAGTCGAACTGTCGACTGGCGATATCCTCCCGCGTCACCACGGAGATGATTGCCGGCGCTTCTTTGAGAGACGACTTGGTCTTGGTCGCCGTGTAAACGTCGAGGTCGATGCTCATCAGGTCGACGAGCGACAGATCGCCCAAGCTTTTGTCGTCGCCCGGAAGTGCAGTGTTGTTAGTACCCGCTGATGCTGGGGCGACAGGAGCGTGCTCCTGTGCATTGCTCGGTTGGACCTCTTGCGCCGCCGCCCTAGGCGTCGGCGCGGCGACGGCAAGCAAGAGGGCCGTCGCCGCTGCGAGGTACTTTGGTGTGACCCGCTTCATTACGGGCCGTCGAGAGTGCTCGAAACACCTCGACGTCATGCTTGTCGTTGTTCGGTACCTCACGTTGAGCTTACACCCGATGATTTGGGCGCTTTTCGTTACTCGATGCCGAGATGATCGGCGTATGCTCGTTTTTGGACCGAACGCCCCTTTTCGTCAGTGATTTCGTCGAATGACTTGGCCAGAGCTTTCATTGCGTCCTCGACAGTCACGTCTCCATCGACGATCTCACGCAAGACGGCTTCGAATGCCCCCTCGTAGTCCGAGATCCGGGGAATACGGGTGTCGAAGATGGCATTGGGGTGGTTCGTCGTGTCCAACACCGTCTGTACGTAGGTCTCAGCGTCCTCTCTGACCCAGCCGTTATCCAACCAGGCATCCAGCTTCCCGGCATGGCTGGTACGCCAAGGTTGGTAGCCGCCATCCGGGTGAGAAACCGTCGCCGCCGACACAGTCGGGCTCAGCACGTATTGGATGAACTGGAACGCTTCATCCGGACGCTCGGAGTTACGCATCAAGAACCAAGCCCAGCCATTGAACTGGTGGACAGGGGCGTAGTGCACCGAGTCCGTATCCACCCAATCGCCATCGTGAAAGTATCGATCGCTGCCAGGGGGAAGCGCCCAGCCCACTTTGCCGGCAACGACTGAGTTGTCGCGCAGAGCGGCGGGGCCAATGTCGCCCCAATCGATGGCAAACAACGCACGGCCCTGAATGAACTGCTCGATGACGTCGACCCGATTGACGTGGTCATTCCCATCATCGGGTCGCACGCAACAATCGATCATCTGCTTCCACTTGCTAAGACCTTCGAGGAACCCCGGCGTGTTGACCAGCGGGTTCATGTCCTCGTCGAAGTAGAGCAGGCCGGACTTCGGCGCCGCGACGTAGGGAGCGATCCAGGCAAGCGCGTAGTAGTGCGTCTGCCCAGCACCATCGGTCGAAATGGACATGCTGCGCACGTCATCCTCGTCCGGGTTCCAATCCTTGGTCTCGAACCACGATGCGACATCGTATAGCTCATCCAGCGTTGCTGGAGGAACGGGCATCGCGTAGCCCTTCTCTTCTTCGAACTCGGACTGCCACTGCTCGTCACCTAGGATGTCTTTGCGATAGTGCAAGAACATGTTGTCGTTGTCGGCGAGCAGGCTGTAGGTGTGGCCGGCGAACTCGTTCTTTCGACGCACGCCACCGGGGATGTCGTCCCACGCGAGTTCGCTGTCCTTGATGTGCTCGCCGAGGTAGTCGTCGAGGGGGATCACGTCGCCGTTGTCGACGAAGTCTGGCACCCAGATAGAAGCAGACAGCGCCAGGTCGTACTCCGTGGACCCCCGAACGTCGGAAAAGAGCTTTCCGAAGTCGTCTTGTTTGACGACGTTCACCTTGATCCCGGTTTCATCTTCGAATTCCGCCGCCTGCCGATCGACGGGCTGCGACATTTGAGGCGCTCCGAACACATGGACCGTCAACGTCGTCTCTTCGACATCCGCTTCATCCGTCTCTTCGACCGCATTGCCACCATCATCACCGCTCCCACACGCAGACAACCCAAGTGCTACCAGACTCATCCATCTACACGTTCCAAGGACTCTCATCCGCCAATCTCCTCATCCCCCTCCTCTATCCCCCGAACGGTCCGCGTTCGGTGATCGCGAGGTGCCGGTTAATCACTAGCACGAAAATTCACCTCCCCCACGAATTGGCCAAAAGCCACCCATGTCGGGCACATACCAACCGCTCCCCTTGGGAAGTTGCCGCTTCATCCTGAAACGCAGGCGGTGCTACTGGACACACTCCAATCTCGGGAGGCTTCGGCTCACGAAAAAGGCAACGCACAAAGATCGCCCAGCGCACGGCGATGTCGAAACCGACAAGGGCTGACACTGACGGACCTCAAGCAGGGGCCGATAGGAGGCTGTACGATTGCGCCCCCATGGGTGGATAGGCAAGGGAGTGTGCACGCTGGGAGCACAGATCGCCTTCACTTGGATCCGCCCAGCGCCCCTGCCGCGGCTAAGTTCTACATTGCCAAGCCGCATGTTCCTTCGACCCCCTGGTGCGTCCTGCACCCGGGTACGACGAGAGAAAGAAAGTGGATATCAAAGATTCAGTGAGGAGTGCGCTCGACATCGAAGGGTGTTTGGGCTCGGCAATCGTCGACTACGAGACGGGCTTGTGTCTCGGGGGGGACGTTCTTGCCTCAGGCTGGGCGGTGGACCCGGATCTGCCAGAAGGGCAGCGTGATCTAGTCGTGCTGCGGGAAGTGGGCTCAGAGGGCTCGCTGACGCCGATTCGGGAAGCCACCACGGTAGAGGGCGCGCGTGGGGTTGAAGTGGACCATTGTGGCGGGGCATGAATTACCGGTAGAGCGTACCACGATGTGCAGCTGACCCCGGATAGCTGCTTCTCGGGCGGAGAGGGCTACTACCTAGTCTACGTAGCCCCATGAGATGGTGCTCAGCGCACACACGGCGACAAGAAACGAAGATCCGCACCTTTGTGCAAACACACACGAAAGTGCCGTTGATCTGCCGCCTGTAGACAGTCGTGGGTTCGCAATGAACCGTGGCGTCTACTGTATTAACACTTGTGAGCTACTATGAACAGCTTCGGCTCGTTCGTTGCTGACCACGGTTTGCCCGATTGGCCACAACGCGATCAGCGCCAGCTTCACGTGTTGGACCGCAAAAGGAATGCCGATGACCGTGACGGCGCACGCCAAGGCGCTGCCCAGGTGGCCAAGCGCGAGCCACACGCCCGCCACCACGAACCAGATCAGATTGCCGACGGTTCCCAATGCGCCGGTGCCGATATCGTCCCTGCCCGTCAGTTGCTTGCGACTGATAGCCGTCTTGCCGAAAGGAAAGAACGCAAAGCTGCCCAATAGAAAGCAGCTGCGCCCCCAAGGAATGCCCACGATACTGACGAAGCAGAGCAATCCGTAGAGCCACCAGGCAAGGCCCATCCAGACCCCGCCCAGGACGAACCACAGGACGTTCATCAGCAGTCGAATCATCGAAAGTCCTCCATCTCGGTGCAGGACGAACGTGACACGCACGAAATGCTTCGACAACCGGCAACAGACGCCGCTGCGGGCGTTGGCGAGCCCCGGTCCACGTGTTGCCACTGGCCGTCTTCATTTCCACCTGCATCGGAGCGCCGTTTGGCGCCTAGTACTTGGTGCCAGCGCGGTAGGCAGGCGCGCCGCCCGAACTACCGGCAAGACCCTCCCCTGCTGTGGACTCACTGCATGCGAGGGACAGATAGTAGCGACCAACCTGTCGTCGGCCACGATACAGTTTTCGTAGGTGCCCGCCTCCACAGTGATGCTGACGCCGAGCTCTAGGACTCCCGGTGGAGGAGGAGCTTCGGGTTGAGCCGTGATTCGCTGCTTGCTACGACGCTGCCGCGTTGGGCGTCGAGGTCGGCGGAGATAGGGCAGGGCAGCCAACGCTGCGATTGATTTCTGGCGAAGGCGCCGAGTCCGCCCGAGACACCGGCCCATGCAGGTCACGCGTGTGATTGCTTCCAGTTGGCGTGTCAGGACCGCAAGGTGACGGAATTTTCTGGTTTTGTTGGTGTTTCTAGTTCCTTTGTTCAGCGTTCGGCATCCTGCGCTCCTCCTATATACTACCGGGAATGTCCGGTACCTCATTGGATCCGTCCGAGCCGCCCATGCTGGCGCCAGGGGTTCGCGTCGACAACAAGTACACGATTGAAGGAACGCTCGGCAGTGGGGGAACAGCCTTCGTTTTCTCTGCGACGCAGGAAGATTTGCAGCGCTTGGTTGCGATCAAGGTAATCCGTCGGGAGTTGATAGAGCACCCGGATGCGATGGCGCGACTGATGAACGAAGCGAGGACCATTGCGCAAATCCGTGGCGAACATGCCGCGCACGTTCTGGACGTCGGTCAGCTCGAGGACGGCTGTCCCTACATCGTGATGGAGCATCTCGATGGTAGCGATTTCGCGCAGCTACTGGAGGAGCACGGTCCAGCCCCTTTCGAGCGAGTCATCGATTGGGTGCTGCAGGCTTCGGTTGCAATCGCGGAGGCTCACTCTTTAGGGATCATTCATCGTGATCTGAAGCCTCAAAACCTGTACCTCGCGAATACCCCCAAAGGTGAGCCCGTGGTCAAGGTGCTCGACTTCGGGATCTCGACCACGACAAAGTCGCGGCTCCCCATGAATGGTGCGAGCACCGGGGAATTCAAGCGTGTTGATGGTTCCCCCTTATACATGTCGCCAGAGCAGATGCAGGCCTTGCCCGAAGACCTTCGCTCGGACATCTGGGGCCTTGGGGTGCTCATGTTTGAGCTGCTGACCGGCGAGGTCCCGTTTCCAGGTCAAACATTTGACGAGATTTGCGCGAACGCGTTGCACACCGCGCCACCCTTAGAGCTCATCACCAACGCCCCCAAAGAGTTGGTCGAGGTGGTTGGCCGGTGCCTCCAGAAGGAGCCTGAAGCGCGTTTCGCCAACGTGGCGGAGTTTGCCCGAGCCTTGGAACCCCTAGCAGGGTCGGACGGTAAGCGCTGTGTCAACGCGATCGAGAGCATCTCGAGCGGGAGTGCAGCTTCCGGCGGTGCGGCGGTCTGGTCTCGCAAGCCGTCATCTGCGCCCCGTCAGAGTCGAAGCCAGCTCAACGATGCGGACACCCTTTCCGCGCCGCCCCGGAGCCCAAGCAACCGACGCGTTATTTGGCTGGCGTCCATCGGCGCAGCATTGATCGCGCTGTCTGCTTGGCTACTGAGCATTGATCGGACGCCTGCCGAGGCAGATGGTCCGGAGGATGTGTTGGAGGCGGCAACGGGAGCACCGCAGACGACGACACCGACTCCGCCCCCAGAAAGTCTCGCAACACAGTTGCCAAGTTCGGTGCATACAGCGCCTGCCGTTTCGTCGGTCGAGGCGGTGGGCTCTGATGAAGATTCGAGTGTCCGGGCGGAGCCCGGTCCGCCGTCGGAGGCCCCGGGGCATTCTGCGGAGCAGGCGTCAACGGTAGCTCGAAAAATAGTCCCTATCGTGCGACACCCGGCGCCACGCCCCTCGAAGCCATCGCGTACGAAGACGACTGCTGATATCCCGTCGTCGAGAGTAGGTCCCAAGCCGGCTCGCAAGGAGGACCCAAATTGGGCATGGAAACGAGACTCTTTCGGCAGTCGTAGGTAGCATCAGGCATGGTTGACAGACTTCGTTTCCTCGGACTGGCATGTGCTGTCGCACTTTGCTTTTGCGGATCCGCGGGTGCGCAGACCGAGTCCAACGACGCCAATGCCATCGCGGCTGAAGCGCTGTTCTCGCAAGGTATTGCACTTCTTGACGCAGGTTTCGTCGAGGATGCGTGCAACAAGTTCCAGGCGAGTCAGAAACTAGATCCCGGAGTAGGCACGTTGTTGCACTTGGCGGACTGCTACGAAAAAGCGGGACGTTTTGCCAGCGCCTGGCGCGCGTTTGATGACGCTACACAACTAGCGGCGGAACGAGAGGATTCCGAGCGGCAGCAAGTGGCGGAAGTGCGCGCGGCTGCGCTCTCCGCGCGTGCACCCAAGCTCCGTTTGGCAGCTCCCCAGAGCAAGCTGCCCGACGGCTATCGACTCAAATTGGATGGCGTTCCGATCGAGCTCGACGAATGGTCGAGCGAGCACATGTTGGACGCTGGTCCGCATACGATTGAAGGTAGCGCTCCGGGCTACGAATCGCGAAGCGATGAAGTGCTTTTGGTAAACGATGCGGAGGCGATTCTTCTTCGGCTGCCGACCTTGAAGCGAAAGGCGGTCGCCGCGGAGGCAGTACCCGTGAGCCAACCGGCGGCAACTCGGGAGCCTGCTCCCAGTTCGTCTGCCGGCCGCACGTGGGGCTATCTGATTGCTACGGCGGGAGCCCTTTCGCTAGGAACTGGCGGTGTCCTGGCCATTCTAGCGGTGAACGAGAAGGGCAAGACTGACGACGACTGTACGGGCAACGTGTGTCAGAACCCGGATGCCGTTAGCCGTCGTGCAGATGCCAAGCGTTTGGCAGACTTGGCGACGATATTCACGGTGGCAGGTGCCATCACCAGCGTCGGCGGCCTGGGGCTCATCATCGCGAGTCCTTCTGGCGGCGTTCCGTCGGCCGAAGCGGGTGTTTCGCTTTCAGTCCGAGGGAGCTTTTAGTGCGCTTTCCCATTTCGTGTTGCTTTCTGCTGATCTTCGTTGGGGGCTGTGCGGACTTGTTGGGCATTGAAGAAGCGACCTGCGATCCGAAGGCGCCGGCCTGCGCTGGACAAGATAGTGTTGGGCTTTCCGAGGCTGAAGAAGAGTCGAATGACGATCGGCGTCTCAGTCCGTGTGAAGCCTTTTGCGAAGACGCAGAGCGGACATGCACCGACGAGCTCAGCGCCTACACGTCGTCTGTCGTCTGTCTCAACGTGTGCGCCTTGTATCGGGCTTCGGAGCTGGAATGCCGATTGGGTGAACTCGAACGCGCTCGGGACTTGAGCGAGCCCGAAACACACTGTCCGGCAGCTAGTATCGCAGGGACACGCAATGACGCCAGCGAGGGCTGCGATACAGCGTGTGGTTCCTACTGCAAGATGTTGGCGGTAACCTGTCCTGACAGCTTCGACCCAGATGCGGATAATCCTCAAGGGTTCGCTGTCTACGATGACATAGATGAATGCGAGGCGTCGTGTCGTGATGACGTTACCGAAGCTCCGCGTGGTCTGTCAGTGCGAGACCGTACGGGAGACACGCTACAGTGTCGACTTTGGCATCTTGCTCAGTCCACTGTAGATCCCGTGCATTGCAGTCACGCACGAGGTGATTGTCCCTGCGGTGAGGAGGAGGCATGCGAGGCCGTTTTGGATCAATGATCAAGTATCGACGTCACCTCTCATGCATCTGCTTGTCAGCGGCGATGGGCTTCGTGATGTCGTCGTGTGGCTCCCACGACGATGATTCGGGCCCGACGGATGGCGAATCTTCGAGCGACGGCACGGAAACGGAGGAAGCGCCGGCAATCGATCCTGGTTTCGGCAGCGAGAAGGACGTGGATAGAGCCGGAACTCTCTGGAATGAGCTCGAGGACGCTGACTACGAGGAGTGGCCGCTGTTGCCCGACACCGAGGCCCTGCAACGCGGCCAGTCTCCTCACGGCTACTTCGTGACCCGTCTTTATCAGGGAGATCCCGACGAGCTTGCTGACGGGCTGATCTTGGCCAAGCTGAACTTCAGTCCTGAGGGTGAATTGGCCGCGCTCACTGTGATGGAATTCCGAGAAGGTTACGACCCCGACAACAGCGACTGGTTTTACGCTAAGTTCTTTCCTGACGGGAGCCTTGACGCTACGCCCAGCGGAGTCCCGTTGGCGGGGGCAGTTGAGCCCGGCCCGGGTCAGGGCTGCCGTGGTTGCCACCGCAACGCAGTCGGGGGAGACTTCATGTTTTGGAACGACGGTCCTCCGCCGTAGGCCGGCGTCACCGGCGGGGAGAGCCGTACAGCGATTCGCGTTGGGCGTCGAGGTCGGCGGAGATAGGGCAGGGCAGCCAACGCTGCGATTGATTTCTGGGGAAGGCGCCGAGTCCGCCCGAGACACTGCGCTTCCAGACCTGCCTGTGGCGGAGGTGCGGGGGATCAATCCCTTGCTCGAGGCGCATGCGAAGGGCGTGGTGGCGGCTGCTTTCTCGCCAGATAGCGCGTTCATAGCGACGGGGAGCGATGATTCGACCGCCCGCCTGTGGACGCCAGACGGAAAGCTCTCGCGGACCGGCGACAGCATGCTCGCGTGGAGTTCGACGAGCAGCGCGGTATCGTGACGGACAAGAACGGCCGGCATTGATGGCGTTTACGCCGTAGGCCGACTCGCGCGACGCGGAGGAAGCCAGGCCATCATCAGCGCCGGGGATGGCGCCGCCGCTGCCAACGGCCGGAATGCCGGGCGCTTCGTAGTCCAGCTCCAGAACGGCAGGGGATGAGCCATCGCCGCGCCACGAACGCCGACGGTGAAGCTCTCACTCTCACTGAGCAAGCGAGGCGCGCGATTCATCGTCCGATTCCCAGGTCGCCAATTGAACATTCACCAAAGCCACGCACTGAGACGGCTCGGAGGCGGCTACGATGGCGCGCACCTCCCTGTACGCGTTCTTCAGGACATCGCGGATGCGCTCGAGATCGGACGTGGATGCCGACAGCACGTTGTACCCGAATACGTCGCCTCTGCGCGGTCTGGCCGCACGTTCTGCGGCAACCTCGGCCCAATGGGCCTTGAGCGCGTGCAGGGCCTTCTTGCCGCCGCCGGTGTCCACGGTTAGTTGAGAAACGACCTCGTAGCGAGCTCCCACCCGCTCCACGACCTGCGCCTCAGCTAGCGCCGCCAGGCCCGCTCGCACCAATGCGACGTCGATGCCGAGTTGTCGCGCGAGCCGTTCATCGTCATGCGGGGGACCCGAAGTGTAGGGCTCCGACTCCAGGATTCGGAGCAACGCCTCTGTCCATGGGTGGGTGAACGCCACGTGTTTGGCCGCCCGCGCCGCCTGGTAGCGTGGGAGTAGGCCAGGAACGGCTTCGATCGTGACGAGTTCTGCCACCAAGTCGGCAACCCGGCCCGTCGCGCACTCGACGAACGCCAGAAACTGCGGCACCCGTGGTTCACTCGAACCACACACCCATCGGCTGATCGATGAGCGGGAGTACTCCATCTGACGGGACAGATCACTGACGGAGGTGTCCCCGAGAATCGCACGCATCCATGGCCCCAGCAGCCACTTCCCCCGTTTGGTCTCCAGCGGAACGTTTGGCGAAAAGCGTGAGAACGCCGCCACCACGTCCACCCCTCCGAGTTGGGCTGCCCTCAAAGCCTCCGTCGCGTACGGATAGCTGCGCCCGTGCTCCCAGTCCGTGATTGGATTTGCCTTGTAACCCAGCCGACGAGCGAAACTCTGCTGCGAGCGTCGCCCTCGGAGAGCCCTCAAGAACTGCTGCGCTACGATGTCCACTTGCCTGGGATAGCACAGTTTTGGTCAAAGTCGGGATAGGGTTTGTGCGCAGCAGACAAAGTTCGTCGTTGCTGACGTCCGTCACCCAGGGCACAAACAACGCATGAGTAGATGGCAACGGGTTGCGTGGATGGTGTTGTTGGGGTCAGCAAGCTGTTCGGGAGGACAGTCGGGTACGGAGTCCTTCGACGTCCTGACGGCGGAACGCAAACCGGAGGGCTCACCTTCCGAAACGACGAACGAGACCACTTCGTCCGAACCGGCTTCGGTGGATTCGCCCGCGGGGGTTCCGTCGAGCCCGCCCGACGACTTCGTCCTATCTCCTGAAGAAACGAGCACAGTGCCACTCGCGCGACCCATTGGCGGCGAGCTCGAGCGTTGGGTCGACTTCTATCTCGAGCCCTGCGAACGAAGTGACGAGCTCGCTTGGTGCTCCCGGATCTCGGAAGACGGCGTGAACTTCGTGTTCGACGATTCATTCGTGCTGGCTTCCTATGAATGGGGCTACCGCTATAGTGTTCGAGGGCATTGGGTCGTTAGCCAGTCGGAGTCGGGCGACACCGTTGAGTCGTGGAGCACAACCGAGGAGTTGTCGAAAGAGCGCCCGGCGCCTGGTTCCGAATTCACGATCGAAATCGAAGCCACCGAGGATGCATCCCCCAATCCCCGCATCCGCCTCACCTCGGGATCTGAAGGCGAATTGCTGCGGGGCCCCGCTTTCACCTACCACCCCAGGCTAGGCGAAAGCATCGAGTCGTTATCGGGCCAGCAGACCTTCGGGCTCACCTTCCGATTCGACGAAGACTACAGTCTATTCTTGCAGGAGGTACACATCAACGACTTCGTGCAGTCGAAAGACGTTGAGGAGCAGCGCGACATTTGGCTCGCCGAGGCTCCAGATAGCTACGTCGTCAAAGCGTGCAGCGAGGCGCCCAGCGTCAGCGGCTGCACGGTGATGGCCGTCCAAGGCGACGCGGTCGTCGAGGCCGTTAACGAGGTGGACGGTGGAAGTACACCCGTCGTCATCGACGGGGACGAGGACTCACTCATCAACACCCTCTTCGACATGGCCTATGACGGCATCGTATCAACCGACGGCAGAGGCGAGTTGCTCTTCAGTTACGAGGTCGATCCCACTTGGGGCTACGTCTCACACGTCCAGGGCGACTGGGGCGAGGGTCCGAGCACTCAGGACATCGTGTGCTTCGCGGCGAACACTCTCTCGCTCGACGAGTGCCCGTAGTCGACCGGACGATCCGTTCTTCGCCAAGGAGGCAGCCCCATGTCGTTCGAACGTTCACCTGAGCTACGCCCATGCCCCGAGCTTCCCAGCGCTCCCCGCCCCACGCGCTCAGCAAGTCCTGCACGAGAACGGTTCCGACGGCGCGTCTGAGGTTCCCCGAGCCGTCGAAGAGGAGTGCGGCGTCCATCGTCACGTGGCGAACGCTGCCGTCAGCGCGAAGCACCCGATAGTCGACCTGTTGACTGCTGCTGTGGCGATCCCGTTGGAGGCGGTTTCTTGCACCCGCTGTCGGTCTTCGGGATGTACCCGCTCGAAGAACGCTGCCGTCGACGCACTGTCCGAGTCAGGATCGCACCCGGGGATGCGATACAGCTCGTCAGACCAACGGACTTCGGCGCTCTCGACGTCCCAAATCCAGCTGCCCATGTGGGCGATGCGTTCAGCCTCCTGCAGCAAGGCTTCCCGCTCAGAGAGCGCCGCTCCCAATGGCGTGGCAGAGGTGTCTTCCAACGCGAATCGCTGCAGCCGTCGCTCCAGCTCACCAACCCGCTGTCCAAGGACCAGGTTCTCCCTCGAAAGCGCCTCGAGAGAATTGCTAACTTCCTTCCCCATCTTGGAGTCGAGTCTACCCATTGCCGCCTGCGACGGCCAGCTCGCCGAGGGATTGGTTGCGTCGTTGGTCCGCGACAGTGTGCGGCTTCTGCCACACTTGTCCCGTTGCCCTTCGAGCACGGAATCAAAGGAGAAACGGCCCACGTCGAGACTCGACTAGTTGGTACGTCCGTTGCTGTGAGGGTTCACATGAAAGCAAACGGTGCAATGCAGTGCGACAGTTTTGGGGTCACCGTCCACCGCGGTCGAGGCGTGTTCGCGGCGGTGCTTGGGTTCGGATTACTGTGCACTGAACCAGCCCTGGGAGGAAAGCTCCAAGATGCGCGAGACACGACGTCCTACTCCTCATCGGACGATGACGACGATGACGACGATGACGACTGCGGTTGGCTGCAACTGCTCCTTTTTGGCTGCCCGAGTCAAACCGAGCAACCGTCAGTGGCCGGGCCTGCCGCCGTTGTGGCGCAGCGCGCACATCGGCGGGAGCTACTTTCTCGACTGGAGTCGTCCAAGTTCTTTCCCGCCTACCCCTACGCCGATGGGCGACCGGGCAATCTTTTGCGCCTACACCTCCCCCACAGCCAACTGGAGCCGGAAGGGTGCAGCTGGGACTTGGGTAGCTGCGATCCGTATGCGCGCGTCGTCGCTTGCATTGACGCAGAATGTTACCAAGAGCGCCAGGGCGCCCACGTCGATTTGCCAGAGGAGGCCATGCATTTGCGGGCGTCACGGGGGCAGCTGTTTGCGGACTTGGGTCAGGATGGCGATGGCTTGACGCGAGTTACTTTGGGGGGCGTCATCATGACGAACGACTTGTTCGGTCTAGATTCACGCTGGACCTACTGGAGTGAGACGCTGGACGACGGGTCGATGGATGGTTTGTGGATGGGTGACGTCAACGTTCATCTCCAGCTGTTGACGTTGCCCGCGTTCCAGTGGTCTGTCGGAGCTGGGCCTAGAGCGCTCACCGATGGCGATGGCGGCAGCGCAGGGATAAACCTGACGAGTCGAGTCGAGCTCTACCCCGTGGCGCCACTCGTACTACGCGCGGAAGGGGATGTCGGAACCTTGGGAACCGCCCTCGCTTGGGAAAGCCGAAATAGTGTCGGACTGTTGTGGCAGCACGTCGAATTCTGTGGCGGCTACGACTTCCTGCGCGTTGGCGAGCTGAACTTCGACAGTTGGTTTGGCGGGGTGCGCGCCCACTTCTAGTCTCTGGAACGCAGCACGAAACGGGCGACAAATGCTCTGGATACGCAGGGCGGGGTTGCACTCGGCGGCTGATCTGCAGTAGCGGCAGCGATTCGTGGCTCGAGGTTTGCGTCATCTCCGTTTCCACTGCACCCAGTGTGGCAATTGCTGCCGCCGATTTCGTGTTCCGTTGACGGGAGCAGATCTAGAGCGCCTCGTACTCGCCGCTGGTATCCAACCTGGCGAACTGGTGGAGTGGATGTCACCGGACGAGATTGACACGACCGGAGAACCCGAGACATTCGTCGAGCTTCCGCAAGGACGGCGTTTGATGGTGCTGCGTTGCAACGAGGGCGGTTGCGCGCTGTTGGTCGATGACCTCTGCAGTGCGCAGCGCTCGCAGGCCCCAACGGAAGGAGCAGATCCAATGGCGAACGGGCGGCTCCGGCAAAACTCACTGCTCTAGATGAATCTCCCGCGTCAGCCATCCTTCTCGCCACACAGCTGCTGTAGACCGTTCGCGCTTGCAGCTGAACGCCACCGGCTGCAAGAAGGCACAAGCCCGGCACTCGAGATGCAGGCAGCCCCTTTCGAGGATGCGCACTTCGGAACGGTCAGACCGTTGCGTGTGTTAACGGCGTGTCATCGTACGCCGGGCGTCATCAAGTAGGAAACCTTCAGTGCCTAGGTCGAGGTCTGCCGGGCGATTCAGGAGTTTGTCGGTCTCCAACCCGGATCAGCGAAGAACCGCTAAACAACCGGTCGGCGCCGGTCGCCGTCGCCGTGCTTCGCCGCGATGTGCTTGTCCGCAGCAAGCGAACAACGTGTCCACTGGAAGCGTGCGGCCAGGTGGCTTATAGTCCGTCGCGATCAAGAGAATGTGTGTTTGCCGTGGTGATCGACGGCGACGCTCACCGCAGTGCGCCATGGAGGAAGAGGTCGATGAAGCAAGAAGAACCCGCACCCACCCCGAGTCTGGCACCTTACCTGTTCTACGATGACGTGGAAAAGGCAGCACAATTCATGCAGGAGGCCTTTGGCTTTCGTGTCACGTTCACGAGCCCGTATCCATCTGGTGGTCTTGCCCACGCGCAATTGGCACACAGTACCGGGCTGATCATGCTTGGACATGCCGGCGGTGGAGGGCTCGGCATGGCAAAACGAGCTGATGCGTTGCCTGCTCTACATGCCGGCGTTTACGTTTTTGTCGAGGACCCCGACGCTCATTGCGAGCGGGCTAGGCGCGCTGGGGCCAAGGTTCTTCAGGAACCTGAGGACCGCCCTTGGGGCGATCGCATGTACTGCGCCGTAGACCCGGAGGGCCAGTTCTGGATGTTCGCCAGGCGTCAGCCGTTCCTTTCTATCTAGAAGGACAACTCCAGGTCCGTGTAGAGGAACAGCGGGTCACCGTTGCCAGTCGCATTCGGCGCATCGCGCATGAACGCACCTTGGATGAACGCAGCGCCGCCCAGTTCCCAACGAAGTGAGTCCGGGATGAGCCAGAGGCGGCTTCGCAGCTCGAGCTGGTTGCCGGCAAATTGGCCGGACTGCCCGCTCTCATCGCGAACGCCGGTGCGCGCAAACACATCCCGAGCATCCGCCAGCCAGTTGGCGCGCCAGGAGACGTATCCGTCTAAGAGCGGATGTGGTTTGGCGCCGACGCGGAGTCCGGCGGAGAGGATGTTCTCGCGCCCAAGCGGCCCGTAGATGTCCGTCGGTCCGAACTCGGCTCGGCGGGGACCGAAGAGACTGTCGAACCGCTCGTAGCGCCCCGTCGTGGAAGCGTCATCGCCACTCGCATAGTCGAGCTCGGCGCTGACTCGAGGCAACCACGAGACTTCGCAGGTGTATCCCGCGGATGCGTGATGGAAGTGTGCAAGGACCTCGTGGTCCAAGGTGTCGCTCGGATCCGTCGAGGCTCGGCGGCTTCCAAACTGCATCACGCTCTCGACATCGACATCCCACTGTCCGCGGCTCGGATCCCGAGCTGCTCGCAGGCCAGGGGTGTACAGCTGCCTATCGCGCGTCGCGAAGTCCTCTCCGTCGCGTTCGTTCAGGCCGAAGAAGTAAACCTCGAGGGCAACACCGAGCCCCAGCGCTTGCTCGAGGAACGCACCCCAGAACGCGAGATCGAAGTTCTCACGATCGATCTCGATGCGGTTGTCGAGCAGCCCGGCGCGATCGTTGTTCTCCGGTTCGATGCGAACAGGCAGCACACCGAACACGAAGAGCTCGGTGCCTCCGCTCGTGAGCCAATGCGAAGTGATGCCCGTGTAGTTCTGAATGGTGTTTCGGAAGCGGTTCTCGGCAATGAGCCGACGGCCACCGAGATCCATCGTTTGGCGTCCCGCGCGAAGATCCAGCCCGGCCCCACCAACGAAGACATCGTCGAGGTGGAGGTTCGCGTAGGCTTGGAGGGGCTCCAGAGCGTTCACCACGATGGTCGAGACCCCGCTGTTTTCATCGGTGAGGTAGGCTCTCGAATCCTGCACCTCGCCGACGATGCTGACCGGTCCGAACGTGGCGCCGAGCGTCAATCGTGTCCTCAGAGCGAGCGCTTGGTCGCTGTCGTCCAGGTCCTGCCGAAACTGGTTCGCGAGTGCCTCGTACCGCGTCCGGTGGCTGCCGTGGAGGAGCAGCCAGTCAGGAGCGTGGAGCGCGTCGTGAAGGCGAAAGGGTGCGGGAGCCGAGAGCGTCCCAGATTCTGGCTGCGCCCCAGGTTCTGGCTGCCCCCGGGCCGGCAAGCATACCGTCAGGGCAAGTGCGAGTGTGCCCCATCCCCGATGGAGCGTGCCTACAATCGAAGACGCGGGTGGCAAACGAAGCTGGAGGAGTCGGGTGGCAAAGCTCATGGTTTCGCCTCGGTGGGCAGGGTTAATCAAATCAGCGGATCCGTGCAGGCGCCGAGGAACTCGGCGACGAACGCTGAGCCCGGAGTCTGTCTGAGGGACTCGAGCGTTCCTCGCTGCACGATGCGTCCTGCCTCGAGCTCGGCGAGTTCGGCCCCGAAAGCCTCGACGTCCCGTGCGTCGTGGGTGACCAACACGGTTGGACCTCCGAATGCTGCGATCCTCCGCGCTAGAAATCGTCGGACCGAGCGTCGGCTCGCGACGTCGAGCGCCCCGAGCGGTTCGTCGAGCAGCAGGAGCCGCGGCTCCAGAACCAAGGCGCGAGCGAGTGCTACCCGCTGCTGTTCCCCACCTGACAGGTCTTGGACACTGCGATCGGCGAGGTTGTCGCAACCGAGCTCGCGGAGCATCGAGCGCGCCTTTCGATTTCTCGCGGCTCGGCGGAGCTTTGCGGGGCCGGTCGACAGCCCGAAAGCCACGTTCTCGCTGACACTCAGGTGTGGGAACAGCCCGTAACCCTGCGGGACGTAGCCGATCCGGCGGTGCTCGACCGGCAAACAAATACCCCGAGCGGAGCTCTCCAAGACGTGGTCGGCAACCACGATCTCCGCGCTCTCGGTCGCAACGGCGCCTACCAAGGCACGCAGGAACATCGTCTTGCCGCTCCCGTTGGGGCCGACGAGCGCCAGCACCTGACCATCCCCATCGAGATCGACCTCGAGATGGAAGTTCCCGACCGCTGCGCGAACCGACGCTCGCCAGCTGCTCATCTTGCTCTCCTTGCGGCCTCGGCCGTCGCCAGGCGAATGCCCGAAAGGAGCAAGACGCCGACACCGGCCAGTACCAGGGAGAACGTGACCGCGAGCTGGACGTCCGCTTCGAGCGCCGCGTAGATGGCAAGCGGCATGGTCTGCGTCTTGCCCATCATGTTGCCCGCGAACAGCAACGTCGCGCCGAACTCGCCGAGAGCACGCGACCACGCGAGAGACGCTCCGACGACCAACCCCGGCAGCGCGATGGGCACCGCGACTCGGAGGAAAGCTGTGCTCTTGGATGCGCCGAGCGTCCGCGCGACGATCATCACGTCCACATCGACCTTCCGAAAAGCGTTGGCGGCTGCCTGCACGAAGAACGGAGCCGAAACGACGAGCTGCGCCAGGACAACGGCGCTCTCGGTGAAGGGAATACGTACGGACAGCGAATCGAGTGCTGGACCCAAGAGCCCCCGATGCCCGAACGTCTGCAGGAGCGCGATGCCCACGACGGCCGGAGGGATCACGATCGGAACGTCAACCAGAACAGCCACAACCTGAGCGGCTCTCGATGCGGACGTCGCGATCCACCACGCAAGCGGCGTCCCGAGAGCCACGACGAGCGCCAGGCTGACCAGAGTCGTCCTGACGCTCAGCCACAACGCGGGGGCAAAGCGGGGGTGCGAAAGCCCCGCGCGCAGATCGTCCGTTGAGCTCGAAAGCACGAGCGCCACCAACGGCAGGATCAACAGGACGAGGAGTGCTATCCCCAAGAGCCCCCCAGCCGTCGACAGCGGCGAACGGTCTGAGCTCACGGGTCCTCCGTGACGAAGCCGCGGCGACGCAGCACCTCGCGTCCAGTGGCAGAGCGCACGTAGGTCACGAACTGCTCTGCTTGCCGTGGGTCAGCGGCACGCACCCCCGTACCGATCGGGTAGCGTGCCCGCACGTTGAGGTCGCTCGGGATCGGAACGATGCGGACTCGGTCGGGTGCGGCGGCGTCCGTGCGATAGACCACGGCGGCTTCGGCTTCGCCCATCTCGACTTTGGCGCGAACGAGACGCACGTTGCTCTCCTCGGACACGACATGCTCTTCGACTCCAGCGACGAACTCGTCGCCGAGCGCAGAAGCCGCGCGCGCGAGTAGTTTTCGCGTGTAGATCCCGACCGGGACATTTTCGGTCCCGATGACGATTCGCGAGGCCTTGCCCAGATCCGAAAACGCGTCGATGCCGAGCGGATCGTTCAGCGGAACGATGACTACGAGTTCGTTCTGTGCGAACACTTGGGGCGCAGTGATGTGCCCGGAGTCGACCAGGGACTGCATGTGGCTTTCGTCCGCCGACGCAAACACGTCCACCAAAGCGCCCTGCTCGATCTGAAGGCGCAAGACTTGGCTGCCGGCGAACGTCAGTTCGACGTCGACGTTGGGATGCGCCGCTTCGAAGCCACGCTCCAGGTCGTAGAAAGCTTCGGTCAATGACGATGCGGCGAGAACGCTGAGCTTCACCTTCCGAGGTTCGCTCTGATCTGCCTTGCATCCGGGCGTCGGGAGCATGGCTGAGAACGCAAGCAGAGCCAGCAAATCGCACCTGCCAACATTCATGGGCTGGTTCCTGGCTCGATGGTGGAGGTGTGACCCGCCTGCGACAGGTCGTAGCCGCGCAAGCGAGCAGCCTCGGCGCGAAACGGGTCTCGATCGATGAGGTCGATGAAGCGCGAAACAGCTCTCGCCTCGAGGCGTGATTCGGGCACGATCAGATCGAATCGCTCTTCTGTGACAGGGATGAAGTGAAGGCCGCGGGAAAGGGCCTCAGCCTCGATCGTGATCCCCACATCGGCTACCCCCCAACGAAGCAGCTGGGCGACTTCCTGATGGTCCGACGCGATCGGCGAACGCCCGCTCGATGCAAGCTCAGAGACCGGCGTTGCGCCCAACAGGTGGTCTAGCACTCGACGCGCGCCAGACCCAGGCTCCCTCAAGGCGTGTCGCACACCGTCGCGCAGCAGCTCCGGGCCCGCTTCGAGCCCCAAGGGGTTTCCTGGCGCGACGACGAGACCTTGCCTCCATCGAGCCAGGTTGACCAGCGTCGTCCGCTGTCCAGGGAATGCGGCTTGCGCTGCGCGGGAGTGCGCCTCCGGATCGGTTGCGTCTGCCAGGTGAATCCCCGCGATGTGCACGAACCCATGGGCGAGCAGCTCGAGAGCCTTGGCGCTGTCAGTAGCGATCCACGTGGCTCGGGTGTCGCGGAACCGTTTGCCGAGGCGTTCCGAGAGGGCGCCAAGTAACGGCGCACAACCGGCGACCAAGAGATTTCCGTCGACCTCTCTGTGGTCATGCAGCAACTCGACCAACCAACTATCACCTGACGGCAAGCGTTCGAGCAACAGACCATCTGCTGCACGTCTGGCATCGAGAACAGAGTGAGCCACGAAGGCGCCATCGACCCGTCCCATCACGACTCGCCTCGACTCGCCCGGCGCGCCGGCGAGACGTGCGCGCACGACTGGTCCGCCCGAGAGCTGGAACAACTCGTCCATACCGCAGCTGAGGGCGCGGGCGAGTTGCAGGGCGAGCACGGTGGAGGGCACCTGCCTGCCTGCTTCGATGGCAACGATCGCCTGACGCGAGACGCCGACTCGCTCAGCGAGTTCGCTCTGGGAGAGCCCCGCCGCAGCGCGCCGCTGGCGCAAGGAAGACGTGAGCACCGCGTCTGTCGTCAAGGGCATGTGCGCCTCGCTATGTAATGTGTACGCGACTTTTTGTAAAGCCAGAGTGACTTTCGCGGTCCCTCGAACTGCCGGCGTCTGCCGCGGTTCGCAGGGCGGACTGGGCAACGCGTGGGCGCGGCTGATGGGTGCGTCGCTCCCGAAGAGCGGCTATTGCGTGGGCGGGGGTACCTCCTCGACGTCTAGTGTCGATCGCCCGGCTTGTCCGAGTGGTCACCGGGCACCGCCGCGAAGGGTCAGAAGGTGGCGCTGGGTGGATCCGACCTAGTACTCGCAACTCGCATCGGACTGAAGCGCCGAACTGCAATTGCTTTCTCCCGCACCAGCGTCCGAAGGAACGAGCGTCCACCCTGGTGCGTCGACGAGATCGGTGCCGAAGGGCTGGTGGACGATGAAGATGGCGCCGTCTGGCGCGATCATGCAGTAGACGCCGATGCCCCAGTGGTCTTCACTGTCCTGTTTGCACCAGCGGATGCCGATGTCTTCAGTGACGGAGCACCGCCCTCCGATCACGCGGCGCGCCTGCTCTCTCGGCTGTGGACCGCTGGCAAGACACGACAGCCCACCCTAGCGCCGGGGGCAGGTCCGGAACAGTGTTGTTTCTTGCATGGGTAACCGAGCACGAATGCGAGCTCGAAGACCTGCTCGCCCTATCCGGCTACGCCAGGATTTCCTCGATTTGGCCGCCGTCACCGTCGCCGAACGCTTCTTCGGTCACCCCCGTGTCTCGGATAGCCGCGCTGATGAGCGTGTTGTGCAGCTTGCCGTTGGTGACACCACCGACGTCGATGTATTGACCTTGCTTCAAGTAGCCACCAGCACTGCCCCAGACGATGTGCGGGATGTTGTTGAAGCTGTGCGCCGGGCCGTCGAGAAAGTGATTCGTCCACATGACGAAGGATTGATCCTCCAAACCGCGCGCCTTGAAGTGGTCTAGGCCGCGGGCTAGAGACTGCATGCGCAGAGCGTCGATTTCGGCATGTGCTTCTTCTGCGTAGGGGATGGCCGGCCCCGAGCCACCATCACTTTCCACCCGGTGGCAGATGTGGCTGAAGCGATGCATGCCCGTGTTCGATGGCACCTCGTAGACGGTTCGGTCGTAACCTTCACCCCATTGGATCGTAGCGGCTCGCCGATAGTTGCAGGCAAACGCCATCGCAACGAGACTCATGTGCAGCTGGAGCGTGTCCTCCGTGTCGGTGCTGCGAGCGCTCCAAGTGTAGTTCTCCAGAGCCTCGAGGCGATCGATCTCCAATCCCTGCGCACTGCACGCACCGACGGCCTCATCTGCCAAGTCGCTCATGGCCACCTCGACATCGCGGACCGCCTCCAGGTGCTGATCGAGTCGGTGACGGTCATGGACGCTCATGCGTGAGCTTTGCCTGAGCTCAGTCAGCTCGCCTCGAACCAAATCGTGAATGCTGTTGCGGCTTTCAGCGAGGAGTCTCGCCGCATTCTGAGTCTCGCTCGCCATGGTCCCGCCAGGCGCAACGAGCCCCATCAGCTCGAGGTAGAAGGTGTAGGGATTGTCCTCTGGCATGCGCAGCTCGCCCGGACCAGCCCACGACAGCTTGGGGCCCACGGAACCACGGCTATCTCCCGCAAGCAGGGTAATGGGTTCCAGCTCAGGGTGAACCTGGGAGGCGATGACCACGTCCGCGGACGGACCCGCTGCGACTCCGTCGATGCTGCCGCCAGTGGGTGCCATGGCCGTCAACGCATGACAGAAGCCATCCACGTGAGCATCCCCGCCCGCACGGCTCGACCAGTTCACCCCAGAAACGAACAACAAATCGTCCGCATGCTCAGCAAGAGCGCTGGTCGCTTTGCCCGCTTCGGCGAGGGACGATGTCGTGAGCGGCCCAGCCAAAAGCGGGAAGAACTCAGAGGGAACGACCCCACAGACCGCGCACAAGTACAGAGCAAAAACGGGCTGTTCATCCTGCCCCCACGCGGAGCGCTCGGGGAGACTCTCCAGAAATGGAAGCGCCAACGTCGCTCCTGCGGCCCCGCGAAGGAACGCACGTCGCTCGACCTGGCGCTTTGCTTGGAACGTCTTCACGGTGTCTCCTCCGCACGCACCCGGTAGGCCGGACTGCGCACCAACGCGACCACCAGCTCCTTGAGTGACTGATTGGCGCTCACTTCCGCCAGCGACTCCAGCAGCGGACGGTCTTCCTCGACCATGTCTCGCTGAAGCTCGTAGCTAGCAACATTCTTCGCGTAGCACGTGTGCGCTTGTCGCTTGTCCGCCATGAGCTGAAGTAGGTCTTGAGCATCGTCGAAGCTGCGCTCTCCGTCTGCGAATGGGTAGTCACCGCGACTGTCGACGACCTGCCCGTTGTCTAGCTCGCGCGGCTGCCCCATGCCGTCAAACCCCTCGAAGGCGAATCCCAGTGGGTCGATGAAGACGCCATGGCAAACGCCGCCACACTGTTCCGTCTGTTGTTGCACGCGTTGTCGGTTCGTTTGATTGGGGTCGGGTGGTGGTGGCTGGGGAAGGTCCACCGCCACGTCCGATGGTAACTGATTGCACAGCACCTCTTCATTCAATGCAATGCCTCGATTGATCGGATCTGGCAGCACATTAGCTCCGTGGTACATCAGCCACGGCACCTGCAGGAAGAAGCCGATGCGCCCCGACCCAAGTTCCATTTCGACGATCTCCTCGAGCGGGTCAACGCCGTACAACCCAGCCGACAGCGGCCCCACGAACCCGTCCGGGGACGTCAGGATTTCGTTCAGTCCCTCGCCCTTGGTGAACACACGATCGAAGAAGCGATAAGAAATCTCCTGCAGCTCCGGCACCATCGCTTGATCGAAGTCGGGTACATCCACCTTCATGATGTTTCGGAACGCGTCTACTCGGTAAAGCTGCCGGTGAAAGTCTCGCATCATTTCAACGGCAGGGGCCTCTCCGAACATCTCCCGCGCCACACGTTCCAAGTCGTCTGCAGAAGCGAGTTGTCCAGCCTCTGCCTCGTCCAGCAATCCGTCACTTGGCGTCGTTCCCAGGAGAGAAAGGGACAACTTGGCCGCGGCTTCGTAGCTGTTCAAAGCTTCCCCCGACGGCCCGAGTTCCACGCGATAGAGAAAGTGCGGCGACTGTAGCATCGCCCGAATCACCAGCGCCGCGCCCTGCACGAACTCGTCACCGTAGAGCTCTTGACCTCGTGCAAATACAGCCTCGTACTTGGTCTGTTCCGCTTCCGTCAGCGGACGACGAAATGCGCGTCGACCCCAAGTGCTGACGAAACCGGCCGCGTCAGTCCCCGAGTAGAGGCGTTCGAAAGCCTCGGGCGAGCTCGTTGCCAGCGCCGCTGCCGCTTCCGCACCTGCTTCGAAGTCTGCAAACTTGGCACCGTTCACCTCGAGCACCCGTTCGTTGTTGGAAAAATTAGCAAACCCAACAACGTCAGCTTCGAAATCTCGGGATAGATTCGCGGGTTGCTCCAACCGAAGCAGATCCGTGACGGCCCGTTCCCATTGTTGGATCGTCAAACGTTGCACCCGCGTGTAGATGGGGTCCCCCATGAGAGCGACCGAACTCACTGGGACCTCTCCCGGGTCGAGCTGAGGCATGCCACTGGGTGGAGGCATCTCGATTGCCGTACCCGGTTCAGCGTTTTCGGAGCTCGTAGGTTCCGACGAAGCTCCTTGGGCATTGTCCATGCCATCGGGTGGGGCGTCGTCAGAAAGGTTTCCTTCTTCAGGTTCGCCATCTGAGGTAGCCGTGTTTTCAACTCCCGACGAGGCTCCACCGCACGCGCTCACAGCAAATGATTGCAGTGTGAAACACAGGGCCAGCAAGCAAAGTGAGCCAGGATGGGACGAACGACGCATCGACGTTCCTACAATGCCCCTCCGAATACAATTCGATCTCGATAAACCCATCACCGCCACTCGACGGCGATTGTGGTTCGACCACGGAGCCGTAGTGCCCTAGCCAGCAGTTGGCCTGCGCTTCGAGATCGGCGGGATGGTGCGACCTGTCGGTGTGGCGTTACCTCAGCCCGAACAGTTCGGAGAACTGACTTGGCACGGCGAGGCCGAAGACGCCGAGACACATCTCGTCGAGGGTCTCTTCCCCGAGGGCGACGTCCATCGGCTGGGTGAGGCCCTGGTCGTCCAACGCCTCGCGGACGAAGGGGTTTTCCAGGCTGTTGTCGTAGGTGCAGCGCATGGTCAGGCTGTCCCCCGCGTGGATCGTGGGCAGATCCTCAACGTCGCCTTCGAAGAAGTAGCCGCGCTGCCAATTGAAGTCCCAATTGGGCGTCTGCACGAGGCACTGCTCCTCATCGTCAGGGGTTTCCACGGTGATTTTCATGTCCGTTCCGACGTAGTGCATGTGCGTGCCGACCATCCAAACGTAGATGTCGACCAGGCGGGCTAACGAATCGCCTTCATCGTCCAACCAGTAGCGGTTCACCTCTTGGTGGTCTCGAGCCCCAGCAGGAATGAGAAAATCCGGCCCTGTCGTGAGCCCATAACCCTCACCACCAGCAAACGCAGCATCCTCCTGCTCGAAGTTGCCGATGAGGAAAATGCCGCCTGTGTAGGAAGGCTCTTCCTCGGTCCACTGCAGATCGACGCGCGTCGCGTCGTCCGTCTCCGGGCCCTGACCCGTGGGGTGGTAGTGAACTTGGACGACCAGCTTGTCTCCAGGCTGCAGACGCGAACCGGTGTCCGGCGGCAGTACCCCTGGTACGGCGCCGGGTGCCCAGGCACCCAACAAGCGCGTCTGATCCAATCCGGCCCCGCCAAAGCAGCGGTATTGACCGTTTTCGTCCGCCAGCGTTTCCCCTTGCCCCTCCCGATCCAAGAACACCAGCGCGTGATGCACGATGGCGTCATTGCCCGCGAAGACTTGCGTGCCTGTCAGCCACACCTCATCGGTGATCTCCGGATCGATCGTGAAGCAGACGAAGTCATCCGAAGTTCCTTCGACGGTGACGCCGCTCGGGATCGTGAGTTGTCGATTGGGCGCGGGTAGGTCCATCTGCGGCGGGCTGGGCAGTTCGACGGCCTGTTCGGGATCACCTTCCGGGGTACCTTGCTCCACCCACGCCGCGAACAGTTCTTTCTCGGTTTGGGTCAGACGAATGTCGTCCTTGAAGGGGGCCGGTGGCGTGCACTCCTCAGTTTCTTGGGCGCCCCACGGTGGCATCGTTCCAGCTTCGATGGCCGCGTTCATGTGGTTCGCCCAGACGGTCGCCTCGTCGTAGTTGTCGATGGAGAATGGGGAGATGCCGCCTTCGGTGTGGCAACCTCTGCACTTGGTCGCTACCAACGGAGCGATGTGCTGGTGCCAGGTGACCGCATCGTCTGGAGCGTCTTGGGCGGGGTCACTTGGGTCCACGCTGGAAGCGGGGGTGTCTGAGGTGGACTCGGCGGTGGAAGTGCCATCCTGGTCGTCCTCCGGGCCCGTCGACTCGGCGCCCGCGACGTCCGAGCCATCGACCTCCGCGGAACCGTCTGTCGAGAGGTCCTGCTCACCGCTCGAGCTTTGGCAGGCGCTGACGCCGCCGACGGTGAATGATGCAACGAGCAAGCGTGTCCACAAGGCAGATTTCATGAGGTCGAGTTCCATGGTGGTGTTTCCCGTGCACGGCTGGGAGTTGGTTCCTCGTTGCCGCCGGAGCGTTGCGCCTGGGGCAGACGTGCGAGAAGGTGGAGGCTAGGGCAGGGGTTCCGAGACCCACAACCGTCCAAAGTTGTAAGTGTTCTGTCCGTGATTGTGTAAGTGAAGGTGCACCGGATCCCCCTTGCTGACGGGTTGGTGGAGTTCTGCTGAAACGTCCAGGACATTCCCGTCAGCGGGGATCGTAATGTTCCTCTCCCAGAGTATCGTCTCATCCAGCAAGAGCGCCAGGTGAACCACCGCTGGTTCCACCGAGGTCAAGTCAAAGTGGCTAATGGTCGTCGTCACGATCGCCCCTGTCGGGGCTGATGTCGCCGCCGGCTCGAAAAGCGCCAAATAGTTGCACTTGCCCGTGTCGACCTCAAGCATGTCGCCTTCGGCGTACCAGCCAGTGAGGTTGTTGCAGCTGATTTCCTCGGGTCGGTGTGCTCTCAGCGGATCGTCAGCGGCGGACACTGGGCTGAGTGCGATGAGTGGCGCGAGAACTCTGGGTTCTCTCACCCCAACGTCATCCGTGCTGGCATCCGCGTTTGCATCGCTGGGTTGCTCCCACGAGGTTCCGCTGTTGGTGCATCCCCAGCACATGGCAAGCAGCGCGCCGATGACCCCCCGTACGACTCGAGGCCATTGCCGGAGCCCCTGATGGTGACGGTTCCGCGGCGCGCCTCGCGTGGCACGGACATTCTGGGTGCGCGTCTCGTCGCCAAGCATCGCCGCTAGCTTTGTCCTACCGGGGGACAGGAAGCAAGCCGCCCTCCGGCCCACATGAAAGTGCGCCCTGTCGGGGTCACGCTATGTAGGGGACAGGCGCTGTCGCGTTTAGTCGGGTCACACTTCGTGGGTGGAGCGCCAGGCACCGTCGCGCTCGGCAGCGGCGAGCAAGCGGTTGTAGTAGTCATGGCTCGCCAGGGTGCTGCCGTCTCCGATGATTACGAGATGCCGCTTGGCTCGCGTGATGGCGACGTTCGTCCGCCGTACGTCATCGAGAAAGCCAAGCGTCCCCGTATCGTTGGAGCGCACCAGATCGACCACGACGGCTTCCTTCTCACGCCCCTGAAAACCATCGACACTTCCGATCTCGAGGCCCGCTTCCACCGCATCTGAGAGCAGGTTCTTCAACAGGCGCACTTGCGCGCCATAAGGGGTGATCGCCGCAATGTCCTTCGCGGGTAAACCTCGGTCTAACAAACGTCGGACTTCGACGGCGGTGCGCTCGGCCTGTCCGGCGTTGAACGTGCTGAGCGATTCGGGCTCCACTTGCTCCTCCCAACCCATGCCCGCAGAGTCCAAGAAGAGCCATGGCGATGTGCGCTCGGGGTCTTCTGCGACACCTTCCAAGTCGTCGAGGCTCTGATGGGCCACGCTCTCGTCGGCCACCAGGCGTCCTTCGTACATGCTTTCCGATGGGAAGCGCAGGAGTGCTTCGGGCATACGGTATTGCACCGTCAGCAAGTGGGTGGCCTGTTTGGGGAAGCTCCGGCTCGCCCGTTCGAACAAGGTGGACGCAAGCCCTCTTCGAGCGGCGTCGGGATCGACGATTGTCGGCGGTAGCTGACACGGATCACCGGCCAGCACGCTGATGGGCGCGCGTTGCAGCGCGGCCAGCGCAATGGGATCGGCGGCTTGGGTGGCCTCATCCAGCACCACGACGTCGAAGGTGGCGTTGCCGAGCAGGGTGGAGTCCGCGCCGGCCGCGGTGGTGCAGACGATATCGGCGCGGCTCAAGACACGGGACCGAGCGTGTCTGAGGGAGCGACGTGCATCGGCGTTGAGTTGATTGGCTTGCGCCAAGAGCGCGCGGCCCGAACCGCGGGAGTGGTTGCCGCCGCGGCTCTTGCGATTGTGATACTGCTCGCGAAGCGCCCGGGCCTCGGCTTGCCAGCGCCGTGCCATGCGGTAGTCGGCGATCTTTTCCATCTTTGCTTCGAGGGTATGCCCCTGCAGGTCAGGAGCGACGCGCGCGGAGTGTCCTAGACGCAGTGGCTTCTGCTTGGCGGCGATGAGTTGCCGGGTTAGGTGATCGACTGCCGCGTTGCTGGCGGCCGTCACGAGCACGCGGCGACCAGCGAAGAGCTGTTGTCGCACGACCTCGACCAAGGTGCGGGTTTTGCCTGTCCCAGGAGGACCATGGATCAGAGCCACTTGCGCCGCGCGCATCGCCAACGCCACTGCTTGTCGCTGACTGTCGTTGAGCCCCGCATCGAAGATCATCATCTCCGGTTCAGTTCCGAAACTCGGCAATTTCGCGCCGAAGAAGAGTTCACGCACGTCTCGTAGCGATTCGTCTTCCAAGAACGCTGCGATGGCGGCTTGTCCCCGCTCGAACGTGACTTCCGACGGCTCGAGATCGAGACGAATGCCGGATTGCTCGACGAAGGCGTCGTAGTCACCATCCACGACGACGCTGAGCCGCGCTTTGCTCCGCGCACCGACAACCCCCGATTGCCGCCGCTCGTGGCGGCCACTAAAGAGCACGACCAGATCGCCAGTTCGAATCTGCACCCCGTCGAAGCCGCCATCTCGCTCCGTCGAAAACCACAGTTGACAGCGCCCTCCACCCTCCGCGACGGTCTCTTCGTAGCGGAGGTCGTCGAGCGCCAGACCGCGCCGCACGCGCTCGGGGAACGGCGTTTTGTCCCGCAGCTCCCGCTCTCGTTGTCGCGCGGCGAGCTTCTCCTGTTGCCACAGCTCCGAGAGACGGTGAAGCGCTGTCTCGGAGGAGTCCCGGGTGACCATCCGAGCGCATGTAGCACAGGACGCGCCAGCGATCGCCGCGCTCGGTTCGTGTTTCGTTGGCTCGCCCGTTGTTCTGCGTGGTATTGCCCTGGCCCCCGATGATAGAGGTCTCCCGGCTCACGAAGACGTACGGCAGCCGCACGGCTGTCTCTGAACTCGATTTTCGAGTGGGTCAGGGCGAGGTGGTCGGGTTCTTGGGGCCCAACGGGGCAGGAAAGACTACCACCTTGCGCATCATCGCTGGCTTTCTAGGCCCCACCAGCGGCTCGGTTCGTGTTGCCGGGTTCGATGTGGAAAACGAGCCACTGTTAGCTCGGGCACAGCTCGGCTACATGCCCGAGACGAGTCCGAGCTACCCCGAACTCCGCGTCCGCGAGTACTTGCAGTTTCGGGCTGAGCTCAAACGGGTGCCGCGTGCAGAGCGCCGCGCGGCCGTCGACCGAGCGCTGTCCTTGGCCAACCTCGCCGATCGTGCCGGTAGCGTGGTCGGACACCTGTCGAAAGGTTATCGCCAGCGCTTGGGGTTGGCGGACGCGCTGGTAGCCGATCCGCCTCTGTTGATCTTGGATGAGCCCACGTCGGGACTCGATCCCAACCAGATCCGCGAAGTGCGTCGGGTGATCCGAGACTTGGCCGAGCAGCACACGGTGCTGATCTCGACGCACATCTTGGCGGAGGTGGAAGCCACCTGCGATCGCGCCATCGTCATCCATCGCGGCAAGTTGGTCGCCGAAGGGAGTTTGGATGAGTTGCGCTCCCGGGGTTCGGCGAAGGAGGGCTCGCTGATTGTGCGTCAGTTGGGTGCGGTCGAGAGCCTGCCGCATGACCTAAAGGCGGACCTCCACGACCAGTCGCGTGTCGACGACAACTACACGGAGCTTCGGGTACGGTTGCCCGATGGGCGACGCAGCATGGAGCGTTGGGTCTCGGTGCTCGCGGAGCAGGGCATCGCCGTGGCTGAAGCGCGGTTGGGCTCAGCGACGCTGGAGCAGGTCTTCGCCGAGCTGACGGGCTCAGAGGAGTCTGCTGCGTGATCGGTGCTTGGGCGATCTTGCGGCGCGAGCTGGTGAGTCTGTGGGTGACGCCACTGGCCTGGGTTTTGCTGTTCGTCTTTTTGACGCTGCAGGGCACGAGCTTCTACTTGCTGGTGGATCACTTCAGCAAGTTCGCCGATGGCTCGATGGACCACGGGCCCGTTCAAGGGTACTTCGCGTCGTTCTTCGTGCCGGTCTCGCTCTTGCTCATTTGTCCGGCGCTCTCGATGCGAACGTTCGCCGAGGAGCGGCGCAGCGGCACTATCGAAGCACTGCTGACGGCGCCGGTCTCGTCGCTTTCCGTCGTGGTCGGCAAATACGCTGCAACGCTGCTGACGTATCTCCTGATGTGGGCGCCGACCTTGCTCTACGTGGTGATCTTGCAGGGAACCGGCGTCGTGGATTGGCCCGTGGTCGGTGCGAGCTATCTCGCCGTCGGGCTAATTGGTGCGAGTTATCTCGCGGTCGGAACGCTGATGAGTGCGATGACGAAGAGTCAGCTCATCGCGATGCTGCTGACCACCCTGACGCTCTTTGGTTTGTTTATCTTGGGTATTGGTGAACGCGTCTTCGACCCAGGGCTGTTGCTCGAGGTTTGTCGCCACGTCTCGATTTTGGGGCAGTTGGAGGACTTTTCGAAAGGCATCGTCGATACCCGCCGGGTCGTCTTCGATCTGACCTTGGTCTGGCTGCCGCTCTTTCTCTGCGTGCGGGTGGTGGACTCGTGGAGGCTCGATTGATGGCATCGCAGAGTACGCTGGCCAAGACCTTGCGATCGCCTGTGGCGATGAACCTGGCTGGCATCGTTGCGGCGTTCGTCATCTTCGCCTCCTCAAACGTCCTGTCTAGTCGCTTCTTCGAGCGCTGGGATGTCACGAGTGATGGCCTGTACACACTCTCCCCAGTCACGATCGAGACCCTGAGCGGTTTGCGGGATGAGGTTTCTGTCGTCGTCTTCCTCAGCAGCGCCGATCCCTTGAGCTCGAGCGCACGCTACTTGCTCGACAGCTACCGCACGCACACCGACCAGTTGCGCGTTCGCTTCGTCGACCCTGACAGAAACCCAGCGGAGTTCATCTCCTTGCAGCGCGAGTACGGCATCTTCGAGGGGCGTACGGACAATGGGCGGCTGGCGACGGAAGCGAGCATCGTGGTCGCTCGCGGCGAAAAACGTTGGTACATCGCCACCGACGACATCATCGTTTTCGACGAAGAAACCGGCAACGCTCGACCGAGGCTCGAAGCTGTGCTCACCGAGGGCATCGTCAACGTCCTGGGGCGCGAGCAGGTGCGCCTTTGTTTCACCCAAGGCCACCAGGAGCTCGCGATGAACTCCGGCGGCCCGCAAGGGCTGTCCGAGTATCGCCGTCGCCTGCAGCAGAGTAACTACGAGGCGCAAACGGTGGACTTGGCCGTTGCCGATCCCGTCCGCGCGCTCGAGGGGTGCGACTTGGTACTCGTGGTGGGGCCTCTTGCGACGTTTTCGCAGCCAGCCGCCCAAGCCCTCCGACAACACCTCGATTCGGGGGGCAGCCTGTTGCTCGCCGTCGGTCCGCTGGTGGACGAGCAGGGCAATATCAACGACCCCGGACTTTCACCCGTGCTTCGACAAACGGGCTTGGCGTTCAGCTCACAGCTGGTGTTCGAACGTGATGAGACGCTGCGCTTGCCGGTGGGTTTTGGAGGTGAGGTGTTCTTGGCCACGCCTGAGCTGCATCCGACGACGCGCGGTCTCGTCGTCGGCAGTGAGGTGCGGCAACGTGTCGTCGTGCAGCTGACGCAGGGCTTGCAGCGAGGAGAAGAGAGTGTTGCTTCCGTGTTGCTCCGTTCGAGTGAAGATTCGATCCGCATCGGCAGCTTTCGCGGCCTGCAGGCGGGCGAGTTCGTCGACGAGCCCCGCGACAACGAACAGAGCAACGTGCTGGCAGCGGCCGTCGAGTTTCCGTCGGCTCGGCGGCCCGGCAAGACCAACCCGGCGCGGCTCGTCGTGCTCGGGACGCCGAGCGTTTTCTGGTCCAGCACCTGGCTCGAGCCGTCGCTGCTTGGGACGCGGCGCTTTGTTGAAAATCTTACCAGTTGGCTGGCGGCGCAACCTGCCCTGGTCAGCGTGCCTGAGAAAGCAGAGCAACCGGCGGGCTTGTTCTTGACGGAGCAATCTCTGGGAGAAGTGCAACGCTACGTGCTGCTGTACGTGCCGTTGTCGGTGGTGCTACTGGGGGCGTTCGTGATCTTGCGCCGCCGACGTCAAGTCGATGAGGGCGAACGGCAGCAAAGCGAGGTCGAGGCCCACGAGAAGAAAGACGCGTCGCCCCGGGGCGGCGATGCCGTGTCGTCCTCTGGGCGACAAGGCGACCGGGCGCTGCCCAGTGAACGACAGGGGGACGCGGCGCCCTCGGCGAAGACGAACGAGGAGTCAGACGCGTGACGCCGGGGCAGCGCTCTCTTTGGATCAATTGGGGTTTGATGCTCACCGCCATTGGCCTCCTCGCTCTGGTGCTCGCTACCTCTCGCAGCGTCACCAGTGGCGAACGAGAGTCGCGCGCGCGCCACTTGCTGACGGCATTCCGCAGCGACGAGGTAACGCGCGTCAGCTATGAAAAAGGGGGCGAGCGGTGGGTCATCGACAAGCGAGTCGAACCCGACATACCCGCGTCCGGACAGGACTCGCCGCGTTGGCAATTCGTGCAGCCCATACAGGGTGAAGCAGAAGAAGCCACGTTGGATCAGCTACTCCGCGCCGCCCAGTTCGCCACCTGGCTGCGCCGCGTGGATCCCGCGAGCGTCGATAGAAAGACCTTTGGACTGGATGCTCCCAGAGCGATGCTCGACATCGAGATGGGGACGATTGTGTATCGCTTGCGCCTCGGCGATCGAGCCCCCGCCCCTCCCGGTGCGCACTACCTCGAAGTGACCGGCGAAGGAGCCCCCGAAACCGGCGTGTACGTCGTCAGCCAGAGCACCGCCGAGGATCTGAGTCCCGATCCAGAAGACTTCCGCATCCGGCAGCTCATTGCCTACTCAGGTGCGGGTCTGTCGCGCATCGAAGCCAAAGCGGACGGCGAGAGTGTGCGCTTGGTGCGTCACGGTCGCTCGGGGTTCCGTCTCGAGGGCAGTGGGGTGCGGCTATCGAGAGTCTCCGTCGATCAGTTGTCGTTGGCGTTCTCGCGCACTCGCGCCGAGAAGTTCGTCGAGCTCGGACAGGCCGAAGAGATACAGCGCAAGGCGAAAGGGCTGGTGGAGCTGAGCCTCGTTCCCACCGACAAAAAGCAACCCACCGCAGTCGTCACCATTGGCGGGCCATGCCCCGATGAGCCGGCGCTGCTGGTCGCGGTGCGCACCGCTCCACGACCGGCCGCAGCGTGCATCGAGGATCCGCGTCTGCACGACATCTTCACGAAGCCGGATTGGCTCGTCGATCGTTCGCTCTTCGCCGCCAATCTCGACGAGGTGGAGCGGCTCGCCATCGTCCAGGGAGATTCCAAGCTGACGCTCGCCCGCGCTGGCAACGGTTTCGAGCTGCGGGAGCCGGAAAAGGCCCCTGTCGAAAGCGGCGCCGTCGAGCAACGCCTTCGGGAGCTGCTCGGGACTCGCGGCAAGTTGGTGCCGCCGACGGAGGTTGCATCCCTCGGGCTCGAGGCGCCGCTGTTGGGGGTGACTCTCGATCGCGCGACGAGCCTGCCTGAGGGCGATCAGCAGATCGTCGAACTTAGCCGGGGTCGAGACGGCGAGTTCTACGCCCGACGCTTGGATGATGGCGCTGTGCTCCAGGTGGCGGCGTCTGTCTTGCGCGTCCTGTCCACCAACCCACGATTGCTTCAGAGCCGGCAGCTTCTGGACCTGCAAGCCAAGGAGGTGGCGCAGGTCAGCGTCATGCACGACGGTACGCGGTGGGTATTGGCACAGCCCACCCAAGGTGACTTCGAGTTGCTATCGCCGGAGCGCTTCGCTGTGGATACGAGCATCGCCGTCGCTTGGGTGGAAGCGGTGCGGCAACTGCGGGTGGAACGCTGGGTGGCCGTCGATGACGATGGGTCCTTTGGCTTGGAAGAGCCGTTGATGCGGTTTTCGGTCACCGACCACGACGGCAAAGAGCTCGGCGTTGTGGTTGGGGGCAAAGCCTCGGGGGGCTACTTCGCTCGTCGCGTCGAAAACAAAGAGGGCATCTTCGTCCTCGATCGGGCGATCGTACGAACCCTGAGCCAGCTCATCATCGACCGCTCGGGCTTCAACTTCGACCCCGATCTCGCACAGACGATCCGCATTCGCCACGGCGAGAGCCAAGTCGAACTCGTGCGTCTCGGTAGCGAGTTGGTGCAGCAGGGCGGCAACTTGGAGCTGTCACCGACCCAAGTCACAGCGCTCTTGGACGCCTTGAGCATGGTACGACCCGAAGCGGCGGTCGCTTTCGACGCCGGGGCTGAGCGCTATGACTTCTCGCGCCCGCTGCTCGACGTGAGCTACTCGCTCGAGGTTGGTGGTGAAATAGTGAACGGCCACTACCAGGTGGGCGCTGGGGACTATCACGACGATGTCGTCGTCTATTCTGCTCGCCTCGTTGGAAAGCGCGTCGTCTACGTCATCCCCCAGCAACTGATTCGGGATGTGCTCGGGGTGCTCTAAGGGCAAGAGGTCTTTCGCAAGTTTCGCACAGCCCTCGATTTCTCCCGCTTCAGCTCAAAACGCGCGCATTCGGCTCGGTTAGCCCTCGAGACGAGCCCTTTCGTGCCGAGAGTGCTCGTTTCGAGATCAGGCGACCACTTGTTGGCTGGCAGCAGCGCGGATGGCGCGTCGATAAGCCAGCGCGGTTGCCGACGCTAGTTGCACCAGGTTCGCCTGCGCCACGGGCTTGACCCGTCGTGAAGGGTCGGGGTGTGCGTAGATCAGGTTGACGAGATGTGACCCGACGTGGACTGGGGCCACCAGAGCCTCGCTCGGCGCTTCGCAGCCGAGCATCTTCCACAGCCGCGAGTGAATGCGCGCTCCTTCTTCTGGCAGAAAGCCACGGTAAGCGTCTTGCCTATCGTGGGCCAACCGAAAGATCGAAGGTGCGCTCAGCGGCACGACGATAGACTCGATGAGCGCCTCGGTTGCGCCGGGAGCGTAGCCCTTCCACCCGTACGCCACACCTGACTTGACGACGAGAATGAAAGCGCACACGAAGCTTTGCGAGAGATAGCCGAGTACCTGCTCGGCGGCTTCGTCGCGGTCGTCGGTTGCGGCGATGGCTCTCAGCACCGCGTGCAGGTGACGTTTGCCAGCTGAAGACAGCTCGAGCTCGCCTTCGCTCCGCGCTTCGATTCGTTGCGAGACACGCTGCGTCGATTCGGGGGCAGTGCTTGCCGTCGCGGGCGGCAGGGTTCGATGGGGAGCGCTGCTGGCCAGCGGAGCGCTGTTCGTGTCGCCAGTGTTCTTGGCCCCGACAGCAAAGGTGGCCCCGACCGGGGCGTTCGCCACCGACGCGCCGTCGGGTTCACTCGCGGCGGGAACCCACTCGAGGTCTGATGGGGGCGGGCCGGCCATCTTCACCGTCGGAGGCGCCTGATCGAGCGCCAACGTCAACGGCGGGGCGGGGCCACGGCGCGCCTGCAGAGAAGGTGTTGCGGAGTACTTTGCAGAGCGGCGTTCTCGCGCTTGTCGCGACGACACTGGGCCCGGTCTCGGAGTGGGCTCCTCGACGCTGAGCCCCCGTCCGGCTTTGAGAGGGGCGGCTTCCAGTGGGGCTTCCTGGGATGCGAATGAGCAATTCTTCTCGGGCAGCTGCGATGGTGCGTAGGCGATTGGAGGCGGCGTGAGGTAGCGCACCTCGACCCGGGGTTCCGCGAGCGCTGTGTCGTTCGAGGGCGTCGATACGCGTTCGGTTGGCCCCATCCGTTCGGTATCGTGCCCAACCACGCGGATGAAAAAGCGTGGGGGACGCGGGATGCCGTAGTGCTGCTCGAGGAGGGCGGCGATGCGGAGCTCCGCCGCAGCGACCGGCTGAACGCGCGCGCCGATCAGCATAGCTAACTCGTCTGCCGCGCGGAGGTTTCCCGGATCCGTCATCGCCACACGCATGGTTTTGGGGGCGTGTGGATCCCAGGAAATGGGGATTGCGCGGTACATGCGAGCGGCGCGTTTGGGTAGCCGCTGCACGACGTCGTGCTGAATGCTCAGGAGCTCCGCTCCGCTGGCCCAGGGCACATCCAGCTGCTGGCCCAGGGCTGCGCTCAGCTGCTCTTCGGTGATCATGCCGAGCTCGATCAGGTTGGTCCCGAGGCGTCCCTCAAATTGCAGCTGTGCATCCAGCGCCTTGCTCAGTTGAGCAGGCTCCAACAAACCAGCGCTGACCATCAGCGAACCCAGGCGTTTTCGACAGTTCAAGGACGTTTGCAGTATCCAATGGAAGTCGCCCCGCCGCAGGTGGCATCGAGCTCGGAACTCACCAGGGCCAAGCGATTGTCGTCTCGCTGTTCGCAGTCGGCATGCACTGTCCGGCACTGGCATGCTGGTGTTCCGTTCCGACCTAGCTGGTTGGCGCGGGTGGCCTTCTTGGCGTGCGGGCGCCGTCCAGCTATCGGTCTGGTGTCGACCGAGGTCAGGGAGCTGGTTTCTACGCATGACCGAAAGCGGGAACGAGCGCTCGGTTTTGACGTTGAAAGCTGCGCGACGTCGGCGTAAACCGCGCCACCCGAGCGTCAAATAGACCCGCCCCCACGCCAAAGGACCCATCATGGGAACGATCGTCTGCAAATTCGGAGGAACCAGCCTCGCTGACGCCGGTCAGCTGAGGAAAGTGGAGAGCATCGTGCGCGCCGATCCGCGCCGACGCATCGTCGTCCCGTCCGCGCCCGGACGCCGCACAGGGGACGAACCCAAGATCACGGACCTGCTCTACCTCTGCCATGAGATGGCGGCGATGCACGCGGACTTTTCAGCCCCGTTCGCCACGATGCGCGCGCGCTTCGTCCAAATCGAGAAGGAACTCGGAGTCGACGTCGGGCTCGACGCGGAGTTGGACCGTTTCTTGTTGCAGCTGAAGGAAGGCGTCAGCAAGGACTTTGCGGCGTCCCGAGGAGAGTGCTTCAACGGCAAGGTGATCGCGGCTCTGCTCGGCGCGGAATTCATTGATCCGACACAGTACATTCTCATCAATGCCAACGGCAGCGTCGACCCTGCGACATTTGCCCGGCTTGGCAACGCCTTCACCGATCCCAATCGCCTTTACGTGATGCCGGGGTTCTATGGCAGTGACCACCAAGGCCGCCTCAAGACCTTCTCGCGGGGTGGCTCCGACATCTCTGGCGCCATCGCCGCCAGGGCTGCCAACGCAGAAATCTACGAGAACTGGACGGACGTTTCTGGATTGCTGATGGCCGATCCTCGCATCGTGCCCAATCCGAGCCCGATGCTGGAGGTGACCTACCGTGAGATCCGCGAGCTTTCCTACATGGGGGCTTCCGTCTTTCACGATGAGGCCATTCTGCCGGTGCGCGAAGTGGGGATCCCGATCTGCATCAAGAATACGAACGATCCAGAGGCTCCCGGTACTCGCATCGTGACGAAGCTCAGCCCAGAGGTTGAAAAGGGCACCGAGATTGCTGGCATCGCCGGCAAGAAGGGCTTCAGCATGGTCTGCTTGGACAAGAGCCTGATGAACAAGGAAGTGGGGTTCGCCTACCGACTGTTAGGCGTGTTCGAGCGCCGCCGTATCAGCGTCGAGCATTGTCCGTCGAGTATCGACGGAATGAACGTGATAGTGGATGCGGCAGGGCTCGGGGAGCAAACCGACGCGGTCATCGACGAGATCCGACGTGTGCTGCAGCCCGATCGCATCGAGGTCGAGCAAGACCTGGCGCTGATCGCCGTCGTGGGCGAGGGCATGGCACGCAGTGTTGGTATTGCGGCCAAGGTGTTCCGAGCCCTCAGCGAAGCCGGTGTGAATGTGCGCGTGATCAATCAAGGCGCCAGCGAGCTGAACATCATTGTCGGCGTTTCGCCGGATGAGTTCGCAGACGCGGTACGCGCGCTCTACTCGGCGTTCGTCACGAGCGCGCGCTACTCCGAGGCGCCAGGCCCCGACAGGCAGTGAGCTGCTGTCATCCGGGCGCCATCGCCGATAGCAAGTTGTTCAGCCAGTGCAGCAGTACACAAGGCCACAACGAGCGGGAGCGCACGAACAGCATGCCCAACACCAAGCTGATCAGGAATACGCCGGCGCTGTTGTGCCAGAACGAGGTTCCGACACCTTTGGTGTAGATCCACCATGGCCAATGCAGGCCAGTGAAGAGCACACTCGCCGTGATGTTGGCCAGCCACGCCCTGAGACGCGTGGCGGTGTCCATGGGTCCTGCTTCGCGCTTGGCGCGAAGTAGGGCCAGCAACTCCGCCAAGATCACTCCGCGAAATATCAGTTCTTCGAAGAGCGGGGCCGTCGGGAAACGGAAGGTGTACGTCGAGAGCAACCGTTGCCAGACGTCGAGGGGCGGTAGTTGCAGCTTTCGGCCGACGTCGATACTCACAGCCAGGCTCGCCAGAGTGATGATGGATGCGGAGGCGGCCCAGTGACGTGCGGTCGGGGGGAGATTGAGGCGCAACGGTGCGAGCGCACGCCTACCGTGCATCCACCACAGGTAGATGGCGGAAGGTAGCACCCATAGCAGCAGTCGTATCCCGACTGCGCGAACAGCGTGAGCCGCCCCCAGAACGGGCTCGAGTCGAGGCAGGATGGCCGTGGACCAAACGGTCCAACTGAGAAACAACGAGGCGGTCAGGAACATCAATCCGCGTGAGCGGGTGATTGCCCGCTTGGGGCGCAACGCTGGCGGCACACTCTCTGGGCCCTCACTGGGGAACATCCCGCTACGTTTCATCGCCGAGGGACAGTACCACCCTCGCCACAAACAACGTCGGACACTATGACCGATCGCTGGAATTATCGCGCGAGGCCGCGCTGATCCTGGACGCAATGTCCAGCAGAGCTCGCTTTCGTTCGATCCCCCAACGGAAGCCTCCCAGGCCACCGTCGGTGCGCAGAACACGGTGGCAAGGGATCACCAACGCGTCGGCCATGGGAGTGATACGCGCGTGAGGGAAACGCGCGTGCAGATCGGCGAGCAGCTCCCGTTCTCCATCGCCCGGAGCGAGGAAGCACAGCCCGTGGTCGGTCGCCCCGAGCACCATCCTCCCCAGCGGGACGTCCATCGCAGCCCAGCTGATCGCCACTCCCTCTCCCCCTCGTTGAAATTGTCGTGGGGTCATGCCCAAGCGCTGCGCCGTCTTCTCGTAGGCACGGCTGCCCGAACCGTAGCCCGCGGCGTTGACCGCGTCGGTCACGCTGGCTTCGGTGCGCAAGTACTCTTGGAATCGCCTCGAGCGACAGGCTGCGTGGTACGGCGATGGCGACAGCCCCACCGCGGCCTTGAATCGCCGCTGCAGATGATGCGGACTGCAGCGCACCTGGCGGGCCAGATCGTTCAGCGTGTTTCGTTCGTCGACGTGACGTCCGATGTAACTTTGAATTTTTCGAATCGTGTCCACAACGATGGTCTCGGTCACGTGTCGCAGTCTGGCGGCGAGCTAGATGGCGATCCATCCGAACCTTGCGCAGCGACCGATTCTGAGAAGAAGGGCGTGAACTCATCGGCAGCGGTGGGGCGTGTACGATCGCGCGGTGCTTTGGGGCTTCGCTTTTCGTCACCGCGCATGTACCCTCTCGCGCGCGTCGAGACGAGCCGCGACATTGGCCAACGGTGGGCGAAATAGCCCGCCAGAGGACGTCCTCAGTCAATCCAATGGCTCATCTCAGCGCGGTGAAATTCTCGGCTTCCATGAGCCTTGGAAACACCGACGTTGGTGAGATCTCCGGATCACGCGAACGGACCCGGAACACCTGTCATGCCACTGAAAAAAATCCGCCGCACTGCGGGGCAGCACCCAGCTTCCCGGTCCGTTGACCACGGAATGGCAGGCCCTTCCTTCATTTCGGCACTCCCTCCCACATTTAGTGGCAACGTTTCCCGTTTAGTGGGCCTTACCCTAGGCAACCGCCGGCAGCACGGCGGATGAGCCCGATTCAACTTCAGGAGCATTAACGTACATGCGTCGGCTTATCTCGAACAACGCAGCAGCAGTGACCGCATTGGGTCTCTCTCTGGCAGCCTGCGACCACTTGCCACCCCCCGGTGGAACCGGGAGCAGCACCGAACAAGTAGGAGGCGGAGGCGGCTCCCAGCAACCCGGAGGTTCCGGTGGAGACGGGTCACCCGCGATTGCCGGCCCCGTCATCGTGCCCTCAGACTGGCCAGCCCCGGATTCTCCCCCGCCTGATGCTGGAGCTGCTTGTGAAGCCGAGGTCCTGAGCGACATGTACTCGCCCGGCTACGAATCGGACCCAGATATCGTGGAGGAAGTCCGGCAGATCGTCAGTCGCATGACCGTCGATCAAAAGGTCGTTCAACTGACCGGCGTTGCTGCTCCCAGCTACGATGACGGTAACCGTTGGGAGGACATCCAACGATCTCGTGACGACGAAGACCTGAACATTCGTGGTCACCAATGGCGCGATGGCCCGCACGGGCTGAATCTCGAGTCCGGGGTCGGTCGTCGCCAATGGCTCAACTACGCCACATCGTTTCCGACCAGCGTTGCTCAAGGCGCGACCTTCGACATGGACGTGGTCTACCGCGTGGGTGAGGCAGCTGGCGACGAGACGGTGGCTGCTGGCAACACCGTGTTGCTCGCGCCGTGTATGAACATCCTGCGGCATCCGTTCTGGGGGCGAGCTCAAGAGACTTTCGGCGAGGATACCTATCACCTGGGTCGCATCGCCTCGGCGTTCACGGCAGGCCTGCAGCAGTTCATTTCGGGGTGCGCCAAGCACTATGCTGCCAACAACATCGAGCTCAGTCGCTTCAACTTGAATGCGAACATGGAAGAGCAGACCCTGCGCGAGGTCTACGGACGTCACTTCGAGATGGTGGTACGTGACGGTGGCGTTGGCTGCATCATGGCAGCCTACAACTCCGTCAACGGCAAGAAGTCGACTCAGAATAAGCACCTGTTGACGACCATTTTGCGCGAGGATTTCGGCTTCAAGGGGTTCGTGCTGACGGACTGGTGGGCAATGCCCGGCGCCAACACTGGCCAGGGTCCGGTCGATCCTCCAAACGACCGCATCAATGCCGCAGAAGCCCTGACGGCGGGTCTCGATGTCGAGGTGCCCTGGGCGCTGAACTACGACGCCATCCCTGCTATCGTCGAAGATGGCACGATCAACGTCTCGGTCGTTGATCGCGCGGTGAGCCGTGTGCTGGAGCAGAAGCTGCGCTTCAACACCATGTGGCTCGACGGCACCATCGGCCTGAAGACGCCGACTACCCAAGAGGTCAACCACGCCATCACCGGCAATGAGGCGCACGTCGCCCTGGCGCAAGAGATGGCAGAAAAGTCCATGGTGCTGCTCAAGAACGAGGGCGACACCCTGCCTATCGAAGGCGTGTCGACCGTTGCGGTCGTCGGTCCGCTCATCGAATACTTCGTGCGCAGCGACAACCCTCAGAACAAGACCTTCGACTTTGCTCGAGAAGCGGCGCTTGGCGACCGCGGAAGCAGTCGTGTTCGCCCCAACCCCGAGCAAACGATGGGACCGCTCGATGGTATTACCGCGATGGCGCCTGACGGTGTCACTGTCGTGGGCGGCAACGATGCGAGCGTTGCCGCGGATGCGGACTTCGTGGTTGTCGTCGTCGGACTAACTGCCGGTGATGAAGGCGAGGAATACACGGGTGCAGGCGATCGTGACAGTCTCTCTCTGGGCGATATCAACAATGGTTTGATCGAGTCTGTCGTGGCCCTCGGCAAGCCGATGGTCGTCATCATCGAGGCGGGTGGCGTCGTGGACATGCCTTGGCTCAGTCAGGTTCCGGCCGTCGTCATGGCTTGGTACCCCGGTCAGATGGGCGGCGCTGCCATGGGGCGTTTGCTTTTCGGGCAAACGAACTTCTCCGGACGCTTGCCGGTGACGTGGCCCGCCGATATCGATCAGTTTCCCGACTTCAACCCGGGCACGACGACCGTCATGGATTACTACCTCGGGTATCGCCGCCTCGACGTGATGGGCGAAACGCCACTCTACCCGTTTGGTCACGGCCTTTCCTACTCGACCTTCGACTACACGCGGGCCGAAGCACCGTGTCAGCTCTACCCCAAAGACGGCGTGATTCAGCTCGAGGTGGACGTCACCAACTCGGGCTCTATGGACGGTGCCGAGGTCATTCAGGTATACGCCTCCTACCCGGAGACGCGTGCTGAACGTCGATCGGTCAAGGAGCTCAAGGCTTTTCACCGAGTCGAGTTGGCGGCGGGCGAGTCAGCGACCGTTACGATTCCCATTCGTGTCAACGATCTGAAGTTCTGGGCCGGCCACGGCAACGGCGCTTGGATTGTCGAGAGCGGGCCAGTTTTGCTACAAGTCGGACCGAGTTCGGGCGAGCTGCTGCAAACGGCAGAGGTGTACATTCAGTAAGAACCTATCCGGTTCTAAGCAGCGAACTGCTGAGACTTCAGGAACGAGATGAAGAAGATATACGGTGGGCCCTCTCGAGGGCAGGCGCTCTGGTCTACATTCACAGGGGTACTAGCCCTGACTACATTCACGGCGAACCAAGCTTGGGCGCAGCCTGAGCCGGGCGATCCGGTCGCTCCGCCCGATACCGCGCCGGTCGCACCTGCGCCGCTCGCACCTGCGCCCGTCGCGGAGGCTCCTGAGGCGGACGCGGAGGGTGCCCCAACGGAAGAAGCACCTGCAGGCGAGCCTGCTAGCGACACGGAGGAGTCGACGACACCCGAGGCGCCGCCCAGTCCTGCAGGCGAACAAGAAGCTGAAGCCTCAGGCGAGGCCTCAGCGTCGGGTTCGCTCTCATTGGGAGGCGCGGACGCCGAGGCAGAGGCAAGCGGCGATGCCGCGGAGTCCGAGGAAGAGCCAGAACCCGACGCGTCAGGCGCCGGCGGTCGAGCGTTTCCAACCTTTGGCCTGGAGCGCTTGCCGCCGGAGTCTTACCCCACGGACCCAGTGAGAGGTATCGACGGTGGTTCATTGATGTGGACGATGAACGGTCTGCAGTGGCCCTACATGCCGATGCGCGACGGTGCGTCCGACGTACGAGTTGGCTTTTCCGGCTATGGCTTTGTGGACTCCAGCTTGCGCGACATCGAGGCGGGCCTCGACACCGAGACCGATCAGCAAGAATATCGGCAGCAAGGCCGCTTCGTGTTGAGGACGACCCCCGTCTTCAACGTGGACGAGGACTGGTTCATTCAGGGCAACATCGAGTACGTCGCCAACGGTGACCAGACTCGAACCAACACGTACATCGACATCGACGACGCTTGGATTCGAGTCGGCAAATGGGACCTATTCGACATCCAAGTGGGCCGCATGCAGGGTTGGGAGGTCTACCACTTCGGCATGGGCCTCGACTGGGCCACGTTCGAACGTGTGGGTGCCACCAGCTTCTCGAACACACCCATCCAGGCCTACGGTGTCACGGACATGTGGGACCGCGCGCAAAGCACCGGTAGCCTCACCGGCCACTACTACCCGACGAAATGGGCGCGTATCGAATTGCAGAGCCGTTTCGGTACGTCGGGACCCGGCAACGACATCGGTGTTCGGCCCGTGGGTATCCTCGACTTCGGTTTCTTGAAGTTGAAGGTGGGTGGTGAACGTCGATCACAGACCTCGATCTTCAAGGATTCCGATGGATCCATCGAGACTCAGGGTTACGGTGCTGCTGCGATGGCAGTGTGGTACCCGTACGTCGAAGCCGGCGGTGGTTTCGGCGTCCGCGTGCGTGACCAGTTCGACACTGACGGTGGGCGGGTAGCTGCAGGTAGCGATGACACCATCAGCTTTGGCGGTTTCGCCAACGTCCGTATCATCGAAGACCTATTGCTTGGTGGCGGCTACCTCCGCACGGAATGGGAGAACCTCAACACGGATCCGATAACGAACAGCGATCCCGATTTTCAGGAGCACATCCAGATCTACGGTGCCCTGCAGTACGTTCTCTGGGACCAGCTATACATCAAGTACGTCTTCTCCCAGGCTGAGGGCTACTTCTACGAACGGTCTGAGGGTGGTTCACCGAGTCAAGAGTTCACGAACTACTCGACGAGTCATCGTCTGCGCTTCCAGTTGTTCTACTAGACGTCGCAAGCGCGCTCGTCAGGACTTGGCCCACTCGAACGCTTGGACTTCGTCGGTGAAGGTTCGGGCGTCGAGGCCATCCTCGCGGGAAAGACGCTGAAGTTGCACCGCGCCGACTGGGGTTCGAACGATGAGCCCGAGTCGGCGAAAGCCTCTGCTCAGCACACGCGATTGCGCATGTGGACGGGACAGAACGAACCACAGGCAGAGCAGAGCCAGCCTGGTGGGACAACGTGCGTTCTGCAGAGGGGGCTACAGTTTCCTGTTACACTCTGGGTTCGAGACGATGCCCGATGACGAGCTCAGACTATTCTATGCGCTACCCTTGCAAGGGGAATTGCGGTTTCGTCTCGCCCAACGATGCGGACAAGTTCGGCTTCGAGCTGAGGAGCTTGGCATCACCGCGCGCTGGGTTGTCGAAAAAAACTGGCACTTGACGCTTCGTTTTGTTGGAAATCAACCGCCAGAGCGGTTGGAGGCTCTTGGGGACGCGCTGATGCGGGCGGCGTCCGGACAACGGGCCCCGCATTTGATGCTCGGTAGGCTGGGGACCTTCGGCGATCCGAGGCACGCGCGAGTCCTCTTCGCCGAAATCGGCGGGGAGATAGGCATGGTCCGCTCCCTCGTTGAACGTCTGGAAGCGGAGCTGACGCGCCTCGGCATTGTCGGGGAGAGGCGCCCGTGGAGGCCTCACTTGACGTTGGCTCGCTTGGCTCCGCAACGAGCCGTGCAACACCTCGTATCAGAGACGACTCCCTTCGGGATGGCATACTGCCCGGAGCGCGTTACGCTGTATCGGAGTCATCTTGGTTCCACGGGCGCTTCGTACGAGAGTCTGGCCCAGGTATCTCTGTGTCATGGCGACCCCAGCTAGAACGTTTGCTCGAACCACGCGGCGATTTGCCCTTGCTTGCCTGGTTGGCTTGGCCGCTACATCGTTATGGTGCACACCACAAGCAGCTCAATCTCCCCGAGCAACGCCCCCACTCCCTGGAGCCGACGCTGCGGTCAAAGGTATGAAGGCAGCGCACAACATGAACTCGACTGACGTCGTAGAGACGATTTTCGGTGTGCAAGTGCGGGACCCGTTCCGCTGGCTGGAGGACTTCGACGATCCAGAAGTGCGCCGCTGGGTCGAGCAGCAAGACACCCGTGCACGCGGCTTCTTGGAGCGGCTGCCGGAGCGGGAAGCGATTGCCAAGAGGCTCGCCGAGGTATTGTACGTCGAGCAACGCTCGGTCCCCATCAAGCGTCGATTGTCGAGGCCTGGCGAACCGGAGCGATGGCGCTATTTCTACAGTGCCAAGGCGGCGGACCAAGAGAAAGCGATCCATTACGTTCGGGACGGTAAGGAGGGCGCAGCAAAGGTTCTGCTCGATCCCCACGCCATGTCGGAAGACGGCTCACTCAGCATCGGGGGTGTGTACCCGTCGGCAGACGGGCGCCTGATCGCCTACTTGGAGAAGCCGAACAATGCCGACTACTCGAACCTGAAGGTGCTTGAAGTGGACTCGGCGCGCGAGCTCACCCAGGACCAGATCCACGGCGTCCGCTACACGGCGCCGAGCTGGCTGCCGGATGGAAGCGGCTTCTACTACACGTGGACACCGAACAGCCCGGACATCGCACCGGAAGAAGTGCTCGCACACGCCGAGGTCCGCTTCCATCGTCTCGGTACCAATCCAGACACGGATCAGGTGGTGCGCGAAGCTACCGGTGATCCATCCCAATTGGTCGGGGCCTGGGTTTCGGAGGATGGGCGGTATCTGGTTCTTTCGGTGCGCACCGGTTGGGTGCGTTCGGATGTCTACGTTCAGTTCTTGGAGCGCGGTGATGGCGAGTTCATCCCGCTAGCGACCGGCAAGGAAGCGCTCTACTCCGTGGAACCCTACCAAGACCACTTCTACATTCTGACCAACGAAGGAGCACCCCATTACCGGGTGTTCAAGGCGGCTGCCGATGCTCTTTCTCGAGAACATTGGCAGCAGATCGTTGCCGAGGATGCGAGCTCGGTGATCGAAGGGGTGGACGTAGTGGGCGGTCATTTGGCGCTCAGCCGCTTGCGGCGGGCTGCGACGCAACTCGAGGTACGAAGACTCGACGGTAGCCTCGTTCGGGAGGTCGAGTTGCCCGGCATCGGTGTTTCCTCGACCTTGATCGGGCGCCAGGATTCCGACGAAGCATACTTCTCGTACGCGTCGTTCACTCACGCGACGGAGATCTTCGAAACCAGCGTCAGCCATGGCGGGCGAACCTCCGTCTCCCGAGTCGAGGTGCCCGTGGATCCGGAGCGCTTTGTCGTCAAGCAGGTGAACTACCCATCAAAAGACGGAACGCAGGTCTCGATGTTCATCGTTCACGACAAAATGCTTGCCTTGGACGGTTCGAATCCTACCCGACTCTACGGTTACGGTGGCTTCAATGCTTCGATGACCCCGACATTTTCGGCGGCGCTCTTCCCTTGGCTCGAGCGGGGGGGCGTTTTTGCCATGCCGAACCTTCGCGGCGGCGGCGAGTACGGGGAGGACTGGCATCGTGACGGGATGCTCGAAAACAAGCAGAACGTCTTCGACGATTTCATTGCTGCCGCCGAGTACCTAGTCCGTGAGAAGTACACGAGTGCAGAGCACCTCGCGATTAGCGGTGGATCGAACGGTGGTCTGCTCGTGGGCGCAGCCATGACTCAACGACCAGAGTTGTTTGCCGCGGTTAGCTGTGCGGTTCCGGTCTTGGATATGGTCCGCTATCACAAGGTCGGTTTGGGTAAGGCGTGGATCCCCGAGTATGGTGACCCCGACAATCCAGAGCATTTCCCGTTCTTGTACGCATACTCGCCGTACCACCGAGTCACGGCGGGTACCCATTACCCTGCGCTTTTGGTTTTGGGCGCAGATACGGATGATCGCGTCGATCCGATGCATGCCAGGAAGTTCATGGCTGCCGTTGAGGCGGCGAGTGCGCACCCTGAGCCCAAAGCTCTGCTCCGCGTGGAGCACAATGCCGGTCACGGTGGCGCGGATCTGCGGCGCTCGGCGATTGCACGTCTGGCGGACGAGTACGCATTCTTGTGGGAATATGTGCAGCGCTAGCTGTCGCGTACCCGTGCCTGCGATTGCGTCTGAAGCCCTTGCGTCGCGGACTACTCTAGATCCGTCAGCAGGTGTCCCATCCGGTCGCGTTTGACCTCGAGGTAGCCCCTCGAGTGCTCGCAGGCGCCCACTTCGAGGGGAACACGACCAACTGACTTGACCTGTTGCCCATGCATCGCGTCAAGTTTATCGGGGTTGTTGGTGAGTAGAACGACGCTCTTGATGCCCAAGTCTTCGAGTATCAAGGCGGCGGCATCGTAGCGTCGCGCGTCGACCGGCAGATTCAGGCTTCTGTTGGCTTCAATGGTGTCCGCGCCTTGCTCTTGTAACGCGTAGGCGCGGATCTTGTTCGCCAAGCCGATGCCGCGGCCCTCTTGGCGCATGTACACGATGCAGCCGCGACCTCGTTCCTGCACATAAGCTTGGGCGGCAGCCAGCTGCGCTCGGCAATCGCATTTGAGTGAGGCAAATGTTTCACCAGTCAGGCACTCCGAATGGATCCTCACGGGCAGCTCCTCTGCCCCATTCACGTCACCGACGAGGAGCGCGAGATACTCGCGACTCAGACTAGGGTGCGCTTCGGGATCTGCGACCTCGTAGACGACGACGCGAAAGGTTCCGAACGCCGTTGGGAGGCTGGTCTCGGTGAGGCGCTGAACGGTTGCGGGTCGCGGACTCGTCTCGCGGACCTCACGCAGGCCTGGGGAAGGAGCGATTTGGATCGCCCCTCTGGCAGTCGAGTTGGTCATATCGCTGGTTCGGTGGGCAAGGCCTACCACGCGTACATGCGGCGGCGGGGCTTTTGTCGCAACTGGTCGGGCTTCTAGGTATTTGTTCCGAATCTGCCCATGGGGCCGGGGTCGGCGGGCTGTAGTTATCCGCGGCCCCTGCAGGCGTTTTGCGCCGGTGCTGAGCGTTCTAGCGGCCTCCCTAGCTTTGTGTGGGCTGCCCTGCGCATCGGCGCGCTAAACTTCGCCCGGAAGGCCCGAAATGAATCCCGCTCTCCCCCAATCCACCGCGATCTTCTCGGATCCCTGGCAGCTGGTGCTGGCCATGGCGGTAGGGGGCTCGGCAGCCGGTGGGTGGCTTCTCGAGACGGAAGCTGGCAGGGCGGAGGTCTACTTTGACGACTCGCAGCGCGGTTGGGGAGCGACTGCGCCTGTTTCTCCGGAAGCCAAGCGCATGCTCGACTTGTATGTGCCCCTGCTACGGCCGAAAACCATGGTCGTTGCTCACCTTGGCCAAAGTGTGGACGGTTTCATCGCGGGAGCGGACGGCAAATCGCAATCGCTCAACGATCGAGAGAACATCGTTCATCTGCATCGCCTGCGAGCGCTCTTCGACGTCGTCTTGGTGGGGCGTTCGACGGCGTGTGTCGACGACCCCCGCCTCACTACACGCCTGGTTGACGGCCCGAATCCGACGCGTGTCGTGATTGATCCGCAGTTGAGGTCGAATTTGCGGCTGCGGATGTTCTCGGACGATGCGGCGACGACATTGCTCGCCTGCGGGGCGGACGCTCCCGATCGTCCTTGCCCCAAGAATGTCGAAGTTCTTCGACTTGGGGTAGCGCATCGGGAGCTGACGACAAGAACGGTGTTGGCGGCCCTGCGAGAGCGGGGGCTGGATCGAGTGTTCATCGAAGGCGGAGGGCACACCGTCTCGCGCGCACTGCAAGAAGGCGTGTTGGATCGGCTGCACGTCGCAGTCGCGCCCCTGTTCATTGGTGAGGGTGTGCGGGGGGTTCGAATAGAAGGCCTGCGGCGTTTCGCCGACGCGATACGACCGAGCTGCGAAAGCTTCGAGATGGGCCAGGACGTGCTCTTCGACTTCGAGCTTTCGTCGCACGCGGCAGGTTGCTGAGAAAGCAGCCTGCTAGGAGAGGCGTCGCAACAAGACGAAGCCTAGCCCGGTCAACGCCAAGACGACGCCTACCAAGCCGTAGGTGAGCGACACAGATGAGCCTTCGCTCGCCGACATGCCCGCCCAGGTATACGCGAGCGCTGCGGCTCCTTCGCGGGCGCCCCAGCCGTTGACGAACCCCGGGATCGAAGCAGCCAGCAACGCCGGTACCGCGCCGCGGCACACGTCGCTCATCTGGGTTTCAAAGCCGAGAGCCCGCGACGCGCAGTAGAAAGACGAAATCCAAGCTGCGAACAGCACCGCCGCGAGCGAGAGCTGCAGCGAAAACCCAGACGGTCGGACCACGGCTTTGCCCAAATCATAAAGGCCCGCCGCCAATCCGCGGTGGTATCGTCCCAACCACCGACTCAACGCAAGAACGCCCAGCAGAAAAACCACAGTCGCACCAACCACCCAGAGCGCGGTATTGCTGTTCGCCGGTACCCACCAGTACACCGACGCGACCGCGAGCGACCAGAGTCCGAGCTGGCCCAGCAGGCGATCGGCGATGACGCCCAGCCAAACCCGATGCTGCAGTTGTTCGTCCGTGCGTTTGCCGTGCCGGTATCCCCGGCTCACGTCCCCCAGGAACCCACCGGGCAACAGGAGATTCAGGCTCGTGGACAAAACGTACTCAGACAGCGCCGTCGTGAACGGCAGCTGCAGCTGCAGCTGCCGGCTCACCCAATGCCAGCGCACGGCCAAGATGACGATCTGTGCGCCTTGGAAGGCGAAGCTCGCCAGTGCCCACCTGGCATCGAGGGCTGAAAGAGCAGCAACAACCTTGCGGACGTCTACGAACCAAGCCGTCAACACCAGCAAAGCAAGCGATGCAACGATACTGAGCCATCGCCGCCCAGCGGACTTCAGCACGATCCTTCGTACGTTGCCCAAGCGATGTGGGATTCGTGCAGGGTCACCTTCAGCGAATCGAGCGCATCCGAGCCAGGCCCCAGTTGGCCAGCGACGATGCGCTGCTTCATGCGTTCGAACACCGTCAGGCACATGAACTCCGTCGTCGTGTTCTGACCGCTCAAGGACTCGACCTCGTCGAGATTCTTGAAGTTGAACTCGTCCACGATCGCCTTGAGCGCGACGGCAGCGCGTCCGATGTCGACGACGACGTTGTTCGAGTCCAACTCCTTGCGGCGGAACTCGACGTCGACTACGTAGGTTGCCCCGTGGAGCTTCTGCGCTGGGCCGAACAACTCCCCAGTGAAGCTATGGGCGATCATCATGTGCTCGCGGACTGTCACGGTGAACATGGCCCCAGAGTATACTGGTGTCGCGCTCGGATGCGCGCTCATTCGCCGTAACTGATACTCGCCGCGGGCGGGCCAGCTTGCGGACGGGTCAGCAAGTCAGAAAGTGCGTCGGGGGCGTGCTCGAAGGGAATGCTGGGTGCAAGCAGTGCATCCAACCGTGTATCGTCGAGGAGGCGTAGCGCGAGGTTCAGCCGCTGTGCGTGAGTCCACCCCGGCTTGTTGGGGCTGACCCGCCCGACTTGGGATGAGATCAGTCGTAGCCTGCGCGAATGAAAGTCAGCCCCCAGAGGCAGACAAATCTCGTTCTCTCCGAACCAGCTCAGTTCGACGACCCTGCCCTCCGTGCGGCAGAGCTCCAAGCTCTGACGAAGACCGGCTTGGCTGGCACTGGCATGAAATACGATGTCACGATCGACTAGAGCCCCCTCGGGCAGGGCAAAACTGGCGCCCATCGTGGCCGCCAAGTGTCGTCTCTCCGGCAGGAGATCCACGAGTTGCACCTCCACGCCAGCGATCGTCGAGAGCATTGCTGTGAGCAAGCAGCCGAGCACACCGCCTCCAACCACCGTGACCCGGTCACCCAACACCGGAGCCGCGTCCCAAATGCCGTTGAGCGCCGTTTCCATGTTCGCTGCCAGCACGGCTCGTTGAGACGGCACGGCCTCGGGTACCGTGTGGAGAGCCCCAGCATTCACCACGAAGATGTCTTGATGTGGGAACAAGCAGAAGACACGCAAACCCACCAGGTTGTCCGGGCCCGCGATGACTTGTCCGACGTTGGCGTAGCCATATTTGACGGGGAAGGGGAAGTCGCCCACCTGAAAGGGGGCGCGCATGCGCTGCCACTCCCTCTCGGGTACCTTGCCCCGAAAGACGAGGCTCTCCGTTCCGCGGCTGATTCCACTGAAAACGGTGCGCACCAGCACCTGATCTGGTGGAGGCGTGTCCGGCACTTCTTCGGTGCGCAACTGAGCGCGGCCTGCTTCGACCGTCCAAAGGGCACGAGCTTTTGCCATGCCGACAGTATCGCCAGAGCGTCGGACAAAGTGAAGGGTGCCCACGGGCAGCTCGTTGGTGGTAGTACGAAACCATGCACGGTCACCCCGTTTTCGATGCTGAAGCCAGTGTCCGGCAGTACTACGACGAAAACACGCGGCGATTCTTGGCGTACGGACAAGGAGGTGGCGAGGGTGCCATCCACCGTGCGGTTTGGGGGCCTGGTGTGCAGGACCGGGCCGCTGCGTTCAACTATGTCAATGAGCGGCTGCTCCTGGCGATTCGGGCGCTTGGCGCGAGCCATGGCGTGTCCCGGCCACGGGTTGCCGACCTTGGTTGTGGCATCGGGGCGAGTCTGACGTACCTCGCGGCGCGAGCGGACATCGCCGGCTTTGGGATCACACTGAGTCCGTTGCAGGCGACGTTGGCCCAGAAGCGCTTGGTCGAGTTCGGTATCCAGAATCTCGAATGCGTCCAGGGCAGTTTTTTGGAAGTGCCACGACCCAGCGCGACGTTCCACGTCGCTTACGCCATCGAGGCATTCATCCACGCCGCTGACTCGCGGGCGTTCTTCAACGAAGCAGCGCGGCTTCTCACGAAGGACGGTCTGTTGATCTTGTGCGACGATTTTCTCACCGAATCGGCAGCGAACGCCGGCACTGGTCTCCCGAGGCGTCGCCGACGATGGCTCGACGAGTACCAGCGGGGCTGGCGGGTTCATGCGCTACGCCCGGTTTCCCAGCTGGTTCGTGAAGCAGTGGACTTCGAGTTGTGCGACGATACGGACTTGACCCCGTACCTCGAGCTCAGGCGACCGCGGGACTACGCGATTCGTTGGCTCGTGCGCGCGGGGCGACACCTGCCCATCGATGCCCCTTGGTGGGGCAACTTCCTCGGAGGCAACGGCTTGAATCGCTGCCTCCAGAGTGGGGTGCTCGGCTATCGCCTGCTCGTGTTTCGGAAGTGTTGACCGGACTCTCGCGCGGGTGCGCTGGGCCTTCGATGGACAAAACGCAGCGGGGCGCGCTGCAATAGCAGACACGCCCCGGGGCCTTTCGCGGATGGGTCGTCTTACTGAACGCTGACGGTGAACGAATCGAGGGAGAAGTTCTGGTTGGCTTCCCAGATTTCGAAGCCCGCCTGAATGCCGAGCAAGTAGTCCCCGGCGGCAGCGTAACCACGCGTCACTGTATCGTCCATGAAGGGCTTCAAGTCGAAATTCCAGCTGGTCGTGTTGGTCGCACGAATGTAGCTCACCGTGTTGAAACCTTCGTTCGGTCCGTACCAGACTTCCCACTGCTGTCCGCCGATCTCGACGGTTCCGACGACGCTGCCGATGGGGGTGGTCTCGCGTTGGTTGAGCCAGATCATTTGCTCCAGCGTGCCTTGGTCGTCGGGCGACGTGGCCGAGTTCTTGATCCAGTTGTCGAAGGACATGTTGTAGCGGCCCGCGCCTGGTACGGTGAATGAGCCGGTGCTCGGGATCGAGGCGATCGCATTGAGCTGCCTGGCGCCGGTGTAGCCGCCGTGGAAGGAACCATCGACGTGCCAACCGTAAACGATCGAAGGATACGAGCCTGGTGCCCCGCCGACAGCTACGTTGGAGTTGACGTTGCTCAGGAGGAAGCCACCAGTGTTGCCTTGATCCCACAACGCAGTCACGCAGTGGGTGGCCCCGCCATAGGCGTTGTTCTGTACCCAGTACGGTCCAACGCCGTCGATGCCCGCGAAGTTGCCGCATTGTTCTGAGCCGAATGCTGTCACGGAGCCGCCGTTGGGCACGGGTTGGACAGGAGCGCTGCCATCGGTGATGGGGGTGATGCTCTCGACGCAGAAGTTGTAGTTGGCGGCGTCCTCGCCTCCGACGACTTGGATCTGGATGTCGTACAACGAGGTGGGATCGGCCAGGCACTCATCGCCGGTGCAGGTCATCCAACTCTCCGGCACCAGTGCGTCTGCGATCATGATTTCATAGGGTGTCGTCCCAGCTCCCGGCAGTTGGACGAACGGCGATGGAGCCGTCGGTTCGGCTTCTTTCGTGAATTGAATGCGAATGGGTAGGCTGCCAGTATCGCCAGTAATGAGGATGTTGAAGCCGAGCAGGCCGTTGGCAGTAGCGTCGAACGGGCCTTTGACGGACGCCATCGCCGCCGTTTCTCCTGAGTCGTTCAGGCTGAGGCCGATGCCGGCGCCCCAGGCGGCAAAGTCGGGGTCGACGCTGGTGCTACCCTGTAAACACATCCCCATCCCGGGTGTGAACGGGGCGACGCCACTCGTGCAACCGCTTGGGTTGATGCCGTCGTCGTAGCAGTAGAACGCGCCTTGAATACCCGCGTTGTTGCAGTCGCGAGCTACCCAACCCGTTTCATCGATGGGCAGGGTTGAGATGTCGGCGTTGGTGCACGTGGCGGGGCCAGCTATCGGCGTTGGCGTGGCAGCCGGAGTTACGGAGCCTGGAGGCGTTGCGGTGCTCGGCATTTGTGGCTGGTCCGTGGCGCCAGGGCCCGGCGTGGGTGTAACCGCCCCCGGGTTGACGGTTCCTGCTGGGCCAGGCGCGCCAACCGGAGTGGGCGCGATACCCGGCGTGGTGCCTCCAGGGCCCGTCGTCGTCCCGGTGCCGTTGGACTCCACGCCGTCCGGCTCACCGCAGGCCGCGGCGAACACCGCGCCTGCAAGTACACCAATCGCCAAGTTCAAGATCTTCATCATCAAATGCACCTCTCGCTGCGCGCCGCACTAGCGACATGTGTGCCGCTAGGTGCTACCGCTACTTCACCGGCGCGTCCCCGCCCTTTGGTACGGCGAGCGTCGAGCCGGTGCGAATCGGTCTGTCACCTTAGCAGGGGCGTTTCGGGGTGTCGCGAATTGCCAGGGCTTTTCAAGCGCCTGCGATCCTTCGACTGTTGCGTTGCGAGTTAGCGTTTCAGTGACGATTCAAGGCTGGGCTGTGAAGCTAGCGAGTGCCTCACCTCGGTCCAGTGCGATGGATTTCGGTAATCCGGGTGCGCCATCTGGAGCGACTCGAGCGTCGCATCGTTCAGGGAGGCGGCGTGTCTGCGTGCGTGCGGACGTTGTCCGTGCCGTGGAGGGCCGTATACCCGTCTCGTCGCGTGGCGCCGACCGCTCGAACCATGGACGCGTGGCGTGTCAACGGTTCTTCGCTCGGGGAGTGGTGTGTTGGGTGTTTTGCGCAGATCGGACTTCTCCAGTGAGGCGCCACAACGTAGTCCCATTCGCACCGTTTCGCGCAGTCAGAGAGCTCGGCCGAGGCGACCTCGGCGATGAACCACCAAGAGATCCGACCTCCGACGCGGGGTGGGTGACATAGAGCGTTGCGTCAGAGCGGAAGGCGCGGACAATGCAAGGGATGTTGCGGATGCTTCGACAACGCCTCGCCCAGCCCGGCGCGGCTAACCTGTCGGCAGGAGTCGGGGTTGTGCTGCTGGCACTCGCCTGCGGCTCCAGTGATGGGAATGGGAATGGGGATGGGAATGGTAAAGAGAGCGACACCGGCGGGGCCCAGGACCTGACCGGTGCGGATGAGCTGATCGCTGAGGTGGATGAGTCTACTGGGGCACCGGCGGAGTGCGCGCGCGACATGTATACGGCTGAGCGAGTCGACGTGAACATCTACCTCGTGCTCGACGTCTCCGCTTCGATGGACGCGCCGGTGGCTGCGGACACGGACGCGACCCAATGGGATGCGGTTCGTACCGCCGTCACCGAGTTCATCGAGTCCCCGGATTCCGCAGGCATCAACTTGGCCCTCAACTACTACCCAGTGATGGGACCACGGTCGGACTGCGGCGTTGGCGGAAGCTGCGGTAGTGGGGCGCTTTGCGTCGCTTCAGTGTGTGACCTGCGCTTCGTCTACGGTGGGGTCTACGTGCCGTGTACGAGCGACGACGAGTGCCCGGCTTTCATCGAAGACGTCGACGGGCAGGTCTATGAAGAGCAATGTGTGTTGCCGGGTCGTTGCGACAACGCTGAGTTCGAGCCCTGCTTGCTCGATGAGCAGTGCCCCAGCGGTGGGACGTGTGTCGCGACGGATGCGCCTGGCTTGTGTCCGGGGGAAGTGTCGTGTGAGGCGTCGGACTACTCGTCGCCTTCGGTCCCCCGCGGAGCACTTCCTGACCAGGCCCCCCAAGCCGTCGAATCCCTGCTCGGCCGAGAACCCGACATGTTCTCGAACACGCCGACTCACGTGGCGATGGCAGGGGCCTACCTAGAGGTCGACCGCTGGATCCAGGCCGATCCGAATACGCGATCCTTCGTGGTCCTCGCGACCGACGGGGCACCCGTCGGCTGCGCGCCAGGCGCGACCCGCGAGCAAGCTCTGGCCGAAGCCACCCAACGAACCTTCGACACCATCCAGGTGGGGAGCGACTTCGGGATCGACACGTTCGTCATCGGCGTCTACCTGGACGTCAGCGGCTTCGAAGGGCAAGATGCGGAGTTGTTATCCCAGGAAGTCGAGATCTTGCGCGGCCAATTGACGGAGATGGCGCAAATCGGCGGCACCGGAACGCCGTACGAGGTCACCGCCAACCTGAACGCGACGGACGCGTTTCTGGAGGCGCTGGCAGAAATTCGCGGTGAGGTTCTTCCCTGCGAGTACAAGATCCCGGAGCCCGACGGGGGCAACGTGGCCTTGGACGAGCTGAACGTCGTGCTGACCAGCGGTGCGGACCCCGAGACGGTGCCCAAGGTGGAGAGCCTCGATGACTGTATGGAGGGGGAGAATTCCTGGTACTACAACGTCGACGACGCGGAGCAGACCCCCACGGCGGTGGTTCTCTGCCCGGACACCTGCTCGAACGCCAACGCCCAGGAGGGCAACCAGATAGATATCGTACTCGGCTGTCAGACCGTCGTCAGAGACGTTCGCTGAGCTCACGGGAGGGAACGTCTAGTTCAGGAGCTTGTCGTTGGTCGTCCCGCGCTTGCGCCGATACACTTGGTCCCAATTCTTTCGATAGCTATCGGTCGCTACCTGGGCGGGGCGCGGGATGGAGCTCGCGCTGGGGGCTGGGACCTGGACCTCGACGTCGCACAGAGGCGAGTCGGGGCGCGGTCTGAGTTGAATCACCTCGCCGTGAATAGGGACACCCTCTTTGAGGGGCTGCACGGTGCCTGCTTCGATTCGATCCTGCCGCTTGCGCAGGATGTTCATACCGCCGTCTTCTCGCTTCCCCCAGACCAGAGCTACATCCTCGTTGCTCTTGCTGGGTGCTACCGTGGGCGAGCTGTTGGGCTTGGGGCGTGGGCCGTCTGCCGCTGTCACGGGAGAGCGTCCGGCTTTTGTCTTTTGGGCCACCGACGTCATAGTGCGTCCATCGTCCAGGATTGCAAGGGCTCTCCGCTTCCCTTGCCGTAGGACCTCATGGCTCGCGCCTGCCCGTCCCGAACGAGGTCATCCCCAGCCATTGGGAAGCCGAACGGGCTAGCCCCGACGTGGAATGCTGGGAATTATTTCCCAGCGTAGATGCAATGCTTGATGCGCGAGCTCAGCTCCGGATCGATGCCGCAGACGAATCCCTTGCAGCATTCGTCGTCCCTCGTGCAGCGCACGGGCTCCTCGTTTTCGTCCACGCACTCCGGAGCCTCACCGACCATCGGCTCCGACTTGGTCTCCGTGGGCGGCAGGTAAGGATCCTTGACGGGTTCCTGACTGCCGCCACAGCCCAGCGTGACGAGGAGGATGAAGACGCCGGCCAGACCTGTTTTGGTGTTGACCCTCATGGTGCCGAGAAGATTACCAGAGGATCTCCCAATAGCTCAATGGCTCGTGTCGTGTAGGTTCACTGCGGCGACTCCACGTCATGGCGCGTCAATCTGTCCCGCTCCGCTGGGCGTGCCCCATTACATTGCCAGGGCGTTCTTGTGGATCCACCCCTCGCTACCTTTGGCGTCGTAGCGGACTTTGTACCAGTCGCCCTTTCTTCCGACCACCACCACTTTGGTGCCGTACAGGAGCTGGCCCCGGACCTTGCCCTCTTCTGGCTGCGACCGGATGCGCGCTGAGTTCCAGATAACGGTTGCACTTCCGCTAGCGCCAACCGCCTTCTCCTCGGGTTCCTCGACAACCACCGCCCCCGGTGGCAGCAGTTTCACCATGTAAAATATCAGGTAGCGTGCGTGCGTGTGTTCGACGCCCCGCAGTGTTGCACTCAAGAATTCCTTCTTGGCGCAATCCAGGAGCGCCTGGGCCGTGGAGTCCGTGACGGTGCTGCTCTTGCCGCTACTGATCTTCGTGATTTTCTCTTTTTCGAAGTCCAGCTCGAAGCCGATCGACAGCACTCCGTCCGCGTCCTTCGCTTCGGGGCAAGTGGCCAGAGCCCTCAAGCGATCGACCGCCACATCATCGAACGCCGGCTTGTCGCACTCGCTCAGGCGCCGGTCCTTGTCGTCTCGGCAGTTGACGACGAGGGACTTTTCGATTTCCGCCCGCGGTGCGGTGGTCTTCTCTGGGGCCTGGGGCACCATCGCGGCGACAGGCACTTCGCTCGTCGGGGCCATTTCGGCGTGGGATGGCTTGGGCTTCGCCTTGGGGGCCTTTTGCTCCTTGGTTGGGACCGTGGGCACCAGTGACACGCCGCTCAGCGTTGGCCAGAGCACTCCAATCGCGAAGCAAACAGCCGCGATCACACCGACCTGAACCAGTCGAGGTTGATCCGCCTCTGGGCTAGGAACACTGACTTTGCTCTTGGTCTTGGTCGACACGACGTGATGCTTGGGGAAACTCGGAGCCGGAAAGGCTAGGGCTAGGGGCCCTTAACATGGGTGTCGCTGCCTTGTCAGCGGCCGCGGTAGCGCTGCAGCATCGCTGTGGCTTCCGCGTGCTCCGGTTCCTCCACCAGGAGACGTTCCAGGGTCTGTATCGCTCCGTATCGCTGTCCGACCAGGCGCTGGGTGCGAGCGAGGTGCAGTTTGGCTTGCGGGCTGTCGTCGCTGGAGGCCCAACGCAACGCGGCCTGCAACGACTCTCCCCACCACTTGTTCTTGGCTGCAGCGCGGGACCAGCCATGGAGGACTTCGGATTCCTTGGGGTGGGTTTCCGCTAGCTGGCGAAATAGATCGAGAGACTGCAATCGCGCCCGCTCATCCCCCTCTAGGAGTCGCCTCGCCCGTTCGAGACGCTGCCGGTCCGAGACGGACAGGCGTTCTTTCTCTGGCGCATCATCGGACTCGCCTGTCGACTCGGCCTCGTTTTCGACGCTATCACGAGGTCCCTCTGCAGCGTCCGAAGCGCTGGAGTCTGCCGGTACTTGCGCGGCAAGCGCATTGGAGGGATCGCCCACCGGCTCGGCTTGGTGGTCGACGAGCTCGAGATCTGTGTGGTCCTCTGCCGGGGCCAGCGGCAGGGCGCTCACATCCAGCGCCGCGGCAAGCGCGGGTGTCTCGTCGCTGTTGTCCACGGCTCCTGAGGCGACACCCGCGCTTGGTGTGTCGTGTGAGTTGAGCCAACTCGGGGCGGACACGGGCTGCTCCGCGCTGTACCAACCGGCTGCCAGAGCGACTCCTGCAAATCCAGCGATTGCAGCTGCCGCAGTGACTGTGCTTCGCAGCTTGCTGCGCGACGAGCGTTGCACGATACCTTCGAGGGCGTCGCGGAAACGTCGTGCAGTGGGGTAACGCGCCGCTGCTGATGGGTCCAGGGCCTTGAGCAGCACTCCGTCGAGCCCCGAGGGCAGCCCGGAGTTGGGGTAGAGCTTGCGCGGGGGGGGGGCACATCCACGACGTTTCTCTTCGAGGAGCTGGACGGTCGAGTCAGCGCGGTATGGAAGCTGCCCCGTGATGAGTTCGTACAACACCGTTGCCAGGGCATAGATGTCGGCTTGTACTGAGACTTCTTCGCTGCCGATTTGTTCGGGCGCCATGTAGTCGGGCGTTCCCATGACGACGATGGCGCCGCTGTCCTCAGCCATGACGCTGTCGTCCTCACCGGCTTGCGCGACCCCGAAATCGAGCAGTTTCACTTTGCCTGATGCGGTGAGAAAGACGTTGCTCGGTTTGATGTCGCGATGGATTACGTCCCGAGCGTGAGCTGCTTCCAGGGCTTTGCACACGTCGATCCCGATGCCCAGGGCCTGCCTCCACCCCAGCGGGCCTTCGCTCACTCGCTCGCGCAGGGTTTGGCCATCGAGCAGTTCCATCGCGTAATACGGACGACCATCTTGGGAGACGCCGAAGTCGTGGAGGGTCACCAGCCCGTCGTCCCGGATTTGAGCGAGAGCTTTCGCTTCCTTTCGGAATCGAGCTTCGAAGTGGGGGTTGTCGCAGCGCTCTTTGGGCAAGACCTTGAGGGCTACCTTGCGCTCCAGGTCGATGTGCTCCGCTGCGTACACCACGCTCATCTCGCTCTGGGAAAGCTGCCCCAGCAGTTGGTAGCGTGTGCCGGGTAGCAAGGCGCTCGCCGTCGTGGGCTTGGGCGATTCGGGCACGAACGGGTTGGGCTGTTCCTGGTGGCGGTGCTCAGCCAACAGGCGCGCGAACTCGGCACGGGTCCGCATTGGCTCCGAGGGATAGAGACGGTTCATCAAGTGCGCGATACGCCCCCGAACGCTGCGTTCGCCGTCAGCCAAACTCGGGGCGCGGGATAGCACCCGCACCAAGTCGCCCAGGGCTTCACGGGCCGACTGGTAGCGGTCCGCAAGGTCGTAGGCAGTCAAATGCGCGATGATCTTGTCCAACTCCAGCGGCACGTTGGTCGTGCTCGAAACTGGCGATGGGGAGCGCTCGCCTGCGGCGACCTTGGCCAGGTGCTCGGAGGGATCCCCGGTCAGGAAGCGGCGTCCCATGGCCAGCTCCCACAAGATGATGCCCAGCGCGTAGAGATCCGCCTGAGGGCCAGGTTGGTTTTGGTTGGCAACTTCCGGAGCGACGTAGCCAGGCTTGGCAAAAACAACGCCGGACACCGTTTGACAGCGGCGGTTTTCACCGCGCGCTGTGCCGAAATCGATGAGCTTCACGTCACCGGCGTAGCCCACCATGACATTCTGAGGGCTCATGTCGCGATGCACGATGGCTAGCGCACGGCCCATCGCATCGGTGCGTTCATGCACATGGGCAAGCGCTTCAGCGAGCGTGACCGACACGGCAACCGCATCGGCCCAAGAAAGCGGCATCTTCAGCTGGGCGGCCCGCTGGCGCACTTCGCTGAGGTTGCGTCCCTCGACATGCTCGAGCACCACGTACGGTTTGCCGGTTTCGTCCGTCGAGGCTTCGAGCACCTGGGCGACTCCAGGGTGTTGCAGCTGCGCCTGGATTCGCGCTTCGTCGAAGAAGCGGGCGAGAAACGAGGAATCCTTACTATGCTCGCGACGGATCAGTTTGACCACGCAGGGGCGCTCGGCGCCCTCGATGCCGCCTGCGGTGCCGAGGTAGACCTCCCCCATTCCGCCTCTGGCCAAAGGTTTGAGCAGTGTCCACCGGCCGAGTTGCGTGCCCGCCCGCTTGGTGGGACGGTGACCTTGCGGTTTGCGTGGCGGCACGCTCTTGCGGACATTTTCCTGTAGTTCCAGGGAGTTGTCTTCGGCCTTCAGCTCGCTCATGGCCCCAGTTTGGCAGGTGTAGGATAAGGTAGTCAAAAAACCCGCTGGTGACATTCGGGAATTGTCTTATCTCTCGAGTTGTTGAATCGGCTCCGTTCGGTACACTCCCGGCCGCCACGTTCATGACAACATCACGAAACCGGAGATGGGGTACGTTCCGGCAGCAGGCGACTAGCTGGCTGATGTGCATCGCTGTCTTCGCCGCGTTGTTGTGGAGTCCGAGCGCGTGGGCACACGCGCCCATGTGTGACGAGTCGGGTGCCAGTATCGACGCGCCGCTGCCGGCGCCGCCCGCGGATTCTGGAGAGATCACCGCGGCTGATTGCATTCCCATATTCGAAGACGCTCAACGGATACTACCGGGCACCCCCGGCGAGCCCGCTCCGCCGCTGGTGGTCCACAGTCAGCTCTCGGCCATCGTGCCCGTCGTCGCGTTGGATGTCACCCCGTGTGGCCTCTGCATCACGTTGCGTCCCGCGGTTGAACGCGTTGTGACGACAGAACACAAGCAGCAGGTGTACCGCCCGCCCTGCGCGCAGTGAGAGGCACGCCTCTCACCATCTAGTTGCAGTTTCGGACTCGAACCATCCCGCAAGGGGCAGTTCGGTGTCCTGCGTTGGTTCGTGACGTGGTGTCCCGGTCCGACGCTGGTTGAATTTGGTTTTGCCTGGCAACCGCCAGGCTTGAGGAGAGATACGACTAATGGACAACAAAGGTTCAGTAATTGTCGGGTACTTCCTGAGCGCAATCGCCGGAATGTTCCTGATGTACGCTATCAACAAGGCTCAGGGCCCCGACATCGGTCCTGACAAGACCGCCTCCGCTGACAAGGCAGAGGCTGCCACCCACGCCGAGAGCCCCATCCCGGTTTCTGCGGACGACCCGCAGTGGGGTAATGAGGACGCGCTGGTCACGATCGTCGAGATCAGTGACTTTCAGTGCCCATTCTGCAGCCGTGTCAACGACACGATGAAGCAAATCAAGGAGACCTACGGTCCCGAGAAGGTGCGCATCGTCTGGAAGCACAATCCGCTGCCTTTCCACAAGCAGGCTGGTCCCGCGCATGCTGCCTCCCAGGCAGCCTTTGCGCTCGGCGGTAGCGACGCATTCTGGAAGTTCCACGACTTGGCATTCGCGAACCAGAAGGCGCTCACCCCGGAGAACTTCGAGAAGTGGGCCGTCGAGGCTGGTCTGGATGCCGCCAAGTTCAAGGCGGAGTTGGCTAAGCCCGAGCACGAAAAGAAGGTCCAGTCGGACCTGGCCGACAACCGCAAGATCGGAGCGACGGGTACCCCCGCGTTCCGCATCAATGGCGTGACGTTGGCAGGTGCACAGCCTTTCCCGAAGTTCAAAGCGGTTATCGACGAACAGGTTGCCAAGGCTGAGAAGCTCGTCAAGAGCGGCAAGAAGAAGAGCGAAGTCAGCCTGCTCCTGACCAAGGAGAACTTCGAGAACGCCCCGGCGCCCGACAAGAAGAAGGGCAATGACAAGCCCAAGGACGACAACACCGTTTGGCGCGTCCCGGTTAGCAAGGACGATCCGGTCAAGGGTGCCAAGGATGCTCTCGTGACAATCGTCGAGTGGTCTGACTTCCAGTGCCCCTTCTGCTCGCGTGTCGAGCCGACCTTGACGAAGATCATCGAACAGTACGGCAAGGATGTTCGTGTCGTTTGGAAAGACAATGCACTTCCATTCCACAAGCAGGCCAAGCCCGCCGCTGGTTTGGCCCGCGCAGCCTTCAAGAAGGGTGGTGACGACCTGTTCTGGAAGGCTCACGCCCTGATCTTCGAAAACCAGAAGGCGCTCAAGGACGAGGGCGTCTTCGTCAAGCTCGGAAAGCAACTGGGTCTGTCGGATGCCGAGATCAAAGCAGCCACCGAAGAGGGCAAGTACGACAAGGAAATCGAGGCGAGCATGGAGCTGGCCAACGACCTGAACGCCCGAGGCACCCCGCACTTCTTCATCAACGGTCGTCGTTTGAGTGGCGCTCAGCCGTTCGAGAAGTTCGAAGAGCTGGTCAAGTCGCAGATGAAGGTTGCGGAGGCTCTCGTCAAGAAGGGTACTCCTCGCGCCAAGGTTTACGACGAGCTGATGAAGAAGGCCAAGGGGCCCGCCGAGCCGGAGAAGCGCGATGTCGCCGCACCGACCAACGCCAACCCGACCAAGGGCGCCAAGAACGGCAAGATCGTCATCCAGGAGTTCTCCGACTTCCAGTGCCCCTACTGCAGTCGTGTCAACCCAACCGTTGCGCAGATCCTCAAGGAGTACCCGAACGACGTGCAGATCGTTTGGCGCAACATGCCACTGCCCTTCCACAAGGACGCCAAGTTGGCTGCCGAGGCAGCGCAAGAGGTCTTCACTCAGCAGGGTGACAAGGCATTCTGGAAGTTCCACGACCTGATGTTCGAGAACCAGAAGGCTCTCAAGCGTGAGGATTTGGAGAAGTACGCTGCGCAGTTGGGTGGCATCGACATGGATCGCTTCAAGAAGGCGCTGGACGATCACACCCATGCCAAGCATGTCGAGAACGATATGGAAGTTGCCAAGAAGGCAGGCGTCCGGGGCACCCCCGCGTTCACCGTCAATGGCTACTTCTTGAGCGGTGCTCAGCCGTTCCCCGCGTTCAACAAGCTGATCAAGTACGTCCAAAGCGGGAAGTGATTCTCAACGAGTGTGCGCTTCGGGCGCGTCCTGCCCCCCCAAGGAGTGAGGGGGGCAGGACGGGCCCTTGTTGAGCGCGAGGACTGTTGATGTCACGCGGTGTTGTTCGGGGTCTTTGGGAAACTGACCATTGATCACAAGTTGAGGCGAGCGCGGAATTTCCGCGCGCGAGCCTGGTTGTCCGCGCATGGAATCCACCTGTGTGGAGGAATGGGCCCACCAAACGTTTGCTGCGGCGGCACTCGGTGACCCGCGTAGGAC
>JBNKUV010000087.1:0-264996 GCA_050298815.1 Polyangiaceae bacterium
ATGGCTCACGTTTCCGCTACGTTTCAACCTGATCGGGATGACCGAAATGACTGATCGGGAACTCCGAAACGCTGATCGCGATCACGCGGAATCGTGATCGCCATGGAGCGAAACGGTGATCGTGATGGACCGAAACCCGCAAAACAAGATGTGTGTGTCGCTCGCTCCAGCGCTCGCCGTAAGCATCCCTTCGACGACAGGTTCGTACTCGGCAGTCACCTGGCCGCCGCCGTCCAAGGTCAACACGGAGCCCGTGATCGGTGTTCCGTCGGCTTCCTGCCCAGAGTAGGCGAGCAAATACTCGTTGCCCCACGTCCACAGGCCGTAGCGTGGACGCGATATCGTGACCAACAGTGCCGGATCGCCTGACAGGTTGCCTGCGGTGTCGAACCACTGCCCCCAGATCTCGTTGTCGTTGCCCACACCGTTGTCGCCCGCGGAATAGAGTGCCAAGAAGCTGTCGCCGTTGCTTCGAACGGTGCCGCCACTCTGCCCCACATGCCACGCGAGAGCTTCGGAAAGGTTCCCGTCGCCGTCCAACGTTCGCTTGTAGAGCGTGGGTTCATCTCCCCAGACTTGCCAAGAAAAGAAGGTCGTATCACCAGCGGCAGCGACGGATACGTTGCCCACTTGCTCGCCCAATGGGCTCACGGAAATTCCGTCGGGATCTAGACGGTTTCCGGCATCATCGATGCGACCGGCGCGGAACTGGTACGCTCGTTGGTCGCGCTCATCGCTCCAGCCAAGCACGTAGCTCTGTCCGTTGTAGGCAGAGCTGGGGATATTTTGAGCGCTCGGGAGCGCAGATAGCTGAAGTGCGCCGGGGTCCAGCTCGCTGAGGCTGTCATCGATGAACCTCCCTTCGACTCCCTCACCCAGAAACGCCAGCGAGTAGCGCCCATCGCCGTAGACTACGTCGATGTCCCAAGATTGCGAGACTCGTGATGGAGCAGCGATAGGCACGTCCGACGTATCCAGGTTGGTTCCGTCACTGGAAAGACGCGTGCCGTAGATGCCTGAGTCGCGACTGTCTTGCCAGGCGACGAGGTAGTTCGTCCCATCGAAGCCTACCGTGCTTCCACCCACTGTTCCAGGTGACCGCGAGATGGGGAACTCCAAGCTCGTGATCCCACCGTCAAAGCCGACAACCGTTCCGTAGACTGCGGCGTCGGAGCTGGCGGTCCACGCGACGACAAACGCGTCATTGCCGGCGGCGGCGCTGACGCTAACGGAACTGGTCGTCGCGCTGGAAATGGCGGTGCCTTCAGGGTCCAGTACGTTGGCGTCGGCGTCGAAACGGGCTGCGTACACCAGACGAGTACCGTCAACCTCTGCCTCGTACGCGACCAGGCCAGTCTCGGACCCCATGGCCAGTACCGGGCGATTGGTGCCCCCGCTGGTCGTGACGTAGGTTTCCGTGCCGGTCACGATCTCCGCGTCCAGCCCGACCCGAGCCAGCCCCACGTCGCCGTTCGACCAAGCGACGGTGAAGTCCGTGCCGTTGAACACGACGGAGCCATAGTAGGCATCAGGCCCCACGCGCACCGGCACGCTCAGCAGCTCGCCGTCCACGTCGACTGCCTGCACGTAGATCCCGCGTTGTCCTTCAGTGCTATCACTGAAGAGCGCCATGTAGACCCCATTGCCGTACGCGACATCGGTGTAGGCGTGGGCTCCCGTTTCATCGTCATTTCGGCCGAGCCGTACCCACTCGTCGAGGTCCAGCAGCGTGCCGTCTGCCGCGTAGCGCATGCCTCGGATCTCGCCGCCGTCGTAGAAGACGACCATCGAGTTGTCCCCGTCCGTCGCGACGCTGAGATAACCGCCCGTGTTGTATTGAATGGCAGCTGGGGGGTCGGTGCCGATGATGGGAGCAGCCACCTCCAGGGCGTCTGCACGCTGTGCGATGAGTTGTTCTTGTGGTTGGTTGGCGCCGCACGCCAAGGCGGCGATGGCACCTGTCACGAGCCAAGCCATGGAAGCGGTTTGTCGTCGTCTCGTCATGATGTGTTGATGTGAGCCTCCTGCACGTCCCGGCTCTCCCGTGCGCGAGTATACCCGCGGGGCTACGGAGAGCTTCCTCGCTGCCGAGTTTCCATCGGCTGGGGTTAGCCTTCGACCAATCACGCGCGATCGAACACATCGCGTTGTTAGCGAGTTCGCTCTAGCGAGGGCATCCGGTTTCAGTCGGCACTGCGTGCGCGGCACCAAAACGGTTCACTCGGAGGGAGACGCGTTTCACCGCCGGAGCCACTGTAGAGAGTTGCAGAACGTCAGCCGTTCCGCCCAGTGCTCCAACCTTGGCAGGATGCAGAAGGTGACGCCGCTGGCAATACGGACTACTCGATTGTCGAGTTCGCGATGATTTGCTCCGTGTCGTCGTGCATGGAGATACCGGGCAGTACGTTCCAGCCGCCCCCGGTGTTGTTGCGAATCACGGAGTCTCGGATCTCGAGGGTGCCGTCGTGATTGTTGCTGACGAAAAAGATGCCGGAGCCGTAGGCGTTGACCGCATTGTCTTCGATGCGGGTGCCGCAAATGGACAAGCGCAGAGTGCCTCCGTCGTTGTAGATGGCACCTCCGCTTCCGCCGCCTGGAGTGCCTTCTTCGGCTGGGTTGCCCCCCTCACCAATCGCCTGATTGTGAGAAAATAGACTGTTGATGATGGTCCAGGAAACCCCGATGCTGCTGAGGCCACCGCCATTGGAACAGACGTTGCCGTAGCCTTCGGCGCCACCAAACGTAGTGTTGACCACGTAGATCGGCAGCTGCTCGAACTGAGCGAAGGCCCGCACTCCCGCGCCACCGACGTCAGGGCCCTCCGAAGCGCAGACATTGTTGAAAAAGCGAGAGTTGATGATCTTGAGTCTTCCACCGGCTGCGTAGACTGCTCCCCCGCCATCTTCCTCCTCTTCAGCTTGGGAGTTGCCATCCACGAACGTCAGATTCTGGAGACTCAGCCTCGGATGGTCCTGGTTGTCGCAGTGCGAAGTCGTCCACGTCAACGACTCGTCACACGTGTTCATGTAGAGAATGCGGGTCGTGCCGCCGCCGCTGAGTGTTACGAGTCCACCGCCATCGATTACAATCTCTTCCGTGGAATCGTTGTAGATGCGAGCGGGTTCCTCGAGGGTTATCGTTACGGGATCGGGACCACAATCGAAGGTGATCACGCCTCCCAATGCCACGGTCTCAACGACGGCTTCGCCCGTGCAGCTCTCTTTCGTTCCGTTCCCTATGACGTGATCCGGAGTCGCCACGTCTTCTGGGAGCGCTTCGTTGGGGATGGCACAGTCGCCGTCAGGGTTGCCCGCTGGTGGCCCGTCCTCGGGTGAGCTCAGTGGGTTGGTCAGATCTTCTGTTGGCGATGCGTCGGACGCCGCCACGCCCTCTTGGTCGTCGGTGCCCGTCGCAGCATCGTCTGTTTCACTCGGATCCGTACCGACACCGGACTCGTCTGTTTCGCTCGAGTCCACGGTTGCCTCGGCGTCCGTTGTGTCCCCATTGTCGTCGGCGTTGTCTTCTGTTTCGGCGCCTACGTCGGTGTCCGCGCCAGGTGTTCCGTCTGCCGCTTCTGTTGCTGAGTCGGTTTCCCTCGTTGCTGCGCCGTTGGTCGTTGCCGCACTGTCGGTGTCACCACCGCGAGAGCTCGCCGTATCGTCCGTACGTTCCGACCCAACTTCTCCTTCCGACGCCGCTTCGTTTTGCCCGTCGGCACCTGGCTCGTCGTTGCTGTTGCAAGCCAGAAGACAAAGTGCTGAGATTACCCACGCGGCGGAGGTTCTGTCTGTCATCGGCACCATCCCTTGGTCGTGCGCAGCCTGCCACGCCAGGCGTGCTCGATCGAGGGAAGCCGCGAGGGGAACGCGAAGGGCGTGTTGTGATGTGTGTAGCCGGTCACCAGGGTGGGCGACGGCCCACGGTTCAAATCAATTCAGTGCTTGCGGCGGACAAGAAGGAGCGTCCAGTCGTCATCTTGCTCCAATGTTCCGCTACGGGCCGGGCGTCGCGATGGTCTCGCACGTCTCACTTTGCGCGCGACGGACCGTTGGCCATTCACTGCGGGCCGGATCACGTCCCCGGGCGGGTGGCGGAGAAAAAGTTCGCACACCACTGCCAGACATGGTAGCCCCACCCTGTCTGGTCGAGGGAGCGATTGAGCGCGCGGCCTCACGGCGACTCCCTTCGAGCCTACCACTTCTTGCATCGGGCCGAGCCCGAGCATCGTTTTGCGCGCTCTGAGTGCAGATTTGATGACAAATACTCCAGGCAGTAGCAAACCCAACCTATTGGAAACACCCACTTTTCTTCCTACATCGCTTGACCGAGCCAGGAGGCTTCCATGAAGCCCCGAGCCACGTTCGAGAAGCGCCGCAAAGAGCAAGCCCGACGGGAAAAGAAGCTCGACAAAGAGGCGCGCCGCGCACAGCGCAAGGATGAGCGTGCCAACCGGCCCGATGCGCCGCCGGGCGTTGACCCGGACATCGAGCACATCGTGTGGGGCCCGCAGCCCGATCCGGATGACGCGCTCTCAGAGCGTGAGAACGAAGACAGACAATGAAATTCAACGACCTCGGATTGAGCCGAGAGATCCTTCAGGCCATCGAGAGCGCGGGCTACGAAAGGCCGACGCCCATTCAGGCTGCAGCCATACCACCCGCTCTCGAAGGAAAAGACGTTCTGGGCTGCGCACAAACCGGAACTGGCAAGACGGCAGCCTTCAGTTTGCCGGCACTGCAGCGCGCCGATGCGACCGCGGGTGACGCACCCCGATTGTCCACGCTGATATTAACCCCAACCCGCGAGTTGGCTGCCCAGATCAACGAGAGTCTCAGGACTTACGGCAAGAACCTAGATCTGTGGCATACGGTCATCTTCGGTGGCGTCAACGACAAGCCTCAGATCGCTGAGCTGAAGCGAGGGGTGGATATCCTCGTGGCCACACCTGGTCGCTTGTTGGACTTGATGAACCGCGGTTTCGTGAAGCTGGACAAGGTTGAGTTTTTTGTGCTCGACGAAGCGGACCGCATGCTCGACATGGGGTTCATTGCGGATGTGCGACGCATCACGAAAGCCCTCCCTCAAAAGCGCCAGACACTCTTCTTTTCGGCCACCATGCCACCGGCGATTCGCAAGCTCGCTGATACCTTGCTCGACAAACCCGTTACAGTGAGTGTAGCGCCGGTCTCGTCTGCGGTAGAGACTGTGCAGCAGCAGGTCTACTTCACCAACAAGCGCGACAAACGCGAGTTGCTCATTCATCTGCTCGGTGATCCTTCCTGCCGCCGTACCATCGTGTTTACACGTACCAAGCACGGCTCCGACCGAGTTGCGCGCCACTTGCAGAAAACGGGCAAACGTGTTGCTGCCGTGCACGGCAACAAGGCTCAGAATGCGCGCACACGCGCCCTGGATGGCTTTCGCAATGGCAGCATCGACGTCTTGGTAGCCACGGATATCGCAGCCCGAGGTATCGATGTCGAAGACGTTACCCACGTCATCAATTTCGAGGTCCCGAACGTCGCAGAGACGTACGTGCATCGCATCGGGCGCACTGGTCGAGCTGGCAATACCGGCGTCGCCATGTCCTTGTGCGACCACGAGGAAGTGCCCTACATCGGCGCCATCGAGCGCTTGATGGCCAAGCAGATCCAGCGCGTGGAGGAACATCCGTATCCGGCGGATGCCAAGGCTCCGCCCCCCGCAAATGACGCAGGTAAAGCCAACCACCGAGCGCAACCCGGAGCCAGGCGGCATCGCGGCCGCCCCGGCGGCGCGGCCAGAGGCCGACGCATCGGTAGCGCTGCGTAGGGTCAGCGTCGTCGAGAGCCCGCGAGTTGGTCACGACTCGCGGCTCCCCCGAGGCTACGACGCTCAGCGTTTTCTGTGATGCCGTGCCTAGCGGCCGTGGTAGTGCTATGTGCGCTGAGGGGCGTTGCCCATCTGACGCTATCCATGAAGGCCACACGACGACAACAGGGGTGGTCGGAGCTGCTGTTAGCTCTCTCGGTGTTGCCTTGGGCGGGGTGTTCCAACGCCGCGGAGCACGTTTCCAGGCCTGGGACGACAGATAGGCGTGGCCTGCCGGGCCAGGACGTCAGCCAGGGTGAAGTCAGACGGTGGACGGCGGTGTGCCAGAGGTTGGAGTCACCGGCGAAGCCGAGCGGATGGACGCTGGTGTCGACGAAGCCAGGAGTCAGGATGCGCCAACAGCACCGCAACAAGTAGGAGTGGCCCCGAGTGTGTCGGAGCCGTCCACGGATACTGGAGGTGGCGCCGTGCCTGCTCTGGGCGCGGACGTGGCGGGTACTCCAGCGCCCGCTGGAGCAGCGACGGAAACAGAGGACAGGGTGGTCGGGTCCGACGCTGAATCAGAAACGGACGTAGCCATCGTCGGTTCCGAGGTGGAGGTTCAAGACGCAGCGTCTGCCGAAGAGAGCCCGTTGTTGACGGGTGTGATCGCCGCGCTAGCGGGGCAGAACGATGCCACCGATGCGGACGTCGTTACCGTGCCGACCGAGCCCGAGACCACGGTCGGTGGAGGGCCGGACGTGCCCAGTGTCGAGAATGAAGTAGACGGCGAAGTCAGTGGTGCAGACGTCGAGGCGGACGAGCCACAAGTCATTCAGACCGAGGAGACGAGCACCAGCACCGACGACGGCACCCCGATTGGCAGTTTGGCGGCACGCTGGAGCTGTATCGAGGGGGATGGATGCTCTCGGGCGGGAAAGCTAGATAGTGACCCGTTGCCGTCATGAGGTCATCTGACACCCGCAGCACGTTGCGCAGTAGGGGGGAACTGATGGGCCACTGCCAACGCGGGAGGCTGCGACGCATCGAGGCTGGAGGTTGGCCCGTCCGCGCCCGCTTCTTCCGTCAGCGATACGGAGCGGGAGTGGCTATGAGACGGGCCGCGTCGATTCGGATGAGGTTCGCATCGGGTGCGGCAACCGCATCATTCATTCGACCGTCTGAGCGCCACTCCTTCGTGGACCGCGGGCGGAGGTCTGGTTATGGTCCGCACGTGGCTGAGGTGCGAAGGGCTGTGCAGGGTGACGCGGAAGGTATCGCGCACGTGCACGTCGACAGCTGGCGTGCGACGTACCCGGGATACATGCCCGCGTCGATCCTGGATGCGTTGAGTTACGAGGGCAGTGCGGAACGCTGGCGGAACAACCTGACCAGCCCACGCGCTGACACCTACGTGGCCGTGGACGAGTGCAACCAAGTCCTTGGCTTTGCGTCTCTGGGCGCCACCCGCGACTCGGATCTGGACTCGCGCTGGGGTGAGCTGTACGCTCTGTACGTTGCACCAGCGAGGGTGAGAGCTGGATGTGGGCGTCTGTTGATGAAACACGTCTTGGGGGAGGCATGCAGTCGCTACAGCTACTTGCACCTGTGGGTCGCCGACCAGAATGCCAACGCCATCGCGTTCTACGAAGCCCAAGGCTTCTCTTTGGATGGAAAACAGAAGGATGAAGTGGTTTCAGGCAGCCCGCCTCTGCACCACCTGCGGATGGTCCGTTTCGATGTCGCGCCACCCAGCGCTGGCTTGGATTAGACCGTTGTATTGGAGTTAACGGTGTGAGGAAGGCTCCTGTGGGGTAGGTGCCTGCCGGACCCGGCCTGCGCCGGGGGATTGCGGTCTGAGCAAGCGAAGCGGCCACGCAGTCAGGAAGTGCATCGTGCTTCTCTCGAGTGACCAGAGTGGCGGGCCCCGCGGGCGCCGAACATGTATCCGTTCCGACGCGTCCTGAGCAGGTCAGCGGCGGAATTCCTCCCAGGTTAACAACTTTAAGTTGCCTAGGAATGCGCCGTCTTCCTTCGACGGCGGCGCACCCGGCACATAGAGTGGCACCTTGTCGTACGAACGGTCTGACCTAGGACACGTTCGTCCAGTTCAGGAGCTGTTTCACGAGTCGAGATCCAACGATGTTGCAGTAATCGCGCGATGGCTTTCCCAAGTGCGTGGTCCCTGCCGCTTTACTGCCGGCTATGAAATTCGTGGCGTATCATCGCCCTATGCTCCCGACGGTGCCTGGGTTTAGCGCAGGAGTCTTCCTGTTGCGTTGGCGTGAGGTCCTGGTGTTCCTCGCAGTTCTCGTTCTGGGCGCCTGCGCAGATGATGGGGCTGGGGAAGGTCCGCCGGCTTTGAATTCGGCGGGCGTTCCATGCCTGGCGGGTGAGTCCGTCTGCGGAGGTGTCTGCGTCAACACGGACGCAAACCCCAACAGCTGTGGCGAATGCGGGCTCATCTGTGGGGCCGACCAATTGTGCGACCACGGTTCGTGCCGCTTGGCGGTGGAGGGGTGCTCCCCCAACTTGCTCCAGTGCGGTCAGTCCTGCTTGGATGCGAGCAGCGATCCGGCGAACTGCGGAGTGTGCGGCAACGAGTGTGACGCGTTGAATGGCTTCTGCCAGGCTGGCGCGTGTGCCTGCTCTGCTGGGCTCACAGCGTGCGAAAACAACGTTTGCTCCAACTTGATGACGGACGTTGCCCATTGCGGTTCGTGTGGCACCGCATGTCTCTCGGGACAGACGTGTCAACAGGGGAGCTGCGTCTGCGCAATCGGAAACACGGAGTGCTCCGGCGCTTGTGTTAATCTGATGACAGACTTGGGCAATTGCGGCACGTGTGGAACGGAGTGCGCCCCAAGTCAGGTGTGTGAGCAAGGTTCGTGCGTGTGTCCCGCCGCCCAAACCTTGTGTACGGATGCCTGCGTCGACCTGCAGAGCGACCCGATGAACTGCGGAGTGTGTGGGACCGCGTGTTTGCCGACGGAGGTCTGTGCGGCTGGGTCTTGCGAGTGTCCAGCAGCGGAAACGTTGTGCGGTGATGCCTGCGTCGACACGATGATGGATGGGGCAAACTGCGGTGGTTGCGGTATTGCTTGTTTCGAGGGGCAGCTCTGTATCGAAGGTGGGTGTGTGTGCCCCGATGCCCAAACTGAATGCGGTGGCGCTTGCGTCGATACGCTGACCGATGTCGCCAACTGCGGAAGCTGTGACAACGCTTGCCCGGAAGTGCAAGTGTGTACGGATGGCGAGTGCGTGTGCCCCGATGGTCAGAGTTTTTGCGATGGGGTTTGCATCGACACCCTCGCAGACATCCAGAACTGCGGCACCTGCGGCAACGAATGCGCATTCGGTGAGGGCTGCGAGGTCGGCGAGTGTCGTGGTGGGGCCGAAGGCGAGGATGGCTGCGCGGGCATCGCGCAGAATATCAGTATCGACGAGATCGCCGTCTACCAGACAGTGAAGATCCCCATCATGTCGGAGGGATCGGAAGTTGGCATCGAAGAGCGCGTGTCCGACGTCGTGGCGGGGAGGGCTACCCTCGTGCGCGCCTTCGTTGCGCCAGGTGGCGGCTGGCAGCCCCGCACACTCTCTGCGCGCCTCTTCCTACAGAATGAGGGCTTGGACATCGAGGTCGTCTATGCGAAGTCCACGCTCACGATTGAAGGACCCTCTGAGGAAGAGGAGCGCGAGAGCGCGTTCGAATTCGACCTCGCACCAGAACAGGTGACCCCCGACACGGTCTACGGCATCGAGATTGTGGAGTGCGAGACAGGTCAAGGCGAGGAGTTGCAACCTCGTTTTCCGCTGGACGGCGCCCAGGGCCTCGGAGCACGCGAAGTGGGTGGGCTGCGGATTCACATCATCCCGTTTCGGGCAAACAATCGCTTGCCCGCGACCGATGAGCAAGGGTTACAGCCCTACGTGGACGGCTTCCTGGCTTCCTACCCCATATCGAGCCTCGAGCTCACGGTCGACGAGCCCGTGGACTTGGCGAACGACCAAGACTGGAACGGTATGCTCAATACCGTTGCGACGATGCGCTACTACGACGACCCGGACCCAGACGTCTATTACTACGGGATGTTGCGGTCGGCGGATACTTTCCAGCAGTACTGCGGGGGCGGTTGCGTGGCGGGCGTTGGCTTCGTTCCCCAGGGGGAGCGAGGCGCGGAACAAGCCCGCGCCTCCGTCGGGGTCGCCTTTGGCAACGACGCGTCGGTCGTGACCATGTTGCACGAGATAGGTCACAACCATGGGCGCAACCACGCGCCGTGCGCGCCGGGCGGTCAGATCGACGGAGTGGACCCTCAGTTCCCGTATAGCCAGGCGTCGGTGGGGGTGTACGGCTACGACCGCCGCACGGACCTCATCATTACCCCGGAGCGCTATTCCGACATCATGGGCTACTGCGACAACCAATGGTTCAGTGACTACACCTACAATGGCATTCTCGACCAGGTCGCTTCGCTCAACCAGATTCAGCTGAGCGTCATCCCTTCGGAAGAACAAATCGGGAGCTGGCGCGTCTTGCTCGTCGATCCCGCTTTCGGATCGCGCTGGGGTTATCCGATCCCAGGTCCAGCGGTGGCGACGGGCGTCCCGGAGAGTGCGGACGTGCTCGGCGCCTCTGGCGACGTCATCGCAACCGTCACCGTGTACCGGACCGAGGTTTCGGAGATCGACGGCTTCTCCGTTCAGGTTCCGGAGCCCGAGCCCGGTTGGCAGGCAGTCAGCATAGCTGGCATTCCGCCCATCGCCTTCTAGGCTCGTGTTCGTCGGTTATCCAGGCTGACGTGAGCACGCTGGTTCCTGGCGCGCGCGCGTTCGGCGAGAAAGACGGCAGCTCGGAACGGTGCAGCCTGTTCGTGAGCCAAGAATGCTAGCTGGCGCATCCTTGCGTCCGAAACCACCCCTGCGTCACTCTCCCGCGCTTGGCCGGTCAAGTTCGTCGCCGGCGACGGAGGGCACAGGTGCTGCCATCCACTGGGACAACGAAGCCGACGAGAACGCCATCGAGTCGGTCAGGCTCACGTACGAGTTCCTCGAGTTGGTTCAGTCGGCGCAGAGCGGTCGACGTAACCTTTCGTCCCGCTCGACCCCCTTGTCGTTCGGGACTAGGTATTGTGCTCGGCCCAACACCGCTGGGATCCTTTGAGGGTGCCCAGCTGTTGTCTGCCCGTTCCCTCTTCGCGGCGAATCCGCGAGCACTGAGATAGCGGCGGGCGGATTACGCTAGATTTGCCGACCAAAGGAGACCGTGGGGCGTTCTCGGTGCAACACATGCGCAATGTCACCGCTTGTGAGCGTGTCGCTGCATGGTAACGTGTTGAATATGAATGGGAAATTCGGTGACGATCCAATTCGCCGGCGAGAGTTGAGCGATGACAGAAATCGACTCTGTGTTGGGTTGATTTCGCACAAGCATATCCGCACTGGCGCCATGAACTAGACGCAGGGTCCTTCTCCTCCAAGGAAGGCCTTCTTTGAACGACCCTGAGAAAGCTGAATTCATGAGCCGGCAAATCGACATCAGGTTCCCGAAACGCAATCCCAACGGGCGAGTGGCTTGGTCAGTCTTGGCGAGCGTTGGTTTTCTCGCGGTCACAGGCTGCTCGGATGACCCAATTGGGGGCAACATGCAGCCCGGCACACCCGTGCCCGGTGCTACTGCGGGTTCTGGAACAACAGGTGGCGCTAGCGGCACCGTGGGGGGGCCTGGAGGGACCGTCCCCGGCGTTGCTGGCCCCGGCACGGCGGGTCCGGGTACCGCAGGGCCTGACAGTACGGTACCCGGTGTGGGTACGGCGCCTGCGCCGAACGGCACGACACCTGAACTCGTCGAGTCTGAGCCGGAGGTGGACCCGAAGATCTTCACTACGACGCCCAAGTCGATGCTCCGCTTACTCACTCAGGTCGAGTACATGCACTCCGTATCTGCGCTGCTGCAGATAGAGGTGACCGACGTGGAACTGCCAGATGACAACCCGGTTGCAGGGTTTGGGACGGTAGGAGCAACGGAGCTCATCGTTGGCGAGCGTTCTCTCGAGCAGTACGAGACGGCGAGCCAAGTGCTCACGACAGGCCTATTCAACGATGAGGCGCGCTGGCAACAGCTCGTCGGGTGTGCGCCCCAGCCCGATCTGAGTGACGCATGCGTCGAAACCTACGTGCGCTCGTTCGGTCGCCGTGCCTTCCGGCGCGATATGACGGAAGAAGAGGCGCAGCAGTGGCTAGGGCTGGCACGCACCGTCGCAGGTCAAACTGAGGCAACCGAAGTAGCCGCCGCCACCGGCTTGGCAGCTGCTACCGCCGGCATGCTTCAGTCGCCCAACTTCCTTTATCGCTACGAGTACGCGGTGCCGGATACCACTCTTGGTCGTGTCAAGTTCGATGGGCCGTCGATGGCGACCCGGCTCTCTTATCTGTTCACCGGTGCTCCCCCCACCGATGCGTTGCTCGACGCGGCAGCGGCCGGCGAGCTGGATACGCCTGAAGGAATTCGTGCCGCGGCAGCAGAGTTGTTCGCGCAGCCGAGGGCTGCCGAGTTCATGTCCGACTACTTCACAGAGCTCACGCACCTCTACCTGATTCACGAGGCAGAGAAGGACATGGAGAACTTCTCCTATGTCGATGACTCCCTACGCGCCTCGATGTTGGAGGAAGTGCGCCTGTGGCTGAGTGATCTCGTCCTAGCCGAAGGTGCGGATGTGCGTAGCTTCTTTGACAGTACCACGACGTACGTCGACGATGCGCTCGCCGACTTCTACGAGATCCAGGCTCCGCCAGGTGAGGGATTCCGCCAGGTGGAACTTCCTCCAGAGACTGACCGAGCGGGTATTCTGGGGAAAGCGGCGTTTCTCCTCGTTCACTCTTCGCCGGACTCGAGCAACCCGACACGTCGAGGCAACTTCATCCTGAAGAACTTCAACTGCATGTCGGTCCCGCCGCCGCCCGCAGACTTGGTGGTGACGGTGCCTGAGCAAGATGAGAACGGGGCACCGAAGACGACCCGCGAACTGTTCGAGCAGCACTCGATCGACGCGACCTGTGTTGCTTGCCACTCGGTGATGGACCCATTCGGGTTCGCGTTGGAGCACTTCGATGCAGTGGGTGCCTACCGCGAGACGGAAAACGGGCTGCCCATCGACGCTACGGGAGAATTCCAAGGTGCCGCATTCGATGGCGCTGCAGGGCTCGCCACCGTGTTGCGCGAGAACGAGGCGACGGCCGCGTGCTTCGTCAAGAATTTTTATCGATACGCCAACGGCACTCCAGACGACACCACGGATGGAGAGCTCATCGTCTCGCTGGGTGAGTTGCTCGCGGAGAAGAACTACGTTTGGCGAGACATGCTCGTGGAGTTCGCAGCCAGTGACGCGTTCACTTCGCTGGCACCCAGTGGCGAGTAACGTACCGAAGTGTCAGCTGTAGAGTAATAAGGATTGACCATGCTAAAAGACCTAAAGGTTTCTCGCCGTTTCGCTCTTCGGGGTGCTCTGTCCGGCATCGGTGTCTCGATGTGGTTGCCGGTGCTCGACGTCATGTGCAACAACAACGGTGACGCTTTCGCGCAAGGCGAAGAGTTGCCGACGACGTTCGGCATCTGGCTCTGGGGTAATGGTGTTCACAACCAGTACTGGACGCCCAACGGCACCGGCACCGGCGATGCGTGGCAGCTCAAGCGCAACATGGAGCCCCTGGCTGATGTGAAAGACCACATCACCCTCGTGACCGGTTTGGACATGATGGATGGCGTGTTCAAAGGCCATGGCTGGGGAAATGTCTACGTGTTGGCAGGTGGTGACGGCGAGCCGGCGACGGTGACGTCAGACGTCGATCGCCATCGCAGCACTTTCGAGGTCAGCAGCGCGACGCAGTACAGGCCAACGATTGACCAGCTCGTCGCCGACCACATCGGGGGAGATACTCCGTTCGCGTCCATTGAAACCGGTGTGATGGAATACCGCGGCATCGACATGGGAACGACCAGTAAGAACCTGGCGCACCGTGGCCCCAACGACTTCCTGCCGCCGGAACGCGACCCTCGGGCGTTGTTCGACCGTCTCTTTGGCGGTGGCGTTCCGGACGTGCCTGAGAGCGAGCAGGCAGGCCCGAGTGTCATCTTCACGGGCGACATGCGTCGCAGCACTTTGGATGCGGTGCTCGAAGATGCAAAGCGCCTTCAGGCGAAAGTGGGCATGGACGATTCTGCGCGGCTCGACCGGCACATGGAGAACATCCGTGCGATCGAGGCCCGTATTGAAGCGATCGCTACTCCCACCGACGGGGCGGGAGCAGGCTGTGTGTTGCCTGCAACCCCTGGCGCTCCCGCGGACGCGACTGAGCGTAGCCAAGCGCTTCACCGGTTGGTCGCCACCGCCTTGGCGTGCAACTTGACGCGGGTGTACACCAATCTGTGGTCGGGCGGGCGCGACGACAACACCTACCCGATGATTGGTATCAATTCCGACCACCACGGCCTGACCCACGGCAGCGCTCAAGACAACGAGGTCGCGGCGGAGATCGAGATCTACATCATGGAGCAATATGCAGACATGATTTCCGTCTTGCGGGATACTCCCGTGGGTGGGAGCACCGCTCTGGACCAGACGCTCCTCTACGGCATCAGTGAGAGCTCCAACCCCGCCAACCACGTGATGGCAGACTACCACGTCGTCCTCGCTGGCCACGCGGGCGGTCAGATGCCGGGCAACATGCACCTGCGTTTCCCCCGTCGCAAGCTGACCGAGCTGATGCTCACCATGCTGCAGACGATGGGTCTACCCATCGACAACTTCGGCGATTGGGACAACACGAGCACGACGATCCCGGAAATCTTCGGCTGAGTCGCCCGAGTCTAGCGCCAGCATGACTGAGCGACTGAGTGCACGGGCGAGCGCGGAAGCGGTCCTTCTCACCCCCTGCCACGATTGAGCTTTCGTTGCAGGGAGCGGCGGTGCAGCCCGAGACGCTGGGCGGCGTGAGTGATGTTGCCAGAACAATCGGCGAGCACACGTTGGATGTGGTCCCATTCCGCCTCGGCAAGCGTTGGGCGATTCACTTCCGGCTCAGTGATGGTTGCCTCGGCCGTGGTGGGATGATGAAACGTCCGCAGCAAGTCTTCAGCGTTGGCCGGCTTGGTCAAATAGTCTTTCGCGCCGAGGCGAATCGCTCGAACCGCCGTGGCGATACTGCCATATCCCGTGAGCACCACCACGTGCGCCGCGGGTGCCGCACGCATCACGTCGCGTACCAAGTCGAGCCCACTGTCCCGACCCAGCATCAGGTCTAGCACTGCGTAGTCGGGGGCGCGCTCGGCCACGCACTCCATGGCGCTCTCGTAATCGTTGGCGCCGACCGCGGAGTACCCTCGCGTCGCGAAAGAACGCACGAGATGCTTGGTGAGCGTCGGGTCGTCGTCGACGACGAGAATGTGTCGGGCTGTCATCATGCAGGAGACCCCTGGCTCGGGCCTGTACCGGCAAAGCGCGGCACGGTCAAGCGCACCGTGGTTCCCGACGAGTCGGAGAGAAACTGCAGACTGCCGCCGAGGCGATCGACGATGGTGCTCCCCAAGAACAAGCCCACGCCCATGCCCGTGGCCTTGCTCGAGAAAGGTTCGCGGCCCACGCGCTCCAACGCCGCGTCATTCATGCCAACCCCCGTATCGGAGATCTTGACGGACCACGTGCCCGTATCGCTAGACGCTTCCAGGTGAACGGTAGCGCCCGGTGGACTGGCCTCGAGCGCGTTGTCCAGCAGACTCTGAACCACGGACAGGAGCAAGCGCCGCGGTAAGCTCGCTCGGCTTTGCTCAGCGTCATCCGGGAGTTGAACTCGGACTCGGTGCGGCGCGGATGTGGCGTCGCACGCCTCGCTGACGAAGTCGGATAGCGATACCTCCGTATTCGGTTCACGGCCACGGGAGCGCGCATCGTTGGCCATGTTCGATAGCACGCCGCGACAGCGCTCCAGCTGTTCGCAGATCACGTCCAAGTCGTCGATGGCATCGGAACCCCAGTCGCGCGTTCGGGCACGCTGCCGAAGTTCGTCGGCAACGACGGAGATCGTAGACAGTGGAGTGCCCAGTTCGTGTGCGGCGCTGGCGGCCAACGTCCAGAGCTCAGCCAGACGCGCGTTCTTCTCGATTTCCGCCCGCAGCACCCGCAGTTCCGACTCACGCTGGTTGAATGCCCAACGTACGATGTACACCAAGAGCACGAGCAGGACGATCGTGGCAAGCCACAGCTCACGCACGTGGAGCCACAGGTGCTCGCCTCCGCGGTCGTGCCCGAGCGTGCCCGCGTGGTGGTCTAGTTCGCCGGCGCCGTGAATGTGGTCAGCCGATAGCGGAACGTGCACGAACGCCGTCAAGAGCAACGCAACCGTCGTCAGGGCACACAGCGTCCACAGCGCTTTGCGCGAAACGACGGCGGAGGCGACCACCAACAGGACGGCATAGCCCAATACCAATGGCGACGCAGGACCGCCGGTCGCGGACAGAAGCAGCGTCAAGACGCAGGTGTCGATGACCAGCAGCAGGACTGCCACGGACTCGGCATTCGTTCGTAGCACTCTTGGCGACGCGAAAGCGTTGGAGAGCAGGCCGAAGGTCAACGCCGCGATGGCAAGGGCTTGATCGAAGTCCAGCCGTGCCAATCGTTGCACGCTCGTCACGACGACGAGCAGCCCGAGGTAGCCGCCCCAGCGGACGCGCTTCAGCCAGCGAAGGTTCACGCTCGCGACGGGGCTTCTTGTCGGATTGTCCACGGGTCGGCCGGCAGGCTATCACGTCACCACCGGCCTGTCCCCGACGTGGTGCCTGGGTCGCCGCTCGTCGCCACTCGGAAAACCGGAGCAGGCTCGAGTTCGACGTGGCGGAATGTCGCGTTGGTTGGACTCGGCTCGCCGCCGCAGGCAGTACGGCCCGCGTCATGACCCCCTGCCCACCTCGACTTGGCTGTTCGCGTCGCCTGCTGCTGTCGGGTTGTGGTGCGCTGGGTCTGCAGGCGGCACAGTGGGGCGCGATGGCCGCCCTCTCTGGCTGTGCTGGCGACCCAGGGACGGGCCGTCGCGTGATGCTTGAGACTTGGCTCGATGTCGCCGACGAGACAACCTTCGAAAACGCCCTCGGCTTCGAGGTAACGCTCAGCAAGGCGGAACTCGGCGTGGAGCATCTCTACTTCGTGACGGGCGATTCAGTGGGTGGCACGCTCTCGCAGGCGCTCTTCATCCGGGAGGCGCACGCTCACCCGGGGCACTACTCTGCCGGGGACACCCTGGGCGAGATGAACGAGCCGTCCGTGCTCGACCTGCTGGGTGATCCGCGATTGCTCTCGACCACCGAGGGTATCACGGGCGAGGCCCGCTCTTGCGTCATTCGCTTTGGTCATTTGGCGGATGCCGAACTGGCCGTGCGGGTCGAGGGTGAGGCCGTGCGGGATGAACAGCGCGTCCGTTTCGTCGCCACCGCTCGGCTCGACGAACTCCTGAACAGTGCGAGTGATCTTCCGGAGGTCCCTGGCGTCGTCGTCAATGGTGGGCACATCACAACCGACGGGCGTCTGCTGTTCTCCGCTTTGCCCAGCGTTTGGCTCGCTCAAGTCGACTTCGAGCAGCTCTCGGTGGAGCAGCGTGCTGCTGCCGAGTTCATCCCCAACTCACAACCCCGCAACGCCTTCGTCAGAGGTGTACTCAAAGCCGTCGGCTACATCGCCACGTTCGAGGAAACTACATGAACCTGCGACAAACAAATGCTTGCCACCTGCGGCCTCCCGTTCGATGGGGATTGACCTGCCTTGCTTTGCTACCTGCATGCGCCGCGGAGGAGGGTGACGTCCGCTTCGAGACTTGGGGGGAGGCGTACATCGAAGACGAGATCCCCGAGGAGGAGTTCGAAGACGGCTGGAGCGTCAAGTACGACAAGTTCCTCGTCGTGCTCGGGCCCATCCGAGTCGAGGACGGCGGTGATCTGGGCGGCGAGCTCAGCGACTCCACACTCTACGATCTGACCGATCCGGGCCCCCACGAGGTCGGTCAACTCACGGGCCTCGAAGCTGGGCAATGGGCCAACGTCAGCTACGAGATCCCGCGGGCTGACGAAGCCACCCGTCGGCACGAGACTGCTGCTCGCGACGACCTGACACTGATGCAGGACAATGGCTACGCGGTGTTCGTGTCTGGAACCGCCAGCAACGGTGACCGAGAGATGGCATTTTCCTGGGGATTCGACGTGGCCTCCCGGTACGAAGACTGTGTGGACACGCGCGACGGACAGGAAACGCGCGGTATCGTGATCAGCGACGGTGGCAGTGTGACGCACCAACTGACGATTCACGGCGATCATTTGTTCTACGATGACCTTTCCGCTTCGGATGCTGTGTTACGTGTCGACGCACTCGCTGAGGCAGATGCGGACGAAGATGGTGAAGTTACCCTGGCCGAACTCGACGACGTATCGCTCAGTGAGTTGTCGAGCGACATGGGCAGCTATGGCGTGGGCGCGTTCGACGTCGACACGCTGGGCGACTTCGTCCGTGCGGCGACGACGAGCCTCGGGCACTTCGACGGTGAGGGACACTGTTCGGCGAAGGTGCAGTGACGCAGGAACGCTCCGACTTGCTCTCAGTGCGCTGACTCTACTAACGCTACTGGCGCTCGGAGCTCACGCGTTGGCGGCGGACATCGTGCCGCCCGCCCGAGTTACGATTGCGATGCCCGTCGCGCCCGAACCCGGCCTCGTCGGAGTTCGGGTCGTGGTCGATGTCCTCGTCGACGCTCGGGGTCAGGTGGCGCAAGTCTCGGCCGAACAGCCACTGTCTGACTCACAGCGCGCAGCAGTGACGCGCGCCGCGAAGGGGTGGAGGTTTTCGCCCGCCACCGTCGATGGAGTGGCGCGCGCCGCGAAGATCAGTGTGCAAGTGGTGTTTGTCGAGGCAGAGAGCCGCCCGAGCGGAGAAGCAAACCAGGGCGGGACCAGCGCAGAGGACGACGCACTGCCCACCCAGAAGTCGGCGTCTGAGGGCACCCCACGGTCGATACTCGCCCAATCTCCCAACGAGAAGACGCCCAGCGTCGACATCTTCGTCACGGGCGACTCGCGTCCGCTGACGGCCGGTCGCGTGGCGCGTGATCAGCGCATTCTTTCCGCCGCCCCCCAGCGCACGGGCAGCGACTTGTTGCGCACGCTGCCCGGCGTCTTCCTGACCCAGCACAGCGGTGAGGGAAAAGCGCATCAGTTGTTCTTTCGCGGCTTCGACGCGGTTCACGGTCAAGACATGGAGGTGAATGTTGCGGGTGCGCCTGTCAACGACGTGAGCAACGTGCACGGCCAGGGTTACGCCGAGGTGCACTTCGTGATCCCGGAGGTCGTCAGCGAACTCGCGCTCTTGCCGGGCCCGTTTGGTCCCGATCAGGGGGACTTTGCCGTCGCGGGCAGCGCACGCTACCGCCTGGGCTATCCGTACCAAGGAGTGTCCGCGAAGCTGGGTATCGGCCGCTTCGGGCGCCGACGTGCATTGTTGGTGCTGCGCCCAGTGGGGCGCCCCGAGACCGACTTCGCAGCGTTGGAGGTGTACGACAGCGATGGCTTCGGTCTGCGTCGACGAGCCAGCCGCACGAGCCTGCTGTCTCAGATGACGGGGTGGCTCACCCCGAAACTCGCGTGGCGGGCCATGGCGGGCTACTACGCAGGTCGCTTTGAGTCACCTGGGGTGTTGCGTTGGGACGACGTCCAAGCCGGTCGCGTCGAACGCACGGCGAGCTACGATTTGGGGCAGGGGGGCCATTCGCTGCGCGCCCAGCTCGTTGGAGAGCTGTCGTGGCAAGACGACAGCGGCGATGCGCGTCTGACGCCGTACCTCATCCGGCGCACCCTCGACCTCAGCTACAACTACACCGGCGCGCTGCAGTTTCCGACCACCGATTTGACGACGCAGAACAATGATGCGACGAGCGTCGGTCTGACCGGCGAGCATCGCCGACGCCTGACCCTGTTGACGGACCAGGACGAACTCCGGGTGGGCGTCTCGGTGCGACACGACGCCATCCGCCAAGCGCAGGTGGTCAGCGTGCCGTCGACGGATCTCGTGGATGCCAACGTCGGTGTCAGCCATGTTGCAGGCTGGTTCGGAGTTTCTTGGCACGGCATACCGCGCACCGTGCTGCACACGAGTCTACGTGCCGATGCGCTTTGGTTCGACGTGCGCGATCATCTGGCTGACGTCCAACGTCGATCGAGCGGGGCGCACTTGGGACCGAAGGCAGTCCTCGACGTCGGCCTGGCGCCTGGATGGCACCTGCAGCTGGCAGCGGCCAGAGGCTTTCGCTCACCACAAGCGCGCAGCCTGGGTGACGGTGAACAGACGCCGTTCACTCGTGTCACGGCAACGGAAGCGGGTACGCGTTACACGCTCGGGCCGAGCTTCAGTGCGGCGCTGAACGCATTCTCGAGCTGGCTCGAGGACGACCTAGTGTTCGACGAGACTACTTCACGCAACGAACGCGCACCGAGCAGCCGTCGGATGGGTGTTTCCGCCGACGCGACCGCACGCACGAAGGTGCTCGCCTCCAGTTGCGGTGGTACGCTCGCGGAGGCCGTGTTCACGTCGTCTGACCAGCGCTTCGTGACTGGGCAGACGGTCCCGTACGTGCCTCGTGGTGTCGTCCGCTGCGACTTGGATGTGGAGCACGAGCTATCGAGCATCGCTGGGCGACGGCTTGTCGGTAGGCTCGGCTGGGGGCAGCAGCTGGTATGGGAACGACCCCTACCGTACGCCGAGTTGGACCCGGGGTTCTTTCTTGCCGACGCCTCGGCGCGGCTCGCGTGGTCGCGCTTCGAACTACGGTTCGATGTTGAGAACCTCTTCGACACCCGCTGGGCTGACGGCGTGTTTGTCTACCCGTCGAATTTCGCCGCGGCCACGCCGTCTGCATTGCCTGAGCGTCACATGACAGTAGGGGCCCCTCGCACATGGATGCTGACACTGGCGGTTTTGGGAGCGCATTGACGAGTTCCGTCAACGGGTGTTTGTTCCGAGCCCCACATGGTTGCCGGCCCGAGAAGTGGTCACCGCGGCATCTATCACTCTTTGGACTACCTGACTCTCGGAGGGCGCATCGTCTGCGGCGTTTCAGGGATTTCGCCCTCGGCCGTTACCCAGCGGAGGTTGTCTAGCAGGACGGTGGAGTCCAGGAGGCCGTCCCCGGCATCCCAAACTGCCAACCGAAGCGTGAGCAGCTCGCCTGGAACGATGGGAGACAAGGTCTCGAGCCAGCCTGTAGCTGCGTGCGGAAACTCTTGCTCTACCTCGATGAACCCCGTTCCCTCCAGCTCTGCGGTCCCTAACGGACAATCAAACACTTTTCCCAGGATCTCGGCGGGCTCGCAGACCTCGACGAACCCGGCATTCACGCTGACGTGGTTGCCAAGACGATCAAACGAAATATTCCTACTGGGAGGCACCGCGGGATGCTCGGAATACAACAGTGCGGCGAAGTAGTCGTTGTATTCGCTGCAAACGTATTCCGGGTACTCGAACGTGTAGAAGTCGAAGCTGAACGCGAAGGCGTTGGCATTGGTAGGAGCCTGTATCTCCAACTCGAGGGCGATGCCGTCCAGGTAAATCCCCAAGTCGGGGTCGCCCGCCAGGTTGGCGCAATCGGACTGCGGGACGAGGTCTTCCGGTAGGTCCAGAGCTGGGCAGGTCATATTTGCGCCGAACGGAGACGTACCTTGGGCAGGGTCTGTTGCCTCGACGGCACCCGGCCGGGCAATGCCCGAAGAAATGGCCACCAGATTGAGTCCCTGGACAGGGGCCACGGCTGGTCCGAATTGATCGAGAATTCCGCGGGACAAAGGGTGCGGAGGAGAGCCCGGCGGAGCCCCGGCACCCAGGAACAAGTCGCCGCACGTCTCGGCTTCGGGCGAGACGGCGTCGCCGTTGGGAAACACCCACCGTGCTGCGACTAGACCCCAGCTGTCGCCCTGCTTCGTCCGGCACAAGCCCAGAGCTCGGGCGGCTTCCGTGGCGTCGTCTGCCTCGAGGCTGAGCCCCTCGTCGCAGTTGGACGGTTCGTTGTCTGGCGTCCCGTCGCAGTCTTCGTCCACCCCGTTATCGGACACGTCATAAGCGCCCGGATTGGACTGTGGATCTTCATCGTTGCAATCTCCGTCTTCTTCAGAGAAGCCGTCGCCGTCATCGTCGACGGCTGGATCCGTGGGCGGAGGACCCTCCGGCAGTGGCATGACGATGGGCTCCGGGGATTCGAGCACCAGGTCATCATTGGGATCCACCATTGGAGGAGCAACAGATGGCTTCGCGGTGGCCTCAGTAGAATCGTCGGCTTCAGTAGAATCGGTGGCATCAGCAGAGTCGGGCAGCGGCTCTTGAGCGCCAGGCGGTGGCATCGACTCGACCTCTCCGGGTCGATAGGTCGTCGGTGGCGGCGCCACCGCAACAGTAGGGCTTGCTTCGCTCACTGTGGCGTTCGATGGCTGCGTAGGGGGAGCTTCGCCACAACCCGGGAGCAAGCCCAGCCCACCGAGGATAACCGAGTACACTGCGACGCTGAGGAGATCGCGCGCTGTCCCGACCCTACCGAGCCGGCGCGGCGGCACGCTCGCAGGTTCAGGGCCTAGCTGGCAACGATTGTGGCAATTGACCATGGCCAAGCGAAGGTGCCACAGCCTCAGTTCGCATTGCTAGCCTGGTCAGCTCGGTATTTCCCTCTCTCCACGGATTGCCGATAATTTAGAACAGTGGAGCGGCATTGAAACCGTGGAAACTCTCGACGAATGGCACATGCTCACGCGTGCGTGTTGCGCGCGAGCTGGGAGATACGCTCCGCTCACTCTTCGAACAGATTCGAGAACCGCGGGTCGGTGACGACGGTGTCGTCTGTCAGCGAAGTGAGGAAGGCAACGACCGCGTCGATCTCTTCATCGGTGGCTTGAAAACCGCGCACGAGGCCAGACTTGAGCGGGCTCAACGGGCTGTCACCGGCAAAAGGCTCTTCTTCGATCAAGCGACCACCTGCCGCGTAGTGCTCGACCACTTCACGCAGCGTGGCGATGCTGCCATCGTGCATGTGCGGAGCAGTGAGTTCGACGTTGTGCAAACTGGGTAGACGAAACAGCCCCCGATGGTCGGGGTTGAACGTCAGCTCGTACAACCCCTGGTCGTGCTCCGGCCGTCCGAAGTCGGGCAGCCGTCTCTGGTCATTCAACGCAGACGCCGAACTGCGCCACGTCGGTATCGCCCTCGGCGACCGCTATCTCGACTGTGATCAGCCAATAGCCCGGCATGCGCAGGTTCACCGGCGACAGTTCGTACTGTCCGGGCGCGATCTCGGCGACGCTGACGGCCACTGCCGTACCATGCCCGTGGTCTGGCATGAATGGCGTGACCACGACTGAATCCGAGAGACCCCCCATGGGTTCGCCACCCTGGTCCAGCTCGAAGAGCCAGGCGTTGTCGCCGACAATCTGCTCCGGAGGCTCGGCTTGAAGGAGACGCAACGTCAGGCCGTGTTCTGTTTCTACTTCCAGGCCAGGCAGTTCCACACCCCGTCCGTCGCAGACGCTCTCGGCACCGCCTGGAGACTCCGAAAGTGCTTCAGCTGCCCCCGAGCCTCCCGGATCGGGCATGTCCGCCTCTTCAGCAGTCACATGCCTTGCACCTGCCGTTTGTTTGGCGGTGGACGTTGAATCTCCGCCAGCGCAGCCCAACAAAAACAGCCCGGGAAGGATCCCGGCGAGCGGACGGTGGAGGCGACTAGAACACGACCCGACGAGTCCAATGACCATACCAACATAGTGTTGGCGGGTGGCCTGGAGGTTGCGGCGCTCGTCGCATTCGGTGAAAGAAATTCCGCTGCGTGCGTGCCAGCGCGACGGCTGTGCAGCGCTCGGGGGTGTCGCCTGTGCCAGTACGTGCTCGTCGTCGGCGCGCTCATCGGGAACAACTCGCTCGATCCGGTCGACGACAACGGGAGTTGAGCCCCCCGGGGGCCGATCTAGCGGCGTGCCTCCATGTGCTGTGGAGAGAGCGCTTCTTCGACGTCCGCGAGCGCCTCGAGTTCCTCGATGTGCACCCGGAGCGCACTCTCCTGGTCCTGGTCCCGACTGGCGACGTAGCGAAGTAGAGTGGAGGTCGTGTCGTGCAGGCCGTTCATGAGCACTTGCAGGCGCTGGTGCGCGCGCTCTGCGGCGGCTGGGGCATGAGCGTCATCTGGGCGTTCTGAAGCGATTCGAGCTAGTTCCGCGGCGTGACCCGCCGCATCGAGTAATGACACCAGTGTGGTTTGGGCCGTCTGTCGCAACGCCAGTGGTTCGACCTGGGCCTCCAGCTTGGGATCGCTGGCGAGGACTTCGACCAAGTGCTGCCAGTCCTCCAGAGCGGAATCGATGTCTGCCTCGATTTCCTCTGGAAGGTTTTGGGGTAACGCTCTGGCTCGTTCTTCCACCCTCGGAGGCACCGCGAGTTGCGCAGTGTTCGGCTTCGTTTTCGGTGGCTTGGCAGCGGGCCAGATCCAAAGCAGCCACAAAAGGACGAGAACCGCGCTGGCGAGCACGAGCGACAGCCCCGGCCCCATCCACCAGGCACACAGAAGAAGCACCCCGCTCCAGGTGAGGAAGGCACTCGAGGAACGCAGGCGAGCGGAAGCTGTAGTGGGCCAGTGCTGATCGTCGATGATGCCTGAGCCTCCACCGACTACGAGGACTGTCAGCAGGCAAGCAACGAAGCTGGTCAGCAACGCTCGCCACCATGACCAATCTGCGATCTGGGCGCCTGCGATCGTCCAGGCGATGCTCAGCAGCAACGCCTTTCCCGCGATACCGTTGTGCAACGCTTCGACCTCCGGTCGCCGGCGCGACGTGGCCTGCCTCAGACTCGCTAGCGTGATGCGACGAGAACCCATCCCAACGAAAGCAGTGTAGCTCGTCGCCGTACGAGCGCCAGGACTAGCCCGTCGAGAAAGCAGCGCTGCGGAGTCGCGTCAACACCGTTGCTGACAGCGATCGAGCGAGCCAATGGTGCACCCAGGGGGATGTCGTTCACCCAAACAGGCCGTCGATGCGCCTCTCGACGCCAAGCTCCTCGAGGTACCCGCCAAGTCCCATCGTCACGGGTGAACCCGCTTCATCGACGACACCCGCCATGTCGAGGAAGCTGTTGAGCAGCTGGTTCACGTTGAAGCGTGACGCTTCGTAGAAGTAGCTGCCGCTGGCGGAGAACGGTGAGCTGGGTCCCGCGTCGAAATGCACGCCTGGGGTTGCGAGGCCGAGATTGCCGGCGGCAACGTAGCCCATCTTGCCGAGTCCGTGTCCGTGGCCCTCGCCCAAGTCCGATGCGAGGATGACGAGGGAGTTGTCGAGCACGCTCGTCTCGGGCCCTTCTGGGATGGCGTCGAGGGCCGTCAAGAGCGCCGCGTATTGCTCGACGAAAAAGCGATACCCAGCGAGCAGCCGGGAGTCGTATTCGGTGGCGCTTTCGTCGCGCCCAGGGCGCAGAAACGTCTCAGTCCCAGGCAGCGGGTCCCCGTGGACCATCGCGTGCCAATCGTATCCCTCCGAATGGGTATCCAGCGTGTCGTCCAACGCCTGGATGCCGAAGCGCGGGCCTTGTTGATTGACGAATTCGAGTCGGCCCACCGGAGCCAGATCGCAGCCCATGGCACGTGCCAAGATTTGGATCTGCAATGGAGCGAGTTGATCCATGCGGTAGCCCTGGTAGCTCTCTACGGTGTCGATCCCGCTAGGAACGGTGCAGGTCTCGGTCAGTACCAAGTCGAGCTCGATCTGCCGGATGCGCTCGGCGTGCTCGTCCAGGCGACGTTGGTCGTCACTTCCCAGCCCTTGCTTGAGGTCCGTGAAGCTTGCTCGCACGGCGTCGAGAACGCTCTTGTTGCGCTCGCGCAGAGCTCGGAGTGCTTCTTGCTCTTCGCTCTGCGCGTCACCGGTAGCGAGTCCGCCGAAGAGACTGTCGAAGGCTGCACGGGGGTGCAGATTGAGCGAGATGGCGTTGCCGCGCCCCTCGAAGCTGAACAGGCTTGGCTGTACAGGAGTCTGCCCGCCCCACGGCGCCATGGCGTCTCCGTCGACGCCGAGATCGACCGAACGTTGCGGCTGACCATTGCGTAGGTACTCGCCGATCAAGTGTTCGACGGAGGCATTGTTGGCGCCTCCCTCTGCCACCGCATCCTGTCGGACTTCGCTCATCTGGTTCGCGTTCGATGCCGCGAAAGCGCCAGTCGTCAACGTGCCGGTCAGCGCAGCTTCGTGCTTGGCAGGGTGACCCCAGACGAAGGTGTCACCGCCAACCTCCAGCACACGATTGTCAATCGACGATACGAAGAGCGCACGGTCGACGAATGGGGCGAGGGGCTCGGTCACGTACGGCAGGGTCATGTCTGCTGCAGGTCGCCAAGCGCCCAGCGGCACGCCCATCGAATAGGACATGACGATCACCCGTCGGGGCCCACTTGCGTCCTGGGCGTGGGCTGCTCCCTCGAATCGCTCCAACCATGGTAGCCCGAGGGTGAGGCCACCCAACCCGCGCAAAAACTGGCGGCGTGAGCCGGCCGGAGAGGGGCGCGCACGTCGGCGCACGTCGCTGGTACCTGTCCTCACTGTTCGACCCTCCGGGTGTAGAGAAACGCGTCGGTTTGAACCAACGCCAGAATCATGGCCCGCACATCGCCGTCGGCGGTTCGCGTGGCTTCGTAGAGGTCACTCAGGCTGCAAGAGTCTTCGGAGAACTCTGATCGCCCAACTGCGGAGCGGAACCAGTTCGTGGCGTAGCACTCCTCGGCTTCGTCACTTCGGGCGATGGCTTCGACGAGTTCGACGGGGCTTTCGAACTCCACGTTCGTTCCGTCGATGTTCAGCACTCCCGATGCATCGATGTCAGTACCGTTTTCCTGGTCACGCCACTGCCCCGCTGCGTCGTAGTTTTCGAAGGCGAGCCCAGCGGGGTTGATCACGTTGTGGCACCCAGAGCAATCACCGCTTTCGGTCAAGGGGGCCAGGCGTTGGCGCGCCGTGGGCAAACCGGACGCATCTTGGAGCGGAGTTTGGATGTCGACGTTGCCAGGCAAAGCTGGCAGGGGACGACACAGGACCTGGGTTTGAACGAACGCGCCGCGGTGGATCGCGTTGGTCTCCGTGGAGCCCGCGAGGGTGGCCATGAGCGAAGCCTGCGTCAGCAGCCCGCGGCGTTTCGGGAGTTCGACGGGGACCCACTCGTCCTCGCTGCTACCTCCGTCGCTGGTGCCGTAGTAGTCCGCTAGTACGGAGTTGACCGGATAGATGCTGCTGTCCAAAAGCGACTGAATGCGACCATCGGCGTCGTTCAGTACGTAGCGCAAGAACTGCCCTTGCTCGCGGTCGAGGGAACCACGAGCCGCATCGAAGTTCGGAAAGACGTCTGGCGGCTTCCACTCGAAGTCGTGGCGTTCGAGCCACTCCCGATGGAAACGGTCCACCACGTCGAAGAACTCCTCATCCTGCATCAAGCGTTCGGCATGTGCGACGACTTGCTCGATGGTGTCCAGCTCACCGTCTCTGGCAGCGTCGAAGAGTTGTTGGTCTGGCATGCTGGCGCGCAGGAAGTAGGACAAGCGCGTGGCGCGCTCGTAACCCGACAGCGGCACCAAAAACTCGCCCTCGCCCTCGACCCCGCGTTCGACGCGATACAGCGTGGCCGGAGCCTGCACGAAGTACTGCACCAAACCAGCAAAGGCTGAGCGAGCTGTTTGGCTCGCGCGCACGTCGTCGTACACGCCGCGCGCAAGTGAGCTCTCCGAGGCCGTCAGCGGGCGACGATAAGCGCGCATGCCAAACGTGTCGATGAACGTGTCGATGCACCCATCGATGTCCCCATCGGAAGGAGAAGCGCCGAGATCGCACGGCATCAGCTCAGTGAGGAACCGATCTGGGTCTTCGTCGATCAGGTTGGCGATGCGCCCGGCGTTGTCTTCGATGGCGTTGCTCTCGGAGGTGTTGACGATGTTAGCTTCGGCGCTCGTCGAGAAGCCTGAGGAAATGAGGGTTTCGGGGAAACGCGAGCCATCGACCACACGACGGCCCAGGTCTTCTCCGAAGAGGTCGCGCATCGTGTTGTGGTATTCTGTCGAAGACAAGCGTCGTAGGGGTTGGCTGGGGAGAGAGCGCTCGCCGCATTCGTCCAGCGTGGGTTGTGGAGTCGGTCCTGCGGAAGGGGTGCTCCCAGGTTGCCCGTCGGGCGCTGGCGTGTCTGCCCCAGGCTCGGCACCCTCGCTCGGTGTGCCGTCAGGCGAGTCCCCATCGTCCGGTGCTGGGTCGTCGGCGTTGTTTGGCCCATCCTCCCCGATGTTCGGTCCACGGCCGTTCATGCCATCCGGCTCTTCGTCGTTTGCGCCAACGGCGGATGAGCAAGCGCTAGCGGTGAGCAGCAACGCAGCTCCCACGACGCCTAGCTTCGATAGCTCCATGAAGCGGCGATGCATCACGAGTAGTCTTACCGGGAATGTCGTCCCCGACCAGTTCGCGCATCGACTGTTCCCATACGCATCAGTGCCTGTTGCTGACATCGTATTCGAGAGCTCACCGTGCGCATGTACGCGCTGGCTTCGTGAGCTGCGCCTACATGCAATCGCTCTGGTGAGGCGTGTGGCGGTCGCCAAGGAATCGGATCCCATGACTATGGACGTACCGCGAGACGCGGGAACGGCTCATTTTTCGGGCGGGGCCATCACCCTGCGCGGTACAGACCCCATCGCAGCAGCCTCCCGGGAGCCCCCGTCGATAGCCTCGCGGTGCGCTGCCCCTGCCCGCAGCGGGCGCCGATAGAAAAGCTGCGCAACTGACGCCCACCGGAGCCCGACACGATTCCACGACAATCCTGCCAGGCTCCTCAGGGCCATCGCACGTTCAGGCTCAACTCGTGGAAACTCCCGGCAATCAACTCGCGCTTGCAACGCATCGCCCCAAGATGTCCCCGTTCGAGTCGGCGCTGCTCGAGACCGCGAACGGATGGCGAACAATCTTGCTCTTGGACGCGCGAGCGCTGACGGCCCCGAAGGTGCCAATTCGAGCACTACCTCCTTGCTCCACGGGCGCGCTAGAGTCCCTGTATCATGAACGTAGCGCTTCTGATTGACGCCATCGTGCGGCAGACGACGGTCCTGGTGGCCCAATTGGCAACCGCGGGGGGCACACGGGCGCCGCTGGCCAACATGGCCAACCAAGTCTTCTTGGACCTGGCTGCCGCGCTGAAGGATCAGGGCCTCGGCCACAAGGTCATTGCGGACATGTTCGGCTTGGCGCTGCGAACCTATCACGGCAAGGTGAGGCGGCTATCGGAGAGCACCACCGTGGGGGGCCAGTCCCTTTGGAGTGCGGCTCTCGCGTGCGTTCAAGCGCGGGGCGCGGTGACTCGTCTGGAGCTCTTGCAGCGCTTTCACAACGACGATGCCATCACCCTCAAGGGCGTGCTCAACGACTTGGTGGATTCCGGACTGCTCTATCGTTCCGGGCGCGGGGACAACACGACCTTTCGTGCCGCGGAGGCGGACGACACGCTGCCGGCGGGGAGCGAAGCGGAGCGCTTGCAACACCTGGTATGGGTTACCGTGCACAGCTTTGGGCCCCTTCAGCTGGACGAGCTGATCAAGTTGGTGCCAGCCCAAAGCGATGAGATGACAGCGGCGCTCTCCGAGCTGATCGACGAGGGCAAGGTGATGCGCCAGCAGAGTGCCGGCAGTACCACCTACCGTTCGGATCACTGCTTGATCCCGGTGGGGGAGCCAGCAGGTTGGGAGGCGTCGGTTTTCGACCACTACCAGGCCATGGTGACGGCCATTGGCGCCAAGCTGGCGCAGGGTAACACCCGAGCTGCGGCAGACGACCAGATCGGCGGCAGTACGTATCACTACGACGTCTGGCCGGGGCACCCCCACTACGACGAGGTGGCGGGGCACCTGGCCGCGCTCCGCACCCAGTCCGTGGCGCTGCGTGAAAAGGTGGAAGCTTACAATCGCAGCAACGGCACCACTGCGGAGGATGACCTGCACCGGTTCATTGCCTACGTGGGTCAGACGGTGCGCATTCCTGAAGGAGAGTCTTGATGTCTCGTTGGTCTGGCTTGGTGGGTCGTTTTTCTTTTTGGGTTGGGGCAAGGAGAGCAGTGCTGCTCGTCGCGGTCACGACGATCCCGGCGTGGTCCGGGTGCGGCGCGAGCACCCAGGACCTGGGCGGCGAGACGAACTGGCTGGTCGCTTGCGAGCGCGACGACGAGTGCGACGGAATGCCGTGTCACTGCGGCATCTGCACGAGCGAGTGCAGTGCGGCGAGTGAATGCGGCGGGCTCCCGTCGGCCACCTGCGTAGCAGGCGAAAGCGAAGCGGCCGAGGTGCAATGCGGACGCGCCATCCGCGTCGGGATCTGCCTGCCGGAGTGCAGTCGCGATGCGGACTGCAGCGGCAACCAACGCTGCGCTTCGGGTGCCTGCGCGATCCCTGCCCCCAGCACGACCCCGGATGACTCGATGCCGGCCCCAGGTGGGAACACCACTGACGATGCCGAGCCGAGGGATCCCGCCCCCGCATCGGATGATGGCCCCAGCTCCACGCCGAGCGGCGACAACCCCACCGGCGATTGTGTGGCGGGCGGCGACGGCAGTCGCGTGGGGCACTCGCCAGGTGCGGACAGCACATACCTGCCTGACTGTGAGCTGAACCTTGAGCGGGAGTACTACCGCGTGTTCGTGCAGTCGGACGGTACCGCGTACATGATCCCGCGCCCGGACAATCACCCCGACTTCATCGACGTGTGCCTCAGCCTCAACGAATCGGATCCGTTGTACGAAACGGCGCGGGCGTATTCGCTCTGCCAGAGTGAGGCGTTCGACAGCAGCCAGGTCGAGCAGATAAACTCGATGGCTCCCGCCGACGCACTCGCCTTGGCGCACTACCTGCACGAGCGCCTCGTGTTTTTCGTGACTGCCGACGGGGTCAGGCCTTATCCCCAAGCCCAAGACATCTTGGATCTGTGCAAGATGGACGAAGCCTTCCGCAATGGCCCGATGCAGGAGCGTTGCGATTTCGAGCTGGATGCCGAAGAGTCCGGCGTCCGCAACGAGATTGGCTGGGTCCACACCGGTGTGGAAGCCGAGGCGCTGGCGCCCGCGCTCAACGCGCTCTACGGCATCACGGATGATGACTTGTGCAACCGTCTGAGCAGCGCCGCTGCGCGAGACGTCACGCACATCGTCTATGGCACACCTCACAACTGCGAGGTGGTCGAAGACTGCGTCCAGGTCGGTCACTCCAGCGCCTGCCACGATGCCTGCGGTGCCGCGATCAGCACGGCCAACCAAGACCTCTTCGACCAGGCCGTCGAGCGCGTCTCTGCCGAACAGTGCGCCACCCGAGAAGCTCTCGACTGCACCCCGAGCCCCCCGCCCCCGTGTGTTGAGTTGGAGCTAGCGTGCGTCGATGGCCAGTGCGTCGAACGCTGAGAGAGCACCGCGGACTAAAACAGCTGAAGGTCTCCTTCTTGCAGCAATGCTTCTTGGTCGTGTTCCAGCGGGGGGAGCACCCAGTCAGGCGCGGCCAGCGCTTCGAATCTCACACAAAGGCTCCCGTATGGCGTGACGAATTCGGACCAACTCGTCGCATTGGGCCTTCGCAACGGCGGGAGAGTCAAGCACTGCGCAAACATCGGGATGGGTGGCGCCACGTTGAAGTTGACGTCGTGCAGTGCCAGCTTGTTCTTCAGCCGCCCCAGCAACTGATTGGCCACCTCAGCGGCCCAATCGTGCAACAGCTTCAAATCCTCCGAGCCTTCAACCGACTCCGGTAGCGTCTTTGAGAGCAGCCTGGGCGTGCTCATCATCGTGAGTGCCCCTTCCAGGTCGTCTCCGACGAAGCCGATGATCGCGGCCAACGCGCCTTCTTCGGACCGCATCACGCCTTCCTGTTGCCCCAAGGCTTCCGCCGGGCAACCCAGGTGCGTGAGGAGGGCGATGGTGCTCTCGACAACCAGGGCGTCGAGAGCACCATCGCATACCGTCAACATCTGTCCACCAACCGCCACTTCTACCAGCTGCCTCGCCGGGAAGGAACGGCTCCGCGGCGCAGCTCGTTAATGGCAGACATCACCGAGCAAGGGAAACGTATCGGCGGGTTCGCAGAGTGTTGCAACTTGGTCCGCTTCCATCGCACCGGACCACGAAACCCCTAATGGTGCTGCCTGATCGGTCGTTATGCATTGTTGGGATGATCAAAACGGGTCGCGGGAATGAATAGAACGGTTTTGATTGTGGATGACTCGGCCATCATTCGTCGAGAAGTGCGCAATGCCCTGGAGGGGTTCGACGTGCTCGAAGCTGGTGACGGCATCGATGGGGCTGAACTCATCGAAACTCGCGACGACATCGCGCTCGTCATTTGCGACGTGAACATGCCGCGCATGACTGGCATCGAAATGCTGGAGCGAGTGCAAGAACGCCTGCAGGCCATCGACCTCAGCGTCGTGATGTTGACCACAGAGGCACAGCCGAAGCTGGTCCAGCAGGCGCGAGCGCTCGGTGCCAAGGGCTGGGTCGTCAAGCCGTTCAAGCCCGCACAGTTGTTGGCCGCTGCCAGAAAACTGACCGCTGTCTGATGACTGCGGAGTGTTCTCCGCCCAGGCACGAGCCAAGCTGACCACCCTATCGGAACGACGCAGGCTAGAATAGAGTAGTGTCACCCCGTCTCGTCGGTATCCGGCGCCCCGGGCGGTGAGTGCGGCAGCCGTATGACGAAGGTCGTCCCGACCCCCGGCGTGGATTCACAGATCAACTCGCCCCCATGTCTGTCCACGATGGTTGAGCGAGCGATCGCCAGCCCCTGCCCGGTGCCCTTGCCGACTGGCTTGGTGGTGAAGAAAGGGTCGAAGATCCGCTGCCGGACATGTTCAGGGATCCCCGGACCGTTGTCCGCGATGCGGATCTCCACCCCAGTGGCCTGAGCCTTCGTGGACACGCGGATCAGTCCCGACTTGGTGTCCCCGTATCGTTCAGCCAGCGCATGAGCAGCGTTGACGATGATGTTCAAGAAACACTGGTTGACTTCGCCAAGTACACAGTTGACGACGCCCAGCGTCTCGTCAAGATCCAGCTCGAGATCCGCAACCCCCTTCCACTCGTTCGTGGACACTTTGACCGTACTCTTTAGTGCGCGGTTGATGTCCGAGGGGGCTGGTACCTTCGCTCCGGGGTGCGAAAACTCCTTCATCGCGGCAACAATCTCCGCGACGCGGGCGACTCCATCCGCCGAAGAGCTCAATGCGCTGGGAATGTTCTCCAGCAAGAATGGCAACTTGGCCTGGCGGGCCTCCTTTTTCAGTTCCTTCCTCTCGTCCTCACTTACCAGCTCGTGAAGGCGATCGGAGTACTTCTGCAGCAACTCGAGCACGCGAGCGGCAGCTCTCCCCGTGAATTGCACATTGTCACTGATGAACTGCAGTGGCGTGTTTATCTCATGCGCGATACCAGCGGCGAGTTGACCGATTGACTCGAGCTTCTGGGACTGAAGCAACTGCGACTCCATCATTCGGACCTCGGTGACGTCGCGCAACAGAACGACCTGCTCCGAGCCACTCGGCGCGCAACGGATCTCGTAGTGCCGCGGTCCGTCTCCAGAGCCGTCCACCGCCGTCGTGGAGTACGTGGCGCTTGCGACACATCCCTCAGCCAAGGCACGTCGTCCGCTCTCCAGCAGTAGCTGCGCCAGTCGGGGATCGCGAACAACCGCGCCTAGGTCCGTGGGCTTGCCAAAGTCGCGAAAGAGGCCTTCGCTGCTGGCGCTGCCGTGGTGCATGTCCAGAACGCGACCGTCTAGCTCCATACGAACGATTGTGTCCGGTATCGCTGCAAGCAGCGCGGCTTGTCGATTGGCCTCTTCGACGCGTTCAGTCACGTCAGCGAAGGCGCTCAAGATGGTCTCCACATCGCCCGCTTCGTCCATCTGAGCGGTGCTGTGGCACTCTATCCAGCGATAGCCGCCTTCGTGATGGCGCATTCTCCAAACGCGCTGAAAAGGCCACGCAAATTGCACGTGACTCTCCCATTCTACCAACACCTCAGCCAGATCCTCCGGGTGTGTCAGCTCCTGCCACAACGTCGGCGTGTCCTCGAGCTGGTGCTCCCCTTGGAACCCCAACATCATGTGCCAGCGTTCGCTGTAGGTGGACACGCCCGTGGACAAGTCGTGTTCCACGATTCCTTGCTGGCTCGCAGATAACAGCAAGTCGAGCATTTCCTTGGCTTTGGAAGCAGCGATATCTTGCTGACGCGCAGCTCGACGCTCGGCGCTGGTGTTGCAATTGGAAATCGTCATCGCCCCGTCTTGGTGGTACGGCCCTTCTGCCACGAGCTGAAGTGGCAGTGCTTCATTTCTTGGGGAGGAGACCAACGAAAGAAGCTCAAGGATCCGGATGACGCGTCGTCCATGAGCTGTATGAGCCGGCGTTCCCGCCTGCTTCGTCGACATGTTTCGGGGGTGTTGAGATGTCTACTATTGTAGGAAGCGCACAAGTGGCCGCGCTTGGAAGTCAGGTCGGTAAAGTCCTTTCGTACGAACAACAGCCACCTGCGCAAAGAGCGTCCGCTCCGAGTGGTTCGCGTACCGAACCGATCCTCCAAGGCCCGGAGTTGCCGTTGATTCCAATGATTCCAACGGAGACCGTTGGTCGCAACGTCGATCGTTACGCCTGACTACTGCAGGCACCAAGACCCCCGCGAGCCCCTCACTTCATGGGTTAGCGGAGCTGGGCGATTCGCTAATCGGGCGCAGACTGGCATGCGGCAGGTTCTGTTGCGCCGCGCAGCCCACGCCGAGCCTCAGCGTGTGCATGCCTTCATGGCGTTTGGCGAGCGAAGCGCAACGGTTTGGCTTCCGCGCTGAACACGCTACTCGCGTCGCCTTCGTTTGCCGGTTGGCGTGAAGGGAGTTCTCTAGACGTCCGGGAGTGGTTGGCCCCGAAGGGTGGACGGACAGCCGCCGCCATCGTCAGCGTCGCCCATCTCGACGACGAGGAGCGCACCCCGGTGCTCGGAGTGCTGTTGGGGGAGAGCCTGGCGTACACCCGCAGCCTGCGCGGCACTCGCCGACTCCGCACCCTGGTCGTGTTCGACGAGGTGTACGGTCACTTGCCACCCCACCCGTCCATGCAAGGGAAGGCGCATCGTCGCGCCGCCGCCGGGCGCTGACAGTCACCGCCTGAGCGTCGTGACCTTTTCAATGACCGGCGCCTGCCAGTGCTTCTTTCTTGACGAGCGTGAGTAGCTTCGTGGCGAGCGTGCCGAGTTCGTCGGCGGCTTGGCCAGTCGCCTGGGCGGCCGGCTCCGGTGCTGGTTGCAAGCAACCGGCAGCTCGGGCCCCGTCAACACACCGCGCGCGTGATCGGGGGAAGCATCGAGGAACTGGTCGCCGCAGCCAGGCAGGCCGCGGGAGAGCGTGACGTGTACATCGACGGCGGCGCCCTGATCCGCTCAGCCTTACAGGCCCAGTTGATCGACCACATCACGGTGACGCTGATCCCGACGATATTGGGAAAGGGCTTGCCGCTGTTCGCCGGTTGCGTCGAGCGGCACCCTCTCGAGCTCGAGAGTACACGCGAAATCGGCGGTGGGTTAGTCGAGCTGAGTTACCGGCCGCGGGCAGTCGAAGGCAGAACTGTCAGTGGTAAACGACTGAACACCGCTCTCGGATGACTCGCGACGCCCGGGGTGAGCGCTACCGGCCGGCGGACAGACGTTGCGTTACTCAGCTAGCAAGACCCCCTGCTCGATCAGGGCGTCGTAGTGATAGCCGAAACCGAGGTTTACATCCTGGCGAAGGCGCCCGCGGAAGGACACCCGCTGCCCTACAGTGACGGCCTGGGATGTCTTGACTGTCAAGTCGTGGGTGCCTTCGAGGGAGTCCCCCGAACCATCTTGGAGATGCACCCAATACCACCCTACGGCGTGGGGCGCTTTGACGACAGTTCCGTGCACCACCACTTGGCTGCCAGCCAATTGGTGGAGCCCAGCATAGACGTCACCGATCGCCACTGCGTTCTCGGGCAAAGACGCTCGAACCGCCTGTCGAGCCGCCTCCAGGTCGACGACCCGGATGTGCCGGATGCTGACGAGCTCGGCAACACGTTGGTCGAGCTCAGGGACTTCGACACCACGCTGGAGCTTGCCGTGTCCCAGCAGCACGTAGTCGCCAGAACGCGCGCCAACATCCGGCACCCGAACCCAAGTCCGCAGCTTCCCCTGCCGCACTTCAAGCAACTGCTCGCCGTCTCGATTCAACGACTGGATCACCTCCGTGGGCGCCACATTCGCCCACCCGTCGGCCGGGGGCTCTGTACCCCGAATCGGCTTGTAACCAGTGAGGCCCGCCCAGCCAGCAACGCTGGCTAGGCACAACACCGACATCATCTTCCAAACCGACATCAGCTTCCTCATCGATGAAGGTCGAAACGGTCGGCTTGCATGACCTTCACCCAAGCAGCCACGAAGTCCTGAACGAAGGTCGCCTCATCTGACGCGTAGACCTCAGCCACGGCGCGCAGCTCCGAATTGGAACCGATGACGAGATCGGCCTCGGTGGCCGTCCACTTCGGTGTGCCGTCAGCAGAGCGCCCTTCAAACACACCTTCTTCTTTGGAAGGCGTCCAGTGGGTGGACAGGTCCAGCAATTCGACGAAGAAGTCGTTGCTCAGGATCCCCGGGCTCTTGGTGAAGACGCCGTGAGAGCCCGCGCTGGGGGTGTTGTTGCCCAGCACTCGCAGCCCCCCAACCAAAGCGACCATCTCGGGTACGGTGAGCCCCAACAGGTCTGCCTTGTCGATCATGGCGGCGGCGGGACGTCGCAAGGCTCCAGTCGTGTAGAAGTTACGGAAGGCGTCAGCGTGGGGAGCGAGGTGTTCGAAGGAAGCGACGTCGGTTTGCTCTTGGCTGGCGTCGACGCGCCCGGGTGTGAACGGAACCCGAACCGTTCGCTTGCCCTTGTTGGCGGCTTCCTCGATGCCTACCGCACCTGCCAGCACGATCAGATCTGCCAGAGAGACCCGCTTTCCGTCGGGGGCTTTAGCGTTGAAACCCTTCTGCACCGTTGCCAGTGCCTTCAGAACCTCCGTTAGCTCCCGGGGATTGTTTACCGCCCAATCCTTTTGGGGAGCTAACCGGATTCGCGCACCGTTCGCGCCACCGCGTTTGTCCGAGTCGCGGTAGCTCGACGCCGACGCCCACGCCACACGCACCAGCTGGGAAGGAGAAAGCTCGGCGGCCACGATCTGCTTCTTCAGAAGCACCACATCTGCGGAGGTCGGCACCACAGACTCGCGAGGCGGCAGGGGGTCCTGCCAGGAGAAAATCTCCTCTGGGACGTCGCTACCCAGGTAGCGGGAACGTGGCCCCAGATCGCGATGGGTCAGCTTGAACCACGCCTTGGCGAAGGCCTGCTCGAACGCCTTGTGGTCCTTACGGAACTTGCTGGCAATCTTTTCGTAAGCAGGATCCTGTCGAAGCGACAGGTCCGTGGTCAGCATCATCGGTGCGTGACGAACAGATGGATCGTGGGCGTCGGGGACCAAGCTCGCCGCGGCGGGGGCCGACGGCTTCCAGAGAGTGGCGCCTGCGGGGCTCTTCTGCTTCTCCCACTCGAACTGGAAGAGGTAGTCGAAGAACAGGTTGCTCCACTTGGCCGGCGTGGACGTCCACGCTCCCTCGAGCCCGCTTGTCGTGGTGTCGGCGCCCGTTCCTGTGCCGCACTTGTTCTTCCAGCCGATGCCCTGGTCGGGGATACCAGCCGCTCCCGGCTCAGGCCCCAGGCAGTTGGCTGCAGGATGGGCGCCGTGTGCCTTGCCGAAGGTGTGTCCACCGGCGATTAGCGCGACGGTTTCTTCGTCGTTCATCGCCATGCGAGCAAACGTCTGGCGAATATCTGCGGCCGCTGAGACGGGATCCCCGTTTCCGTCCGGTCCCTCGGGGTTGACGTAGATCAACCCCATGTGTGCAGCGGCGAGCGGTTGCTCCAATGTACGGTCGTCGCCATGAAAGCGTTCTGAACCGAGCATGCCTTTCTCCGGGCCCCAGTAGACGAGGTCCGCTTCCCAGTCGTCCTCCCGACCACCGGCGAAGCCGAGGGTCGTAAACCCCATGGAGTCCATGGCCACCGTCCCTGTGAGCACCATCAGATCTGCCCAGGACAGAGCGCGGCCGTACTTGGACTTGATGGGCCAAAGCAGGCGGCGGGCCTTGTCGAGATTCGCGTTGTCCGGCCAGCTGTTGAGGGGCTCGAAGCGCATCTGGCCGCCGTCGGAGCCGCCTCTTCCGTCGCTGACGCGGTACGTTCCCGCACTGTGCCATGCCAGGCGAATCATGAGCGGTCCGTAGTTTCCGTAGTCCGCGGGCCACCATTCTTGGCTGTCCGTGAGCATGGCCTTGATGTCGGCTTTGACGTCGTCGAGGTTCAACTTGGAGAACTCGGCGGCATAGTGGAAGTCTCTTCCGTATGGGTTGGCCGCTTCGTTGTGGCGCAGCGCGCGAAGGTCGACGTTCTTTGGCCACCAGAAGTTGTTGGGTTTCGCTTCGCCGGGCTCGAACTCGATCTGCTTCGCTGTTGAAGCGGCCTGGTCGCTGGGGTCGTCCACATGTACCAGGGGTTTGGTCTCGGTATCGGGCGTCGCCGGCTCATTTTCTGACCTGCAGCCAACGCTGAGAAGACACAAGCCTGCGATTGTTGAAATGACCGTGAGTGGATGGGTTCGCTGAGTCAGCTGGTCTGGGTGTTTCATGCGTTGATGAGTGCCTCCGAACGAACACTCCGTCCAATAGGCTCCCGGTAACGACGATAGCCGTTGGCTATCTGCCGTGCCGTCGCGTTCGCAGGCTGCTACCCTTTCAGCTGATGCCCACGGTCACGCAACTCGAATACCTCCTGGCCGTGTCTCGCAAGGGACACTTTGGCAGAGCAGCGGTGGCGTGCGGCGTGTCCCAGCCGACGCTGAGCTCGCAAGTTCAGAAGATCGAAGAAACGTTGGGCTTTGCCATCTTCGATCGCTCGGCGAAACCCATCGCCCCAACCCCGCGCGGCTTTGCGGTATTGGAGCAGGCGCAGAAAGTCGTGGACGCCTACAAGAGCTTCGAGAAGGTCGCGAAGGGACCCACGGGCGAGCTCTCGGGGCAGATTCGTCTTTCGGCCATTCCGACCATCTCGCCCTATGTGATTCCTTGGTTTCTCTCCAAGTTTTCTAACAGGTACCCAGACATCCAGCTCATTCTCACCGAGGCAACGACCCGCGACGCCGTTGCGGCCATGCGGCGGCGAGAAGTCGACGCGGCCTTGATGGCCACGCCCTTGGGCGAGCCCGGGCTGGAGGAAAGGCCCCTTTTTCTCGACGAATTCTACGTCTACGCAGCCGCCGAGGAACCGATTCTCGCGCAGGGAGAGGTTTCACTCGATTCCTTGGAGCCGGACAGAGTCTGGCTGCTGTCCGAGGGGCACTGTTTCCGCGAACAAATGGTTGCGCTCTGCGATACGCGACTTTGCAGCGGGCCCGTTACCAACGTGCAGTTCGAGGCTGGGGGGTTCGAGACCTTGCGGCAGCTGCTGGATCGAGGCGAGGGCTACACGCTGATACCCGAGACCTTCGCTCAGACGCTACCGGCGGTCGTGCGTCGCGAAAGAGTTCGTCCCTTTGCGGTCCCGGCTCCAGCGAGAGAAGTCAGCTTGGTCCACCCCAAAGACTGCCTGGAGCTAGGTCTCGTCGAGGCGCTGTTGTCCTGCATTCGTGAGAGCATTCCTCGCCTCTTCGAGAAGAACCCCGACAGACACAGGGTGGTGTCGCCGACCCCCGTTTGACGGACAGCGGTCAGCTGGGCGACTGACCCTCCAGCAGGTCCCGGTTGGCGACAAGGGCGTCGTAGAGTTGTTCGACGACGACACGGACGCGCGCGGTACGCCTCAGATCGGCGGGGAAGAGGAGCCACAGAGGAGCCTCGAATTCGGGGTCGAAGAGGCGCCGCACGGATGTGCGCTGGGGGAACTGGTATGGCGCCCAGGGTGGCGAGGGGTTCGAGTACCACCTGCTAGCGCTCGGTTTGGCGATAGTCGTGCTGATCAGCGGCGGGGGCAGGGCCTCCATCGATCGCTGGTTTTCGCAGCGCTGAGTCCTCGTGTCCGGTGCGCAGCTGGGCGCCTCGCGGTCATGATCCTCATCTCGATGAGGGGCGCAGGGATACCGGGACCCGTCGCGCGTAATGGCCACTCTTCGCGTCCACGAACCTCGGCGACGCACAGCACGCGCCGAATCGTCGAGGGCTGGTCAGGGCATCTGCGAGCACCGCTTCGAAGCGACTCCGATCGCCCCCCAAACGTGCTTCACCAGGTCGGCGATGGCGAGCGGCTTGACACAGGGTCAGTGCTGCTCATTCTGGGCACGCGATCGTTGACGCGGTGTAGCGGCTGGGACTGTAGGTGCTCCGGGCACAGGCGTAGCGGGCACAGCTGCCGTTGCTGGGACTGCCCGACCTGATTCTCATGGACATTCAGCTGCCCGACATCGACGGTCTCACGCTGACCAAGGGGCTGAAGGCAGATCCAGGTGCGTGTGAGGCCTGGCTCCTCGTGAGGAGGTAAACTTCTCAGCTTCTTGGCCGTTCGCTATTTCGGGAGCCCGGATACCTTTCCGGGCCGGAGACATGGGCAGCGTTCAGTCACACAACTCACGAACTTCGTCTCGGGGGGCATCCGAGGTGCGGCTTTCCGGGAGGCTTCGCCGACTAGGGATTCGAGCGTTCCTCGTCGTGTGGGCGGTGGTGCTGTCGGTGATCTGCACCGTCTTCATGGTGGGTCATTGGGTGACGTTGCCCGTTCCTGACGTGGAAGATGAACAGGTTCAAGGCGGCCTACGAGAGCTGGTTGGACAATCCTCGGACAGTTGGCACCTCGTACATGTCCTGTATTCCCAATGCAGGTGCTCCCAACGCATCTTCGACTACCTACTAGAGAGTGAGCGGCCTCGCGGCGCGCGTGAAGTCGTCTTGCTCGTGGGGCCCCACGAGAGCTTCAGTCGAAGCGCACGGGCGAGAGGGTTTTCCGTGGAGCACGTGGCACCAGAAGAGCTGAAGCTTCGATATGGTATCGAGAGTGCCCCGTTGCTACTGATCCTCAGCCCAGACGGCGCCGTGCGGTACTCCGGAGGCTATACGGCGCGCAAGCAGGGCATCGATTATCGAGACATCACGTTGCTTGCGGAGCTCCAGGCTCGCGGAGATGCGGACAGGCTTCCATTGTACGGGTGTGGCACGAGCCGCGAGTTGCAGTCTTATCTGGACCCAATCGGGCTCAAGTACGAGAGGTGAATCAATGTTGCGGACGTTGCTCAAGTTCATTCTGCTACCCGCTGAGATCTCGCCGTTCGAGCGTAAGTACCTGGCAAAGGTAAATCGAATCACGGTGCAGTTCTTCTTGCTGCACATTCCGGTATTCGCACTGATCGCTTGGGTGAACGATACACAACCGTTGCTGGCGTTGTTCCTCACATCTGCCGTCGCTGCGGGCCCCATCGTGGCGTTCCGTGGTTTGGAGAACCCAAGAACGGTCGGGCTTGTGTACGGCTTCACCTCCATGCTGATGGGCGGTCTCCTGGTGCACTTTGGCCAGGGTCCTGTGCAGATCGAGATGCACTTCTACTTCTTCGCGCTGCTTGCAATGCTCGCATTGTACGGGAACCCGTCGGCGATCCTGGTTGCAGCGGTCACTGTGGCTGTGCACCACCTCCTCCTCTGGATGCTGCTGCCTTCCAGTGTCTTCAACTACGATGCGCCGTGGTGGGTCGTCGCAGTGCACGCTGCGTTCGTGGTGCTGGAGTCGATCGCCACGGTGTACATCGCCCGGAGTTTCTTCGACAACGTCATCGGGCTGGAGAAAGTCGTCCTGAAACGCACCGCGGAGCTCGATGCAAGGAATCGGTCGATGCGACTGGTGTTGGACAACGTGGCTCAGGGCTTGGTGAGTATCGATCGCGATGGTGTCTTGCAACCCGAGCACTCAGCCGCGATAGCTCGTTGGTTTGGGGAGCCCAAGTCGGGGCAAACCATTGGGGAGCTACTGGCTGACATCAACCCGTTGCTCGCAGAGAAGTTCGCTCTGGCTTGGGAGCAATGCCTCGAAGGGCTGTTGCCTTTGGACCTGTGTCTCGATCAGGCACCGTCGCACTTCGAACACGACGATCGCCACTACACCATTGCCTATCAGCCCCTTCTGCACGGGGACGACATCGAGGGATTGCTCATCATCATCGCCGACGAGACCGCGGAGCTCGAACGCCAACGCCTGCAAAAAGAACAGCAAGAAATGGGGACTGTGATCGAGCGCGCCTTGGCGGATCGTGCGGGGTTTGTCGAATTTATGGACGAGGTGAACGATCTGATGGCGGTCGTTGTGGATCCAGACGCCTCGACTGAAGTGCTCAAGCGGTCCCTACACACGATCAAGGGCAACTGCATGACCTTCGGGGTCCGCACGGTGGCGGATGCCTGTCATGAGATTGAGTCATACATGGTGGCTCAGGGTGACGAGGAGGGCCCTCCGAAACAGCTGCGCGAGTTGGACAACATGTGGCACGCCTTTGGTGACAGGATGTTACGCTTGCTCGGGGAGTTGAGTCACCGGATCGAGATGCAGCCGGATGAGTACCAAGGCCTGTTGCGGGCTTCGATGGCGTCCCGTAGCCATCAGGAGATCACCCAGATGCTGGTTGATCTGCGCCTGGAGCCTACGGCGATTCGACTCGAGCGAATCGCGGCGCAAGCGGAACGCATCGCGCAGCGTCTCGACAAAGGGGGGCTCCAGGTCAAGGTGGAGGGCGAAACGCTGCGCTTGGATCCCAGGCAATGGGCTTCGTTCTGGTCCGCTTTCATCCATGTTGTTCGCAACGCGGTGGATCACGGAGTTGAATCTCCGGATACGCGCCGCGAGCTGGGTAAGCCCGAGCAGGGGAGTTTAACCCTGAGGACCAGTATCCATGAGGGTGAGTTCGTGATCTCCGCAACCGACGACGGGGCAGGAATTGATTGGGACCAGGTCGCCGCTCGGGCGGAGGCTGCTGGACTGCCTCATGCCACCGAGGAGGAACTGCTCGCAGCGTTGCTGACGGACGGAATTACCACGGCGGCCAACGTGAGCGAGTACTCCGGACGGGGCATCGGTCTGGCTGCAGCTCACAAGGCCTGTCAGGATCGCAATGGCCGCATCAAAGTCGAGACGAAGTCGGGCTGCGGCACGACGTTGTCGTTCCACTTCCCGTTGGATTCGATGGCTCCGCAAGCGGCTGAGCTGGTCGAATCAATTGGATCGAATGAGAGCGGTCTGGTCGCCAGTCGCGCGTGCGCGACGGCGGGTCCCTGATCGAGAGCACCAACGGCCATTCCAGCGGCATCGTCCCGTGGATCAAGACGCTGGACGCATCGGTCGCTGCCGTCAATCAAGGTGGCAAGCGCAAAGGCGCGTGCTGCGTGTATCTCGAGCCATGGCTCGCAGACATCGAGGAGTTCTTGGAGCTCAGAAACAACACCGGTGACGAAGCTGCTCGCACCCGCAACCTGAACCTAGTCAACTGGATCCCCGATCCGCTTCGCTGCCTGTCTCGAGGGTTATTTTTCTTTGGCGCAACCACACGCTCTCCCGTTTGTAAACGGGCGAAGCTGCTTCAAGAAGTAGAGCGCGGTGGTCGGACCGTCGACGAGCGATGCTGCTTGTCCACAGCCCTCGGCATGACAGAATCAGTACGTAGGCCGCAAACTTACATCGTCACGCGCAGGCTCAATCGGTGCGTCCGTGTCGAGAATGGGGAGGTGGAGTTATCGCAACCCGTCGCTGTGACGTTGTTGCGGATAGGGGGCTCGGGAGCGCTCGATGTGAACTGAGGCTCTCGGCGTCTCCCCCACGGCATCCAGACACTGATGAGACTCGCAGCACAACAGGACGGTTTTGGCCAGCAGCTATCTCTCCTCGAAGCCCCCGGTGGCTACAGCCACCCCGAGCTGCTGTACCAAAGTGAGCGAACCGTCGTGCTACGAGCCCGTCGACTGGCTGACGACCGCGCGGTGATCATCAAGCGTCCCGTCGTCAGTCGCATCAATCTGGCGACCACGCGGGCCTACGAGCAAGAGCAGCGATGGCGTGAGCTGCTGTACCCTCCGACCTCCGACCGAGGCGCTGAGGTCCGCCACCAAGAGGTCGACGGCGTGCCCACCCTGCTACAGAACGACTTGAGGTTCGAAGGCCTGCAACGCAAGATGCGGCAGAGCGGGAGGCTGAGTTCGCAAGAGGCGCTTTGCATTGCCGCTGATCTGGCCGAAGTCCTGCAGAGAGTCCATTCGGAGGGCTTCGTTCACGGCGACATTCATCCTGGCAACGTCCTTGTGGGGGAGGGGGGGCGTGCCGTTCTCATCGACTTCGAACGAGCTCGACGGATCGACCCATCGAGCCCGCGCTCGGAGGACGAGGATGCCGGCAACATGGTGGGCATTCTGGCCTACGCGGCTCCCGAAGCGACCGGGCAGGTGTCCGCTCCATTCGATGAGCGGAGCGATCTGTATTCGCTCGGAGTCACGCTCTTCTACATGCTCACTGGGCAGCTGCCGTTTCGCGACGATGATCCGCTGTCGCTGCTCCACGCAATCCTCGCGGTCGAAGCCCCGACCGCATCCTCCCAGCAGGAAGCGATTCCTACTGCGCTGTCTGATCTGGTCGCAAAGATGCTCGCGAAGGACCCTTCCGAGCGCTACCAGACGGCACTCGGGCTTCAGCGGGACCTGGAGCACTGCCGAGGGAGGCTCGATGCAACCGGAACCATCAGCCACTTCCCCCTCGCCCGCGGTGAAATGCCGCTGCACTATCGGCCCTCCGGGTCGGTGTACGGCCGCGAGGAGGAGACTGCCGCCCTGGCGAGCGCGCTCGAGCGCGCTCAGCGTGGTTGTCGGGAAGTGGTTCTCATCGACGGAGCTCCGGGGGTGGGCAAGAGCGCCGTCGCACGGACGCTGCGCTTGGGTGTGGACCAACGAGAGAGCTTCTTCATCGAAGGGAAGTTCGAACAGTTTCGTCAGCTCAGCCCCTACTCCGCCTGGCGCTCCGCACTGTCCTCCTTAGCTCATCAGATTGAGCAACTCTCGGTTCGCGAACGAGACGAGCTGTTACTTGCGTTGAAAGAGCGCTTGGGCGAAGGCGCTGGCACGTTGTCGACGCTTGTCCCGAGCTTCGAAGCATTGCTCGGGGGGGACCGCAGTCCCGCTGGGCTTTCTGACGAAGAGGTGCGCAATCGGATCAACTACGCGTTCGAGAACCTCTTCGCCGCCCTGGCTTCGGCGGGTAAGGCGACCGTCGTCATGCTCGACGATATCCAATGGATGGACCAAGCATCTCTGTCCCTGCTCGAGCTCCTGGCCACTTCCGACAACGTCCGACGCGTCGTCTTCTTGTGCACCTTCCGCACACGTGAGCTCGAGGAGGCACCGGCCGTCAGACGACTCATCGATGGGCTCGTCAGTCGCACCGCCACCTCGATCTCGCTAGATTCTCTAACGCGACCGACAGTCGGCGTGCTGGTGGCGGAGGCCTTCCAGGCTTCACCAGAGTCCGTAGTGGGGTTGGCAGATTTGGTCTATGCCAAAACAGCCGGCAACCCCTTCTTCGTTGGCCAGTTCCTCATGTTGCTTTTGGAGCGACGACTTGTTGGGCGCGACGCAGAATCTGGGAAGCCAACCTGGGAGCCAGAGGCCATTGCCGCCGAGGCCGCGACAGGCAACGTCGTGGAGTTGGTACTAGGGCGCCTCCAGCGCATGGCTCCGGCCGCCCGCACTCAACTCTCTCGCGCCGCTCTGCTCGGAGCACGCTTCTCGGTCGAGCGACTCGCTACGATCTGGCAGCTCTCGGATGAGTCGGTTCAGGCGGATCTCGAGCCAGCCATCGCCGGGCGCGTGCTCCAACGAGTCGGGTCGGAGCTTCAGTTTGTGCACGACAGGGCGCAACAAGCCGCCTATCAGCTCATTGCTGAAGACGAGCTGCCTGAAGTCCACGTCTTCATTGGCGCGAGGCTGGCGGCGTTGAATGAGCAGCTCCACGGAGAAACGCTTCTCGAGGTCGTCGATCACCTCAACGCGGGTCAGGCTTTGATAGCCCCACGAACGAATCGTGAGCCTGTCGACGAGCTGCTGGCATCGGCTTCAATCGATCGTGGATGGCTCATGCGTCACAATCGCCTCGCAGCGGAAGCGACCGCCGCGAATGGGGCGCACGCCGCGGCGTTCGGATACGCCGAGAAGGCCCTCGCTCTGATGCCGGAGAGCCTATGGGAGGACGCCCCACGAGAGGCCCTGGCCATCGTGCTGACGGCCATCCGTTGTCGACTGAACAACGTGCAGCTCGATTCGGCAAGCGAGCTTCTGGACCGGGCGTTGGGGCGCACCGATGACCCCGTAGGACGCGTTCGGCTGCATCAGCTCGGCATCCGCTTGCTCATCGCCAGAAATGACCAGCACGGAGCCCTCGATCGAGCCGTCGAGGCGTTGTCGCTGCTTGGGGTGGAGCTTGCGCTGGATGGTGCTCGGCGTCAGGCCCGCGTTGAGGAGTTGCGAGACGCGTTGCGACGCCCGGTCGACACCATCTCCGACCTGAAGGACCTGCCACCTCTCGAGGGGGAAGCGAGTCTTCTCGCGTTGGAGGTGATGGTGGGCATGGCCGGAGCTGCCTACGTGATGCGCCCGAAGCTATGGGAGCTGGTGTCTTTGGAGTTGGCTCACCTGACGATCGACAAGGGGATGTCCGGCTTTGCTCCTTTCGCTTTCGGGTTCTACGGCGTACTGCTCGCCGGGGTGTATGATGAAATCGATGCTGGTTACCGCTACGGTCGGCTGTGCTTGGAACTGACCGATCAGCTCGAGATACCGCAGCTGCGCGCGAAGGCGGTCAATCTGTTCGACGTCTTCATCCGCCATTGGAAGGAGCCGCTCAGACACTCGATCGAGACCCTGCCACTGGGGCTGGACCAAGGGCTGCAATATGGGGACTTCGAATACGGCTCCTACAACGGGATTCAATGTGGAAAGCACATGGTGCTATCCGGTTACCAGCTCGACGAGTCCGTTCGGTTCCAGAATCGAGTCTGTGAACTGATCCGCCACCTCCACATGGACTACCATTTGGACTTCGCCTTCATTTGGCGGCAGGTCGCGCTCAACCTATCCGGACAGGCGGAGGATTCGGAAGTGTTGCGCTCGGACGAGTACGACGCTCAGAAGCTGGGCCAGCAGCTGATCGAACAAGATAGTCCATTCTTGGCTTTCAACGTACTGGCTTCCCAGACCATGTTCGCGGTCATTCTGGGTGACGATGAGCGGGCCCTGCAGGCCGCGGCTCGTGCGGAGCCGTTGAGCTTCGCTGTGGCCGGCATGGCCGAACAGGCGCAGCAGGTCTTCTTTCACGCCATGGCGCTACTGCAACGAGCCGACCAGGTGCCTCGTAGCGAGCGCCTCGCGCGGTTGCGGAAGGTCACGCGCCTGCAGCGGCGGCTTCGATTCTGGGCGGAGCACGCGCCCGCGAACTTTGCTCACAAGGCCGATCTGGTCGCCGCCGAGTGGTGTCGCGTGCGCAAGGACCCCTTGCGAGCGTTCCGGTACTTCGAGCAGGCAGCGCGAGGTGCCCGCAAGTACGCGTATCTCAGCGACAGCGCGTTGATCGCCGAGCGCTACGGCGAATATCTTCTGTCGCTCGGTCACAAGATCACTGCAAAGGCACTGCTCTCAGAGGCGATCGACCTGTATGAAGATTGGGGCGCCCACTTGAAGGTGCAACGTCTTGTCTCGAACTACGGTGGGTTGTTGGAGAAGCGGCGGGACGTCGATGCCTCCAGTCGCCAAGCGAACCTTCCTCCCGAATGGCTGGCGCTGGTCAAGTCCTCGATCGCTCTGTCCGCGGAGCGCGACGAAACCACCTTAACCCAGCGCCTGATGGCGACCGTGAGCGAGAGCTCCGGTGCCAACCGGTCCTGCCTGGTTCTGCGGGATCAAGGCGATTGGCGCGTCGTCGCCGATCAGGGGGCGGGGGCGGAAGTCGAAGGACGACCATTGCCCCAGCCGCTGGGTGCGTACGGGGATCCTTTGATCCGAGTTGCCGTGGAGACGGTGGTCGCACGTGGCACCCTGCTGTCTGTTCCTGATATGGCGAGCACCGACGTAAGTGGCGTCTTGCCGGTGGGTGATGTTCACCAAGGCAGTTGCCTTTGCATCCCGCTATCACACGCGGGGGAGATGGGCGGCGTTCTGTTCCTTCTCAATACGATGACCAAACATGCCTTCCCCGGCGGCAAGGTGGCGACGCTGGAGCTTCTCGCAACGCAGGCGATGCTAGCCATCGAGCGTCTGCTGGTTCTGAGGAGCCTCGAAGAACGCGTCGCCTCACGAACGGCTGACCTCTCCGAAGCGCAAGTAGCTCTTCAAGCCTCGGAGAAAAGACTGAAGCTGGCAATGATGGGAGCTCGGGAAGGCGTCTTCGATTGGGATTTGGCAGGTCGGTTCGCTCACTACTCTGACAGCTGGAAGCGCATGCTGGGCTACGAGCCCGATGAACTTCCTGACGAGTACGAGACGTGGCAGCGTCTTCTGCATCCAGAAACGAGAGCAGAGACAGAAGAGCGATTGCAGGAAGTCCTGAGCTCAGCGGCGAAGTCGTTTTCGATGGAGTTCAAGATCCGGCATCGCAGTGGGCGGTATCTCGATGTTCGAAGCGATGCCACGGTCCTCAGAGAGCAGACAGGTCGTGCGCTGCGGGTCGTGGGAACGGCACGCGACGTCACCACCGACCGCGAGTATCGCGAGAAGATCGAGCGGCTGGCCCTCTATGACGGGCTGACGAACCTCCCCAATCGCGCTCTCTTCCGGGATCGCCTCGAAACTTGCTTGGCTCAGTTGGCGCGCGACGCAGTGCCATTCGCGGTGCACATGCTCGACTTGGACGGGTTCAAGGACATCAACGACATCCACGGACACGCTGCGGGTGATGCCGTTCTCGAGGAAGTGGCCCGCCGACTGCAGGCGAGTGTGCGCGAGAAAGATACCATCGCGCGCCTGGGTGGGGACGAGTTTGCGTTGATCCAAACGAACCTCAAGCAGTTGGATGGCCATCGGACGTTGTCGCGACGCATCATCCAGTCCATCGAGCCGAGCATCTCGCTCGCAGAGGGTGCGCTAGTTCGTCTTGGCGTGAGCATTGGCACCTGCGTCGTGAAAGACGCCGAACTCGAGCAGAGCACTATCCTGCGCAACGCCGATGTAGCTCTGTACGAAGCCAAACGGCGTGGAAAGAACTGCGCGGTCACCTACACCGAAGGTCGCTGGTCCGATGCTTCAGATCCTGAATAGCACTAGTTCAGGCAAGACGCGCAGCTCGAGCAGGAAGTGAGTGTCCTGGAGCCGCTTCGGCGCTCACTGAGCGAAGGGGCTCCGTGCGGCCTCCCGTTGCAGCCATATGCGGAATACACCACCGAAAATGGTGAGATCTGTTCTGGGGCAGATCTGCCGCCGTCGTCGCCTGGGGTTCACAGTGTCAGCCGAGCGTGCTCCGCGAGGCCACCGACGACTGAGTGCAGTCCTTTCAGGCGCTGCAGCTTGTGCTCGCCGAACCGTTCGACCAGGAGACGAACCACGAGGGGTACGCGGGAGGTCCCGCCCGTCAAGCACACGACCTGCACGTCGCTGCTCTCGAGTCCGGCTCTTGCCAGCGTCTCGTCCAGCGCTCGGCCGATCTCGTGGATCGCCCGCTGGCAGGCAGCGTCAAAGCGAGCGCGCTCGATCTCACGGCGCAGTTCGATGCCGGGATAGTCGAAGCTGAAAACGGCGCTCGCTTGGGTGCTGAGTGCACGTTTGGTGTGTTCGACCGCTTCGAACACCGAAAACCCCAAGGCGTCCTCCGCAACTGTCAGCAAGCGGTCGGTTGCGTCGCGGTCCTGGGCTGACAGCGAACCACTCCGAATATCCCTCAGAAACTCTTTGACGGACTTGGCTTGGAGCAGCGGCAGTTTTGCTGGCGTGCACAGCATGTCCATCAACGCGGCAGGCATCGTCAAGATGTTGCGTCCCAGGGGGACTCGGTACTGGACGTCGGCCCCGAAAAGGTTACTCAGCTCCTTTTTCATCAGAGCGCCGTCAAGGGCATCGCCGGCCACGGAAACGCCGCCGGTTCCCAGCACGTCGCGTTTGCTGAAGCCACGGTCACTCATCCTGACGACGCAGAAGTCCGATGTGCCGCCCCCGAAATCCGCAACCAGGACCAACCTCGGTTCGCTCAGGTTGACGTCGAAGTCGCGCGCCGCCGCCAACGGCTCTGGACAGAAGTCGATCTCGTCGAAGCCCGCGAGTTCAGCTGCATGACGCATACGCTCTTCCGCCAGTGCATCGTCAGGCACTGATGGGGAGTACAAGGCGGGGCGACCAAAGACGGCACGTCGCACGTCGCACTGAAACGCTTGATTGGCTCGCTCTCTCATGGTTCGAAGCATTGCTCCGATGAGTTCTTCCAACGTGAAGCGTCGTCGCCCGATGCGAGTGGAGCGGAAATCGGCCGCAGGGAGGAACCGCTTCAGGCTGCGAAGCAGCCGCCCCACCATGCCGCGGTCCACGTATTCTTGCAGCGCCTGCGCGCCAAAAAATACCTCCCCCTCCTCGCTGAAGTAAATGATGCTGCGGAGCACGGAGGGGTCCTCAGCGCGAGGGTCGAGGGCGACCGGGGGAAAGACGCGGCCGCGGTTGGCCGCGGCCAGGAGCGAATTACTAGTGCCAAAGTCAATGGCGTAGACGCTCGGGAGCGTGGGGTCGCCGCCAGCGGGTGGAACACTGAAACACGAACGTTGTTGGGCGTTGTCCATACCCAGTTGGTCTCGCGGATCCCGAGCATTGACAATCTTCAAATTTGATGGGAACGTACGGTTACCATAGAGAAGGCGCGGAGATCGGGGGAGCGCGTTCTGAGGGTTGGGAGCTTGAGGGCGTTAGCTGAGGCACGCGACGCGCTCGCTCCGCCAATCGTTGGCTGATCGGCAAGGTGGTGGATGGTCGGGAAAACTCCGAAATGCGAGGAGTCGTGGCGTTGAGCCTGCGAGGAGCCGTCTGGAGTGCTCTTTTTGGGAACAAGCCGAATGTTGGTTCGCGCGGTGAACACTCGTCCTTGAAGATCCTTGAATCTCGGCGGGCGATGGGACAATAGGACTAGTGCCGTTCAGTTAGCGTGCCGACCGCGCTCGACGACGCGCAAATAGCCTGCCACGGAAGAAACGATGCTGCCTTCATTCATACCGACCACTCCGCTTGTGTTTCACCGTTACCCCGGCCGTCGGTGCACCGCCTTCGTCGGTGGTGCGCTGTGCCTGTTGTTCAGCGCGAGCTGTTCCGAAGACACGGCGGACTCGGGAACAGACCCCCTGGGCGCGGCGGAGTCGACGAGTTCGGCTCCAACAACGATCAGCCCGGGCCCGATGACTGGTACGGCGGACTCGACGGGTCAGCCTGGGGCCGTCACCATGATGGGTCCGGAGGCAACTCCGGCTGGCACGGACGCTCCCGATCTCGGCTCACCGAGTCCGGAGATCGAGACACCGCCCGCGCCTGTGACGCCGGCTGCGCCGGAAGCGACGAGTGAGGCGCCAACAGTGCCGACTGCTGGCGAAACGGACGATCCCGGCACGGAACCAGTCGCGAGTGATGCGGGAGCCCAGGTTCCGACGACAGACGGCGCCCCGCCCTTGCCCAGCGAAGACGCCGGCAATTCAGGTGGCGGCGATACGCAGGGCAGCGAGGTGGCGATGTCTGCGGGCTGTGGCAACGCGCCGACTCTGATGAACAGCCCCTCGCCGAACATGAGCAACTACAATACGCTGACCAGTGGCGGAGCTCAGCGGCGTTACCTCGTTCGATGGCCAGAGGACTACGACAACACCCACGCACATCGTCTGATTCTGGGGTTTCACGGGGCGACGAATCGGGCCACGGACGTATCGGGCAACCCAGCGTACTTCGGGCTCTTTGAGCTGGCTGAGGGGAGCACGATATTCGTAGCTCCTGAGGCGGTGGACGGAATTTGGTCTGCCGACAGCGATGTGACCCTGGTCGATGACATTCTCGAGCAGGTCGAGGCCGATCTGTGCATCGATACCACTCGCGTCATCGTTCAAGGCTTCAGCCAAGGTGGGGCGATGGTGCGTACTCTGGCGTGTGAACGCCCTGGGGTGTTTCGGGCTGCGGTGGCGCATTCGGCTGGCGGACTCGCGCTGCCCAACGATTGCGACCCCATTCCTTACCTGGGGTCCCTCGGGTTGCAGGAAAGTGGCAATGGGGGAGGACAGGGCGGTCAGACCGACCCGTTCGCCACCTGGGCAGGATGCACCATCGACATGCTACCTGCGGCGCCGAATGGGGGGCATGTCTGCTCAGACTACACGGGCTGCTCCGACGGCAACCCGGTCCGTTGGTGTTCGTTTGACGGGCCGCATACGCCGTTGCCCAACGATGCGGGCCAGAATTCGTCCTGGATGCCGGCGGAAGTGTGGGAATTTCTGTCCGAGTTCTGAGACGCGAGAGCACAGCGGCAGGATGGTTGGAGTGGTAGCAGTGGCGTACGCCCTGCGCCCGGCGCATGCTGCGGGACGAGCCATCCTGAACGAGCATGCGGTCGGGGTGAGCGTGTTGGAGCCAGCGAGCAGATCCGCCATCGGGTTTCAATTGAACCTGGCCTTGGTCGGGTTGGCTGCGCTCGCGGTGGCATTCGGGTTGCTCCCGTAGGTTGAGCACGGCGTCTGATAACTCAGCGCGCGCCCAACTGGCTCAGCTCCTTGTTTTGGCGGGGTGAGCAAAGCGTTGCCCGGCTTGCACTGTCCGGCATGTCGCGCCGAGCGCCCCTCAAGGCGCTGTCCGCCCAATACCCCCTCGAAATGCTGTGCTGGGACCACTCCCAGCAGCCCGCCGCTCGTCACATCCGCGGCCTCGGCTCGTACGCCTTGCCCGGCGTAGCACCGATAGCCAGCGCGACCTTGAAGCAGGCCATGCTTCACTCGCTGAGAAAGCAAGGAGAAGCTGGCTACGGCTGCGCCGTGTCAGGCTCCGGTGCCCAGGTTATCTTGTGCAATTCCCAACCCAGCTTGTCGGGCTCGCCGCTACGCATCGACAGGCGGCAGGCCAGCAGCACGGCCCGGTCAGAGATCAAATGGGCCGGCTCATCCTCACAGTCCTCCGGGTAACTCCCTTCGAACAGCGGCTGGCCATCGGTGCCGTTAACCACATAGAAGCCGCGGCCCGACTCGGACTCGTAAGACGGAACCTGTGCCAACGTGCGGCCCTTGGCGTCCTCATACCCGCCGCAGAACACGCCCGGGTAGTGGGTGAACTCTGGGCGTTGCTTTCCGAACTCTTGCACGCGCGCCGTCCCGTCCGGCTCGAGCTGTAGAAGCGCGTAGTTGCCGGGGATCGGCAACGCCCCTGGCGGCAGGACTGGCACGGCGGGGATGGTGGTGTCGCCCACCGTCAGCGGCGAAAGCGCGTACAAGGCCGCCCGCATGTCGGAGTTCGGCAGAACGGTGAACTGCTGCAGCTGTGTGTTATTGGAGCGAAACTCGGCCGTCATTCGGAGCTCGCCCTCGGGGTCGAAACGAGAGAAGAACACACCGCGCTCGTACGGCACCCGCCGTGTCGTTTGACCCGCAACGAAGATCCCGCGCGACTGCTCGGCGCACACGTGGACTAGTCTTGCTGAGCGCCCCCCCATGTGGTGGGCGCGCTCGGACTTCAAGTTCCCGCAGGCATCGAAGACCAGGATGAAAAGGTCTAACCCATCCAGCTGCGTCCCGACGCCGATGAATCCACCGTCCGCCCACGGCAGGAACCTGAAATCCACCGACGAGACCCGAATCACTTCGCGCACCCATTCTTGGCACGGCTCAGGTCTTGGCGGTTCCACCACGGGGGTCGGCTCCGGTGGGGGTTCTGCCATTGGCGTATTCGGTGAAACGTAAACGGACCGGGCCTCGGAACGAGGCTCGGGTCGGGAAGAGGCTCCACAGGCGACGAGCAAACCGAAAGACAATAGAAGGCTTTGGGGGACGATGGCGGACAACTCGTGGATCCTTGTGTGTTGGCGACGGAGCGCGTTCCTATTCGACAGGCGTCGCGCTTCTGACACGCGTCTTGCGCGCGAGTTGGATGAAGGCAGCGATGTAGTCGGTTTTCGCGTCTACGGCGCGGGTTCCCAGAAATATCTGCTCTGCGATCCCGCGGTGACCCAAGCGGACGGCCTACACTCGGATCTGTTCGCTCTCCGACTACAAATCGGCTGGCGTGACATAGCTGCGCCGAGCCAACGGATGATCGTGACCGACGACGAGCACCTGTTCGTCATGAGGTTGCTTGGATGGATATTCGCTACTACGTGTCTGTTCACCGCCTGCGGGGATGACGCAGGTGAGGCACAACAGCCCGTCGAAGCCGAATGCGGCGACGTCGATGAGGCCGAATGTGACGATGCCCAGGAATGCGCGCCGCTGATGACGTCGGTGGTGTCTACCGCGGCTGCGGTGAGGCCGAGGTTGACTGCACGGACGCGCTTCAGTGTGCCGCCGGTCCGCATGTGTTCCCCAACGGCTGCTTGCCCGAGGGGTGGGAGCCCAGCGACGACTGCAACGGCGCGGCCGCAGAGTGCGCAGAACAGTCCACGGAAGACGACTGCGCGCAATCCGAGCAGGCTGGGAGCCCGCCGAGGCGGGTGGCCGAGTGACATGCACGGACGACCTGGTCTACGCAGCGGGACCGGATGGCGAGAGCACCGTGTTCCCCAGTGGCTGCTTGCCTAAAGGGTGGGGGGAGGGTGACCGCTGCGGCGCCGCAATTTGCTCCGGCGTCACGTCGGGGACACTGACGGCTTCCACGCGTGCCTACCCAGCCAGGTGTGTGGCGACGCGATCACCTGCGGCGAAGCGCCCAACGGTGCGCGAGATCTATTCAACGACGTTTCCCTCTCAGCGCCACCAGGCCGAGGCATTGTCAGATGGGGGCTGCTATTGTCATGCGGGTTGTTCGGGGGCCATTGGTGGCTTTGGGGATCGGGCCGGGGGGTGTCTCCTGTCTGGAATAATCCGGTCCCGTCTGGGGACGCGTCTCGCGTCTCGTCTTTTGCAGAAGGGTGTCAGGCGCTGGAGCGTGAGTGGTGGGAGAGTCAGGCCATGCTTCACACCACAACAGCAACTCGCCGTTGCGCAACGCCACTCCTCGCCGTTGCGCTGGTGCTGGCCGCGTCGTGCGCGACCGACGCGGACGGCATCAACACCGACGACACCATGGGCGGAGCGACCTCGAGTGCAGACTCGACAAGTCCCGCTAGCCCAGGCGGTACGGGTCCGGTGGCGTCGCCAGGGGCGGCGAGCCCAATTGGAGCAGCAACGCCCGGAGCAGTGGACGACACCATGGGCCCCGAAGGGATCATCCCCGCGGTTACGGCAACCGGTGGGTCGGCGACGTCGGGCCCAGTCGGGAGCGAGGTTGGGGCAGGCGGCGCCGCAGGAGCGGGTGGGGGCGGTGAGACGGCAGCAGTGGGTGGCGGCCCCACTGCTGTGAGCGGCGAAGGCGGCGGCCCTTCTGACCAGACTGGTGAAGGCGGCAATTCATCGGATGGGAGCGGCGGAGGCGGCGGCAGCTTCGGCGAGGGCGGCGAAGGCGGTAGCGCTTCCGATGTCGGTGGAGCGGGCGGCAGCATCGGCGCTGGCGACCCCATGCCTCAGAGTGCGGGCTGTGGTCGCACCCCGTCGTTGACAAGCGGCCAACGGAGCATCCAGACCGGAGGCCAAAGCCGCGACTACATCCTTCGGATCCCGGACAATTACGACAGCAGCCGCCCCTACCGGCTGATCTTCGCGTACCATTGGCGCGGGGGCACGATGCAAGATGTCGATGGGGGAGGGTCCAGTGGAGCCGCCTGGTCGTACTATGGTCTCAGGGAGCAAGCGGACGACAGCACGATCTTCGTCGCTCCGCAGGGGATCGGTAACGGCTGGCAAAACGCCGGCGGTGCAGATCTGACGTTCACCGACGACATGCTCGAGCTGATCCAGGGCGACCTCTGCGTCGATACGAGGCAGATCTTCGCACTCGGATTCAGCTATGGCGGCGGAATGAGCTACGCGCTCGCGTGCGCACGTCCGGACGTCTTTCGCGCGGTCGCAGTCTACTCCGGCGGCGTCCTCAGCGGGTGTGAAGGTGGCACGCAGCCTGTCGCGTACATGGGAATTCATGGCTTGAGCGACGGAACGTTGGACATTGCCGGTGGTCGCTCGATGCGAGACCGTTTCGTGATGAACAACGGGTGCACGCCGCAAGACCCACCCGAACCCAACCCAGGCAGCCTGACGTACACGTGTACGGCCTATCAAGGTTGTACGTCGGGATATCCTGTTGAGTGGTGTGCGTTCGACGGTGGCCACACTCCCGGAATGGTGGACGGCGGCGGTGACGACGGCGCGCGAACATGGACCAAGGCCGAGGTGTGGCGGTTCTTCACGCAGTTCGATTGACCGCTCAGAACAGTCCGTCATCAAAGAACGAACACCGCACCTGCTTGGGTGTTCCAGAACCGTGATTCGCGATATTCCGATCGGCACGCCATGCGTCTGCTAGCTTGAGCCCGATGCGACGCCATCTCGGTTTGGGGACAGCGGTGTGGGTGACCGCCTGACACACTCGCTTGCGCCTTGTCTCGTTCTGCTTCTCGTTTGCGGTTGTGGGTCGGGCAGCACCTCCGTGTCGACTGACGCCACCGAGGATGGCGGCTCTTCTTCGGGAGGACGGGGGGCCAGCTAGATGCTAGCGATAGTGCCCCGGAGAGCGACGCTAGCGTGATGGGTAATCCCGGTGGGGGCGAGGGCGACGGCGAGCAGTCAAACGGTGACGATGTCAACACGGCAGGTGGCGGCAACGTGGCAGGCGACGGCGCAGGTGGCAGCGGCGGAGATGAACCCGGCGACGGTGGGCGCGACACGGCGATCGTCGACCCTATCGACGTCGACGACTACCGGCCCGAACAAACGACCGCGTGCCAGCCGACTAATCCGTGCCCCGCTGGTCAGTGTGCCGAGGACACGCACCCTTGCGTCGGAAAGCCAGCTGTGAGTAGGCAACACCCTGGCGCCCTCGCGCGGTCAACATTCTGTCGCTGCCAGTTCGTCGCGTCGACAGATGCGCAGCCCCGTCGCGTCGAAGCTCCCAAAGGCGCGCCTCGGCACTGGCCGCCGGCGCTCACGCTGGATAGACGAGCAAACGCCGAGTAGCTGCCAGGGGCCGGATCCCGGGGCTGCTCAGGAGCGACAGACTCACTCCGGGTCGTGACAGACAGCTTCGATGTTGTTGCCGTCGGGGTCGACTACGAAAGCGCCGTAGTAGTTCGGGTGATAGTGCTCGCGCAGGCCGGGCTTGCCATTGTCTTTTGCGCCCGCCGCGAGCGCGGCTTCGTAGAAAGCGCCGACTGCGGCGCGGGAGGGCGCTCGAAACGCCAAGTGTGTGGGAACGACTTGTGCGCCAGGGCGGATCCACAGATCGGGCTTACCCGCCACACCGAGTCCGCAGCCTTTCTCGAAGGGCAAACCCGGAAATTGCTCGCGGGTGAGCTCCATCACCATACCGTACTCCAGGGGCTTCAGCGCGCTGAGGTAGAAATCTCTCGATTGGTCGTAGTTGGTTACCACTAGGGTTAGATGGTCGATCATCGCCGCTCCTCCAATTGCTTCAGCGCCGACACTATGAGGACTGCTGCTGACGCGGCAAGCGGAAAGTGTCGGGTTTGGCGTCGCCGCCACGTTCGCTGCGAGAAACGCGAACGTGGCGGACCAGAGGCAGCGCTTCGCCGCAACTCTTGCACTCATCCGCTGGGGAGCGATGTCACGTGATGCCTCAATGAACTCGTCAAGTCGCCCCACGACATGCCGTTGCAGTTCCATCGACGAGCCCGCTGACGATACCGGCGCTGGCGGGCTTCGGTGGCAACGAGTTCGTCGAAGTAGACTGGCTGACGTCGGAATGAGCTCGAGCAGTAGCTGAGGCTGAAGTTGGCCCAGTGAGCCTCAGCGAGCGACCGCCGCGGCCGGTCACAGTGAACTACTACGCTGGCTTGCTTCGCTGCGCGGTAGGTGGATCCCGCACTCGCGATGCACTCCCAGTAGCCGCCCGGCTCTCGAGTCCTCACCCTCGAGCACCGGGAAGGTCGAATGCTCATCCCCAATCGATCGATAACCCTTGGCGTACAGCGGGTGAAAGGGGAGGTCATTGCGTCGCATGTACGCATACGCTTCTTCTTCGCTCCACGCCAAGATGGGATGCACCTTGTAGACGTTCTCGTGCAGCTCGACGGTGCGCAGTTGTTTGCGGAACTCCGTCTGGTGCTTGCGCAGTCCGGCGAGCCAGGCCTTGGGCGCCAATTCGGCAAGTGCCCGATCCATCGGTTCGACTTTGTTGGTCTGTAGGTAGGCGCGCTGCTGGGCCGCATCGCCCTCCCAACGCTTGCCGTACAGAGCCTCTTGTCGGGCAGTGCTCATTGACGGCCCATACACTCGCAGGTCGAAGCCGAAGCGCTCGCGCAACTCCTCGACGAAGCGGTACGTTTCCGGAAACAGGTAACCCGTGTCGATGAAAATGACGCGCAGGTTGGGAAACCATTGCGTAGCGAGGTGCAGCATCAAAGCGGATTCTGCGCCGAAGCTCGACGTCATCACGACGTCGTCGCCGAAGGTGTCGCGCGTCCAGCGCAAGCAGTCGTCTGGTGAGTTGCCGGTGACAGACTGATTGACCGAATCCAAGTCGACGATGCCGTCGCTGGACGAACCGACGAGTTTCAACTGCATGAACGCCACTATGAGGCTTTCTTTGACTTTTTCCATCGGCAAAGTAAGGAATTTTTTAAGTGATTGTAATCACTGTTCTTTTTCTACCCCTGGAGGGCGTTCCGCCACGGGCCGACTGAAAACGGGCGAGGACTGACCGAACCCGCCCGTCTGCGGTGGGCAGTTCCGATGACGACAGTCGATGCAACGGGTCGCCGATCTCGCCGCCTGGCGTAGTAGAGCGACGCTCTGCGCCAATTCTCGGACGTGGTCCCCCGCGATTCCACTCTTGCCGAGCTCAGTGGCCCGCTCCCCGTCAGTGCCACGGCGCGCTCTTTCAACGGATCGTGGATCGCCTGGTTGTCCCCTATCAGGTCACTTCTTCGCTCGACGCTGGGCGCCTCGCTTGGGCATCTTCCTGCAGTCCGGACACTTGCCGACGATTTGCAGCTCAGCGTCCACCAGTGCCTTCTGCCAATTCGGGTCCCGAGGCATCGAGATGGACGTGTCAGGTAGGCATTGGACAGTACCACACACGCGGCAGGCGAAGTGGGGATGCAAGTGCGGTTCGTCCCCCTCTCGCTGAGCTTCGTAACGAATGACACCACCAACCTGGCTTGCCACGCGGGCGAGGTTCCCCTCCACCAGTCGGATCAGGTTTCGATACAGTGTCGCCTTGTCCCAATCGCCACCGCCAAGGGCATCGGTCACCTCGTTGTGGGACAGCGGTCTCGCGGAGTTGGTCAGCAGTTGAAGCACGGCCAAACGGGGCCCCGTTGCTCGCATGCCAGCGCCGTGGACGCGACGCCGTGCTTCGTCTCGGGTCATTTGTTGCACGAATTACAACCTACCCAGGCCAGTTGCATCTGCAAGCCAAAAGCAAGCGAGGTGTGTGGCGCGGTGTTCAACCAAGACTCGGGCGCAGTGGTGCGCGTGCCCCGTGGCTGGGTGGGCCCGTGCCGTCCTCCTCCGGCGTCGGTTCCCTGCAGCCTGAAATCAGCCTGCATCATCTTCGTAGTCGCCAGCGTCATGCTCATCGCTGTGAGCATCGACGTCGTGCTCATCGCTGTGGGCATCGACGTCATGGGCATCGTCGTCATGCGCATGTTCGAGTTCCTCTCCGTCGACGAGGCATTCGCCCTCACCCTGGTAGTGGCCCTGGGTCTTCAGCTGGGCGATGACATAGGTGTACATGTCTTCCAAAGGCTGGATCGGTGACCCTCCGAAGCTGTACTCCTCGCCGAGCAGGTCCGCTGGGCTGATGGCTTTGAGCTCGTCTTCAGTCACGAGGCCATCCAGATCGAGATCGGCGTCCGCCCACCACTGGGCGAGGCGACGAATGCCCCCTTCGCTTCCAGAGGGAAACCCGTTGAAGAAGAGGTGGTCGCCGTGAATGGTGATCGAGCTTGTCTGCTGTCCACCTGACGGAACCGAAACACCTGGCACGCCGTCGATCTCGCAGGGGCCGAACAGGGTCTCGGCGCGCGCGGCAAAGGTGAAACGAACCTCTTCGGCCTCGTAGCAGGGGTTACCGACGGCGTTTACTCCCACAACTTCTGTTGCGGCCGGCGGCGAAGCGAGCGCGACTGGCGGGCAGGACTGACCGTCGAGCTTCGTGATGGAACCTTCGACGAGATAGGTGGAATCTTTATCGACCATTCTTTCGAAGTCGTCGTCCATGACGGTCTCGTGTTGCTCGGCGCCATGCGCAGCTCCGCTGGTTTCGTAGCGAAACTCCCAACGGCCCGGGCGCAGCTCGTCGAACGCCCAGAGCTCGGAGCCATTCGAGGGTACCCGCGTCAGGTCGACCACGTACAGGTGGGAGTCGTCGGCTTCCAGGTCGTCGTCCGTCGAGAAGCGTAGATCTACGTGTCCAACTGTGACGAGGTACTTGTCGAACTCGACGGTCCAACCGTCCCAAACGTTCTCGTTTCCGTCACCGGGTGCGAGACCTTCGATGATGACGTCTTCGGGATCGAGCAAGACGGTCAGTGATCCGGGGTCGTTGGTGACGTCATCTGTGCAGGCCAGCGCTAACAGGGCGCTCAAGGCTGCACCTCGGTGGGTTGAGGGTGGGTAGCGGGATATCCATCGGTTCAAGGGGAACGGCTTCCGAGCGCTTGCCTCGGGGTGTTGAAGAATCGGTCGTGACATCGGTAATCCTAGCGGTCTCTGCAGAACCAATGAGGGCTCTGCGTCATTGTGTTGTGGTTCTGGGGGCCAGGGCGCACTGCTCGCGCAGGGATGCATCATCCGAGCGGGTAGCGCGCCCACGTACGAATGAGCCGTTGCCAGCTGCTATCCGTGTGCAGATGCTGCTGCCGAAGCTGCACGTCGATGGGTTGGTTCAGCACGCGCCACCACGAGCGCGTCATACGCGAGGTCGAAACGAGGAGCGACGAGCGCGACGCCATCGACAGCTTGCCTACCGCGACAATCCGCTTTACGCAAGTCATTTGCAGTTGGTACCAGATTGCATTACCGACTCTCGGTGCCAACTCCGCGGCGCAGCTCCTAGGGCGAAAATCCCCAGTCGAACACGGGGCGCGCCCCAGCTTCCAGCGCGAGACGCAGGTGGTTGTAGAGCGGGCCGGGCGCATCAATCACCAACTCACCACGGCAAGGGGCATCGTCTCCGCAATCGAGTTCCTCGAAGTACGGAGCGAGATCTAACCCCCGAAACCACGGCGCAGCGTCGAAGCGCACGAGCAAGCCCTGCTCGTCAGCGCGGATCTCGTGGTCGAACTCATCGCTGCGACTCCTGCGCACGACAGGAACGCCCCACTCGCCCTCGGGAGCCTGGTCGACCACGACACGAAGCGTCAGCGATAGCTCCGCGCCATCACGTTCGGCCAACGCCTCGACGAGGAGGGACGCGTTGCCCAGCGCTTGCGCCGCATCCAGCGCGGTGGGAGACGTCTCGGTCAACAATGAACTGATCCCCAGATCGTACATCCAGGACCTCACCGTACCGGTACTCCCTCTGATGCGCCCGACCCGCGCCGGACTCGAATCCAACAAGTCGATCACGACGCTGTCCAGCCACTCGGCGCGTGCGGTTTCGCAGAAGTCGCCGGCTTCAGGCCCGGAGCAGAGGTAGAGGGGCCCGAACGCGAGATCCGCCCGGAGAACCTGCAGCTCGACATCGTTGTCCAGCACGATGGAAGTGCCGCCACTGCCCGCGACGTGAAGTGGGATGCTGACAGGCTCCTGACCTGTTTCGGCGCCGCAGCCGCTGCAACACAACACCAGAATGCAAGGCAACCAGGGTCTCACAGCGTTACCCCCAATGATAGCATCCACGAAAATGGCGCGCCCGCAGCGATGTGACGTGCCGGTGTTCTGGGACGCACGTCGTCGTTCGGGTCCCAGTCGGAGGCGAAGTTGTACTCGACGGCCGCGTAGCGTGCATCGAGCAGGTTGAAGAGCTCGAACGACAGTTCGGCTGGCCCCCACCACACCCCCGCTGCCACGTCGAGCACAGTCACCGGTTCGCTGTTGTTCCCGTACGGCAATGGCCGTGGTGACAAGTACGACAGGCCGCTTCCGACGCGCGTTCCGAGCGGCTGGCCTCGAACCGTCGCTAGTGCTCTCTTGGCGCCAGCATCGGCACGCACCACGATGGGTGGGACGAACGGCAACGCCTGCCCCTCCTTGAAGGGAGGCTGAGGTTCCTCGGCCGTGGCTGGCGGCGGTTCCAGGAGTGTGGCGTGTGCATATGTCACCGACAGCGCTCCGGTGACCCAGGGAAGTGGCTTGGTGTAGGCGTGAAAGACGGCACCCACGCGGCGTGTGGCCCCGATGCGCTCCAGACGGCCTTCGGCGGCATCAAAAGCCACGTCATCCGAAAGCTGGGTGTAGTAGCCGGCTGCGGCCAAGTGGACGATTTCGTCCCAATCCACGTGAGCGCCGACGTCGCCAGAACGTACCTTCGTGTAGGGCGCCCGCTCGCCATCTTCGAGTTGGCGCGCCTGAGGTGAGCGGTAACCCTCGCCATAGGCAGCCAACAGGGAAAGCCATTCGGTCGGGTGCACTTCGACGCTGGTGCGCGGGCCCCATGCGAGGCCGAGCGCGCTGCGTCGAAACCCCTGGATGAAAGAACCGGGTGGGCGGGAAAGCTCGACGAAGTTGCCCAATCGGTCGTCCACTTCGTAGCTCAGCACGTCAGCGCGCAGACCCAGCCGAGCGTGCGCGTACTTGGTCAGTACCCAATCCAAATCACCCCAGACGCCCAAGTCTATGCCCAGCACGGTCGCGTCGACGCGCTGGTCCCAGGTTTCGTTGCGGCCCGCTTCGATTAGGTTCTGGGCCTGCTCAATGTCGTCGATACGCCCGTCCGCCCCCACCTCCAAGGTGCCGTGCGCCCAGTGCGCTGGGCGGTAGCGCGGACTTCGGTAGCGCGCGGTGACGCCCGCAGATAGTGTCCGGTTCCGCTGTTCGATCAGATCGCCGCGACCCGCAACGCCGCTCAGAGTGCGTGAATGCTCGACGAAACCTGTGTAGTTGCTCTGTAGACGGAAGTTGTCGACGCCGATCCACATGCCCAACGTACTGTTGTCTCGGTCTCCGTAGGTAGTGTCGCTAAAAATGCCCGCAAGGAGACGCCCGCTCGAGGCGTTCTGCGCCCGCGCAGTTGCCTGGTCGTAGACGCAGTGAAAGCAGACGCGAGCGTCGTCCACATCGTCTCTTCGCAACACACCTGCGTGGTCCGAGCGAGTCGCGTGCACGATGCCGATGGCGCGGTATGTTTGGTCGCCCTCTCCAAAGCGCTGTTGAAACACCCCACTGCCCTGTTGACCAGCGCGATTCTCTCCAAACCCGTTCGTCTGCAGAACGGAGACCGCGCCGAGCGTTTCCTCGGCTTCCAATACGGGAGCCCACAACGCGAGATGCCGAGTCGTATCGAAGGCGCCGTAGCTGCTCTTTACCGTGACGCCGCGTCGCTCACCTTCCACGCCGAGCGAGATATCGATGGAACCGGCAACGGCAAAATCTCCCTGACGCGGGTCACTGACACCTTCGCTGACCTCGAGTTCCGCCACCGTCTCGCCAATCAAAAAGCCGAGATCCGCGTAGCCCTGACCGTGGATGTGCGCGGGCAGATTGATCGGTAACCCGCCGACACGAAATTCGATGTCTTGGCCGTGGTCGGCGTCGAAGCCGCGAAGCATGTACCTATGGGCCACCGCGAGGCCTTCAGAACGTCCGATGTACAACCCCGGCGCAGCACGCAACGCTTCGGCTCCTTCCGTCCGCGGCGCCGCATCGATCACGTCTCGACCGATCCGAAAGTCACTCGCCGAGCGATGCTCGGTGCGCGGCTCCCGCCGACCGTGAACGACGACATCGACGGCATCCTGCGCGTGACCGTCAGCCTCCGGCGTTTGGGCCTGTGTAGCGGGTGGGGTGGGGGATTCGTGTTCGACCTTGCTGGAGGGGGCTTGGGGTGACGGGCTCTCCTGGGTGCCGCTCGGCAACGTCTCGCTGGCAGGTGCCGGCGGCGTGAACTCAAACGGCACGCGGATGCGACTGGCCACCTGAACGCCGTCACGCACCGCCGGTTCGAACCGCCAGCCCCTAACTGCCGCGATAGCGGCAGTGTCGAACTCCGCTCCCGCGGACAGTGCGACGTCGACCCCGACGACGCGACCCTCCGTGCTCACCGTCACGTCGAGTTCGACGCGGCCTGCCTGACCTGACCGCTCCAGATCTGGGGGGTATACGGCGTCGACGCGATGGGTGACGCGTGGTGGAGTCAACTGAGGCGTCGGGGCTGCGCCGGCGGGGTCCTGAGTGGGCGCTTCACCTTCTCTTTCTCTTTCCGAGCCTGCCGGTGCTTCCTGTTTTCCGCTTGCCTCAGTCGATTCGTCTGCAACCGGTGCGCCGACATCAGGAGCGGCGCCGAGCGCCGAGGTGAATAGACAGCAGCAAACGAACGTGCAGCAGCCAGCAATCGCGCAATGGCAAGAACGTCCGAGCGCCCTATCGTGCTGTCCGCGGGCAGCCTGTTTGGTGTTGCGAATAGGCGGGGTCTGCGGGGTGCTCGGCATGGAAACTGCTGATTTCTGGATGCGTGCTAGCGGAAGGTCCAGGTTGATGCAAGTCAGTTGCATTACTTCGTCGCTCGTTACCTTCCTCGCGCCGATTCGAGCCGAGAACGGGACGGTTCGAGTGATTGGTTGAAGACGTGCACAGAAGACTCGGGTGGGCGGCTCTCTCCGAGGGGGCTGCTCCACGCTGAGTAGTCAAGTGAAAGTGATAGTCATTTCCGGCTGCAGTACGCGATCAACGGTAGGGCTAGACTTACCGTCCGTAAGAAGGAAGGCCTGTTAATGAAAATGACTTGCAAAGTCGAACTGGATGCATATCCTCGCACACCGGTCCGCCCGAAGGGGCGGGGCAACAAGACGACTCATCAATACGAACTAGGCCCATTCCATGTTCATCAAGAGACGACTGACTGACTCACTCGTTCCACTCCTGCTCGGCGCGGCACTCAGCACGGCCTGCGGTGACGACGATGGCGGCGAACTCGCGGAGACCGACGCCACGGATATGGAGCCGACGGACGAAACGGATGAGCCCACCGACGCGGAGCCAACGGACACGGATGAGCCCACCGACGTAGAGCCGACGGACGAAACGGACGTCGAGCCGACGGATGCGACGGATGCTGACGCCGGGCCCACCGACGGCACGGATGTGGAGCCGACGGATGCCGTCAGTGGTTGTTACTTCATGGACGACCACTCGTGCGATTGCGACCTAGCTGAGGAGGAGTGCGCGGAAGCAGAAGGGACCTGGACCACCGAGTGCGACGCGAGCTGCGGTGAGGGTACCGACGCCGAGCCGGACCCCGAGTATGCTCCGCTGACGCAGGGCTCTGCTGAGGTGCACCCTGCGGTCAATGACATCAAGGGCCTTTCCTTTGCGGCAGATGGCAAGATATACGCCTCGGGTTTCGTTGGAATGGACACCACAGACCCAGAACTCGCCGTCATGCGCTTCAACGCGGATGGTGCCCCGGATGACACCTTCGGTACTGACGGGTTGATCACCCACAACCTCGTCGAGCAAGTGCTCGATGGGGAGACAGTGGTCAACGATGGGGTCGAGGAAGGCTACGCCATCGCGGAACTGGCTGGCGGTGAGCTGATCGTGCTCGCGAACGTGACGGACGACGCCGGGCTGGGGACCGACGTCGTATTGGTCAAGCTAGACGCAGCGGGTGACTTCGTTACCAGCTTTGGTACCGATGGTGTGCTCCGCCTCGACCTCGGATGGACCGCAGAGAACGATGCGGATTGGCCGGTGGAGGGTGAAGCTGCGAGCGACCAGGGGTGGGACGTCATCGTCGACGACAGCTCCGGGACGGAGAAGTTGGTCGCCTTTGCTCATGGACCCGCGCCGGTCGGTGGGTTGGTGGACGCAGAGGACCCCTTGTCCCAACGTACGGACAACGACCGCTTCGTGTTCCGGCTTTTGGCTAGTGATGGTTCACCCGACCCCGACTTCAACGGCGGTGTCGCGTTCACCATGAACACCGGCGGCGTTTTCAGCGATAACGCGCGGCGCGGTTACGTCGCTGAAGACGGCAGTATCCTCAGCGCCGGCTACACCAACTTTGGTGACGGTCTGGACAATCACGTCGTGATCATCGCGCTGACATCCGAGGGAACGCTGGACAGCGACTTTGGCTTCGGGATAGGCGTTCCCGGCGTGGTGCGCACCAACCCATTCATCGACGACGGCGGCATGGCCGAGTGCTACGCGCTAGGCGTCCAATCGACGGGCCATATCGTGACCACGGGCTACGGGCGCGCTACGGGTACTGGCCTCTCGTCTGGCCTCGGGTACGTGACCACGGACGAAGTCGACATCGTATCGTTCCGACTGTCGGACTCGGGTCTCGACACGACGTACGGCACCCAAGGGACGGTCGCTCTTCAGAGTGAGGAGTTCGCACTGGCGACGACCGAAGACCGCGGGCGTGACATGGTGGTACTTCCCGACGATCGCGTCGTGCACGCGGGGCGCTTTGGTGGTGCTCCTGCGCTGCTCGTGACCTTGCCTGATGGAAACATGGACCTGGCATCTGGCACCGACGGACGTTTCCTCTACGAGCAGGACGTGGAGCAATTCTTCAAGGTGGCTCTATCGCCGGATGGTTCGACCGTGGTGGCGGCGACCCGCGCTCACGCAAACGGAGTGCTCCTCAGCGTCTTGGAGGTGGCGAGCGAGTGAGTAGCTCGTGTCGGCGGTGAGACTCATGCTGTACCGAAGTCTATCGAGTGTCGGACCGAGCTGTTTGCTCGCCGCCGTCCTAGCGATTGCCTGCACGGAGAATCCGCGCGAGGTCTTCAGGGTGAAGACCTCGCCAGCGGATCCGCGCGATGAGGACGCGCCGTTCTCAGGTACGGAGGACAGTGACTGTTGCGAAAGTGACTCTGCGGACTCGAGCGATACGGAATCGTTACCTGGGGTTACTGAGGATGACGGTCCTGATGCCAGTGCGTCCACGGGTAGCACCGAGACGAACGAGGGGACGGATGTTGCCTCAGACGATGCGCGGGATGCGGGCCTCGGTACCGATGAGAGTCAGACTGCCGAGACCGACGAAGCTAACGACCCGGGAGTCGTTCCGTTGCCGAATGATGATGAATTGGCCGTGCTGTGTGGCCCAGCGCCAGTCTCAAACGCCGCGTTTACCCAAGAGGCGCTACGTGAGGCAGCCGCGGACTGCGCTGTGTGGCATTACTGTCGCTTCGCGGAAGTGGCCGAGGTGCTGGACGCGCGTGTTGCCGCTCACGAAGACGAGCCCTCGGAGGGATCCCTCGACGCCGCGCGCGTCGCTTGGCAGGCGGCGATGACCAGTTGGTCCCAGGTGGAGCTCTTTCAATTCGGTCCGCTCGGAAGTCGTTCCGACAGCGCGGGCAAGGACATGTACGAGGGGCAGGGGATCCGCGATCTGATCTATGCCTGGCCTACGACGAGCCGCTGTCGCGTCGACGAGCAGATCGTGACCGAGAGCTATGCCACGCGCGGGATGGATGGGGCGTTGATTTCCGGCCGGGGGCTGTATGGCCTCGAAGCTTTGATGTTCTATTCCGGCTCCGACACGGCATGTACGTCCAACGTCGTGGAGCAGTGGGACGCGCTATCGGATGCGGAGCGCTCCTCGCGCAAGAACGCCTATGCCAGTGCCATCAGTGACGACATCGTCCAGCAGATGCGGCAGTTGATCGAACTCTGGAGCCCAGACGGTGGCAACTTCCGTGCGACGTTCGTGGGGGCCGGGGGCGAGTATCCCGACGAGCACGAAGTGATGAAGGTGATGGCCTGGTCGTTGGTGTATCTCGAGCGCGAGGTCAAGGACTGGAAGGTCGGCATTCCCGCGGGCTATACACTGACGCATCCTGTGTCTGGTCCGGAAACGCCTCACGCACTGATGGGCACGGAGAACATCCGCGCCAACCTCGAAGGGTTTCGTCGCTTGTTCCAAGGATGCGGCGCTGATGGCGAAGGACTGGGATTCGACGATTGGCTGGCAGAAGCTGGCCACTCCCAACTGGCGAATGACACGATAGACGCGCTCGACGCAGCCCAGGCGTTGGCGGATGTGTTCCCGCCGCTTCACGAAGCGAGTCAGGCGGAGTTGGACGAGCTGTACCAGGCGCTGCGTGCCCTGACCTCGTTGCTGAAGGCGGAGTTCTTCGGTGCCGGCAGCCCGCTGAATCTCGAGCTACCCGGTGGTATTGAAGGTGATACGGACTGACTTGTTTGGTGGGCGACGGCATCCGAGTTCGCTCCGCGTGCGATGGTTCATCCTGACCGTCTTGGTCGTTCGGGGCCTTGCGGCGCAAGCCGATGAGAACCCAGCGCCAACACCTCCGACCGAAAGCACTCCTGCGCCGGAGCAGGAAGTGCCGGAGTCACCGCCGACAGAACCCGCGCCTGCGCCCGAACCTCCCCGTCCCGAGGAGCCGGCGCCGAGTCAATCGCTGCCACCGAGTGCGCCGGAGCAGAGTCCTCCCACCGAGACAGCGCCGCTACCGAGTACGCCGGCGCCGCCCGCTCCCACCGAAGCAGCACCGCCCGCGACACCCGAGGCTCCTCCATCGGCTTCCGTACCAGAGCCCGCGCCGAATCCACCGTCGCCGGGTGACACGCGCACGGGTGATGCAGCTCCATCAGCGCCCGAGTCCCCCGCTTCGGCCCCACCACCTGATCCGGAAGAACCCCCAGTTCTGCCCCAGGAGCCGCCCGAGGTCTTGGTCAACGTTGTCGGCTCGCGACCGGCGCGCGCCCCAGGCTCCGTGCAAGTGATTGGTTCAAGACAACTCGAGCGCTTCTCCTACGACGATCCGAACGCCGTCGTGCAGCAGGTGCCAGGGGTTTACGTTCGCCAGGAAGATGGCGTGGGCCTGCGCCCGAACATCGGTATCCGAGGGGTCAACCCAGACCGGAGCAAAAAGCTGACGCTGATGGAGGACGGTGTGCTGTTCGGACCCGCGCCGTACTCCGCTCCCGCTGCCTACTACTTCCCACTGATGGCGCGCATGGCCCAGGTGCGGGTGATCAAGGGTCCATCGGCGATCACTTACGGCCCGCAGACGGTCGGTGGCGCAATCGACTACATCAGTCGCCCGATCCCGACCGAGCCCACGGGAACCGCCGATGTGGGGGTAGGGCAGTATGGCTTCGTGAAGACCCACGCTCACTTTGGCGCCAGCACGGACCACTTCGGTTTCTTGATCGAGGGGGTGCGCCTGCGAGACGGCGGCTTCAAGCACTTGCCCAATGACGGTGACACCGGCTCGACGCGCAACGATTGGATGGTCAAGGCCCGCTACGAACCGGACCCCTTCGCCGTTCGACGACACACGTTCCAGCTCAAGCTCGGCTACGCGGACGAGGTATCCAACGAAACGTACCTGGGGCTCACTGACGAAGACTTCCGACGAGATTCGGATCAAAGGTACCCTGCCAGCGCCCTCGACCAGATGAAGAACCATCGAACGTCGATGGTCTGGACGCACCAGTACGATGACGAGGAGCAGAAGCTGAAGGTCAAGACAGACGTCTATCGGCATGACTACGCGCGCATTTGGCGCAAAGTGAACGGCTTTCGTGGTGCAGCTCTGAGCAGTGTGCTGGAGGATCCCGAAAACCCGACCAATGCAGAATTCTTCGCGGTGGTCACCGGCGCGGCCGACGGAGCAACCGCATCCGACACGCTCTTGATTGGGCCCAACGATCGCACCTTCGTCAGCCAGGGGGTTCAAAGTCTAGTCTCCTTCGAGCCAACCACCGGTCCAGTCCAGCACGGGATCGAAGTGGGTGCTCGCTTGCACGGCGACTCCATCATCCGTCGCCACAGCCAGACGGGCTACGTCATGACGGACGGTGACCTCGTGCCCGAGGGGACCGCGGAGGAGGTGACCACCGCCAACACTGCGGAGACCATCGCGTTGGCGTTGCACGCGTCCGACGCTTTGACCTACCATCGCTTCACCTTGACTCCGGGCATTCGGACGGAGGTGATCTGGTCCAAGCTGGAGGATCGCCTCGCTGCGCAGACGTCGAAACGACAAGTCATCGCGTTCATGCCGGGTGTCGGCGCGTACTATGCCGTCACGGAGGCGTTGGGCGTCTTGGCTGGCACCTACCGCGGCTTCAGTCCACCCGCTCCCGGCAGCGACGATTATGTGGAACCCGAGTACAGCATCAACACGGAGGCTGGCCTTCGATACAGCGATCGCCCCCTGCGGCTCGAGCTGATTGGGTTCTTCAACGACTACCAGAACCTCACGGACGTGTGCACTTTCTCGAGCGGCTGTCTGGATGCGGATCTAGACCGTCAGTTCGATGCGGGGGAGGCGACCATCGCAGGCCTCGAGGCACACGCTGCCCACGAAGTACCCGTTGGCCCCCTGAAGTTGCCGATCTGGCTCAGCTACACGTTCACGCGCGCCAAGTTCGACACGACGTTCGATTCCCAGGATCCCATCTACGGCTCCGTTCAAGAGGGTGACGAGATCCCGTACGTACCGCGTCATCAGTTTGGCGGTTCCGTCGGGTTGGAGCACCAGCTTGGCGGATTCGTAGCAGGAGCCTACTACGTCGCTCCGATGCGAGAGCAAGCGGGTAGACAACCCCTCGCCGAGGTCGTGGCAACAGACAAGCAGTTCTGGATGGACGCGGGCGCCAAAGTGCGCCCCCTGGACGATCTCGAGATCTACCTCAACGTGCGCAACGTGTTGAATGCGCGCAACATCGTCTCGCGGCGTCCCTACGGAGCGCGGCCCAACGCACCTCGTTGGGTTCAGCTCGGGGTGCGTCTACATCTGTAGCAATTTGAAGTTCAGTCGCCGTCTGTGAACGTCAGCCCCAGCTCGATGCCGAGCGAGTCCGGTACTTCGCGTTTGAAGTCGCCGTCCAACGCGACCAGCGCCGCCTCGAGCGCTTCTGTATCCTGAGCCTCGAGCGCAGTGCGGGCGTCCAACAGGTCTTGCTCGACCTTCTCCACGGCCGCCGGATCACCGAGCAGCTCCATCCAGAAATAGACACTTCGGCCCCCTTGATCGCTGGAAAGCAGCTGGTCGACGGCGTCGAGCGCTTGCTCCACGAGGTACCAACCCGTATCGGAGGTCTTTCCGGCGAGCGCGACTACGCCACGGGAGTGCAGGTAGTCCAAATACTCCTGCGCGGAGATGACGATTTGTACCAGTGGTTCTCGCCCATTGGGTAACTCGTCATCGATGAGCAGTTCGACGAACGGCGTCCCGGTGCCGTCGTACTCTTCCACCCAGCCATCGTGGAGTTGCCGGGCGCGGTCCGCCAGGGCTTGCGCCAAACCGGTCAGAATATCGCAGTTGCGTGGCTCATCGCTGTAGTCCACTAGTGGGTCCTCGGACTCGAAGAGCGCCAGTTCGACCGCCAGTAGTCCCACATCGTCGAATCGCTGCGCTGCGAAGAACTCATCGTCCAGCACGTCGCCCGACTCACGCCAGCGCTCGAGTGTGCCAGTGACGGAACTCGAGTAGTCATCGCCCCTCAGGCGCAGTGAATCGATGAAGGTGAACAAGGGGAAAACCGGATCGGCATCCGCCGGACCGAAGTTGAAGAGCTGAACCCTGTACCAATCCCCTGCGACATGCTGCCATTGTTCCCTTGCGACAGACAGCGTCTCGTCATCCAACGAGTCGCAGAAGTCCTCCGCGCGTCGAACCAGCTGCGCCGTGCCAGCCCTGAAGCTGTCGACGTCCGCAAGTATCTGTTCTTCGGCGATGCCTCGGACCAAGGTGTCGACCGTCGTCTGTGTACCGTCGGTTTCCGTTTTTTCTCCCGCGTCGCCCTCATCGTTGCAGGCAATGAGGAAGGCCGCGAAAGCAAGAGTGAGTGCACAGGGTTTGGTCATCGTTCGTGGGTACCTAGTTGTTGGGTGACTCTCATGCCTTTGTCACCTAGGCGAGTAGTTTGATGGCGCGCATGTGGTTATCCCACTCGAAACCGTCCTGTTCGAACGCCCCAGGGAGTTGGTCGAGCGTGATGGCATCCAAGCGCCGAAGCTGTCCCGTGGAGTTGGAGAGGATGAATGCGCTTCCATCCAAGCTGACGGCAATTCCGCAAACATCGTGAAACCGGTGATAACCGGCGAACTCCCCAGACCGAAGGTCCCAGAACAATGCAATGTCACCCCGTGGGCTCGTGTAGCCGACGATGTTCGTTTGAGCGTTGATGCGCGTGCTTCCCATGTAGTCTTTGCAGTGCAGCAGCAGGGCTTCGGGTGCCTCCAGAACTCCGAGGCCCGATCCTGGGCGGTAGATGGCGGCGAGCGGGGCCAAAGAGTCGTGGTTGGCTGCTTCGCGCTGCATCTGCAAGGCGACAGATACCTCGCCCGTCTCGCTCACGTCGATGTGCCGGATGCTCGCCTTGGTTTCCTGCACGCGGTACTCGTCTAGCAACTCACCGTTTTGGCTGTTGATGAAAGACAGACTGGAGTCCATCGTGGCGAGGTTCTGCACGTCTCCTCCGCTGTCAGGATGCGTGAGCAGGCCACCGTTGGCAACCACGAGCGTTTGCCCATCGGGCATCAGCGCGAGTTCGTGTGGACCGATGCCGTGACTCGGGTATTCGTCCAGCACACGGTAGTCTTTCGCATCGCGCACGACGATGCGCCCCTGACCAAGCTCGTAGTCCGACTCCGCGCTGAAAAGGGCAGCGCCGTCGGCGCTGAAGCAGGCATGTCCACCATGTTCGTGGTTGTCAGTGCAGTGGACGTAGCGGACCACGCGCCGGTCGAGCAGGTCGACTTCGACCATTTGCCGACCCGGATGTCGTGCAATCAGCAGCACGCGCTCGAGATGCAGCGGGTGTTGAACGACGTCGTGACCTCGAAACCCGACGGACACTCGTTCGGCGTTGCCACTCGTGTCCACCCAGGCCGCGCCGTATTCTCTTGAGGCACTCCCTTGGGCCGACACCCAGACCTCGCGCAGCTCGGTAGCGCCATTGCAGCCGCCGAACCACGGCGCAGTCATGGACGCTAGCAGCAGCTTTCGTCGATCGAGCGAGAGGGGATCATTCACGGCTTCAGTGGTCGGGTCAGGCGATGAATCGAGGTGTCATTGGCACTCGAGGTCGCGAGTTACAAGGAACGGAGAAAAGTGATCAGTTGATTGCGTTCGTTCTGCGTCCGCTCGACGAAACGCTTCCTCGTGCGGTCGGCTTCGCCGCCGTGCCACAGAATGGCCTCTTCAATGGATCGGGCCCGACCGTCATGCAAGTAGCTTTCGGTCCCGCTCATCTCGCCGCTCACTCCGAGACCCCACAGAGGCGTCGTCCTCCATTCGCTTCCGGACGCTTCGTAGTCGGGTCGATTGTCCGCCAGGCCTTCACCCATGTCGTGGAGCAAGAAGTCGCTGTAAGGCCAGATCAATTCGTTGCCGAGATGCGGGTGTTCGGCACTCGCTTGGGTCCAGAAGCGCGGTTGATGGCACCCGACGCAGCCCAGCTCGTAGAAGACACGCCGCCCGGCCAGGACATCGGGCGCTTTGGGCTGGCGCCGCTTCGGGACGCCCAGGTTGCGGTTGAAGTCCACCACGAGTGACAGCAGCCTGGCGCTGATCTCCACGCCGTTTCCGTCGCTCCCATGCGGCTGCTGTAGGCACTCCCGTTGCACTTCGGTGCATGGCTGCTCTGGGAAGAGCGGATTGCTGATCCCGATGTCTCCCGCAAACGCACCTGCAACCGTGACCTCCAGCGTAGCTCGATTCGCCTTGTACCCGAAGCGTCCTGGCACAGTTTGCTCACGCTGGTAGTCCCAAACCCGGTTCGAGCGCCCCGAGATCCCGTCGCCGTCGTCGTCGTTCGGATCGGTGAGGGCATCGATCGCTCGCTGCTCGATGAGCTCGATGAGCCCCGCACCGAAAATAGGAGGAGCGAGCCGCAGACTCATTTGGGTGTCGGTATGTAGCGGCCCGTAACCCAGCTCATCGACTCTGACATGGGGGCGTCGAAGTGTCACCTGACGTCCGTCGTCGTAAACGAAGGGATGCTCCTTCCAGTCGACGAACACCTGTGCTTCTGGCGCCAAACCGCCACCGATCGCGGAGACGTCAACGAGGCGATGGCGCAACTGATGGCGGAGCGACGTCGACTGCGTCTGCAGCTGCAGTCCGTAGGTGGGTTCGGGAGTGGCGCCGTCACGCTCACTTCGCCCGGGGATGCTCAGACGCACGAAACCACTCGTCAACGGGGTGCCAGGGTCCTCGGGGATAGCCCCTCTTCCGCCTTTGTTGTGGCAATCAAAGCAAGCGCGCGCGTTGTACAGAGGTCCGAGGCCATCGCGCGCAGTCGTGATGGTCGGTGCCTTGACCCAGGGTTGTTGCGCTAGCGCTCTGCCAGCGAAGAAGTCCGATCTTGCCGCCGTTGGAAGGTTGGACACCGGACGCCCCAAATCTGCAAAGGGCGCAAGGTCGGTGGTCGTGCCTCCTCCCGGCAGACCTTCTCGATCGTCGTAAGGGGGCACCTCGGGGCGCATGGCGCACCCGCAGGAGAGAGACAGGGCGGCCACCAGGATTCCCCCGAGCGACCGAGCAGGTGGTCTGATCTGCCGAAAGCGTAGTTTCGACAGCCAACTCGCGCTGCTCTGCCGCCATGAGCTCATGGGCACTCGGTCGTAGGATCCGTCGTATCGCAAGCTGACGCCTCTGGATCGACGACCATGGAGCCGAGGTCCAGCGCTTCGGCGATTTCCGTCATGACCGCCGCCTGAGCGTTGAGAGCAATGATGGTGTCGACCACGGACTCCGAGCTGGTGTCTTGGATCAGGACGTCGAAGGGTTGTCCACTTCGCGCTTGAGAGTCGATCTCCTGGTAGCCCGCCTCCGTGGCGGCGAGCGCCATGCTGAGCTGTTCGGCGAGATCGGTCATGCCCACGTCGGCAAGGAAGTCGTCCAAGCCGTAGCCAGAGACGGCGCGCTCGTCGGCGTCGTCCTCTCCGTCGAGGTCGCTGTCGTAGCCCTCGTACTCGCCGAGGAAGCTGTTCTTTACGCCTTCGGCGTTCAACCAGATATCCCGGTGGGTGTTGTCGGAGAAGCACGAGTGCTCATCCTCTTGTGAGTTGGCGCTGAACGCGATCTGCATGCGCTCTCCCCCAAGCTCGCCCTCGGAGAGCGTGCCCATACCCGTGAGGATCTCTGCCAACTTCTGACGAGCATCGGCTTCGTCATCGATCGTCGTGAAGGCGTCGCGGTAGTCGGCACCTCGTACCCAGCCGTCGCGCACCTGCTGTAGGTCTCCAATCAGCTTGCTCACGGCGGCCTTCAGGTACGCAAAACGCCGCTCGGCGTGCTCGTCTTCCGTGTAGTCCGAGAGAGGGCGCTGACCGCCAGCGGCCAGGTTGGGCGCGCCGTAGGTTTTCACCGCTTCGTCGCGATCGTCGCCCTCGGTGGGTTCACCGTCGTCGTTGAGGTCTTGACCCCAGAGCAGGAACTCGATCGCATGATAACCCGAAATGACGTCGTGCTCGTCTTCCGCGGTGGCCGTGTTCGAGAGCAAGTCCCTGCCGATTTCGATGTCGGTGTTGCCGATGATGTTCTCCATAGGGTTAGCCGATGCGAACTCGGCGTCGATGGCCTCACCGCCGTTGACTGGGGTGCTGTGGCCAGTGACGCCGATTTGCTCGCTATCGAAGTCGCTGTTGTTCGTCACGACGTAGTCGATCAGCGCTTCTCCGAGCGGCCACGCGTTGATGTCGCCCTCGGGGCCATCTTCGCTGCCGTAGTCGGTCGAATCGATCGGACTATTGCGGAAGCGGTAGACCTCGGTCTGACCGTATGGTTCACGAGCGACGAGCCAGGCCATCTTCGCAGCGTCAAAGGTGTCTTGGGTTGGCTCTGCCTCGAACGCGTCGATCGCCCCTTCGAGCGCTTCCGCCGTTGAGATGGCGTCCTCGTAGGCGGCGAGCGCGATGTCGGCGTTCGTTTCGACCAGCATCCTCACCGCGTCCAAATCGAGTCTGTCGGCGCCGCCGTCAGGGTCCACGGGGCCGGGATCGGTCTCGTCGGTTTGTTCCGTTGGGGTGGCGTCCGTGTCGGACTCCTCGGTTTCCGAAAGCTCCATGCCCCCATCACCGTCGTCGTCCCCGCAACCCTGCGTGGCGAGGCCAAGGCACATCGTCGCTGCCAAAGTTCTGTACTTCATCGTGATTCCTCGCGGCCAAGGGTGAGAATCGACCCAAACGCCGCAGCGGTGTCGTCTAAGCGACGCCGTTGGCATGAAGACCGAAGCGTCGGCTCAAGCTCTACCCTTTTTGAAAGTCACATGCAATAGTGTGGCGCGGTCGTCGGTGCGGTCGCATCCGCAAGCCTCTATGCGGGGTTCTTTCGATAGTGAAAATTATCTTCAAAAACCTGGAAACGAAAACTTTTCGGCACATCGCGGACTTTGCGCTCTGGGTGAGCGCTAGCTTGCGCCATGCTGCGGGAGTCAGTGCTTTCATGATGAAGTCGTTCGCAACCTCGATACTGTGTGTGGCCGTGCTCGCTGTCGGCAGTGGCTGTGAAGGCAGCGCGGGGAGGAGTTCCGTCGCCGCGGATTCTGGAGCGGACGACCCCGACTCGGACGCCGCTGACGCTGCGCCAAGGGGGTTGACGCTGGAGCAACTCGGGGAATTGCTCTACCACGACACGAACCTATCTGCGCATCGTACCCAGGCGTGTGCCAGCTGCCATGATCCGGATGCAGCATTCGTCGATGTGCGAGTGGACGACACTGGGTACGTCCGGGCGGCGTCACTCGGGGACGATGGGCACTCTTTGGGCCAGCGCAACGCTCCCAGCGCGGCCTACGCGTCTTACGTTCCGGTGTTCGGAAAGGGGACTCGCGAGCGCCACAACACGGATGGCGACTTGGCAGAGTACCGGGGCTACCTCGGTGGGCTATTTCACGACGGGCGTGCTACGAGCTTGGAGAACCAGGCGGCAGGTCCACCACTGAACCCGATCGAGATGGGCATGCCGGACAAGCGGTCTGTCGTCGAGCGCATCGTGGAGGAGCCAAGCTATGCGGAGGCGTTCGAGACACTCTATGGCTCGGACATCTGGGACGACACGGATGGAGCGTATGCCGCGATGACGAACGCGATCGCCGCCTACGAGCGCACCGATGAGTTCGCGCCATTCGACTCTCGGTATGACCGCTCGCTTCTGCCCCCCAGCGACGACGACCGCTACGTCTATCACCCCGCCTCGGCAGCCGCCCAGGGCAAGGCACTATTTTTCTCCGCGGAATTCACCAATTGCGCGGCCTGCCACCAACTCCATCCTTTGGGAAGCACGTCGGCTCGGAAAGAGGTGTTCACGGGGTTCGAGTATCACAACATCGGTGTGCCGGAGAACGAAGCCCTACGGGAACTGACGGCCGCTACTGTGGACCTGGGCCTAGGTGGTCAACTTGGCGAGGAAGCAGAGGACGGCAAGTTCAAGACGCCAACGTTGAGAAACGTCGCGTTGACCGCGCCCTACATGCACAATGGGGTATTTCGGGAGCTTTCGACGGTGATCCGTTTCTACGAGCACGTCAAGCGACGAGCACGGGGAGACCTAGGCGAGTTCGTCAATCCCGAAACGGATGAACCATGGAAAGAGCCCGAGGTGAGCAGGAACCTCAGCGACGACGAGCTCGGGAGCGGTAACAAGGACTTGTCGGAGGACGAGCACGTCGTTGCTCTCGAGTGCTTCCTGATGAGCTTGACGGACGCGCGCTACGAGCCCCTGTTGGACGCGGAGAAGGTCGAACGGTGCGGACTGTGAGCGGAGCTCACTGATATCCTGAGAACCGTTCCGGCGGTCATCCACACAGCCTTCGAGTCGAATCAACAGGTAGGAAACGTGGATGGCGGGCCCAGTTCTACACCGAGTATGTCCCTGCACCAAGACAAGGCGGAGCGCTCGCGCCCTGCCTCGGCCCGTCTGCGGACGGTCAGTTCTGCGTCCAGTTGAATTCCGGTTTCAAAAGAAAGTGACTTTCATGTGCATGCAGGTACGGGACAGGCCTCTTTCCGCTGGCGAGCCATCGAGCGGCGCGGCCGTCGCCAGAGGTGGTCGAGGTCGTCGTCACGGGAACACGAACGCCGGAGTCCCTGCAGCGAAGCACTCTCCACACTGGCGTCGTCAGCCGTGAGGAAGCTGAACGACGAGGGGCGCTGTCGGTGGCAAGACCGAGCTGCTCGGCAGTAGAGTGGCCAAGACGACCACCGCTGAAGTCGAGCCGGTTACTCTCAGAAGTGGCGCAGCCGACGTCCAGTTGGGTTGGGATTTCGGGGGCGAGTTCACGTTGCCTCCCGGGGTGCGCGGCAAATGGCACAAGCGCTTTGGTGGTGTGGTCGCTCAGCGTGTGGCGGTCGCCTGCACTATTGGGTCGTGATCCACGACGTTGCGATCCACGATGACGGCGACCGCACCGTTGAAATCCTGATACGATCCGTCGGTCAGGAGTAGGGGATGAGACTGTACTCAATGCACAAGGAGAACCCAATGAACACGATTCCCAAGGGCAGGTCCCTCGCGCTCGCTTTGACCATGTTGGGATGCGCAGGTCAGGCTGAGCCATCTGCACCGACTCCACCCGTTGCGGTGGAGACACCGACGGCATCGGTCCAAGTACCTTCGCTGCCCCAACCGGCTCACGACGGCCCTGCGACGATGGGCTTCGCAGGCGTGGTAGACCAGGCGGTAACGAGCTTCGGTGCGGCTGCCACGGCCACACATTTGTACACTCTTGGCGGTTATTCAGGTACCCCCCACCACTACGTCAAAGAGCATCAGAGCGACCGTTTTGCACGCATGGATCTCACGACCGGCGCATGGGAAACGCTGAGCAGTCCTGATCGCAGTCAGGGAGCGACGCTGAGCGAATATCGCGGCAAGATCTACCGCGTAGCCGGCATGCGGATCGACAATGCCGAAGGCGAAGAGACCCAGCTGAGGAGCCTCGATACGTTCGCCGTGTATGACCCCCAGACCGCAGAGTGGGCGTCACTCCCGCCCTTGCCCGAGGCCCGCTCGTCGCACGAGGCGACGTTCGTTGGTTCGGAGCTGTATGTCGTGGGTGGTTGGGATCTCGATGGCGACATGTCGAGCGGCACCTGGCACACGACCATGCTCGTCGCGGACGTCGAAGAAAGCCCGATCCAGTGGCGCTCGATCGAGATGCCGTTCAAAGCGCGAGCACTCGGTGCGGCTTCTCTGGGAAAGCGACTGTACGTCATCGGTGGGATCGTCGGCCGCGCTCCGCGCAACAGCGTCAACGTGTATGACACCGAAGCGGGAACCTGGTCCGAAGGTCCGCGTTTGGAAGAGTCGGGTTTTGGGTTGCGTGCTGCGACGATGGGCGGGCGCCTGTATGCGTCGGGGGTCAGTGGAAACGTGCTTTCACTCAATGCAGAGCAAACCGCTTGGGAGATGGTCGGGGAGCTCACCTTCGGGCGCATGTTTCATCAGGTGGCGCCAGCGGGGGAACGCGGGCTGTTGTTCGTTGGGGGGATCCCAGCCCACGGAAAAGGTGAACGAGTGCGTCACATCGAGCAACTTCACTACGGCCCCAAGCAGCAGCGCGCGCATTCTTGGGTCATCGATTCCGAGATGTCTGCAAAGAACAGGCAAGGCATCTTCTTGGTGGACAACCGGCTCTACTTCTTTGGAGGCAACAACTCGCTGGGGCAACACGACTTTGCCAAGGAAAACTTCGTGGCTGACGGGTACCGTCTGGACTTGGGGGCGTTGTCCTGGAGTAAGCTCCCCGATTTTCCGCGTCCACGGCAGAGCATGCAAACGCTCGTGACGAAGGCGGGGGAGGGCATTGCGGTTGGCGGCTTCGGGATGGCTGAAGCTGGTCTGGCGACGCGGCCGGAGCTGTTTCGGTACAACTTCGAGAATCGAGAGTGGATGGCCGCCGAGAAGGGGTTGCCAGAGTCGCGCACCCAGTTCGGTTTGGTCGAACACGGAGGGCGTCTTTGGGTTTTTGGGGGACTCGACTTCGACGGGGCCAAGAAGGGCGCCGAACAGTTCGTGCACCCCACTAGCGTGTTGACCGCCGACCTGGCCCACTTGGACGGAGGGTTCGTCGATGCGGGAATTGTCATCCCGCGTCCGCGAAGGGCATTTGCGGGGGCACTCGTCGATGGCAAGTACTACCTAGTGGGGGGCATGGCAGCGGGATTCGAACTCGTGCACGAGTGCGACGTCTACGACTTCGAGACGAAGACGTGGGCACAGTCGCCTCCACCACCGAACACCCGCATTGGCGCTGAAGCGGTCTCACTGGGCGGCAAGCTGTACCTGATCGCGGGGCGCTCCAAGAAGACGAAAGAGGGCAAACTCGAGGCAAACGATAGCATCGACGTGTTCGACCCGGCCACCGGTAGCTGGTCGACGTTGTTGGAGCAGCTGCCCATCGAGGACACGCACCAACTCCGCGCCTTGCCGTTCAAGGACAAGTTGCTGCTCTTCTCCTCCCAACGCGAAGATGGCAAAGCGCAAATGGTTTTGGTGGACACGAAGTAGAGCTGAGCCGTACCTCACGAAACAGAGCAGTTCGCCATGGCTCGTGCGGCCCTGCGCCAGGCGAGGGGTAGCACGCTTGCCCGCGTTGGAAAGGGGCGCGTGGAGCCGCTCCGTCGACAGCTCCCCACATCCGCCGCGCAACGCATCGGCGCGCACGTCCCGGGGTTTCTCGTGAGACGTGTCGGAGCGAGCGCGCCTCAGCTCGACCTCGTGTGAAGTTCCAGCAATGCCTTGCTCGCGCGTTCTAGGTGTGCTGGCATGGGCGCCTATGCACGGACGCCTCCCGCCTCACCTCGTCGGATGCTGGATTCTTGCGGTATTGATGGCGGCTGGATGCAGTGAATCTGAGGCGCTTGTTGGCAGCAACGGCTCTACGTCGACACTGCTCGTCGGCACTGGGGAACAGGTGGCTGCGATCGACACCGAAGGTCGCCCGAATCTCGTGTTGTCTCCCGAAGCGGAAACACCCCACGCGATCGAGTTGTCACAGGCCATGGACAAGTTTGCGGCAGTTTACGACGACCACGTGACGATACAGGCGGGGGACGGAGCGATGTTAGGTCAGGTCCGGACCCAAGCGCCGGGGCGTCGTCACCGCTTTTGGGGAGAACACCTCTTGGTCCCCATCGTGTCGACTCTCGACCCTCACACCGCTAGCGTAGTCGCCTACGAGGCGCGCACCGTGCAGGACCAATTGCGGGTTCGTATCGATGCCCCCAATGCCCGCTTCACGCGCCCGACCCCCGGGCACCTGGTGGTGGTCGGCGCCGACGACATCTCCCGCTACGATCTACGAGGGCGGACCTCATGGAAGGTGAACGGTACAGCCATCGACCTTGCCACAGCAAGCGCAACTGACCGTCAAGTGTTTGTCGACGCGGACGACAGTCGACGCTTGGTGTTCTTGGCTGACGGGCGCGAGCTCGGCCGAGTCGAGCTGCGTTCACCGATCTGGGCGCTCGCGATGGACGAAGACGGTCGCTTCTCCGCGGCGACCACGGCACGCAGGCTGTACGTGTTTGAAGCGGGGCATCTCGTCGCTGGGGTGCGCTTGGACAAGGAGCACGGACTACGTTACGCGACTTCGCTCGTGCTCACGACACGCGGCGTATTGGTGGGTGGGCAAACACCGGAGGGTGCAGGTCGCGTCTTGTTGTTGGGACATACTGGGCGCTTGCTCGAGAGTTGGCAGCTGGAGGGTATGGACCATAACGGTTTTCGCCCGCTGGTGCGCGTGCTGGGCGACCGCTCCCACTTCAGCGTCGAGCACGCTGGAAGGCTTCAAATTGGTTCACTCGACGGACCAAGCGCATCTACGCTGCAACACCTCGATGTGCCACGCCTCCAGCCTGACGGGAGCCAGCCATGATCGATTCGGCTTCAACGAGGAAGCGAGTGCTGACCGGATGGCGGGTGCCGTGCTGGCGGGGCGTCTTGTTGTCGTCGTCGCTCATGCTGGCCTGCGGTGACGACGCGGACACGACGGCGGATACAGGCCACGTCGACACAGACGGGGCAGACGCCGACGCCTCGATCGTGTCGGATGCATCGCGGGCACAGGAGACAGCCATTACTGAGTCCGACTTGGAAACCGAGGGGATGGCGGAATCCGTGGACACTGACGAAGGTGCCGTCGGCCTTGAAGACGCGGGGATTGAGCCTACGGGCGAAGCTGACGCCGGGTCCTGCATCGCGGGGTGTCCGCGCGGCGAGACACGCTGCGACGAGGGACGGGTTGAACTGTGCGAACCGGATGCAAACGGTTGCGATGTGTGGACAGGCCAGAGTGATTGTACACCCAACGGCATGATCTGCGTTCAGGACGAAGAGACGGCGACCTGTCAACCGCCCGATCCGACCTGTGCGGACGGGATCCAGAATCAGGAGGAAGAGGGGGTGGACTGCGGCGGGCCATGTGCACTCTGTCCAGAGTGCACATCCGACGCAGATTGCGAGGACGAGACTTGCAGCGCGGCCTTGTTGTGCGTGCCGAGCGAGGACGCGTGTGTGTCGGCGCAGGAAAACCCCTTTGCTGCTCCGCACTCGCTCCGCTGGCCGCTCACGTCAGCAGAGGACGACCGCGCTCGCCCCTCCATCGGAAACTCCTTCGGTGAATTTCAGCGCTATGGCCCTGATCCTTCCTACATCCATTCAGGCGTGGATATTCGTGGCTTGGAAGGTGACCACGTGTGGAGCGTTTCAGAGGGTAACATCTTCCGGCCAGCGAACTTTGCTGAGTGCGATGAAGGAGGGGGTACTGCCTGTCGCTTGTACGTCGTTTCGAGTGAGGGACGCTACATCTACTACTACAGTCATTTGCGCTTCATGAACTCGGATACCATGTCCGGCGAGCTGCGTGAGCGCATCAGCAATGCCATCTCGACAGATTACGAGATTCAACCTGGCACCGAGATCGCTCAGGGGGAGCGGCTGAGCGACATCGCCGACTTTTACGCCAACGGCTGGGCCCACTTGCACTTCAGCGTGATCGATATCCAAAGCGGCTATGACGGCATCGACCCGCTGCGGGCGCTCAACGCCGAAGCCGAAGAGATCTTCGACGACGAGCCGCCCCGGATCGACAACTTGACCTTGGTGGCGGACGATACGGGGCCAGTGGCGGATGTTAGCGCCGGCAATGCGCCTGCGTTGGTCCTCTGCGAGCTCAACTCAGGGGAGGTTCGATTACAGGCGGCGATCAAGGACAGTTTTGTCACCGACCCTAGTCGAGTCGGCACAATTCCCGGCTCCTACGACTCCATCGGGGTGGACTCTGCCCGGACCACGATCCGTCGCGTGGGCAGCGGGGAAGTCACCGTGCTGCCTTGGTACCAATTCGACCAAGCCCCATTTCTCTGCGTTGGGCCGCTCAAAGGCAGCGACTGCTCAACTCCCATGACTGTGGACGATTTCTACGCGTTGAGCGTGGACAATGAGTGGGGTTCCCCGAACATGGGGACCACTTACACACCGTTCTTGTGGGATGAAGATGCGTCCAACTCCGAATATTGGGCTGATGAACTCTACGTTCACCAGCTGACCAACAGCTATGGCCAGGCAGGAACCTTCAGCGCTGGGGAACCTGGGCTTCATGAGATCACCGTTGAAGCCCGTGACGCGGCTGGCAACAAGAGCGCAGAGACACTCTTTTCATTGCTGGGCAACGAGGGTGAGAGTTTGACGCCCGTGGGTGAGGTCGCGATCCGAGACAGCGAGGAAGATCCCGGAGCCGTACCATCGGATGTCGGCGGGCGTGCTGTTGCCGCCAGTCCTGATATCCTCGTCGTGCCTCAGGGCGTCGCCGTGACGGTCGACTCCGTGCCTGTCGACGATGTGCGCTTGGCCAACGCACTCACCTGGGACGTGTACGTACGGGTCCACAACGTTGGTTGCGGTCCGGTAAGTGGGATACGCGTTCGACTCTCGTCGTTGAAGCGAGACCTCATCCTGAGTGACCCAGTGCGCATCACGCCCGGTGAGGACTTCGTAGCGGATACGCGGAACCCGGATGGGCTGACGCTGGGCCCAGCCGAGCAAGGTTTGCTTGGGCCATTTTCGTGGTTGCCCACGGACGTGGAGCTCGAGGCACCCTTTGGTCGTGCTCTCTTGGCGGAGGTGTCTTCGGATCAGGAGCCGCCGAGCAGTGAACCGATGGTGGGTTCCTCGCTCTCACTGGAGGTAGTCAAGAACGACAACAACATCGCAGTGCGCAATGTTGGTGGGCCGGCTGCGGTGCGCTTGGGCAATCCGACGGATGCCGGGGCATGTGTTCAGTTGGAGTTTTGGGCGCCAAATGGTGCCGCGGGCCAGTTCAGCATCAGCTCAGAAGCATCACCCTGGTTCGAGCGTTGGGCAGCTGTTGCGGGGGCCTCCCTAGTTGAGCCAGCACAACTAACGTTCGAACGGCGACGAGTGACGACGTCTGCGGTGCCTGTGCCTGCCAGAACGCTGCTGGATGCGGATCTGACTCGACCGATCGGCTTCGGCAGCGGTCGACTGCGGGTCCTCGTCGACGAGCGGTTGGTGGGTGAAATCACGGTTGAGTAGCCACTGCCCTCACCGAGATCGAGGTCATCTGTCGCGCGCACTTGAGCCAGAGGTGCACCCGCCGTGGGTGCTTCCGTCCCTCGACCCATGATATGGTGCTTGCTTCATGAACGTGCCAGTGCAGTGGTTCGGTGTGGTTTTGGTGACCACCCTAATCAACGGACTGTCTCTGGGCTACATCGCCTGGCGGGAGAAGCATCGGGCGTTGGCCTTCTGGTCTTGGGCGTGGTTCTCTTGGGCGGCAGCGGTCGTGCCTTTGACTTTCATTGGCGGTTTGGAGGCTAGTCCGCTTGCCGCTGTTTTGTGTGGTCTCTGCTGGGTCGTGTCGACTCTGTACTTCTTGGCTGGTACCTATGGCTTGGCGGGGCGTCCGTTACCGAAGGTCTGGCTCGGGGTAGGCATTGCTGCAGGTGGCAGTTCCATCGGACTGGCCTTGGGGGCGCCGCCCCCAGTGGGCATGGTTCCCTTGGTGCTATTTCAGAGCGTTGGAATGGCGAGCGCTGGCGTTCTCGTCGTGCGCCGCCACCGCAAGTACGCCGGCGGTTGGTTGTGTGGTCTGGCGCTGATTGGTTTAGGGGTTCATGTGCTAGACGCGCCCGTTGCTGCGCAACGTCCGGAATGGCTCATGTGGGGGTTCGTTCTGGCCACCGCCCTCGAGCTATTGACGGCACTGGGGATGCTCATGTTGTACTACGAGCACGCTCGCGTTCAGCTGGTTGTCGCACAGCGGGCTCTTGCAGAGACAGCACGCATGGAGGCCTTAGGGCGGGTCGCGGGGGGCGTAGCGCACGACTTCAACAACATGTTGGCAGTGGTGCAGGGGCACCTGGACCTCGGGCGTCTTGGCGGACAGAAAACGTTCTCGGAGGAGTCGTTCGAAGCGATTGAGGAGGCTGTGGACCAGGCTGCGCGCTTGACGAACCAGCTGCTCACGTTCGGTCGTCGTGCCGTGATTCAACCGCGATCGACGGACGTGCGCGGGGTTGTCGAGCGCACGGTCGAACTGTTGCGCAGTGTCATCCCCTCTAGCATCGAATTGAGGTTCAGCGCGGAGCCCGCACAATACGTCGCTTCGATGGATCGCACTTTGCTAGAACAAATCGTTCTGAACCTGGTCACCAACGCCCGAGATGCCATCTCTGGCGTAGGCCAGATCGAAGTGAGGTTAACCCCCGCCGGCGATGCATCGGCTCCGCGCTTGGTGCTGTCGGTGATTGATGACGGAGAAGGAATGGAACCGGCAGTCGCGGAGCAAATATTCGAGCCGTTCTTCACGACCAAAGGCGAAGGTCGCGGCACGGGGTTGGGGTTGGCGTCGGTTCAAGGTGCCGTGTCTCAGCTCGGTGGGCAGATCCGCGTCGAGTCCAAGCTGGGGCAAGGGACTAGCTTCGTCGTATCGCTGCCTTGGCTCCCTCCCGTCGAAACCACGCCACCGCCGCCGGTTGAGGTGGGTGAGTGCAGTTGCACTATCCTCGTGGTAGACGATGATGCGGGAGTTCGGAACGTCACCCAACAAATGCTCGAAACCGAGGGGCATCGGATCGAACAGGCGGGCAACGGACAGGAAGCCTTGCGCAAGATCCAGAACAAGCACTTTGATCTGATCATCAGCGACCTGGTGATGCCTGAGATGAGTGGCACGGACCTGCGAGCTCTGGTGAGCAGGCTCAGCCCACACACCAAGGTGCTGCTCACATCAGGTTATCCCAGGGGTGCCGAACCGGAAGACTCCAGCATCCACTTCTTGGCCAAGCCCTTTCACCGACAGCAGCTATTGGCGGCCGTGGCGTTCCTCGTGGGGCTTCCGCCCGGGGAACCGGCGCATACCCCTGCGGAGAGCTAGGCGGTTGCTCGGTTCATTCGACGGCGGTGTGGCGAAGCTCAATTGGGGTAACCTGCTACGTTGAGCTCCACCTTCCACAGGGAATACGACGCTGTGACGTAGAGGGTTTTACGGTCGCTGCCTCCGAACGCCACGTTGGTTGGACGCGCTTCCTGGTTGCGCGCGCTGCCCAACGGGATAGTCGCCAGCGGTGCGCCATCGGGGGACACGACATTGACCTGTACTGCGTTGTGCTCAGCGATGTAGAGATTGCCCAAGCAGTCTTTCGCCAAGCCGTCGGGTGTGCTGAGGTTGCTGACGACTTCCTGGACATCTCCCGCTTGGCCATCGACGATCTCGACGCGGCTAACGCTCGATCCGCCTCCTGTGACGTACAGCGCGTCTTCCTCAATCGATAGGAGCACGCCGTTGGGGCTTTGAATCGTGTCGTTGAAAATGGAGTCGACGCCGTCTTTGAGCGCGTGGACGACCTGGGGCTGTCCGCCCGCCGGAAGCTCGCCTTGCTGGGGATCGGAGAAGTAGATGGTCCCATCGCTGGCGACGGTGATGTCGTTGGGTGAATTGAGCATGCCCGCGTAGACTTGTTCTTGCATCGCGGGCGCCAGAACGTAGCGAGAGATCTCCTGCTTGGCGGGAGTGGCGGAGTAGAGTGTGCCGTCAGTACCTACCGCCAGACCGTTGGTGCCGGCACCCTCCAGGAAAAGCGTTGCGGTCCCGCTCGCTGGGTCGAAGCGGTAGATGGTCGAGTTCCACCCGCGCGACCCATCTGAGTTTTCAGCGCTCGGGTTGATGTCGGAGAAGAACAGAGCCCCATCCGTCCAAGCCGGTCCTTCGTAGAGATGAAAGTCGTAGTCCATCTCGTCGACTTCCCACACGAGCTCTGCGCCGGCGACCGCTCCTGAGGGCGGAGTGCCAGGCGCGTCGGGGCAGATGGAATTGGCGTCCGACGGCGGGGTTGGCGCTGGGGCAGAGCCGCCGCCACCTTCGGATCCTACTTCCACGGGTGGCTCATTGCCGGGCTCTCCTCCTTGTCCATCGTTCTCGGGCATGGCAGGGGGCTGGGCGGGCGTTGGGGCGGAAGTTGGGGAAACCCCAACTGGGTCCGGGGTTGGCTCCTGCGTATCGATGGGCGAAGGCATGTTGCTCGGGCTCGTGGGGTCGGGACCCACGGGACTGGAGGTGTTGCTCGTTATTGTCTGGGTTGGAGTGGTGGGTGCAATCGCGGACGGTCCGGCCACCGGCGCTTGGGGGCCCGGGCTCATCGTCGAGGGTCCCGGAGAAGAAACGGCATTTCCTTGGGAATCGTTTGTGTCGGAACTGCAGGATAGGTAGAGGCCAGCGCCAAGCAAGAGAGCGACGCACGAACGGTTCAACGATCCTCGGACAAGACTCATCCGACGGAGGCTAGCGCACTTCGCCCTAGAGCCCCAGGTGCGTCACTGGGGCCTGCGTGCCGCGGCCACCCAGATCGCAGTCAACGTTCCGTCCGGACGCGAGACGACCCTTCAATCCGAAAATGGCTTCCATCTGCCCAGAATTATGTACGACGTCCAACTTTGGTTCAGTTCGCCGGATACGCGCCAATCGCATGGGCCTCGTCTCAGCGCTCGTGGCATCGGCGTGTGTCGGCCAGATGCCGGAACCCGACTCAGTTGTGACGCTCGATGATGGAGCGCGACGTGGTGGCCCCATACGCAGCGCTTTGCGAACCAGGCGACTGTCGAGCCCGGTCAGTGGTCAACAGCCGCACGACGCCGAAACGCGTCGCTCGCCACGACGCCGAGGGCCAATTCTTTGGTGGAAGCACGAGCGAGTGAGCGAGCTCCTAGTTCCTCCACCAGAGGCAGGTATTGAGCGTCCAGCTCGTGCGCTAGCGCGTACTCGAGAAGGTGGGCGGAGTAACACTCATGCGCCTGAGTCGAGCCAGCGAGTTGGTGCATCAGGTCAACCGCGCGAGGCACCCGCGCTCTGTTCGTTTGGCCACGATTGGTGAATGCCGAGCGCCGCAAGGAAGTGATCGCCTTTTCACCCCGAATGCGCACAGCGACGCGTCTGTAGCCGGTGTCGTCGGATGGCTACGCGGGCGTTGCAGACGGCGCAGAATCTTCCGTCGAACGGAGTGTCGGCGCGACGGCAGCCTGGGCGCGTCCTTGCGGGCTACGGGCGCACGCAAACCTGGGCCGGCAGGCTTGGGGGAGGCGGTTGGGGCGGTCCCAAACGGTGGGCGAGGCGTCCGCAGCTTGCTCAGCCTCGCAGCGGCAAGTGAAGTACGAATTGGTCAGCCTGGCTTTCGAGCTCGGCGCGCAGCTGGCGACAAAGGGCCTGGGCGAAGCCTGATGACTCCTCGTCACCGCGTTGACTGGGCAGCACATGGGTTTCAGCAAAGCGGACCGTCAACTGGAGGGATCCGTCGGGCTTCAAAGCGCCAAGCAGTTCCACCTGAGGTGTCTCGCGAGCATGCGAGCCCGCTTCGAGTGCTTTGGTCAACAGTTCCGTGAGCAGCAACCCGAAGGGTGCCGCCCGCTCGATGTCGATGAGCAGGCCGTCGAGGCCTACCTTCACTTCGACTTGGCAAGGGTTGAAGGTCTTGCTGATGGAGCTCGCTAGTTTGTGGACGTAGACGTCGACCGGGATTTTCTCGCGACCATCGCGCCGCACGATGTCGTAGACACCGGACATGGCGTGCACGCGGTTGATGGCAGTGGTCAAGGCGCTTTCGGTATCGCCGCCGCGGGAACTGAGGCTGAGCAGGCTAGTCACGAGCTGCAAATCGTTGCCCATCCGGTGGTAGAGCGTGTGCAAGGCGCGTTCGCGACCGTCCAGTGACGCGGGCGACGCTGGACGGGCATCGACCGCAGGGTAGGAAGTTCCCCACAGGCACAGCAGTAGTCCGTGTTCGACGATCCCGGTGATGCGGAAGTGACTCTGCGCCCCTCCGTCAGGACCGTGCTCGACCGTGCCTGTCGCGCGGTAGTTGTCGTTGATGAGCGAATTCAGACATGTCGATAGACAGAGCCCATGCGCCGGTGCCAACTCGCGCCAAGTCCTTCCCAGGATCTTGCGGCTCTCCGTGGCTCCCCAATTCCTGGCTTGGGACTCGCTGCAGATGGTGAGCACCCCTTGCTCTATTCGCTGGATCTGCTCTGCGGTGGGGGAGTCCGTCGAGATGGGTGGTTGGAACTCGAAGCACCAGATCTCATCGTCGGCTTGCGCCAGCCAGGAGCGGAACCGCGCCAGTTCAGCCCGCTCACGCTCCCGCGGCGCTTGCCCGGTGACGGACTGACGATGCGGATCTGTGTCAGCCCTTGCCAATTGCGCGCCCTCAATCCCCTCGTTGACTTCGGAGGCCGCAGCGTCTCATACCTGGCGGCGAGACGCAAACGGGTCCGCTGTCTGGGACAGAGACGCTGGATTCTCTGCGCAGTGCTCCCATTGAGGCTTAAGCTGGTCCCCGCAGGTGCCGTGTAAGCCTCAGTGAGCTGCGGCCACGGTCAGGCGTCGCCCTCGTTCCGTCAGGTTGTCGGCCGCGCGATGACTGTGCGGGCCCGTTGCCCAATCGCGCTGGCTCGGTGTCGTTGCTGTCCACGGGGTGCTGTCGTTGCTGTGCTTGCATTGGCAGAGTTTGGGCCTAGGATCCACTGGCGGGGAGGCCTGGGTGAACCTTCGATTAGATGACGATGACGATGACGATGGCGGTGCGTACGTTCGGCGCAGCGCGTTCTTGGCACTGGTGATATGTGTCGTCGCCTGCGCCGGGTGGGTGTTGGGCGTACGCTGGATGACTTCGTTCGGTTTTCCCTGGGCCACCATGAAGATCAACACCGCGCTGGGGCTTGGGACGATAGCGGCGGGGCTCTGGGGCATCTCAGACGTCGCGGCTCGGGCCAAGTGGGCGCCCCGACTAGCGTTGGTGGCCGCCGCGATTGGGGCCATCACCCTCCTCGAGTACGCGGGGATCCTGAGCGGGTTCGACGAGGCGCTGATACCGGATCCGTGGAGTGAGGTGGCTCCCGGTCGGCCATCTCCGATGACGGCACTGGAGGTTCTCGCGCTCAGCGGCGCCGTTGCAACGCACCAGTTGCTGGGTTGGCGCTGGGTTTATCACGCTTGCTGCTGGGGTGTGCTCGCCAGCGGCTGGTTCTCGTTGGTGGCCTTCTTATATTCCCCGCGTGGGCTCGCCCGAGTGCCTTGGTTCGAGACGCTCTCGCTCCCCACGGCCTTCGCACTCATGTTGCTCGGACTCGCCGTCCTGCAACTTCGGCCGGACGAGGGGGTGTTGCGATTGCTGCGAGGGCAGGGCGCACATGGGCTCGCCACCCGCAGGTTCGTTTCGCTGGGCACGTTTGCCCCCGTCATGCTCGGTTGGGTGCTCGTCCACAGCCCGAACCGCTCCCGGCTGGGCATCGAAATGGAACTCGCGGTGGTCTCCACGCTAGCCGTGCTGTGTTTCGTTGGCATGTCCTTCCACATTGCTCGGCGCCTGGAATCCCTGGAGCGGGAGCGGAGCGACGACGAGCTTCGCTTACGAGAGACATTGGAAGCGACGGAAGCGGCGCTCCATCGGGCGACGGCCTACTTGGAGGCCGCCCCGGGCGCGATGCTCGTCGTCGACGACGATGGCAGGATCGAGTTGGCCAACCTTCAGGCAGAGAGCGTCTTCGGCTTCGAGCCGGGGGAGCTGAGAGGGCGGCAGGTGCACGAGCTGGTTCCGGAGCGTTTTCGGTTGCACCACCCCGAGCTCGTTGGGCGATTCTTTGCCGAAGGGCGCTCCCGCTCGTTGGGGGGCGGGAGCGGTCTGGTGGCCCGTCGCAAGGACGGCCACGAAGTGGCCGTCGATATCTCCGTCAACCCGTTCGTGTCAGGAGGGAAGCGGCTAGTCGTGTGTGGTATTCGCGACCTCAGCGCACAGATGACGGCAGAGACGGCACGTAACCGCGCGGTCGCGCGTCTTCAGTTGGCGACCTCTGCGGCCCACCTCGGCATTTGGGAATGGGACATCTCAAGCGACGAACTCATCTGGAACGACGAGATGCTCACGATCTACGGACAGGCGCGCGAAACGTTCACCGGCAAGGTGACCGCTTGGCAGGAGACGCTGTTGCCGGAGGAAAGGGCGGAGGTGGAAGGAATGCTGCAAGCGGTGATCGATGACTCGCGTGAGCCCACGTTCGAGTTCAACATCCGCCGCCCGGACGGAGAGCTCCGGCGCCTGGAAATGTTTTGCGCGGTGGAGCGCGACGCCAGTGGTCAACCGACGAGGATGACCGGGACGAATCGAGATGTAACGGAGTTACACTCCGCTACCCTGAAGGTACAAACCGAGAGGCGTCGGTTCGAGGGCATCTTCCACAGCATGTTCCAGATGACGTGGATATTGTCGCCCCAAGGTGAGATCATCGTGGCGAATCGCACCGCCTCGGAGATGAACGGCGTGGTAGCCGAGAACCTGGACGGGACGCCTTTCTGGCGAAGCCCGTGGTGTCCGGACGCGAGAGCTGCCGAGGAGCTCGAACGAGCGGTGAGGCGAGCCGCGTCCGGCAAATTCAGCCGGCAATGGACTCGCATCGGCCCGGATCCGAAGCGCACGGTTCCCGTTGACCTGTCGATCAAGCCGGTGTTCTCACAAACTGGCGAAGTGGAGATGCTGGTCACGGAAGCTCGTGACGTCAGTGACGCAGAAGCCGCGCGCACGGCGCTGGTCGAAAGTGAAGCGAGGTTCCGGAACGCCCTCGACCACTCGGCGATCGGATTGACTCTTGTAGATCTCAGGGGGCGCTTCACACGGGTGAACTCGGCGTTGTGCCAAATCCTGGGGAGGACGGCGGAGGAGTTGCTGTCGCTGACCTTCCAAGACATCACCCATCCAGACGACCTGGACGTGGATGTCTCCTTGGTGCAAGAGACCCTCGCGGGTAAGCGCTCCCACTACCACTTGGAAAAGAGGTACTTAACCAAAGACGGAGGGTCGGTTTGGTGCCTTCTGACGGTCTCGCTCGTCAAGAATACCAGTGGGGAACCCCAGTACTTCATCGCGCAGATCCAGGACTTCTCGGAACGAAACCGCGCTTTGGAGCAGGTGAAGAAGTCTTTGCGCGAGAAGGAGGTACTGCTCCGAGAAATCCACCACCGCGTCAAGAACAACCTACAAGTCGTCTCGAGCATCTTGCGCTTGGCGCGAAAGCAGGTCGAGCAACCCCAGTTGCGCTCAGTCTTCGACGAAACCAGCGCGCGCATCCAGACGATGGCCATGGTCCACGAGCGGCTGTGTGGCACGGAGGACTTGGGCGCGGTCGATTTCGCGAGCCAACTGCGCGACCTTTGTACTCTCGCGCAACGCGCATCGCGAGTGCAGAGTGATAGAGTTCAAGTCGTTCTGGACACGCAACCCACGGGCCTGGAAATGGACCAGGCCATTCCCCTAGGACTGATTGCGAATGAACTACTCTCAAACGCGTTCAAACATGCGTTCAACAGTAGGGCACGTGGTGAACTCCGCGTGACGTTGAAGCGGAGCGAAGACGAGCTGCTGCTTTCGGTCAAAGATGACGGTGCCGGGCTTCCGGAGGATTTCGATATCGCAACCACCAACTCCCTAGGGATGCGCATCATCACGCGTCTGACGAACCAACTGCGTGGCACTCTGACGGTCAATCGTGGGCCGGGTGCGGAATTTGTCGTTCGATTGAGCTTCGCGGACAGTGCGTCCGAAGTGCAGCTGGGGGCGGCGTAGCGTGGCGCGCATCTTGATTGTCGAAGATGAGGCGTTGGTGGCTGCCGACATGGAAGACTGTCTGCAGGCCATTGGTCACCAGATCGTCGGTGTCGTCGATTGCGCCGAGGAAGCCCTGCGGATCGTCCGAGCTGAGCGGCCTGACTTGGCCATCTTGGACGTCCGGATCCGCGGAACCGTAGACGGCATCTCACTCAGCGCGAAGATCGGCGTCCCTTTCGTCTTTCTGACCGCGCATGCGGACGCCGAAACGTTGGATCGTGCTCTAGGAAACGCCCCCTACGGCTACATCGTCAAACCGTTTCGGGACCAGGACTTGGAGGCCAGTATTCAGACGGCACTGGCTCGCGTGCAGAACGAGGCGCAGCTACGTCGGGCGAAAGCGTTGCTAGCGGCCACGTTGGGCTCGTTGGGCGAAGGGGTCATCGCGTGCGACGACCAGCTCCGGGTGAACTACTTGAACGCCGTTGGGGCGCAGATGCTGAAGCAACCGGGGGATGCGGCCATCGGCCGTCCGCTGCAAGAGGTATTGTCACTGGACTTTGACGAAGAGCATTGGGAGGACGCTCGAACACTGGCCTCGGAGTGTCTGCAAAGCAGACAGAGCGTACGTATGGATGAAGGCGTGTATCTAGCGCCTTCCGCCGAAGCGCTGGGGCCGCCGCTAGCTTGTTGTGCCTCCCCGCTATTGTCTGAAGATGACGAACCCCTGGGTGTCGTGATCGTGTTTCGCGACCGAACGCCCGAGGCTGAAGCGCTGCGACAGAAGGTGGATTTTGAGAGCCGCCTGCTCCACGCACAGCGATTGGAGAGTCTCGGCCAAATCGCCGGCGCGATGGCGCACCGTTTCAACAACCTGCTAGCCGGCATCATGGCCAACATATGTGCAGGTCAAGCTGCGCCCGAAGAGGAGGGAGGGGCTTGGCTCGCTGAGGCGCTGGAACTGGGAGAACGAGGTGCTACGCTTTGTCGTCAGATACTCTCCTATAGCGGCCGGGCTCCAGTGACGTCCAATCCGTTAGAGGTGAACAGCTTCATCGTCGGCGCGGTGGACCTGCTGACAGCGTCGATTCCCAAGACGGCACGACTCACCCTGCAGTTGGAGGCGGACGCCTCAAATCTGGAAATTGATGCGCAGCAGCTGCAACAGCTGCTGACGAATCTTGTTGTCAATGCCGCAGACGCGTTGGGTGGCGAGCATGGCAATGTGGTCATCAGCACGCACCTGTGCCGGCTTTCTCCTCGGCAGCTGCGGCAGTTGGCCCGCGCTCACACCACACTGGGGGGAGTCTTCCTAGTCATCGAGGTGGCCGATACGGGGTCCGGCATGACGCCAGAAGTGATGCGTCGTGCCTTCGACCCGTTCTTCAGCACTCGCGAGAGTGGTTCTGGCCTGGGACTAGCGGCTGTCGATGGCATCGTTCGGGCCTACGGCGGAGGAATTGACCTGTCGAACAATTCTGTAGGTGGCACCGTGGTGAGTGTCTACCTGCCGACAACCTTGGACACGGCTCGGGTTTCTATCCGTCCGGCTCCCGTCGAAGAACGACGCCCCTGCATTTTGCTGGTGTGCGATAGTCCGTCGATTCGGTCTGCACTGACCGTGATCGCGGCGGAAATGGGGTTCGCCGTGGAGTCAGCAGCGACTCTGACGGCTGCCCGTAGGCTGTTGCAGGAGCGGCCGCAGACCTTCCGCGTAGTGCTGGTTGACACTTCCGCTGAGCAGATGAGCAACAGCGACGGATTGGATGAGTTTCGACACGCGGCGCAGGGGCTTCAGATCGGTGTGCTAAGCGGATACCAGAAGACGTTCGCAAGGCGGCAATTCGCCCAATGGGGTGCGAGTTTTTTCATCCAGAAGCCGTTCAGTCGCGACACTGTACTCGAGACGCTGGGCTCAGTTTTGGCTGTGGTTTCCGCCGAGGGTGCATAGACTTCCACCCCGAAGGCAATTGTCCTTTGCGTTGGCGGAGCTGAGGGCCTAGACTAAGTAGGTCTAGCAGCGGCATCACCAGTTGCCGGTCACTGGGGGCGGCATGACGGCGCACGACGCGGCTACGATGCTTAATAGTTACAAGTCCTTGGAGTCTTTTCGCCAGCCGGTGCTGCTCGTCTCCCGCGCTGGTACGCTTCTGGCTAGCAACTACACCGCGCGTGTGCTTCTCAATCTCCAGGAAGACGCAGTAGTCAATCTACTAGAACTGATTGACGACAAGGGGGCGGCGGCCGAGTTACTGGCAGCTGTTCAAGATGCGAATAGCGCGTCTCCTGTTGCTGGTCCCACCGTGATGATGGGTGCACTCACGGTGCCGTGCACCGTGTGGCTCTCGAGTTTGGCGGATGGGGGCAATGTGCTGTGTTCGTTGGAGGCAGCTTCCCACACGGCAAGATCTGCCGAGTTCATGGGTCTGGGTGAGTATGATGGTCAACTGTTCCACGCCATTCCAACTCCTGTGGTGCTGTGCGAGCTCCAGTCGCGTCGTTTGCTGGATGCGAGTTTGAGCTACTTCGAGCTCGTTGGAGTCGAGTCCGGTGTGGGTATGGGTGCCCCCTTGTGGGAGCAGGGTGCTTGGCAGTCGCGTGAGCAGTACGAGCGCGTCTTCTCCAAGCTGCACCGGATGGGTTCCGTTCGCGATGTGGACGTCACGCTCGTCACCACCGATCACGAGCAGATCGAATGTGTTCTCGAAGGGGAACGCTGCCTGTTGGGAGGTCGCGAAGTGGCGCTACTTGCCGTGACCGACGTGTCTGCCCGCAAGCGCGCGGAGCGTGCGAGCGCGATCTTGGAGATGCAGGTCCGCCAGTCCCAGAAGCTGGAGGCGATCGGGACATTGGCTGGTGGAATCGCACACGACTTCAACAACATTCTCGGTTCCATCGTCGCGCGGAGTGCTCTCATAGATGCTGACGCCGGCGAACCAGAGATGGTGCGCCAACACGTGGGGGAGATCAATGTCGCCACCGAGCGCGCCAAGGCCTTGGTTCGTCGCATCCTCACCTTCAGCCGGCAGAAGGCTCAGGAACGAGCACCGGTTCAGGTCGATGCAGCCCTGCGCGAAGCACTCGACTTGGTGCGCCCCACCCTGCCGTCCAGCACCTCCATCGAGCTGGACGTTCAAGCTGGCGTGCCTGAGATAATGGCCGATCCAACGCAGATCCATCAAGCGATCATCAATTTGTGCACCAACGCCTCCCAGGCGCTCCAAGGGCGCGCAGGAACAGTGACGATCTCTCTTCGTCCGGTTGCAGTAGACCAGACGATGGTGTTGCAGGTTCCTGAGTTGCGCTGCGGCAAGTATGCTTGCTTGACGGTTACCGACACCGGGCATGGCATGACTGCGGAAACGCTCGAACGTGTGTTCGACCCGTTCTTCACCACCAAGGGCCCTGGTCAGGGTACCGGGCTGGGTTTAGCCGTCGTTCACGGCGTCGTCAAAGAACACGAGGGAGCCATCGTCGTAGATAGCGCACCCGAAATCGGTACGAGCTTCCAACTATACTTCCCGGAGACCACAGTGCGGGCGAGGACACAGTCCGAAGCGCCTCCAGAAGTAATCGTTGGTTCGAATGAACACGTGTTGCTGGTGGATGACGAAGAAAGCCTATGCAATGCCATCGCTTCATTGCTCAGGCGCTCGGGGTATCGTGTGACGACGTTCACCGACCCCGAGCAGGCTCTCGCGTTTCTGGAGCGCGAGCTGCACGAGGTGGATGTATTGCTGACAGATCTCACGATGCCGAAGCTCACAGGGGTGGACCTGTCCAAGGCGGCGACGCGGCTCAGGCCCGACCTGCCGGTGATTGTGACCAGTGGCTACACCGCGAATTGGGATCAATGGCAAGGCCTGCGCGACGGAGTGCTCGAGTTCAGACAGAAGCCTGTGGGGTTTGCGGAGCTGAGTCAGTCCATTAGAAGCGCGATCGAGCATTCGAGGCGCCAGGCCGGCAAGACGGGATAGCGCAGAGAAGTAGATCGACACCGGGCTGGATGAGGTGGACTAGGGCGGGGTGACTGGTGAGTGAAAATGAACGTGACCGAAAAGACAGCCCGGAAGCGGCTGCTGATTGTGGATGACGACGTGCAATTGCTCGACACGCTCGCCATTGTCCTGTCGAGGAAGGGTTTCGAACCCGTCAAGTACACAACCGCTGGCGAAGCGATGAGTGCTGTCATCCAAGACCGCTTCGACGTGATCTTGAGTGACATCTCCATGCCGGGGCTGAGCGGACTGGAGTTCATCCGCTTGATCCGCAAGGTGGACCTTGACGTGCCGATCGTGTTGATGACGGGAGTGCCGTCGAAGGAGAGTGCCATCAAAGCCGTCGAGTACGGCGCGTACCGCTACCTCGAGAAGCCCGTGGAACCTGGCGAGCTCGTCAAAGTACTTGGCCAGGCTTGCTCAGTTCACAATTTGGCGCGCCTCAGGCGCGAAGCGAACCTATCCGGTCCCCTCACGCTGCAGCTAGGGCAACGCAGCGCTCTCGAGGTTCGGTTCCAACAGGCGTTGGAGTGCCTCTGGCTAACGTTGCAACCCATCATCAATACGCGGGAAGGGACGCCAATAGGTTATGAGGCGTTCGTTCGTTCGAACGAGCGTACCCTGCCAATGCCACGCGACCTGCTAGACGCTGCCAGCCGGTTGCAGCAGACCCACGAACTTGGGCGAGGCGTGCGCGCGTTAGCGGCGCAGGTCGCTCAGGCGCTTCCGGAAGAGCGGCTCTTGTTCGTCAATGTTTCCGCCGCAGAGCTGAATGACAATGAGCTGTTGGCCCCCAGTTCTCCGCTCAGCGGTACTGCCAGCCGCGTTGTGCTCGAGATCACCGAGCGTGAGTCGCTGGATCAGGTCGCTGGCCTGAACACGAGGTTGGCTCGTCTACGGTCTCTCGGCTACCGAATCGCGTTGGACGGCGTGGGCTCGGGCTATGCCGACCTGGCGGGATTTTCTCGGGTAGAGCCTGACTTCGTGAAACTCAGCGGCGACATCATTCGCAAGATTGATGCATCTGGGAGGCGGAAGAGCCTTGTTGGCGGAATGGTGCGGATTCTGTCGACGGATTTGGGCATGATGGTGGTCGGGACGTCCGTCGAGACGACGGGAGAGAGTGCCGCTCTGCAGGAGGCAGAGGTCTCCCTCCAGCAAGGGCACTTGTTCGGCGACTACCTGAGCTCAGAAGTCGTCCTTACCTGACGAACCGGTGGTGTGGTGTTGGCGTAGTTCGCATCCGTGGACGTTGCGCTAGAGCTCAACGTGCGCGAAACCTTCTTGGGGGCGAGCGAAGTAGTAGCCTTGGAGCAGCGGCGTTCCCAGCTTGACTAGGGCGTTGAGCTCCTGCAGCGTTTCCACGCCCTCCGCGACCATCTTGATGTTCATCGAGTCGCACAGGGCAGCTACGGCGGCGACTAAGCGCTGCTTCATGTCGTCGCTGTCGATGTCGCGCACCAGAGACATGTCCAACTTGACTATCTCGGGTTTGAGTTGGGTCATGCTCTTCAGGGCTGCATAACCCTCGCCCAAGTCGTCCACCGCAATGGAATATCCCCGAGCTCGAAGCGCGGAGATTCGATCTTCGACATCCGCTAGCTTGGACAGCGAGATACGTTCCGTGATCTCGAACACGACCCGGTTCGCGTAGGGGGCCAAGGGCTCTTTGGCGTCGTATAGGGCGTCGTCAGCCAGGTCCACAGGGTGAAGGTTGACGAATATTTTGCAATCGGTCGGTGCGCTAGGGATTCGCTGGCAGATCGCTCTCCGAATTCGACGCCCGATGTCATGGACCCGCCCCAATGTCTCTGCGGCGTCAAACAGCAAGTCTGGCCGCGCCAGCTCTGGTTCTCTGGAGCGGACCAACGCCTCGTAGGCGAACACGCGCCGCGCTTGCAGATCCACCACAGGCTGAAACGCCATCCAAAGCTGCTCCAGCGCGGAGTCGAAGAGCCGCTCCAGCTCAGACCGTGCCCGCGAGGCCGGCGTCCGGCTCAACGCGCCCTCGTTGAGATGCAGATCGCCGCGGGTGCTTACTGCTTTTTTGACCGCCTCCAAGAGGTCCGCAGGAGCCACCGGTTTGGTAAGGAATTTGAATGCGCCCGCTTCCAGGGCTTCGATTGCGGTCTCAACGGACGGTACACCGGTCATCAGCAAAACAGGAAGACTGGGATCCTGGCGATGCGCACATCGCATCACATCTAGTCCATTGCCGTCGGGCATCGACACGTCGGACACCACGGCATCTAGCTGTCCTGCGAGATTGTGGATGAGGGCACAAGCTTCCTGGCCGCTAGAAGCGGTGTGGACCGCGTAGCCGGCGCGTTCCATCAGCAATGCCAAGGCCTTGAGCAGGGTCTCATCATCATCCACCATGACCACGGTGCCTGCCGTGGCGGGTTGCCTCGGTGGAGCAGGTGCCCCTGACCTTTCTGAAGTAGATTCGCTGAACGTGTGCATTCGCCGCCCCTGGCTCCCGTGGAGGGGAATCCCACTAGGATACCATGACAGCAAGACGACCGACCTCGGCCAGACATAATATGCCGTTGCACAATGGGTCAGCGCGCGGTTGCACCATGAGGCGAACAGCCTACTCACACCAACGCACGGTGTAGGAGCACGGCGAACAAACCGTCCGTTGGTTGGATGAGTGCAACGTAGCATCTGGTCATCCGCGATAGGGCGACGTTCGGTCTGGTCGCGAGCCATTACCCTTGCCGGCGCGTGGTTGATGGTCGTGAGTTATCACTCCAACGTACGGCGGGGCTGTCGTCGTTGGTTGGTTTGGATCAGGTGGAGGGCCCCTGCGGCGTCTGGGTCAGGATTGGGCTGGGTCGGGATTGGGCTGGGTCGGGATTGGGCTCTGGTGGGGCGTCCGCCACCGGGCCGAAGAGACCCACCCCGGTAGCCTCCTTCCCACGGGTGGAGGGAACTTTGGCTAGCACTTTGGCGCGGACCGGTGTAGCTTCGCCGGAGCTTGAACGAAACGTGGGTCGCCTCGCTTCCTGTCGCTTCCGAAGAACAGCTCCAGTTCAAGCCGCGTGCTGACACGTAAGAGCTGGGGAAGAAAGACACCGAGCGATAGAACAGAGTGAAGTCGGCCTTCGAAGCTGACTCCCCGGCTACGTGTAGCTCGCGACCTGGCGTTTCCGCTCCAACTTGAGCGGACGGCACGAGCGGCTAAACGTCGACCATTGCGGGGCAACCGCAGGCGCGTCGGCGTCGGGGCTCTAACTAATGCGCACACGTTCTCGCATCACGCTCGAAGGCGGTGTGGTGTGTTGTTGACCAGCCTTCATCCAATCGAAAGAAGTAACATACATGAGCAATAAACTATTTGTAGGCGGCCTGAGCTGGAACACCACGAGCGACGAGCTTCGCATGGCATTTGAAGCGTTCTGTTCGGTCGCAGAGGCCAAGGTCGTCATGGATCGCGACACTGGGCGTTCTCGCGGCTTCGGTTTCGTAACGCTGACCGATCCTTCGGGGCTTCAGGCTGCGATCGAGCAAATGGATGGATTCCAGCTCGATGGTCGCTCGCTTCGAGTGGCCGAGGCCGCGGAGCGTTCGCCGCGCACACGCCATTGAGGTTGGGCGCCGTGGTGGGGGCCACCGTGGTCAACGCCGAGGAGTCCTTCAGCAACGGGAGTCGGCGCGAGCTGGCTCTCAGCGTGGAGCGCCTAGCGGACGAGCTCAAGCGATGCTTGGGGACTACGGGAATTTCCAGCGGGACACTCACGAAGGTGAGTGCAGAGGAGCCTCCCTCCACGGGGATGGCGTCCCAACTGATCGGCGCTGTGGTGGCACGCACCGTGGCTGCGGCAAGTGCGGGCACGGCGACCGCCGTCGTCCTGGCTCAGGCTATCTTGTCGGAGTCCGTCAAGGCTGTGACAGCCGGTGCGGATCCCGTTGAGGTTAGCCGAGGCCTGGAAGCGGCACACGACGTCGTTGTGGGCGAACTACGACGGCAGTCGCGTCCGGTGAGAGAACTGGCCGACTTGACCCGAATGGCAGTTGTCCAAGTGCGGGGTGATCGGCAGCTGGCCACGCTCATTGCAGAAGCGATTGACCGCGTAGGGGCAGATGGGGCAATCGCATTGTCCGCGACGCGCACCTCGGAATCCGGCGTTCAGTGGGCCAATGGTCTGCAGCTGGACGGCGGCCACTTGGTCGCGTCTTTTGAGGCATCGAGTGAGCAGGTGGTTGCGGAGATGCTGGACGTCCTCGTTCTGCCGTGTGCTTGGGACCTGACGTCGCCTGAGATGCTCCGATCTGCTGTCGCTCTGGCGGCACGGGAACAGCGTGCATTGCTCGTCGTCACGCCCAAGGTATCTTCGGAAGTCGAAGCATACGTGCGTAGCCTCGGGGAGGTCCAACGCGTTTGTGTTGTCGAAGCACCAGCGGATGGTGCTGAGCGGGTAGACCTGCTCGACGACCTAGCGGTCATCTGCGGCGGTAGAGTGTTCGCAAGCCAGAGGTGCACCGATTTGCAGCACCTCGAACGCGGTGATCTCGGGAGGGCGAACACTGTGGTCATCGAGCAGGATCGCACCACCTTCATTGGGGGCAACGGAACGGAAAGCAAATGTCTGTCGCGCGCGCGACAGATCCGTGCGCAACTGGAGGACTGCGTGCTGACGGTGCGCCGCCGAAGCCTGGCAGAGCGTCTTGGCAGATTCACCGGTGGCGTGGCAGTAATCCCGGCGGGAATTGCTGCCCCAGGTGCTGGAGAGCAGCGATTGCGTGCCACGGAGCGTGCAGTCATATCGATGCGCTCGGCGCTTCGCGGTGGCGTCGTGCCCGGGGGAGGAGTGGCTTTGGTGCGTTGCCTTCCCGCACTCACGGAGCTTCACGTGACTCCTGAGCAGGAACTGGGAGTATTTGCGATGTGCCGAGCACTATCCGCCCCATTACGACAGATCGTCGAAAACGCAGGTGCCTCGGGCGTCAGCGTGGACGAAATTCGCATGGGGGCAGGCGCCTACGGATACAACGTGCTTACGGGGCAATGCGAGGATCTCGTCGTTGCAGGCGTCGTCGATCCGACCACGGTCGTCCTGGCCGCATTGCAGAGCGCTACTGCAGTGGCCTCTGCCTTTCTGGTAGAAGGGCGATGCACTTGACCAGAGCACGTTTGACCCGAGAGAAGATCCACTCAAATGCGTGATATGGAGTTGCCCCGAGCATTCTTGAGAGACGCGTGGTGCCGCGTGCGTCTCGACGTCATCCAGGAGGCTGTGCAAGAGGCGATCAAGCAGCTGGAAGACCTGGTTCGCAACGAAGAAGAAACAGCCAATGGCACGGCATCAGCACCGCTTCCAGCGTCTTCGACCGCTAGGGGCGCCGCTTTGCGGACGTGCAGTCAAGAGCTGAGGGTTGAGTGCGGGCTGCCAGTGGTGCCGAGCCCGCTGGCACCACCCGAGTCGCGGGACGCTGCGTGGGTGTTTACTTATGACGAGTCATTGCTTCGTTATCAGAAAGCTGCAGTGCATTCGCTGCGCAGGACATTGGGCTAGGGGCTGGCCTTGGCGAGGGTGTCAACACCTCGAGCTCCCCCTCCAATCCCGCCCAGAGCCGAAGCTACAGGCATCCAAGCGTACTGCCGTCCCCGTGCTATGATGATCAACGTACTAGGCTTCCAGTGGCGCACAGCACGAGAGCGCGACCCGAAGGCTCAGAAAGGCAGACAATGACGTTCAATCGATCGAAGACGAGTCGGCGGGAACCACCGGAGCGGTGGCAGCGAGAAGACAGCGCCCCCAGACTGCGCGATACTTACGCCCACCTGCGGACCCTGCGCCTGGAGCTGACGGAGTTCAGAGAGGGTCAGCAGATCGCAGGGACTCGTCGTACGTTGCACATCATCGTTGAGCGCGCGTCAACCCACTTCGAAGTATCGTGTGGTGATCCGAAGTGTACCGGCGGTGGGCACGACATCAGCGCCGCTATCTTACGCGCGTTGAGAGATCGTTGTGTCACGACACAAGGCGACAACTATTGTGGGGGCTACGTCTTGGACCGAGGCTGCGGCCGAGAGCTTCATTTTACCGCGATCGCTAGCTTCGCCTGACGGAAGAGGGCGCTTCTTCCTGGGCGTTGACGTGGTGGCTCAGCGTTCGTGGAGGTTCGCGTGCTCGCCCGTCGCGCGTAGTCGGGTGAGACCGTAGCGTCTGAGTTTTCTGTACAATGTTACGGTGCCGATTCGAAGTTGCTTGGCCGTATGAGTCTGATTGCCCTGGTTGAGTGCCAACACGGCCAGAATGTAGTCCTTTTCCACTTCTGCCAACGGTCTGACCTCACTGGCCTCAGTCACGCCTCCGGCGAACGCCGAGCGCACGTCCTGCGGCAGATCCACCAGCTCGACCCGTTTGCCGCGACCCAGGGCCACGGCCCGCTCCATCGCGTTTTCCAGTTCGCGCACGTTGCCCGGCCAGGCATAGCGTTGCAGCTGGTCCGCCGCGTTGGGAGCGAGTGCGGTGACGTTGCGATTCATTCGTTGTCCAACCTCGGCGAGTAGAATTCGTGCGAGCGGCAACACGTCCTCTCGCCGGTGTCGGAGCGCCGGGACATGCAACTCCACGACACGAAGGCGGTAGTAGAGGTCTTGGCGAAATCTGCCTTCCTCAACCTCCCGTTTCAAGTCCCGATTGGTGACCGCCACGACACGCACGTCGACATCCCGGCTGTTGTTTTCACCGATGCGGCGTACTTGTCGCTCCTGCAGAACGCGCAGCAACTTCACCTGCATGCTGCTGGATATGTCCCCGACCTCGTCCAGCAGGATTGTCCCGGCATGAGCCGCCTCAAACAAGCCGAGGCGATCACTCATCGCACCCGTGAAAGCGCCGCGCCGGTGCCCGAATAGCTCACTCTCGAGAAGGGTCTCCGCAATGGCCCCGCAGTTGACGGCGATGAATGGTCCGGCAGCTCTGGCCGATTCGTCGTGGACCAGGCGTGCTATCCGCTCCTTGCCGGTTCCTGTTTCTCCGGTGACCAGAAGAGTCGAATCCACCCTGGCTACTCGTCGAGTCAACCGCAAGAGTTGGGCCATCGCGCTGCTCCTGGCCACAGTCCCAAGCGGAGGGTTGTCGTTGGGCATCACGCGCCGGAGTCCGCCTCGTAGGAGTCCGCCAGTGTCGCGCCGACCCTAGACTGCGGGTCTGCGTACACCGCATGGATGAGAAAGGGCCCTTCCAGAGCGTGGATACGCACCCAGGCCGCACGCCAATCATCCAACGTATCCCAGCGGATTTCGGCTTTCATCGCCCCGGCCATGCGCCAGCGGTCAGCGAATCCGAACTGGGTCAATTTGGCCCGCACAGCGATGAGGCCAATGCTCTCCACCAGTTGTTTGCGCAGCAGGCCCATCGCAACGGCATCTAACAGCAGAGCACTCTGTCCTGCGAAGCGAATGATCCCTCCCTCTGGGTCCAGCCCCAACTGCTCCTCATGGTCGAGCTCATTCACTCGCATCGCGGAAACTCCTTCAAAATGAACGACCACTCTACTTCACCTTGACTGACAGAAGGCCTGTATCGCTGAGGCGTGACATGAATGTGGTGGAGACCGGCTTTCCATGTTGGACAGCCCATACAGTGAGATACCCATGCACGTGCGGATGCTACCTTGCGTTCACGTCAAACGGCGTTTGCCGGGTCATTCCGAGAACATGCGTGCGTCGTACGTTCGCCTGACAGCTGCCGCCCGCAGTCTACCTCCCGAGGTCCGACGGCCGGTGACGCAAAGGTGTCCGGCGTGAAGTCGAGCCGGGTGGGCGTGTTCGTCGTGCTCGGAGCTTGGAGCACCAGCGCTTGGCTCGAAACGTGCTTTGAAGTGACTCAATGAACGAAGCAACATCGGTGATCGCCGGTCTTCAGCCCATTTCTTCGGACTTCCTCAAGCGCACCGAATGAGCCCGAGTGAACATCCCGGCGGTTCTGACGACCAGAACCCGTTTACGTTGGTCCGAGCGCAACAGTGGCTCAACACGCGAGCGCTGGTGGTGGCGGCAAGCCTCGCGTTAGCCGCCGCACTCGTGTGGACGTCATTCTATGCCATTCCGAGCGACTCGGTGGCGGTCATCTTGCGCCTGGGGCGGTACTACGAACAGGTTCCCCCTGGCCTGCACCTCAAGCTGCCCTTGGGAATCGATCAGGCAATCCTGGTGCCTGTCGAGCGTCAGCTGAAGCAGGAATTTGGCTTCTCTACCCCCGGAGGCACCGACCCGTATCAGAGCGCAACTCGTTCTGCAGACGAGCAGCAGCGGGAAACGGAAATGGTCACCGGTGACCTCAATGCTGCATTGGTCGAATGGGTTGTCCAATACCGTGTTTCTGATCCCGTCAAGTTCCTGTTCGAGGTGAGGGAGCCTCAGGAAACGCTCCGCTATGTCGCGGAGTCCGTGATGAGAGAAGTCGTAGGAGATCGAACTGTCGACGAGGTGATCACCATTGGCAGACAAGAGATCGAAACGGACGGCCTGCTCAAGATGCAGGAGTTGTCGACGAAGTACGCAATGGGGCTGAGTATCGACCAAGTTCAGCTGAAGAACATCAACCCTCCGAAGCCGGTGCAAGAGTCGTTCAACGAAGTCAATCAAGCACAGCAAGAGAAAGAAAAGCTGATCAACGAGGCACGGAGGGATTACAATAAAGTGATCCCGGTTGCGGAAGGAGAGCGCGACCAGCGCATTCGCGAGGCCGACGGATACCGCCTGAAACGCGTTAACGAGGCAGAGGGGGATGCCGCCCGGTTCATGGCGCTGTTTACACAGTACGAGCGAGCGCCGGAAGTCACAGGGCGTCGGATATACCTGGAGACGCTGCGCGAGGTCATGCCTCGCCTGCGGTCCAAGTTCGTGGTCGACGAGCAGACGCGCAACCTGTTGCCCTTGCTGAACTTGGATTCACCGGAGGGAACGCAGCCATGAAACAACCTTTTAAGATCTTGCTCCTAGTCCTCGCGGCTGGAAGCTCATTCGTCTTGGCTAGCTCTCTGTACACGGTTACCGAGGTGGAGCAAGTCATCATCACCCAGTTTGGTAAGCCGGTGGGGGAACCGATTACCGATGCCGGGCTTCACCTAAAAGTCCCATTCGCCCAAGAGATCAACTCGATTGAGAAGAGGGTGCTGGAATGGGACGGCAATCCGTCGGACATGCCGACGAAGGACAAGCTGTACATATCGGTAGACATCTTCGCTCGCTGGCGAATCACCGAACCGCTGCAGTACTTCTTGCGGCTCCGCGACGAGCGCAGCGCCCAGTCGAGACTCGACGACATTTTGGGCAGCGAGACCCGCAATGCGATCGCCAAACACGAACTGATCGAGATCATTCGCACTACCAAGGGACGCGTGCCGTTGGAGGATGCCCTGCTCGTCGGTGACCAGGACGAGAGCAACATCGGCGCCCTAGTTCCAATCAAAAAGGGGCGACAGCTGGTTGAGAAAGAAATATTCTCGGCGGCCGCTGAGAAGGTCGGCGTGTTCGGAATTGAGCTGCTCGACATCCGCTTCAAGAGGATTAACTACAACGAAAGTGTACGGCCAAAGATTTACGATCGAATGATCAGCGAGCGTCGCCAGATAGCCCAGCGTTTTGTTTCTGAGGGTAACGGAGAAGCGGCTCGGATCCGAGGTAACCGAGTGCGCGACTTAAACAAGATTCAGTCGGAAGCCTATCGCGATGTCGAAAAGATACGAGGGGCCGCAGACGCCAAGGCGACAGAAATATATGCGAGCGCATATAACCAAAATGCAGAAACCGTGGCGTTCTACGAGTTTACGGCGACCCTTCAGTCGTACCAGGATACGATAAGAGAGGGGACGACCCTCGTTCTGTCGACCGATAGCGACCAATTCAAGTACCTGCGCCGCATGCGTCCCTAAAAAGACGCGGGGTAGGCGAGGTTTGATTCTGAATCATGACCACCAAAGAGACAGTGTTCGACAACGACGCTCGAGAACCGATTGGTCGAGGCGTCGCTGCGGAGATCTTCGATGTAGCCCAAGTGGTGCGCGTTGCTGTTCCGGGATGTCACCACGATAGCGTCGCTCGCGCTGACCACCCGGGCTCTGGTTGCATTGTGAACCTTGAAGCGTCGTTGTCTGCCGAACCTCTCTCGCCATGAAACTAGAAATTGAGCACACCACACGCTTTGCGTACGATCGGGACGTCAAGCTCGGGTCGCACCTCGTTTACCTCCGACCGCGAGGTAACCCTCTGCTGGAGGTACACCGCTTTGAACTGGAGTGTGAGCCGCGCGCCAAGGTGGCGTGGATGCGGGATGACCTCGACAACATCGTTGCGAGTGTCCAGTTCCAAGAGCAGGCGCTGGCGCTGCGCATCACGAGTCGCGCGGGGGTCACGACCTCCGAACTGCCTCCGTTCGAATTTTTGGTGAGTGAGTATGCTCGCACCTATCCCTTCGATTACGAGCCACTCCACAAGTCGAATCTCGGCATCTACCTGCAGCCGCCGGACGAGCACGCGCGAGGTGCCGTGAGGAGGTGGCTCAACGCGAACTTCAGCCATCGGCCGATTGACACCGTGGAGTGGTTGTTTCAGCTCAATCGAGCGCTCTTCGCTCGGTTGACCTACCAGCGACGGGACAAGCCCGGTTTACAGAGCACTGTGGAAACCGTGCGGTACGGTAGCGGGGCGTGTCGCGACTTCGCCGTGTTGCTGATCGACATGCTACGCGGCGGCGGGTTGGCAGCGAGATTCGTCAGCGGGTACCTGTATGACCAGAACCGCGACGGGGTCGGTGGAGGGGACATGCACGCGTGGGTTGAAGTGTTCATTCCCGGCGCTGGCTGGCGCGGTCTTGACCCAACTCACGGAATCTTCTGCCATAGTGGCTACGTGCCTGTCGCCCACGCCGTCGTGCCGGAAAGTGTTAGCCCAGTGCAGGGTTCTTTTTTTAGTGAAGGCCAAGCGTTTGCCCAACTTTCGACGGATGTCAGAGTGGCCTCCATGCTGCGCGGACAGCCAAATACCAGCAAGGTAGCGCCCACATGAGGCACGGTAGGTACTACGAAGCACTTTTTCGATTCGTTAGTGAGCCCGGAGGAATTGTCGGTGTGAAACGAGTGACCACGTCGCGCCGAGGATGCGGCATCCTCTTGAGCCCACGTCTCGTGGTTGCGGACGCTGCCGATGTGGAGGGATCCGGGTCGAGAGCCGGTGTCGGCGGCGGCAGCAACGAGAGGGATGACGGAGAGGGATCGAAGTGACTTCTTCATTCCCGGCTCGGTGCGAGTAGCGCCATTCTTTTACTACGGCGACGCCCAGGACCGGCTAACCCGACGTGTCAGTGGACCGGGTTGCAAAACTCACTCGCTCGCGCGCGGTGATGACAAAACGATGACCACATCGATGGCCCGCGGGACTATGCTATCTCCAGTCTGCCGCTTCAGCCGTGATTGTCGGCCGCTGCTCAGCACGACAGCGCGCCTCTATGCAAAACGCTGATTCCGCAAGGTCTGCTCTTTTCTCGGAGCTGAACGAAAACATCCATGCCCTCGGGCTCACCAAGTCAGACACGTTTGGCAGCCTAGCACGCCTGCTGGCTTGGTATCCGATTCTTGCGGGGGTGGCCTGCGCGGCCTGGATGGTAGAGAGCGCCTGGGCGGCGCTGGCGTTGGCATTCGCCATCAGCGTACTGCAAACGCAGTTCGCATTCATTGGGCACGATGCTTCTCACAATAGCGCGGCAACCGAGAATTGGGCGAATCGACTCATCGGCAGGCTGACGATGGGAGTTGTCGGTGGTCTGTGTTTTAGGGAATGGCAGCATCGGCATCTGATGCATCACAAGCACTGCCAGGACGAGGAGCGGGATCCGGACATGCAGTTCGGTACGACGTTCTCGCTGTCCGCCGAATCGCGCGCGAGCAAAACGGGTCTCGGACGACTGCTGGCCCCGTACCAAGGCTGGTACTTTTGGCCAAGCACCCTGTTGTTTGCCTACAGTCTTCGTGTGCTCTCGTTCTGGGCAGCCCTGATGGAGCCAAAGAAGTTCTTTGGTGATATCGTTGCGTTCGTTGCTCACGTGCTCGTGTTCATCGCCATACCATTGTGGCTTGGACTGGAGCTTGACAGAGTCTTGCTGGTGTACCTCGCAAGCACTTGCTTCCTCGGAGTGCGTCTGGCGACGGTGTTCACCGTCAATCACGTCGGCATGCCGGCTCGGATCCCTGGAGCGTCACATCTCGAGCACCAGCTTGCTACTTCGCGCAACGTACGTATTGCGCCCGCCATGGACTGGTACTTCGGTGGCTTGAATTTCCAGATCGAACATCACCTATTTCCGAAGTGCCCGCGGGGCCGTTTGCGTGAGGCACGGGCTGTGGTTCGACCGCGCCTGATGGGTGAGGGCATGCGGTATCACGAAACGAGCTGGCTTCAGGCCGCGAACGAAGTCACCCGACACGTGCATACAGTAGGATGTGCTGGTTCCAACTGAATTGCTCGCCAGCACGAGGTAGATGAACGCGCCTCACAGGTATACGGCTATAGCCCCAGCTCTGTCAGTCCAGGATGCCCGTCGGGTCTTGGTCCAGGTGCGTCCCACAACAGCTTGCGATCCTCAGCCTGAATTGGTACGTCATTGATGCTGGCTTCGCGTCGGCGCATCAGACCTTCGGGATTGAACTCCCACAATTCGTTGCCATGCGCCCGAAACCAAACGCCACCATCGTCGTGCCACTCGTACACGAAACGTACAGCGATCCGCTCCGAGGAATGTGCCCACAGCTCCTTGATCAAACGGTAGTCCAGCTCCTTAGCCCATTTGCGCCGTAGGAACGCAACAACTTCGGCCCGCCCCGACAGAAACTCTGCTCGGTTCCTCCAGCGTGTGTCCTCGCTGTACGCCAAGGACACACGCTCCGGGTCCTGAGTGTTCCACGCGTTCTCCGCCATCCTCACTTTCTGTGTGGCAGTGTCCCAAGTGAATGGTGGTAACGGTGGCTTGCTCATGATTAACTCACCAAGTCTTGTAGGGTAGGAACTTGCCGTTCATCGTAATTACAACACGGTCCCCCTTTGGATCTGCCTCCTTGCTGACGTCGATCTTGAAGTCGATGGCACTCATGATTCCGTCACCGAACTTTTCATGTACCACGTCTTTGACGGATGTCCCGTAGACCTGCATGATCTCGTAGAAGCGATAGATCAAAGGGTCTGTCGGGATCGTCTGACCCAGAGACTGTCCCTTCATCGGGTATTCCGTCAAGGCCGCGACAACCTCGGGTCCCAGCTCGAGCGCAGCGCATAGCTTCTCCGCAGGCGCCTTGGTCATGGAGTTCTCGCCATAGACGCAGGAGGCGATGTAGACCTCAGCCATCCCCACAGCTTCGCTGAGTGCGGTCCAACTGACACCCTTCGCCTTCTTGGCCTCCAGGATGGTGGTTTTCATCTCGATCTTGTCCATTGTGTGCTTTCTCCTTGGGGTTTGATTGGTTGGTGGTCTGGTAGACTTTCCGCAGCAGTCGTGAGCATCAAGTGTCACTGCCTGTCGCATGGGGGGTGACCAAGGGCGAGGCACGCGTCATTCCATACCCCGCTGTCGGGCTAGACCCGTCTGGCGCCTTCTCGGTCAGCTTGTGTGAATCCGTTGGGCCGTGGTGAGCCCGCGTGCTGAGGAAGTCGATCAAGTTGGCCCGAAGCTCGTAGTACTCCGGTAGCTTCGACATCTGGCTCCGGTTGCGCGGGCGCTCGATGGCAACGTCGACTTGCTCTGCCACACGTGCATCCGGTCCATTCGACATCAGTAGGATGCGGTCCGATAGATAGATGGCCTCGTCCACGTCGTGGGTGATCATGAACACGGTCTGTCCCGTCTTGGCGCAAATGCCGACCAGCTCGTCTTGAATCGCTCCGCGTGTCAGGGCATCCAGCGCGCCGAACGGTTCATCCATCAACAGTATTTGGGGCTCAATGGCGAAAGCTCGTGCAATACCGACGCGCTGTCGCATTCCGCCGGATAGCTGAGCCGGTCGGCGATTGGCTGCGTCTCGCAGCCCGACCATGTCCAGATACTTGTAGCTGTGATCACGAACTTCTGCCTTGGACCATGTCGGAAACTTGGCTCGGACGGAGAACATGACGTTGGCCAGAGCGGTCTTCCACGGCAGCAAGCTGTGGTTCTGAAAGATGACGCCACGCCCGAGTCCGGGTTCGGTCACACGGCGTCCGTTCACGAAGACGTAGCCTCCCGTCGGTACGCTCAGGCCAGCAATCGCGTTGAGGATGGTAGACTTGCCGCAGCCCGAGTGGCCTATGATGGAGACGAACTCACCCTTGGCCACACCGAATGTGACCTCGTCAAACACGGTCAATTCCGCAGTCTTCTTGCCGGACGGGAACCGCATGCACAGATTCTCGACGAATAAGTATGGTTGTTTGCTCATGACTTCCTTGGATACGGTGGCGAACGCGCGTCAGTCCTGATAGCTAACGCCCAGCGCCGCACGGGCCAGAACCCAGTCCAACATCATTCCGACTGCGCCGATCATCAGGATAGAAAAGATGACGGACGCCAAGTCCAAATTGTTCCACTCGTTCCAGACGTAGTAGCCGACACCCGTGCCACCCACGAGCATTTCGGCTGCAACGATCACCAGCCATGAAATGCCGATGGAGATCCGCATGCCTGTCAGTATCGTTGGGGCAGCAGCTGGTAGAATTACTGTCAGTGCCGTCCTCATGGGAGAGAGCTCGAGCGTGCGCGCCACGTTGATGAAGTCTTTCCTCACGCTCGAGACGCCAAAGGCCGTGTTTATCAGTACCGGCCACAAAGAGCAGATGAAGATGACGAAGATTGAAGACGACACAGAGTCCTTGATCACGAACAACGCGATGGGCATCCAGGCCAAGGGAGAGATGGGTTTCAATAGCTGAATGTATGGGTTCAGTGCACGCATCATCACGGGGGACATGCCAATCAGAAATCCCGCGGGAATGGCCACCAGGAGGGCGGCGAAGTATCCAGCGATGACTCGAGCGAGCGAGTACAAGAGTTGAAGTCCGATTCCCTTGTCGTTCGGGCCACGGTCGTAGAAGGGGTCTGACAGCTGCTCCACAGCAAGCGCGAATACCTGGGACGGTGGCGGGATGCGTGCGGCATCCTCTGCACCCGCGACCAGTGCTTCGTATTCGCTCTGTGCACCACCTCCAACGGCAGACATGGTGCTGCCTTCCCAGAGGCCGAGGATGACGACCAGTAAGGCCACGGAGACGACGATAGACTTCTTCAGAGTGTCGTCCATCGATGCCTATCCTTTCTTGATCGGAAAGCTGCTGATGTACTCGTCGGGCTTGTCTGGGTCGAACTCTTTGCCCATGATCGTGTACTTCTCATACGTGGTGCTTGGCGGCGTGTAGCCGAGGTCTTTCATGACTTTGCCGCAGTCGGTCGCGATGTAGACCTGCTCGGCTATCTTCTTGTAGTCGATGTCACCTTCCACGTAGCCCCAGCGTTTCATCTGCGTGAGGATCCATACCGCCATGGAGTGCCAGGGGAATGGGTTGAAGTCGATGCGGTTCGGTACGTCTTTTACCTCACCCAGGCCGTCAGCGAACTTGCCGGTGAGCACTTGCTCCACGACCGTCACTGGTTGGTTGAGATAGTTCTTTGGGGCGATGGCCGCAGCTATCTCTTTTCGGTTCTCTGGCTTCGACGAATGATGTGTGGCGTCGACGATCGACTTGAATAGTGCGCCGAACGTGTTCGGCATTTGCGTGGCGAACTCCTGACTGGCCGCGAACGCGCAGCAGGGGTGCCCCTCCCAAATGTCTTTCGTCAGCAGATGAAGATAGCCAACCTTTTCGTACACAGCGCGTTGATTGAAGGGATCTGGAGCAAGATAGCCGTCGACGTTACCTGCCTTCAAGTTGGCGACCATTTCCGGCGGAGGCAGAACGCGGATTTGAATGTCTTGGTCTGGATCCAAGCCGTGTTCAGCCACGTAGTAGCGCAACAGAAAGTTGTGCATGGAGTAGTCGAACGGGACGGCGAACTTGAAGCCCTTCCAGTCTTTGGGGTCTCTCTTGTCTTTGTGCTTGATGTGGAGCGTGATCGCCTGGCCGTTGATGTTCTCGACGGCTGGCATCAGGTACGGCGTCGCCGTCGACCCGGCGCCAAGGGTGATGGCAAGGGGCATCGGTGTTAGCATGTGAGACGCGTCGTATTCCTTGCTGAGTGACTTGTCTCGAGCGACCGCCCAGCCCGCAGTCTTGATGACGTCCACATCCAGCCCGTACTTCTTGTAGAAGCCGAGAGGGTGGGCCATGATGATTGGGGTTGCGCAGGTGATGGGGACGAAGCCCACGCTGAGCTTGGTCTTTTCAAGTGGGTTCTTCGTGCTCTCTGCCTGGGCACCTTTGGTAGTTGCTTCGACTTCCTCCTTCGTGTTGCTTTTACAGGCTGCGAGCGGAAATACACTGGACAGCGCAGCGTAGAAGGTGCTCTTCCCGACGGTGCGAATGAAGGAGCGTCGCGCGATCTCGTTGCCTCCGAACATGGCGCGTACGACCGCACCTTCCACAGCTCGATCCATGATGGCTTCGGTCGACTCGTACGGGTCAGCTTCACTGTCGTGATCGTCCTGACCTGAATCGAATTGCGGGTGACTGCTAGTGCCGTGCGCGTGCGAGGGGTCTTGGCAGTGTGGCCCGTGTTCGCAGCGTGAACGTTCGTGCTTGTTGAAGTGTCCGTGGGAGCCGTGGTTCAGGTCGCTGTCGGGACTGAAGGGGTCACTGAGAGGGCCGCGGTGTCTCATGAAGGCATCCTTACTTTTGGGTATCGAAGACGCTCGAAGCGTTTCATGTAGGTAGGGTAGCTTGCTGCTTGCTCAGCAAAGCAACGGTCGTGCCATGTCGAACACCCGCCAAAAGCCAGCTGCTGGTGATCAGTCGCTCAAACACGGAGGGGGGATGCACCATATGTGGTGAATCAGCTCGCGTACGGAAGTGTTCATTTGGACCACACCAGGAAACACCCAAGACGCACGGTGCGTTGGGTCAGGACGCTACGAGATGTCGTCATCTACAGCGCTGTCTTGTGTGCCTTTGGATGACCCCACATTTGCCCTTCGCCCGCAAGAGATCGAACACGACGACCCAGTCGACGGCGCCCGAGGCGCAGCGTCTTCGACTGGTTGCCGCCCATGGGGCGTTGGTGGTTCAGCGCGTGATGCCGAGCTTCTTCATGCGATGGCGAAGCGTGTTGGGGTGTAGTCCCAATACAGAGCTCGCTCCCGCCGGTCCGGAAAGGCGCCATCTAGTTTTCTCGAGAACTTGGAGGATGTGAAGACGCTCAACCTCGTCTAGTGTGGCGAGCTCACAGGAGGAGCTGGAAGGCGCTCGCTCGCTCGGTGGAAGTTCGTGGACGGGCGCATCCACTGCGGGCGGGAGGGTGGGGGCGTCCATCAGGGCAGGCAGTGCTTCGTCTGGTGCATCGGCAAAGGTGAGCAAGTCTTCGGGGACCTGTACCTCCAGGTCATCTGACAGGATTGCAGCGCGCTCGACGACATTCTGCAGTTCGCGCACGTTGCCAGGCCAATGGTAGCGACAGAGCATTGCCATGCCCTCATCACTGATCTGACCGATACGGCGACCGAGTCGAACCTCCAGCTGACGCAGGAAGCGATCTGTGAGCGCGGGGATGTCCGAGGTCCGATCCCGCAACGGCGGTACGTAGATAGGGACTACGTTCAGCCGAAAGTAGAGATCGGCCCGAAACTGTCCTTGGCGAACGAGCTGCTTCAGGTCTCGGTTGGTCGCCGCTATCACGCGCACATCCGCGGTGAGCGTCTCGTTGCCTCCGACGCGTTCGAACTCGCGCTCCTGAAGAACGCGGAGCAGTTTCGATTGCGTCGACAGAGAGAGCTCGCCTATCTCGTCCAGGAACAGCGTTCCCCCGCGCGCTTGTTCGAAGCGGCCAGCCCGACGGGTCACTGCCCCAGTGAAGGCGCCCTTTTCGTGGCCGAAGAGTTCGCTATCCGCCAGTTGACCGGAAATCGCCGCACAGTTGACCCGGATCATCGTGCCATGTTGCCGCTGGCTCGTGCGGTGAATCGCGCGCGCGACGAGCTCCTTGCCGGTGCCTGTCTCTCCTTGAATGAGGACGGTGGAGTCCGTCGCGGCGAAGCGGACGACGACTCGCATCATTTCGCGCAGCACGGAACTCGTTCCCACGACCTCCTGGAGCCCACGGACGTTTTCGATTTCTTGGCGTAGGCTGGTGTTCTCCCGGAGCAGCTGCTCCTTCAGACGTTGCACCTCGGAAAGGGCTTTTCGTAGTCGGTCTTCTGTTTGTCGGCGCAGGGTGATGTCCCTGAACACCACCACGGCGCCAACTAGTTCCGCGTCGTTGTAGATGGGGGTGCTGGTGTACTCGACGTGAAAGCAGCTACCATCTTTACGCCAGAAGACTTCGTCGACGACGTTGCGGATCATCCCGTCGGCGAACGCAGCGTAGATCGGGCACTCCTCTCTGGGGTAAACCCCGTTATCTGGGTGGGAGTGGTGCACGACGTCGTGCATCGGTTGACCCAGAAGTTCCTCGACAGTGTGCCCCGTCATGTTTGCTGCGGCGGGGTTAACAAAAGTGCAGCGGCCACCGAGGTCCAGGCCATAGATGCCTTCACCCGCGGCGTTTAAGATGAGCTCCGTCTGCGCCCGCCAGTCTTGGGCTTCCGATGAACTGTCGGGGGAGGAAAAGTTCGCGATCAGTCGTGGGTACGGTCGGCTCAGTTCGAGTCGACTTGGACGACGGGCGGCGGCTGGATTCACGTCTCAGCTCTACGCTGGGGCGTGTGGCTGACTCGACACGACGACGTTCCGGGGACGTTTCGCTGCGGGGTGCCACTGGAACACTCCCGAAACCGGCTGGGCCAGACACCTCGACGTCGCCTGGGTGAATTACCGGGGTCACTGGGCTGGTTTGGCGTGCGGCCGGTGTACCTAGCGCGTGCCCGCTAACCTCAGACCCCAACGGGGCGCGAGCTGCTCGCGCAGTACGCGGCGATACAGGCCAAGGTGGGCGCAGTGGTCCAGCTTGCCGTTTCCTGAGAAACCTCGCACCATGAATCCGCCATCGGTGTACTGCCGCACGAGCTGCAACCCCATTGGATCTCCCGGGCGGGGGGGAGCTGGAGTGGGCTCGCCGCCGAGCTGCCACATCAGGTAGCTCGCTGTCTCCGTGGTTGAAGCGTATGTCGGAGGTAGGATGGAGGAGTGACTGACGTACATGAGCGTCTTCCCCTCAGCGGCTCGGCGGGCTTGCTCGACGAAAGGCGCAAGCGTCTTGGCAGCCCGTGGTGTGTCCGCGTGCCCCGTGTGGAGCCCATCTAGTAGGATTACAGCGTCCAATCGATCCCGGAGATGGCTTCGGAGCGCTCGCTCGACGGCTCCATAGCCTGCGCTCCAAGAGGACATGCCCAGCTTTCCGATTCTTGCGCTAGCAACACCGATCTTTGCTGCGACACCTTCCTCGATGGACTGCAGGAGTCGGTCGAATTCGGAAGTGGTGGCGAACTTGCGCAGGTACGGACCTGAATTCAAGCCGAGATCGATGCCCGCAAGAACGGCGCCATCGATCGCTTGCACCCACTCTTTGCGTGCCGCTTCATGGCCATGGAAATGGATCACCAACGGGAAGTGACCGTCATCGTCGAGAGTCAGGTTCTTGGGGACAATCATCTGCCCGATGGACGGGCTGCGATCCCAGCGATGGTAGTTGCCGAATCCGCGATCGGGAGAGGAACATGGATTGACCCCGCGTTGACGGCTGCTTCGCTCCCGCTGCGTGTCCCGCGGTGGCGCCGCGGTGACCCAGGCTGGCGGTGTGTTGGATTGGGGCCGACGGGCGCGGGCTGGTTTGGACGCAGAGTCGAAGTCGGGGATACCCTGAGACTCCTCGCCGGCGGACGCTGACGTTGGTGGGAGGTCGGTGCCCGACTCCGAAGCAGCTCCGGGCGCGCCTGTGGCCGTTGGGCTGATCCCCCACGCCGCGAGACCTGCCACGACCAAGGTCGCTACGAAAGTGCGAAGCATGTAGCCTACTATTGTGGCGGAACTGCTTTGGCCCGCAATAGGTTGGTGATGGTCGACGACAACATCCCGAAAGTCGAGAGGCGCGGACTCTGCGCTCGCCGGAAGACTTTGCGCCTTGTGCTCCCCACGACGGTACTAGTTGCCGTGTGCGCGTGCGATTCCGGCGAGAAGCAAACGTCGCTGCCAACTGGACCGACCACTGAGGTGGGGCGTGAACCCGCAAATCGCATCCTGCCGCACACCCCGACCGTCAAGACGGGGACAGGAGGGAGCCTGCAGAAAGGTGGGAGCACCGATACCGCCGACCAGCAGAGTACCGCGGCGACCGACAGTGCGGATACCGTCAACGTCCGGGCACTGTCCGTTAGAGAGCAACAGGCTTCAATTGTCAAAGCGTTGAGTGAACATGGGGGGCTGTCCCAGGAGACTCGCGGCAAGCTAGAAGCGATCTTGTCGGCTTCCGACTGGCTGAGCTACGGCAACCCCCAAGTCAGCAAGCCCAGCATGACGAAGCGGGAGTGTCGATTGCGTCGACGAGCGGGGGCGACATACCCGCCCGATCCGCGATGCGGCGCTCCGAACATGGTCGCCATCGCTGAACCGGCTGGTGACCGGGCAGGGGGCGTGTGCATCGACCAGTTCGAATTTCCGAATATCGAGTGCGAGTATCCAGTGGTGTGGGTGCGCGCGTCGGAGGCAGCCGCGATCTGCTCCGTTCTCGACAAGAGGCTGTGTGACGCGCACGAATGGGAGGGAGCATGTGCGGGTAAGGTATTACCAGTTGATGACGAGTATCCTTGGGCTCGCATGCCAAAAGGCGTACGTGCGGGTACTCTTCGGGATCAACGGCTATGGCTCGAGTACGAGCACAACCGCACGCGCGAGATCCGCTGGGCGTATGGCGCAGAGCAAGATCTCGGCCGGTGTGCGACCGGGGCACAAAAGGATCCACGCTGCGACGTCGTCGACTGGGGTACTTGCGGTACCAATAGCTACCCGGCCGGCGCCTTTCCTGAATGCGTCAGTCCTTTTGGGGTCTACGACCTGCATGGTAACGCTGCCGAGCACATGAATCTACCACTCGAACCTGGCGAGCTCACCAGCCGCGGTGGCCGTGGCTGGACGGAAATGAAGGGCAGCTGGTTTATCTTTGGCGCCAAAGTAACGCATCCGGACGATTGTCGGTGGCGTGCCAAAAGCTGGCACACGACACGCGTGGACCACAGTCAAAGTCACCGCAACTATCACTTGGGATTTCGATGCTGCAAGGACTTTGGCCCGGCACCGAAGTGAGGCTCACTGGATTGCTCCGGACGCCGGTGCCGTGTAGTCGACGCGCCGCTGTTGAATGAGTGCCCACTGTTCCGGCGGAAGGATGGGCGTATCTTCGAAAATGCGCTGTACAGTAGGCGCCGGGTGGCGCGAAAGACTTACACGACTCACTCCTTCGTTGACACCGGGGCGAGGTAGTTCAGTCGATGGGTCCTTCAGCAACAACCTCGGGGCGTCATTGACGTACAAGCAAGCCGCGGCGGCAACGTGCTGCGTCAGTCGATGCACGTCTTGTGGGCTGGGGATTCCTCTGGACTCCGGTTGTAGCAAGACCAACATGTCGTCCTGATCGAGGCAGATTGCTGCCACCGTATCTTGCGCGGGGGTTACTTCCCCGCGCGCAATGAGCGTCGCGTTCGGTGTTGGTGAGTTGGGAGATAGCAAGAGGCGCGTACCAGCTAACCAGAGCGCTCCTTTTCCTTGGTCCGGTGCTTCGAGCAACGCCGACGCCTCGCCATGTGGGGAGACTCGAAACTGCGATATGTGCACCCGCGTCACGATGTAACTCCGCGTCGCGCCCGGCGCTTCCGCCATTTGCAAGGTGGTCATTGCGACGGGGGGAGGCCAGCTTGTTCCAGCGACCTCTGGAATCCGCCACTTGCCGTCTAGCGAGGAGCCCTCACTCAATGGAGCAAGAGCTGGACCCGGAAGTAGCGGGCGGCGTGTGAGATAGAAGAAGTCTCGTGGTGTGGTGTGGATGTAGCGCGGAAAGTTCATCAGTGGCATCTTTCGCACCATCAAGCGACTGAAGAACGACATGCCATCAACGCCCGGGACGCGCCCCTGCGCCTCCCACAGTCGATCGAGGGCACGATTGGGAAGCGGAAGCTCGCTCTCCGTGGTTACGCGATAGAACTCGAACCCCGTGTGCCCTGCGTTCATGTCCAGATGCATGCCGTAGGAACATCGAGCTTGCTGCATGGCTTTGGCTAACGCATCGGGAGTGACGCCGGGGGAATAGAAGTAGGCCATGAACCCCTCTCGGGTCAGACAGAGTCCGCTTCGTACTGTGCGAGTCTCTTGCGTCCACCCCTCGGGTACGCCGCCCCACCAGGTTCGTCGATAGGGGTTTAGTCTACCATCGACGATGAGGGGCGTCAGATTCTGCCGCATGGAAACCATCGTCGACGGGATCGGTGCATTCCGCGGCCACGTGCCGATGCCCGCGCCACCGTCGTCGAACGTGGCGATTGTTGCGGCATAGGGTTTCGGCGGTAGCTGCAAGCGGCCCTGTTCCATCATGCCGTACTCGCCGTGCACGGCTTGAAATGCTCCATTGAAAGCTCCAACCAGTCGGCGCAGGAGGGGCACGTCTCGTGGGATGGTGCCGCTGCCGACTTCGCCGGTTGTGCTTTTTGGTTCTTCGGTGCCGGCTACGATGTGAAGTTCGACCTGGCGAGGGTCCCACAGGGTGATGGAGGTCTGGATGTAGGCACGCTCGATGTCTGTGCGTATGAAGGTGAATACGAAGGGTGATGGAAGTCCAGGCGACCCTGGGACCAGCATGTCTTGCCCTAGGGTCACCCAGCGCCCTTCGCCGGTCACAGCGGGCGTCATCAGAGGCTCGAGCGGACTTGGCGGCCAGCCCGGAACGTCGCTGGGCTCCGCCAGCGGCAATTTATCCAACAGGTCGCCGAGTTCCTCGGAGATGGTTTCGTCGGGATCGATTCCGACGACCTCGTTTTCGAGTTGTTCTAGCTGGTCACTGGCGCGGAACAGCCAGCCTTTGAGCCACTGGATCCGGTTGCTGCCGATCCAGGCAACGGCGCGCAATCGATCCGCTGCCCAGGGCACCAGAGCGCCAGGTCGAGACGGCGGCGTGCTGTGGTAAGTGACTCCGCTACCCAGCGTCTCAGGGGTTGGCTCGCGTCCCAGTTCCAACGAAAGCGTCCGCCCCGGCAGTTTGGCGGTGAGCGTGCCATCTTCAAGAGCAAAGGGCAGCTCGGCGACGGGTTTGTCCAGGGTGACCCCGCTTCTACCAACCCCCCGCCACTGCCCGGTTTGCTGCAGGTTGGTCAACGCCCATTGAACTCGGCTCGAGGCTGGCCACAGTGCACTTTGCGCCACGGCGTCGCCACGTAGATCGGCGATCTCGATGCTGCGAACCCTGCCATCATGAACGATGGTCCACCCTGCCCACTTGCGCCAAGCGGCCAGTTGACGTTCTTCTACTGCTGCCGTGTTCGAGATGTTGTGCGTTGCGACAACTCGCGTCGGTACTCCGTCGTGGGTCAATGCGACACGGATGATGAAGACGTCGTTCGGAATCTCAGCGGCGCGGATGAGCGCGATACCTCGAGCGCTGGTGAAGGCAGTGCGGACGCCAGTATAGGGCTCGTCGATCCAATGAAACGACGCTCGGTCTACTTCGAACCCGCGTCGCTCTGCGGCGGCGGACAAGACATCGTTGATGGATCTAGTAGGCGCAGACCACAAGGGTGTGGCGAGTATCCACAGCACATGCCCCATCCAAACGTTGTCCAAAGCTGCTCGGAGTTCTTTCTGCTGGGGCGGCGAAACTGGCCAACTCATACCACTCTGCTTTATCCACACCCCGACCGCGAGTAGGGCGACAACGGGCAGCATCCAGCGAAGCCCCGTGGGGAGGGAATGGGTGATGTGAGCCCAGCCGTAGCCTGCTACCGGAGTGAGCAAGGAAAGGACGGTAGCCTTCGAACCTCCTAGGGTGGCATGCTTGAGGGTTCGCCACACCGTGGGTTTGGGCTCGTTGGCACCGCCGCTCAATCGCCACATCAGCGCTCCGCGCAGCCACGCGGCGGTCAACCCGACCAGCCAGACCGTGGGCATTGCGATGAGGCCGTGGTGCGTTGCCACTCCGGCGAGCCCTAGGCCGATGTTGCCGCCGAGCAGAACGCTAAGAAAGAGCACGATGGCGCCGGAGTCGAGCATCAGTCGCACGACCCTACCGCACAGCGGCGCGGACCAGAAGCGAACAACGTGCGGACCGCGGCGCTTGCCGCCAACGGATACGCGTACTGAGCGTCGCAATTGGCTCGGGCGAAACTCGTGATCGAGCCACTTGGGCGCCAGCAGCACTTGTGGCGACCCAATCGCGCGCTACAACCATGCGCAGCATCTGGCTTCTGCGTTGGCAGTGCACAGGTGGGACCTTTGAAACCGGAGGGAATTGACGAGATGTCGCTGCCGATCGTGGCCAACAACAAGCCAGCCAAAGTCACTCTAGAAAGGGGGCAGGAGTACTACTTCTGTATGTGCGGCCGTTCCCAGAGCCAACCGTTCTGCGACGGCTCTCATCAAGGAACGAGCTTCCGTCCGAAGGCGTTCACCGCGGAAGAGGACGGCGATGCGTACCTGTGCCGCTGCAAACACTCCGGCAATCTGCCGTATTGCGACGGTACCCACAAACGATTCAGCGCCGAGCAGGTCGGAAAGGAAGGGCCCGGGCGCGATTCTCTCGGACAAGGCGGCGGGGGCAAGAGGCTGCCCGTTGCCGAGCCCACCGCAGAAGAGCCCACGGTCGCATTCATTCATCAGCTTGCCAAAGAAGGGCTGTCTCAAATGGGACATCATGGCCCGATGACGTCGATGGGCGTGCCCCGGCATCAACTGCCGCATTGGGACGACCTTCAGATCATGACGGCGCAGATGGCGACTAAGCCACTCCAGGAGGACGAAGTAGTGGAGACCTCCTTGGTGGTCGGACCTCGAGCGGACAAACCGTTGAGGCTGGAGATCCCGTTGTTCGTTTCGGACATGAGCTTCGGAGCGCTGTCAGAGGAGGCGAAGGTCGCGTTGGCAAAGGGAGCTCAGCTCGCCGGCACAGGAATCTGCTCGGGTGAGGGGGGAATGCTCCCTGAAGAGCAAGCTGCGAACTCGCGCTACTTCTACGAGCTCGCTAGTGCGCGCTTCGGCTATCGGGAGGACTTGCTCGGGCGTGTACAGGCTTTCCACTTCAAGGGTGGGCAGGGGGCCAAGACGGGAACCGGCGGCCATCTGCCGGGTTCGAAGAACCGAGGCAAGATCTCCCAGGTGCGGGGCATTGCAGAGGGTACGCCGGCTGTTTCGCCGCCGACGTTCGTCGGCATGAGTAGCGTGGACGACTTCCGGCGCTTTGGTGACCACGTGAGAGAACTCACGGGGGGTATCCCCATCGGGTTCAAGCTGAGTGCCAATCACATTGAAGACGATATGCGATTCGCCGTCGATGCGGGCGCCGATTACATCATTGTCGACGGTCGGGGGGGCGGTACGGGGGCTGCCCCGGCGATGTTCCGCGATCACATCAGCGTCCCGACAATTCCCGCGTTGGCTCGGGCGAGGCGCTTCTTGGACGAAGAGGGCCTGAGCGGCCAGGTCACGTTGATAATCACCGGCGGACTACGCGTGCCGATTGACTTCGTCAAGGCGCTGGCGCTGGGAGCAGACGGTATCGCGTTATCGAACAGCGCCATGCAGGCGATCGGCTGTGTTGCAGCACGCATCTGCAACACGAACAATTGCCCATCTGGTGTTGCCACGCAGAAACCCGAGCTGCGTTCCCGTCTCGATGTAGACGCGGCTGCAGAACGCCTGGAGCGTTTCTTTCGGGCGTCCATCGAACTGATGCAGGTCATGGCGAGGGCGTGTGGACACCACCGATTCGCTGACTTCAACAAGAACGATCTCGCGACTTGGCACCACGATATGGCGCGGCTTTCCGGCGTGCGCTACTCCGGGTTCGACATGACGCTGTAATTGGGCAGTCTGCGCATCTATTCGATTGCGCTGAGCAGTGACGCAGTTGCCTTCAGCTTCGCCACCGGACCTGGTGCCGCATACCCCTAGGTCGCGAGTCATCCACGCTGAGCCGTCGAGCAGAGTTGCAGCTTGTGGTGGGATGGATGTAGGCTCACACCGTGAACGAAGGCTCCCCCTCGGCCTACCGACCATTGGTGCGAGTGGTTCGTTTCGCACTCTGGGTCTTCTTTCGTCGTATCGAATCTGCGGGGACGCACCACGTGCCGGCAGAAGGGGGCGGGCTCCTGTTCTCCTGGCATCCGAACGGCGTAGTGGATCCCGCATTGATTATCACCCAATGCCGTCGAACCGTGGTGTTTGGCGCTCGCGACGGCCTGTTCCGGATCCCCGTCTTTGGTCGACTCGTGCGTGCGCTCGGGACTGTTCCAATCTATCGGGCAGAAGACCGAACCGGCGAGACGAGTGATGAGGCCCGGCAGGTGGCGAACGCACGAAGTCTGGATGCGTTGGCACACTCAGTCGTGAAGGGTAATTTTTCGGCGCTATTCCCTGAAGGCATCAGTCACGACCACTCGCAACCGCAGGACTTGAAGACGGGCGCTGCGCGCCTCTACTACAGAGCATGTGAACTCGCTGCCTGTGCCGGCGAGACGACTCCCGTGCTGGTCCCGGTGGGGATACACTACGACCGAAAGAGCGTCTTTCGGTCGAGTGCGTTCGTACGGTTTCACGAGCCGCTGCGCCTGCCGCGCGACCTCACTTTCGAAAAGGTGATAGCCTTGCCGGAGGCGGCGCGTCGCGAGCGCTATCGCCAACTGACGGCACTGTTGGACGACGTGCTCACCCAGACAGTGCACGCCACGGAGAGTTGGGAACTCCACGCACAGATGGAGCGCGCACGTTCTCTCATCCGTGCGGAGCGCGCCCATCGGAGTGGTAGTCGTCTGACCAACGCGGAACTGGCTGAACAATCGCGTGGCTTTGCCAGGGTGTGGCACGCCTATGCAGTTCGTGTCGAGACCCACCCCGAGCAGACTCGTGACCTGATGAAGCGTCTGCGCGCATACGATCGCAAGTTACGGGTGCTGGGCCTGGACGACGGTGAGCTGGACCATCCGCCGCGAGTTTGGAGCGCATACGGTCCGGCGTTCGTCGTGGCCCAGCTCCTTTGTCTCTATCTGTTGATTCCTCCGGTGGTCGTATTCGGGTTTGTGGTCAACGGCCCACCGTACCTCCTGCTGAAGGTGATTGTCCGATGGGCGGCAAAGCAGAGAAAGGACGAGGCGAGCATCAAGATAGTAGTGGGGGCTGCCTTGTTCACTGTCACGTGGCTTTCGGTCGCGGGCCTGTGCGCGTGGGGTCAGCTGAACCTTGGAGACTACTTCTCGGGGGTCCCAAAGGTACCCATTCTGACGTTCGTCAGCGTTCTCGTATTCAGTATGCTAGGGGCTGCGTGGGCATGGCATCACAAGGTCGCGATGGGGCAGACTTGGCGTGCGTTGAAGGTTCGATTCACCCGGAGCAGGCAGTGGTTGGCCCTGAGCGCGTTGCGTGTCGAACGTGCCGAACTGCACGATGCGTTGCTCGACCTGGCTCGAGGAGTGAAACTACCCTACGCCGCCGGTACGAGTGGCGTGATCAGCGAATGAATCGCTGCTGCTCGTCGTGAACAGGTGCGCGGGGGTGACTCTAGAGCTTGACGGGTCGTTCATACAGCGCGCGGAGCGCATCCGCTCGCGTCACCATACCGAGTACGCGCTCATCGCGCACGACCGGCAAGCGCCCAACGTCTTTTGATTGCATCAGGTTCAGTACTTCGTCAATCGGTGTGTCGGGACCAACGCTAACGACGTTGGTCGACATGTAGCCGCTGACGGGGAGGCCGAGCCTGCCCGTCGACTTCGCCCGAGCGACGTCTCGGTGGGAGATCACGCCCAGCAGTTTACCGTCACGAACGACACACGCTCCAGTGCTGCGCCACTCGGCTAGGGTTCTCGATAGGTCCCCGAGCGTCATGCTTGGCGCGACCTGGTGGGGCGGGCTCGACATGATGTCGACCGCGCTTCTGGCGACTAAACGGAGCGACTCGACGACACTTCTGACAGAGTTCAGGGCGCCGTTCGGGGTTGTGTCTTTGATGCTGCACGCTGCGGCTGCTGCGTGACCGCCGCCGCCGAACGACTTGAGCGCCTCGGCGACGTCGATACTATCCGATGCCGCCCTGGCAATGATGTGGACCTTCCCTGGCCGCAGCTCATAGACGACAAACAACGCAGCGAGACCGAGAATGTCGATGGCGCGGCTGGTAACCTCGTCCAAACCGCTGGCCTTGGCGCGCAAGTGAACGAGCGCGAAACCGACGCCCAGACCTCCCAAGTAGATGACTTCGGTGCCGGATAGCACCTTCGCCAGAGCGGTACGTTGCAGTTGCCCAAAGGGGGCATTGAGATAACGCGCTACCAGCGTGACGTCGGCCCCGAGCTCCAGCAGGCGAGCTAGCACGCGTGCGTCCCGCGAGGTCGTGTTGGCGAAGCTCAGGCTGCCTGTATCCGAGTGTACGCCCAGCGCAAAAAGAGTTGCCTCGACCGGGTCGATTTCGATGCGGTCAGCATCCAACCGCTCCACGAGCAGGGTCAGTGCGGAGCCCACAGGGGCTACGATCTCCTCGTCAGCTGGTACGTCGTCTTCGCGCGCGGCGTGGTGGTCGAAAACCCTGATGGTCAACGATGCGGGGTCCTGATTCAGACGTTCCAACAGAGGCGCTATGTGCGCCAGACGAGCCTTGCTGCGCACGTCGACGATGACCAGTTCTTCCACTTCGGCGAACTGAACGGCCGCAAGCGGGACTCCCTCGAAACGGTCACGGTGCAGTGCCAGGTACGGGTGTACCTCTCTACCGACGCTAGCGGGCTGGACGAACACGGAACCCGGAAACAGCTTGGTCGCGGCAACCAGTGAGGCGAGCGCGTCGAAGTCCGCATGTTCATGGGAAACGACGAGAGTGCGACAGACTGCTTCGGGCACCAACTCATGATGCCCGACAGCGAAGCCGGATGGAAGCGGTGGGTTTGGCTAGCAAGAACAGAAGCGCGAGCGACTTTCCAATCAGCCGCCGATGCTCCATCATCTGCCCATGGACCAGGAAGACTTCGACGGGACTGTCGTGCTCGAACGCCTCGCCGAAAGCGGCAGTCTCGATGACTTCTGGGATGCGGTTGACGCTGACGAAATCGATGCCGCGAAAGCCCTGATGAGCGCCGCTGGGGTCGACCATGATACGATAGGCATCGTCGCGAAGAAGATGCGGGACGGGGAGGACTGACGGTGAGGTTGATTGGTACCGCTGCGAGTGCTCCCCAGACTCCCACACCCATCAACGCAACGCTGGTCGAGCCACAGCATCGGGAGGACGAGGGCCAATCGTCACTCGCTCCCCGGTAAGAGCAACCAGAGCCCGAGCACGATGAGAAGGACCCCAGCGCCACGGTTGAGAATCGTTGGGCTGACCCAACGCGAGATGACTTCCGCCCCGGTGACTGCCGCGGCACTCGTTGCGATCAGAGCACAGGATGCTCCGATGAACACAGACCACTTCGACCGGCCGCCACCGGCCAGGGCGAAGGTAGCGAGCTGTGTCTTGTCACCTAGCTCGGCAAGAAAGACGGCCCCAAACGTCGTGAGAGTGAGCTTCCAATCCATCGGCGCCAACTAGCATCACCCGGCGGAGACGGCGAGTTTGCCGAGCGCACTGGACAGCGACTGTCGCTTCGGGCCTCGGCTGTTCTTCTGTCGGGTACTGCGACCCTCCGCGCAACGGCGATGTCCTCGAAACGCAGGCGGGCCGCGCCGCACGTGGTCACCGATCTCGACCGCCATGACGCGACGCGTTATCAAGCGGGCCTGCGGGTTTCGAGCACGCCACCAGCGATGCTGCGCCAGCAAATTCCCCTGCGACGTAGGCGCAGGCTCGGCTAGTATCCGAACCTTCGGCGCCACTGTGGCCCTCGCGTGGGGCTCGCGGCGCGATCCTCCAACACAGCGAGCAGCCATGGGTCACGACACGAGTCTCTTCGAGCACGTCTTCGACAACAACCGAAAATGGGTTCAGAGCAAGCTCGCCCTCGATCCGGACTACTTCACGCGGCTTGCCCGGGGTCAGCAGCCAGAGGTCCTCTACATCGGCTGCTCCGACAGCCGCGTCACGGCTGAAGATATCCTGGGCGCTGAGCCCGGACAGCTCTTCGTTCACCGAAACGTTGCCAACATCGTGGCGGCGAACGATCTGAGCGCACTCAGCGTGCTGGAGTACGCAATCGTTCATCTCGGCGTCAAGCACATCATTGTCTGCGGGCACTACGAGTGCGGTGGCGTGCGCGCCGCGATGCAAGCCAAGGATCTGGGCCTGCTCAACCCATGGTTGCGCAACATTCGCGACGTCTACCGCACGCACTATCACGAGCTCTCTGCCATCGAGGACGAAGGTGCGCGTTACCGGCGCTTGGTCGAGTTGAACGTGGAAGAACAGTGCATGAACGTCATCAAAACGGCGGCTCTTCAGCGCTCCTTTCTCGCGACAGGTCATCCCCTCGTGCACGGTTTCGTGGTGGATCTGGAGACAGGCCTGCTCAACGACCTCGAAGTCGACTTCCGTGGCAGGCTGGACAAGATCCGCACGGTGTATGACTTGGGTACCGCAGACGGCCGCTGAGAAGCGAGGCAGGGTTCGTGTTCGCCCAAAGGGGCCATCAGCCGTTGGAGACTTCGCGCCGACTGTCCTGGTTGTCGGCGATGTGACGCACGATGTGTTCGGCATCGCGGGCTACGCCTGAAAATCGCGCCGAGCCCCATGTGTACAGCCATGATAGTCCGATGAAGTACAAGCCTGGTTCGTGCGTAATTCCGCGGCTGTGCCGCGGATAGCCGCGGTCATCAAAGACGGGCGCTTTGACGAAGCTGAAGTCGTGATGGAAGCCGATACTCCAGATGACCGAAGTGATCCCGCTCTCGACGAGGTCGAGCTTCGTCGGCTCGGAAGTCGGCTCCCAGACAGGTTGATACGGGGGCGGCGCCGGTGGAGCTTCGACCCCGTGTTCTTCGATGTAGGTATCGATCAAGCGGCAAATACCACGGTAGACGTCATCTGCGTCATCGAGCCGACGTTTCAGGTCGGGAGCAAAACGCACTGCTGCTCCCGAGACGTCTGTCAAGAAGCCATAAAGCTTCATGCCGTCCAAGGCGAACCGTCGCAGGTCGATTTCTCGTCCTCCGCCTCGCCCGGTCAGATAGTGGTTGGTTTTTTTGCGAACCATCTCGACGTCGGGGTGCGTGTCGATCGGGGTGTCGTAGTAGCCGAACTGATCGAGCCAGGCTACGACGTCCTTGCCTCGGTAGAGACGAGGGGAGCGAGGAGCGTCTCCTAGGCACAAGTGGACCTTGCGCCCAGCCAGGTGCAGGTCCTCTGCGATTTGGCACCCGGATTGCCCCGACCCCGCCACCAGCACCTCACCTTCGGGAAGTGCTCCAGGGTTCTTGTACTGAGCGGAATGGAGCTGAGTGATTCGCGGTGGGATCGTTTTGGCACCGGCGGGGATACGCGGCCGGTGAAACGTACCAGTGGCGACCACTACCGCGTCGGCGGTGTACTCTCCCTCCGACGTGGCTAGTTCATAGCAACCGAGCAGTCGATTCCTGCGCACCGCGTAGACTTCGACGCCCTCGCGCACCGGCGGGTCGAAGTGGTTGGCAAAGGCCTGCACGTACTCGACGATTTCATGCTTGGGCATAAAACCGTCCGGGTCAGCGCCAGCGTAGGGAAAATCTGGCAGCTGGCACTGCCAATTAGGAGTCACCAAACAAAATGCGTCCCAGCGCTCACTGCGCCAGGACTGAGCGATTCGAGCCTTCTCCAACACGACGTGAGAGATCCCACACTGCTTGAGGTAGTAGCTCACGGACAGTCCAGCCTGCCCGCCGCCGATGACGACCACGGAGTAGCGTTCGGCTTTCACTTGGCCCCCACACCGACCGTTGGCCGTGGAGTAGGTGGGGGCGGCATCACGCTGTCATCGGGATACAACCCAACCACGCGCACCTCATCGTCGTTCGAAAACCTCTCTGCCAAGCGCCCCAGTTCGGCGAGTTGGTCGCTTGCCGCTGAGCAGTAGAAGCCGAACTTGACCCGAACGCGCTCAGCACCGATGTTCAGAGCCGCCTTGGCGCGCTCCATGAACTCGAACAGTGGGTAGGCTTTCACCTCCAACAGTTCGGCAACGACGAGTGAAGGGGAATAGCAACGGGTGGTCACCCCATCGGGCCACCTGACGTCAAATCGCATTTCTGGCATTGGTCATTCTTTCTGTTCGAAGGGATCAGGCACTTGCGGTTGTGCTGGTGACCAAGTGGTCATAGGTCCGCACGTGGGCTTGGGCCGTGAGTCGCCAATCGAACCGCTGCACACGCAGGAATCCCTGCTCGCGCAGAACGTCGGCCCGACGAAGCGCGCTGGTGAGCCCGGCGGTGATGGAACTCGGCTCGTTTGGATCGACGAATACCGCGCAATCGTCGTCCAAATACTCGTTGAATGGCGGGCCAAAGCTCACCACAGTCGGAAGTCTTGCCGCCAGCGCCTCCATCACGCTCAGGCCCCAGCCTTCGTGAGAGGCGGCGTGCAAATACGCCAGGGCATGCTGATAGAGCGCGGTCAGTTCGTCGTCCAGGACGACCCCCGCGAGGACCACTGCGTCCGCTTCGTGTGACAGCTCGAGCTTCTCCATGAACGCCTTAGCCGTTCGACGATGACTCCAGATGCTGGAGCCGCCCGCGATCACCCAGCGCAAGCCTGGGTGACAATGGCGAAGGGCGAGGAAGGCTTCGAGCTGATTGACGACGTTTTTGCGTGGTTCGAGGCCACCCACGCTCAAGATGAACGGGCTCGAGTCGAGCCCGAGACGTTCAGCAAGCCTACTCCATGCGTCGTCTTCGTCCCGGCGGAAGCGAGCAACATCGACTCCGTTGTGGACGACGCGACTTTTTCGGCCGTAGTGCTCATGGACACTTCTTTGTGTGGCTTGGCTAACGCTGATGAGAGCGTCCGCTTCGAGGATCGAGCGTCGCTGACAGGTTTCCAGGAAGTCGTCTGAAAACGCCTCCACATGATGCACCGTGCGCACGATGTTGCGGCAGAGCCCTGAGTCTTCGTTTCCGCCGTGGTAGTCGGCGAAGCTATCATCGAAGGAACGGGCTGCGAGTAGGCCGCTTGCCACCAGGCAATCCTGAGCGTGGAAGACGTCGTGGCAGGGTTGGGTTTCGACGACGAAGTCGCGCACTTCAGCGATGCGTTGGGCTATGAGACGCTCCGGGTCGCTCGGGGCTGGCCCGGTTGGCACCAAGCACAGTTCGCACCGCAGCGGCCGATAGAAGCCTCCTTCACCCTTGTCGAGCGCGTACAGAATGACGTCATGTCCGAGCTCGGCGAGGCCTTCCGCAAGAGCGGCGGCGCACACGACGCTGCCTCGAGGTCGAGTGGAGTACGTAAACATCCCAATCGACAGCGGCGTCTCCGTAGGAATGGAAGACAGGCGAGAAACAGTGGGATCTGTATCTTGGGCGAACATGGCTCGATCGGGGCTCTACCGGAGTAGGTGAAGCGGTTGGCCTGGTGAGTCGTAGGCCGACGTAGATCCAAAACCAGTGAGTCCTTCGGACAGTGACCAGAAGTGGTCTTGCTCGGTGCCTCGGCGAACCACCACGGAGTCGGTCTTCGTGATCTGGCCAATGCGGGCGCAGGCGACACCTTGCGCTTTGAAGAGGTCGCTGACCGCAGCGGTGTGCATTTCGTGGACACAGAGAAGGTAACCGTAGCTCGGAAAGGAGAGCAGCCAGCGTTCCCAAGGCAAGCCGTCCGGTTTCGGTACTCTGTCCAGATCGACGATAGCACCAGTCCCTGAGGCTTCGCACATCATCGCTAGCGTTCCCAAGAGGCCCGCCATGCTGACGTCCTTGCACGCAGTCGCCTGGCCAGCTTCGGCTAGCTGCGGTAGTAAGGAAAGCGCGTTTCTGAGCGCAGCAGGGTTGGCGTGGGTGGCGGCATTGAAGTTGTGGCGCCCGCGATACTCTCCGCGCAAGTCGACGGCGTAGAGCAGTTGGTGTCCTGCCCGCGCGGATGAACTGCGCAAGAGGTGCGTCGCGCGGCCCAAGATCGCCACAGACAGCACTGAGCTGCCAGAGCTTCTTCCTGTATGCCCGCCAACGACGGGAACTCCGAACACTTCACTGGCTTCTCGGAGACCGCTCAGCAGCCGGTGAGTTTCCGGCTCCCTGCCTGAGAACAGCACGTCAACCACTGCCAGCGGGCGGCCACCCATCGCCGCGATGTCACTGACGTTCACCATCAAGGCGCAGTAGCCAGCGAACCAAGGGTCGTCGCGAACGAAATCTGGGTGCATGCCCTCAGCCGCCAGCAAGAGGTAACCCGAGTCATCTGGGATTGCAGCCGCGTCGTCACCGTTGTCGACGTGCTCGCGGCCCGCAATTGCAACGTTTTCGTTCCTGCTCGGCGACGGGAAATAGCTCGCTGGGATCTGGATGTCGCGCTTCTGTTGCAGGCCGGACGCACCCCGTAGAGTCGCCAAGAGGGTGCTCAGCGGGGGCGCTCCATCTGTCGCCTCGAGTCGCTGCGTCTTCATGCGGCGGCCTCCGCGTAGCCACCCACCGCATCGGCAGGGAGGGGAAGAGGCAAGAACTCGTCGACGCGCGCCCGCATCAGCGAGTGTGGTTGCCCGCATACGACGATAGGTTCGACGACATCGAAACGATGTCGTTCGAAGTAGCGCACGTTCGGTGCCTGCACCGTGGCAAGGAACGTCTCGCAGCCAAGGGCGCGTGCCGTGCCGACGGCGGTCTTGATCAACCGTTCGCCAACGACGCCGTGCCGCCGGTACGCCTGGCAGACGCCGAGCCGACCGCCAAACCAGAGATTCGCTCCCTGTTGGTAGATGCGCACGATGCCGACGACCTGGTCAGCCATCCCCGCCGCAGTGCTCAATGAGACGATCGGATGTGCGTGGTCGTCGTGTTCGTCACGATCGTCGAGTTCGAACAGACTCTGTTCGTTGACGAAGATCTGCCGACGCAGTGCCCAATAACCGTCGAGTTGCCAACGCTCGTTGCAGACAGTGGTTACCACGGCTGGGGAACGATAAGCACGCACTGTCCCACCCCAAGGGCGAACCGCGTCAAGCACGAGCGCCTCCGAGAGTCGCGTAGCTCTCACCGCGCGGGGCCTCACTTTCGCGGCTCTTCAATGTCGAACAAGCGCCGCACTTGCCACAGCCCGCGGAGGCGTCCTGACTGCTCAACCCGTTGCTGCTCAAGACGTAAGCGACGTCGTCGAGCAGCGCCTTCATGAAGCTTGGGTCCGGTCCTGGATGGTCTTCCATCGGCGTCCCGACGATGGGAACGAACGGAACGACGAAGGGGTAGACGCCCATGCGGCTCAGCTTGTCGGCCATCTCCACGATTGCCGGGTGAGGATCGCCGAGTCCAGCCAAGATGTACGTCGTGACCTCGCCGCGTCCGAAGACACGCACGGCGTGCTCGAAGGCTTGGAGATAGTACGCCACCGGGACTTCAGCTTTGCCAGGCATGATGTGTTGGCGCACCTCATCCGTCACTGCTTCCAGGTGCATACCGACGGTCGTCACGCCCGCGTCGCGCAGGCGCTCGAACCAAGAAAAGTCATCGGGCGGTTCACACTGAGCCTGTATCGCCAAATCGACGGCAGCCGTGACGGCTCTGGCCGAGTCGACCAAGATCGCCGCACCACGGTCCGATGTGGGCGGGGTGCCCGTGGTCATAACCATTTGAGTCACGCCGTCGAGCGTGACGGCAGCACGGGCTACTTCGGCGAGTTGAGCTGGAGTCTTGCGAGCGATGGTGTTTCGCGCGTGGAGCGAGTGCCCGATGGCGCAGAACTGGCAACTGGTCGTGCGGTCCGAGTACCGAATGCAGTTCTGCAGGACGGTCGTAGCCAAGACGTCGGTGCTATGAAGTGTCGCCAGTTTGTAATAGGGGACCCCGTCACTGGTGGACAGCGAGTAGAAGTTTGGAGCCTTCGGAAAGCTCACTCGGCCGATGCGGATCGAGTTCTTGTACAGCACGGCGGAGTCGCCTTCGTTCTTCACTTCGTAGGGAGAGCTCTTGGCCCAGCTGGTGAAGATCGGGACCATCAACGTGTGGCCGCGCAATGTGAGCGCCTTGTGGTCCGAAGGGCCGGCGCCCCCGGTCCGGCTGAGTCCGGGATCGAGCTGCCAACGCGCCCCTTGACTTTGCAGATCGGAGAGGAGGTCGGCGAGGTCCCACGGGGGGCGCTGGCGCCGCCCGCCCTGCAACTCAGGGCCTGAGCCCGGCAGCTTCTGCGGCAGCAATGGCAAGCGATGATTCACGTTCATGATTCGAGTCCTCGGTTTGTGTTGACGTCGCTTTGGTTTGGGTGACGCTCGCGGCACGCGTGGGTCGCTGGGCGAAGGTCACGCGCGGGTGCGGAGACCGGTCGAGCTCTAGCGACAGAATGTCCGGTCGGCTGTAGTGCCCCACGCTGTCCATCATGCGCTTGCGTTTGGTGATCAATGTCATGTCGAGCTCGGCTACCACCATGCCTTCGCCCTCGGTGAGGGGATCAGCCAGGAGTACTCCTTCCGGTGACACGATGGCCGTGAAACATCCCCCGCTGAGGGCGCTCCCCAAACCGGTGTTACCGGCGAGTTGTTCTACTTGATCCGAGTCGAGCCAGCCGGTGGCGTTGACGACGAAGCATCCAGACTCCAGGGCATGATGGCGAATGGTGACTTCGATCTGCTCGGCGAAGATCTTGCCGACCATCGACCCGGGGAACATCGCGACGTGTATCTGCTCGTGGTCAGCCATCAGCGCGTACCGCGCCAATGGGTTGTAGTGCTCCCAACAAGCCAGTTGACCGATGCGACCCACGTTGGTGTCGACGGCGCACAGTCCGGAGCCATCCCCCTGGCCCCAGACCATGCGCTCGTGAAACGTCGGAGTTATCTTGCGACGCGCCTGAGCAATTCGCCCATCCGCGTCGAACAGGAGCTGCGTATTGTAGAGGGTGCCGTTGTCCCGTTCATTGACTCCTATCGAGACGACGCAGCCGGCTTGACAGGCAGCTGCGGAGATGGCCGCCGTGGTTTGGCTGGGGACGGTGACCGCCTGGTCGTAAAGCGCCATATGATCGGCGCCCATCGTCGCAGGAGCCTTGATGAACGAAAAATACGGGTAGTATGGGACGACCGTCTCAGGAAAAACGACCAGATCGGCGCCTCTCTTTGCTGCTTCCGCGATGGCCACAACGACTTTGTCGGTGGTGCCTTCGCGGCTGCCGAGCACTGGGCTGAGCTGCACGGCAGCCGCTGTGATTTTTCCCTGGAACATGCCTGCCTCGGGTCGAGAGTGTGGAACTACATGGTCCAAGTGTTGAGGATGAAGGCGTTGTCTTTTCGATGAAGCAGGATCAGATCGAGCACGTCGAGCGGATTGATCGGGCGAATACCTTCCATCAAAGATGGTTCGCCGTGACCGTAGAGGGCTTGGAGAGCAAATCTGCAAGCGTACGTTTTACCTCCCTCAGCCATGAACTTAGCCAAGGTGTTGTTCATCGCCATGTGTCCGGGGAACGCTTCATCACCCAGTGTGGGAAAGCCTCGCTGGACCCCCAGCGTGACTCCCGGTCCGTACAACAGAACGGAGGTGTCAAATCCCTTGCGTTGGAGCCGGACTGCTTGAAGTAGATTAACTAGTCCGATTGAACCTTCGAAGGCAACGGTGTGGAATGTGATTAGTGCTTTTTCGCCGGGCTCGGCTTTGACGTCTTCGAAAACCTTCTCCTCGTAGTCTACGAGGAAGTCGCCCTTCTTGTGGGGTTTCAAGTCGACTGTGGGCATTGCAGGTGAATCCTTTCGCGGTTGTTTCTCGGGGAGGCGAGCGCCTCACCCCTGCCTCTAGTGCGAGGAACATGCCAACGAGGTAGGGAGGCCTCCGGGAGCAAGACCAAGGCCGTGCTGACTTGGTTTCGAAACGCTCCAGTGTCAGTCCCGTACGTTCGGGGCGTTGGCGCAGGCGGTTGTTCCTTGGTGGCAGTCGGGGAACGGTGCGAGCAGCCGTGATTGTTTCGTCAGTGAGGTGAGCTCGAAACAACCCAAAATCTGAGACTCTCAAGATTTCGCAAGGCGTCCACGAGATCCCGCCAATCCGTGTTTCGGGACGCGTCGCGCTGCGCGATGCGGCGCAAGAAACTTGCGGACGCGTGGCTTCAGTTCCCTGCGCCAGCAGAACCGCAGGGGACTCACCTACCTTCGGGGCGGCGCGGCAGGCGCTCGACGCCGAGACTCTGTATGCGGTAGTTCAGAGTGCTGGGTTTCATACCGAGGCGAGCCGCTGCCCCCTTCGGTCCAGAAACCTTGCCATCGCACAGGCGCAGCGCCCGAGCGATGTTGCGGCGCTCCAGTTCTCGCCATTGGGCAGCCGGGATCACGTCGTCGCTGTCCCCTTCCGACAGCCGCTCTAGGGGGCGGGGCGCCGAGCGTCGGTGCAGGCCATCTCGGTTTCTTGGGCTCAAATGAAGGCGTAAGTTGCCTGGGGTACTGGCGTGCAGCACTACCGCCCGTTCCATGAGATTGCGCAATTCGCGAACATTGCCGGGAAAGTCGTACTCGGCAAGGGCTCGCTCGTCGTCGGGGGAGAGCTCTGGCACTGAGATGTTGATGCGGCGTGCTGCCGCCTGAAGGAACAATCGTGCCATGGGGACGATGTCCTCGGGCCGTTCCCGCAGTGGCGGGATCCAGATCGGTACCACCGTGAGGCGGTAGTAGAGATCGAGCCGAAAGCGACCCGATTCGGCTTCGGTCAGCAGGTCTCGATTGCTGGCGGCGATGACGCGCACGTCCACCCGGCGCGTGCGGTCGTCCCCCACGGGTTCGAACTCGCCTTCTTGCAGGACGCGCAGCAGCTTGGCCTGTAGCTCGTAGGGGATCTCACCCACCTCATCCAGGAACAGCGTGCCGCCTGCGGCCAGCTGGAACCGACCCGTGCGAGCCCGGGACGCACCGCTGAAGGCGCCGCGCACGTGTCCAAAGAACTCGCTCTCGAACAGCTCGCGGGGAACGGACGCGCAATTGACTTTTACATAGGGCGCCGAGCATCTCGGGCTCGCGTCATGGATCGCGGAGGCGATGAGCTCTTTGCCGACACCGCTCTCTCCCTGAATGAGCACACTGACGTCAGTGCGCGCGACCGCTTGCACTTGGTCGAGGACTGCTCGCATCTTGGGGCTCTCGACTACCACCGTGGCCGGGTGACGCTCTTCGCGAACCTCGTCGCGCAGGTAGTCCCGTTCACGTTCGAGGCGCTCTTTGAGGATCTGGATCTCTTCGAAGGCGCGGGCGTTGGCGATCGCCACGGCTGCGTGGTCGGCGAAGACGCGGAGCCAGTCGAGTTCTTGTGTGTCGATGCGTTCGCGACTGAAGATGGCCACGACGCCCAACGTCTTGCCAGAGAACGCCAGTGGCTGACCCGCGAAGCTCTGGATGTTCTCGCGCTCTGCCCACTCGGGTTGCATCAGCCAATCCTTCGGCCCGCGTTGGAGAAGCAGCGGCTCGCCGCTCTCGGCGATCCTACCGACCTTGCCGTATGGCAGCGGGATGGTTTGATGGGCCCCGTCAGTTCTCGTCCAACGCACGCTCGGATCGACGATGGAAAATCCGATGCTCGCGCGCAGTCGGAGCACTTGGCGACCCTCTTCGTCATCGTCCAGCAGCCAAACGCGGGCTAGCGCGACGCCCTGGGTCATGCCCAGACCTCGCACCATTTCGCTCAGTACGAGATCCGGCGACCTCGCCTGTGCGACGCTCAGCGCGAGATTCTGCAATGCGGCCAGCTGCATGGGTCGTCCCCCGACGCGGATGTTGGGAGCGACTCGTGATAGGCGAGGGAAGCCTTCGGCGACGTAACACCGAGGTTTCGCCGGGGGGGCATGTGCACCGTCATAGCGTTGCATACGCGACGAAAGGCGCTGACCACCCTCGATCGACATTGGCTGGGCCGCATTGGTAGTGGCCGCCGAGCGGTGGTCGTTCTCCGTGGCGGTGGGAGGACGGGGCCCACAGCCAGGCTTCGCCCGCAGGGGACTGCGAACAATGCCTGAGGTCGCCGTCGCCTTCGACGCTGTCACCGATCCCGTCACTCCCTACCCGGCGACCGTTCACGGCCGCGGTAATGCATTCGCTCACCGCGGCGCTTTGTCCGCATCGCCGCTTTTGACGTTGTTTGTTTTGGGCAGCCTACGTACTCGTCGCAGCTCGCTTTCGGTCTATGCAAAGGCGGCGTCTTGCTGCTCGTGATCGCGTCGACGAATCTAGGTAACCTGGCGCATGAAGGCGTTTGCCGCGTGGCGAGCAGACGTTGGGCTGTGGCCTTCGGCTCGGTGGTTGCCCGCTCACTGAAGCAGCACAATGTGAGTCCAGAACGCAGGTTTACCCAGTTCCTGGTTCGGGAACAGTAAAGGAGCGTGCCCGAATCAAGACGCTGGCGCGACGTCTTTTGGAGTCGCCATCGTGTTGTACGCAGCAGTGCCGACTCCTACGCGAGTTGAGCTCGCTGCAGTCGTTGACACGCGAGCCCGGTTGGAGTCTTCTCGTTTCTCGTGAGTACGAAAGTCGTGAAGTGGGTGGTGTTGGGGGCAGGCCTTTGTCTATCCGCCTGTGGCGACGACTCTCAGCAAGGCGTCGAACGCGGGGATTCTGGAGCCGGCTCTGACACGGCTACGGGGGAGTTCGAGTCTGGCTCGGGGGAGTCCGATGCGGAAGGCCCAACGGACTCTGAGCAAGATGCTACCGACGAGCCCATCAGCGATGACGGCGCGCCCGCCGACGAGACCGACGAGGTACCCGACGCGAGCGAGACAGAGGGGCAGGGCGTCACTGACGCCAGCACCACCGACGACGATCTAGACAGCGGGGTGCCTGCCAGTACCGACGATGCGGGAAGGGAGACTGATGCCCAGGTGGGTACGGACGAGGTGGACACCATCGAGCCGCCTGCGCCCGAGCCACTGCCGCCAATCACGTTGGAGGCGTTGTGTGGGGAGTTGCGTAGCGCCTGGCTTTCTGAGTGTGCAGCGTCTGAACGCGACGACTGTGCAGAAGTCGACGACTATCAGGGGGCGTTCGCCTGCGCCGAAGCGCCGGCAACGATTGAGGACGGCAAGGTTGTCTTCGACGGAAGCGCTGCTGCCGCCTGTTTGGCAGGTGAGAGTTTTGATCCAATTCGTGCGTGGGAGAGCGCTTACCTCACTGGGGCAGATGCTTGCTGGGAGGTGTTTCTCCCGAACGCACAACTCGGCGAGCTTTGTCTTATCGACTATGCCTTTTCGAGCGCGTGTGTTGAAGGCTATTGCCCGTATTCCGGCGCGTTCGAGGGGCAGTGCGTCAACTATGCAGAAGAAGGCGAGTCGTGTGCGGACGTCTTCTGTGGTTTCGGAGAACTGTATTGCAGCGATGAACAGATCTGCACTCTCGCGCTGGAAGAGGACGAGCCCTGCACTGACGGGGGGCAGTGTTTGTCGGGAACGTGTTACCAGGGGATTTGTAAACAGCCGGCGGCCTTGGGCGCCGATTGTACGGACACAGCATGCGCCTATCCGTACGTTTGCAAATCCGGTACATGCGTCGAGAAGGTCGAAGAAGGGGACACCTGCACACTCCAGCAACAGTGTCCTGACGCGCTCAATTGCATCTACGCGACGCCGGGTGCGGAGGAGCAGGCGTGCGCCGCACTGCCTGAGGATGGCGATCCTTGCGACCCTCGTAGCGGGTGCGCGGGAGAGAGGGTTTACTGCGAAGAGACGGAAGAACCGGGCATTTCCGTTTGCGACGCCTACTACGCCGAGGCAGACGAAGCATGCGGTACAGACATCGGCAATTGCCGCCCAGAGCTCTACTGTTCACAGAACGAAGGGACCACGACGGAAGGCACGTGTATTCCTGATCGCGGGCTCGAAGAGAGCTGCGCAGACATGGTCTGGCAGTCCGTCGGCAACAACCCATGTGTGGACGGCCTGCTCTGCATGCATGCCTCAACCGACACGTGCTTGCCGCCTGGCGCGCTGGGGGAGCCCTGCTTTTACAACCGCGAAGACACTTGCGCCGATGACGGAACCTATTGCAGCTACACCACGCGTCTTTGTGAGCTGCCGGTGGAGTATGGAGAGCGCTGCAACCTGGCATTCCCCGAGCGCAGCTGCGAAGCGGGCCGCTGCTTGCTCGTGACCGCAGAAGACTGCGACACCGCGCCTTTGGCAGACTGTCAGGATTCGCTGTGTCTGGACCCCTTCGAGAACGGCTCGGAGTGTAGCTACGATGCCCAGTGCGCTAGCGATTTCTGTGACTCGAGCCTGGGTGTCCCCGTTTGCGCTGACGAGTGAAAGGCACCCTGCGAGTTCAGCTGAAGAGCGACTTCAGCTGAAGATGGCGCTCAGATTCGCGTAGGTATCGTCGAACTCCGCTTCCGACATGTGCCCGACCGTGATGCTGTCCACAAAACCGTTGTCGAATGCGTAGCGGAGCGATTCGATACGTTGTGCGTCCTCGGCGTAGCCACCGTCGCCGTAGATCTTCATGCCAACGACGCCCTTGCCGTTGTTGCGCGCCAAGCGAAGTGCCTCGGTGACTTGGTTAATGGCGCCGTCGGGATCCATGCGGATACCGGCAGGGTTGACCCGGGCGAAGATGACATCCACCCACGGGTCCTGGGCAGCTTGAAGCAGCGCTGCATAGCTGTGGCAGGAGCAACCGACGGCACGCACGAGGCCCTGCTGCTTGAGCTCGGACAGTTCGTCCCGCATTTGCGACAGTTCCGTCTGCCAACCATCATTGAGCAAGGAATGGATCAGCACGATGTCCAGGTAGTCAGTGCCCAACTCGCTGAGGAACCGCTCGACCTCTGGCCGCGCGGTCCGCGCGGGGTACAAGCCGCCGTCTTCTCGCCACCAAATCTTCGAGGCAACCGTCAGCGTATCGCGTGGGACCTGCTCGAGCACCAGGCGTCCCAATGGGTGTGAGCCGTAGAGATCCGCCATGTCCAGGAACCTGGCGCCCTGGTCGATGCCGTGCCGCATCAGACGCACAAAACCTTCCGGACCGAGTTCGGTTTGGGAGGAAGTACCCTCCCAACCCGCCGTTCCCGTACCCATCGCCAACCGCGGCACGGTGAGGCCAGTGTTGCCCAAAGGGACCGGGCCGAGGGGGGAAGTCGCTGGCTGTGCGGGCGCCGCAGCCGTTGGGTCTGCAGGAGAAGCTGCGGGAGGAGCTGCTGGAGCGCTAGCCGGTCCTGGCGGGGCCGCACTCGTGGGCTGAGCACTCGGCTCGGTCGGGGATGGGTTCTCTTCGCCAGAGCAGCCCGCAATGAGCGCCGGGCCCAGTGTCCCGAGGGCGTTGAAAGTACGGCGTTTCATCTTCATTATGAGCAACTCCTCGCGACCGGCAGAATGTACCTAGCCGATCAAAGCTTCAAGAGCTGAATGTTGCTGTTGCCTCGCCAGTCAACGGGTGCAACGGCGATGCCGAACTGGGAGGTGAGTGCGCGTCAGAGCGCTTTTTGGCGTGTTTTTCGAGGGGGGGCGTGGTCTGGCGGCCGCGACATCGGTCTGATCCGGCTGGCAGATTGCCTGGTTCGGGGAGTGGGCTGGCTCGCGGGATTGTACAGGCACTTCAAACTTCCTTGGGTCGCGACCTCTCTCTGCCGCGGAGGTGGACCGTGAGCCCCAGCCCCCCGTTCTACTTAGCACCAGCACAGCGCTGTCCCACTGCGTGAGTCGCACTCGAGGCGTTGCCCAAGCCACTCTCCTCCGTCCGACCTACGCGTAGCGGACTAACAAAGCAATGACGGTTCGACGGCCTGGGATGTGCTCGGAGAGTGACCATCACTGACTGACGAACCCACCTGGCGCGCAGATCCCCGAGTGGACATGATGCTCGGGGGATAACAGTCCGTCGGGCAAGCGCAGCGAGCGCCTGCAGATGCCAGCGAGGGTGCGGTGCGGCACACCCAGCGCACCGGCGCTAGGCAGCTGCGTGAGCGTCTCGATGCTAACGGCGCACGGGGGCACGCACGGTGAGGCATGGTCGGGTAGGTCGTTCTGCGGTAACGGACCACCGGACGGTCACAACGCCCCCCGATTGTGCACAATTGAAGCGCAAACGTTCGCGGCGAGAATATTTTTTCCGGCGTTGTCGGTGTAATTGCGAACTGCGTGTCATGATTCGACAAACGCGCTCTCGTGCACCATCGCACGCGGACGCGGTGTTCCCTGCATTCGATGAGAGCTGCTAGCTTCCGCCTGCTTACTGCCGCGATCGGGTTTCCGCTCGTGCTGAGTTGTACCAGCGATCTCGAGGAGGGGTTGAGACAGGGCGGCACCGTTTTGGATGACGCAGGAGCTGCCGGCCCGTGCCCGGCTGGGATGTACGGCAGCGATGACTGTGAGCCCTGTGGGGTCGGCACCTACTGTGCCGCCGGAACCGTCGAACCCCTGGAGTGCGTGCAGGGAACTTGGGACCACGACGCGGATCCCAAGACGCGCTGCGAGGCGTGGACAAATTGTCTCGCCGGGACTTACATCGCCGAAGCCGGCACCACGAGCCGTGACCGTCAGTGTGTCGCCTGCGACGAGGGCCAATTCACCATTGACCCCAACAGTCCCGAATGCCCCGCATGGACACCGTGTGAACCTGGCTACTACGTGCGGATAGTCGGGACAGTCAGCACCGATCAGGTCTGCAGTCCCTGTTCGGCAGGTATGTTCAGCGACGAGCCCAACCAGGCTCAATGCATGGCATGGACGGATTGCGAGATAGGTGAACACGTCGCGACAGAGGGGACAGCTGCAGCAGACCGACAATGTGAAGAGTGTCCCGAGGGCAAGTTCAGTACCTCCAAGAACTCACCTGATTGCTCGAGCCACCGGGGCTGCGAACCGGGGACCTTCGTCGACTCATCAGGTAGTGGGTCCATGGACGCGGCTTGCAGCGGCTGCCCCTCTGGAACCTACAGCAGCACCGTGGATGCAGAGAGTTGCACGGATTGGACGGATTGCATCGCCGGGGAGTTCGTCGCTGAGCTGGGTACTGCAACCGACGATCGACAGTGCGAGCCATGCCCGCCGGATACCGAGAGCTTTGGAATGAACTCAGGTGCTTGCGTCGCAGTAGGTGAGTGCCCACCGGGCACCGTGGAAGTCGCTCCTTCGACCGAGAGCACTCCGGCGGAGTGCGATGACTGCGAACCGGGCCAGTACTGCGCTGGCGGTAGTTCCGACGTCGTCGACTGTGGCGACGGGGATTGGGACGATGACGCTGATCCCGCCACTCCGTGTGTGGCACAGACTATGTGTTCTCCGGGTGAGTACATCTTGGAGGCCGGGGATGCCCTCACCGACCGCTCGTGCGGGGCTTGCGAGAGCGGGACGTTCAGTGCGACGGTGCAGTCGACCAGCTGCACGGAGTGGACGACATGCCCGCCTGGCAGCTACGTGGAGGCTCCGGGTAGCAGCATTGCTGATCGACAGTGCGATGAGTGCGGCTCGGGTACCTTCAGCACTGGGCTCAACGAACCGGTGTGCGTGCCTTGGTCCGTGTGCGCCGCGCCCAGCGAATACGTAACGGAGGAGCCAAGCGCCACCAGTGACCGCGAATGCGGATCGTGTGATGCGCCAGAGGTGACCATCTCCGACAACTCCCAGAGCTGCACAATCCCGACCTTCCAGATGTCGAGCGGCACGGTCGTGATGGAGGCCGAGAGCTATCACCGACAGGAACTGAACGGATCCAACCACGCATGGGAATTGTCTGGCGCTTCCCTTGCTTCAGGCGACTACTGCATGTCAGTCAATCCCGACGCAGGCTACCAATGGTCGGATAGCAACGCCTTGAATTTCGCTCCGCGTTTGGACTTTCGCGTCAACTTCACCGCGACGGGGACCTTCTACATTCACCTGCGAGGGGACGCGAGGTCGGGTGGTGGCGGTAATGACTCTTGCTACGCCGGGCTGGATGGCTCGTTCGGCCCCGCCTATGACTTCGACGACCAAGAGCGAGCTTGGAGCTGGCGACAACAGGGGTTCTGGGTGGGCGACGAAGGCACGCACGTTCTCAGCGTGTGGGCGCGTGAAGACGGCTTCTGCCTCGACAAGATCGTCTTGAGTACGGATCCGAACTCGCCCAGTGACGAAGGGCCGGCGGAGAGCCCCCAAGAGTAGGGTCGTCGCGGCGGCGCTTGCACGTCTCGGTAGCTCGCTCCGAATCCAGCGCTTGAGCATCGTGCGCCGGGCCTGTCGGGTGCTCTGTGGATTAACGATCGGTGGGTTGCCGGTCTGCGCCGTTGATTGATCCGCACAGCCGAGTCAACGGGACTGGGTGAACGTGGGTAAGTGGATGTCCTACCGTCGTTGTCCAAGCCAAGTTCGCGGTGCAACGCGATCGTTTCGCTCGATGGCAACCAGTGCGCAACTTGCCTGAGGCTCCTCCAACGGCCGTCCACAGAGTGGGAGCTCGGGAGAAGTGGAAGAGCCAACGGCCAAGCCTGCGCTGGAGATTTCTGAAGAGTGCACGCACAGCACGGCCACGACTTCGCCGACTGCGTGCAGCGTCCGGTATAGCTGTCCTAGCGGAACGCTGTACGGTGAGTGTGCAGGGGGCGAAGACGCCTGGGATTGCTAATGCAGCGATCCGGCTCACACAGTGAGTACTTCGTTGTCCGGCGTCTCCGGCATCGAGGCCTGTGACGCCATTGCCGCGATCTGCCTGTCGTACGATACGATCGAGTACGACGGGGCGACAGAATGTTCCCCTTATGCTCAGAGCACGACACAGACTACCTGCGACGAGACCGTCGAGTGTCTGACTTCGACGGTGGTCTGACAGCTTCGGTGACCCAATACAACGAGGCGACCTGCGTCTCTGACGGTGACGGAGGTTGGAGCTGCTCTTGCGAGTTTGGCGACCGCGGCGCGAGTCACCTTCTGTCTGGCGCGGATACGCCGTCCAGCACTGGATTTCGATGTAGACGCGGAGGCGGCGCCGGGGGGACAATTGCCTTGCTGCCTCGAGCTTCTGTTCAGCCCTCGATGACATCGTGTTGGATGGGCCGACATCTTGCGAGACCCTCAGCCAGTCATCCACTACCAGTGTTAGTGAGGCGCAGATGACCTGCGAGCTGACCAAAGAAGTCGAGGGCACTGTCGTTTCGCGCAGTGAGAGCCTCGGGACGCGCTGTTCGTTGACCGCAGACTCCACGTTCTCCTGCACATGCACGGTGACCGGCGGTGCCACCACGACCTTCGAACTCGAGCCAGTGGAGACCCCGTTCGAAACCAGTTCGGCCGCAGCCTCTTGCTGTGAGGAATGGCTCTCCGAGTGACGTGGCGCTGCCCGTGTTGGTGTTGAACGGCTCGGAGTTCGCACCGCTGACGACTCCGACAGCGTGAGCGCGCCCGGTGGGGAGCGTCGTTGTTTGGGGAGAGGCTCCGCTGAGAGCGCCTTTTCTGGCCAGCTTGGTGCTGTGGGCTAGCTCCTCACGAGGGGCCGCCCCGCAGTAGCGAACCGGGTCAGAGTGCTCCGCGAGACGACACAACTGCGGTCGGGACGGGCCGCGTTCGACGCTCGGATACCCGCTTCGGTGTGGATCTGCGAGGAGGCTGGAAGGGTTGTGCGTGCGCTTGACGTTTGTGGCTCCCCGGTAACGGGCTGCCCATCGAGGTAGTCAGGACCTTCTTGGCGTCGTACAGACCGCTGTGGTAACAAGATGGGCCTACCGGCGACTTCGTTGGCCGCAATGGCTGCACGGTCAGTGGTAACATTTCCACCGAAGTGGGTGTGCTGCACACGCCTACTGACGCTCTACTTGGCGTTCCCGAAGTTCCGTTCTTTTTGGCTGTGAACCACAAGTTTGTCCCCCAATCCAAAAATCTTCGCGCAGTGGATTGTCCCAAGGTGGCTGCACAACTCGGTCCTAGGCCGGCTTCTACCTGACACTTCTTGCCTGCTCGAAGGCCCCTGAACAGTTTCTCCAACGTAACGCGCGGCCACACTGGTCGCTAGACCTCGCGAGTGCGCCCTGCCAGCTCTCGCCTTCCAGTTAAGATGACGAGGAGTCGATGACGAACCGACTGTTGAGTTTGAAAGTCAATGCACCGCGGGCTGCCGTGTTCGCGATGCTCAGCTCGGGGGCACTGCTGTTTGCCTGCAGTGACGACGGGGATTCCGTCGGTTCTCCCATCATTCCTAGTCCATCGGTCCAGGGGTCGGTCCCGGGCGCACCGATTGTGCCGGGAAGCGTGACGCCAGGCGTCACCAGCGGTGGGCCGGTCGGGTCGACGCCGGGCGTGCCCCCCGCCGACACCCCTGGAGTGGTTCCGGGCCCAGTCGAAGGCCCAGTCGAAGGGCAGACCCCAGTAGGTACGAGTGGGGAGATGTGTTCTGGCACCACGGTGACCACTCAGAAGCGACTCGTGCGTTTGACAGACAACCAACTCGTCAACACCTACACCACGCTTTTTGGTGAAGCTGCAGCCGATATGTTCACTGGAGAGGAAATCCTCCCCGCGGAGCAACGGGCGTTCCCGCCACTAGCGACGATTGGAACGTCGCTTGGCCAGTCAGCCTTCGACCTTCGCGACCGCGTAGCGGGCAGAGCGATGGATTTCGTAGGGGCCAACCTCGGTTCGCTAACACCGTGCGGTGATGAGCCGACGGACGACGCGTGTGGGTTGGACGCGGTACTCGAGTTCGCGCGTGAAGCTTACCGTCGTGACCTGACTGCCGAAGAGACACAGTCCTATCAGACGCTGTGGACCCAGCTCACCGTCGATAACGGCGGCAGTGTCGCCGAGGCGATTCGCTACGGGTACGACGCGGTTCTGCTTTCTCCTGGCTTCCTATACCGCACGGAAACGGGCGGGGACTGGGCCACGTCAGGTCCGCTGGACAGCTACGAGCTTGCGAGCGAGATTTCGTACTTCCTGACCGACGGCCCCCCCGATGAGGCGCTGCTCGCTGATGCGGCCACGGGTGCCCTGACAGGTGACACAATCCGCTCACACGCCTCGCGGCTGTTAGAAACCGAGCAAGCCCGCGCGAACCTCGAATCGGCGCTGATTGGCTACTTCCAGCTGACGACCGTGCCTAACATCGTATTGGACGAGGAAGCTGTCCCGGGGTTCGAAGTGACCTCCGGCCTCAAGAATTCGATGTACCGAGAGGCTCAAGAGTTCATCAAGAACATCTTGTGGGGTGGGGCGCTCGGAGAGCTCATCACCTCCCGACGCAGCTGGATCAACAGCCAGCTGGCACCGATCTACGGTGTCGAGGTGAATAGCAGGGATGTGGATACCTTCACCGAGGTGATGTTGCCCGAGGGGCGTTCGGGCCTGCTGACATTGTCTCCGTTCCTGACGTCTAAGTCCCGCCCCAACGGTACTTCGGTGGTTGGCCGCGGTCTCGCTGTCAACGCGGCCCTGGTATGTTCCCAGAACCCGCCATTCCCCGAAGGAAACACTGCGCTAGCAGAGGTCATCGCCAGTCAAGAGGGGTGGACGGAAAAGCAAAAGGCGGATTTCCGTGCTGACCCAGCGAACGTCGCTTGTGCGGGCTGCCACGCTCAATTCGACGCCATGGGTCTGGTACTCGAGGCCTTCGATGCGATCGGACGGCCTCGAACGGAGGATGCAGAGGGCAACGTCATCGACGCTGCTTGGACGACGAGCGCGCTGCCGCCCGCATTCTCCTACGACCAAGACGGCGACAGCGTGCCTGATGTTGCCGTCGTCAGTTCTCCCGCACAGCTCGCCGAAGCGCTCCTACGCACTGAGCCCGATTGGGGAACCAACGCGCTGACGCGGTGCATGGCCATGAACTTCATCAACTACGCACTAGCGGATGAGAGCCAGGGCAGTGCCCGCTCGACCGCTGGAGACCACCCCACGAACAGCTGCGCGGTGCGCGCAGTGACAGACGCTTTCGAGGCGACACCGGACCAGAGCTTTAGTTCGCTGGTGGCGGAGATCGCTGCGTCTGAAACCCTTTCAATCCGCTCCGCGGGAATGTGAGTCACCCCATGATGTCATACAAAGTAGCGCGACGTTCGTTTCTTGCAGCCGTAGGCGGAGCCGTCGGTCTCAAGGTCCTCCTCCGCAATATGGAGGTGGCCGCTGCAGACGGTGCCCCACCGCCTCGGTTCCTGATGGTGAGCTGGCCCTGCGGCACGGTCAAAGCCGCGTTCGTTCCTGACGGTGAGGGATCGAACTACACCGTTTCCAACACGCACGGCCAGGCTGGGTACATCATTTCGCCATTCGCGACCCCGGAGCTGAAGCCCCATACGCACATCTTCACGGGCTTCAACATGCAGGGGCTGAGCTGCCCGGGTGGCGGCGCCCACGAGGCAGGGACGCCGTTTTCAACGACGGGTGCTAGCGGGCCTGGCACTCGCTCCAACGGCGGTGAGACGGATGACGGCTGCGCCGGTGGCCCGTCTTGGGATCAAATCCTGTTGGAGAACGTGCCCGCGCTCCGGGCAAGTGGCCGCGGTTATTACAACTCCATCTGTGACGCTCGGGTGGACTCCTACGAGACGTCGACGCGGTGTTTGTCGTACGGTTATGACAAACAATCGATCCAGTCGGCGAACCCTGGTGGGCAGATCATGGAGAACACTCCGCTCCGTCCCACACTGAGCCCGCTGACGGCTTTCAACGATCTGTTTGGTAATTTCACGCCCAGTGGTGGCGGCGGCATGGTGGATGCGGATGCTTTGCGATTGCTCAAGCAGCGCCAAAGCGTGCTGGACCACTCCAGAAGCGAGCTCGAGCGTTTGTCGGCGCTTGCTCCTGCTAACGAGCGCGTGAAGATCGATGCACACGCCGAAGTGATTCGTAAGCTGGAAACGCAGCTCTCGGAGCAGATCAACAACCCGCCGGAAACGTCGGAGTGCATGCCTCCACTCACCCCTCCAGCGAACCTGACTGGCGATCAATCGGACCGAAACAGCGACTACGGCAACCCAACCTCATCCACGGACGACGCGCCCGTGCATGCTGAAGTTGGCGCCGCGCACTCGAGCATCATCCGAGCGGCGATGGCATGCGACCTGATTCGCGTTGGTACCTTCGAATGGTCACCTGGAACCAACCATGTGTCCTTTCAAGGTGTCGATCCGAACAGCCCGAACACCATCTACATGCACCACCCCCTGAGCCATCGGAAGCTCGATTCGAACTTCTACCGAGGTGCACCTCCCGGTACGGATCGTTACATCTGGGATGCCATGGCTAGCGTGCAGCACTGGTACTTCGAGCAGACGGCGCTATTCGTGCAAGGCTTCCTGGACACCATCGATCCTCTGTCATCTGATGGGAGCAGCTTGCTGGACCGCACGGTCATCACGATGTGCAGCGAAGTGGGCAATCCCTCGCACGATCGGAACGACGCTGCGGGTCTCATCATCGGCGGGTCGAAACTTGGCATGCAACCCGGGGCCTTCCATAACGTCAACACACACCACAACAGCTTGTGGGTGACCGCGGCCCAAGCGTTCCTCGGGGCGGATCCGGTGGGGGCACTGCAGCAAGAAGTGTTCTACAAGAACAACGTGTCCCCCATCAATGGTGTGTGGGCGCCGGTCTAAGGCTTCTGATACACTGCACACGCCCAAGAAACTGGGCAAAGCACCAAAGGCGTGGTCTCGACCGCGCCTTTGGTGCTTTGTCGGGTTGTCGAAGCAGCGGCACTCGCCTGCGGCGTTTCTCACCCGTCACGCTTTGCGCTTCAACGTCATGCCGTAGACTAGGAAGCGCAGACCGGGGCCGTTCTGCCAGAGCCACGCTGCCAGCGGCGCGCTGAGCGTCGTGCTTTTGGCGAGCAGAGGGTCCTGGCGCTGCAGCAGGTGGAATAGGCCAGGCCTCGCGATGTAGAACATTCGCTCGTCCGCCATCACCTGCTTGAGGACCCCCAGCATGTTCGCGTCACTCGGGACCTGGTCGAGCTCGGGGTAGCTCTGGTTCGACAGCACGTCCGTGACCAGCAACGCTTGGCCGCCTGGCTTCGTCAGCTCGTAAAGGGTGTGCAGGTGGGTCGCGGCCAGGACGTGCCGGATGGCGTCGAAGAAGCGATGCTGGTCCCCTAGCGCCTGCAACACTGACAGCTGCATTTGGGTGATGAACGACCCGGACAGCACCAGATCGAAGGTGCCCAACTGCTTGGCAAGACCGAGTGCCACTCGTCTGTGGTGGTCCAGCAGCTCCGCTTCCGTGACCTCGAACCGTGCCCAGCGCTCCAATCTATCGAGCATCCCGGACAGGTCGACCGGGGCGTGCACTACCAGGCGAGTACGCACTTCGCGAGGTTGCTTGCTCACCGCACCTTCGACAGCTTTGCGATCGACGTCCACTAAGTGCACTTCGCTGAAGCGGGCAGCCAAGGTGGGCAGATCGAGATCGAGACAGTTACCGGCGCCTAGCAAGCACAGGCTTCCGCCCGAGCCCGGACCCGCAGTATCGAGCACTAGACGTGTCGTCTGCGTGCGGTGCTTCAGGTAATCATCGGCAAGTGCACGAGTACTCGCGTTGTTCTTGCAGAGTTCGTCTACGAGCCACTTTGCCACGGCGTTTGTCCCGAGAATGCTGTCCAAGCAAGACGGTGGCGACTGGCACGACCGCGCTGCAGTGGCCCATTTTCATAGCACACTGTCAGTCCATGAACCAATCGCCGAGCGACCATGGATCGAAACGAGTGAGTGCGAAGCCTGCAACCGCCAAGAGCGCGTACACGCCGATTGCGGACAGCAACACAGGTCGCTTGGCGCCGCCACGATGGGCAAGAGCGACGACGAGCAGCTGAAGAGCGGGGGTGATGTACGCGGCACCGAGAAAGCCCAAGATGACCAGCGCACTGTGAACCTCGAAGCCAAGCTCCTTGGGATCTGGGTTGTACGGGGCAGGCCAGTAGCCCAAAGCGAGCCGAGCCCTCAGCACGAAGCCGTAGAAGTTCACGGCTTGGGCGACGATGAACGCGCTCGGTACGAAGACCAAGGTGGTCCTTCTCATTCATCCCCGGCGGTCCAAGTAGTGACCGAAGTGCGGAGCGGAGGGCCCCGGGTCTTGCCCGCTCAGATAGCGAAACAGAGCAAGGCGGTTCATCACCTCCATACGACCATCCACGCCGTGCCAACGCTCCACATCGCCTAGGACGCGAAACACTTCCGGATCGTCGATGTCGGAAGTGTCCCACGTGCGGTATTGGCGCACTCGGGGTTGCAGCCGCACCTTGAACATCATCCGACGCGAATCGGATTGATTGGTGCGCCCACTGTGCCAAAGGTTGTTGTGCCAGTATATCACGGTGCCGGCTGGGCAGACGATCTGCTCCTGACCCACAATGTGCTGGTAACGGGCAATGTCACCCCCGTTCACTCGGCGCAGGTGACTGCCCGGTACAACTAGCGTTCCCCCCATTTCTCGGGTTGTGTTCTGAGGGAATATGGAGATCTGCACGTCAAAGGCGAACTGGCGTGTATCGTAGATCGCATCTTGACGGAGGCTGTCGCCGTAGTGTTGGCCCGGTTCCGTGACGTGCGGGTAATGGTGGTCGTAGATTGGGTCATGCCCCAACAGACTCACCAAGACGCCCTGCATCTGGGGCGCGCTGAAGATCACGCGAAGCGCTTCGGCACGAGGCCAAACGTCCGACAATCTCATTCCATAGCGACAGCCCTCGAGATGGCGACCATTGGACACTTCGTCCATGAGGCCAGCGCACGCGTCTGGTCCGAGCATCGCATCGTAACGGAGGTAGCCACGAGCAACGAACTTCGCCATTTCGACGGTGCTCAGCAGCAAGGTCATGCCTTGCCCTCGAGTTTCTCGAGCACCGTTTCGAACCGCAGGTAACCCAGTTGCTGAGCTTCGCCAGGGTCTACGGCTTGCATCACCGGCAGTTGTATCACACGCCAACCGTCTCGCATGGCGCCCAGCACGCTGGCATAGGGAGGGTCGGCGTCGTCGCTGGCATCGAAGTCGTACTCGCCGGTTCCATCGTACAGTGACCAGCCCACGACTGGGCTGGCTAGGCTCGAATTTTCAGAATACAGGATCAGGAGCTTCTGCTTCACCATCGCGGTCTCGAGATTAGCCATTCTGCCAGCTGACAACGGGCCTGTGCACTCTGCCCCGTCGAAAGCTCGGAGCAGATCGTGCGCGTTGCGTCGGCGGACTCGATCAAGCTCAACTGGCCCCCCGACCTGTGCTTGCGGAAAGCCCCCGTCGGGTGCAGGGCAGCGGTTCTCGAGCGTCAACACACCTGCCGCCAGCTGGCGGTGGGGGGCTCAATTCGCGCGGGAAAAGCGGGTTGTGAAGACCCGTTGAAGCACGATGAACACGAGCAGAAGCAGCCCAATCGCGATGGGCTGCCAGGGGGAGGAGAGACTTCCGTCGAGGATGATGACCGAGCGCACGATGGCGGTGATGAGCACACCCATGAGCGTGCCGATGATGCTACCCGAGCCGCCGGTGAGTAGCGTGCCGCCGATGACGACCGCCGCGATCGCTTCTAGTTCGAGGCCGACGCCGATGTTCGGTTTGCCTGCACTGTCCGTCAACACGGTGGCGACTCCCGCAAGACCCGCACACGCCCCACTCAACGCGTAGATCCCGAGAGTGGTCCGACGAATCGGAACGCCCATCAGGAGCGCTGAAGCAGGGCTTCCGCCGATGGCGAACGTATTCCTACCGAAGCTCGTCCACTTGGACACGACGATGGCTACGAGCACCGAGCCGGCCAGCATGAACGCCGTAGGCGGTACCCAAGCACGCCCTAGCCCGGGCACTGTGAGCGAAAACCCCAACTCGTCCATCAACCACTCGACCGCTGGGTGCTCGATACTGACGGGCTCCGGACAGATCGCGAAGGATAGGCCCCGCGCGAAGAACATGGTTGCCAGCGTGACGAGAAACGCGGGCAAACGGAACTCGTGGATCACGAAACCATTGAACACACCCACTACCGTGGCGCACAGGACGGCTACCAACATCGCCGTCACCGGGTGCATCCCTGCGGTGATCGCCGTCGCGCTGACGACCGTGCCCAAAGCAACGACGGAGCCGACGCTCAGGTCAATCCCTCCCGAGATGATGACGAAGGTCATGCCCACCGCACAGATGCCCATAGCCGCGTTGCCTTTGAACAGGTCCACCAGGAAGCGCAGTGAAGCGAAGGATTCGTAGAGCGAAAACCCTGCGATGTACAAGACTACGAGCAAGCACGCCGTAACCAACGTGGGTAGTTGTTGAGGGCGAACCCAATTGCGCCAACCACGTCGCGCGCCTGTGGGGGAACTAGGACGGTCCACGGTGGACTCGGAGGTCACGCTTGTCGCCATTTGGAGAACCAAAGTTTGAGCTGTGCTCGGGACTCAGACGAGAGTAACAGGCACACCAGCAGAATCACGATCGCTTTCGGCATCGGCTCGATCTCCGATGGCACCTGCTGATTGTACATGGTGACCGAGAGTGTTTGGATCAACAGCCCACCAAGCACTGTCCCGCCGATGAAGAAGCGGCCACCGGTCAACGCTGTCCCGCCGATGACCGCTGCGAAGATGGCATCTAGCTCTCGCATGCGTCCAATCCGGTCCGGATCGGCTGTCGAAATGTACGCGGCAGCAACCAGGCCCGCCACACCAGCGCAAACGCCGGCAAACGTGTAGAGCGCCAGCTTGATACGGCGCTCTGGCACGCCGGCGAGTCGACTCGCTTCTTCGTTGCTGCCGATCGCTTCGATGAATAGACCGAGTGCCGTGCGTCGGGATACAAGCCACGAAAGGACCACCACCACGAGCACCAAGCTCACCGAGACCGGCAAGCCCAAGAAGTGGCCACTGCCGAGCGCGATGAATGTCGAGTCGCTGACCGTCACGGGCTCCGCTCCGGTCACGAGCAGGGCAACACCTCGAATCCCCACCATGGTGATGAGCGTTGCGATGATTGGTTGAACACCGACCACCGCCACGAGCAGGCCGTTTGCGAGCCCGACCGCTGCTGAAGCTGCCAAGGCGATTCCTATCGAGGCTCCGAAGCCGTAGTTCGGATCGTTGAGGAGGACGACTGCGATGGCACCCGACAGTGCCATCACCGAACCTACCGATAGATCGATACCCTTGACCGCGATGACCAGGGTCATACCAACGGCCAGCAGTACCACCACGGCGCCTTGGTTGAGGAGGTTGACCGGCGTTCCGAACAGCGCGCCGTCGCGTACGGTCAGCGCGAGGAAGTTGCGCGAAAATAAGAAATTGAAGGCGAGCAGTGCGAGCAGACCCAACAGTGGCCACGCTTCGCGGCGCTTCTGGCGCAACAGGTAGGTGACACCCGCTGCAGCAAGCAGAAGGGTCCCCACGCCAAACGGATTGAAGTTGGTGCTCAGTGCTTCGGACATGACTTCACTCTACTGCGCTGCCTTCGGGGGCGCCGGCGGAGCTGTGGGCGATGGCATGCATGATATGGTCGACCTGCACCAGGTCGCCTTCCAATGTCGCACTCTGACGCCTGTCTCGCAGCACCAATATGCGGTTGCAGTTGCGCGTCAACTCTTCCAGCTCGGAGGAGATGAACACGACGGCCATGCCACGGCCGCGCAGTTCCTCGATGACCTTCTCGATCTCGGCTTTGGCGCCGACGTCGATGCCCCGCGTCGGCTCATCCAAGATCATCACCTTGGGCTGCATCGCCAACCATCGCCCCAAGAGCACTTTCTGTTGATTACCGCCAGAGAGTGAACGGATCGGTGTCTCTGGCGACGGGGTCTTGATGGAAAGCGCGCGAATGTAGCGGTTTGCGAGCTCGTGTTGCTCAGCGTGGGACAGTCGCCGGGTGACGCCTTGGGATGCCTGCAATGCAAGGATGATGTTCTCCCGCACGGACAGTTCACCCAAGATACCGTCGCGTTTTCGGTCCTCGGAGCAGTAGGCGATGCCGGCAAAGATGGCGTCCCGAGGGGTCTTCATATCAACGCGTTCGCCGTTCACGTACACCTCACCGGAATCAGCTGGCTCGATGCCGAAGATGAGGCGCGCTGTTTCGCTGCGACCTGAACCCAAAAGCCCGGCCAGGCCCACGACGTCACCGCCGCGGACGGACATGTCAATCGGCCCGACGACACCGTGACGTTCCGCCTTGCGGACGCCGAGGACCTCGTCCCCAGTCGCGTGCTGACTGGCGCCAGCGCGCTGTGCTCCGTCGGCGGCATCCACAGACCGACCAAGCATCGTTTCCACCAGGCGTAGACGTGGACACTCCTCCGTCTGAAACTGTCCGACCAACGTGCCATTGCGAAGCACGGTGATGCTGTCTGTGACGCTGTAAACCTGATCTAGAAAGTGAGTGACGAAGACGATGGTCAAGCCTTGGCTCTTCAGTTCTCGCATGACGGAGAAGAGAGCTTCGGTCTCGTTGTCGTCCAAGCTGGAGGTGGGTTCATCCAGAATCAAGAGCTTGGCGTCCACCACCAAGGCACGCGCGATGGCGACGAGCTGTTGCAGCGCGGTGGGAAGCTCACCCACGCTGACATCCACGTCCAGATCGAGCCGGACACGTGCCAGCGCCTGTCGAGCCTGACGCCGCATCGATCTCCAGTCGATGAACCCAAACTTCCGCGGCTGGCGACCGAGCATGATATTTTCGGCCACCGTGAGCTGTGGAACCAGGTTGATCTCCTGATAGACGGTGCTGATTCCGAGTTGCTCTGCGTCCCTTGGCGAATTCGGACGAATGACCTTGCCGTCGAATTCGATGCTGCCGGAGTCTGGCGGGTGTACACCCGTCAGCACTTTGATCAGCGTCGACTTCCCAGCACCGTTCTCGCCCATCAGCGCGTGGATTTGACCCGCACGCAGGCTCAGATCCACTCCACTGAGTGCACGGACGCCGACGAAGCGCTTCGTCAGCCCCTGGACCTTCAACAGCTCCGTCACTTGCTTCGCCTCGATTGAGTCACTCTGCAGGTCAGTAGGGTCGACCAGCGAGCAACTCGGCTGCTTGGCTTTGTTCGAAGAGCTGCCCAGGTACGATGGTCTCCTTTGGCAGCTTCTCTCCCTTCACGACTTTCTCGATGGTGTCGAACAGAGCGGGGCCATGCAGCGGAGTGCACTCGACGGTGGCGTTGAGCTTGCCTTCCTTCATCGCTTCGAACGCCGCCTTGACGGCATCGACCGATACCACGACGATGTCCTCGCCAGGCTTGAGTCCCGCGGCCTCGATAGCCTGAATGGCCCCCAGCGCCATGTCATCGTTGTGTGCGTAAACGGCGTTGATCTCGCCCTTGTGAGCCTCGAGCAACGCCTCCATCACCGTTTTGCCCTTGCTGCGAGTGAAGTCACCACTCTGGCTCGCGATGATCTTCATCTCTGGGTGCTCGGCTATTGCCTCCTGAAAGCCTTGCTTGCGCAGGCGCGCCACGTCGGCGGCTGGGGTGCCCACGAGTTCCACGATATTGGCCTTTCCACCAAGCTTCTTGGCAAGCCACTTTCCGGCCTCACGCCCCTCCCACACGAAGTCGGCGACGAGTACGGTCTCGTAGAGGTCTGGCTCTGCGTCGACGCCGCGGCTGGTCAACACCACCGGGATGCCGGCGCGTTTGGCTTCCTTGAGCGTGGGCTTCCAACCGATGGACTCCTGCGGAGCGATGACGATCACGTCCACACCGCGGGTGATAAAACCATTGACGGCGTTGATCTGGTTGTTGTGGACATTCTGCCCATCGGCGAACACCAACTCGATGCCTCGCTTCTCAGCTTCCTTCTTGACAGACTCGGTGTGAGCGATGCGCCAGGAGCTCTCTGCGCCTGTCTGGGAAAAGCCAACGACCACCTTGCCCTTCTTCTCACCAGCAGCGGTGCCCTCGGCCTCCCCGCCAGCTTGCTCCTGCCGACTGCACGCGGACAGGACAAACAAGAACAACGCGAACAATGACCACAGCGCTCGTGTGCGATTAATCTTCTGCATGCAGAAACTCCCGTGCTTTTTCAAACTAAACCTGGGCTGACTTACTAGGAACCCGCGACGCTAGCAACGGGCTACGTCAAGTGCCTGACGCCGGTGGACCATGAAGAGCCAGTCAAAATGGTCGGTATTTTCTAGTTTCAAGCGGGAATTGACCGCGCGGGCCAATTCTCCGTCCCGAGCGGACCCTACACCGAACGCGCCGTCCTAGGGTAAACGCCGCCGGCAGAGGTCAGCTGCTCGTTGCCGGGTTGCGTTTCGGGCTGCGCCCCCGGTTGCGGCAGTGGCCGCAGCCCAGCGGCACGGAGCCGTCCTTCGCCGAAGCTTGCCGGCCTGGGGCACAAGCTCCGGCGCTAGGGTGGGTGAGATAATTTGTCGTAGTTTCAATGGTTTATAGCTCTGGGGGCAGCGGCATCCGGTCTTGGTGCGGCACCGGCCCAGTCTTGAAGAGGCAGTCTCGGGCGGTGCGGGGGTCTGGTCAGCCTCAGGCGCATTGAGGAGGCTGTGCGCCTTCGGGGCCCCGTTCCTCTGCTCGGCAGCGTTACGCAGCCGTGGTGCCTCCCGCGGCGCTCCAAGCACCACGCTGACGGAATCGATTCGCGTCTGGTGCGCACGATCGAGGGCGGGCTGCGACTACCATGCACGCGAAGGCTAACTGGCGGTGAGGGTGCGAGTGAGGCAGCAGTTCTGGACTGCGGCTCCGCGGGGTAAGCCCGCGCGCGCAGCTCGCTGCGTCGCATCGGAGTGCTCTGCTCGAGTTGTTCGCTTGCGAGCGGATGGGTCTCTCGACCTCTGGCGAAACGGAGAACACCATCTTCTTGGATGAGGTGTTCGTCGATGAGTGAGATTTCGATGGCAGCCTGGACATCCTCGCGTCTGACCTAACTCGAACCTAGGGGAGCCAGCAGAAAGGCCACCAAGGTGCGACCGCTCGGCCCGGCAACGGTTGTACCGTTTTTGGGGTGACTGTGGGAACGGTCAGACCGTTGCCTCGACAACGGTTCGACCGTTGTGCGTGTTGGCAGAGTGTCATCGTAACGCCGGGCGCCATCAAGTAGGAAGGCTACAGTAACTACCTGAAACGAATCGGAAATATGTGAAGAACGTTGCGCCGCGGCATCGTTGCCTCACCATGTCGATGCGCCTCCCTTGTCTCACGGAACGGTCGGACCGTTCTCCCGAACAGAGAGAGCGCGATTCGCGGTTCGATTCGGCCTCCGCGAGCGGGCTGGTTGCTGGCCTCCAGGCGCCCGCTTGACCCGGCGGCTCGAGCTCCGTCACCTCGTTGGTGACCGAGAGCGTCCGACGGCGGGGCTGGTGAGCGCGAACCAGGTACAATCGATACCGGAAGTGACGCCGGACTCCGCGAAGTTGTTGTGTGGTAGCTCCGTGATTCGCGGGGATACCTCAGCTGGCGGTGTTATCCGAAGGGCCCACCGTACTGCGGACCTCAGTAGGGTAGCCCAGGAATGTTGAGCTCGATGAAACTCAACTCCCCGCGGCCAACAATGAACAAGGTCTTGCCTTCCGGACCACCGAACGCGAGGTTGGTGCCACCTGCAAATCGCCCCAACAACTCCCCTGCGGGCGAGTAGATGCGACCGCCCGACGTGTACAAGTTACCTGCACAGTCGACGGCCATGCCGTCAGCTGACTCCCCGCTGACAAACGTCGTCCCGCCAGAGACGCTACCGTCAGGCGCGACCGCGTATTCCAGAATATTGCGCGAAACCGCAACGTAAAGCCGCGTCTCGTCGGGCGACAGACTGACGCCGTTTGGGCGATCTTGTCCTTCGAAGGCCTCGATGAGTGCGAGCGTTCCATCAGGAGCCAAGTGATAGAGGCTCTCTGGGAGTTCCTGTGTGCGGGGACCCAAGTTCCACGACGGATCCGAAAAGTAGATGTGCCCGTCGCTGCGGATCGCCAGATCGTTGGGGGAGCTGAGCGCGCTGCCCTCGAAGTTATCTACCAACGAGCAGGCTTCTCCCGTGCTGATGTTGAAGTGGCTCAGGGTGCGGTTGATGTGGCGCCCGGCCACCAAGTTGCCGTCGACACCTCGAGCCAGACCATTGGTACCCGTATCCGTCAAGAAGTCCGTGCAACCTTCGCCGTCGCGCCACTGCACGATGGTCCCGTTGTAGTACTCGTCAGCGGCTGTCACGTCGAAGTGCGAGAAATAGAGCGTGCCGGTCTCCGCAAACCAAACTGGCCCCTCCGCCCACTCGAATCCCGAGCACAACGTTTCGGACTGGACTACGGGCTGCTGAGGCTGTCCGATGCCTCCGTCAATTTCGGGCGCTGGCTCAGGGACCAACTCCGCCGGGATGGGGTTAGCTTCGAATGGCCCCATCGGACAGAAGACAACACTGAGAGTGGGCGTGCTCGTGTCGATCTCACACGGTTCGACCGGTGGGACGTAGGGGCCGGCACCCCCATCGGGAACACCCCCGTCTGGTAGCGTTTCTGGAGCGGGTTCCGGTTCAACACTGGTAGGCGACCCTGTTGGTGCCGCGTCCGCACCTCCGGAATTTGTCGGCCTTTCCGAGCCGGTCCCCCCGCCTCCTGCGGTCGATGTGGCCCGCGCGCCGCCTGCGCCATCGCCTGGTGTCGCCGTGGTGCTTGGGCCTTGGGTGTCGGGACTCGGGGTTGTGCCTACCGCCGGAGACGAGCCGGTGGGACTAGTTTCGGGCGTACTTCCGGGGGTTGCTGGGCCGCTGCTCCCCGGGCCGGTCGGAGCAACGGCGGTCGCGGAGTTGTCGCCGCCTTCAGAGGTGCACGCAGCGGCAGCGAACAACGAAACGAGAAGAACGAGCGGGGGTGGCTGGTATCGATGAGGCGTCAAGAGCGCGTCCGGCGGGCTGTTTGAGGGCGGCAAAGAGCACAGTCGCTTCACTGGACGACGACAGGCAACCTATGTGGCACTCGCCGCACGACGCGGCGTGAATCGTCTAGCACACATGTCCTCTGTCCGTGAAGACAGCCACGGTCGCTGGTGTGCCAGTTCCGCGAGAACGAGCCCCGGGTTGGCCCAACAATCGCGACGCCTGCGCCAAGGAACTTCTTTCGGCGATTGTTCTTCCGGAGGTGAGCCTGGGCGTGAGCGTCAGCTGGGTCGCCTGCCGGCCTGACGCGTGCTCGGGGTGTCGCGTGCCGACGTCACCCGCCGAGCGCCAGTGAGTACCATGCCAACGCCGTCAAAATGAATGCCACGACGGGACCTTGGTGCTTACACGCCAGGCGGCGCACCCGCTGCCAGGGGCTGTAAGAATAAGCGCTGACATCAGAGCCAGCGCGATACGCCTCGATGTCTCGCATCATTTCGCCTGCATTGCGGTAGCGCCCTTCGGGGTCTTTGCAGAGCGCGCGTTCAGCGATGGCAGCGAGTTCCGGTGCAATCCGGCGTTGTCGCGACAAGAGCGGGATCGCATCTCTAGTGGCGACGTTATGAGCAAGGTCGGCAAACGTATCGCCCTCGAAAGGGAACGCACCGGACAAGACTTGGTACAGGACGACACCCAAGGCCCACACGTCGCTCCGTTCATCCACGTCACACAGTCGACCATCAACCTGCTCGGGGCTCATGTAGGAAGGGGTTCCGATCCAGCGTCGACGGGGAGTCGCGGGGGGGATCGAGGGCGAGAGACCAACCTTTCGCGCTTTTGGCAACACCTGGGCGCCGCCCCAGTCGAGCACCACAGTTTCTCCAAACTCGCCCAGCATGACGTTTTCGGGCTTGATATCGCGGTGCACCACGCCCTCTGAGTGTGCATAGGCGATCGCTTGGCACAAACCCGAGAAATGACCGAGTAGGGCGAGGCGGCTCTCGAGGGTGGTTGCCCTTGCGATGGCGCTGCAGAGCGTCCTGCCGCGCACCAGGCGCATGGTGTAATAGAGCTCACCCTTGGGACATCGGCCCATGTCGTAGACCGTGACGATGTTGGGGTGCTCCAATTGACACGCGATTCGGGCCTCTCGGGAGAAACGCCGCTCCGCGTTGCTCCGACCGACCTTTGCTACGTGTTCCGGCAGCAGTTGTTTCCACGCAACGTCGCGCCCCAGGTGTCTGTCATGAGCCAGAAAAACTTGCCCGTTGCCCCCACGTCCAAGTTCCACCAGGTCGGCGGTATCCGTCGCTCCGGCGCCGTCTTCGGCCGATCGGCAGTAGCGCTGTTCTGCGCCGAGCGTGTCCGAGTCGTTCGACGGCGGAACTGGCGAGACTGGGTGAATGCTCCAGACGACCGGTGACCTGCAGGTGTCCCCGCTCTCGTCCAGCTCCACCGGCTGAAAGTCGTCCTTGACCGTGGTTGCGTTGCGTTCAGCCGGAGTTGTGCGACACACCATCCGACTAACATAACGGCTGCCAGGACTCGCGCCGATGGTTGTTTGCCGCTCCGGGTGTCCGTGGTTCGACAGGGCACGCCGCCGTCCCGATCGTCTACACGCACGCTCCCCCGCGGGGCGGCCTGGCGAATTCATCGTCGTTTCGTTCTACCCCAGCGGGAACTTCGGCGAAAGTTGCCCCGAGGTGCGACTTTCGTCGTAATCGCCCCGCGCGCTCCCCACCACCCTCGGGTGACGTGGGAAATTCGACAATACCGGGCGGGAGCACGCTCACTGACGTTGACGGCACATGACGATGATGGGCGCGTGGCCGGCACGGCGAAGCTGTCCTTTTACTCGAACGGGATTGCCGATCTCTGGTCCTTCCGCGTCGAACCCTGGGCATGTGGCAGCGGATCGGACCTGCTGGAGGCGGTCTTGGTAGAGTGCCGCAATGAGACCCGCAATGTGCTCCGTTGTGAGCAGCACGCGTATTTCGTCCACGGCAAACAAGACGCCTATCCGCACAGCTTGGTGGACGAGCGCCGCGTCGAGATTCGCCTAGCTTCGCACCGCTGCTCCGTCAGGTCGCTCAATCCGGACCCGGCGCAGCAGTCCTGACCGAAAAGCCGCGAGGGATCCGCCTTGCCGCGGACCTTAGGCTTGGACTAACTGGGTGGCATGGTTTTGCGCGCCCGGTGCCGAATGTACGTCACCAGTCTTCCCTGGGCGGCAGCGGGCCTTGGCGTACTCGCGTGTGGCGAGCGCAGTTACCCGCTACCGTCGGTGCCCGGAGGTGAATACCAGCTACCGCACCTCGTCCGCGTGGAGCAGCCGGCCTCTCAGGAACACTTCTATATCCAAGGCGCCAAGCTCTACGATCGCTGCGGGGAGCAAGTCGTGCTTCGCGGCGTCAACAAGATGAGCATCTGGACGGACCCACGAGGGAACGACTTTGCCGAAATCGCCAAAACCGGGGCCAATACCGTTCGCATCGTGTGGACGGTCAAAGACCACCTCGGTGAGCAGGCTTTGGATGCAATCATCGAGCGTGCGGCTCAGGAAAAGCTCATCCCAATCATCGAACTCCATGACGCCACGGGAGTGTTGGCGCAGGTTGCAGACCTCGTCGACTTCTGGGTCCGGCCAGACATCGTCTCCGTGCTGAAACGGCACCGCCCGTACCTCATCGTCAACATCGCCAACGAAGCCGGAGGGAGTGGCGTTCCCGCGCATCGCTTCTTGGAGGTCTACAAGGACGCCATCATTCGATTGCGGGGTGCCGGTCTGGACATGCCGCTGATGATCGATGCACCGCATTGGGGCCAAAACATCAACCTCTTGCAGTCGACCGCGTCTGAGCTGTTGGTGGCTGATCCTCAAAAGAACCTGTTGTTTTCGGCCCACATCTGGTGGCCCAAGGGGGATAAGACCAACGATCCGGGATCGACCGCTCGCATCAAGAAGGAGCTGAAAGAGTCATCCGAGATGGGACTACCGCTGGTCATCGGAGAGTTCGCTCACGCGGGCGTTGGGTGTTCGCGCTCGATTGACTACAAGACCATCATCGCGGAGGCACAACACTACCAAATCGGTTGGCTGTCGTGGTCATGGGGCCCTGGCAACAAGGACTGCGCTGAGATGGACATGACGACAGATGGTAGCTTCGAGTCGTTGAAGGACTGGGGCCTCGAGGTTGCGGTGACCGACCCCAACAGCATCCAGAAGACATCGCGAATTCCGGCCTCCATGTTCGAGGGGCAATGTGTCGAACGGGTCTTCGTGACTCCTTCGCAGAGCGGCAGATGACGCGCGCAGTCGATTCGTTCGTCGACTGGTTTCGGCGGAATTACCTGAGCGTGGATCCGCGCACCCTGGGTTTCTTCCGCATGGCGTTGGCGTTGCTGCTCCTTGGGGATCTCGCGCACCGCATGTTGGACGCGGATCTTTGGTATGCCAACGACGGCCTGCTACCGAATCACACCGGTCTGTGGCGTCCCATGCGGGCGTGGGTCCCGTCCGTGTTCTGGGGGGTGTCGGAGGCGATCGAGGCACGGGGCTTGATGGCGTTGGTTGGGCTCGTCTATCTCGCGCTCTTGTTTGGGTATCGCACTCGCCTGGCTCAACTACTCAGTCTCCTCGCCATCCTCAGTCTGCAAATCCGCGTGGACATCCTATCCAATGGTGGGGACTTCGTGCTTTCTGCACTCTGTGTCTGGACGGTCTTCCTCCCACTGGGCAGGCGCTACTCGGTAGACGCGCTGCTTGGCAGTGCGGGACTGCCGGGAGATACGCCTCCCGTCCGTGATACGACCCCAGTCGTTTCCCTCGCTGTTCTGGCCGCGACGGTGCAGTTCGCCGCTATCTACTTCTTCAACACGATCCACAAGACGGGGGACACGTGGATGGACGGGACGGCCGTCTTCTACATGTGGCAGCGCGTTCGGCAACCGACCGCTTTCGCCGTTTGGGCTCGCGATTTACCTGTCATCGTGCCCCAAGTGTTGAGTTGGAGCACGCTCATCATGGAAGGTAGCCTCCCTCTACTGATCCTGCTTCCGTTTAAGAAGCAGTGGTTCGGTCCGCTCGCAGTGTTGCTCGTCGTCGCCCTACACGGAGGAATCGCTCTTTCGGCGAACTTGGGCGTCTTCTCATACGTGATGATGGTCTACTCGTTGTTGCTGCTCTCGAAAGACAACTGGGACTGGTTGGAGAGCATGGCGCGTCGGCGCTATGGGGGCCTCGTTCGCGGCGCTCTCGAGTGGGAAAGGCGCTCTCGCACCTGGTTGCGCCGGAACCTGGACGATACGTTCGGACTCAGTCAGCGCGCTTCCGTTGCAGTTTCGCCGTCAGTGTTCGAGCAGAAGTTCCGGCGCCTTGCGCGGTCGCTGCGAGAGGGGACGGTGCTCTTCTTGATGTTCGCGGCCACGTTGCAAATGCTGCAGGAGAACCGCATCATCCCGGAGGCACTCAAACCCAATCCAGGACGGTGGCATCTGGCGGTCATCTCCTACACGCGGCTCCAGCAAGGTTGGCAGATGTTCGCCCCGGATGTGCCGAAACTCGACGTCTATCTGCGGGCTGATGCCACGACGATCGATGGCCGCCACATCGATCCCATCGCGATGGCAGCCGGGACGCCCGACGAACCTCAGTCGCGCCAGATACCCAGAGTGGCTTTGGGGTTGTCCGTCTATTTCGTCGCGTACATGTCACGCATCGATGGTGACAAGCGTCACCACCGGCCGCTCTCCGAGTGGGTCCAAAACACGCATCGGCGAACTGGGCGACCCCAGGATGAGGTAGTCAGCTTCGTCGTCTATGCCATGAAGCAACGCAGCCCAGATCCCGGTCAGACGGTGCCACGTGACGTCGGCGCGAAACCGATCGCTCGCTGGACCAAGCAAAAATGAGTTCAACCCCCAGCACCTGACCGACCGCACGGATGGCGCGGGCAATGCCTCCCACGAGCACGGATTCGCCATTTTTGAAGCTGCGCATGCCCCACCCTGACCCCTTGCTATGCTGCCGTCATGGCGAGACCAGTCACGTTCAACAGCAAGCTGCATCTGGTGGTTGGCCTTGCCGTCCTCGGGGCGAGTCTGTGCGGTTGTGGACCCGCGCGCGAGCCACTAACCGCGACGAGCGAACCGTTGCCTGTGGTGAGCGATTGTCCTCACAGCATGCCGGAGCCGAACTATCACGTCTATGAGTGTGCGGGCTTTGCAGTAGGAGTGAGCGACGAACCCTCGGGCGGTCCAGAGCTCGACGCTACCTTCGACTTGCAGGCTTTGCGAGCAGGGTTCGAAGAAGGGCTCCAGGTGCACGTCGATCGTCGTGGAGCCCGCATCGTCGTCGATGACATTGCATCGCCTATCGCCGACCGCGATGTACGAGGCGTCAAGGTGGCGGCCGTGGACCCTGCTGATGCGGAGGCCTACTCCACCAACTATGCTGTCATCGTGGGACGGAGGTCCATCGTTTGCTCAACGTCGCTGGACATGGGCCAGGAGAGGTGTGAACGCGTGCTCGAGGCGTTCGTCGAGACGGCGCCGTGAGAAGGCGCGTCGCGGCTGGCGCCCCGCACTGGAGCTCTTCCTCGTGGCGGTTCAACTCTGCAGCAGATGCGGACGGGTTCCACCCGCGCGGTATCCTGTCGTGATCCACGGCACCGGCGCTTCGCTTTTTGTCGTGTGGTCCAGCTTCGCCGCAAGTTCACAGCAGCGCTAGCGGGAAGCGATAAACAGGAGGTGTGGTAGTGGCCAGTTACTGCGCGGGCATTTTTGTCCCCCCCTGGTTTCGACCTGCCGCGATCCCGCCGCTGGCTTGCCGTTGTCGCGCCGTCATGAGATATTTGCCTCTACCGGAAAGGCAAGGAACATGAACCTTCAGCGCACACTCTCGTCTCGTACAACGTTGGTCTTTTTTGCCGCGCTGGTTGGCGGCGCCGGCTGCGGGGAGGACGACACGCAGCCCGCTACGGACTCAGTGGGCGCAACTCCCGGTGCCAGCTCTCAACCCCAGGCAACCACTCCGATTGCACCCAATCCGGGCGCACCTGGAACGGCTCAAGAGACCCCAAGCGGTGGCGTCACCACGGAGCCTGTGATGACACCGACGCCTGTGATGACACCGACGCCAGTCATGACGCCGGCACCGGTGACGCCCGACCCGACCCCAGCGCTGCCGGCGACCCCCGGCGAAATGGACGGCGCTGGAGGAATGGACGGATCTGAAGACAATCCTGCTGAACCCGAGGTAGATCCGGGCGGTGCAGGGGCGGGTGGCGCGAGCGGCGAGCAGGGGCCAGCCGGAGGCAGCGGCGGTGGCGGCGACGGACCACCAGCGTCGGGTGATGATCCCATGCCGAGCGCGGGCTGTGGCCAGATGCCACCCGCGAGCGACCGCTACAGCATCGACGTCGATGGCTTGATGCGAGAGTACATCCTCGCGGTTCCGGACAACTACGATTCCGAAAAGCCGTACCGTCTGATCTTTGCGTGGCATCCCTGGGGCGGTTCCGCGCAACAGGTCGCGGGCAATGGTCCCAACGGATACTACGGGTTGCTCGGCGCCTCAGGCGGTGAAGCGATCCTCGTCTCACCCGAAGGGCTCGACTTCGGGGGCAATGGTCTGGGGTGGGGCAACGAAGGCGGACAAGATATAGATTTCTTGCGCGCCATGCTCGACCGATTCGATGCCGAGTTGTGTTTCGACCACAACCGCAAGTTCTCGACAGGCTTCAGCTTTGGCGGCATGATGTCGAACGCCGTGGCTTGTGCGGGTTTGGCCAGAGCGGTCGCGCCAATGGCGGGTAATTCGACAAGCGGCTGTGAGAGTGGGTCCACCCCGGTCGCCTACATGGGCTTCCACGGGGACGCGGACACCGTGGTGAGTCCCGGTAGCGGCGAGATGGCGCGCAACGTTCTGGTCGATCGCAACGGATGTGGAGCCGAGGCACCTTCAGACTCGGATTGGTGCGATCTTGCTGGGGGGAACTCCCAGCCGTGCTCGTGTATCAGCTTCGAGGGGTGTCAAGAGGGTTATCCGGTCACTTGGTGCGAGTACTCCGGCGGACACATGGTGGCGCCGAACTCTGCAGAAACCATCTGGAACTTCTTCGCCCAGTTCTGACCCAACGGCGTCTTGACGAAGGAGCACGAGCGCTCCTTCGTCAACCCACCTTTGGAACGGTGGCTCCCGAGAAAGCCTGTCTTCCGTTCGAATGAGACGAGTTCGCTGCTCGCCTTGTTGCACTAGGCGTCGATGGTCTGCGCGACGAAGGCCTTGCGTCTTCGAGGCGAAGGCCTTGCGTCTTCGACGCGAAGGCGGCGCTGTGTATCGTCGCGCCCTGCTCACGTCCAACCCGACTCTTGTCGAGCGTCCATCGAGCGAACGACGTGGGCTGTTCGCGCGCGCGTGAACCGATTGCGGTCGTCCACGAAGGGGGCGTGGGCTGATCGGTGTCGTCCAGGTTGGTCAGGACAACGGACGTGGGCTGAAGCTAGCCAGGATGGTGCCGTCACAATCGAGGTAGTGGCGCCCCCAGAAACACGCTAGCCGGCTTGGTTCAGCACCGCGTCACAGAACACTGCGGCTTGCTCCAGGTCCGCGACGGGGCAATCGCGGGGGCGCAGCGTGCGGTCATGAAGCTCTCCTCGGGGCAGAGTTGTTCCACCACTCGCTCGCCAGCTCCGGCGACCAACGTCGCGCCACCCCAGTGCTCTGCAGCAGTGCACGGAGCTCGCGAGCATTCTTCGGTCGGTCTTCTGGTGCTTTCTCGAGGCACTGCAAGATCACTCGCTCGAGGGCTGCGTCGATCACTTGGCCGGGAGCGCGCGCGGAAGGTGGGAGCGGCACGGCGACAGCATGTGCCGCCGCTTGCGCAACCGGGGTTTTGGCTTCGAAGACGAGGCGCGCCGTGAGCAGCCAATACAGGACGCAGGCCAGCGCGTACAGATCTGCCCGGCCATCGACGTCGCATTCCCCGCGGCATTCGGAGACGACGACCTCTGGTGCGAGGTAGCCAGGCGTGCCCGCCAGGCGATCGGGAGTCGTTACCTCGTCACGGTCACAGCCGATGGGACGGACCAACCCAAAGTCGACGACCTTGGCGACATCTACGCCGCGCTCGACAACGATGTTACCAGGCTTCAGATCGCGGTGAATCACGCCGCCATCGTGGGCCGCACTCAAGGAGTCACAGACTTGCTCTGCAAGGTAGACGGCTCGCTCCTGCGGCAGGGGGCCGTGCTCGAGGACGAGTTGTTGAAGATCCAACCCGTCGATGTATTCGCTGGCGTAGTAATAACCCCCAAAGTGGGTGGGGCCGAAGTCCCAGACTTGGGCGATGTGGGGCGACTTCAGGGATGCGGCGGATTTCGCTTCGAGTTCAAAGCGCGCAACCACCTCACTGGAGCGCGCTTGTTCTGGGCGAATGAGTTTGAGCGCACAAGGGGTCTGCAAACTGGTGTGCTTGGCGAGCCACACGACCCCCATGGCGCCCGAACCCAACGGGCGTTCTAGCCGATAGGACCCGATCACCGCGCCTTCGCGGGGACCATCGTCGGCTGCCCGCTTGGCCTGTTTGTCCTTCGATTGAGAAAACCACGCCATGAGAACCTCCGGAACTCCTCGGAGGCTTCGAGGGCCGCCCCCGACTTGGCGCAACTGTCCAAGGAGATACGCCGCGAGGATGCCATGACGTACCCGACTCCGCCAAGGGTCAACGCCCGGGGTGCGCGTTCAATGCACCAAGGCCGACAGAGGCGTTCAGAGCGTGCGGTTGGTTCTGGCCGTGGGCGCGTGGGGCCCGGGGCTAATCGTCGGTGGGCGTCGCGGTGACGCCGATGGCGAAGCGCGAACGTTTTCCCTCGAATTCCGCCTGTTCCTCCAACTGCGCGATCTCTTGGCGCAGGTTGCCCTCCAGACGTTTGAGCAGGGCGGCGAGGGCGTCGGGTTGAGCCGTGAAGCTGATGGTCTTCATCATCGCAGTTTGGCTGTTGTCCGCCACCAGCCGCTCCATCAGCGAGCGATATAGCGTTTGCAGATGATGGTTCAGTGCATCGATACGGTGATGAAACTTCTCCGAGCTGAGCACGACGTACTTCGCGCCCGTTCGTAGCTGGCCGCCAGTGTCCAGGTCCAAGCGACCTTGTGCAAGCAACGACTCCATCGCCACATCGACTGCGCCGGGCTCATGCTGAGCGAAGTGGTGTCGTACTTGCTCTGCGGTAGCGGGTGTTTCGGAGATGTAGTCTTCAATCTCTCGCGGCAGACCGACTTGTTTTTCGGCTTGGAAGAAGTCTTCTTCGAGCCGCTGGCGCAGCAGGCGCGCGTTGCGAGGTGTTTGCCCCAAGCGCTCAGCGATTTCGCTGACGCTCAGGCCTTGATTGGCGAGCTCCTCATACATCGCCAGGCGCAGCAGATCGCCCGCGGTGCGCAGCGGCACGGAGAAGCGCGCGGCGCACCGCACAGCTGGCTTCAACAGCGAGTAAACCAGGCGGAGCTGCATCTGCCGCAACATAGGTATCCAGGGGAAGTGAAACTGAGTTCCGTGACGCGCTCAGAATATCCCGGCACATCCGCGAAAGGCTGCTGACTTGTCCAATCACACGCTATACCACAGCGCATTGCGGAATCCAGTTTCCGAAACCTGGTGCGGGCATTGCACGGTGGCCCGCAGCTCGTCATTGTCAGGAGTGCTCATGTCGCGCGTCTCACTCGTTGTTTTGGTTGCTTGTTTGCTCCCTGCTGCCTGCGCCGGTTCGGCCGATTCGGGATCTGAGCCAGAAGCCCAGAAGGACGAGTCCGCTAGTGGGCCGCAAGGGCCAGCGGTGCCGGGCCCCGAGGCTGAAGAGTTTTCCGAGGACGGCGACGAAGTCGCATCGAACGAAGGCGCACAGGCGACCGAGACGAACTTCGTGCCCGCCGTTTGTCTTGCGGATACGGACTGCCCGCCCGACGTGCGCTGTGTCCCGTTCGGGGACGCCGGGGCGGGACCCGGGACGTGCGGCGGGGCTGAGGCGACGTCGGAAGAACAACCGTAGATACTCGAGCCCGGGGGCGCTGGGCCCGCGGACCGTCAGGGCGCGCCCAGGAATCACTCCAGGGCGCGCCCATGACTGCCGCTCGAGCGCGTCGGGGCACAGTGGTCTGTTTGGCGTGCCAGAGAGGCTAGGAAATTCATTTCCGAGATCGTGCCACCATGTGCCATCGGTTCCACCTGACTCTCCGCGGTTCTCTTGCCGAGGCGTCCAATTAGTTCACGTCACGAGGGCTCGAATCTGCAGATAGGAAATAGATTTCCGGATTGGCTCGGAGCTTGCACAAGAAGTCATCGGACGGGGCAGAACGCCGTTCCAAAGTTCCCTACAACCAGGAGTTCCCCATGAAATCGACATCCTTTTTCGTCCTATTGGCATCCCTGCTGAGCGCCTGCGGTGGCGGAGACAATTCCGACGCGGACATGGCGTCCAACACGGCAAACGAGAGTTCCGGTGAGGACGCGGACTCGGATCTGCAACAGGCGGAGGATCCCGAGGAGGCTGACGCTGACGCCGACGAGGCCCAGGGCGAAGGCAGCGACACCGCCGGCGAGGTCGCGCACGATCCCGCAAACGATGGTGCCACCGAGGGCGGTACCGTCGTTTCTGCGGTGCCCGCCATTTGTGAATCCGCGGACGATTGTCCAGAAGACATCGAGTGCGTCAAACAAGACGACTCCGACCAGTTCGGTTACTGCGACGTTGGGGAGATCATCGCCACGCCCGACGACGAGCAAGGGGGTGATTCAGCGAACAGCAGTGGTGGTGTTAGCCTGGCTGCACCCGCCATTTGTGAATCCGCGGACGATTGTCCAGAAGACATCGAGTGCGTCAAGCAGGACGACTCCGACCAGTTCGGCTACTGTGACGTGGACGATGTGGTCGTCATTGCTGAACCGGAAGAAGATGCCGACGAGCCCGGCGGTGACGAAGCCATCACCCCGGTCGATAGCGGCGACGTTAGCCTGGCTGCGCCCGCGATTTGCGAATCCGCCGACGATTGTCCCCCTGGCATCGACTGCGTGAAGTTCGATGAAGCGGATCAGTTTGGTTTCTGCAACGTCGAGGAGATGCTCATCGAACCGTCGGCGGAGTGAAAGAGCGCCAGCTTGTGGCGGCGCTCTTTCAGCTCCGACCCCGCGGATGCCTCAACGGGTATCCGCGGGGTTGTCCTGCGTCGCAGCCCGGGGCATTGCCGGTGTCGGCGCTGCCACGCAGTTGGACCCGACCTTGTTCGCGAGTACAACCTCGACACGCGCAGAGTCCGCGTCGACACCAATTCGCCGCAGCGCCCCATGTGTCTTCCGCTGCGACTCGGACTGGCTAGGCATCATCCAACGCTGAGCGCACTTGTTTGGCCAATGCGTTGCGTTGAAACGGTTTTTCGAGCAGGCGCACACCCTCGTCGAGACGGCCGTTGTGCACGATGGCATTCTCGGTGTAGCCGGACATGTAGAGCACCCGCAGCCTTGGGATCAGAGCCTGCGCTTGCTTGGCCAGGGTCGGGCCGCTCCCCCCGCCCGCGAGGATGACGTCGGTCAGCAGCAAGTCGATATCTCTGTGCGTCCTGAGATGACGGAGGGCTTCCTCGACGGTGCGGGCATCGGCTACTCCGTAGCCCAGCTGTCGCAGCTGCTTGACCGTCAGCGTGCGAACTTGGTCGTCGTCTTCGACGACCAGGATGTGTTCACCAGCACCACGGGCCACGCTCAGCGCTTCGGTCTTCAGTGCGGGTGCGGACGGGCGGGTCTCGGTTCGCGGCAGGTACAACTTCATCGAGGTGCCTTGTCCGACTTCGCTGTAAACCTTGATGTGTCCGCCGGATTGCTTGACGAAGCCGAACACCATCGAGAGCCCCAGCCCGCTTCCTTTGCCGGGGCCCTTGGTCGTGAAGAAGGGGGCAAAGATGTCGTCGATGAGCGGCGCCGGGATGCCAACGCCGCTGTCGGTGACTGCCATCAAGACGTAGTCTCCGGCCGCCGCCTCCGGGTTCTGTTCAGCGTACTCTTCACCCAAGCTGACGTTGCTCACGTCGATTGTCATTTTGCCGCCCTGGGGCATCGCATCCCTCGCATTCAGAGCGAGATTGAGCAGGGCGTTTTCGAGTTGGGTCGGATCGGCTTCGCAAGGCCAGGGGGGATCGTCGACATCGAGCCAAATTTCGACGTCTTCGCCGAGGGTACGGCGCAGCAAGTCTTCCATCCCGCGCACCATCTCGCCGACGTCGATCACCTCCGGGCGCAGTGGCTGCCGTCGCGCAAACGCGAGCAATCGGTGAGTCAAAGAACGAGCGCGTTCGGCGGCAGCTTCGATCTGCGTGGCCTGGTTGCGGACCTCCGTCGGGTTGTCGGCATCATCTCGCAGCAGTTCCACGCAGCCGAGCACTACGGTGAGGAGATTGTTGAAGTCGTGGGCGATACCGCCCGTGAGTTGTCCGACGGCTTCGAGTTTGTGGGCTTGGGCGAGCTTCTGCTGCAGCTCTTCACGTTCGCGCTCCGCGGCTTTGCGGCCAGCGATGCTGATGACAGTACCTCGAACCCACGGAGTTTCCGGTACCCTGGCGAGGGCGACTTCACACTCCAGCGGCTTGCCATTGGCATCGCAGTGCACCCATTCGAAGCGCGGAAACCCGCCGTTCAAAGCTTGCCGGATGTAACGCCCCGCCAGCTCTCGGGAAGGCGTGCCGCAGGGCTGCATCGCTGGACTCAGCTGGGCTGGCCCGGTTTTCAACAGCGCCTCCCGGGACAATGAAAAGAGGCTCTCCGCGCGCGGATTGACCTCGGCGAACAGACCTGTGGCGGCGTTGAACATGACGATCGCTTCGGGCGCGTTTTCGAACAACGTGCGATAGCGCCCCTCGCTCAAGCGCAGTCGCTCAACCGTCGCGTGACGAGTCAACGTCTGTTCCAGGCTCTTGCAGACGGCTTTCAACAGTGGGAGCGTCCCAGCGTAGTCACAGCGGCTGGCTCGATGCTGCAACATGACGATTCTCGCAAAGTCGTGGTCCGGGCAGAGGAACATCGAGGCCAGGGACCGGATCCCGAGCTGCAGCAAGGCCTCACCGTCGTCGCTACCGTCACCGGCGAACAGCGTGACGGGTTCACGCGTCTGACGAGTCAGGGTCGCCAGCCGAGACAGCTCGAGGGCTTCGACCGCAACGTCCTGTGGTGTGGCTCCGACGTATGCTTCGATGTCGAGTCGCATCGCGGGCTCATCCGTCACCCGAAGCGCATACGCGCGGTCCGCCTGCCACAGGCGTCCCAGGTGGCTGAGCACAGCCGTCACCGCGGCGGTCGGCGAGTCCGCCTCGCCCGCAGCTTGTTGCATCCGCGTCAGGGCATCGAACGGGTCGGTCTCGCCCGCAAGTCCACCACATCGGTCTGTCATGCTCCGCCTCCCGAGGCCAAGCGTACTACGGAACTGGGACAGTTCGCGCGGAGTTTCTTGCTCTACCTTCGGGCACCGGCTTAGAAGTAGAGAATAGAAGAACCGAGCAGCCGCTGCTCAGTCGGCTCGGCGCTGGCGTCCACGCCGAAGACGGCGCCGGGCGTGTACTGATAGCGGAGCTGTCCGGAAGCCTGCCATGTGCGCATGGGATTTTGGAACGGCCGGAACATGAACTTGCCTTGCGTCAGGAGCACCAAATCGTCGGAGAAGCGCAGGCGCAGGCCGCCAGAGGGCCCTATCCCGGCACGCAGCGGCAAGTCGGCGATGCCGCCAGCGATGGGCGCCAACGCTGCCACATCGGTCAGCGTCATCAGGTAGAAGATCAGGCCGTCGCTGAACGCGCTCAGACTCATGCCGCCGCCGACTTCGCCTGTCGTGGCAAGGCAGCCATCACATCCGGAGTCATACAAGCGGTCCCAGCCAAATCTCACCGTCCACGCCAGTGGCCACTCGAAACGGGACCACGGACTGATGCTGGTGACACGCACCAGGGACAACTCTTCGAGCCACGGCAAGCTGCGCTCGACGAAGTAGCGTGCGCGCAGGGCCATGAACTCGATCTCTGCTGACTCGGGGTAGCCGGGTGGGGGGTCAGACAGTGCGTGCAGGGCCAAGCGAAACCCGAGTTCATGGGACGCGCCACGTTCGGGCCCGTAGCCTGAGCCGAGCAACAACCGCCGAGTCCCGTGCCCGACGTGTGGCTGCTGACCAGCTTCGGGAACGAGTCGGAACGGTTCACTTCTAACGAGGAGCCCGGCTCGACGCTCGAGCAACGCCTGCTTGGTTTCCTTCGCCTCGAAGTCGCGGTCGGCTTCCTTCTTGACGAGTTCCGCGGAGTACTTCGTGTCGGCAATGTCTAGCGTCGCGTCGAGTAGCGCGGCCTCTTGGTCCTTGTTGATTTCGACTGGTAGGTCTGCCTTTGGGTCCCGGAGCAACTCGCCGACGAGGCCAACCTGTTCGTCGTCGAACTCTGCCAGACGGGAGTGGACAGTCGTGCGCCCCGACGGGCGAAAGTGCAGCGAGCGGACGAGCCCCGGGTTTTTGTACAGCGCCCGCAGCGTGTCCACGGGTACCGCGGGCCAGCTGACGTGTTCGAGCAGGTGGAGAGCCGGGTCAGCGACCTCGAGCGCGCCGAGGATGTGATAGGAGCAGTTCTCGCTCAGGTAGTAGTAGTCGAAGTAGGAGGGACCGAGCTCCCAGATGTGAGCGACGACAGTGATCACCTGCGCCGGTGATAGATTCAGCTCGTACTCCCAGAGATCTCGCGACTCGAAATCGTTGTACTCTCGGACCTTGTAGTAATAGGGGACGCGCCGATACACGCCTGGAAACATTCCCATCAGGCCTTTGACGGCGTAGACGATGGAGTTGTTCGTATCGACATTGGCGGAAAAGTCGATGCCGTAATCGAGTAGCGCTTGGTGTTTTTCGTCCGCTTGTTTTGCCTTGTTCACGCGCAGCAACGAGTGACCAAAGGCTGAGGCTGGGTTGTTCAGGTAGTAGGAGGAGAACACCAGCGTCAGCGACTGGGGTTGCATCTCCTGAACGAAGGTAATGAACTTTTCGCACGCGCGCTGCGGCAGTCTCCTGAGATCGAGCTGCAGCTCCTTGCTGAGCCACAAGAGGCGCGCTGGGAACCGGCAGGTCGCGTATTCGCTGTCCGCCTTGCCCTGGGCAGGGCCCTGCTTCAGTGCCAGAGGACGTTCGCTGAAGAACGCCAGGATGGTCGCGAGCAGCTCAGCTCGCGGGTCCTCTTTGCCGTTCGTGGCGACGAAGAAGTTGTCCCCGTCCACCTCGCTCTCGTAGCCCCCAAATGTACTCGGTCGGTAGTGGCCCAAGCGTAGCCACTCGTCCCGCTCCCAAAGGCGCAGCTCCTTGGCCCGCTGGAGTACCTGGTTGCGATAAGCGAGATCGACCGGGGTCGGCGCGGCTGATTGCCGAGCGGGGGCGGCTGGTGCTTGCGGTGGTGACGCCGCCGTGTCTCGTTCTGGCTGAGCACTTGGTCGCGGCTGAGCACCTGTCGGCGGCTGAGCGCTTGGCGGCTGGGCTTGCGCGGCGCCGACGACCAACAAGCACAACGAGATCACGAACCCGCCCCAGGCGCAGGTGACGTTGGCCCCCCGAGGACGCGGACGTTTCACTTATCTAAGAACCGATGCTCGAGGCGGCGCCCGTTCGGGTCCCACCGGCGCGACCGCGACGTCCTCGCAAAGACGCCGGGCGACGCCGCAGGAGAATCTCAAAAGGTTCGCCCGCGATGTCGCCCTGACCATCATGTTTTGGTTAATCAGCCCAGGTTGCCACACGCCAACGTCTTGTCGCTGGACAGTAGGTGGACGACGTTGTCGCCCACCTGAGTGTCAGATACGTTGGCGTCCGGGAAGATGGAGCTGAAGTTCTGCTGCAACGCTGCTCCGACGGCCGCGGGATCCGCGCAGCCGGCGAGGGAAGCGACACTCTCAATCGTCTCTCCCTGGCCACGAGCGATGTCCTTGGCGATCGCAGCGCGGTTGGTGGCCACGAACTTCTTGGCGCTCGCGGTGCCCCCTGCCGAGCCATCACAGTTGCTGGTACCCGAGGTGATGCCGAACGTCTGGCTACCGAACGTGCCATTCGTGGTTGCGGCGAGAACTTGCATGAACATGCCGGAGTTCGGCTCGAAGAGCAGTGAACCCAGACCACATCCCGCTGGCCCGTATCCTTCTGCCATCGCAGAGCTCGACACAAACAGTCCCGCCAAAGAAACCAAAGCGATATTCCACTTCATCAGTATTGTCTCCTCCTTCACGCCAACAGGCGTGGGCCCAGCCTAGACGCTTGGGGAAACACACGTCAAGTCGGCCTGCAAGCCGCTGTGGACGCTGTTCTAGGCTGTGGGTGAGTGCAGTACCATGACTCACTCAATCTTCACATTCGATCGCTTTGTGTTGAATATGTAGCAAGGTGGCTATCGTCGGAGGATGCTGTGATCCAGTTGCCCAGCACTACCAAGCGACGCGCGACGCTCGTCTGCACAACGTGGCTATTCGTTGCTGCTGTCGCGGAAGCGGACGATGATTCCGCCGCCAGGAGCTCGCTACCAGCGTACGGAACCATGCTTGCCATCGGTCCAACGCTCGGCCTTCAGTCCGCGAACGGCTTGTCGCTCCATGTCGGTCCCCGGTATGGGTTCATCCTCAGCGGTGGTTACCAACTCGTATTCATTGGCTACACTGAGCAGGACCCGACCGAGCCAAAGTTCGAGTTGTTCTTCCCTTACCAGCTAGACGCAGACGCAAAGTTCGAGCTTGTCGTCACTAAAGAACGGGGTACTGCCGTCGGGGCAAGACCTGGGTATCGCTACAACTCTTTGCTAGGACACGGTATCCACATTGGCGGCTACGCGGGGATCGCGTTGAATGAGCAGTTCACGTTGGATGTCGGCTACGGGTTCATCATCTTTCCTGACGGAAACCAACGCTTGCGAGAGCATGAGAACCTATCCGGCGCCGAGTTTCAATCATTCGTCCCCACGATTCAAGGGGGGCTCAGCTTGGGTCTGCTCTACACGCCCTAGCGAAGTTTGGTGACGAGCCCCTACCGGCTCCAGGAGCTACGTGCCGCGATCGAGCAGGCGAAACTGTCTGCCCGGAACTTGGGCGCTGGTTGTCCATCTAGTGGCGCGCCAGGCTCGCCTCTGGTGCCGGTTCCGCCTGGTCGGGCTGCTGCTCTTCTCCGGGTTGGCTGTCTTGCTCGGGCTTTTCTTGTTGGGGTTCTGGCCCAGAGACGAAGTGGGTCGAGCGAACCTGGTGCAGCAAGAAGCGGCTATCGCTATCGAAGCCCGCAGCTGTCTGTCCAGTCGTGGTACGCGTCACGGAGAGGTCTACTTTGCAATCCTGGTCTGCCTTGCTTTTCCAGGCTCGGAGCTTGCCGGCAGGTAGTGTGAACGAACCAGTGTCGCCGGTAGTGAACGTGTCGCGGATAATGCAATCGCCGTTCACTTCGACGGACACCTGAGCCTGGCTGCCGCCAGGCGCCCATTCGACGGTCACCGGCTCGGAGCGGGGGATAGCTGCCGCGGGAAACGTGCTCGTTATCTCGAACGGCGGAGGCATTGTCCCGCTGCTGACCAATTGTTCCTGATCTGCGGTGCGCACCAAGGTGACGACAAACTCGCCCTCCGCGGTCGGAAATCGCACTTCGTACTCACCCGCGCTCACAGCCTGCATTGCCTGAGTTTGACCGCCGGCAGTTGCGCTGACGCTGTCACCCTGTTCGAGGACGACGTAGGTATTGCTGTTGGCCCCCCCGACCACGAGCTTCATCCCGACGGTGGATTGCCCCGGACTCGCCGACGAAACGTCGATGAGCGCCACCATGCCAGCTGTGCGAATGTTGCGAGAGGACGTATTTGCGGTGCATCCCGTGGAAGTGGCGAGAGCAAGACCAAAACAGAAGAAAACTTGAGCGCGCATCTGTCAGAAACCTCCGAAGAATAAGTCGTCGATCGACGCAACCATACCCGTTCAAAGCCAAGAGAGCCAGCGACCTGTCTCCGGTCACGGCCGGCGATGTGCGACAACACGTTGGGTACCTCCTGAGCGGTCGGATGTTGTCAAAACCGCTGGAGGTGAAGCCCAGACTGAGCTTAGTGTGTCGCCGTGAAATGGGATCCGAACCATCAGAGTCGCCACGTCGAGGATAGGCGCGGTCGACCCGCTGGCACCTCAGGCGGCGGGGCGAATGTCATCGGGTTCTTGTTTCGACGTTTTGGTTTGAAAGGGGCCGTGATTGGTGTTGTCGGGTTAGCAGCGGTGGCTTGGCTCGGTGGCGGAGATGTGCTCAGCCTGGTCGAAACGAGCACCGGCCCAAGCGGGGGGGCTCCTGTAGCCAACGACCACGGCAAAGCGTTCGTTTCCTTCGTTTTGGACGACATTCAGCAGACCTGGCAAGTAAAACGGACGCAGGTTGGGGCGAGTTATGCTCCTGCCCACCTAGTTCTGTTCAGCGGACAAACGTCGTCGGCGTGCGGACTTGGAAAGGCTGCTGCGGGCCCGTTCTATTGTCCAAGTGACCAGAAGGTATACATCGACCTCAGCTTCTACGAAGCATTGAAGAATCGCCTCGGTGCGCCTGGAGACTTCGCTCAGGCCTACGTCATCGCTCACGAGATCGGACATCACCTGACGAATCTCGACGGTGCGCTCAGCAAGGGAAGAGATGAAGGCGCCGACGGCGGGTCAGTTCGTGTGGAGCTGCAAGCCGATTGCTACGCGGGCGTGTGGGCTCACTCTGCCAAGCAGCGACAACTACTGGACGTGGGCGACTTCGAGGAAGCGATGCGCGCCGCGGAGGCCATCGGTGATGACACACTTCAGAAGAGTGCTGGTGGCGTCGTTCGGCCCGAAACGTTCTCACATGGCACCTCGGAGCAGCGTATGCGCTGGTTCCAGCGCGGTTTCGACTCCGGCGACCCAGGCCTTTGCGACACGTTCGACGCCGCACGTCTGTGACAGTCGCTCCAAGCGTGTCACGGTTGTCGGAGACTCATTGTCGGCGCTGCTGCTGAGATGTCCCGCAAACAACCTCGGGGTGGGGATCGCAAGCGACAGCGCGCGGCTGCCGCTTGCGATCACGCTCAGTACAGGCTGTAGACCAGGTTCACCGCGGTCACGGTGTCCGTGGTCGCGAGGCCGGGTAGTGGATTGTTGTCGTACTTCAGGGTGAACGTCGTCGCGACCGACAAGCTCTCGCCCACTTTGGACGTGAGCCCCGCATCGAAGTTGAGACGCCAGTTGACGTCACCTGTGTTTTCGTCCTCATACGGGGACAACCCCTGCAGGTACTCGACGCCCGTGTAGAAGCTCACGGCTTTGTTGAGCTTGTTGTCGTAGCCGACGAAGGCGCGGCCATTGTGACGACTCTCCGTCTTGTCGGCTCGAAAGCCCGTTTCGGGGTCGAGGCGGGAATCATCACGTCGCACGTCGTACTGGAAGTCGTAGCCGAGCTCGCCCCAGAGCTGTTGTGCCTTCTGATCTACAAAGTAGTAGGCCAGGCCAGGGTCGATGTTCAGGCGCAGAATCAGACCTTGAAAGCGGTCCTTGCGAGCGGAGGTCTGCAAGAAAGCGGCAAGCTTGTCCGCGAAGAACAGGTCATAGCGAACGCGCCCTTGATAGTTCTCCACCGTTGTTTCAATCGGTTCGCCGCGGGCCTGGGCGGATTGACCATAGTTGGCCGCAGCAACGCCGGTGAGCTGATGGATATCACGCCGATGTTTGAAGTTGGCAGCTCCCGTCAAAGACAGCGAACGGGAGTTACCGGTGGCCAGCAGGCCACCGGCGGACACTGCCACCTCTGTGGTATCCGTGGACTCCTCCGGGGCCTCCACCACTGCTTGCTGAAACCCCTCCTGCGCGACGTCGGTCGTGCCAGAGGTAGCTGGGTCTTGTTTCGCCAATCCTTCCGGCGTGTCCTGCGCAAACGCTGGGAGGGCGAAGTTTGTGACTCCGAGGGCTAGGAGCCAGGTGACTCTTTGTTGCATGTGACGCGTTCCTATCGTTGAAGTTAATCGAAGCCGACTACTGTCGGTGGACACTGAGAAGTGAATCCGAAGTCGGGGGCGCATCCTGCCGAACTTGGCGAGAGTAGTCCAGTGCTGCCGAACCCAGCAGTGCAGGTGTCGTCTACAGCCTACAATATGCAGGCAACGCGTCGGGCTCAGGCCTGCCTCGAGCCTGTCCAGCGGCGTGTGGACAGCACTCGGAAAACACGGATACTTCGCGGTCTGAGTTGGCGGTCAGGCGGGCCGGGCCAGGCGGGCCAATAGGCGCCCACCGCATTCTGCGCAGCGCCGGGTAGCGTCCGTCCGGGAGGCCTAGCAAGCCCCCTCGCAGGCGGATGAACGAAGTTGCGGCGTCCGGTAGCGGTGCATGTCGAGCAGGTATAGATGGATTGAGTGAACAGTCGCCTCGCCTAGCGGTCAGTCGAACGCAGCGCGAGTTGTACCATCTGATTCGCGTATCCCTTTGGGGGATACCTGCCAGGAGCCCAGCCGTCCAAGAACCGATGGTAGTCGGCCCACGCTATCGGGTGCAGGGAGCGCCACTCGACTTCGATGGCGTCGGTATCCAACGACGCATCCCGCGTGTGGAGCGCAGCTCGCAGTTGATCGAAGTAGTCTTCCAGATGAGCGGGTGCCCGTGCTGCTGCCTCGTTGGGCGACAGGCAACTGTCGAGCAAGCACATTACGTCTTTCATGCCGCAACCTCGCCCCACGTACTGAAAGTCCAAACCTGCGACGTTCCCCATGGCGCTTGGTGCTGATGGTTCGAAGCAGAAGTTGTCCGTCTTGGCGTCTCCGTGAATCAGCGTCTTGTACTGGCATTGGTTCAGGGCAGCGTCGAGTCGGGGGGCGGCTGCTTTGAGCTTCGGATCTCGCATCTGCATGTATTCTTCTTGGCGCGTCGACAGGTTCCAATACGAGCCTGACTTCCACAATCCTTCACCCGAGTGACCCAAGAACGCAGCGTGGAAGCGTGCGAGCCACGACAAGGCACCGCTGATATCTTGTGGTGAGAGGGACTTCTTGCCCAAGGCAAAGCCGCCTTCGACGAGGTCCTCGAGTACGAACAACCACCCATCATCCAAACGCTGCACCGCATAGCAGTCGGGAATGCGGACCAGCGAGCTTACTTCACTCGCGTACCGTCGGTAGAACAACAGCTCGTTTTCGTAGGAGTCGAGGGTGCGGGCCAGCGTTCTGTCTTTGACTCGCTTCCGTTTCGTGCCGGGGGGGAGGGTCACGTGCTTGACGACTACAGCGTCGATCCGAGCGCCGCTCAGGCGCACGCGAAACACCATGCCGTTGCCTCCCCAAACCGGCTGCAGCTCATCGATGTCCTCTATGCAGCTCGCGCCGGTCCCGCGCCTGACGGCTCGCTCTACCGCCTTGGTCCAAAACCGACTCGACATGGATGGCACTGGCGGGTACCGCGTCGCGCTCGAAAGCGCAACGAAACCCCGGCGAGGAAACGAAGGTCGGCAGCAGGCGTCCCGGGGAACACTAGCGAGTCCATCAGGGCCCTCGCAGCCGGCCTGCCGAAACGTGGCGCAGCGGTGCCGACAGTGTGGGATTCATGCCTGCCCACCCGGTGAGTCGGGATATGGGCGCTCCCCAGTGCCCCACGACCACCGGTCTTTCTCGCGGTCGGCAGCTTCAGCGGGGTGATTTGTGGGCGACCGCCCCCAGAGGGGGACAACCAAAGAAGCGGGGACGGCAAATTGTCCTCTGTCGAACGTGTGGCATCTGTACAATGGCATGGGAGATTCTGCGGAGCGCGAAACGTGGCGGTGAAGGAGAACAGTACTGAACAACCGTTTCTTGGACCGTATCAGCTCCGACAAGAAGTGGGTCGTGGGGGGGGTGGGGCCGTGTACAGGGCGCGCGACCCGCGTATCGGTCGCGACGTTGCTGTCAAAGTCCTAAACTCCGACATTTCCGAGGATGCTGACGCGCTGGGCTCTTTCTGGGAGGAAGCGCGGATTGCCGGTCAGTTGGACCACCCGAACGTGGTGCCCGTCTATGAGCTCAGCGACGCTGCGGAAACGGATAACCCGTATCTCGTGATGAAGCTGGTACGGGGTGACAGCCTGGCAGAGATGATCGAGGAGCAGCGTACGCGCCAGCGGTCCCATCAGAGTAACACGGACGATCTCCTCAGTTTCGTCGAGGTGCTCCTCAAGCTGTGCGACGCGTTGTCCTTTGCGCACAGCCGGGGTGTCGTCCATTGTGATCTCAAGCCAGAGAACATCATGGTCGGCGAACACGGCGAGGTCTACCTGATGGACTGGGGGGTCGCGATGGTCATGCGTCGGCCCCTCCCTGATGCTCCCGCGTCGAGCCGGCGCAGTCTGCGTGCGCGGGGAAGTGGCGAGAGCTCCGCGCGAGTGGATGGGGAGGAATCTAGCGAGCTCGTGCACCTCACGCACGTATCGCGAGGTGGATTCCGCGGTACGCCCGCTCATATGGCGCCAGAACAACTTCTCGCCCGCGAGGACGAAATAGATCAGCGCACGGATGTGTTCGGTCTGGGCGGGGTGCTCTTCACCATTTTGACGGGAGAACCCCCCAACGTCGAGGATGGCTTGCTCGCGCGTGCGATCAACATGGAGCCGCTGAGTATGGAGGATCGGGATACGATCTGGCCCGAGCTCCCGCCGGGCCTCGTTGGGATCGCGACGAAGGCATTGTCCGCAAGGCGCGACGATCGCTATGGGTCGATTGGCGAGATGCGCAGAGCGCTCGAGCAGTTCCTTCGGGGCGGAGGCTGGTTCGCGTCGCGCCACTACAGTGCGGGTGAGTTCGTCGTGCGCGAAGGAGAGCAAGGCAATGAGGCGTTCATCATCGAGTCTGGACAGTGCGACGTCTTCAAGACGCTGGCCGGCGAGCAATGTGTGGTCCGCCGGCTGTCTGCAGGTGAAGTGTTCGGGGAGACTGCGGTACTAACCGGGGCTTCAAGGACTGCTTCGGTGGTGGCGGTTGGCGACGTGACGCTGAAGGTCATCACTGCGGAGTCCCTCAATCGGGAGTTGGATCGCAATCCGTGGCTGGCGTTGTTCGTGCGCTCACTCGCGTCGCTGTTTCGGGAGGCAGACTCCCGCTTGTCCGCTCCCCCAGCGCAGCGGACCCCAGAGTGACGGGCTTGTGCTTCTGCGTTTTGGAAACCACTTCTCGGTGTCGTGCTGCATCATGCTGGCTTGGCAAACGGCGTCGACAGCCCTAATAACCCGTCGCTATGATCAGTCTCGAATGGCTCGGTGCGATGGCTCGCTACAATCGCTGGATGAACGGCAAGCTCTACGCGCTTGCCGCGACCCTCGACGATGAGACACGCAAGCGCGATAGCGGCGCATTCTTCAAGTCGATTCACGGAACGTTCAATCACCTCCTGTTGGCCGATCGGGTATGGCTGGGCCGCTTCCAAGGTGTCGAGGTTGCCGATGGCTTGATAGGACCGGGTGGCATTCGGGCTCTTGACCAAGAGCTCTACGCCGACTTCGACGAACTCCGCCGACAGCGCATGCTCACCGACGACGACCTATCAGAGTGGGTTTCCGGGCTCCACCCCGAAGAGCTCGCTGGCCCGTTCGCGTTCACGCGCCGCAATCAACGACAAGAGGTGCCGCTGTGGTGGGCTGCCGCCCATGTTTTTAACCATCAAACCCATCACCGTGGCCAAGTCACCACCCTGCTCAGCCAACAAGGCCGCGACCCTGGGGTGACGGATCTGTACATGATGCTTCGCGAAGAGGCGGCCGATGTGGGTCATTGACGGGCCCCACTGCGTCGAGACGGAGTCTCGGTCGCGTAACGCCGGCCGATTGACGAGCACCTGACGTGGCTTTCGGCGACGGTGGGTACGTTCACCGTCGGGAAACCTTGCGGACTTGCCCGGCCGGACACAGCAGCGGCATGAACAATCGACTGTAGACCTTTGCGCGGGGGGGGGACCCTGGGCCAGTTCGAAGTGGTACGCATCAACGCCATTACCGGCGAGGCGCTGCCGTTAACCCCCCGTCTGAGTGTCGTCAATGGTGATTCACCCGAAGGACGAGCTGGCGACTACTGTCTGCGTGGTGTTGTTAGCAACGAACGCTACCTGAATCACACAGAGAAAGTGCAGCTGGGGAAGGTTCAGCAACCGCTGGGGCGTGAAACGGCGCAGGTGGGGGCTCTGATACCCATCAAGAAAACGGATGCCTGGTGGAGTCCGCCGCAGGATGAGATAGCCAGCGGGCGAGAATGTTGACATCAACGCGGAAGCGCCAGGCCCTGGCCAAACAGTACATTCGAGGAGCCTTGGTGTCTTCGCTCGGACGAAGGTGGGCCCCTACGCGGGGCATCGCCTGTCCCGAAGCTCGGGGCATGTCCGACGACACTCCCGACCCGTCTGGGCCGCTACCGGTCCACGTTGCGCCATCCAGCTCCCGTTCCGACCCTCGGAAGGCCACTGTCAGCGGTCGGATGCAGCCGAGCGCCGCAGGCTTTCTGGTGCCAGCGGTCCACTGACCGCTTGGCATAGGAAGCACAGTGGCGTAGTAGATGATCCCTCCGTGGTTCGCCACAGTGCTGCAGACCGCCGGGCAGGCATCATGACTGAACGAACGAAGCCACGGCTGCTCATCTTCATCGTCGCCTATTTCGCCCAGTCCACCCTAGAAAAGGTTCTGGAGCGCATTCCGCGCGCGCTTTTCGACGAAGTCGATTGTGAAGTGTTGGTTGTCGATGACGCATCCACCGACAGAACGTTCGACATCGGAGATCAGTACCGGCAGGCGCATTCGGAACTTCCACTCACCGTGCTCCGAAACGAGTTCAACCAAGGGTACGGCGGCAATCAGAAAGTTGGATACACCTACGCCATCGCCAACGGTTTCGATTTTGTAGCGCTCGTGCACGGTGATGGTCAGTACGCTCCGGAAGCGCTTCCGTCGCTGCTCGCACCGCTGCTTTCGGGGACAGCCGATGCCGTCTTTGGTAGCCGAATGCTCTCACCGATGGGCGCTCTGCGCGGCGGGATGCCTTTGTACAAGTTCGCGGGCAACAGGATCCTCACGCGCATCCAAAACACGCTGTTGCGTGCTCGGATGTCCGAGTTTCATAGCGGCTACCGCGTGTACTCGGTACGCGCACTCAGTGAGATTAGGTTTCAGCTCAATACCAACGACTTTCACTTCGATACGGAGATCATCATCGAACTCCTCAACGCCGGAGCGCGCATCGTCGAGCTGCCTATTCCCACCTACTACGGCGAAGAAATCTGTCGGGTCAATGGCCTCAAGTATGCCAAAGATGTTGTGCGGGTGACGTTGCAGAACGTCGGTCACCGTATGGGTGTTCGATACCAACGGCGCTTTGAACCACAGACGCCTGGCAATGCCGGCTACGGTCTCAAACTTGGTTATCCAAGTAGTCATCAGTACGCTTTGGATGCTGTGCCCAAGGGCGTTCGGGTCATCGATATCGGGTCGGGGCCAGGTCAATTCGCGGCTCATCTGTTGGACAAAGGCTGCGACGTCACGGTCGTGGATAAGCATCCGATTGCCGAATCTCACGATCGCCTGCACAGCATCGTTCAAGACTTGGATGAAGGCCCCAAGTTCGAGGTTGCTAAGCACGAGGTCCTACTCATGCTCGACATCATCGAACATCTGAAGGAGCCGGAGCAGTTCATGGCGAAGCTACGGCAGCAGTTCGACTACGACAACAAGACTCTGATACTCACGACGCCCAACATCGCGTTCTTCGTGCAGCGCCTCATGCTGCTCCTCGGCGAGTTCAACTACGGTAGAGCGGGTATCTTGGACCGCACTCACACCAGGTTGTTCACTTTTCGAACCTTACGTCAGTTGCTGCAGGATGAGGGCTTTCGCATCAAGGAAGTTCGGGGAGTGCCTGCGCCGTTTCCCAAAGCACTTGGCGATGGCCCTCTCGGGAAAGTGGCCGTGGCTGCCAATCTCGCTTTGATCCGCCTCAACAAGCAGCTCTTCTCGTATCAGATCTACGTCGAGGCGGAGACGACACCGGCGGCGGAGTTCGTATTGGCGCACTCGGCGAAGACCGCCGGCGCACGGTCGCGTCAGTAAGGGGACTCAACGGGCCCCGACGGACAGTCGAAGGGGCGGTAGTGGCAGTCGCTCGAGCTGACGCCAACGGCGGCGCTTTCGCCAGACCCTGCAAGGGAATGCTACAAAAACGACGGACTGGAACCGACCGCGTGGCTGTACTGGATGGTGGCAGCATCTAGCGCTGTCGAGTGGATGCGAAACTCGTGAAACTGCCCAACGTAGTCGGGGTCACCTGAATACTGCGAATGCCCGAGCCAGTTGTTGACGGCGCTGACTTGTGACAGAGCATCGGTCCACGCCATCGTCCCCGCTAGCACGCCCTGTCTGTACACTCGGATCTCGTTTCCGGTGTCGTCGACGACGACGACCAGGTGCTCCATCACGTCCAGCGGAGCCTGGGCGCCGACCTCCTGGGTGACCTCCGTGCCGTTTAGAGGACGGAAGCCCACCCTCGACTCGGGACCGAGCTGCACCGTGTAGAAAAGGCTACTCGTCCCGAAACCCTGCTGGTTTTCCCCATTGTCGCTGCTGCCGAAGTCGAAGAGTCGGGTCCACGTCCCGTCAGCTTGGCGGGTCGCCCACGCTTCGATGGTCGCATTCGTCAGGCCGGAGATGACGTTGTTGGGTAGGTTGACGTAGACACCTGCTGACAACGCGGCGCTGCCAGTGCCCGTCAGTGTGCCGCCGACCAGGGTACCGTGGGCGGTTCCGTAGGAATCGGTGATCGTGGTGTCCGAGCCGTCGAAGGCGTAACGATGCAACAGATTGTCCGTTAGGTTGTCGCATTCGGCCAAGCTGTTGATGCCAAGCGTATCGGCGTTGCCGCACCCGCAAGTTCCCGGTGCGTCCTTCAAGGGGTCGTTGACGCACCCATCGACGCAGTCCAACGTGCCGTCACTGTCTGTGTCCGCGGATTCGGCAACACCGCACCCGCAGGCCCCTGGGGCCGCCTTGTTCGGATCGTCGGGGCAGCCATCGTCGGGATCGCAAACGCCATCGGAGTCGGCATCGGCGTCTGCTTCGCCACACCCACATAGGCCTGGTTCGACCTTGTCCGGATCGTTCGGACAGTCGTCGACGTGATCGCAGCTGCCGTCGGAGTCAGTGTCCTCATCGATCTCGCCGCAGCCACATTCACCCGGTTCCGTCTTGTTTGGATCAGCGGGGCATTCGTCGTCGGGATCGCAAACGCCGTCACCGTCGGCGTCCGCCTCCGCCACGCCACAGCCGCACAAGCCCGGCTCTGTCTTGTCCGGATCCATCGGGCATTCATCCATGCAGTCCGGGGTCCCATCGGCATCGCTGTCGGTCTCCGGCGTTCCGCAATCGCACATCCCTGGGCTAACCTTCAGCGCGTCTTCAGGACATTCGTCGGCGCAGTCCGCTACCCCGTCCTCGTCGCCGTCTTCGTTCGTTGCGCTGCAGCCGCACAGCGTCGGGTCCGTGTTTTCGTCTTGTCCAACGCATTCATCGATACAGTCAGGCACGTCGTCCGCGTCGTCATCCGCGTCCGGAGTGCCACAGCCACACACACCTTCTTCTGTCTTGGTTGGATCACTTGGGCACTCGTCGTCGCAATCCAGTGCTCCGTCTTCATCGCTGTCCTCGTCCGCCTGGCCGCAGCCGCAGTTCCCTCGTTCCCTCTTCTCTGGGTCGCTCGGGCACTCGTCCTTGCAATCGAGCGTTCCATCCTCGTCACTGTCGTCGTCAGGCTCGCCGCATCCGCATACGCCCGCTTCGGTTTTGTCCGGATCGTCGGGGCACTCATCTTCGCAGTCGACAGATCCGTCGGAGTCCGCGTCTGAGTCTTCAGTGTCGCAGCCGCACACACCTGGTTCGTTCTTTGCTGATCCGGCCGGACAGCTCCCTCCCGCCGGACCCGGGTCGCAATCCGCGCCGGCGTCGCATTCCGCGTCTTCTGGGGCATTGGTCCGCCCGCCGTCGGTTTCGTCGGTGGCGTCGGTTTCGTCCGAGTTGCTGGCGTCAGTCTCTGCCGCGACCTGCGGAGCCGCTTCCTCGTCAAACTCCTTTTCGAGGGTCGACTGGCATCCGGTCAGCAGTGCGACGCACCCCGCTGCTGCTAGAAAGCGACAGACCCACAGAATCACGAGTACAAGCTAGCACCGACGACCCGTATTTGCTCCTATGCGCTTGGGGCGTTTGGTTGGCGCCACGCAAATCCCCCGCTTGGCGTTTAGTCGGCGCGGAATTCGGCATGCTCGGTGCAGATGTGCTGACTGGCGTGTCGGATGTGAACGCTCCCATTACATGCGCCCCCCTTTCCCGTGCAGGCTGGTGTGTGATGAATCGAGGGCGTTCTTCTACCCCAAACACGTCGGCCCCCGATTCGTTCGCGACTCGAAGGGTGCGGAGCAGGGGGTACGGCTCGCGGGTTGTTGTCGGAGATGCTTCGCCGCAGCTCAGATTCTCATCCATCGGCCTGGCTGGAGCGCGGCCGCGGGTGCTAGGGTGGGCGGATCGCCCGAGTCTTGCCGGCGCTGCAGCCCACGGTTCGTTGGCCGCGGCCTTTGCTTTCGACTGCGCAATTGTCTTGACGTCGTAGGTTTTCAGCAACGGAGGCACGAACGCTCACTTACGGGCATCCCCGAGCCCGAGACGCTCCTCACATGGCTCGACTCGTGCCACGGTGCACACTCGCTTCCCCCGTCGAGAGAGGTATTCCGTGACACGATCGTTGCTATCGCCGCTTGTGGTTTTGGGTTCATGCGCATTGGCGTCTCTGGCCTGCTCCGAAGACGACCCTAAAGATGGGACTGCTGCATTGGCAAACCCCACCTCCACGGGCCCAAGCGTGAGCGCGCCGGCTCCAGGAGCGTCCACGCCAGCGGCCACGACCGCGGCTCTTCCGACCGATAGCGGCCAGCCTTCGTTGCCGAGTCCAGGCAATTCGAGCTCACCTCCCGTACCTGAGCCGGTGGGTGCCGGCGCTCAGGGAGGCATGGCAGAGCCATCAACGCCCGCCGATGGCGTTGGCGGTACCCTCGGCGCTGGCGGCACGATGGGAGCCGGAGCCATGGGCTCGGTCGACCCCAGCGGGATCGGGGGGGCGGGTGGTGCGGGTGGTGCTGGCGGGAGCGGCGGCTCCAGTGACATGACCGCCATGGGGGGCAGTGACGGCATGTCCCAGACACCCGTTGATGAGTCCGCCACCGCAAGCGATGGGTGTGGAATGGACACCAGTCAACAGGGGGGCAGTTGGGTAGAGAGCACCGTGATGACCGGCAATGGTACTCGACCCTACTCGGTGTGGTTGCCCAACGACTACGATCCGATGCGCGCCTATCCCGTCATTGGGCTGTTGCATGGCTGCAGCAGCGGAACGAACAACCTCCCGATGGAGCGCGAAACCGGCGGCGATGCTATCCTATTTCGCGGAACCGGGTCCGCGGCAGACACGTGCTGGGATTCAGGCGCCAACGGCGATGACGTGGCGTTTGTCGATGCGATGATGGCGGACGTGCAAGCGCGCTTCTGCAGCGATACGAGCCGCTTCTTCGTTGTTGGGTACAGCAGTGGCTCTTGGTTGGCAGACCAACTCTCGTGCATTCGTGCCGACGTGTTGCGGGCGATCGCGACGGTCGCGGGTGGTAACCCGGGCGTACGAAATTGCCTCGGGCCCATCGCTCAAATCTTCGTTCACGACACTCAGGACAACAGCAACGGCATCAACGGTAGCGAGAGTGCCCGCGACCGCTTGCTGATGGAGAACAACTGCGACACCTCGATCGATCCGGTGCCAGAAGATCCTGCCCCGTGCGTGCGGTACCAGGGTTGTGATCCGGGTTACCCGGTGGTTTGGTGTGCCACGACGGGCGAAGGGCACAACCGCCAAGACAATTTCGCGGCCCCAGCGTTCTGGAACTTCTTTCAAGAGTTCTGAGGAACCCAAGTCGGCAAACCACGCACAACGGTCGCAACTAGCTCACAGCGCTAGCGGAGACGGTCGTGAGTGAGACGTCCCCGCAACGGGGACTACCTGCGGCTGGCTTGCGCCTTCACGATACGGAGTAGGTCACCAGCGGCGTAGGTGAGGTCGAACTCATGCAGCCCGTGGCCTTGGTCGAGCAACTCCCAGAGTTGCTGAATCTCTTGCGGGTTGAACAGTTGGCTGCGGGGGTCGTCACTTCGCACGTCGATCTGCAGGGCGCCTCTTGCGCCGCATCCGGCCACGTACAGGTCCGGATACAGTGCCCACGCGTGCTCCACCTCGTCGGGCAGTAACTGACCATCGCTCTTGGACCAAAGCGTGGCGTCCATGGAGGCTACACCACCCGCCAGACTTGCCGGGTTGGTGCACGCTCGGGTCATGCCGTCCGGAAACAGCAGAGCGTCAGCGTGTTTGGTTTCGAGTCCCGCGGCTTCGCTATCGAACGTGACGATGCAACCCCGTTGCTGAGCGTCCTCACACAGAGGAATGTGTTTGAACGTACCGCCGACGACTCGGTTGTCCGGGACCAGGACGCCACCGAGTGGGCCAAGCAACAGTGCCGAGACCAGCTTGGAGCGCATTGCGCTGTCCTCATCGAATCGCTCCCGCAGGAGCCGAGTCAGCAAGTGCGTACCGTGCCCGTGTCCTATGAATACGATCGGGCGCCCGGCGTTCTCTTCCGTCATGTAGTGATCGAAAGCGGCAACAATGTCGGCGTACGCTCGCCCGAACTCCGTCGTCCACTCGTAGCCCACGTCCGCATCCAACGCGGCCGCATAGCTGGCCCTCGTGATGTGGCGGTACAGCGGAGCGAAGACGCGACAGGCTCCGCGGAAGATGGCCGCCTGTCGAGTGGCGACTGGTGCGACGTGGGAGCGCGCGTAGTGTACGGACGATAGGGAAACGTTGCCGGGTTCTCGCTTGAAGTCGACATTGGGATGGACGTAGAAACAGTCGACGTCTGGGGCGGACAGCGGCTCGATGTCGATGTTTTCAAAGGTGCCATCGGCCCGCACCTCGGTCGCATTTAGATCGGCGGACAAGCACACGTCTGCGGCGCCGCTGCCGCATATCCACAGGTCCTCGTCTTCGTAGTCGAGTTCGTCGAGCTCCGTGAGCGCATCGCCGTTGTCATTGCGATTGCTATAGCTTGTGGCGCCCATCTCCTCGAGGCTGTTGATGGCGCCCGAGACGCCGGAACACCCGCCGTTGAAGACCAGAAGCGCCAGTGCAACCAGTAGTAGGATTGTCTGTGCGGTCTTTGCGCTCCGGTCGCCTGCAGTTGTGGCGGACGGAGCTGTGCGAGTTGGTGCCATGGGTGCGCCTCGTCTCCTTGCCCGCCGAAGTGACGGGCTCGACAAGGAGGAGTGCGCGATGTCACGTTGTGACGAATATTTCCGCGTCGGAACTCAGTCACTCGTGCCGAGTCGCGACGGGAACCCTGGACGTTCCGGTGGGTTGAAGGCTCCGTGCCCCACCAGCTCAGCGCGGAGGCCTGGCTTCACTTCGCGGCGACGCCGAGCCCCAAATCGGCGTGGGGAGAGTCGTCAGCCAGCCGAACGTCGTCAGCGGGGGGGGCGAGCTCTTCCCAGGAGCTTGGCGACATGTCGGGAGGCTCTTGGCTATTGTCTTTCAGCGCACGGTACAACTTGCCGAGATGCATCACGTAGGCGCCCTGGGGATAAACGACCTCCGGCTCTCCATCAGCCAGTGTTGCTTTGTCCGTCCACCACTCTAGCCGCCGTAAGTTCTCCTCGATGTCGGCGTTGATGAAATCCACGAAGCGCACTGCGGAAATGGAACGCTCGGCGTTGTCTGCAAGGGTCGTGCTATCGAACGTCCACTGGACGAAGGGGAAGGGCGCGTCAACGACGTTTTCCGACAGCATGTGCGGGTTTTCCGTGTTGGCTCCGATCCCGAAGACCTGTACTGGCAATGATGCGTCGATGTAGACTTCGTCGTAGTTGAAGTCGAAGCCACGGAATAGGTTTCTCTCGAACACGACGCTGACGGAGTTCGTCTGGGCGTGCGTGTAGACGCCGGAACTGGAGCTGTCGGAAAAGTAATTGTCCGAGAATGTCACTTGGTCCGCGCTGCCATGATCGTCACCATCGACCCGCTGCGGAAAGAATTCGACGAAAAGATCCCCGGCACCAACCACGATATTGTGATGGAACGAGGAACTCCCGTAGCGCTGACCGTACTGAACGTTGCCGTCTTGGTAGCGCTGAAATGCTGAGCGCCACCGGATCGCAGCGGGACCGAGCACGTTGTGGTGGATCTCAGCACCGTCCCCCAACTGTCCAACTTGGAGCGCCTCCGTGCCCGTCCGCACAAATCGATTGTGGTAGATCTGGAGATTCTCGAAAGCGTGCTGGGGCTGGCTCTGGGTGCTGCCGAAGTAGATCCCTTCGGACCCTACGTCATGCACATACGTGTCGTGCAGCGAGACGTTGCGCATCAGTGCAGCGGCGTCATCATCGGTTTTGGCAACGATACCCGCGAACTCCGCTCGGGTTACTTCGAGCATCTCGACTTCGAAGTCGGACGCTCCGCCCCCAATCGAAAGACCGGAAAGCCCCGCCTTGCTGAACTTGTCATCGATGAAGATGCCATAGGTCCCCTGGCTGTGAGCGTAACTGCCGCCGGCGTGTCCCGGGAATTGGCTATCTCCTGTCCGAGACGCCTCGTCGTGGCGCCCAGTCAGGATCCATTGGCTGCCGCCGCTGATGACGAACACATAGTTGCTCGCTTGGCCTCCTACACGCACCTGGCCGGCAACATTGGTAATTACCAGAGGGCGCTCGGCCGTACGATTCGGCAAGCCGCCGAGCAGGACTGACCGGTATTCACCTGCTGGAATGTACAACCGGTCCAAAGTCTCGAAGTCGACTTCATCAAACTCTTTGGTCAACTCCGGGTGGTAGAGTGCGGGCAGGTCCCCCTCGGGTTTTGGTAGCGTGAAGGTGTTCTCTGGTGCACCAAGACGCCCTGGGGGCGAATCTGGACCCACCTCGGTGTTTGCATCATCCGAGGAACGGACGTCGTCGCCCGCGTCAGTCATAGTCGCCGATGTGTCAGATTCGTCCTCCGGATCCGTGACAGGCCTCGTCGAGTCCGTCGTTGCGTCTGCGGTGGGCTCGGCGGCCCCGGCGTCCTCGCACGCACACAACGCCCACACCCACACCGTCGCCCCGACCCACCGATGCAATCCCATGGTCAATACCCCATCTCCCATGGCGTAGCGTAGCGCATCTTTGGCTTGCGCAACGACGGATGAAGACTCTCCGCTCGTTTCAGTCGCGGTGTCGCAGCCGGCTGGTATCGACGACTTCAGCGCCGAACACCTCGGATCTGTCGTAGCGCACGCGGTAGTGCTCACCGTCCGCGGCTACGATGCCGCCCGGATGCCAGCTCTCGTTGCGCCAGATGTCGACTCGTTCGCCGGCTTGATACGCCTCCCCGACGCGCCCGGGGCCTAGTTGTCCGCCAGGCCCACCTGCAGTCGTCTGATTCAGTGCAAAGAGGGCTCCTCCACCGATGAGCGAGAGGCCACCGGCGGCCAGCAATAGCCACAGGACCTTGAATCCCGATTTCGGCTTCTGGGTACTCATGATTCATCGTCTACCGCCCCAAATCCCCAGTCGCAAGGGAGCATGTTCCCACGGGACTTCCCCGAGGCTAATCGCGGGGAGAGCGGGTCGTTGGCGCCCGATCAGCAAGCGCCGGCAACAGCCGTGCACATCCCCGAACGGCCGACGAGGCGACCGTCGAGGGAGTGAATGAAGTTGGTCTCACCTCCGGTTGCCGGAGCACCAGGAGCCCTCCGGGCGCCGCTGGGGTCGACGTCACCGTTTTCCGAGTCCCCTTGCGGGTGGGAGTCGACGGAGGGCGTGTTCGGGGTGATTGCTCTCGTCTGATCAGAGTAAGGGGGCTCTCCTCGGAGTCTGGGCCGGGAAGGTCGTTGCGCCGTGAATAGCTCGCCTGACGGCAGCGTCGACGTCAGTCGCGGCAAGACGATCAGGTGAGCGGTCGTAAACATCACAAAACTAGTACATCAGCCACACGAGGGCCAGAGTGATGGGGGGAAAGAGCATGAGCACGGCGACGCGCACCAAGTCGGTTGCGACGAACGGTAGCACTCCGCGAAATGTCTCCTGGATGGGAATATCTGGAGCCATCGAATTGATCACGAACAGGTTCATGCCCACCGGCGGAGTGATCAACCCCACCTCGACGACGATCAGAACCAACACGCCGAACCATAGGCTAAAGTCTTCCGGAGTCATTCCGAAGTCGAGCTCCAGCATGATCGGGAAAAAAATGGGCACCGTGAGTAGCACCATGGAGAGACTGTCCATGACGCAGCCGAAGACGAGGTACAGCAGCAGCACGCAGGTCAGGATCGTCCATGGCGCAAAACCTTGCGCGCCGACGTAGGTCGCGGCCTCCTGAGGCAAGCGTGTGAGTGCTAGAAAGCTATTGAAGATGCCGGCACCAAGCACGATGAAGAAGATCATGGCGGTGCTCGACCCGGTGGCAACGATTGCTCGACGCGCCTTGTCCAGGGTGAGGTTGCCGGAGGCAGCCGCGACCAATCCCGTACCCGCGGCGCCAACCGCTGCGCCTTCGGTGGGGGTAAAGATGCCGGCATAGATCCCGCCAACGACGACCGCGAAGATGAGTAGTACCGGCCAAACCGCCGCCAGCGCTCGAAAGCGTTCGGCGTAGGGCAATCGCTCTCGAACCGCGCCTGCACCGGGCACAAGGCGCACGTACAACGAGATGGCGACCATGTAACCGGCGGCAGCAAGCAGACCTGGCACGAGCGCAGCGGCGAACAGTTTCGCCACGTTTTGCTCAGTCAGGATGGCGTAGATCACCAAGATGATCGAAGGGGGGATGAGGATGCCCAGCGTCCCTCCCGCGGCGAGCGCGCCTGTCGCCAGAGAGCCTGAGTAGCCGTACTTGCGCAACTCGGGCAAAGCTACTTGAGCCATGGTAGCCGCTGTCGCAAGCGATGAGCCACAGATCGCTCCAAAGCCTGCGCAAGCGCCAATGGCGGACATTGCCAGGCCGCCTTTCCTGTGACCCAGCCAGGCCTCCGCTGCGCGAAACAACGCCGCCGATACCCCACCTAGCGTGGCGAGTTGTCCCATCAGGAGAAACAGTGGGACGATGGACAACGAGTAGCTCGAGAACGTACCGTAGGGTACGTGCTTTAACTGTGATAGGCTAACGCCAGCGGAACCGCTGACGAGATAGGTGCCGACCAGGCCGACACACAGCATCGCCAGTCCGACGTGGACGCGCAGGAATATCAGAAGCAGCAAGACCGGAAACGAGCCGATACCGAGTTGGAGATCGCTCATGGCCTAGGACCGCCTGGGGACGCGGCGACGTCGTTGCGTCGACGTCCGGAGAAGGGAGAAAGCGCTGGTGAGCACGAACGCGAGCGCACTGGGGAGCGCTGCCGCGTAACCCCATGCTATCGGCAGCTCGAGAATGAACGTGGTCTCCGAATATTGAAGCTTGTCCCGCATGCCGGCGAACAGGTACCACGCAAGCAGGAATGCGACGCTCAACATGAGCAAGTCGGAGACTACGTCGCTTGCCCAGGTGCCGGATTTGCCGAGCAAGCGCCGAAATAAATCGACCCGCGCGTGACCTGCTTGGTACTGACACCATGGGAAGAAGCTGAACACCGCAAATGCAATTCCCAGCTCCACAAGCTCAACGTCACCCGGAATCGGACCCAGCCCCGCGAAGATCAGTGAGCGCCCCAGGATGGACAGGCACGTCACCACGATGAGCAGCACCAGAACGGCGCCGCCGGCCAGGGCGAAGAACGCCGCGATACGTCGAACCAGCTTGTCCAGTGTCTCCATAGGGAAATGATGGACGCGTGAGAGGCCTTTTCAACGTCCGGCCTGAGGCCAACAGGCGTTATTCTCTGCCTCGGGCGTGCCGCACGACGTGAGGAGAGCGCAATCTGCCCACGTCGTGCGCTCGTCAGCGTCGCTCCATTATTCGTTCTTTGCAATCAGCGAGCGCACCTTGTCGACTAAGGCCGCGCCGTCGATATCGCGCTCTTTCATGTCCTTCATCCAGCGGTCCACCACCGGCTTCGCGGCTTCCTTCCAGCGCGTGACCTCCGCCTCGTCCAAAGTGATGATCTCGTTGCCGGCGCTCTCTGCTATCTTCCGCGCAGGTGCGTCCGCGGCGAGCATCACGGTTGCCGCCTCAGCTCCGAGCTTGGCGCCCGATTCGGCATCTAGGATTGCCTTGAGGTCCGCTGGCAACGACTCGTACTTGGCCTTATTCATCGCGACCACCATTGGCGCAGTGTAGAACGCTTCCTTGCCGCCAAACTCGGTGTGGTGCTTGACGAGCTCCGCGAGTTTGAGAGCGGGTGTGACTTCCCACGGGATCACCGTGCCGGAAACCACCCCTTTGGAGATGGCTTCTGCGGTTGCAGGCAGCGGCATACCAACGGGCGTCGCGCCGACTTCGCTCAACAGGTCGTTGATCAGGCGACTGGGCCCCCGAAGCTTCTTGCCCTTCATGTCCTCGAGCTTCTTGATCGGCTCCTTGCAGTGGATCACGCCGGGCCCGTGCACCCAGGCGGTCAGGACCTTGACGTCAGCGTACTCGGCCTGTTGCCAGTCCTCTGAGATCATGGCCCACAACGCCTTGGTGGTCGCCACTGGGCTCGTCATGATGAAGGGTAGCTCGAGGGATTCCGTACGTGGAAATCGGCCAGGAGTGTAGCCGGTCAGGGTCATGGTGATGTCAGCGACACCATCACGCGCTTGGTCAATCAATTGAGGGGGGGCCCCGCCTAAAGCCATTGCGTCGAAATGTTGGATTTTCAGTCGCCCACCTGACATTTTTTCGATGCGTTCACCCCAGGGCTTGAGCACCTTCTTCGGTAGGGTCGCCATGGGAGGCAAGAATTGGTGTAACCGGAGTACGATGGGTTCGGCAGACTTCCCCTTTTCGTCAGCCTCCGACTCTTTCTCACCGCTTTCACTCGATTCGGGCGAGTCAGAAGACTTGCACCCAACCCCAATCACGCCGAGCGATGCGCCGGCTGCAACCGTCCTAATGAAGTTTCTTCGAAACATTTTCTCGTCCTTGGTTTGGTAGTGGAGAGCAATGGGTGGAAGTGACCAGCTCGATGGGCGCTTGTTCCGCAGAGGCACTCGTCATGGATCTGCGAGGGTTAGACCAAGGTAGATTTCGTTACCGTCGACGGTTGTCGCCGGCGTCGCCGCGGTGGTCGACGGGACCCAAGTGCTGCCATGCCTGAAGCCAAGGCCGAGTCGCGCATACCACGCCGCTATGATGTAGCTCAGTTGAGCGTCAATGAGGGTCGTTGCCTCGGCATCTGGAATATTTCGGCTTGCCTGCTGGTAGCGCACCGTTGCACGAACCTTTCCGATACCGATCACTTGCGGCAACATGTAACCCGCCGAAACGACCAGATGGTCCTCCCAGAACTGATAGTCGCCACCGAACTTCGAGTACTGCGCCACGAGCGAAGCCGTTCCCGCGTTCCCGATGTTCTTTTCGATGTTGATGTCTCCCGTGATGGACGTGTGATCGTCCGTGTCCGGGACCATTGGCATCGTGGGATCGGCAGGGGGCGGCAGCGGTTGCGTGGTCCCGTCGCCCTGATACTGGGCGCCGAAGCCAAACGAAATCAAATCCTTGGTGCCGTAGTACGTCGTGCGCTGGAAGAACGCCGGTTCCGGGTTGAGCAGGCTGAGCTGCAGGCGTCCGCTGAACAGTGGCGAAATCGTTGCATTGTGGAGCTGAAACGCCCCCGCGTAATACTTGAAGTGGCCTCCGAAGGGAGCGCCCCAGATTGTCGTACCGACGTCGCGGCCCACTGGACCTGCCTTGGGCAGCGCTGGTGGTCCCGCGACACCCATGAAAAAGCCTGGGTAGAAGAATTCGTCGATGCCCCACGGGCCGCTCGGGGTGAAACGGTCGGCTTGCACCAGCATGCGTCCCGCGTAGATGTTGAACTCCCGCATGGGCTCGAACTTCGCGATGACGTCCAGAGGTTGAACGTTGACGATCGTCGGCGTGGTCGGCGTCGGTTGTTGCCCGTAGTCCATGTGGAAGGCGACCTGCCAGCTCCAAAAACGGTGGAGCTGGCCTGACATGTAAAGGTCCGCCTCGAGAAACTGCGCGACGTCGTTGAACTTCTCAGGTTTCTCTGGGTTTTGAAAAATTAGGGCCGTCCGCATGCGACCGCCGTAGTCAATGCTCGGAATCGCCGGCGGGAAGGCCGGCGGCATCGAGCGTTGTGGCGGCGCTTCACCGTCTGGAATTAACGATTCGGGGGGTGGGGGAGGGCCGGGCGGGGGTCCAGCAGAAGCGGCCTCCTCGGTGCGCGCTGGTGGAGGATCCGCCGCCATCGTGTCAGCAGCCCACGTGAGGATCGTACCCCAAAGCAATGAAGCACCCAGAAGACTTGACGAAATTCGATGCAAACCTCGAAGCATAGACACCTTCCTCAGAACAAATCGCTTTGCCCCGTTCGCTGGGGCGCTTGGCATTGGGACAGATGCTCCTATACTAGTCCTTGCTTCCAGCTACTATAGTGATAGTGGTCATTCTGCGGGAAATGCTGATAGCGTAGTCCATGAGGCGAAACTGCTGCACAATTCGCCTGTCAGTGACATGATGGCATCTACTATTGTATATTCTCTCCCACGACCTCAGGATGTCCGACGGCGCAGCCGAGACCGTCTCATGACAGAAGCTCGACAAGACCCCGCATCCATGTTCGCCCCCGTCGCTGTCGTCGTCGATCGACGCGAGGACGGCACGCTGCTCATGCGCTCGCCGCAGCCGCTTGAACAGGCAGCGCGATGCGTTGGCGAATACCTGGAGCATTGGGCGGCGGTGACGCCCAACCATCCGTTCGTCATGGAGCGCGGCCGTCTGGGGCAGGGCGGTGGGGGTTGGGCAGGTGCGACGTACAGCGAGGCGAGAGACGCTGTGCGCCGGATTGCGTCCTCCCTGCTTTCAGAGCAGCTGTCGGCAGAGCGTCCAGTCGTCATCCTGTCTGGCAACAGCCTGCCGCACGCGCTGTTGTCACTCGCCTGCCAATACGTAGGGATCGCGGTCGCGCCGATTTCTCCTTCTTACTCTCTCATCTCGAAAGACTTCACCAAGCTGAGACGGATCATCGAGTTGCTCCAACCGGGTCTGATCTTCGTCGACGATGAGGAGCGGTTTGCTGCTGCGTTGGCTGCCATTGCGCCTCTGCATTCTGCTCGAATAGTCGTCCGAGCAAGCAGCGCCACAGGTAGCTTGCCGGGCTTCGAGTCGCTCTGGGATCCGACGCCGGATCTCGAGCGAGTCGAGCAGGCGTTTGCTGCCGTTTCGGGAGATTCGATCGCGAAGCTCTTGTTCACGTCTGGATCCACGGATGAGCCGAAAGCCGTGATCAACACGCACCGCATGCTGTGCTCCAACCAGCAGGCGATTGCTCAACTCTGGCCGTTCATTTCCACGCCACCGGTGCTGTTGGATTGGCTCCCATGGCATCACACGTTCGGTGGAAACCACAACTTCAACTTGGTGCTCAGAAATGGGGGAACGCTCTTCATCGACGATGGTCGACCGCTGCCCAGGCAGTTTCAGCGCTCGCTGGACAATCTCGCGGACGTCGCGCCGACGGTGTTCTTCAACGTCCCAAGAGCCTACGATTGGTTGGTCAAAGCGCTGCGCGAAGATCCCCAATTGAGGAAGAAGTTCTTCAGCCGCCTCCAGCTCATCTTCTACGCAGCGGCGAGCCTGCCCCAGCATTTGTGGGAAGCGCTGGAGGAACTGTCAATCGAGACGCTCGGCAGAAGTCTGCCAATGGTGTCCTCGTGGGGGCTGACGGAGACTGCACCAGCTGCCACCAGCTGCTACTTCCAGGCGGATCGTTCCGGCGTGGTGGGGTTGCCGATCCCAGGCTGTGAGTTGAAGCTCGTGCCCTGTGAAGGAAAGCTCGAGGCGCGGGTGAAGGGTCCCAATGTCACCCCAGGCTATTGGAAGAAGCCGGAGTTGACTGCCAACTTCTTTGACGAGGAAGGATTCTTCAAGACGGGGGACGCGATGTGTTTCGTCGATCCCGCGCAGCCTACGCTCGGGCTGCGCTTCGATGGGCGTCTGAGCGAGGACTTCAAGTTGACGACTGGCACCTGGGTGAGCGTCGGGGCCGTGAGACTGCGCGCCATTGCGGCGCTTGCACCGGTAGCGCAGGATGTCGTAGTCGCCGGCCACGATAGGGATGAGCTTGGGTTCATGATCTTCCCTAATCTGGATGAGTGTCGACAGCTGTGCGCGGGTGGTTCAACCGTCGCGGCCACTACCACGGAGCTGTTGCAGCAGCCAGCGGTTCGGCAGTGCGTGGCTCGGGGGCTGGCGGCGTTGAAGCGAAACGGGCGAGGTTCCTCGACCTACGCGACACGAGCAATCCTCCTGCAGGACCCACCGTCAGCCGACGCGGGAGAAATCACCGACAAGGGCTACATCAATCAGCGAGCGGTGCTGCGTCGGCGCGAGGCGTTGGTTGCCATGTTATTCGAAACTCCATTGGGGCGGGATGTCATCACCCCGAGTGAACCCAATGCCGCCCCGACGAATCCGGAAGTCTTTTCGAAAGACGCTTGAAGGAAGACCAGAGAATGTACGAAGCTTCAGAAGCGCAAGCAATCACGGCCCTCTACGATGACGTGTGGCTGATCGGCGGAGCACGCACCCCATTTGCCGACTACACGGGTGCTTTGCAGAGCGTGTCTCCAACGGATCTTGGTATCTTCGCTGCGCGGTCGGCTTTCGAAGGGGTGGGGGTACCCGCGTCGAACGTGGATGTGGTCATTGGAGGGAACGTGGCTCAGTCGAGCTTCGATGCGTACTACCTGCCCAGGCACGTTGGCCTCTACTCGGGCGTACCGGGAGCGGTACCGGCACTCTTGGTGCAGCGCTTGTGCGGGACGGGGTTCGAAACGATTCTTACTGCCGCTGACCAGATAGCTCTCGGCAAGGCCAAGATGGCGCTGTGCGTTGGCACCGAGTCGATGTCGAGAAACCCCATCGCCGCGTACACTCATCGCAGTGGATTTCGGATGGGCCAGGTGCAGTTCGCCGATTTTCTGTGGGAGGCGACGTTGGATACGGCTGCCAACACGCGCATGGGTGATACCGCAGAGCGCCTCGCCAAGCGCTACCAGATCGACCGGCAGTCAGCCGATCGCTTCGCCGAGGAGAGCTTCAAGCGGGCCATGGCGGCATGGGACTGTGGCTATTTCGAAGGCGAAGTCGCTCCAGTCGTCACCCAAGAATGGCAGCTCGACGAGTACCAACCGCGAGGTATCAAGCTGCCACGCGGGATGGAACGTTTCGAGCGGGACGGGCACGTACGTGCGAGCCCCATTGAAGTGCTTGCCAAACTGAAGCCCGCCTTCGGCAAGGATGGGGTGCAGACGGGTGGCAACAGTTCGGCGATCGTGGATGGCGCGGCCGCCGTCTTGGTCGCATCCGGCCAATTCGTGCGCGCCCACGGCTTGCGCCCGTTGGCGCGCATCGTTGCTGGCGCTACGGTGGCTGTGCCGCCCGAAATCATGGGGATAGGACCCGCCCCAGCCATCCGTGCTTTGTTGAGTCGGGCGAACGTCTCAAAGGATCGTATAGACCGTTTTGAAATCAACGAGGCGTTTGCTGCTCAGTATCTGGCGGTGGAACGAGAGCTCGAGCTGGACCGTCAAAAGGTGAACGTGCGAGGGGGCTCGATCGCCATCGGCCATCCACTCGCAGCTACCGGCGTGCGACTGACGCTGACTGTTGCTCGGGAGCTCGAAAAGATTTCGGGTGAGTACGCGATCTCATCCGCTTGCATCGGCGGGGGGCAAGGCACGGCAATCTTGCTTCAACGCCATTAACCCAATCTAAAAAAGAAGAGCATCATGCAACTCGATTCATCCACGTTCATCGTCACAGGCGGCTCCTCTGGTCTTGGTGAGGCCACGGTCAGACGATTCCATTCTGCGGGCGCGCGGGTCGTGATCGCCGACGTCAACGTCGAACGAGGGGAGAGTCTGGCGGCCGAACTCGGTGACCAAGCATCCTTTCAGAAGACCGACGTCACTATCGAAGCTGAGGCGCAGGCCGTCGTCGACCTAGCCGTCACCAAATACGGTGGTCTGCAAGGCCTCGTCAACTGTGCAGGCATTGGTCCGGCGGAGCGCGTCGTGGGTAAGCATGGACCTCATCGGCTGGACTCGTTTAGCAAGGTAATCAACATCAACCTGGTCGGTGCCTTCAACATGATTCGTCTGGCGGCTGATGCGATGAGTTCGGGGGTGGCAAGTGCTGCAGGTGAACGAGGCGTCATCATCAACACGGCGTCGGTTGCCGTGTGGGACGGACAAATCGGTCAAGCTGCATACGCCGCTTCGAAGGGTGGCATCGTGGCAATGACGTTGCCGATCGCGCGAGAGCTGGCGCGCGTCGGCATTCGCGTCTGCACTATTGCTCCTGGGATCTTTAAGACGCCGATGCTCGAGGGGCTTCCACCCGAGGTGCAAGAAGCCCTCGGAAACAGTGTGCCCTTTCCGCCGCGCTTGGGGAACCCCGACGAATATGCATCGCTCGCGCAGCACATCGTCGAAAACGAAATGCTGAACGGCGAGTCCATCCGCTTGGACGGCGCATTGCGTATGGCGCCACGCTGACGTAGGCTGCCTCATGAAAGCGTCTTCCAAGAAGAAATCCACGCGTGCGCCAGTGCCGGACGGCGCTTTGAAAGTGGCAACTTCGAAGGTCAGGACGTCGAGTCAGTTCGATGCCAAGGCCAGTGAAACCAATCTGCACGAGCTCCTAGGCCAGCGCGTGCGTGACGCCCGAGCACGTCGTTTCATGACCCGGAAGACGCTGGCTGAACAATCTGGCATCTCGTTGGCGTATCTGGCTCGTGTTGAAAACGGTACCGGCAACATCTCCCTTGGCTTGTTGCAGCAGCTGGCGGATGCCTTGAACTTGCCGATCGCGAGTTTCCTCACTCCCGAGGAGCCGATGAGCGCTGACTTCACCATCATCGTGGAGTTTCTCAAGCAGCAGCCGCCGGAGCGTCTTTCGCAGATTCGACGACTGCTCTTTGCCAGCGATGCTCGCCGCATCGCACTGGTAGGGATCCGCGGTGTTGGCAAGTCGACGTTGGGACCACTGATTGCGGAGGCGCTCGGGTTTCCTTTCGTCGAGCTCAACCGGGAAATCGAAGCGGAGGCCGAACTCGAAGTCAACGAGATCCATTCGTTGTATGGGCAGCGAGGGTACCGGGTGCTAGAGCGCAACTGCCTGGAGCGCATCGTCCGGGACTACCCGGAGGTCGTGCTGGCCACCGGCGGAGGTATCGTGGCGGAAGCCCCGACGTACGAGGTGCTGCTCGCTTCGTTCTTCACCGTGTGGCTCAAGGCAAAGCCTCAGGTGATGTTTGAACGAGTCTTGGCCCAGCACGACGCCCGAATCGCTAGCGCCCACATGCGCTCCGAGGCGCTCAACAACATCGCAAGTACGCTGGAGGCGAGACAACATCTCTACGAGCTAGCCCACGCGTCGTGTGACAACACCGGCAAGTCCGTTGAGCAGTCGATTAGGGAGATTCTGGCATTGCTGCCCGAGGGGGTGCGGCGCGTTGTCGAGGACGGTGAGGAGACGGCAACCGACAGAGATAGGAAAGTCTGGAGTCGCAAATGAGCTCAGTCATTCGCGTCCTTTCTGATCCTCCGCGGGTCGTCCGAGCCATCGAGGGTGAAACCATTCTCGAGAGCTTGCTGCAGGCTGACGTGCCGTTCCCGCACAACTGTCAGTCGGGTAACTGCGGCGCTTGCAAGTGCGAACTCATCGAAGGAGACACGTTGGAGTTGCCCCACTCGGAGTACGCGCTCAGTGACGAAGAGAAGGCGCAAGGTTTGATACTCGCCTGCCGCACTCAGGTGTGGGGTGACTGCACCGTGCGTGCGCTCGAGGCTGAAGAGGTTGTATTGCATCCGTCACGGGTCATGCGCTGTCGCGTGGTGGAAATGCATGACCTCACCCACGACATCCGACGCGTGCGCCTGAACATCGAAGCGGGCGGGCCGTACTCGTTCTCCGCGGGGCAACACGCGCAGCTGAAGTTTGGTCCAGGGATCCCAGAACGCAGCTACTCCATGGCGAACCGTCCGGACGAAGCCCCGCTGGACTTCATCATCCGTCGTGTGCCGCACGGTCAGGCGAGCGGATACGCGTTCACGAGTTTGCACGTTGGTTCCGAGGTCACTGTGTCGGGGCCGCATGGCACTGCTTACCTGCGAGAGAATCATGACGGTCCGATACTCGCGGTGGCTGGTGGTAGCGGGTTAGCCCCAATAAAGGCAATCGTCGAGACTGCCCTGCAGGGGGACCCGGCGCGGGAGTTGTACCTCTATTTCGGCGTTCGCGACGAGCAAGACGTCTACATGGAGGAAGAGCTAACGGCTCTCGAGCAGAAGCATCCGAACGTGTCTGTGCACATCGTACTGTCTCGCCCCGCCAGGACCACTGCTCGACGCACTGGGATGGTCGTGGAGGCGGCGATGGCGGACATGGCTTCGTTCGAAGGCGTCAAGGCCTACGCGGCTGGCCCGCCTCCGATGGTGGAAGCGTTGCAGCAGCGATTGGAGGCCAAGGGCATGAAGCGCAGCGACATCCACGCCGACGCGTTCTACAGCCAGGATGAGGACTTCGAAGGCGGTTGAGCGTGATTCACGTTCCAGGAAGGAAGAAGAGGCACAGTGATGAGAAATAGAGTAGCACTGGTGACGGGGGGAGCGCGTGGCATTGGCCTTGCGATCTGCCGTCGCTTGCACGAACGCGGCGCGCGCGTGGTCATCGCAGATAGTGGGGTCTCGGTGTCGGGTGAGGGAGCGGATCCCAACGTCGCCAAGAGTGTTGCTACCGACCTTGGCGACAATGCCGTCGCGTTCACTGAGGACATCGCAAATCCCAAGTCCGCAGCTTCCGCTGTGGATTTGGCGATCAGTCGGTTCGGAAGCATCGACATTGTCGTCAATGCCGCAGCCGTCCTTCGTGATTCGTTCATTTTCAAAGCCCAGCCAGAGAACTGGGACTTCGTTCTGAAGAACAACCTGAGCAGCGCGTTCTACGTGCTTGCCGCCGCGACACCCCACTTGCGCGAGCAAGTGAAAGCGGGTCGTGCACCCGGGCGAATCGTCAACATTACCTCGTCGGCTGGTGTTTACGGCAACTACGGCCAATCTGCGTACGCGAGTGCCAAGGCGGGGCTGATCGGGCTGACGCGCGTCGTCGCAATGGACATGGCGCGTTCCGGCGTCACGTGCAATGCCGTCTTGCCGTTCGCTGCGACGCGTGTGACGGAGTTGATTCATCCGGCCAACGACGCGCAGGCTGCGTACAAGGAGCGCGCCTTGAAGATCCCGGCAGGATTCGTTGCTGACCTCGTCGCGTTCCTGTCTTCTGCTAGCGCCTCGAACGTCACCGGCCAGCTTTTTGGCGTACGCGGGCGCGAGGTGTTTCTCTTTTCCCAAGCTCGGCCCACCGAGACGCTTGTCGCACCCGAGGGTGGTTTCAACGAAGCGGGATTCTCAGCCGCCTTCGAGCAAACCTTTGCTGCGAAGCTGACTTCGCTCACCACCGATCTAGAAGCCTTCAATACAGACCCCATTATCTAGGAGCTGAAAATGACGAACCCACATCACGAGGTAAAAACGGTAGCCGCGCTTGCGGACGAGTCTTCGGAGTATCGCGAGGCCATTTCGAAGATCGTCATCAGCCACGCGGTCAACGAGCTGTACGGCGCGCAGGTCTTCGACGAGCCCGCGATTTCCTTCGCACCCACGCCCTACGCCAAGTGGCTGACTTGTCGCATCGCGATGGAGGAGTACCACCACCACGTCCGATTCAAGGGGCTCGCGGACGAAATGGGGATCCCACAGGAGGCGACCGACCCTTCGGTGAAGCGCCCCCTGAGTATCTTCGGCTTCGAAATGAAGAGCTGGGCTGAGTTCTGCGTCATCAAGATGCTCGCCGACCTCGCCGAGATCCTTCAGGTTGAGGATCTATTGCATTGCAGCTTCGTGCCGCTGCGTACGATCGGGCGCATCACGATGCCAGAGGAGAAGTTCCACGCTCAATTCGGCAAGGACTTCTGTACAGAGCTGTGCAAGACCGACGAAGGCAAACGTGAGGTACAGCAAGCGATTGATGACTACGCACCTTACTTGCCTGGGTTCTTCGGCGCGGCTCGCTCGAAGAACAACGAAACATATCGCAAGTTTGGCTTGAAGCTGCGAACCAATGAGGAGATGCGTGAGGACTTTCTGGGTCGCGCGCGCGCCGTTGTTGAAAGCCTGGGCCTGCGCTTCCCCGACATCTCTGAAGGATAGAAGGTTCGCGGCATGGAAGGGACCAAGACAGAGACCGAGCGAGCGCGTGCCGCGTTCTACGGGCGCATCGATGAGGACAACCTGACCCCGCTTTGGGAGGTCTTGAGCGCGCTGGTCCCGCCAGCGCCGACCACTCCGTGCGTGCCTGCGATGTGGCGCTACCAGGACGTTCGGCGCCACTTGATGGAGGCTGGGCGTTTGATCACCGCCAAGGAAGCAGAGCGCCGTGTGTTGGTCCTAGAGAATCCAGGTCTGCGAGGAGCGTCGTCAATCACGCGTTCGTTGTACGCCGGGTTGCAGTTGATCCTGCCGGGCGAGGTGGCTCCGAGTCACCGACACACGCAGTCGGCTCTCCGGTTCGTGGTCGAAGGAACCGGCGCATTCACCGCGGTCGATGGAGAGCGCACCACAATGCACCCGGGCGATTTCGTAACCACGCCGTCGTGGACGTTCCACGATCACGGAAACCCCAGCGACGTTCCCGTTGTCTGGTTGGACGTGCTGGACATACCGCTCGTGCGGTTTCTGGACGCTGGCTTCGCCGAGCGCAACGACGAGGACGTGCCGCCGGTAACCCGGCCCGAGGGCGATTCGCTCGCACGTTTCGGCACCAATCTGTTGCCGCTGGAGTACGCTCCCAGCAAGGGCTCGAGTCCGATCCTGTCCTACCCATACGAGCGCAGTCGAGCTGCTCTCGAGCAACTCCACAAGAATCAAGAGGCGGACGCTCACCACGGAATCAAGGTCCAATACGCGAGTCCAAGCGGTGGCTACCCCTTGCCGACCATCGCAGCTTTTCTACAGCTGTTGCCAGCAGGTTTTCGGGGCAAGGAGCACCGCTCGACCGACGGTACGGTGTTCAGCGTCGTCGAGGGCAGCGGGCGAAGCCGCGTTGGTGACCAGACGTTTGAATGGAAGGCGAAAGACGTGTTCGTGGCTCCATCGTGGAGCCGTCTGGAGCACGAGGCAGACGAGGATGCCGTTCTCTTCAGCTGCTCAGACCGTCCAGTGCAAAAGGCGCTCGGCCTGTGGCGTGAGGAGTTGTCGCGGTGAGCACCTGGTTCTTCATGCTTGGGGAGCCGCTGACGCAGTATGAGCGTTCGGGGGTACGAGACTACTTGAAAGGTCTTGGGAGCAGCGAGCCGTACAGCGTCGAAGGCGTCGCCGATTGGAAGTCGGCCTTTGAGGTCATCACGAATCCGGAGTGGGAGCGTGGTCATTGGGACGCCGAGCAGCGGGAGCGGCAGCGGCTCCAAGCAGCGGCCGACAGGGTTTACGGACCGGCTCGCGTTCGCGAGGCACTGTCAACACTCGTGGCCGCGAGTGATGCGGCGCATGGCACGGCGGCCATCGCACTGGCGCGGCTCGGATGTACCGACGTCGGCTTCATTCGAGCCGCGGCTGGGGCGGCTAGTGAGGCGCTCTATCTCGCCGAACTCGCTAGGCTCGCCGGAGAGAACGGGCAACACCCCTTCGTAGCCAAACAAGCGATCTTCGCTGCCGGTCACTGGCCCCTCGGGGCCGCCAACGGCAGCTACTACATTTTTTGACGAGCGATTGCTCAACGGAGGCCAATCATGACCAACTACGTGTTTCCAGCTTCAAGTGTTCCCAGTGTCGCCGTCTCGGGGACCGAAAGTGAGTTTCCGGTTCATCGCATCTACTGTGTGGGGCGCAACTATGCAGAACACGCCCGGGAGATGGGTGTCGACCCTGATCGCGAGCCGCCTTTTTTCTTCACGAAGCCCGCTGATGCCGTTGTCGCGAACGACTCAGTCATTTCTTATGCGCCAGCGACGAAGAATCTACACCACGAAATCGAGTTGGTCGTCGCGATCGGCAAGGAGGGTGCGGCGATCGCTCAGGACGTGGCCCTGGAGTACGTCTTCGGGTATGCCGTTGGCATCGACCTGACGCGTCGCGACCTGCAACTCGCGGCACGGGACAAGGGACGTCCATGGGACGCGGGCAAGGCCTTCGACCAGTCAGCGCCGATCAGCGCCATTCACCGCGTCAGTGACATAGGCCATCCCTCGGCCGGGGCCATCTGGATCGATGTCAATGGCGAGCGGAAGCAGAAGGCAGATCTGAGTCAGCTGATCTGGTCAGTTCCCGAAGTCATCGTGCACTTGTCTGGCCTATTCACGCTCAAACCAGGTGACCTGATCTTTACCGGCACGCCCGCGGGGGTTGGCCCGATCAACCCGGGCGATAGTCTATTGGGTTGCGTCGAGGGTATCGACGAGATCCGACTCGAAATCGTCAAGTGACCCCCTTACGTTCGGACCACTCCGCATGAAGCTCTACAATTATTTCCGGAGCTCTGGCTCCTACCGCGTTCGCATCGCATTGAACCTCAAGGGGTTGAGCTATGACTACGAAGCTGTTCATCTCAGACGCAATGGTGGTGAGCAGTTTGCTCCAGCGTTTCGGGCCAAGAACCCGCACTCTCTCGTGCCGGTGCTTCAGGATGGAGAGCACCTGCTGACCCAGTCGATCGCAATTCTCGAGTACCTCGACGAGGTCCACCCAAACCCGGCTCTACTTCCAAAGGATGCGATCGCTAGGGCCCACGTGCGAGCCATCGCTCTGAGCGTTGCTTGCGAGATCCATCCCCTCAACAACTTGCGCGTGTTGGGCTATCTCAGTAGGCAACTCGCAGTGTCCGAGGAGGTCAAGTTGGAGTGGTATCGGCACTGGGTGAATTTGGGTTTTGGGGCTCTCGAAGCACAGCTTTCAGAAACTCGCCGCCTCGGCCCCTACTGCTACGGAAAGACGCCGACCATCGCCGACTGCTGTCTGGTTCCGCAGCTGTTCAATGCGCGGCGCTTTGGTTGCGATCTTTCTGCGTTCCCGACGTTGACGGGAATCGAAGCAATCTGCAACCAGCTGCCCGCATTCCGAGATGCGTCCCCCGATCGACAGCCAGATGCCGAACAGTAGTCCACCTGCAAGAACCCAACGCACCCATCTCCTCGAATTGTCCAGGATGTACCCATGGCTGAACTAGCTACACTGACCAAACACGCCAACGTTGGCGTCGTAACTCTGAACAATCCCCCAGTGAATGCGCTTTCGCACGCGCTGCGACTTGCCATGCAGGAGGCTTTCATGGCAGCCATCGACGACCCAAGCGTTCAGGCCATCGTGCTCCACTGTGATGGGCGTACGTTTGTTGCCGGCGCTGACATCCGCGAGTTCGACATTGCGCCACTGCACCCCGACGTCCACGAGGTTGTCGAGTGGGTAGGAAACTGCCCCAAACCAGTCACCGTTGCACTTCACGGCACAGCGCTGGGAGGTGGTGTCGAGCTGGCCCTGGCGTGTCACTACCGCGTTGCCACACCGGATGCAAAAGTGGGGTTTCCCGAGGTCGGCCTGGGTATCTTGCCGGGTGCTGGTGGCACTCAACGACTGCCGCGACTGGTTGGTGTGCGCGCCGCCCTCGAGATGATCGTTGGAGGGGCTCCGATCCCCGCCAGCAGGGCGATGGAGCTTGGCCTGCTCGATGAGCTCATTGAGGGCGACCTGCTTTCAGGGGCCTTGAAGTTCGCTGAGCGCGCGTTGGCTGAAGCACGGCCGTGGGGCAAGGTCAGTGATCGTCCTATCAGCTTCCATGAGCCTCAGCTATTCGGCGAGTTCGAGCAGAGGATCGCGTCGACAAGCAAGGGGTTTCTCGCGCCGTTCCACTGCATCAGGGCAATTCGAGCGGCCGCGGAGCTACCTTTTGACGAAGGTTTGCGCCTGGAGCGTGAGCTGTTTTTCGAACTCGTGAACTCGCCGCAATCCAAGGCTCAGCGACACGCCTTTTTCGGTGAACGCGAGGTGGCTCGTTCGCCACTGTTACCAGCTGACGTTCGTCCCTCACCGATTCGGCGAGTCGCGGTCGTCGGCGGGGCACAAGCTTGCGCCGCGATCTCCAGTGAATTGAGCGGGCGGGGGGTGCCTACGGTTGCCGTGTCTGAAGAAGAACTCGTGGGTGCGGATCTCGAGGACCCCGATCTCGTGATACTGCTATTGGACGGTCCTGGCTTGAGTCGGGCGCTGGAGCAGTTGGACTCCTCGGCGGCACCGCACGTCATATTTGCCATCAACTCATTGACGGTGAACCTGAGCGAAGTCGCGGCCCGGACGAACCGCCCGGAACTCGTCGTCGGCTTGCATTTCGATGGACGGCGGTTGATGGAAGTCGTCAAGGCACCGACGACGAGCTTGCTGACGTGTGCCAAGCTCATGGGGCTCAGCAAGCCGCTGCGCCGGGTCCCGATCCTCGAACAAGCCGCGCAGGGGTCGGCTAGCTCTCTGTTGCGTGCTGCCAACGTTTCGGATGGTGAGCAAGAACTCAGCGAGCGCAAGATCGACGCGATGATCAACGTGGGCGCCCGTCTACTGGACGATTGCGTCTTGGCGCGACCCCTGGAGTTCGACATGATCGCGATCCACGCCCATCGTTTCCCGGTGTATCTCGGGGGCCCCCTGTTCCACGCCGATCAAATCGGTCCCAAGACAGTAGTCGACCGTCTGCTTCGGTACTCCGCCGAGACTGGCGACGATGGTTGGCAGCCCGCGCCACTCCTTTCGAAACTGGCCGAGGAGGGGCTTGGCTTTTATTCATGAGCTCCCACGCTACCGCGCCCGTGCGCACGAATTTGCAGCGCCTGTTTGCGCCGACATCCGTCGCGGTCGTCGGCGCCTCGGGTAAGGAAGGGAAGGTTGGCTATCAGGCGATCTTGGCCTTGGCCGAGTTTCCTGGTGAAGTCTTCCTCGTCAACCCAAAGTCGTCCGAGGTCTTGGGTCGCAAGACGTACTCGTCGCTTCGCGAGGTGGGTCACGCAGTGGACCTCGTGATCTTCGCGTTGCCCGCGCTTGCCTGCATCGAGGCGGCGCGCGAGGCAGTCGCCTGCAACGCGGGCGGCGGCTTGATATTGAGCAGCGGGTTTGCTGAGGCGGGGCCTGCCGGTGAAGTGCTGCAGAGGCAGCTTGACCAGCTCCGCTCTGACTCGGAATTCCGCATTCTCGGTCCGAATACCGCTGGCTTCATCAACAAGACCGTCCAGCTCACGGCGAGTTTCGTCAGCAATGCCACCAGGATCCCAAGGGGCACAGTCGCGGTGGTGGCGCAGAGTGCTGGGGTGAACTTCACGGTCAGCTTCCTAATGGAACAGCTGGGCGTCGGCGTATCCGTGGCCGTCGGCCTCGGGAACGCCGTCGACGTCAGTGCAGCGGACGTGCTGGAGTTCCTGGTCGACGATCCCAACACCCGCGCCATTGCTCTGCACTTGGAGGGCGTCCCGGACGGACGCCGATTGTACGAGGTGTTGCGTCGGGTGACTGCGCACAAGCCAGTGGTTGCGCTGACGGTGGGCAAAGGCCGGGTGGGCGAGTTCGCCCGTTCCCACACCGGAAACCTGATCGGCTCGTATGACGTGCGGCGCGCGGCGCTGGTGCAGGCTGGCGCAATCGTGGTTGACACCACCGACGAGCTCGCAGCCGCAGCTGCGGTGCTATCGATTCATCGTCTGCCCCCCAAAGTTCGTCCTGGAGTCGGGCTGCTCACCGCCCAAGCCGGACCCGCCCTGTTGGCACTCGACCAACTCAGGTCGAACGATATAAGCGTGCCGGAACTAGAGCAGGCGACCGTCAATCGCATCGCCGAACTTCTCCCCCCGCTGACCCATATGTCGAACCCGGTCGACACCGGTAGGCCCAGCCCAACCTTCGGCGAGGTCCTGCAGGTAGTCGCGGATGATGAACGAATCGATCTCGTGGCGGCCTACGCCCTGCACGAGCCGGCCGCCATTGTGGCGGAAGAGGTGTTGCCTGGCCTGGCCGCTCGCATCACGAAGCCGGTACTGTTCGCGACTCAGGGCCCCGCGGCCGAGGTAGCCGCCACAGTTGGCGTTCTGCGCTCGAAGGGCATGTACGTCGCCACATCGCCAGAGCAACTTGCTTGGGCTGCGCAGGTTCTCACGCGAGATGCGCAAGTACAACACCGACTGATTGGGCGAGGCGAGCCCACCGCTCTCGTCGCCGCGCTCCTGCCAGAGTCGAACGATGAGCGTGCCATCAAGACAATGCTGGGAGGTCTGGGCATCGCTGCGCCCCGAGGTATCGAGGTTTCTTCGCTAGAAGACGCGCGCTTGGCGATGAGGCAGTTGAGCAAGCCGGTGGTCGTCAAGATCCTCTCGGAAGAAATTACCCACAAGACTGAGGTGGGCGGGGTCCAGATGAATATTGACAACGAAGTAGCGCTCCAATCAGCTATCGAGCGCCTCGACGCGATCGAACTCGCCGGGGAGCATCGATACTTGCTAGAGGAGATGGCTCCCCCGGGCCTAGAGTTGATTGTGGGCGCCATCAGGGACCCGAGCTTCGGACCGACCGTCGTGGTTGGATTGGGGGGCACGCGAGCAGAGGCTCTCAAGGACACCGCCACGCGACTGGCCCCACTGACGCTGAGTGAGGCACACACCATGCTGGGTGAGCTGCGCGCGTCGGTCTTGTTCGACGGCTGGCGTGGGGGGCCCCGACTCGATCGCGAAGCCGTGGCGCACGCGATCGTACGAGTTGGCGACGTACTGTGTCAGCACCCCAGCGTCAACGAGCTAGAGGTCAACCCGCTCCGTGTATACGAAACGGGCGTGCTGGCCCTCGATGCAGCCATGACGCGCGCCTGAAGAGGCGGAAAGGTGGCTCAATCCATCCGGGTCAGTGCAAACCAAGCGTCCTGCGCGCTGCCGTCCTTGTATACGCGTCCGACCAGTACACCCTGCCCGACCTTCCGCAAAACGTCCACGCTACCCCCGTAAATGAAGCGTGAGAGCCCAGCTTGGTTCGAGCGAATTGGGGGCCACGAGCTGGGCTTCGTCGGGGGCAGCTCTCTGTAGTCCACCGTGAGTTCCCCGCTTTGGGCAAGGCGTGCGACGAAGTATCCCGGCCCTGTCAGTGGGCGCATGAGCTGCTCGTTGTAGCCCCAAAGCACGTCGGCCCCGCGCGTAGGAGGGGGTCGGCAGAATCGCTTCTCGAAGCGACTGAAAACGGGCAGCGAGTTCTTGCCGACGTGAATGACTTCCGACAGCGTTGGCAGCTCTGATGGCACGAGATCCCCAAGCTGTGGAGCGGAGTTGTCAGCGCAGACTTCGAACAGATGGGCCAGTTGCTTGGGGCGCAGAGCAGCTACCTCTGCCACGCGTTCGCCGGGCGAAAGCTTGGCGAGCATTTCGCTGACTTGCGTCGAAGACACCGACGCTTCGAAGATTGTCGGTCTGTTCATGTCAGGCGCTCCATCATGAGGGTTCCGCAACAGCGTTTTTCTAGGCTTGGCCGGCAGCTCACGCTGCTGCGGCCATTTCTGCGATACGCTCAGCCACCATCAACGTCGGCACGTGAATGTTCGCCGACGGAATCGTGGGGAACAAGCTGGCATCCGCAACGTACAGCCCTTCCACGCCACGAATCTGCCCGCGGCCATCACAGACCGCCCAGTCGGAGGATTCGGGCCCCATCGGTACCGTGCCGCAGGGGTGATAACCCGAATCACAGAGGAGTGGTGCCCAGCGGCGCAGTCGCTTCTCATCGCTCAGCACTCGGTTCGTCGGGATGAGGGGCGTGGCCAAGGCGCTCAGCGAGGGGTGGTGCGCCAGCTCCAGAGCTCGGGCAAAGCCTTCTACTGCCTGATCGAGGTCCCGAGGTTCGATCAGGAAGCGCGATTCGATGTCTGGTCGCGCAAGTGGGTGGGCGGACGGCCAGCTCAGCCTGCCGGTGCCCTGCGGCCTCTCCACGACGACCATCAGGCTGACCATCGGCATATCGGCGTAAGGGGTTGCGAAGAACGAACCAGGCTGAATCAGCAGCGCGCCATCGTGGGTGTCGTAACGTGACCCCAGGCGCAGCATCGACTGCATGAGTGGTGCTTGCACTCGAGCGACCCCTCGTCGTCGCGGTCTCAGAAAGAAGGCCAGGCCGGGATGATCCAACAGACGAACACCTACGGGCGCGTCGACGACGACGGGTACACCGAGCTGTTTCAACTGTTGCGCCCTTGCGATCCCAGAACGCAGCAAGATGCCTGGCGTATGAATGGCTCCGGCGCACAGGAATACTCGCTCCGCATTCACAACCACGGACTTGCCTGCTAGCAGAACATCAAGCGCCACCGCACGGTTGGCGGAAAACCGGACCCGTACCACGTGGGCGCCGGAGAGGAGTTCGAAGCGGGGGCGCGCGCGGACCTCAGGCGTGAGCCACGCTCGTGCTGCGCTCACTCGATGCCCGTCGATGTGGTTGAGGGGGGTGGGTCCAGCGCCCACGGCGTGAGGCCGATTGTGATCGGCGCAATCGAGATAACCGCGTGCGCTGCACGCTTCGCGAAACGCCGCCTGCCAAGGCGTAAGTTCCGAGTCGCGGTGGCGACGAATGGGTAGCGGACCATTGTCGCCGTGATAGTCGGCCTCCCCGAAGTCCCAGTCACGTTCCAGGCGTTTGAAGGCAGGCAGGCAGGTTTCCCAACTCCATTCCGGCAGGCCCAAGCTGGCCCACTCATCGTAGTCTCCTGGCAATCCGCGCAACGCGATGCAGGTGTTGACTGCTGACGAGCCCCCGACGACACGTCCACGAGGCAACGGAAAGCGAAACTGCTCCAGCGTTGGCCGATGGCGCAGTTTCCAGTCGTGCTTCCGGTAGCTGTTGCGCGTCCCATCATCGAGATCGGTCGGGAGCGAATGCGCTCCGTAGTCGGGCCCAGGCTCGAGCACGAGGACGTCGGTACCCTGTTCTGTGAGGCGCGACGCGAGTACGCAGCCCGCTGCACCTGCTCCGACGATCACGGTGTGCGCTCCTTTGACTCCGTCCGCCACCGCGCGCCGAGAATCATCCGACGCTGCATGAAACGCCAGCACAAAGCGGGCGCGCAGGGCAGCGGATTCGGTCCAAGAGTTGGCGACCCGGCAGGCGGGCAAGGGCGCACACCGGGATGTATGCAGGGCATACGGATCGCGACGCCGCCCCATAGGAAAGGACAAGAAAGACAAAAGATGAGCAGTGTGGCTGGTCATCAACGGGCCGAGTGACGGTCACTCAGCGACTGCAGAGCGCAACGTCACCTGATTGAAGGCAGGTCGCCTGGTCGAAGCTGAGTCGGGACGAATGAACGAGCGGTAACTTCCCGGCTGGTTTGGGATGTGAGCAATACGGCGTCGTTTGGCCCGTGTGGGTGCTCAGCCGCGCGCTCGCGAGCCGAGCTCGAGGTTGCGGGTGTGGATTATCTGGTCGGGGTTAACGTGTCGCGTTTCGCCGGGGGTTCGCCGTGCCGCTGAAATCTGCAGTCTTCCCAGAACCGATCAGAGGCGTTTCTGCGCCCTGGGGCCAGGCACGGTAAGTTCGGCGCCTTGTCCCTGCGCCAGGGGTCACTGTTGTGGTGCCAGATTGGCTCGTTTCACCAATTGTCAGGAGTAGCGTGATGAGTTTTCAGCGCCTGGACCTATTATTTCTTTTTGTCGTGTGCTTTTCCGTCGCCGGGTGCGGCAGTTCGAGTGAGAAGAGCGACGACGTTGATCAAAGCAGCGGAGGGACGGGCACGGACGACACCGCCGCGACGGATGCTACCGAGAACGGAGGTACGGGGACGGACGCCTCCGCGACGGACGGACCCACCCCGGGTGTGACCGGGCCCCCCGGGTGTCCCGACGACCAGCCGGTGGCGGGGGCGGAGTGCATGTTCGGTTTTCCGGTGGCATGCACCTATGCCGATGGCGGGTGTGTCTGCAACGAGGGCGCTTGGGACTGCTATGCGGAAGCGGATTGCCCCGACGCTTCTCCTGAAGACGGAGCGAGCTGTGACCTCAATGGCATGGCGTGCAGCTACGCAGATCTGAGCTGCTCGTGTTCGACAGAAGACGGCTGGGAGTGCCGCACACCCTGTCCAGAGGCACAACCAGCAGACGGCGAGGTCTGCCGCAGACCGGTGCAAGCTGGCTGCGACTACGCAGACGGAGCAGTCGTGCAAGGTTTCATGAACATGGCCGACACGACCTGCGCGTGCGGCGATGGTACGTTCACTTGCTTCACGGAAGCCGACTGCCCCGCGGACGCGCCCAGTACGGGCCTGGGGTGCGACTTTCCGACGCTCGAGTGTGATTACGACGCGACGCAATGCGAGTGTTCCGAAGATGGGGGTTGGACTTGTATCACGGATTGTCCGGAGGCGTTCCCTGCAGACGGCGCTGCCTGTGACCGTCCAGAGCAGGCGATTTGTCGCTACGACGAAGCGGGAGAGCTAGCTGGTGGGGGAGGCGGTGGTGGCTTCGGTGGTGGCTTCGGTGGTGGTGCGTCCGATTCGGCGTGCACCTGTGTGAACCTTCAATTCGAATGCGTCACGCAGGAGGACTGCCCAGCGGAGCCGGCAACCGGGGACGATTGCGCAGGCTTCACCGGAATTGCTTGCGCCTATGACGGCAGCAATTGCACCTGCAGCGACATGGGGTGGACCTGCCAAACTGAATGTCCCACGGCTCCCCCCGCAGACGGCGGAAGTTGCAGTCGCAGCGAGAACCAACCCTGCCGCTACGACGCAGAGGGCGCGTTGTTGGGTGGCGGAGGAGGCCAAGGTGGTGGCGCACAAGCCGACACGACTTGCACCTGTACCGAGGAGGCGTTCTCGTGCGTCAGCACGGCGGATTGCCCGACCGCGCAACCAACTGCCGGAGAGGCTTGTGACCTTGCCGGGGTTGTCTGTCCATTCGATGGCGAAAACTGCATCTGCAGCACGATGTCCGATGAGTGGGTGTGCTTCACGGCGATGATGCCACCCACGGGTGACGATGGCGCGGGCGGTGGCGAGTCCGGCGCCGGCGGTGCCGAAGATGGGGGCCCAGTTGCCGGCACCGGCGGTGCGGGCGCTGGCGGTGCGGGCGCTGGCGGTGCGGGTGATACACCAGCGGCTGGCGGTAGCGGCGGCGACACGGCGGGTAGCGGTGGCGCTGGTGGTGCCACCGGCGGTGAAGGCGGGGCGGGAGGCTCTACCGCCGCCGAAGGCGGAGCGGGCGGCACAGACGCCGAACTCGACGGAGTGGGAGGCACCGAAGCCGCCCCCTGAAGCCTCAGAAAGTGCGGTTCAGTGGCGCAAACGCTGGCATGGGCAGTGACGCGGGCTGTTGCCCTTGGGTGACAAGTGGTTGTCGACGACTTGGGTTGTCGACAACTGCGCCCACGGCCCCGGGGCTGTGAAACGCACCAGCGCATCACCACGCGACGCGAAAAATCCGCCGTCGTGACGACTTTGCGAGTGCGCATTCCAAGTAGTGCGTCCCAGCCGCGGCGCCTGGGTGTTTTCGTGATCGGTCGGGGGCACAGAGGTGGATAATCCCTCTGAGGATTTCCGACATGCACAAGCGCCTAGCCATCCTTCCCGTCGTCGTGCCTTTCATCTTTGCAGCCTGCGGGGGCGAAGAGACAGGCTCCGAGGGACCTTCCGCATCGCCTTCTTCGGGCGTCACGTCGGCTGGCACCCAAGACACGTCAAGCCCAGCGGCGATGGGGACGACGCCGATGCCAGCTTTAGAGCCAACGACGCCCATGCCGGCGGTAGTGCCCGCGGGGGAGGTGCCGGCCGCCACGCAACCCAGCCCGACGCCAGTTATCCCAGGTCCACAACCGACAGAACCCTCGACCCCGATTGAGGCGCTCGACCCCGGTCCTGAGCCAAGTGCGCCTTCCGTCGAACCGTCAGCGCCGACCGAGCCCGTGACGGAGCCGACGGAACCCGCGATGGAACCGATGGAGCCCGTGCCCACCGAGCCGGTAGACCCAGGCCCGGTGGCGACTCCTGAGCCGATGGGGGACCCAAACCCGTCTGGCATCATGGAGCCCGGCGAGGGAGGTCAAGCGCGCCCTGGCGGTCAGGCTGCGAATCTACAAGTACTCGACTGGGCCGGTTTTGGAGGCGCGCTGACGTATTCCTTCGACGATGCAGTCAGCAGCCAGCACGGCAACAAGGAGCAGATGTTCGAGCTCGGGGTTCCGTTTACCTGGTACCTAGCAACCAATGCAGGTGGTGACCCATTGAACTCCATGTATCAGGAGGCGCTCGACTTGGGTCACGAGTTGGGCAACCACACCCGCAATCACACCACCAATGGTCAGGATGCTCAGGATGGACAAACCTGGCTGATGGACAACTATGGCGTTACCGCCTACACGATGGCGGCGCCCAACGGCGTGACCGCTGGGTTTGTCGACATCACGAACCAGCGGTTCTTGCTCGACCGTGGCGTCGGCGGCGGCACGATCGGCGCCGACGGCAACACGAATTGGACCAATCTTCCCTCTAACATCCCGAACTCCGGAGCGGGCTACGATGTCTTCAAGGGTTACGCCGACAACGCGGCGCAGGGTCGCTGGCAAACCGTGTGCATTCACGGGTTCACGAGCGGTGGAACCGGTGGTTACCAGCCTGTGAGTTTCGACGGCTGGTACGAAGGCGTCGTCTATGCCAAAACGTTGGACGTCTGGATCGGCACGATGGAGCAGGTGGCTGCATACATCCAGGGCGCGCAGGCGTTCAACGAAGCAACTTCGACGATGGACGGTGATTCCCAAACATGGACGTGGACATTGAAGGACACCTTCCCACCTGGGCACTACCTGCGCGTGACGGTGGACGGGGGCACACTCTCCCAAGATGGCACTCCGCTCCCGTGGAACGAGCACGGCTTCTATGAAGTCGCTTTGGACGCCGGAAATCTGACCCTGTCTCCGTGAACAATCGGGCCGCGCTTCAGCAGCCGCTCTGGTACTTCGTTCTTGCTGGGGCCGTAGTTTTCTTGGTGGATGCCTGGCTGCGTCAGCGCGAAGTCACGATCGACGTGGACGCTTCCGTTCGCCCTGAGGTGGTGGCGGAGTTCGAGGCACAGTTCGGGCGGACGCCGACCGTGCAGGAGCGGGAGCAGGCCAAGCAAGATTGGGTGACCACCGAGCTGCTCTTTCGCGAGGCGGTGCGGCTCGGCCTAGAGAACAACGATGCGGTGATTCGCGCGCACCTGGCCAACAAGTTGAAGCAGCTCGTTCGCGAGCGCACCATCATTGCGCCTCCCACCGACGAGGAGCTTCAAGAGGAGCTCGAAGCGCGACCCGAGCGCTACGCCAGGTCGGATACGTTCAACGTTTCGCACGCGTTCGTCAATCGAAACATCGCGCCAGACACGTTCGACGCACGGGTTCTGGAAGCGTGGAAGCAGATCGGCGAAGGGGCCGAGTTAGGCTCGGTCGGCGACCATTTTCCACGAGGGCCCTCGTTCGAAGGGATGACTCAACCCCAGCTCGAGGCAGTGCTCCGAATTGGTCTCGCACCAGTGTTGAAGCAGCAACAAATAGGCAGGTGGCACCGGCTTTCGGGCCCCCGTGGGGCCCACTTCGTACGTTTGGACGCCATCATCAGCGGCAAGCCTGAGGTAGCGAGCGCCCGTGCCGCACTCGCAGCACGAATCGAAGCGCGCAAACGTGATGATGCCTTGCAGCGATTCATCGCCGATCTCGAAAGGCGGTATCGCGTTGTCGATGCAGCGGAGTGAGGGAAAGCCGATCAGGGGTTTGGCGGCGCTGCGCGTCGTGGTGATCGGCTTGGTGACGCTGTTGGGGGGCGCTGCCTCCGCAGAGGCTCACGAGGCGCGGCCAGCCGTCGTAGCGCTCAAAGAGGTCGGTCACGGGCAGTTTCTCGTGCGGTTCGCGCCGTCGTTTCCACCCGTGCCGGGCCTGACCGTTCATCTGCCGGAGTCTTGCCTGATTGAGGGAAAGCCCTCTTTCGACGACAAGAACGCACCGCTTGTATCGGCGCCGATGTTCTGCGAGAGCGAGCTGACTGGGGAGATCGCCTTCTCGTCGGACCAACCCACGATCGGCCCGATCGCTGTCAACGTCGAGTGGCAGGATGGAAGTCACTCGCTGATGTTGAGTCGTGGCGATCCTCCTATCGTAGCGTTGGGAGGGGTTGCTGGGTCGGTGACCACCTGGGAGGTGTTCCGGGACTACTGTCAGCTCGGGATCGAGCACATCGTGCTCGGGATCGATCACTTGCTGTTCTTGCTCGGTCTGTTGTTGCTGGTGCGTAGCAAGAGGAGCCTCCTGGCCACGATTTCGGCGTTCACGGCGGCTCACAGCATCACACTCGCAGGCGCTAGCCTGGGCGTCGTCAAGGTAGCCAGCGCACCCGTGGAGATCTGTATTGCACTCTCGGTGCTTTTGCTGGCCGTGGAGGTGGCCCACAAGCGAGCGACCCTGACGCGTCAGAACCCCTGGTTGGTCGCCTTCGCGTTCGGATTGTTGCACGGACTCGGCTTCGCCAGCGCGTTGTCCGAGATTGGACTCCCGAAGCACGCCTTGGGCGTTTCTTTGTTCGCTTTCAACATAGGCGTCGAACTTGGGCAGTTGGCCGTGGTGAGTGTCGTTTCTACAGGCTCATGGTTGATCCGAAACCGGCCCAGGGTGAGCACTCGGGTGGAGTGGTTGGCCGTGGCGACGTTGACAACGAGCTCCGTATTTTGGTTGTTGCAGCGGGTTCAGTCTTGGCTCGGCGGGTTCGGTATCTAAGTTCGTCCCGACCGCGTTTGGTGGTCTCGAAGGAGGTCGCCTGAGTACATCCAAGCCAGTAGAGCACCTCTATCGGCATCACTTGGCCTCTCGGCTCGGCGGGCAGAACCCTCGCGCGTCTGGCGTGCGACAACCTGCAAGTTCTTCGCGACCGGTGTGCTTGCACTCTCGAGCATTGGTTGCGCTTTGCAACCAGCACGACGGCCCAGAGCGCTGACCCGCGGTGGCGCTTGAGGTGGGCGTACCAGGCGAAGGTGCAGTCGTGATGGTGGACTCCGGCGAGCTGGCACGAGCCGTGCAACTGGATCCGCCGGAGGTGTTCGGATGAAGCAAGTCAACAGGTCTCGAGTGTGGGTCGGCTCAATCGCGTCCGTTCTGGTTGGCGCAAGCCTGAGCGCAGGGTGTGTTTCCCAAGGAACATACGACGCAAAGGTTGCCGAGTTGGAGCAGGCGCGCGCAGAGCTCAGCGCGGCGGAACAAGCCAAGGCAAGGCACGCCCGTGAAGCCTCCGCCCTGAACGAGCGACTCGAGAAGGCACAAGCTGCACTTCGCGCTGCCCAGGTGCAGGGAGATGAGCTGATGACGAAGCTCGATGCGCTCAGTGAGCAGAAGAGCGAACTTGCGCGACTCGCTGCTGATCGTGCAGGAGTGGTTTCCCAGTTGGAGCAACAACTCGTCAAACAGCGCGATCTACTCACTGAGTTCGCGGCACTCGCCGAAGCGTACGGCGCGGACAGCCCAGCCGCGCTCGAACGGGCGCTTCGCGAGTTGCGACAGCGTGTCGAGCAGACGGAGGCCGCTCTTCGACTCGCCGGGATGGAACTCGAGCGCGAACGGCGCATCACGCAGAAGCTGCAGACGCTGATCGACGCCGGAACACTACGCGTCCGACGCCGTTCGGGTCGCCTCGTCATCGAGTTACCTGGTGATGTTCACTTCGGAGCGGGAAGCGCCAAGCTGACAGATACCGGCATCAACACACTGGAGCAAGTGGCCGCCGTCCTGATTGCGGAAAAGGATCGCAGGTTCGTCGTCGAGGGACACACGGACAACCAACCCATCCGCATCTCCGGCTTCCGCAACAACTGGCACCTGGGCTCGACGCGCGCGGAGATGGCGCGCGAAGCAGTGGTCCAAGCGGGCCTCGAACCAGACCGGGTGGCTATCGCCAGCTGGGCGGATGTCTTGCCGATCTGCGAAACCGTCGACGAAGAATCCTGTCGAGCGCGCAATCGACGGGTGGAGGTGTTGCTCTTGCCGCGGTTTGAGTAGACGTCCGATACGAGGTAGACTCATTTCGTGCCTCTCTGCAGTCTCCACCTGTCCGTTCGTCGCTGGTGCGCCAGCCTAGCGACCGTATGGGTGGCAAGCGCGTTGACCGGCTGCGGGGATGCCGGCGAGGCGTGTCCTGGTCCCGTGGGCCACGTCTGCACCGTCGCGGGAACGGGCGAACTCGGCTTCAATCGCGACGGTCTGGAAGCGACCAAGAGCGATCTCTACCTCGTCTCGGTCGCGCGGCGCGGGCCTGACGGTCTGCTCTACGTCATGGACTTCAACAACCAACGACTGCGGGTCATTGAGGAAGACGGCGTCATGCGCACCGTGATCGGCAGCGGCTTTCACGCCCTGGCGGCTGCAGGTGAACCTGCAACCGATTCGCCGCTCGAAAATCCGATCGACTTCGACTTTCTTTCCGATGGTCGCTTGGTCTTCGTATCCTACCACGACCCCCGCGTCATCGTTAGGGATGACGACGACACGTTGCAAGTACTGGCGGGGCAGCTCGAACTCGGACTCGAAGGGAACGAAGGGGACGGCGGCTCCGCGCTCGAGGCTCAGTTCATCCAACCCGACGGCATCGCCATTGCCGAGGACGACACCATCTACGTTTCCGACAGCCTCGCGAACCGTGTGCGGCGGATCCGGGACGGCGAGATTGTGACGGTGGCGGGAAACGGCTCTTCTGGCTACTCGGGCGATGGGGGCCCAGCAGAAGGGGCTGAACTGCATTGGCCGACGGCGCTCGCATTCGATACCGCTGGGCGCCTCCTGATCGCCGACACGCGCAATCACGTGATTCGTCGGATCGGGCGAAACGGCAACATCTCCACCATTGCGGGGACTGGTGAAAAGGGAAACGAGGGGGACGGTAGCCCCGCGACGGAGGCGACGTTCAATCAACCCAACGGCTTGGCCGTCGATGACGACGGTGCCTTGTACGTGGGCGATCGAGGCAACTTCTGCGTTCGTCGGATCGACCCCGACGGCACGGTCGATAGAGTGGCCGGTAGCGGCAAGCAGGGCAGCAAGGGCAACGGAGTTGCCGCGCGACAAGCGGACTTTGGCTACGTGTCGCGCGTGGCTGTGGATGACGACGGCCTGTTGATTGCTGACCAATCCAACTCGCTAGTACGTCGCCTCACGCTGCCCTGAGGATTCTGCGCAGGCACGTTTGTGTCATCTGGCACGCTGCTTTTCAGCAGCCTGCTAGGGAATTGAGCACGTGCCTTCGTAGCCGTCCGGCGGAACGCCACAACCCGTGTGGCACGACACACAGCGCCCGTCGTTTTCCGTTGCGACGTTGCGCTCGGAATCGACGCGTTGCCAGGCCCACCCCAATGTCTCGTCGCCGCTTCCACCTGCTAGACGCTGCATGACCGTCCACTGCTTGATGGGGCCTTCACAATCGATGTCGTCGAACTCGTACTCTTCTTTGAGTACCACGGCTCCCTCAGGAAACGGCTCGTTTCTACCTTGGTAGGGTCCCAACGCCGCAGCGTCGGCCAACATTCGCACGAGGTTGAGGTCGTGATCGCCGCTCTGGCGGCAGTCACGGACCTCGACGTAGCTAGTGGCGTAGTCCTCCGGAAACAACGGTTCCGGACCCGCTTCGCCGCCTCCGGACGTGCCATCACCGCAAGCTGGGAGCAGTGCAGTTCCGAGCACGAGCGCGGTGACGGCGCGAGCCAACAGCGACACGTGCGGGGCGCGGCTGACGTGGGCTTCGGCGCCAGCGTGGCGAACGATGCTCTTGTGCTTAGTCGACCTCACCAGCAGGTCACTCGAGGGGCAAGACGCGCAGCACGTTGTTACCGCTGTCGGAAATGAGCAGGCGTTCGTCATCGACCAGTTCGATGCCGAACGGCAACTTCAACAGTCCTTCGGTCGCCGGCAAGCCGTCGCCTTCAAACCCTTTTTCGCCACACACACCCGCCACGGTATCGATGTCGCCATCCGGATCGACGGCGCGGACACAATGATTGTGAACGTCCGTGAAGTAGAGCGTGCCGTCCTTGGCCAAGGCCAAGTCCACAGGGAAGTTCAACTTCGCTTTGAGGGCGGAGCCGCCGTCGCCGGAGTATCCCTTCTGAGGGACGCCATCCTCGTCAGGTGGCGTTCCGGCGACGCGATGTACGATGCCGTCTGTGTCGATTTTACGAATCAGGTGGTTGGATGTGTCAGCGAAGAAGAGGTTGCCGTCGTCGTCATAGACGATGCGCCCGGCGGGGGACGCGGATTGCCCGAATGGTTGTGACATGCGCATCTCGCTGGCAGGGATGTCGTCCCCCGAGTAGCCGGGAGTGCAAGGCTTGTCGCAGAACGACGCATCGTGGCAAACCAACTTGCCTGAGGCGCCGTTGGGACCGTCTGGGCACTGAATCAGTTCGTCCTCCTCACAGCCACCGGGGCCGGACGGTCCGGGGGCATCGATGATGCAACGACCAGCCAATAGCTGAATGTCGCCATTCTGGTCGATGTAGCGAAGCACCTGGTTGGCTTGATCCATGATCACTACATTGCCATCCGGGTCGAGCGCGACACTGGCAGGCAAGTCCAAGGAAGAGGTCAGCGCTGGCCCACCGTCACCGAAGTACGCGCGCTTGCCATCGCCACAGCTGTCCGTGATCTCGTGATCGTCTCTGGTAATCACTCGCAGTTTGCTGTTGTGCCAAGCCGCAATGATGAGGTTTTCCCCCGTCTCGTCGAGGATGAGGTTCGTCGGATGGTTGAAGTCGTTGTTGGCGGGATCGTCGAGGGAACCGCCGAGTTCACCTCGCCCAGCGACCCAAGTCAGTTCGCCATCGGCGAGTAGACGGAGTCGGTGATTGTTCCAGTCGAGGATGTACGTGCCTTCATCGACGGTGAGGGTGTCCGTAGGGAGGGAGAATTTGGCCTCTAGGGCCGGCAGGGTCTTGTCGTCTGCGCTGCGGTCGTAGCCGTTCTCACCGCTGCCGGCGATGGTACACAGGGTGCCCACCGCCGTGGGATCACACGCGTCCTCTGCGCCGCCGCCGCAGGCGAGGAGCAGCAATGGGGGGATGGCCGAAAGCCACCGGTGCTGTCCGTGTTGCCGCCTCACTTGCGGTTGTCCCGACGCTTTCATCGGGTCACTTTCATGCTGTTTCATCGGGCCACCTTCTTCATCGGGCCACCTTCAAAATGCGAAAATTGAGGGAGTCCATCACGTAGAGATCGCCGTCAGGATCGAAGGCGATGCCAAACGGCCGGCGCAAGCGGGTCTCTTTGGCGGGGAGCCGTTCTGCGTCGTCGAGCCCGAGTTCGCCCGTGCCGACGACCGTGCGGATCTCGAGTGACTGAAGATCGATGGCCCGTACGCGACCGTTGTCCGTATCTGCGAAGTACAGATCGCCATCGGGTCCGATTTCGAGATCTCGGGGCGCGTTCAGCTCCGCTTCCAGGGCGGGACCGCCATCGCCACTGTCCCCCTCGTCACCCGTTCCCGCAAACGCGTCGATCTGTCCCGACTCGAGGTCGAGGACTCGAATCACATCTTGCTCGGTGTCGGAGATGTAGAGCTTGCCCTCGTGCTCGAGCACACCACCGCTCGGATTCGGATTCGAGCCCTTGGCCCAAGAAAACTGGGCCTCCAGGGCGGGGCCACCATCGCCGCTGTAGCCGACCTCCCCCGTACCCGCGATGGTCGTGATGACACCGTCAGTGTCGATCATTCTCAGGCGTTCGTTCTGCTGGTCGACAACGTAGAGGTTACCATCGTCGTCGTAGGTCGCGTCGTTCACCTGACGGAACAGTGCACTTGACGCCGCCATTTCCCCGTCACCAGCGTAGCCCGCGCCCCCGCCGCAGACGACCTTGACGAAACCATCGTCTGGGTCGATCGTCAACAGCTTGTGGTTGTGCCACGCCACCACCAACACCGAACCATCGGAGTCGATCAGGAGGTTCGTCGGGTGATTGAGCTGCCAGTCCGCACCCGCGGCGCCGCCTTTGGGGATGCCATCGATGGGACCATCACCGGGGAAAATCGGATCAGTCCACCCGACCATACTTTCCACGGTGTCGTCCGGCAGCACCCGTCGAATCAAGAAGTTGTTGAAGTCGGAGAACCAAGCCGTCCCATCCTCGAGGAAGATGAGGTCCTGCGGTTGCGCCACTCGTGTCTCCACACGATGCAGGCCGTCACCGTTGAAGCCTTCCTCGCCCTTGGTCCCAAGCCAAGTGCAGGTCTGCCCCTTTTCCAGCCCGGCGCAGGGATCGACAGAGCTAGCCGTGTTTTCGCTACCGCAGCCAAGGGCAAGTAGCATCGAAGATACCCAAACTCTCGAACTGTTCACACTACCATCCTTCTGTCGCAATCTCTTGCCCGCGATGAACTAGCACACCGTCGGTGAAAGGTTCACTAAAAGTCTGCCCCCCGACCGTCCAGACCTCGCCCTCGGGATCGATCCAGACTCCGTGCAGGTTCTGCTCCACATCCAAGTCGAGGTCCTGTTCCACCCAACGTCCACCTTGTCGGACGAGCACGCCAGCGTAGGAACCGACGGCAACCGCCAAGTCGTCTGCCACGCAGACACCGGAAAGGCCGAAAGGAGCAGGGTCCGGGGTGACGTCGCGCCACTGCCCATCGAACTCGACGATGATCCCGGTGACCAATCCGCCCACGGCGACATACTCGTCTCCATCGCCGTGCACAGTGAACAGCGAGGAGCCGACGCCAGTGTCTTCCGCGGCGAGTTCGTTGCCATCCCAATGCAGAGCCACGCCGTTGCTGCCGACGAACCAGACGTCATCGGAGCTGCCGCCGAACACTTTCCAGACTGCAGCCCGCTCGGCGACCCCTTCCGGGAACGTCGCCTCCGGTTCGAAGCTGTCGTCATCCAAGCGCCAGACGAAGCCGCCCTGCGACTCGGAGTCCCCGCCGACCGCCCACACCTCGTCGGGCGACTTTCCCCAGATGCCGAACACCGTGGCGGCGCTCGGCGTCTGGATGCGAGTGAACTGGCCCTCTTCGTAACGCAACACCAAACCACCGGCGCCCCCCATGAAGACGGGGCCGTTTTCGAAGCCGAATACCCACCACAACGTGCCTTCGGGTTGCCCCGTGTCCAGCGTCACCCATCGGGAACCGTCGTAGTGCTTCACCGTCGGCCCAGTGCCGTCTCGTGCATCGGCGCCCACCACCCAAACGTCGTCCGCCGCGTTGCCCCAAACCGACAACAACGCGCCAGGCGCATCCTCGACGACCAACTGCCACTCGCCGCTCTCAGTGTTCGTGTCGTTCCCATCGCCGCAGTTCGTGGTGAGGGCCAGGAGCAAGAGGCCCGACCAGCGCAAGCGGGCGTCCGAATGGAATGGCGATGAAGCGAGCATGTACCCCTCTATGCTGCCACGAGTTTGCGGTTTCGCACACATTGCCCCCGCTCCGAATCGGTCGCTCCCCAGCGTGCATTCTTGCGCCGCATCGCCCACCGACGACCGAATGCCCGGTGGTCCTCGTGGCACACTTCGCCAGGTCCAGGGCCGATTGCCAGCGATCGTTGCGATCATTTCGATGTTCCGCACTCACGTTGTACGCTGTACTGATGCCCCGTCGGAGCCTTTTGTTCGCCGTACTTTTGGCTGCGTGGTGGGCAAGTCCAACGGTCAAAGCGAATGGTCGTTTTCCGACGGCGGACCAATTGGTCGTCGACCCCGATGACTCCGAGCACTTGGCGATGGGGACCACGTTCGGCGTGCTGGTCAGCACCAACGGCGGCGAGGATTGGCGGTGGATCTGTGAGGAGGCGGTCGGCTATGCGGGAGACGAGCACCCGGTGGTGGCGATCGTCGACGGTGGAACACTCTTGGCGGGGCTTCGGCGCGGGTTGTGGGCGTCGGAGGATGATGGGTGCACGTGGGCGCGCACACAGATAGCAGATCCCGTCCTGGACGTCGTGATTCGCCCGAACACGCCCGGTCAGATGCTCGTTCTGACGGCGACGACCAACGATCGGCGCTGCCACGTCTACTCCGTCGACGGCGTATTCGCAGAGCCGGTGGAGCTGACGTCGCCTGGGGACGACCTCTGGCCCACGACGATCGACGTGGCGCCCTCGGACCCCGACCGACTCTATGTCGCCGCCCAGCAAACCGATGCACAGTTCGTGCTCTTTCGTTCATCGGACGGAGGGGCCAGCTGGGAGGCTTTCGACGAGCGTCCCTATGCTTCGCTCCCAGCTTACGTCTCGGCCGTCGATCCCAACGATTCCGATCGCCTCTATGTGCGCGTGGACGGAGAGTCAACGGACCATCTGCTCGTCAGCACCGATGGTGGCGAGTCGTTCTCCGAGGTGCTAGCCGTCGACACAGACATGCTGGGCTTCGCATTGTCGCCGGATGGAGAGCGTCTCGCTGCGGGCGGTCCTCGCGAAGGTGTGTTCTTGGCCGACGCTGCGTCTTTGAGCTTTCGCCCCGCCGCTGGTTTGGTCAGCTACCTGAGCTGCTTGAAATGGACCCCAAGCGATCTGCTCGCCTGTGCGCGCGAACAGAACGATGCCTGGACCGTCGGGGCCTCGTCGGATGGCGGTAACCGCTTCCGCGCGCTCTTCCATCTACAGGACCTTTCGCCGCAAGAGTGTGAGTCAGACACCATCACCGCCGCCGAGTGCAGTATCGCGTGGGAAAGTGTCGCGCCGAGCTTGGGCATCGAGCTCGAACGCGACACGGAGATGAGCCGGGATGACGGCAGGGAGGACGCCGGCTGTGGCTGCTTGGCAGTGGGTGCGGTCCAATCGCGCTTTGGCGGCCTCAATCGAGCCAGCATCGGCATGATCCTGCTTTTGGCGTGTGCAGTAGCACGTTCGAGGAAGCGGCAATGTCGCAGGTGCTCGCACCGCCAGGCACTTCGTCGCACTCAAGAGATGCGAGGGAGGATCTAGCCTGAACAAGCTGGCCCGATTGTATTAGGCTGCGCCTTGGGGACGAGAACCCCGCTCTTTAGCGAGCGCTCCCGTAGACCGCTCCAAGATAACGCAGGTGGTCAGCAACTTGATCGTCAACGCGGCGCAGGCGGCTGGGACAGGCGGCACCGTCGTCGTTCGTACGGAGATCCGTCGCCGAGTCGTGACTCTCGAGGTGGAGGACAACGGACCGGGTGTGCCGAAAGCGAAAAGGTCGCGCATCTTCGAGCCGTTCTACACGACGAAGCAGCGCAAGAAAGGCATGGGTCTCGGGCTAGCCATCTGCGCGAACTACGTCAAGCAGCACTTGGGCGAGATCTCGGTGGGTGAATCGCGGCTGGGTGGGGCGCTGTTTCGGGTGACGTTGCCCCTCGACAACAACTTGCGTGTGGAGCAGGGAGCGCCTGTTCCAAGTTCACAACCAGTGGTCCGAGGACGGCGCCCCAAGTTGCTCATCGTCGACGACGAGCCCGGCATTCTCAGAGCGTACGAACGTGTGCTTGGTGGCGAGTTCGACCTGACTCTGGAAAGCAATCCTGAGTACGCCCTCGAGCTCTTGCGCACGCACGACTTCGACGCGGTGGTCAGCGAGACGGCGATGGCTGGCCTGGAAGGGGCGGCCATCTACCGCGGCTTGCGTGAGCGACAGGAGCAGACTTCGTTCGTCTTCTGCACGGGCGCCGCGCTCGACCCGCAGACGGAAGGGTTGCTGGAAAAGGACGGCGTGGCGCTGCTCAGTAAACCGATCGACTTTCTGCAACTGAAGACCCTGCTCCCCAAGCAAGGTTGAGGCGGCACATCGGACAGCGCCGCTGGTAAACCCCCACCCAGCGTCCGCACCGGCATCTTCAGCATCGGCCGCGACACCTGAGTTCGGCACGACGCCCGCATCGCGCTGGTGAACGCTTTCCGTGGTGGCTGTACACTGACGAGTTCTCTCGATGATGTGGTCCCACTGCCCTCGCGATTCAGTCGCTAGCCCTGCGCTTTGCTTCTTGTCGTCAGGTGAGCGAGCAGACGTCGTCCCAGGGCGTCCTTCTGACGGGACTTGTAGACGATCCGCTCACACTGGTTGAAGGTCGCAAGTTGCCGGAGCTTGTTCGCCAGCTTCTCGACAAAAGTGGATTGGTCTTGGATCGGCTTCTCGAGGAAGAGGGCGTTGATGGTCAACTCCCCGGAGCGTCGATCCGCCTTGGGGTCAAGTCGGCCGACGATGTCGGAGCCATACACGATGGGTAGGCAGAAATAACCGAACCGCCGCTTGTCGGCCGGCACGAAACATTCGAGCTGGTAATCGGTATCGAAGAGTTGATGAATGCGCCGACGCTGAATGACGAGGTTGTCGAACGGGGAGAGCAGATGTACGTGTCTGCCGACGCGTTTGGCGCTCACTTCCAAAAGCTCAGCGGCAGCGTAGTAGGGTTGCTTCTGCCCGGCGATGGTGACTTCCACGAGCTCGCCCTCTTCCACCATTTCCTGGAGCCTGGCCTTCACTCCTGGCCTGGTGCCTTTGCGCAGGTAGCTGACTTCAGCTTCAGCCACGAGCCCATGGGCTCGCAGCGCCGAGCGGATGAGGTAGCGTTGGAACTCGGCATCGGTGGGCATCCTCGTATCGATGCCTGGAGGTAATGCGCGCTCAGGAAGGTCATAGACCTTCTGAAAGCCCTCTCGACGACACACGAGCAGTTTCCCCTCGATGAATAGTTGCTCGAGAGCGATCTTGGCGGGTTTCCAGTTCCAACCCCAGCTTTGGCCCTGGGGTTTTGGATCTTCGAAGTCTGTCGCACTCAGCGGTCCTTCCGCGCGGATCCTTTCCAGCACCCGACGCATCTGTCGTTTGTTCGGCGTTCGCCAGTGCTTCTGACCGGAGGCCACGGCGTGCATGTACGGCAAACAGAAGCGGTAATCTCGGAGCGGAAGGTAGGCGGCGGCATGGGCCCAGTACTCGAAGATTGCGCCTTCTCTCTGGAGTGCCTCGAGATGTTCCTCACGATAGGAGGGCACCCGCGTCCAAAACGTGTGGTGGTGGGAGCGGTTGATGACCGAGATGGTATCGATCTGAACGTAGCCGAGGTGTTCGATGCAGCGTTGGACCGCCGCCTTGCCCGTGCCGAAACTCTTGGTGGAGTGCAGCCCCTGGCTGGCGACGGCAATGCGGCGGGCTTGCTGCGTGGAGATTTCGAGCATCTGATCCCAAAATACACGATAGGTGGGGCGTTGGCTGGTATCGGCGATTTTCGCGACGCTTCCATGAGAACCCAACCGACCAAAAAGACGCACCTGACAGGGAGCAGGGCTCGTGGGAAGCTCGCCAGGTGAGTTCAGAAGGGCACGAAAAGACGCAGCACGCGGCGCCTTGGGGCGCCTCGTGCCCCAAGCAGCCTATGAGGGGATGCCGCCTACAGTGCGAATCCGACCACCGCCGAGATGATCGAGGACGAGTCGGACGTCGAGACGCTGACCGAGGTGAGCGAAGGGTCCGAGATATGGGTCAAGTACTGAAACCCCGAGGGCGCATTATGAAGGTCCACCGCGGTGCCGCCATCGTCCTCGTGCTCCTGCTGGCTGGCGCCTGTAAGTGGAGCTCCGACGATGACGCTGAAACCAGCGCGACGGAGGAAACAGACGTGACAGAGGAAACCGAGGAGTCAGATACCGCCACTGACTTGGACGCTGGTCCACAGAACGGCGACGGCGGCGCAGAGACGGAGGGGTCGAATCTTCCTCGTCCCAGCCTCCCCCGGCCACCCACGGACGGTCTTCCGGACGAGCTGTTTCCCCGCGCTAGGGATTGATTCCTCTAGGGCAAGCGGCTCCGCCAGTGGGGCCGCGGGGCGACGGTGGTGCGCGTCTCGGTGGTCGAGTACTGTTAGGCCATGTCGACTCGTGGCTCCAATTCGCAGGCTTGGTCCTCCGGCGCCGCCGCTCCGAGCCGCTCCAAGAGTCGGGACGCGATGCGAAACCGTGGTCGTGTCGTCGGGGTGCTCGCGCCCTTCTTCGACCGGACCATCGCCACGCGCGGTGTGAAGTACTTTCAGCGTGGCGCGGTGGAGGCCGTCGCGTCGACTCCATCCCGTATCGACGCTCGGGTGAGCGGAACGGAGACGTACACGACGGGCCTGTGCTGTGAGGGCGAACGTCACCACCAGACGCTGTATCTTTGGTGTGACTGCCCCTTCGTGGCTACCCGCGACGAACCGTGCAAACACCTGTGGGCCGCGGTTCAGCTGGCAGACGCACTGGGCGCGTTGGGCGCGCTGGAGAACCACCCTTTGCGAGCGGTGCGCCTCGCCGCCGACCCGCACGAGTTCATCGAGCAGAGCCAGCGGCCTTCCGGGCCCGCCAAGTCGCGACGCGGAAACGGAGGCACCTCTCGCGCGACGCCTCGCGCAGGTCCCGCGGAACTACTCTGCGCGATCGACGCCGAGCGGGTAAGGTCCTCAGGCCAAGTGGATTTGTCGGTCTGGGTTCGCCCCCAAGGTGGAACGTACGAGCCTTGCGGCCCCAAGCATCTGCAAATGGGGGAGTTCGGAAAAGACGACCAGTGGCTGCTAGACCGACTGCCGATCCGATCCGTCGCGACCGGGCTGTTTCCCCTCGCTCGCTCAGAGACGGACGTCACAGGCTTCCTCGAGGGGCTCTGCCGGCGTCGTAGACTCCTCTACTGGCCCGACCACGAGACAGCTGGTCCGAACGACTGCCAACCACTGAGCTTCGATCGGGGCCCGGGCTGGCGCCTACGGCTGCTGGGTGTTCCCAGCGGTGGAGCTCTGCTCCTAGAAGGTGAGCTGTTTCGTTCGCGAGCAAAGAAGGAAGAGGCCCGCCCGCTGCTGGACGCAGAGTTTCTGCTCGAAGCGGGCGTTGTTGCGTGGTCCGATCGTCTGGCGAAGCTGAGCGTTCCTGATCGGGAGAGCTGGGAGTGGATCGAGTTGCTTCGGCGCGACACTCCCGTGATGATCGTCGCTGACGAGGTTGAGTCCTTCCTCGACTCGCACCTCGCTGCAACGTCGGGTCCCGAGTTGGTGCTGCCGGGTGAACTCCGGTTGCAACACGCCGAAACCGATCCGCGCCCCTGGCTATTGTTGAACCACCCCAGTCGGGGCACCCTGCGCGGGCATGTCGAGCTCGAATACGGGAGTCGTCGCGTCCAGGTGCCCCACATCGAACCCGTCGTCGTCGATCTGCAAGAGCGACGTCTCTACCGCCAGGAGCCTTCCACAGAGCGACGCATCGCCGAGCAGTTGCTCGCCAGCGGCTTCGCCGGCGTCGCGTTGCGTGCCACGGGTTCGGAGATCTGGGAGCCAGAAACGGTGTGGGGACCATCGCTGACGATCGCCGCCGAAGACGCCCCGGAGGCGATCACCGAGCTCATACGCCGCGGCTGGCGGGTGATGGCGAACGGTAAACCGTACGTCTCCATGAGCCGGTTCAACGTGCGCATCGGCAGCGGCCAGAACTGGTTCGAGCTTTCCGGCAGCGTGGACTTTGAGGGCAAGGTGCTGGGGCTACCCGAGTTGCTGCGGGCGGTTCGACGCGGTGAACGTTTGGTGGAGCTCGGCGACGGCAGCGTCGGAATGCTACCGCAAGCCTGGCTGACCCGCCTGGGCATCTTGGGGATGCAGAACGGCCAGGGCGATCAGGTGATTGTTCCGCGCTCACAGGTGTTGCTGCTCGACGAGGTGGCGGCCACAGACGCAGGGTTCTCGACGGATGCCGCATTCGACCGGTTGCGGCAGGAGATCCAGTCGTTTCAGACCCTTGCTCCCGCAGACATACCGTCGACATTTCGAGGCGAGCTTCGGGACTACCAACGGCGGGGTCTGGCTTGGCTCGAGCTCCTCGGACGCTTGGGGTTTGGCGGGTGCTTGGCCGACGACATGGGCCTCGGTAAGACGGTGCAGATATTGGCGTTGCTAGTCGGAAACTACCAACGTCGGCGAGCCCCTTCATTGGTCGTCGCGCCGAGCTCGGTCGTGTTCAACTGGGTGGTGGAGGCTGAACGGTTCACTCCTTCGTTGCGCGTGGTCGCTCACACGGGCCCGACGCGAGCCCCACTCGAGCAAACCCTCGCGCAGGCCGACGTCATCGTGACGAGCTACGCCCTACTTCGCATCGAGGCCCCGGCATTTGCCGCCGCCGAGTTCGACTATGTCATTCTCGACGAGGCGCAGGCGATCAAGAATCAGGAGACGGAGACGGCCAAGGTCGCGCGCACGCTGACGGCCCGCTCCCGTCTCACGGTGACGGGCACGCCCATCGAAAACCATTTGGGCGAACTGGCCTCTCAGCTCGAGTTCCTCAATCCGGGCATGCTGGGCAGTTCCCCACGCCTAGCCAGTGCGCTGTTATCTGGCAGCGCTGATGTGGAGTCCCTTGCGCTCATCCAGCGCGCCGTCAAGCCGTTCTTGCTTCGCCGCACCAAACGGGAGGTTGCGCGCGAGTTGCCGGAGCGCATCGAGCAAAACGTCTTCATCGAGCTTCGAGGGCGTGAGCGTCGCCGCTACGACGAGTTGTTGCAGCACTATCGCCAGCGGATCGATCGTCAGGTGGCGAGTGTCGGTCTGGCTCGTTCGACGTCGCAGGTGCTCGAGGCACTGCTCAGGCTGCGACAAGCTGCCTGCCACCCCGGACTGTTGGACGCGAGGCACAGCGCCGAACGCAGCGCGAAGCTCGACCGCGCCGTCGAGGAGATCACACGTATCGCCCTGTTGGGCGAACGCTGCCTGGTGTTCTCCCAGTTTACGACCTTCCTCGCACTGCTCCGGCAACGCCTCGACGACAAGGGTATCGGTTACGAGTACCTCGATGGTCGGAGCCGTGGCCGGCGCCAGATCGTGGAGCGTTTCCAGCGCGATGATGGCCCGCCGGTGTTCCTCATCTCGCTTCTCGCAGGCGGTGTGGGCTTGAATCTAACGGCGGCCGAACACGTGTTGCTGCTGGACCCGTGGTGGAACCCGGCAGTCGAAGCCCAAGCGATCGATCGCACGCACCGCATCGGTCAGACGCGCACAGTACTCGCATATCGATTCATCGCGCGGGGCACGGTGGAGGAGAAAGTGCTGGCACTTCAAGAAAAGAAGCGCGCCTTGGCCGAGGCCATCTTGGGGCAGGATGCGGGGCTCGGAGGCAAGCTCACGCGAGCGGATCTCGAGGCCATCCTGGGCTGACTGCGCATAGCGCTGCCATCTCAGTAGCGCCCGTTAATGTTCTAGCCGGGTGATCAAGCTGGCCAACCTCGCGATCTCGTCGGGTAGCACGACGAAGGAGGGACCCTTCGACCAGTGCCCCTGCTTGGGTCGAAGCCAAGACTGGGCGACCAGCTCTGCTCCAGTGAGCCACGCCGACCACACGAGCGCGGCACCGTCGTCGAATTCGTGGCTGCACAACAGCACGCAAGCGCCGCGCTCGACGGCGCGAAGCATTTCTGCATGTGCCTCATCTCCAGCGGCCTGGGCCGTGGCAGCGGGACGGATCCCTGAGGTATTGACGCTGGCTGCCGCAGGTTGCGACGCATTGTTCGACAACGGCGTTGCCGGAAGCGTGTCGGCGTCTCGGCTGTTCTTCGAGGCTTCCATGACTGGAGTATCCACCTCGGGCCCACCTCCGCAAGCGCGGTTTGACGAGGTTGTACCACCGTGGTTCGCGATCATGAGCGCTGCAGGCTGACGGCACGTGGGAAACGATGAACGTTGCGGGATCGCGACGGATGAGCGCGCGAGTGGATGGCGATGAGGTGACACTGAGGTTCAGTACTGAGCACCTAGTAGACTAAACAGGGTAGTTACAATTGTTGGTTCCGACGCTTCGGCCGCGTGTTGTTCAGTGACGGCGATCGCCTGGTGTCGGGTCGCGTCACGGAGCATGAATGATACTGCGCAACTCTTGATGACGTCTCACAGCAGTGCGTCGAGCTAGCTCACACCGCGGTCGATGGCGTCGGCAGCCTGTTTCCTCGCTCAGAACTGTCCGCGGCGGTGGGCCGGCGACCCGCTGAGGCGGGTACCGCGCCCATTGCGAGGCGCGCGCGTGACGATGCACCGGCCAACGATCTGCGTGCGGAGTGCACTTCTGCGAATTGGTCGGCTCAATCCGCACCTTCGCCTGGCTGAAGTTGGCGGAAGGAGCGCGATGTTCCCAAGTGGTGCAGGGCGAACAGAGTGCATCGACCGCACCCAGGGCGCGCGGTAGGCTGGCGCTGCGCGGGAAGGGCCCGTGCGATGGGAGGAGTAGTCAATGAATCAGTTCAGAACGCTCAGGCATGTTTGTCGGGGCATCGTCGCAAGTCTGCTATGGGTCGTGCCGGCAAGCGCGGGTGGCACGCGCTGCCTCGACGTCGAACTACCGGTTCAGCTCGAGCCAGGGGAGGGTGACGAGTACACGCTGCGCGGTAGCTTGTGTGTGCCGCGTCGAAACCACGGTCTCGTTCAAGTTCTGGTGCATGGCGCATCTTACAACAGGAACTACTGGGACTATCCCTTCGAGAACCGCCACTACTCTTACGTACGCCGAGCCCATGGCGCCGGATTTGCGACGCTGGCGCTCGATCGCATTGGTTCTGGACAGAGCGACCGCCCCGACGGCACCACAGTGAGCGTCCACGCGAGCGCGTTCACCGTGCACCAGGTCGTCACGGCGCTGCGTGACGGGTGGTTTGAGGACAGCAGCGGCGAGGCGCTCGAATTCGAGCAAGTGGTACTGGTGGGGCACTCCTTTGGTTCAAACATCGCTTGGACCGAAGCCGCGCTCTACGGCGACGTGGACGGACTGGTGCTCACGGGCATCTCCCACGACGAAAACCCGCCTGGAGCTATTCTGACGCAGACACTGGCCTATCCTGCGGAGCTGGATCCGCTCTTCGCCGACCTCGACCTGCCCCCCGGCTACATAACTACGCTACCTGGCGCGCGCGGTGAGCTTTTTCATCATCTTCCCACGACATCCCCGGAACTCCTGGTGGCGGACGAGATGCTCAAAGATACGGTCCCCGTCGGCATGCTTTTCGACCAGTTCACTACATACGGTTATACCCAGAGCATTGATGTGCCTGTGCTCAACGTGGTGGGTGACTACGACATCCTTGCATGTCAGCTGCCGTCATGTTCGTTGAGTGGCAGCATCGATGGCGAAGGGGACAACTATCCGCTGGCTCCCCAGTTCGAACAATGGATCATTCCCAACGCCGCCCATGCACTGAACCTCCACGAGAACGCACCGTCGTGGTACGCGCGAGTGCAGAGGTGGCTGAGAGGTGAGGTGGCGGATTGCCGCCGCGGGCGCCGACACCCCTAGCAGGCTGCTGACAATGCTTTTCAGGAGTCTGCCGCGTGCTGGTCGCTGCCTCGGTGACGAGCCGCGGCGGCTTCTAGAGAGCGTTCAAACTCCCGGCGATCAGTCGTCGGCTTGAGCTTGTTCGCCGCGGTGAGGTTCGATACCGCGATCCCGATGGCTATCAGCTTGGATCGCACGAGGACTCGTACTTCCCCGAAGTGAGGGTGCGTGCGGGCTCCCCACTCGGAGATCGCCTTTCGGTACTCGGAATCGTAGCCCGTCATGGCCGCCAGGTCGATGAACAGGTCCGGGCGCACCCCGGATCGAAGGACTTCTGCTACCGAAGCTTCGAGAAACGGCACCACTGCCGCCACCATGTGACCGTGATACGTGAAGCGAATCACGCCGCGTACCGGTTTTTCTATCGTGAGGCTACCCTTCGGCGCATGCCACGTTTCTGCGTTCGCAACCCGTTCGCCGTCGGCGGTCATCATCGTTCAGGAGGCCTTCAGTTCGCGTTTGGTCGGCGTCGGCGGCAGCAGCGGCAACGAGAGCATGGCTTGTGTTCCCACACCGCATTCGCTGGCGACCGCCAGGGAGCCACCGAGGGAGGCGGCGAGCGACCGGCTGATGGCCAAGCCGAGACCAGATCCGGATCGCTTCGTCGTGAAGAATGGATCAAAGATGCGTTCCAGGTGTGGTCGGGCTATCCCCGCACCATTATCCGCCACGGTGATCGTGATCCCGGATGGCGCGCGCTGTTCGACCAGCAGGGAAATAACGTTCCGGTGGGCGTCCTGGTGTTGAAAGGACTGTACCGCGTTGGTCACCAGGTTCAGCAAGATCTGTCCGACGCGTGTTGGGTCCGTCTTTAGCGCGCTGACTTCCGAATAGCGCCGCTCGACCCGCGCCCACCCACGGATGGCGTGCATCGCCAGGTTGACGGCCGAGTCCAAAACCTCACACGCGTGGACCGGCCAGCGCTCGGTCATTTGCGGCGAACTCAGACATTGTAGGTCGCGCACGATGGTTGCGACCCGCTTCAAGCCGTCACGCGTGGCCGCGATCACGGGCTGAAGTTGCTCTTGGTGCTCCGCCGGCGTCAGCCGCTCCAACTGGTGAATCAGGGTGGAAACGTTCAATCTCAAGTAGCCGAGGGGATTGTTGATCTCGTGCGCTACCCCAGCAGCTAGTGAACCCAGCGTCGCCATTCGGTCCCGCGCGGCCAATTCTGCTTGCAGCAACCGCCGCTCGGTGATGTCGCGCAAGAAGCAGACGACGGCTGGCTCGTCCGCCAACACCACCTGCGAAAAAGTCAGCTCCACCGGCACTCCGTGCCCACCCTGGTGCAGCGCCTCGGCGTCGATGGTCGGCGGCTCAGCGGAGCTGCGGTCGTGGCTCAAAGCCGTTGCCAGAGCGTTTCGGTCAACTGGAGAGAAAAGGTCCAGCATTGGCGTTCCGAGAAGCTCCGCACTCGCGCTGCCGAAAACCTCGGATGCGGCATCGTTGACGTGCACCAAGCGCGGCACACCTCCCGCTCGAAAGCAGACGATCACGCCCAGGCCCGAGGCGTTCGCCCCGTCCAGTACCGTCTCCGCCAGCGCCTCGATCTCGTTGGTGCCTACTCGATGTTCGGCACTCTCGGATCCGACGTGCGGCTCATGCTCGGTACTGGGAGCGCCCCCGGGGGCATCATGCCGCCTTGTCATCCCCTGACCTCCTCGATTCGGAGCCGAGGCCCCGCTTGTTGCGAGACGAATCATACGACCAAGTGATGGGCTCAGTCCAGACGGACTCTTGGCTCTGCTTGAAACGCGACGGGAACCGGTGTAGCGCTCCGGCGGCGATCCGTTTGACGCCCGGACAGGTAATCAGTCAACGCCGCTAGGCCGGGCGACAGGCGCCCGCGACCGGTCGGCTTCCCAGCGCTTCCAGCGCACGCAACCCAGCGCTCCGACCGGCGCGGCCCTTGGGACCCACGCCGGTGTCACGCGAGCGGACGGGTTGACAGCATCTTGGTGCGAACTGACTCTGGGTCAGATGTTTCGTTTGCGTGTCGAACGCTGCGATGGGTCGCGCAAAGCGACTTTGGGGCGATCCCGACGTGAGTGCCGAAACCCAAGTCCCCCCCGGTACCGACGAGCTGAGTGACCGGAGCGGCGGGGTTTGCCATCGGGGCAGCTCTGGGCTACCAGGTGGGTCGCTCGAACCCCGCTGCTGGGTGTCCGAAAAGATACCCCTGCAGCAGATCGCACCCGAGCGCCGCCACAGTGTCGCGCTCTACCTCGGTTTCGATTCCTTCTGCGACGACGCGCATACCCATGTCGTGGCAGAGCGCGGTCATGTGCTTGACCAGGCGCTGCTTGACAGGGACTTCTTGCAGATTGCGGATGAGCTCCATGTCGAGCTTCACGAACTCCGGCTCGAGCGTGGCGAAGGTGTTGAGTCCAGCGTATCCTGCCCCAAGATCATCGATGGCAATCCGATAACCTGCTTCCCTTAGAGCACTCACGCGCCCCCGAACATCCCCCGCACGCGGCAGGGTTGCGCGCTCCGTGACTTCCAGCACGATTCTGGAAGCGTGAGGAAGTGTGGTGGATGTGGCTTCCAGCAGTTCGTCGTCGTGGAGATCTTGTGGGTGCAGGTTCAAGAACAATTCCAGCGGCGGTAGGGTAGCACCGAACTCCGTTGTGGCCTTCAGGCGCATTGTGCGTCCGAGGAGGTGCAGCTGATTCAAGCGCTCGGCCGCATCCAGAACTGCTCCTGGGTGAGGTAGCGAAGGCTCCTCGGTGCGCAGTAACGCTTCGTAGGCAAACAACGACCCGTCCTGTGCCGAGACGATGGGTTGAAATGCGGGCCACAGAGAGTCCAGCGCACTGTCAAAAGCTGCCTGCAAGCCGAGTGGGTCGGAGTTGTTACCTTTGAAGTGCCCGAGTGCTTCGAAGGCTTCCATCTTCGCTCGTGAGAGCATGTACAGCTGCACGGCTCTGTGCGTGGCGCGACAGAGTTCTTCGAAGTCGACAGGCTTGACCAGGTACTTGAACGCGCCGTGGTCCAACGCTTCGATGGCCGTCTCCAGCGTCGGTCCACCCGTGACGACGATGACAGGAAGATCGAGATCCAGCTGTCTCACGGCACGTAGCAAGTCGATGCCGTCCATCTGGGGCATGCACACATCGCTGATGACGACATGCACGGGGCGACCACCTCTGAGGACACTGAGGGCAGATACGCCGTCGCCGCATTCGACGGTGTCGAAGCCGACGCGCTGAAGCAGGCGTGATGTCGCCGTGAGCAGCGCGGGCTCGTCGTCCACCAGTAGGACGGTGGGCCGAGACATCGCCCGGACGGAGTCGCGTGTGTTGTCAGCCCCCAACATCGCCACACTCTGCCGCCAAGTCGGCATCACGGCAACCCCCAAGGCGGGTACGAGTCCGATTCACGCGTGTTTGGCGCGCCTCGAGGCGCCCGACCATGGGTGGGCGGGCCTGAACACCGCCTCTGAATTGACTGTCACGCCCGCTACCGTGCCGCAGGAAATGAACAGAGGAGCCCTACGGCTTGTCGAATGAGCGCGGTGAGTTCAGTAGGCGCTCATACTAGTCTCGTTCCGGGATGTTCACCTTTATCAGTGTTAGCGGCACCTTTTATGCTTGGCGAGCGCGCGATCATGACACGCGCTAGCGGTCGTGGTGCTTACAGAGAAGGGGTAGAGCCGCCACAGCACTCGTGGCGACTCGCCATGCTCCCAAAAGTGAGGGTTTGCTGCACATCTGGAACGACGATTCTGCGCAGGAACGTTTGCCATCACAATTGATTAGGACGATTGACTAGACGGGCACCGGAAAGCAGTTTGCGATGGTCCGGTAAGAAGTAGAGAACCTGATTTGTCCGGGGGCGCGGTTCCTCTCTCGTCATCGGCGTTCGGGAGTCGAGCAGGTCTCAGGGTTGGCTGGGCATCCAACCGAGAGCTTAACTTCCGTTACGTATTGCCGTTGGGCTGGTGCACCCACGTTTGCGCCGATGACAGCTACTGCCCGTACCCACCCGCGTCGAATGAGGCGCAGCCGCGAACCACGCGAGAGCATGGTCGTATCCAAGGCCGCACCCGCCGAATCCGTCCCCGAGTCTTCAACCGCCGCTGCGCTGGTGAAGATTCTCGAAGGGTTGGGGGTTCGCCATTCTTTTGGTGTCCTCGGCGGGGCGATAGCCCCTTTTTGCCGGGAGCTCGACGACTCCTCCATCACCTTCGTGCACTGTCGGCACGAAGCCGGAGCGGCTTTCGCCGCGATCGAAGCCTCGTTGGCCACGGGCGCGCCAACCGTGGTCGTCGCTACCGCCGGACCAGGCACCGCCAACGCGCTGGTCGGAATGGCTGCGGCGCGGCGCGAGGGCGCGAAGGTAGTGTTCGTTTCTGGAGTCACGAGTTCCAAAGAACGGGGGCGCAACGCGTTCCAGGAGACGAACGTTCACGCTGATGGCTTGTCCGATTTGTTCACGGCAGGCGGTTTGTTTCATCACGCCCTAATCTTGGAGGACCCGCGACAGCTCGACACACTAGGCATCTGCCTGGCTCACGGCTTGACCAATGCTGAAGGGTTCGTTGCGCACGTGGGCATTGCTCTCGATGTGCAGACAGCAGTCGCGCCATCGCCTCGAGCGTGTTCACCAGCTCTGATCGCTAGAGAAGACGCGGGGCTCGCCCGTCGTTGCGCCGCACTGTTGGATTCGAGTTTCGTCATTTGGGTGGGGTCGGGTGCCAAGCGCGCGTCGAAGCGGGTGCTGGAGCTTGCGGAGCGCACCCAAGCGCCGGTGATGTCGTCGCCCCGCGCGAAGGGGGTGTTTCCTGAAGACCACCCGCTCTATCTCGGTGTCACAGGCCTTGGCGGCCACCAGCGTGTGCTCGACTACCTGCGATCTCATCGCCCCGACCACGTCCTGGTGCTGGGATCTCGCCTGGGCGAGTTCACTTCGTTTTGGTCCGAAGGTTATCTGCCCAAGCGGCGGCTGATCCACGTCGACATCGGCAACGAGGCTTTCGGGCGAGCCTACCCCCGAGCCGAGACGTTCGCCATCCGGGCAGAGATCGACGCGTTCCTGGGAGAATTGATCGCGCACGTTCCGGCGCGCCGTCCGTCGTTTCCCAGTCCCCCAACCCGGCGGGTCGAGCCATTGGTGGCGCGCGTGGGCAGTGGCGTCCGCCCCAGCTTCTTGATGTCGATACTGCAGCGTCAGGTGTTGGAGCGGTCCGAGGCCATCGTTCTGACCGAAGCTGGGAACTCGTTCTTGTTGGGCAGTCACTTCCTCCGCTTCCAAGAGCCGGGGCGCTACAGGGTGAGCACCTCATACGGTTCGATGGGACACGCCGCCGGAGGAGTCATCGGGGCAGCCCTGGTATCTGGCAAGGCTGTCGCCGTCGTCGGGGACGGCGCACTTCTGATGCAGAATGAGATCAATACAGCCGCCAAGTACGGCATCGGGGCAGTGTGGATCGTCTTGAACGACGCACGCTACGGGATCATCGACGACGGTATGCGGGCTTTGGGATGGCAACCGTTCGCGACTGAGTTTCCGCGTGTAGACTTCGCGCGGGTTGCCGTGGCCATGGGCGCGGAAGGGATACGTGTGGAGGCCGAACCTGACTTGGAATCCGCAGTGAAGCTCGCCATGAACAGCAGAGGCCCAGTGCTCGTCGATGTGACGATCGACACGACGGAGGCACTGCCACCCAACCTACGCAATTTCAGCTTGCTCGAACAGGGCGTCAACGGTTGACGGCGCGAGAGTGCGATCGCTGAGACGGGAGTACACCATGCAACGCCCCAGCCCAATCGACGATGTTGTTGCTTCGAAGCTGTGCGCAAGGGTCGTCGACCCCGGTGACCCACGTCGCATCCACGGCTACGACGTGGACGCGGACCTGGCTGCTCATTACGGGTTCACAGACCTCGTGCTCCTCTCGTTGACGGGGGAACTTCCAACGGCAGAGGCTCGTGCGGCAACCGACTGCGCGATGATTGCAGTGTCGGCCGCGTCCGTCGCTGACGCCTCGGTGCATGCGGCGGTGCTGGCCCGGCTTTGTGGCGCCAGAGCAAGCGCACTGACGACTGTGGCAGCTGCGGGGCTGGCGGAGCAGTCGACGTTCGAGTTGCGGTCGGGGCGAGAGCTGCTGAGCTGGCTTGACGAACCGCGTTCCCCGCTCCGAGAGCACTTTTGCGCCCGCAGCGATGAAGAGCGTCGGCGGGCGAGCGCGTTGACCGCGTCGTTGCCTGGGTGCTGCAAGAGCATGCCCATTCTGGAGCACCATCCCAATCACGACGCGATCGTGGTGGCTCTGTTTCATTCGGCAGGGATCCGTCGCCTCGACAAGCTGGAAGCACTCTTCACTTTGGCGCGGCTGCCCTGCGCCCTAGCAGAAGCGTTTGCGGAAAAACAAACGAACTTCGGTCGTTACCCCATCAACTTGCCCAGGTTTCGCTATGCGGAAGAGTGAGCCCAAAGTTCCGGAGATAGTCACTCGTTGCGCGCACTGGGGCGTTGAGGAGCATCGTTATCAGGGGCATGCAGTGTTTGCAGAGCTCCTCGGCGCTGAGAGTGTCGGGGGCTTGACGGCGCTCTCCGTGCTTGGACGTCGTGCCAACGAAGAACTCCTGCACGTACTCGATGACATCGGGGTCGCACTATCGTTGGCAGATCCGCGCATCTGGCCGCTGAAGTTGACCCAGCTCATTGCTTCCTACGGTGCGACTATGTTGCCCGCGGCGCTGGGCTGGCTGACTTTGGAGGACGCGAGGATCGGTCCTTGGGCGTGTCAACGCACAGCAGATCTACTGGTGGACTTCTCGAAGCGCCTCGGTGACGACCTCCACGATCCCGAGCGAGTCGCCGCGGTGGTCCAGGACTACCTCAGGCAGCATCAGTTCGTCTGGGGCTTCGGCACGCCGTACCGTCAGCGGGACGAGCGTCTGGTGGCTTTCACCCGCGCGATCGAGCAACGCGGGCGTCACCGGTTGCGATTCTGGGGTTGTGTGTGCGCTGTGGCTCCAGTCGTCGAAGCGCAGCGCAAGACAGCTCCCAACGTCAGCCTGGGGGTTTCGGCAGCTCTGTTGGACGCTGGGGTTGCTCCGACAAAGATTGGGCCCTTGGTCGCATCACTGATGCACCACATGTTTGTCGCCAACGCGCTGGACAGCGCGGCGCGTGTCGAAAACCCCATGAGGGTGTTGCAGTCGGAGCACGTGGTGTTCAAGGGGAGATCCCCACGCCTGAGTCCTCGCCGCTCGGCGGCTGCAGGTTCGGGGATGGTTGCGAACGTGTCTGGCGAAGCGAACCCGGAGAGAGTATAAGGGGGACTCAGGTTTGGGGGGGCCGGTGCGGCGGTCCGTCGTAGGTGAGAGCGCTAGCAGATGTCCTACAGATTCGTTCGCATTCCGGGCGCTATTTACTCGACTTGGGGGGCACCCACGGCCGTGGATGTCGACGAGATCGCCGCCCAGATACGAGAAGAGACGAAACGCACGGGCAAGCCGATCCTGTACGTGACGCGGGTGCCTGTGGATGCGCCCCCGCCGGACGCCGCGGTCAGACAGCACACGAGCAACGTCTTGCGGAGCTTGCTCCCGCATTGTTCGACTTATCACGTCGTGCTCGAAGGCGTTGGGTTCTTGTCTGCCGTCAAGCGAGGGGTGTTGACTCGCTTGTTTCAACCAGTGTGGCGGCGCAAGACCTTCTACGTGCACGCAATACCCAGCGAGGTCCTGATTGCTGTCGATTCGGCGACGCGGCCCTTGGCGAAAGACCTGCTCGATGCCGCGAAACGCGAAGGGCTGCTCGATTGTCCATCCGTTCCGTGAGATCCATGGCCCCGCACCCGCACTGTCGAGAGAGGTCTGCGGCCATTGCCTAAACTCTTGGCATTCGGTTCCCCGTCAAGCCCGGTCGCTGTGGTCGCCTCGCTGCAGTGTCGGTTTGGTAATCGCCTTGGCCAGTGGCTTGCTCAGTCGTCGTAGGCGCCTTGCATATCGTGACCCCGCCCCGCCTTGAAGAAGGCGCTGGGTGAACAACCTAGCTGCGCTTGGAAATTGCGATGGCACTGAGAGTAGGAGCCGAACCCCGCAGCGATCGCGGCTCCCGTCCAGTTGCCGCGGTCCGCTTGCACCAAGTCGATGAACCTGAGCAGCCGTAGGCGGGTTCGGTAGTGGACGAACGTCATGCCGAGATCGCGATGGAAGTACCGGCTCACCTCCGACGGGTTGGCCTTGGTCTTCTTGGCCACCGCTCGGAGTCCGAGCCCGGGATCCTCGGACACCACCTGCAGCGCTCGCTTGGTCAGCACGTGCAGATCCCCGCTTCGCCCCAGAGGCCGGTGCTGTCCCAGCCAGTGGACGTGCTCCCACAGCTCCGCGCAGGGCTGCTCGACGAACGGCGTGTCCACAATGCACCCCGCGCGGTGGCTGAGCGCTGCAAGGTCCGTTGGGGCAAGTCGGAGGTGTAGGGGCACGGCGGTCTCACCCCATTGGCCGGCACACACTTCGGACGCCAACATCGGGGCCATCCCGATGGCGAACAGGAAAATGTCCTCTGAGGAGCGCAGCAGGATGTGGTCTTGTCCAGCAGGAAAGCCGACGAGTTCGCCGGCGGCAACTCGAACGACCCGCTCGCCGACTCCAAACTCCGCCCACCCGTTCGCGACGAGGTTTAGCTCAGGCTCCGCGTGAAAGTGCCTCGGTCGTCGACCACCGTGTTCCAAGGAGTACTTCCAAACATAGGCGCGTGTGGTTCTGGAGTCGGCGGGAAGAAAGCGCTGGTGCAAGATGGGTTCAGGCATCGCAAGTCCGTTTACCGTCTAGGCACCATGACAGAGCACGACGGTCGTTCAAGGCACTGACGCACCACGTCACCAGGACGGGTCACCCGACAGTTGCAACGGACGTTTCCCAAGAAACGCGAAGGGTCCCCTGGCAGCGACACATGGTGACGGCCGGCAGTCGGAGCGAGCAGCGACCGGCCGCACCGTTTCGTATGAGAACACCGAAGAATTCCACCAAGAAGCAGATCCTTTCATTTGTCGCGAGCATCGTCGCCGTTCTGTGGGCGGCCCCGCCGGAGCCGTCCGCAGCGCAGAGCTATACACGAACGAGGCCTACGCGTACGGCCGCTTCGAAGCGCGAGTTCAGCGTGCCCTCGGCGATGGTGTCGTCAGCTCCTTCTTCCTCTGGAAAGAGGGTTCGGACGTAGCTGGGACGTTGTGGAATGAGCTGGCCTTCGAAACGCTGCGGGCGGACTGCGAACTCGAGACGAACGCCTTGTCTGGCGCTCCAGAGATGTCCCACGGGTGACGCTGCCGCCGCGTTTCGCGACAACGCGAGCCAAGTCCTGCGGGTCCACTTCAACGTTTGGCCCGGGGACGCCAGCTTCGGCGGGAACTTCGACCCTGCGATCTTACCCGTCCATCCCAGGACTTCACGCTGCTGGCGCGCTCGTGATTGGGGTGAAATTCAGGCCAAGAGCTCGGTGAGCGGCCCTGGGTTCGTGATGCCTGCATCGACGTCGTTCGTGTCGGCCATGCCGAACTCCTGGATGTCCGCACCCAAGCCCTGACCCAGCGTGACGTACAGCTTGTTCAGGGGGGTGCCGCCGTTGCCAAAACTGAAGCCGCCGCCAAAGCCGCCGCCACCCCCGGCGCTTTCGTCAGGTGGATCGGTATCGATGATTTCACCGGTTCTCAGGAAACCACCCAGGCTGCCGGCGATCGTGATGGGGAGATCGTCGTTGTTGTGAGCTTCGCCGTCACCCAACTCCGGAAGCCACATCGTTGCGGTGTTGTCCAGGAGCGTGCCGTCCCCTTCGGGGATGCTGTCAAGAAGCTTGACGAATTGGGCGTACTTCTTGCCGTACCAGGCGTCGATGAGCTTGATGAACGGTTCGTAGTACTCTGCGTCGTAGGTGTCGCCTCCGACTGCCGCGCTGCCGGTTCGGTGTGAGATACCGTGGTGGTCCGCTGGTGCGTCGATGCCGTCGAAGTCGAAGGTGACGAAGCTCTGGTTGTGCTGCAATACGACGCGGTTGGCGTCGCAGATCATCGTGATGGCGGCGAGCTTCTGCAGTACCTCCATCCCGAGGTTCATCCTGGTTGCCGTGTCCCCCCCGCCAAGTCCGCCGCCAAATCCGTTGCCTCGGCCACTGTCAGATAGCGTGCCGCCGGCGTCGGTGATGGTCGTTTCGTTGATACCCAGGGCCTCAGCCACGTCTGCGTTGCATTCACCGGGGACGATGACTTGCTCGGTCGCTCGCAATAGCTCAGCCCATGCATCCAAGCGGGTCTTGTCGGCGCTGCTCAGACTCTTTCCCTGTAGGGCGATCAACTCGTCACGCGTCACATCGAGGATGCTCTGCCCTTGAAGCACGCGCCAATCTGCCTCCGACGTCGGCGTCGTCGTATCGCCGCCGTCTTGGAACAAGCCAGTGAGCGTGCTGTAGATCTTGCCTGGATTGCCCTCGGGGCTGAAGGCAGTGCCGTCGCCCGCCACCTTGTAGGAGACGACCGTCTTGACGTCCTGGAAGCCGGCCCCGGTCGGCGAGAACACCAGCGGCGTCTTGTCCGCACCCGGGTTGACCAACTCGGCGATGACGTGGTCGAAGGAGCGGCCAAGTGCCCACTTAGCGGTTTCGTCGTTAGGCGCCGCCGTCAGCTTCGAGCCGGTACCTTGGTCGTGGGGGTCGAAGTAGACCGTTGCTCCGTTGTAAGTGATGCTCGTGCCACGGGGGAACAGCGCTAGGCCGCGGATCTGGCTCATCTTGCTTTCCAGTCCGACGAGCTCGCTGAACGTTGATAGGCTGGAAAAATCAAGGGGGCCACTGCGCTCAGCAGTGCGGTAGTTGTCGAGCAAGCACCCGTTGTGGGTGAAGTACATGACCAGCCGAGTGGCAAAAGGGTTGTCTTGGGCCCGTACCGCTCGCGGTTGAAGTGATGGCAAGAATGGCGCCAGCAAAGTGGCCCCGCCCATGCCCTGCAAGAACAGTCTTCTCGTGGACCGCTTTTTCATGGCTGCGCTGTTCACTGGGACACCTCGGTTTCGTGGGCTCGGTAGCGGAAGGATTCGACGTTGGCCAGATCGGTGATAAGGCTCGAAATTGAGTAGCTCGGATTGGATGCCATGCGCGTCGCGATGGTGTCCACCGTGCAGGCGTCTTGTGGCGAAATCACGCGGTTGTATGCGACGGCCACCCAGTTTTCGGCGTAGCAGCGCTTGGCCTCTGGGGAGGCGGCAATGGCGTTCATCAGGTCAACGGGGCCACTGACGTGCACTCGGTTGGCACCAATGACGACATCGGCTTCCGTGTTTACGGGCACCCCATTGTCCGTCGACTGAACTCCGCCGACCGCATCGAAGGACTCCAGCGCGAAGCCCGGAGGGTTGACGATCGTTTCATGGCAGGCAATGCAGTCAGGCCCGATTGACGTCTGCGCTGCCGTCTTGTCTCGGTTCGTCACTAAGCCGTCGTCTTCCGGCAGGGGCGTGCTGGCGGCATTCGGTGACGGATTGCCGATGGAAGCGCAAAGCACGTCTTTCATGATGAATGCCCCGCGGTGGATCGGGGAGGTGCGGTTTCCGTAGGAGTTGGCGGCGAGAAAGCCGGCTCTCGTGAGCAATCCTGGGCGCGCGGCGCCAAGCTCTGCCGGCACGAGCTCCGCGCCGAATTGGGCGGGATCGAGGCCGTAGAGCGGAGCGGTATCCGCATTGACGTAGCCCACGGTGGTCGTCATCAGAGCTTCGAAGGAGCCACCCGAAAAGACGACAGACTCAGCTACCCGCAGTGTTTCCTGAGCGACCGCTTCCAGCTGCGTTTCGCTGTAGTGGGGATACTTCGCGGCGTCCCGCGTGTAGTCCGCCCAACGCGTGTTGGGTCCCATGCGTAGGTAATGCATGTGCAGACGCTCGACCAAGCCCTTGGCGCGGTCGTCTTGGAGCATCCGCGCCGCTTGTTCCGCCAGACCGTTGCCCTGCGTGAGAGCACCCGCTTCCGCCGCCGCCGTCAGCTCCGCGTCCGGCATCGTGTCCCACAAGAGATAGGACAGCCGTGACGCCAATTCGTAGTCGGTCAACGCGTAACGTTCACCAGCACCGTCCAGATCCGGCTCCGGAGTCCCTGAAGCCTCCGCCAGAGTGAGGAAGTTGGGTGACTGGAACATGGCTCGTAGAGCCACCTGCAGCTGTTCGTCGAAAGAGCCCGTCTCCGTCAACGTCGTATCGCTGAACAGCGCCAGATAGCGGGCGACCTCGTCAGCCTCCAGCGGACGGCGGAATATCTGGGCCCCGAAGTCGGCGATGACCTCTTGGGCACATGCGGCGTCTTCAGTACTACAGGTGATGACCTGCGCGCGGACGGCGGCGTCCGTCATGATCGTCGAGGCGATGGTGCTTGCTGCATTCTGGTAAGAGTCCCAACTCCGAGCATCCATGTTGCCCTTGCTATCGCTCTGGAGCGTCGTGATGGAGAGCTGCAGATCTTTGCCCAACAGCTGAGCGACCGTGTTGTCGTATTGCCGGTTGGTGAGGCGCAGTACGGATGAGCCCTCTGGCGTACCTGGTTCGCAATTGGAAAGCGCCGTGATACTGGCGACGACCTCCTCGTCCGCAGGAGCTTCCGGTGTCGTCGACCCCACTTCACCGGGATTGACAGCTTCTGCGGGATTGCCCGGCTCGTTGCCGCTCGGTGCTTCACTCCCCGCCTCGGAGTCCGCCGGCCCCGCGCCGTCGCCGGCAACGTCCGGTGGCGGCCCCGTGACGTCTCCTGAGCAACCCACCGCGAGGGCTGCCAAGAACGCCATTCCACCTATTCTTTGGACCATGGATCACTCCTTGTCTTGAGGTGGAGCTCACACCTGCGTGAATCTGCTCCAGCAAACTATGTGCGACCCTTGCACACTGCCGTCGGTTGCCGCTCGGTAACCCAGTATCATCTGACACGCTGAGTATCGCCGGCGCAACGCTTTCCAGCGTTTGACGCGGTGCGTGTTTCAGCTATCGGTAATGATTCCGCCCGAACCCCAAACTGCGCTGCTGCTGCGACAGTTTTTGAGTCTGCATTCACCCTCTCCGGTGAGGCGTGTCGAGGCGGGAAGCGATAGCTTCTGAACATCGAGGTCTGTTCGTTAGCCAGACTGAGCTATCCCAAGACGCTGCACAGGTGCTGAAGCGTGAGCCCCAGCGTCGTGGTTCGACGCACAACGTCTTCTGCCGCACCGTGTTCTGGGACACTGCGTTCTGAGACAGTGCGTTCTGAGACAGTGCGTGAGCACCCACATGTGACCCCTTCGGGGTAACCCTCGGAAACATCGAGGGTTGGGGTAGCACTCGCGACGTTTGACGCGCCACGACAGCGTCGTGGACGCGGCGGAACTTCATCAGGACGCGCTCCGAGGTCGAACTCGCCATCGCCATAGGCCAAGAAGCGTGCCAGGCGCCAGTAACCACCAGGTGCTGGCACTGAAGTTGGTCCCCAAGGCCCCCGCGACTGTGCATCCATCGGATGTAGCGCCCGACTCAGGCTCGTGTTGCGAGGGGGGCGTTCCAACCGGGGGAGCATCGAGTGGACTACCAGTGCCGTCAACTTCTGTAGTCGCGCCAGGGGCGGTGGGCGCGTTTGCGGGCGAACTGGGCTGACCAGTGGTGGGCGTGGGGACCTGCTGCGCCTCTGAGCTGGGCTCCGTCTCGCCCTGTTGCTCCGGGGGCGCCACCTGTGGCGGAACAAAACCGTCTGGAAAGACTTCAGGGTCGTTCGGATCTCCGCCGTGCAAGACCTCCTCGGCGTCAATCGCTCCGTCGCCATCGGAATCCGAGTCCCCGAGCGCGTTGAGCGTATCGACCAAGAGCTCCAGATCGTTCGTACCAGTCAGGCCGAGTGACATCATCGTCAACCCAAAGGGCTGCTTGACAGTGCCGGCACCGCCGGCAGGGTTTGTGTGGCAGCCGCCGCACCCAGGCGAAAACTGGTAGTACTGAATTAGAAAGTAGCCGTACGACGGAGAAGCTGCGGCAGGTTGGCACAACAACATCAAACCGCCGAGCACCGACCCGGCGCCGAATCTACAAAGGCTGGTTGCTCTCATGAGTGACCCGTGTGAGGCAAAGGTCCACGCAGCTCTGCGCGACCCTAGGCGACATGTTGAACACTCACCGCGAGCGCAGCAAGGCGATGCGTGCACTGGACGTGCTAGCGCCACGTGCGTTGGAATATTGCCGGCATCGGGTCGCTCCGACCGGCGTGTCCCACAGTGGAGCAAACCCACAGGGCGCCGTCGACGACACCGTCACGCCCCCCAAACAAGAAATGATAACTGCGGTGCTCGCGCGAGGCACGCATTGGGTGTCGTGAGCCTGCTGGGTCGACCGTCACATCCTAGGACCGGTCTCGAGCTGACGGGTCACTGCCCCATTCTCCGATCGACGAGTGACCTGACTGCTAGCCGGCGTCCGCCGCTGAGCGACTGTTGGGCGCGCCAGCGTCGGGAGCGTCGTGGCTGGCTGGGGTGCCGTTGGGTGATGCTGCGCCCGCGTCCAGGCTGTCGTCGCTCGGCGGGTTGTCGTCGGTGGTGTCTGACGGCTCGTCTCCCGGTTCGTCGTCGGAGGGACGTGCACCTGCGTCCTCGTCGCCCGAGTTGTCGTCGGGCGAAGTTGCTCCCGAGTCAGCGGTTTGGTCGCTCGGGGCCGTGTCCGAGTCGTCGCCATCCTCCGGAACACCGCCGGGGGCCCCAGCATCGGTGTCCGAAGTTGGTTCGCCCTCTGCGACCGGGGTCAGGTCACTCGTGTCGAGGCATTGCCAGATGCCCGCCAGGCAAGCGCACGCCCATTGCTCGTAGATGCAGGCTACGGCCGTGCCATCGCAGAGGCCAAAAGGTGCGGAGGCTGGGCAACCCTCTGGGTTGACGAGCATTCCGTCTGCGCCCAACATGGGCAAGGTGTCCGGATCCGGCAGCTTGAGCGTGCCCTCCTCTGCATCTGACTCCTGTTCGTCTTCCTCTGTCTCCTCGCCAGTTTTGGAGTCGTTCGAGGTGTCGTCGCTCGAGCCGCAAGCTGCGAGCGAGATGAGACTCAGTGCGCACACGCACCTCTTAAAGAATACCTTCATCAGCTGACCTTTCCGTCGTGCGATGCGTCGACAAACGCCATCCGCCGTCAAGGTGGTGGCGCTGGAGTTCAGAAAGGCTTCGCCGTCGGGTGATTGGGGCGATGTTTTTTTTCGATTCGGATCGGCTCTGAGGCCCCAAGGCAGACGGATCAGCGGGCCCAAAGAAAGTCAGGCTGTAGAATGATGACGTTCCGGTGCTCTCGGGTCGATCAGATGTCTGCAACTAGCGACCACCAGCGGCGAACTGGAACGCGGCCGTGGCGCTGCGAGTGATGAACGTCGTCCGACCTTCGTCGCGTTCCAAGCGGTTGACCTGCAACTCGCCGAGCGGGCTATCGAGCAGAACCGCGGAGCGCTCGAAGTGTGACGTGAGCGCCACTCTGAGTCGTGCCATCGTTTCTTCGAAAGCACGGTCGTTGCGCATCGGCGCCTGACGTAGGTCCACGACGAGACCAAAGCTCCTGTGTTCGTCTTTCAAAGACGAGAGAAGCTCTTCGTTGCGTTCGGCCAACTCCGCGAGAGTGGGAGCCGCCAGCGGGGTTCGATGTAGGACGGTGATCCGCTGTTCAGGTAACTCATCCAACACCCAGAACTCGCTTTCGTGAACTCGATGAACACGCGCCGTTGGCCAAAGAGACGACCTACGCTCCAGGTACCCGGTTGGAGCATCGCAGATCTTGCGCCACCTCGTGTGCATGCGCTCGAAGTACTCGCGCACGATGACTAACAGGGCTTGACACGTCGTTATCAGGGAAGCGGAGCCTTGCTGACGCGTTTGCGTTTCGAATTGTTCGAATACGTGGACTCCACGCGCCACTGCACTTTTCAGCTCTCGGAGCACGCGGGCGTCCTCTTGGCCAGCAACTGTGAGGAGTCTGGCAAGCTGTGGTTCGCGACTCAGCCAGTGTGCCCAGCTATCCAGCAGTTCTTGGGAGAGCGCTTGGACGTACCGGCGCCGCTGATCATCATGCACCCGCTGCAGGTTCTCTCGCATCCAGGTCGAGCTCAGCTCGGGAGCAAACAGGCCCTGGGTGATTTCCCAAAGCGCTGGCAGCGTTTCGACTCGCAGAAGCTTGAGACAGGCTTGTAGTAGGCGCAGGTGAGTCTCGGCGGCGCGCGACAACTTGTACGGATTGCTTGCCTCGGGTGCGTCCTGGGGGCTCACGTCGGAATTCTGCAGCGAAAGGTCCGCCGTGTGGGTGTTCTGCATCTCGACGACCAGGTGCAGCGCGCGGACCCAAGCGCGGTACGCGGAGCGACAGCTGACCTGATGGGGACCGTGAGGTCCTGAAACGACTGCTGAGTAGTTCTCGAAAGACAACGGATGAATCCGGCCGAGGCGATACATCTCGCGCATGGCGTCGACATCTGGTTGCCCGTCGTGGACACGCCGGTAGCCGTGACTCGCGTCCATTCCAGCGTATGCGTGGACGATGTGGCGCCCACCCGGGTGGAGCTCGGCAAATACGGTCATGTCGTAGACGGTCTGGTCCAAAATTATCCAGTAGCCGGCCGCTGAGTTGTTGTGATGTGCCACCTCGGAAACAGAGAACCAATGCGACTCTTCGGCGACCGGCCTCGCATCGGTGTGGAGTTCGAGAACGAGGCGGTCCTGGCCCGCCAAACGCCTCAAGAGATCGCTTCCCGAACCCACCGCACCTTCCGATTCGAAAGCAACCGTGAGGGTTTCGAGCACCGTCGCCGCGAACCCACTGCGCCCGCACACGTAGAGGCTTGCTTCGCCGCCGCCCTCCTCTCTGCTTTGGGCCAAATGGCGGAGCTCAGCTCCAACTCGGCCCTCCAGAATCAGGTCTTGCATGCGACGGACAGCCCCGCCCCTGACGACGCTCAGGCCAGCGTCTTCGTCGAACACGACGCTGCCTGCTTCGCGGGTGAATGCGACAGACAATCGGAGAGTGCCAGCTCGAACGGCAGGCTCGAATTCGGCAGCCAAGAGGAACTCAGAGGGCGAGCGCAGCGACAAGAACAACCAACACAGCCCGGCGTTCGCGGCTTGCGTACGGTGTTGAATGAACGCGCGATACGGCGCTATCCCGGTTCCCGCGGCGAATAGAACCATTGGCACCGCGCTATCTCGCGGGGGGCGAAAGCGAGGCGGTCGCTCCAGGCGAAAAGGAACGGGTCGCTCGTCGTCGAGCGCGTGAATCAGAAAAGATGAAGCGGTTCCCTCTCTGACTGGACTTCCGTCGAGTGCAGTGGCGCCAGCGGAGGCCGCGCCGTCCGTGAGCATCTTTCGCAGACACCCGGTGACGTCGCTTTCGTATCGCAGCTGCCCCACTGTCAGCTCAATCCCTTTCGCGGGGGCGTCGGGTGCGTCCCGCTCGACGGAGGACACCGAATACACCCTCAGTCGCTCGGGTGGGATTAGCCGCGACAGACGCTCGCTTGTGGTTCCCGGACTGCTCTCCCAAAGCGTTCGTGGGGACAGCCCGCGCGACGACAGCATTTCGAGCAACTCCCACAACTCCCAACGCCCTGTTGTGCCTGCTTGAATGTGCCCAAGCAGATCCGCGTTCTGCGTCAGGGCGTGCAGTGCTTCAGCCAGTCTTGGGGTGACAGGACGGATGCGCCCAAAACGCAGAAGCTCACGCACGGTGACAGACTTCACGTTCGCGCCCCCGAGCCGTGGTATGAGCGCCCGCTGCCACTCGTCTGTCAGTGGCACCAATTCGTTGCCAGTTGCCTCGAGTGCACGCAAGGTCCTATCGACGACCAGCGTCCTGTTTTCGGGAAGGATGGCGCAGCGGCTGCCGACGCCGATCTGCGCCGGCGCATGCCGGACGTCCAGCACGACGCGGCGGACGCCCGACGAGACGTCCTCTGGCGGCGGCACTACCCGAACCACGCGTGCCTGCTGGTACACGGGGGGTGCTTTGTTGAGACGCTCGTTTCTAGACGCTTCCAATTCGCGATCGACCAAGTCCCAAGTGCGGTCCTTGAACGCGCCGCTGAAGCCGCCGATCGTGACCGAGCGCCCAACCTTGAAGGCCAGCTCCAAGAATCCGTACACTTTGATGCGATGACGCCCCAGAAACCCTTGCTCCCCAGCATACCGCTGCACGGTGTCCGTGAAGGCCCCTGTCAAGCTGGGTTTGCCTGAAGCCTGCACGAAGTCGGCGACGGATACCTTGGCCAGCGCCTCGATGAACTGGCGCCAAAAGGGGGGAAAGTGGTGCCGCAACTGTGCGATCTCGCGCCCGAGGAAGGACTCGTTCTTGGTTCGGCCGAAGAAGACGTCGAGTGCGCTGAAGATAGGAGAAGAGGTGCCGCTGGGTCCCTGAAGTCCTTCATGGAAGGGTACGGCCAACGGAGCGACCGTCTTGGCCCAGACGATCGGGTTGATGTGAGTCCGCGAGTATGGGTTGGGGCTGAGCTTGAGGAGGGATTCGGACACAATCAGGTCGAGACACGACGCGATGTCCTGCAGCGCGCCCTCGAGTCGATCCTCATCCTCTTGCAGTACCGCCTCCTGTGCGATGACAAAGGCTCGCAGGATGCCACTCGCACGGGCCAGTATCTCGAGTTGCGCGAGGTAGAAGACTTGCTCCTCACGATTGCCGATCGTCGGAAATAGCAGTGAGAGGTTTTCGACGACCAACGGTTCGGGCAGCGCGCTGTCGTGAAGGCGCCAGTTGTAGACGACGAGGTCCGTGTAGGTGAGGACTTCTTGACTTCGCCGCAGACGCGAACGCACTTGCTCCCAGGGAAGCTGGATGGCGTCAGGAAGTGCGGCGGCCGGTTTCGGCTCGACGTACCAATAGGCGTGGGCGACGATCGCCAACAACGCACACGCTCGAAGCAACTCTGCCGTGTCGAGGTTGTCCTCGGAGGCGTCGAGCACGGGGAGTGCTGCGACTCGCCGCCGCAAAGTCAGTTCGCGGTGCAGCACCGGCAGTTCGGAGGCCAGCTCATCCCAGGCAGAGAACTCCCGGCTCAGCCGAGTTCTCGGCGCTTCTTTCGGCACAAAGCCGTGAGACCAAGACAGAAACCCTTGGTTCTCGTGTCCAACCGCGGAGTTGAAACGCTCGGCCAAGTGCATCGTCGAACCGGCGGGTGATATCCAACCGTCGCGGTCGGCAGCCTCTTTCGAATCAACCCTCAAGCTACTTCCATCCGTCCCCCTCGGTTGAATTCATTGCAGACTCGTGTTTCGCGCGTGTAGCGGCGGGCTAGAAAAGCGCCTGGCGATGAACTGCTTCAACGCTTCGGTCGTCAGTGGCTTGTGGAGCAACACGAGCCCCGGTTGGCGCAAGAAGTCTCGCGCACGGCTGCTCGTTGGACCGCCGCTCACGAACACCATCCGCTCGGCAAGACCCGGATGAGTGCGCTGCAGGGTGTCATACACGGCTTTGCCGTCCGTGCCGGGCATCATCAGATCACACAGGATGAGGTCGAAGTCTTGGTTGCTTGCTAAAATATCCAGCGCCTCGTCTCCACCATGCGCTGCAACCACGTCATGGTGGCGGCCAAGTAGACGCCGATAAGCGCGGACTAGGGCTACCTCGTCGTCGATGACGAGTATCCGGATGGGAGGGGGCGACGGCAACAGGGAAGGGTTGGCACGCGGCTGCACCACCAGCCCAGTGTCGAGCGGTATCTCGGCCTCTAGGCATGCCCCGCTGGTCCGCAAGTTCTCGACGAGACGAAAGGTCCCACGATGCTGGTGAACGATGTCAGCGCAGACTGACAACCCGAGGCCCGTCCCGCGATCGATGGCCTTGGTGGTGAAGAACGGGTCGAACACCTTTTCGGCGATTTCCGGAGCAATTCCAGGACCATCGTCTTCGACGCGCAACACGATGTGGCCGTTCCCGTCGAACGTCGCCACCCGAATGGTCCCACCCGAGCCGTCTTCGATTGCTTGAGCTGCGTTCAACAGCAAGTTCAAGACCACCTGAATCAAGCGTCCCCGGCAGGCCGGCAGGGTTTGGGTGGCCTCGAGATCCAAGGCCACCTCCGCGATGTGCCTGACCTGGTGCCGAACCAAATTGCACGCGGTGCGAACCACCTCATTAATATCGACTAGTTCGATGTCTTCTGCATCGATTCGTGTAAAGCCCCGCAGCCCCTTGACGATGGACGCGATTCTTTGGATGCCTTCGATGGAATCTCTGATGCCTTCGTTGGCATCCACACAGAACTGGTCGATCGCGGAAACGAGCGATGGGACTGTCTTGTCGGAGCCGCGCGCTGCGGCGTGTAGGTGCTGCAAATCGGACCGAATGAGCTCCAGATTCGTCAATGTACTCGCTGCCGGGTTGTTCACTTCGTGGGCAATGCCCGCGGCGATCTCGCCGATGGCGGCGAGGCGCGATGACCGGACCAGGTGGGCTTCAGTCTGTTTCAACGTCTGGTAAGCCTGTTCTAGTTCCGCCTCACGCAATAGATGGGCTGAAACGTCCCGAATCAGCGTTACGTAGAGCTTGTGTCCCTGAGAGTGGTAGACACCGCTCCGGAGCTCTCCGAAAAAGAGCTCACCATCGCGGCGCTGGAACCGAACTGCGGGGCGACTGGCCGTGCCGTGGGAGACGAGTTCCCGACTGATCGCATCCACTACCGCGCCATCCTCGGTCGGATGCAAGTGGCGACCGGTCATGCCACACAGCTCCTCGCGCGAATAGCAGAACAGGTCGCAGGCCTTCTGGTTGACGTCGACAAATCTGGCGGAGTCGAAGTCAGTGATGAAGATCGCATCTGGCGCGCATTCGACCAGAGCCTTGAACCGGTGCTCGAAATCCACCGAAGTCACGATGAGTGCCCCCTGCGAGCTTGCAGTGCTGCCGTTGTTTGGCGAAGACAGCCCGAGTTTAACCCTTTTGAGCGATTGCTCAAGGCTGTCGACCAGCCGTCGCCGGGCAACAGTGACATGAAAGGCGAAACGGTCAACAACAATCCAGGCCGCCGGACCCGGCTTAGGTCTCCAAAACGTCGCAGCCGGTGCCCCGCGGATTCGCTGGGCTTCCGCGCCGTGGTCACGGGCTGGGGACGAGCCTCCCGGCCGTTGCCACAGGTGGCGCAGGAGAGCAGCGTGCGGCGAGCCCGATCGGTGTCGTCGAACACCCGCGGCGCGTCGAAGTCCATATAAACCGGGTCGGGTCTTGCGATGCGAGGCTTGGGCCCGTCACGGTTTAGCGTTGGTTCGTGCAGAGGTGGCTAGTTTGAACGATGGCCATGTTAGTAAAGTGTCGTTTGCGGATTAACACCCTGTCTGAGACGCATTCAGTGTTCGTCGTCAACCCTCATAGCCTGGTCACCCAGCGGCGAGCTTCGTGTGTGCGCGGTCTTGGCGCCATCAGCTCGCTCTCCGCATCGCCAAAGAGCTCGGTACAGGCGGGGGGAAACCGACTCTTGACTCCGGCACGGGTAGTTGGGTCCCGAGCGGGAGTGCTGCGTCGGCTGGTGAATTGCGCGGGAGATCCATCTCCTCCGAGTGTGTTCGCGTATGGGACAGGAAGTGACGTCGCGCGATTGTGTGTGTTGTGCCCACATGTGCAAACACGTCCGTCAGTGCGTTCAACGCATCACTTGTCGCGCAGCGACCACTGCACATACTTGAAGGCCAAGTGGTGAAAAATGTCGGAAAGGCTCACACGCCGCTCCACGCAGACCAAAGCGTTTCATTCAGGTCTTCATTGATACGTCCGCAACAGAAAAAGCAGACATCAGAAGAAGCCATGCCTTCATGGCAACCTGAGCGTCGTCTACGAGCCCGCATCCGAAATTGAGCCCAGGAGCGCCTACGCAGGACCGTCCTGGTACTCCACATGTGAACCCAGAACGAGGCGACGTGGACGGGTTTTGGACCACATGGTACTTTGCGTTGTGCTGAAGATGCCGCTTGCTCCACAGGAACACACCTTGGTCGAGTCTGGAACTCCCAGGGCGTCGCAGCCTCTCGAGATTGAATGGACTCGTTACAAGGGATCCCAGTACCTGATTGGTGCACGCGTGGCCTCGGGTGGAATGGGCACCGTGCACGTCGGTTTGAAGCAGGGGGCTCTTGGGTTCCAGCGTGTGCTGGCGATTAAGCGCCTACAAGATCACCTGGCGCACGATCCAGATTTCGTCGCGCGATTCAAAGACGAGATCCGTCTCGTCTCGCGCTTGAACCACGCCAACGTCGTTCAGACCCTCGACGTGCTGCAGTCGGAGGGAGAGTTGGCGTTGGTGATGGAGTTCGTTGACGGTGTTACTTTGCACCAGCTGCTAAAAGACGCTGCAGCCGCGCGGGTGACGCTGCCGATACCCGTCGTCGTCGGGATCGTGGCTCAAGCTCTTCACGGTTTGCATGCCGCTCACGAACTCCGTGACGACCATGGTCAGCTGCTTCAGCTAGTACACCGAGACGTCTCTCCGCAAAACATAATGGTCGGGCGCGACGGACTGGTGAAGATGCTCGACTTCGGTGTCGCCAAGGCCAGTAGCGAGGTACACGTTACCCGTACCGGACAGCTCGCAGGTAAGGCGCCGTACATGGCTCCGGAGCAGATTCTGGGTTCGACCATCGACCGACGAACGGATGTGTTCGCGGCTGGCGTGGTGCTGTGGGAAGCCCTTACGGGGCAACGACTCTTTCAGCGGACTGGTGGGGAGGGCCTGGCCTTCCGAAATGTGCTCGAGCAGCGCATCACCCCACCCAGCCAGGTGCGCGCCGGTCTAGACCCGGCTCTGGAGCGAATCGTGTTGCGTGCGCTGGAGCGTCAGCCGTCGCGCCGGTATGGTAGCGCGAGAGACTTTGCAATCGCGTTGGAAGAAGTGGTTCCCGAGACATCGCTCACTGCGATTGGCGGCAGCGTGTTGGAGATATGTCGGGGGCGATTCGCAGAGACGGGGGAGTCTCGCTTCTTGCCCACGACCAACGGTTCACAGGAAGTCGCCACTATCTTGGATAGTGCTGCGTCCCAAGGTGCCACGTCCGCTCCTGACGTGAGCATCTCTCGCGTAACGCGGCAAGACCCGCAAGAAGAGGAGACGTTGCTCCGATCGCCGAGCCTGCCCGTAGAGGTGGGCAAGACTGGGGCGGAACTGGACACCTCCGACGTGCAGGTGGTTCCGGTGGATGACCTTGGTGCGGTGCAACTCAAGAGTGGGCGTCCACTCTTGGTCGGCGCCGTCGCGGGAACGGGCCTCGTGCTGGTGGCGCTCGGAGTTGCCTTGGTCGGAGACACAGGTTCGTCCGATGGCTCACGACGCCTAACCGTCGGTGAGCCGTCGCCGGCAAATCGCGCGACTGCTCCCGAAACGATCGTCGAGACCCCAGCGGATGCTCCCGCCGCTGACGAACCATCCCAACGGGCGGCAGCGGAGCGGGAAGCTCACGCTGGCGAGCCATACCCTGATTCGAACACCAACGCAGCCGTCGATGCTAGACCAGCGGCCCCTAGGACCAGCACGCCGTCAGCGTTGGCTGTCAAGACAAGCAGTCCTCAGGCGAGCGCAACCCCCCGTAGAACGACATCAACGTCGTCGGCAACCCCGCGCAATGCGACGAAACGCGTTGCTGCTCCCAATAACAAGGCGCCGCAGGGACGCCCTTCGGGTTCTGGGGTGACGAAACGTGTTGCTGCTCCCGATGACAAGGCGCCGCAGGGACGCCCTTCGGGTTCTGGGGTCAAGCCCGGTTGTTCACCACCTACGTACACCGATGCCGACGGCATCCGACACTTCAAGGCGGAGTGCTTGTGAGCCAGTGGGTGGGTCGTGCAGGCTTCGACAGGGGTCTGGGTTGTACGTTGCGCTTCCGACGCTGTGCGATGGTCGTCGTCGCATACCTCAGCGGTACGCTGCCGTCGGCCATCGCTGGAGAAGACGCGTCGACACGACAGTGTTTGAGTGCCTATGAGGGCGGACAGCGCTCACGCAAAGCGGGCGCTTTCTCAGAGGCAAAAGCGGCGTTCTCACTCTGTGGAGGGCCGAGCTGTCCCGAGGCGCTTCACGCTGACTGTTCACGTTGGCTGGAAGAGGTCGAGGCCGCGATGCCCACGAGCGTTTTTTTTGTTGTGGATGCGGAAACAGGGGCGCAATTGCCCAATGTGCGTCTGTCGATCGATGGCGGTGAACCCGTCACTTTGGACGGCCGCGCGCTCTCCTTCGACCCCGGTGAGCATTCGTTGACGTTCTCATCGCCGAAGTTCCAATCGGCCAAGGAGAGCTTCACCTTCACGGAGGGCGAGAAGTTGGTCTCACGGCGGATCGAACTGCGCCCTGTCGTAAGCATCATGGCTGAACAAGCGGTTGTTGAGCCACCCCAGGAACTGCCTCGACCGCCCGCGCAACAGAGCCAGACGACCATGTTGCCTGTTTGGATCGGAGCGAGCATCGGCGCGCTGGGTGCGGCGGGGTTTGCCTACTACGGCTTGGCCGCGCGAAGCCACGACCGGGCCCTGGGTGAGTGCTCCCCGGGCTGTTCGAGCGCCGACGTCAATCAAGTGAAGAACGAATACCGGAACGCCAATATTGCGCTCGGGGTTGGGGGCGCAGGGTTGGTGGTTGCGGCGGGCTGGCTCTTGTTCGGTCCGGAGGGTGATTCGAGGCAGGAGGCGAGTGGGCCAAGTCTAGCGCTCCACGTCGGTCCGACCACTTGGCTGTTGGGAGAGTTCTGAGATGAGGTTTGCGGCGGTCTGTCTTGGATTCATGTCGGTCTTACTCACCGTCGGGTGTCAGCCACTTCGTGACTTGGACGCTGCCGCGTCGAATCCCGACGACAACTCCGTGTCGAGCCCTAATGCGACCACCAACGCTGTCGCCGTCACCGCACCCGCATCGCCGTCGATGCCCGCACCGAGCGTCGATTCTACATCAGCGGAACAACCGCCCGCGAGTCCGGTAACCCCATCCCAGGACGAAACCGATGGCGCGCCGGTGGTTGCGCCGACCGGCGATGACCCTGTGGTGCCGACAGTCGAGACCGACGGCGGAGCGGCTGGTGGAGACACCAGTGCTCCCAGCCCAGCGCCCTTGCAAAGTCCTGGTGGCTTCGGAGGTATGGAAGGCTCTGGCTCCGATTTGCAGTCGGGTGGCGCCGGCGGGAGCGAGAATGCTGGCGGTGGAGGAAGCACCACGGCTCCGCCTGACGCGGGCGAGCCGCTCGAGGCACCGGAGCTTCCGTTGGATTTGCCCGGGAACCCGGTGCCCGGGACGTTCGCTGTTGCCATTGACGCAGAGTGGGAAGTGGACGGCGTGTATCTGCCCACGTTCGAAATAATCACGCCGACGGCCGGTTACTGGGTGGTCAAGCAGCTCGGGACCATCGTGTCGATGGCTGACACGGATGCAGAGGATCCGCGTCAGTGGATCGACTTCAGCAGCGGTTTCCGACCTCTGCGCGGCCTGCCCAGCTTCGGAACGTTCGACACCGCCCCTGTGATGACGACCACGCTGGATGAGGACAGTCAAACCCCCACGCACGTGCGCCTCGAAAGCGTATCGGAAACTGACGACTGGAAGCTTGTTTACGACTTCTACCCGACCCACGTGACGCTCACCGTCGAGGTGGCCCCGGTCCCATTTGGGCTCGCCTACCGTGGCGTTCCCGCGGGGGGTCTCGATGCCGGCGATCGGTTCGTCTTTGCCGATGGCACTTCGCAGGATGCTACCATCTCGTCTGTCGTTGATTTGCCCGGGCCAGTGGAATGGGCCCACTTGACGGATCTGGGGGCGGGACGCTCTATGTTCCTGATCCATCACGGCGATGACGACCTGGTGGATCGTTTTCAGATCCGCGACAACGACAGCACCCTGTTCAGCTTTGGCGATGGTGAGCTCACTGAGCTGCCTGCCCTGTTCAGTTTTGGCATTGTGCCGAGTGCCGATCACGATGTCGTGGCCCAACGTGCTACCTTCGTCGTGGACGCCATCCCGTGGCCGTAGCTAGATCCCGACGAGATAGTCGCTTGAAGTTCACTCACGCTGCATCGTCTTGCGGGTGAGTTTCCCCGTCGCGCCCTCACCTGCCAGGTCTTCTCGCTCACATGAAGGAGCAGCACGCGTAGCGCTGCACGCGCCTTCTCAGGGTTTGGGTGACTTGAGCGGCATGCGTCGGAATTTGGCCACGTGGCGCTTGCCGATAGCGACCCACATGGCCTCGTCCTCATAGGTGTATGCGTGCATCCCATCGCCGCCGATCGTCGCGACGGTCACTGCCATCCGCACCATCGATGACTTGGTCAAGACGTGCACTTCGGCGCTCGGGTGTTGCTGAAACCACAACGTCATGTCTTCGCGGAACTGCGTCGAGTGCATTTTCGTCAGGGTGGCGTCCACCATCAGAATGCACTGGCCGAACATCGACAGCTGCTGGTTGCACTCGTCCTGGACTAGCGCGGAGAACTCGTCCGTGATGACGCCGCTGCGAGCGTGCAACAGCACCCCCTTGCCCAACCAGTGGGACTGTACGACGCCCTTCTTGCCGATATGCAGCTTTCCTCCGTCGGGTAGGGCTTGGACCTGGGGCAGCATCCACCCGAAGGTAGCACGGTTCCACAGAGGGTGGCGACGCCACTGGTTCTGCCCAGACGCAGAATCCGGATGAAGCCCACGCCTTCCACCAATCGGGGGAGCCTTTCGGCCGCACACTGGTCGGAGCGTGCCCGAGTCATTGCCGATCAGAGACGGGCCGGCTGGAGTCCGTCCTGGCGCGCTCACCGGGGGAGCCTTCGCTTGGACGGAGCGACCGCATCCGAAGAGCGGGGAGTCGATGATCGCTGTTTCATCAGGGTCACGACCCCCACAACCTCGGAGTGCCAAGACCTGCTGAGCGTGTGGCGCTGCCTGGCTGTTGCCCAATGCCAGGTCGTTTTGCTGCTGGGCACGGCAGAGCCATTCGTCTATGGTGCCGTTCTTGACCAGGTCGCTTCGAACTTCAGGCTGCTGGAGCTCATACAGCAGCTTCGGCAAGCCAACCATCGACTGGAGATGATGGAGCACACTGATCCCTTGACCCAACTGAGCAATCGGCGATATCTGATTCAGCAGTTCGAGCTCGAGTTTGAACGAGCGCGGCGTCAGCGGTCGAATCTGTCCTGCGTCGTCATCGATATCGACCACTTCGACGGGATCAACCATACCTACGGGCACTTGGCAGGTGACGAGGTGCTGAAACGAGTTGCAGCGGTGTTGGCTCGACGCCACCGAAGCACGGACCACGTCGGTCGCTACGGAGGAGAGGAGTTTTGCCTCGTGCTACCCCGTGCCACGTTGGTGGACGCCAAAGTGGTTGCTGAGCAACTGAGGTTGGAAGTGTCAGGTCTCGAGTTTGAGGATGACGGGCGCAACTTTGGCGTGACAGCGAGCTTTGGAGTTGCCCAGCTGGGAGACGGGGACGACACGATACTCGACTTGGTCGGTCGAGCCGATGGCGCACTCTATCGCGCAAAGAACTCAGGCCGCAATCGCGTGGAGTGCGCTCTGGCGGACGTTGTCGGGTGAGCGTGCCAAGGCCCCGAACGTCCCTGCGCGCCAAGGAAGCGAACGCTGGAAGGCCTTGTTGTCGTAGTAGGTGGTAGGTAACCTGGTACAACCGGCTACAACAGAAGCGTCGATTCGGCGTCGATTCGGCGTCGGTGCGGGTCAGGAGCACTTCATGTCCTGCTCCGTATGCCTGGCAGGTACTTCACTCGATGACAATCGAGTCCAAATCGAAGCCACCCTGGACCACGAATACGCGCATGACGACAACTCCCGCGGCGAGCTCCAGCTCTTCTGCTACCGTGCTGACGTCGAGGTGGGCGCTTCTAGGCAAGAGCGCCTCTGGGTGCGGGTTTCGGTCCATCACGATCACCGTTTCGCTCCATGGCGATCACGATTCCGCGTGATCGCGATCAGCGTTTCGGAGTTCCCGATCAGTCATTTCGGTCATCCCGATCAGGTTG
>JBNKUV010000088.1:0-277785 GCA_050298815.1 Polyangiaceae bacterium
CCGTCTTCGGCAACATCCAAAACAAGGGCATGCGCCGCTTCACTCTTCGTGGCCAGAAGAAGGTCAACGCCCAGTGGCAGCTCTTCACCATCGTGCACAACATCGAGAAGATTGCCAGAGTGCACCGTCAGTGAGGGCGTCAGCCCCGGGTGAACCGGGCGGCCCCACCCGAAGGGGCTCGGGCACGGGGCCACGAAAATCGAGCGCGGCGGGCTCGAGGGGGCGGGGGGCAGGTTGACGTCCACGCCAAATTGGGTTTTCCTACAGCCTCGTTAGGCGGACCCACACCCTGCTCGCCAAGGGAACACTACTCTGTCTCTCATCCGCTCTCGATTCCGGGTTGCGCAAAAGGTCACTTCGGACACAGCGGCAAGTGGGCGATGTGTGCATCCGTGAACCCTCCTCTCGCTGCGCATACGGTTCCGCCGTCCGCATCCGCCAGACAATCCAAGTACCCCTCCTCACTCAATTCGAACGCCTCTTCGCACGCCGCTTCTGCCGATTCCTCCTCGTACGCTCGCCATCCGTCCCCTGCCAACTCGTACGAGTAGCTGTATCCATCTACGATGTACACCGAGCCATCTGGTCCCACCAAACACACGTCGGCTGAGAGCCCGGTGCTCGTTGTCGGACCTGTCTCGATGAAGCACACGCCATCCAGCCTGCCGCGTGCTTCCAGACATCTATCGTTGGCGTTCACCAAATACCCCTCAAGCGGCCCGCACGCAATGCAGACGCTCTCTTCGCACGTCTCGGATACCGCGCAGTCCGCGTCCGCCTCGCAACCGACGGCACATAAGCTGCCTGCGCAATTGAGCTCCTCACAGGTCCCTCCGAGTCCGCTGCACTCTCCTTCTTCAGCACAAACCACCGTGCACATGTTGCAGTAACACTGAAGGCCTTCGCCACAATCCTCGTCCGATGAGCATGGCGCCCGAAAGGACCCGGCGTCGATCTCGACAGCTACACCACCTTCGACGTCCAACTCGCTTTTCGCTGCGTCCGTGTCATCCGCCGCGTTCGACTCCGGTTCATTCGACTCCCCCGCGTGCTCTTCCGTTGCCGCAGCTTCGTCGATCCTCTGAGCCTCGTCGCCGTCCGATGCCTCACCTTCTGCATCGTCTTCGCGCGAGCCACCCGTGCCCAGGCTGCTGCCTCCTTCAGTCTCGCCAATTACCGTCTCTGAACTCCCACGGTCACTGCCGCCCTCCGCGTCTTCTTCTGACCCGGGATCGGTGTGCCTGGTCGTGTTGGTGTCAGCTGAGCGACTGTTGCACCCGAGCGCCAGCGCCATCACCCCAACCCAGAACCGCGGTCGCTGTCTCACCATCGGTAGTGCTCCCTCGCTTTCGCAGCCCGCCTGCTCTGTCCAACCAGACACACTGAAGGAACATACCCTGTTTTCCCGTCGTCGCAACCACTGTCCCATCGCCCGCAGCCGGGCCCATAGCGTCACAAAATGACCATGTCCGTACTTGCAACGTTACCTCGCCAGGCAGCCATCGGCTGCCCAACACGCCATTGCACCCGACGGGCAGGCTGATGCGCTTCGCCTTGCTGTCAGGCCCCGTGGAGTGCCGGCTGGTCGCCGGCACGGTTTCTTGGTAGCCTCGCCGACTGCACTGCCTTCCTATATCTGCCAGATGAGATGAAGTGACGCTCTCCGGGACTGGATGCGCTTCATCGACTGACAGAAAGGGTGGCTGGTCCCCAACGAGGTCACACTTGGTGCCTCAACACTGTAACGCGTTCTTCGACGCAAAAGGAGACCAGCCATGGAACGTATTGCCATCGACCTCGGGTCGCTTGCCTCACAAGTTTGTATTCGCGACGAAATGGCAAGCCGTTAGCCTGAGTCAGGCCCGACGACGGATCGTGACCGCCCTCGCGACAGAACGCAGCGACTTGACAACGTTCGCTGGAAACTGGAGACGTCTTCGAATGTCTTCGAAGGCACGTCACGGGCTCAGCGCCAGCTCTTGACCCCCAATCCCTTGAAGCGCCGGAAGTCCTTCACGTTCTCCGTCACCAGCTCTAGTCCGTTCACGAATGCTATCGCCGCAATCTGACCATCGACGAAAGGCGCCGGCTTGCCCAATCGCTCCAGTCGCGCTCGCTCTTCGCCATGCCATGCCGCCGCCACGGCGTCGTACGCCAGCACCGGGAAGGACCCGGTGACCACCTCCGTCAGATACGCCTCTAGCTCCTCGCGTCTCTTGCCACGGGGCAGGCGCTTCACGCCGTACGTGAGTTCGTGCCACACCGGCGCGCATATCGCGCAACTTGCAGCCTCCGCCCTCAGCCTACCCAAAACCTTTCCGTTCGGTTTCTGCAACGCTGGTTCTGAGATCACGTTCGTGTCCAGCAAATACCGCAGCGTCACAGCTGCACCTTCCGCCCCGCCGTCTTGTCCCTCAAGTCTTCAAACGCCGACCGCTCCAATCCGGAGTACTTCTCCCGGTGCGTCTCGTATGCCCTCGCGAAATCTCGCTGCCTTCCCGACAGGCGCTCGTATTCCTCGACCGACATCATCACCGCTACCCGCTTCCCACGACGCGTCAGTTCGACTTCCCGCCCAAGTTCCACCTCGTCCAGGATCTTCGGAAGATTCGCTCGCGCTTCCGCTACTGAGTACTTCGACGACATCTGCGAAATGTACACCTTCCTGTACATTGACGCAAGCTGCCCTTCGCGTCGGCTCACGCCCTCTCACGAACGACTCCGGCACCGTCAGCCCAGCCCACTCCACAAACGTTTTGACGCTGATATCTCGACGCCTTGAAGCGCCAATGCACCCACTTCTGGTTGCCACTGCGCTCCGTGACTGGAGCTATCCCGCCGTAGCGCTGCACCTCCGACGCCGTCTTGAACGCGGTTCGATCTTCGCCAAACGCCGCGAGCAAGCGCGGGGCGAAAACCGTCGATGCGCTGGGGGCGCCGCCGTTCCACGTCGACTCGGTCTGTCACGGCTAGCCCCAAACGCCACACCCCCCCTGAATTACTACCGTGCGCCAGAGTGAGTGACTGTCTCTCTGCAGACCTTGATTCTGGGAAACTCAGCGTTGCCTAAACCCGGTACGCTCAACGCTGCTGCCCTGCTTGCAACGTCGCAGCGCGTGCCGGACTGACACGGACGAACTCCATCATCGCGGGACCGGGACGAGTCGTGTTAAGAACCTGCAAGTGCTTCTCAATCGCCTGTTGCCGTCAACCAGCATGAGCGCCTGTGCGCTTCTGACTCGGTGGCTAGTTCCTATGCTGAGCTTCTGCGCCCTCATGTCGTGTACGCGAGGTGCTCCGCCCCCATCTTTCGCCCTGTCGGTCAACTCGTTCGCCAACAGCGACGTACAGCGCTTTCGTACGTTTGTTCTGCTTCCTCTCGACGCGGAAATCGAGAAGACCAGCCTCGAGTTTCAAGAATACGCTTCGTGCGTGCGCCGTGTGCTCCACAATCGAGGCCTCGTCGAGGTGGCGAGTCCTGACCTCGCAGATGTGGTGGTCCTTTTCGGATACGGAATCGGTCCACCGCAAGATCTGTAACTACGTACGATCGGTTTGTCATGCTCCGCGCCTTCGGCGTGCAAGAGACCCATCGCGCAGGCAGCCCAGTTGAAGTTTGGAGGACCGGGATCACTAGCAGCGGTACTACCAACGACTTGCGAAGTCTTATGCCCATCCTGGTCCTTGGCGCCGAGCCCGAGATCGCCTCACGCACGTACAGAGCTGTCGACAAGGTCTTTTCTTACGAGGAGGCCCAACGTCTCCAAGTGCGGGCACGGACACCCGCAGCAGCGTCCGTTTCATCCGCTCCGGCTGCTGCCGCGCCACCCATCATCGCGCCGTCTTCGCCTTCACCCACTAATTCGTCGCCAGCGACAGCTCCGCCACAACCCGCAACCGAGTCTGCGACGGCGACAGTCAGCGCACGCTCGACGACACCCGCTGCAGAGAAGCCCGCCCCTCCGCAGCGATGCGCCTCCCAGCGAGGGAGAGCGATGCAGCATCAGAATTGTCGTTGACCCGTAGCACGCCACAAAACCATTGCGGGGCCAGCCGTCTCGCCCTACCGTGAGGACCAGTAGCCGGGTTTCCGCCGCCCATGCGCAACCGCCACCACTAGCACAACGCTCGGCAGCTCCTCGTAGAACAACACGTACGGGAACCGCCGCGTCTTCACCTTCCGGAGGCGCTCGTCCGCTTCCCAGCGCGGGCACTGGTTTGGCTGCTTGCGAATCGACTCCAGTGGATCCTCAACGGCGTCCGTAAATGTTTCGCCGAGCCCGACCGCTCGTTCTTCGTACCGTTCGGCAGCAGCCTCGAACTCTTCCAGAGCCTCGGGCAGGAGCCTGACCTCCTTCACGACCTCCCGAGCCTCGACCGCACTCTGGCTAGCGCTTCATCCGCGGGGATACCCTCGACGTCACCCGCCGCAAACGCCTCCGAACGCCTCCTGAGCTCCTTCGCCCAAGCTGCCGCCCACTCGGGATCTTCCGGGCCTTCTACGCTATCGATCAACTGCTGCGCCAGCTCCAGCCGCGCTGCTGCCGGCAAACTCGGTGCCTTCTCCGTCAACTCCGCCGCTGCCATTCCCGAACACTAGCGCATCCTCCTTCGGACAGAAAAAAAGCACTGGGCGCCGTCTCCCGATCGCCACCGAACTCTGAGGAATCCGACCGGTTTCGCAGCATCGCCCACGGGCTACCGAAGCCGCTCAAAGGTCGTGTGCGGGTCACGCGGCTTGACGTTTGTAGTGGTCTGAGACATTTGACGCGCAGTGCTTGCCAGCCCCGTTCGTCAGAAAGTTGCTACCCGAACCATTCGCGGCCCTTCGAGCCGCCTGCTCAGAGGGGCGCACTTCGCCGCCGTGGTCGTCGTCGGCCACGTGCTTTCCAGTTGTTACCCAGAGGCCAAGGACGCTTCGGGCTGCCCGACGTGTGAGCCCTGCGCGGCCGGCACGTGTCGGCCATGTCCTCAGCCGCCCCCCTGCAATTGTCAGACGACGACGATCGAGACGTTACCGCCGTCGCCGCGTCAGGTGGATGGCATTGCGCGCACCGAGTCGGAACTGCTTGCCCGCTACGAAGGGCGCCCCGCCGTGACGGTGTACGAAGGCAAGGCCACCTACTACGGCAATCAGTTCACCGGGCGCACGACCGCTAATGGTGAGGTTTATGATCCGAACAAGTTCACAGCTGCCCACAAGAAATTGCCATTCAATACGGTCGTACGTGTAGTGCGTCAGGATACCAACAAGTACGTCTACGTTCGCATCAACGACCGCGGCCCGTACGCGGGTAAGTCGCGCATCATCGATCTGTCTTACATCGCCGCGGAACGACTGGGGATGATTCGAGCGGGAGTCGTGCCGGTGCGCGTCGAGGTGCTGGACTGATGCGGATCCGTTTTTTCGTCCCCGACGATGAGCAGGAGACCGAGCAATACCTCGGGCTGATCAAGCAAATCGACGAGTTCTGGAGGGAGTTCACCAAGCATGCGGCGCGCTTGGACGTGGGCGCGGCCGAACGGGTTGGGGCGGACTTGCGCGCGTGGTTGGGCCGCATCGATTCGGGGCTCGGTTTGGAGCTCTCCGTCGCTCTGGATGGCACGCGCCACTGCCTGATACTTCCGGTCTTGGGTGAGCATCTGCTGCCCCTGGCTGAGCTGTTCGTCGAGCGGGCCCCTGAGCGAGTCCCTTGGTTGTTTGGGACCCGTCGCGAGCGGCTCCCTCTGGCTCAGTGCCTGGATATCGTGCGCAGGGATTGTGGCAAGGACCTTTCAAGTGCGCGTGCTCGCGTCGGAGTCGGTAGAGGGCATGCCTTGGAGGTGGTGGTCGGTTCGGAGCATTTCGACGCAGCGGATGATGACGCGGCCTTGGACGCCGCCAATTGTCTCGTGTCGCGGCTGATGGGGGACGAGCTGTTCGACTCGTGGGTGCAGCAGGTGTCTGTCGTGCCGCAGCCCAAACCCAGCCCACTTTCGTTGGTGGGGCAACAATCCGCGCGCCTGCCGTTGGCGCTCGATGAGCTCTACCCGGCGCTCACGGCGGCAGTGCAGGGTATCGTGCGTGGTCTGCCGGAACTGGCCTGTCACTCTCACTGTGAGCGGGCAGATTGGGTGATGTTCGAATTGGGCGGACAGCGGTCTCCGTCGAGCACGGCCTCTACGAACACCGAGCTGTCGAACACCGAGCCTTTGGCGCTGCAGCTGGCGACCCCCGCAGACGATCTGCTGGTCGCAGCGACGATGTGTCCAGAGATGTTGCGTTGCTACTTGAGCCAGGAGCTGTTCGATTCGCAGCGGTTCAGTCGCTTCGGTGAAGTCTTTTGCTACCTCAAGCTCGAGTTGGCCGAAGCGGACCAAGAACGACGTGTCACCGAGCGTATCCAGCTCGAGCAAGTATTGGATCGCGCGCTGGTGCCTGGGCGTTTGGGTTGTGTCGCGGGCTCAGGGACTGGCTCGACCCACGTGTACATCGTCTTGGCGTTGGTGCAGCTCGAAGCGGCGACACAGCTCGTGATCAAGAAAGCGCGTGAGGCGGGCGTGGGCACCAATTCCTGGCTGTTGTACTGCGACAGCGTGTGGCGCAACGAGTGGACGGGGATTTGGCCAGAGACCCCGCCGCCGTTTTCGAATGCCAGCGTGGACTAGGGGACACCCTCAGCAACGACGAGGGACTCAGCTCGACGCTGGGGCGCCTCTACTTCGGCCAGACGTCGAGTTCGCTCAGTAGAGTGTACAACATCTGGACTGATGGTACGTCCGGTAGACGCTCCATCGCACCCTGGATCTTGATCAAGCTGGGGTCGATGAATTGCAGGTAACTTGCGTCACCCTTCTTGCGCTCGATGAACACGAAACGACCCGCGTCCTTCAGTTTGCGCTGCACCGTCAGCAGGTCGAACTCACGGCGCACGGTCTCGTAGGCGCTCGCAGGAAGTGCTCTGTGCGCGACGTATTCGCGGAGTCGATCCTCGATGAACTCGGGTTCGAAGCTTTGGTAACTATCGCTCAGTAGCGCTACTAGGTCGTAGACGCGGGGGCCCAGCAGCGCGTCCTGGAAGTCGACCCAAGCCAGCTCATCACCGGACTCGGTGGGAACGACCATCAGATTGCGACTCTGGTAGTCCCGATGGGTGAAGCCATAGGGTAGTTCAGCGACGGTTTCCGCTAGCTCCTTCGCGCTGCGGTTGAAGTTGTCGATCTGGGCCTGGTTCAACGGCACTCCCCGGGCTTGTAGCGCCCACTCTCGGAAGTGTTCGACTTCCCAACTGAGCAGCCCGACGTCGAAGCTTCTTTGGGTGACGATCGAATCGGGGGGAAGTTCCGAAAGCGCGTGTTGGGCGCGCGCTAGGTCGAAAACCGCCTTTCGATACAACTCCGTTTTTTGCTCTGGGTGCTGGGCCAAGCGATCCGCCAACGTCTGCTCGCCCAGGTCCTCCACTAGCAGCCACCCGTTTTTGCAATCTTCGGCCAAGAGCCGGGGCGCGCGTACGCCTCGCGTCTCCAACAAGCGAAGAACCTCGACGAAAGGCCATTCTTTCGAACCGGCGCCGTCGGTCGAAACCTCTTCGGAACCTGCGCCGTCCGGGAAGAACATCCCGACCGCCGTTTGTCCGTCGGCGTAACGTATCCGGAAAAAGCGGCGGAGCGACGCACCGCCTGGCATTTCCTCGACGAACAGCTCGACCTGGGGCTTGTGTTGTTGGGCGAGGGCCAGCAAGGGAGCTTGGCGATAGGAGACTTCGGCCACACTCCGAGTCTAGAGCAGAGCCCTGGTCGATCCGTTCATCGCTGATGCGCCGCCGCTCGCCACTGGCGCAAACGAGCTTCAAGATTGGGTTGATATTGGAACGTGTCCCTACGGACCGCTCGCCAGTGTCTCCCGCCAGGCGCGTCGAACCACGCTCCGAGAACGCGCCTTCCTGTCGAGGACGGCATCCCCGCGTCGGGTGTCCCCGACTGCCAGGTCCCGGGGCAGACCAGGGCGTGCTCCGGAGACGACCGTTGGCGAAAGGCGACGCGTTGACGTTGCCCGGCTGGCAGGCGGACATCGACGAGGACCAACCGTGGCACCGGACAGGGGTTTCGCCCCGGCCTGCGCTGCGTTCCGGATGGAGGAAACTGACAAAACGCACACAGAAAAATGTGATGAGCCGGTGACGAGTGATCGGCTGCCAATGGGGCAGTGAAGCTCCAAACGGGTTTGACGGGGCGGCCAACGGTGAGGGAAAAGGGTGCCCTATGAGTAGCGCTGTGGTCTCGACGAGCGGGCATTCAGCTCGCCCGGGCGAGCGACGATTTCGCTGTCCACTTCCGATGATTCATTGTCTCAGGCTACTGATCCCGCTGCTGGTTTTGGTGGCATGGACGAGTGATGCACAGGCCTACGCCTGGATGATTCGTCACGGGTACACGAAGTGCGCCACTTGTCACACGGATCCCAGCGGCGGAGAGCTGTTGAACCACATGGGGCGGGTGCAGAGTGAGCAGCTCTTGTCCGACACCTGGGGCAAAGCGGGACCTACCAGCGACGCCAAGCTGTTGTACGCCCTCGACGAGCCGGACCAGGTGCGGCTCGGCGGCAGTCTCCGCTACATGGGGATCTACAATTTGGATACGAGCGACCTGCGTCACTTTCCGATGCAAGTGGACGTCTACGGTCAGGGCGACTTCGGCGCGCTCAAGGTCGGCGGCAGCGTCGGCTATGCCAACATCCCCCAGTACAGCCCGCACCTTCGCGGCGCACAAATATTCGAAGACGACGGTGAAGGAGGCGGCAACGTCATCAGTCGCAGCCACTGGCTCGGCGCTGACCTGGGGGACCATTGGCTCCTGCGCGCAGGCCGGCTCAACTTGCCGTTCGGCATCCGCACCTCCGAACACGTCCTGTACGTGCGTGACGCGACGAAGACGGATCGCGAATCCGATCAACAGCACGGCGTCGCGTTCTCCTACTCAGGCGGGCCGTGGCGTGGCGAAGGCATGTTCGTCTTGGGCAACTACCAAGTGGCTCCGGACGATTACCGCGAGCGGGGCTTCGTCGGCTTTGGCGAACTCGCGCTCAGTAGCAAGATGGCCGTGGGGATCAACACGCTCGTCCTACAGAGCGGCAAGAGCCTGCTCACAGGGCGGCAGGACCGCACGATTCGACACGCGCACGGCGCGATGCTGCGGTGGGCAGCGTTCGACCCGTTCGTCTTCATGGGGGAGTTCGATGTGCTCAAGACCACCGGATCCGGCATGGGCTACACCATGTACCTCAACGGAGACTACGAGCTCATGCGGGGGCTTCATCTCTCGCTCACCGGGGAGGCGGTTGATGCCGGCAAACCCGACGACGCCGACGAGGGCCTGCCTGGTTCCGGCGAGATGATCTATGCAGCGTGGGCCTCCGCGCAGTGGTTCTTCTACACTCACTGGGACCTGCGTCTGGATGCCATTATGCGTAAGGGCGCCGCTACGAACGTACAAGCGCAGGTGCACTTCTACTTCTGAGGATTCGATGAAACTCAAGCAACTCGCAATCGGCCTCACTGTTGGCGCTCTGCTCGGCGTCGGTGCTGTACGAGAGGCACAAGCAAGCGTTACCTACCTGCCGGTCGTGGTCAGCTATGGCTGGCCGAGTTCCGAGTGTACTCTCTGTCACACGGGCACACTTGGGATGGCAGGAACGGCCGTGCAGCCTTTCGCTCAGACACTGAAGGCCGAATACGGCCTAGTGGAGATGATGCCTTCGGCAGAACTCGAGATGATGCTCCAGGACATGGAGCGTCGTGAAACCGAAAACGACAATCCCATCGACTCGGACGGGGACGGTGAGTTCGACATCGCCGAACTGCGGGGTGCAGGTAACCCCAGCGACCCAACGGTACTCAGCGGTGGTCTGTCCTACGAGGTGCCTGAGTATGGTTGCCTGAGCGTCGCACCGCCGTCGCGCCCGTCGTCCTTGCCGTCGCTTGCTGCGGGTTTGGTCGCATTGTTGCTGCTCAGATCAGCTCGCCGCCGACGATAGCGAGCCTGCATCCGCGAGGTCACCTCGGCGGAAGCATCAACGCACGCACGCGGAACACGGGGGCACTCAGCACAAGCGCACTCAACAACGCGGGGCGGGTCCTCGCCTCAGCCGGCGTCGCCGCCGTCTGGGACGATGGCGCCCGCCTCAACCGGAGGCGCGCCCGCTTCCGACGGTTCGTCGGTTTCCGTGCCGCTGTCCGCGCCGGCCTCTGTGGGACTGTCGGTGTCGGTTTCCGTGCCGCTGTCCACGCCGGCCTCCGAGCCTCCGTCGGTCACTTGCCCACCAGCGTCACCCGCATCCGGGACTCCGCTGTCACTCTCGGGATCGGTGCCCGCGTCGGTTCCGTCTGTTGGCATCGGGTCTGTGTCCGTGGCATCGGTGTCCGTCTCGTCAGGATTGCCGGAGGGGCCATCCGTCGTATCGTCGGCGATCTTCGTGCGGTCGATATCCGCGATCAGAGTGCAGCCAGTGGCTCCCACGAACGCCAGCACAACTCCCAAAGACAAGACACGCATCAGTCAATCCTCAATGAATTCGCCGCCGACGGCAGTCGGTACGGCCCAACGGGCGCAGTCTCCCAGACGGTTGTGCCCCAGGCAAGCAGGCTGTGTCAGTGACCCGCCAGGCGGCGGAGCAAGAGGAAGCCGGTGGGCCTTCCCGAAAGAAATCGGTCCGGCCAACCAACGGATCGCGTTGCACGATTAGCCAGCGTCGGCGGGGACCGATTACATCGGGACAATGGGTTTCCCATCTGGTGCGCGGGTGCATCTGGTCGACGGCACGTTTGAGCTCTTCCGGGCGTTTTTTGGGGCGCCTGGAGCTAGCGGGCGTTCCGGGCAAGAGGTGGGGGCGACGCGCGGGCTGTTGCGAAGCTTATATGCTCTGGCTCGGCGCGATGACGTGACACACCTCGGGTGTGCCTTCGATCACGTGGTCGAGTCGTTTCGCAACGACCTGTACGCCGGCTACAAGACGGGGGAGGGGATGGAGCCTTCGCTCTATGCCCAGTTTGGGTTGGCGGAACAGGCGAGTCTGGCGCTCGGGATCGTCACCTGGCCGATGGTCGAGTTTGAGGCGGACGATGCCATCGCGACCGCAGCAGAGCGCTTTCGAGTGCTGAAAGACGTGGAGGCCGTCGTCATCTGCTCTCCGGACAAGGACCTGTGCCAGTGCGCGCTTTCGGACAATGTAGAGCTCTGGGATCGGATCCGGGACCGCCGCTGGGGACCAGAGGGAGTCGTTGAACGGTTTGGCGTCGAAGCCGCGTCGATTCCGGACTACCTGGCCCTGGTTGGCGACAGTGCCGACGGTTTTCCTGGGATCCCCCGCTGGGGTGCCAAGAGCGCGTCGACTGTGCTTTCGCACTATCGGCACCTGGAGCAGATCCCCAAAGACCCGGGACAGTGGGCAGTGAAAGTGCGGGGCGCCGCGGCATTGGCGACCAATCTGGTGGGGGCCTTCGACGAGGCGCTGTTGTTTCGGCGTTTGGCGACGCTAAGATGCGACGTGCCCATCGCTGAAGATCTCGCCGCCTTGGAGTACCGTGGTGTGAACCTGACGCTCCTGGAGGAGCTGTGCAGAGAGTTGGACGATATGCGTTTCTTCGAGCGAGCGGCACGCGATGTGGAGTCGACCAAAGGAGGGTCACCCCAATGAAACCACCGAAGCACGTTCGACGAAGTGTATCGTTTGCACCGACAACCAGAGTGAGCCTTGCACAACTGCTCGGGGCAGTCACCGGCGTGATGGTCGGCCTCGCGTGGACTGTGACCGCCGGCGCTCAAGTCATGCTGCCTCCACCTCCACCGCCACGTCCGGAGCAGGCGCAAACGGAACAACGGCTCAACGAAGCCGAGCGCCGAGACTCCGGGCGAGGTCTGCAATTCGTGTGGTTGACGCCGGAAGTGGGCTTTCAATGGGCTGACCTCGCTTTGCTCAGCGACTCGGAGCTGGTCGATGGAGATCTCATCAAGTCCGATTCCATGGGAGTCGTCGTTGGCGGCGGGGCGGGATTGAGGTTTCTGTACATCACGGCCGGGGCACGCTTCCGCCTGGGTTTGCTGGAGGACTACCGATTGATGTCAGTGGGCGCGGAAGGCGCCTTGCGAGTCCCGATGGGCAATCTGGAGCCCTACGCATTCGTCGGTGCGGGCTATCTGATGGCCAGTTCGTTCGAAGCGGAAGAGGACGTCTATGCTCTTGGAACCAAGGCTGACGATTTGGCGATGAATGGGTTGGATGCTCGGCTCGGCGGTGGGGTGGACTACTTCATCACGCCAGTGTTTTCGGCGGGGGGCCGCCTCGAGGTGGATTTCACCTACCTGTCGCGTGCCGCGACCTTGGATGGCGGATCGAGCGTCTATTCCAATGACGGATCCGGGGTGGGGCTGACGGCTAGCGCCCTTGCCGTACTGGGCTTGCACTTCTGAGGGCGTGTGGAGCAGGTCGGTTCTTTCCTGCTCGCCGTCGGGTTTCCTCTGGCGCTGTTCGCCCTGGCAGAACGTCCTCTCCGATTCGAGTTATCCCTCAGCAGGCCCTGGCTAGCGCTCCTATTGTTGATTGGTGGCGTTTTGGGGGCGACGAGCTTCTACGTCGAAGCTACGTTCTGGTCTGTCTCCGGATTGACGTTGGTAGCCAAGAACGAGCTGGCACTCGGGGCGCTCTTGGCCATGCTGTTGTTCGCCGCGCCGCTCGAAGAGGGAGGCAAGTTGCTGGCCGCTTGGGGACTCTACCAGCTCGGCAAACTGCGGCGTCGTGCGGATGCCGTCGTGGCGGCGGTTGCGATTGCTGCGGGGTTCGCAGCGTCCGAGGCGACGCTTTACATCAGTCATCCTTTGGAGTTGGGCTTGCCGCTGATGCGCGTGCTCTTGGGGGCGTGTGCGCACGTGTTCTTTGCTGGGGTGTGGGGGTTCGTCTTGGGGACGCGCTCGAAGCTGCACTTACTCAGCATCACGTGGTTCGCTTGCATGGTGGTGCACGGGCTGTTCGACCACGTGGTGTTTGGTCGAGGTGATGGGACGTTGGTCGTTGCACTGCCATTGCTGGTCGCCATGGTCGTCGTTGGATGGTTGTTGATGAGAGAGGTGCGGCAAGGGGAGGTATGGTTGCCTCGGCAAGTCGGGCTGGCGCCGCCTGGGCTTCGAGAGCTGCAAGCGGCTTTGCAGCGTCGGGAGCAGCCGTTGATGTTCCGTTGGATCATCGCCGGCACGTTCGTAACCACCGGCGTGGTGATTGCGTCCTTGGCGCTGGCCGTCGCTGTCGGCCACGAGATGGGCATCGACTTTTCGGTGGCAGATGAAGCGGACATGCGTTCCAACGGCCCGCTCATGTTGCTGGGTGTTGCGGTTTTGATGGCGTTTCCTGCCTCGGGCTACCTCGTAGCCCGAGCGAGCGGCAGCGGCAGCGTGCTCGAGGCTGCGACCGGCGCAGCGCTCGCCATTGGCGCCGTCGTTGGGTTGCTTTCCCTCGCTGCGCCGGTGGCAGTGGTGTTCGCGCTTGCGGTGGCACCGGTGGCGTTTGGGCTAGCCTGTCTAGGCGCCTGGTTCGGGATCACGCGCTGAGCGCGCAGGCCTGGGTGGGGGAGTGTGCGCGTCAATGCGTCGGCGGCGCACGCCCCCCAGGTTCCGAAGCGGCCGCCGCGCCTAGCACCGTTCTCTGAAGTCGCGCCGTGCACAACTCGTGGGCATTTGTTCGCATTGCGTTGTAAGCACAAGGCGTGGCGGCTGACTTCTCGTTGTTTCCGCAGCGTCCAGGCGCGCGCAAGCGCAGTTGGGTCAGCGCGATCGGTGCCACGACGGTCGGGTCGTGGCGCTTCTATAGCCGTCTCTTGGCGACGCTCACCCGGTCCATCCTGGCCTATTTCGAGCCCGGCGCGGCTGCGGGTGCGGTCGCGCGCCGGGTCACTGTACGGCAGGTGTTCTTCACCGGTTTCGAGGCGCTGCCGTTGGTCAGCTTGATGGCACTGCTCGTGGGCGCCACGATCATCATCCAGGCTCAGCTGGTGTCGCCGTTGCCTGGTGAGGTCCTCGGTCGCGTTCTGGTTGCCGTGATTCTTCGTGAAGTGGCGCCACTGACGACGGCGCTCGTCGTCGCCGGTCGGTCGGGCACCGCGATTGCGACGGAGTTGGGCAACATGAAGGTGAACGACGAGGTGCTCGGGCTGATTTCCCTCGGAATCAATCCGTACCGATTCATCGTGCTGCCGCGTCTCGTGGGTACGGTCGTCAGCGTCTTGGTACTTACCGTGTACTTCGGCGCCATGGCGATCATCGGTGGGTACCTGGTAACCGCGCTGATTGGAGGTCCTTCGTTCGCAGCGATGCAAGGTGGGTTCACGGACGCGTTGCTGCCTTTGGACCTACCCCTATTCGTACTGAAGGGGACGGGGCTCGGAGTCATCGTCGGCTGGTTGTGCTGCCACTTTGGTCTCGAGGTGGGAGCATCCCCGACTGAGGTGCCCCAACGAGCGAGTCAGGCCGTCGTCTCCGGGATGTTGGCTTGTGTGGTCTTCAACACCTTCGTGACGGTGGCGTTCTATTGGTACGCCGGCCCCCCGATCCATTGACGCAGATTGGCCTCTTCTGGAGCGTATGCCAAACTCGCTGCCCGTGTCTGGCATCGTGCTGCAAAATGCCTGGTTCTCCTACGAAGACCAACCCGTCCTCAGAGGCTGCTCGCTCTCTCTCTCGAAGGGCGAGTGCGCCGTCGTCATCGGGGCGAATGGTTCAGGCAAGTCGACGCTTCTCTACGTGTGTGCTGGGCTGATCCCATTGGAGAAGGGTAGCCTCAGATTGGGAAGCCAGCGGGTCGACGCCTATCACCCGACCAGGCTGTTTCGTGAGGGGGTACGTTGTGGCGTCGTATTTCAAGAGGGAGGGTTGATCTCGAACATGAACGCCCTGGCGAACGTCGCCCTACCATTGCGCTATCATGCGGATCTGTTGGGTTTGGATCTCTCAGAGGTCGAAAAGCGAGCCAAAGACGCGTTGGACCGCGTCGGGGTTCCCCACTCGCAGTACTACACACTACCCGCTCACCTTTCGTTTGGTGTCCGCAAGCGTCTGGGGTTGGCGCGGGCGATGGCAGTGGGCCCAACGTTCTTCTTCTTCGACGATCCCGACGTCGGCCTGGATCCCAAGACGGCCGCCATCGTGCATGAGATCCTGTGCGAGTATCGAGATGATCCCGAGGTGACGATGTTGGTTGCCACCAATCGGGATCTACTGATTGACCGTTTGGAAGTTCGTGGGCTCGTACTGCGTCGAGGCGTCTTGTCAGAGCAGAGAGATGGCCCACACTCCGTCTGAATCCCGTTCCGTACCTGTTTTCGTGATCCCAGCGCTCGACGCGGAGGCGACCATCGCCGGCGTCGTGCGCGAACTCGTGAATCTCGGGCCGGCTCGTGTCATCGTCGTTGACGATGGGTCGCGAGACGCAACTGGTCAAAGCGCTCGAGAGGCCGGCGCTCACGTCATTCGACATCCGGAAAATTTGGGCAAGGGCCTGGCGTTGCGCACGGGCCTGAGCGCCGCTGGGAACGTAGGTGCCCGGGCCGCGGTCAGCTTGGATGCGGACGGCCAGCATTCAGCTCGGGACGCCTGGTTCTTGGCGAGGCATCCCGCACCGGACGATACCCTGATCCTAGGCATTCGGGACATGCGACAAGCAGGAGCGCCCCGCGCCAATCAACTTTCGAACCGTTTCAGCAACTGGGTGTTGTCAGGGTTCTCAGGCGTTTCCTTGCGAGACACCCAGTGCGGTCTGCGTCGCTATCCCATCGCGTTGACGCTCAATGCGGGCGCGAACTCGGCCGGCTTCGCGTTCGAGAGTGAACTGTTGCTCATAGCGGGGCTCCATGGGTGGCACATCGAGCAGCTACCGGTGGGTGTGACCTATCCTCCAGCGGAACAGCGGATGTCGCATTTTCACAACGTGCGAGACCCTGCGAAGATTGTCGTCAGTGTCGTATCCACCGTGATGCGAGACAAGTTTCGGCGTCACTTGGGAGGTGGAAGATGAGCCAACGCGTGTTCAAGCAGGACCTCAGACGTCGCCATCGGGCGGCTCGCCTTGCCATGACCGATGAGGAGCATCGACGCTCGAGCGCTGCTGTGGCAGCGTGGCTGATGACTATCGACGGCCTGCTTGGTGCAGAACGAGTTGCCAGCTTTTGGCCAATGTTGGAGCGACGCGAAATTGACCTCACGTCCCTGCACCCAACATTGGCGGCTCAGAACAAGAAGCTCGCCTACCCATTCATGGCGGGGACGATGCTCGGCTTTCGCTATTGTGCCGACCCGTCGACGATGGTGCGCAATCGGTGGGGCTTTAGCGAACCTGGCCCCGAGTGTGAGTCAGCAACCGATGCAGAGCTCGACGCCATCATCGTGCCGGCATTGGCTCTGACACCAGCAGGCGAGCGCCTCGGCTACGGAGCAGGCTTCTACGATCGCGTGATAGCACGGCTGGAGCCCCGCCCTTTGACCATCGGCTGCTGCTACGGGGCAGAGCTACTGACGGAACTGCCGACGGAACCGCATGATCTCACGCTCGATTGGGTGGTCACCGAACACGGCGCGGCGCTCAAGCGCTGATACCGCTTACGTCAATGGCACCGCTTGGGAAGCGTAGCGAGTCAGCGGTGCTGATTCACTTCTTCTTGCGAGAGCAATTGGGATCGCCACAGAGGCCATAGAGCTCGTGCTTGTGGTCGACGATCTTGAAGCCGTAGCGTTGGGCGATACGCTCCTGGAGTTCCTCAATCAGCGGCTCTTCGAATTCCTGGATGGCGCCGCACTCCACGCAAATCAGATGATCGTGGTGGGCGTCTTCGTCTGCCAGTTCGTAGCGGGTCATGCCGTCACTGAACTTGTGCTCCGTAGCAATGCCGCCTGCTGCCAGCATTTTCATCGTTCGGTACACGGTTGCGTAGCCGATGCCCGGATCCTTCCTGCGTACCTGCTCCAGCAGATCGTCGATCGTGGCGTGGGTGGTGGAAGTAAAAAATGCTTCGATGATCGCGCGGCGCTGCCCGGTAGAGCGCAGCCCCTGCTCTGCCATGTAGCTGTCGAGTTGAGTGCGCAAACGCCCGACATCCGGATTTCTAGCAGGCTTGCCCGCCTGCGCTCGGTGTGTCTCGCTCCGCGCCATTATTGCCGGTATGCGTGGGTTTGGGTCGTGGGTCAAGAGGCACGATGCTCGCTCGCGCCGCTCGCCAACGCTGCAGCAGCGAGGGTGAAGCAGAAACAGGCGATTGGCACGAATGCGATAGGAGCGGACAGTGCGACGACCGCCAGAACACTGCCGACTGTGCCGCCGAAAAGAATGACCAAGCCGCGAGTGGCGTTGAAACGAGTGTTGTGCGCCAAGCGCAGCGCGAGCGCGGCTTTCTGAACCTCCTCGGTAGCCAGCTCGACGTCGTGATCGGTGTTGGGGGTCGTCGGAGTCGGCAACGCGACGGACAAGCTCGCCGCAGCTAGGGCCACTTCGTCAATCGGGCTTCTTCCAATCACGGCGACTTGAGCACCCCCGCTCGTCAATCGCTCGACTTCCCTCCCGCGGTCGGCGGGCAATATCTCCGGTCGAACGTGCTCGATGTCGATGGTGCGCCCCAGAGCTTCACACGACTTTCGCGCGTCGCCCGAAAGCAGCACCGGTTCAATCCCTGCGTCCAACAAATGCTGCACCGCGGCACGAGCACCCGCCCTCAGGCCGTCTTGCAGGGCTAGCAATCCGATCAGGTGGTTGCCCAACGCGACGAGCAGGACGGTGCGCCCCATCGCTTCGAGCTCCGTGATCCGAGCTTCGGCCCGGGCAACACTCACTTGCTCTCGCAACAAAAGGCCGCGAGACCCCACCACCAAGGACTTCCCGTTGGCCGCCACTGCGGTCACCCCAAGGCCTTGCTCATGGCGTGGGCTGCGTACCGCGTCAGGCGTCACCCCACGAGCGCGTGCGGCTCGCATGAGCGCCACCGCGGCCGGGTGCTGCTGAGCCTGCTCTGCGCCTGCCGCCAGCGACAAGACTTCGTTCGCGGTCGTCGACTGTGCGAGAGGCTCGATATTGGACAGTTCTGGTTCGCCCAGGAGCAGGGTGCCTCGCGCGCAAAAAACCGCAGTCGATACGCGGCCAGCGGCGTCCAAGGCATCGGCGCTCCGAAATACGATGCCCTGCCCCAGGGCTCGGAGCACCGTCTGCATTGCCCTCAGGGCTTGTAGCCGATGCAACGCGGGGGATAGCAGCGCGCCGGCGGCGGCTAGGGCACTCAACGCCCAATGCATCGGACCACCCTGAAACAGCGGTCCAGCTCCCACCGCGATCAGCGCCAGCACTGGGGCTCCACGAAATGCCAGGCGCTGGCTCAAGGTTACCACAGGGGAGTGCACATCGACGCGGCGCGTGGGATCGTTCGTCAACCGCTCCCAATGCCTGTCGGCACCAGTCCAGCGCACGACCGCACGGAGTTGACCGCTTGCGAGGCGAGCTCCGGCGTAGACAAAGTCCTCGGGTCCCACTTGGTGAACAGTATTGGCTTCGCGCCACGGGTAAATTTCGGCGTTGCCGGCCGCAACCGTCACGTCCGCCGGAACGGTCTCCCCCGCGTGTACGACGATTTCTTCGCCGGGTCGCAACGTGGCGGCTTCGACGGTTTCCAGCGTTTCTCCGTGAACTCGAGATGCTGGGCGGTCGAGCCATCTGCGAAGCTCACGGCGCTCGGCGTCTGCCGGCGCGAAGGCGCGGCGCAGCAATAGAGTCGTACCAGCAGACGCTGCGAGTGACGTCGCTGCGAAACTGGCGGCGTCGTTCCAATGCTCGGGCATCAGGAAAAGACCGAGCAGGGCGAGCGCCAACGCCAGCAGACTCAATCCAGCGGGTAGTCGACTGAAGCGTCGCTCTTCCCGTGCTTCGAGGACGAAGCTAAATACTGCATAGGCGGCAGTCCCGAGCGCGAGCGTCGTCGCTCTGAGGTAGTCTGTTAGGGCGGACTCTTTCGCTAGCAACAGACCAATCGTGAGGCATGCGAGCGCGATCGTGACCCCGAGCCACCGTTCCAAGTCCTTGGCGGTGCGATTCGATGCCGCTCTCTGCCTCACCGCGTTTTCTTGTGGGGCGGCGGGTTCTTCCAAGCGATGCGATCTTTGATGGGCCAGACCGCGAACCGCGTCAGCGGCGCCCGTGGGTTCGACAGCAGCAACAGCGGAGAGCCCCGGACCGTGCGGAACTTTGCCGGCTCGAGTTACCGTGTTTGCTTGCGTCTTGGCGGCAGCTTCGCCCAAGGCGTCGCGTAGCTGAATCACGGTTCCGGTAGGCGGGCCCGAAGCGACGTCGAGGTCTGCCGCTGGTGGCGGCTTTGGTGGACCTTTGGACGAGGCACGGGGGGGGGCATCGTCGTTGGGTGTGAACGAATCCGCACAGCGCGAAGAGCAGAAGTAGTGAAACTGTTCTGCGATCAATCGAACGCGGGCTGCGCGCAATGGGTCCACAGCGACGCCACACTCGGCGCAGCTCTGATATTCATCACTATCTAGTCGATCATCCAGGCCGGACATCGAGAGCCCAACACAAGGCAGCTTTGGACGTGTGAAGACGCGCTTCGGCCTGGTCCCAGACCCTGCTCTGGGGACCCTCTATGACGTCGTTTGAGATCTCTTCGCCTCGATGTGCAGGTAGACAGTGCAGCACGATCGCGGAAGGATTGGCTACGGCCAGCAGTCGCGCATCGACGCAGTGGTTGGCAAATGCCTTCAAGCGCGCCGCCGCTTCTTCCTCTTGGCCCATGCTCGCAAATACATCCGTATTGATGACGTGGGCACCGCGGCACGCTACAACCGGATCGCGCTCGACGCTCACCTTGCCGCCCGCCTCATTGGCGCTTGCGACACGAGTGGCATCTGGCTGAAACCCCTCGGGGCTAGAAACGACTAGCTCCAGGCCCAGGAGTCCGGCGGCCTCGATCCAGGAGTGAGCCATGTTGTTGCCATCTCCGATCCACGCGTAGCGCAGCCCTTCCAGTCTGCCGAACTCGCGTCGGACGGTCTGCAAGTCTGCAAGGATTTGCAGGGGATGGCCCCCATCGGTCAGGGCGTTGAGGACGGGTACTCGACTGTGTTTCGCGAGCGTCCGCAGGCCTTCGTCCGAGAAAGTGCGGTACGTGATTGCGTGAACCATGCGCGAAAGAACACGCGCGGTGTCTTCGATGGGCTCACCGCGCCCTAACTGGGAGCCTTGCTTGCCGAGGGTCAAGGGGTGCCCACCCAATTCGGAAACTGCGACTTCCAGCGATACCCTGGTTCGCGTGGACGCCTTTTCGAAAATCAAGGCGACCGACTTGCCGGCGAGCAGCTTTCGGTGAGTGCTCGCTCCGCGTTCGTCTTTGAACTTGTCTGCGTCGTCGAGGAGCTCGAGCAGCGCGTCCCGGCCGAGTTCAGTCAGGTTGAGTAGGTGCCGCATCAAGCCCCCTCCAAGACGGCATCGAGGATCTGGCCGGCTTCGACGAGTTCCGCTTGGGAAACCACGAGCGGCGGCGAGAATCGCAGGGCCGAACCACCAGCGATGGTCACCAGCAGACCGCTGTCACGCAGTCTGGCCAACGTGGCACGAGCATCGACTTCATCCGCGAGTTGCAGTGCCCGCAGCAACCCCAAACCACGAGTGGCTTTCGCCTTCGTGGGATATTTTTGGATCAACCCCTGCAAGATGCCGTCGAGTTGTTCTCCGCGCTCCGTCGCTGCTTGCATCAGATTGTCGTGCTCGATCACGTCGAGCACCGTCAGAGCAGCCTTGCTCGCGAGGGGATTGCCCCCGAAGGTCGTGCCGTGACTCCCCGGTGGTAGCGCCTCTTCGAGCTTCGCTTTGCACACCATCGCGCCGATGGGAAAGCCTCCACCCAGGCCTTTGGCCAGGGCTACCGCGTCCGCTTCGACTCCCCAATGGGAAAAGGCGAGCATCTTGCCGGTGCGGCCGATGCCAGTTTGGATCTCATCGGCGATCAGGAAGCATCCGTGCTTGTCGGCGATCGTCCGGAGCTGTTGGATGAAACCGTCAGGGGCGACGAGCACGCCGCCTTCACCTTGAACAGGTTCGACCAAAATACCCGCAACGTCGTTCCCCATGGCATTCTCTACGGCGTCGGCATCGCCGTAGGGGACGTGGGTGACGGAGCTCAGCGGGCCGAACCCATCGCGGTAGCCCTCCTGCCCCGTGGCAGCGAGTGAGCCCATCGTGCGCCCGTGAAATGAACGCTTGAACGCGACGATGCGGTGGCGATCGAGTTCGCCAGCAGCGTGAAAATGGCGGCGCACCAGCTTCAAGCACGCCTCGATGGCCTCCGTTCCGGAGTTGCAGAACAACGCTCTATCCATGTTGGTGGCCCGGCATAGGCTCTCGGCCAACAGAATGTTCGGCTCCGTGAAGAAGTAGTTCGAAACATGGCTGAGCGTGGCGGCCTGATGGGCTATCGCCTCGGTCAAGCGTGGGTGCGCGTGGCCCAACGAATTGACAGCGATGCCTGCGGTCAGATCGAGGTAGCGCCGCCCCTCTTTGTCCCAAACCTGGCAGCCCTTGCCTTTGACCAAGACCAAGTCTGGCTGGCGGTAGTTGGGGTACAGGAAGCGCCGTCCCTGCTCGACGAGTTCTGCTTGAGAATGGCTCATTTTTGGAAGCGGCTAACTTAGTGGCATCTGTCGAGTCGGGGCTCAAAAAATCGCGCGACAAGGCGGGTCCACTCCGAGTTCCTCGGCCCCGCAGACATCCGCGGCCGCGCCATCGGCCTGGGAGTCGGTCCCGCTCCGGGTTACACTGCTGGCATGCGTTTGGCCACCGCAGCACTCATCCTCAGCGCTTTCTCCGCCGCGAGCGCATCGCCCAGCAGCGTGTGGGCAAGTGACTCCCCAAGTGACGCGTGTCCACCGGGCTTCCACTGTGAAGCGCTGCCTCCTGAGGAGCGCACGACTCCTGACGGCCCCGTGCAGCCCAACGCTTCGGACGAGTCATCTGCCGGTGAGGCTGGGACGAGTGACGGCTCGCCCCCGGCGAATGCCGAGCCCCGATCCGATCCGGTCGTTGGCGGCGAAGTCCTCTCCGAAGCTGCGTCGACGCCACCCGCCGAGTCGGACCGAGCGACACAGCAAGCACCCTTGGGTGACTTGGATGAGACGTCGCCGCCGGATTTCCCTATCCGTCCGCCCCCACCGAAACCTGTCGGTTGGTATCGCCTTCGCTTGGTGTCGCGTCTGGGGGCACCATTTTTCGATGCCGGCGCTAGTCGGGACGCCGGAATGCTCGCTGCGGGAGTTGGGCTGCAGCTTTCGCCGCAACGCAAGGTGAGCTTTGAGGCGGCCGTCGACGGGTCTGTCGGCACGGACTACGTGGGTGCCGATAGACGCGAGCTCTGGGTCTCGGCCTCCGCCGTCTTGAAGGCGGGTCCTAGCGGCACCGTGCCCTACGTGTTGCTTGGCCCTGCGCTGAGCGTGGCCGAGCGCACCCTCGATGGCGCGCAGCACCACTTCGTCTACCTTGGTGGCCACGTTGGCATCGGGCTGAGCATCGAGATGAGTCGTCGAACGAGTCTCACCGTCGACTGGGTTGCGTTTGCGCGCCAGCGAATCGACGGCAGTAACCCCCCGGAATACGTCGATCTGCAGTCCGGTCGGCACACCAATGCCTCAGGTGGAGGCCTGTTTAGGATTGGGATGAGCTTCGGGCTCTAGGCCTCCGCGAAGAGGCCCCGCCCGACGTCCTACTGCACCTGGTCTTTGAGCGCTTTCAGTACGCTGGCGCGCACTGTCTTGCTCGCGGGCTTGGCAGGGATCACCATCGGCTGTCGCGTATGGGGATTGATCCCTTGTCGCTCCTCAGTCGCCTTCTTTTCGACGACTCGGAGCTTCACCAAACCAGGAACGACAAACTCCCCAACTTCTTGACTGTTCAGCTCTTTGGCAGCCAGGTCGTTGAGCGCGTCCAGAACCTTGGTGACGGTTTTCTTGTCCATCTCCGTCACCACCGAGATTTCCGCTACGACCTGCGCTTTGGTCAATCGCTTGCCAGCCATGAGAATCCTCCTAACATCGCTGCTTTGCACGACTCGAGTCAGAAGCAGCAGCGGCCACGAGTAACAGGGCGTTTTCGGGCTTTCAAGCGGATTTGGCGTGAGCATGGCTGCTTCGGCCCGGGCGGGGGCGCGGCCCCCCAACCTGCTCCGCCGGCCGGTGAGGGAACCGCTCCGCTACAGCTGAACTCCCGTTCCTAACGCGATGCGGCAACGAGTTTTTCTGCCAAATTGTTCATTTCTGCTTCCTCCTCGTCGGTTTGGTGGTCGTAGCCGAGGAGGTGGAGCAGCCCGTGCGCAGTCAGGGCTCGGACCTCGTCCACGAGGGACAGGCCCCGTGACTCCGCCTGCATCAGTGCGCGGTCGAGCGAAATGACGATGTCGCCCAAGGCCCCGCCGTCCAAGGTGTTGAGCTGTTCATCGTCCATGTCCATCAGCGGGAACGCCAAGACATCTGTCGCGGAATCTTTCTGCCGGTGCTCCCGATTCAACCGCCGAATCGTGGGGTCGTCAGTGAGCAGGATGCTCAGCTCCGCGGTTTCGATGTGGAGCTCGCGCAGCATCCGCTCCGCGATTTTTTTGACCTGGCGCGACGGGACCTCAGGCGAGGCCGGCGCTTGGCGAGTTACGAAAGCAGGCATTCGAGCCGCTGTGTCTTACACTTCCCCATCAATGTCTAGAGTTCCTCCCGAAGAGGTCGCCGAGCGGCCATCCCGCCCCCCCGGTTTTGACATGACCTACCGGCCCGAGGAGTGCGTCTTCGGTCCGCCGCTCACAGCCAGGATACCGTCGCTCGTATACCTGGCGTGTGCACTCATCGTCGGTGTCATCGTGCTCATCGGAGAAAACAGCAGCTCCAACTCGGTGCTGTTCGACTATGTGGTGGCGCAGGACCGGTACCGAGTGATGAGTATGCGGACCTTTGCGATGGTGCTCTTGGTAGGGGCGGTTGCTTCCGTCTTGAGGGCAGGGATGCGCGGGGTGCGGGTTTACGCCGACGGCGTGGAGGCACGTACCATCCACAGTTTTGTGATTCCCCGAGTTCGTCGCTATCAGTGGCCGCAGATGGAGCTCATCATTTTGGACATGAAAAGCAGCGTTGCCCTCGATTTGTGGGATGGACGACGCGAGTTCTTGCCGGCCGTGAGCAACCGCGCCAAGCTGCAGTCGACGTTGGAGCGGGTGGCCGCCGCTAGGGCCATCCCGGTCCGGGGTGGCGCGGGGTTGGACGAGGTGGTTCAACCCGCGTCCGACGAAACGCCGAGTGGCGTCGAACGAGATTGACGCGCTGCAGGCGGCTGCAAGAATCTTCTGGTGGTTCGTTGCCAGGTCGCGCCCCGGCAGGCTCATTTGCCCCGAAAAACTGGCTGGCGCTTCTCCGCGAAGGCTGCGAGCGCCTCCGCACGGTCTTCACTGTCTAGGCAGGGTCCGTATAGCGACAGTTCGCGATCGAGTCCGTCGGCGAGGGGGCTGCGACTGGCCAGGATAGCTTGGAGGGCGGCGCGTTGGGCGATGGGCGCGCCCGTCACCACGGGTCCGAGCCAGGCCAGCGTCTCTTCGACCAGGTCGACATCGCTCGGTAGGACGTGATTGAGGAGTCCCCATGCGAGGGCTTCCTCCGCCTTCAAGCGACGACCCAACAGGATGAGCTCCCGGGCACGCGCTTCCCCCACCAGCCGGGGCAGTCGCTGCGTACCGCCTGCTCCCGGAATGATCCCCAGGCTAGTTTCTGGCAGCCCTAGGGTGACGTGTGCATGTGCCACACGCAAGTCGCAGACCATGGCCAGCTCCAACCCGCCTCCGAGCGCTGCACCGTTCAATGCGGCAACGCTCACGCAGCTGGGCTGTTCCAACCAGGAGAGTTCACGCCTGTAGGCACGAAGCTGCTCCACGACTTCCTGTCGGGACATGCCGAGCCGCTCTTTCAGATCGGCGCCTGCGCAAAAGACGCGCTCGCCGCGGCCAGTTATGATCACCGCTCGCACAGTCGGGTCGCCAGCCACCGTCTTTCCGAGTTCACCGAAGGCCGACACTGTGGCACGGGACAACGAATTGCCGCGATCGGGGCGATTGATGGTCACGACCGTGACAGCGCCGCGGCGTTCGATGCTGAGCGGCCCTGTCATTTTCTCGCGCCTCTCCGCGCGGCCTCCAGCGTGCTCACTCTTCCGAGGACTTCGTTCAGCTGACGTTCCAGTTGGGCGACTTTGTCCTTCAGTTCGCGCTGGGATGCGTTGTGTTCTAGCTGGCGTACCAGCTCTCGAATGCGACGAATGACACGACCATCTTGCTCTCTTGTCAGGTGTTGCTGCAGGATGGTTTTGGCCTCTTCTTGCCCCAGCTGCCCGAGTGCACTGGCCACGTCGAGGCGCACGTGCGGGTGAGGATCGTCGAGTAGGTCCGCGAGGTGCTCTCTTGTCTTCCGGTCGTCGCTCAGACGTGCCAGAGCTCGCGCTGCGCTCCTGCGAAGCCGAGTCGGCTTGCCATACTCGGTTTGCTTCATCAGCACGCTCGTGCCTTCCTCCCGTTTCAGTGCGGCGATGCCGTCGGCCGCAGCGGCGGCCACCACGTCACCCCACGACGGTTCTTCCAACTGCTTTATTAGCGTTCGTGCTCCCTCTTGCCGTCGGGTTTGACCGATGGAGCGAGTGGCTGCAGCACGGGCCATGTAGCTCTTTTCACCTTTGAGCATCTTGGCCAGAAGTAGGTAGCTCTCCTTCGAACGAAAACGGCCCAGCGCCACGATGACCGCATGCCGAATCTTGGGATTCTTCTCGGAGGCTGCTGCCGCCAGCGCAGCGAAGGCCGAATCGCTACGGAGTTCGCCGAGCGCTCGCGCCGCGGCGCTACGCACACTCCAATTCTCACGCTTGGACAGAAGTGCCTTCTTCAACACGTCGACGGTGGAGAAGTCTTTCTTGTTCGCGAGCATGCGGGCGGCCTGCCGCTTTCCTCTCGCCGTTTTCGCGAAGCGCAGCTGGTCTTTCAGAAGATCCGTCGGAGCCTCGACGGTGACACGGCCGAGGATGCGGAGGTCTGGGTCCACGACGACATGCTTGGGACGTTGTTCCAAACGCAGCGATAGTGCCGCGTGTTTGCTGTCGCTGGTCTGATGCAGCCGGTGGGTTTTGCCCTTGGCGTCGACGACCGTCACCTCGTAGTCCAAGTCGTAGTGGTGTTTGGTGAGCTGCTCGAAGCTGACGATGAGCTCTGCTGAGGCCCATGACACCTTCGCACGCACGTGGGCGTGACCCGCGCGATAGACCCACTCATCGAAGAAGCGGTCCAGGGAACGCCCACTTTCGAGCTCGAGTGCGCGCCTCAGGTCGGTAGTGGTGACGTTTCCTTCGCCGTGTTGGCTGAGGTAGTTACGGATGCCCTTCCAAAACGTGGTGTCCCCCAGTTTCATCCGTAGGCAATGCAACACGAGCCCCCCCTTCTCGTAAAGGTGGCGGTCGAACAAGTCGATCGGCTCGGAATACTCGCGACACACGATGGGCCGGCTGTATCTGGAGGCAGATTCTCCGAGGTAGGTTGCTAGGTCTCGTTCCACGCCGAGAAGGTACTCGTCACGGTCCTCCCGATGCTCTCGTTCGATGTGTTCGAAGTAGGTAGCGAAGCCCTCGTTCAGCCAGGCATGAGCCCAGTCCTTGCAGGTTACCCAATCGCCGAACCACTGGTGCGCCAGCTCGTGGGCGACGAGGTCATAACTGTCGATGTCTAGCGCAGCACGCTCATCCAAGAGAACGTGCTCATACATCGTGGTTGCAGTGGTGTTTTCCATGCCACCGAAGATGAACTCACTGACGACCACTTGAGTGTAGCGCTCATACGGGTATTCGACCCCGCTCAGGTTCGAGAAGAGCTCTATCATGTCGGGAGTGCGCGCAAAGCCCCTCATGCCATCTTCCTTGCGCCCCTTGGGTACCCAATAGCTGACAGGGACGCTGCGACCTGAAGGAAGTATCGCCGGTCGATCGTCGATCTTGTCGAACTCTCCAATGACCAAGGTGAACAGATAACTCGGCATCCGCTTCGCCATCTCGTAGGTCGTCGTCTTGCGCTGTTTCTTTGCGTCTTTCTTCTCGCGGATCAGGGTGCCGTTGCAGAGCACGCTGAAGCGCTGCGGGGCGGTGATCGCAAACGTCGCCGTGCATTTGACATGGGGCTTGTCGTGGCAGGGAAACCAATATCGCGCGTCTTCGTCTTGGCATTGACTCCACACCTGAAGCGGCCGACCGCGGTAGTGTTCGTCGGGGGCTAAGAAGTACAGACCCCGTTCCGGGCGTGCTGCGTAGTCGATCCGAAGCTCGCCGCTCTTGCCCTCTCCGACATCGATTTCCAGTTTCTCCGAATCGTACGAGAAGCTCGCTGTCTTCCAGCCGCTCCGACTTTTGAGGCGAACATTGCGGACGTCGAACGCAACTGCATCTAGCACTAGGGTGGTGGCTTCGGGGGCGTTACGCTCGTAGCGCCACGTTGCAGAGCCACTTACCAATCGTTCCTCGAGCGAAATGGTGAGCGTCAAGTCCACATGGAGCAGGTTGAACGGCAGCGAACGCTCGTACTGGCGTTCCGTTCCCGGCAAGGAGAAAGTCCCGCGCATGAGGCCAGCGCAGCATTCATGGTGTCGATTCAGCATCTACCACAAGCCGACATAGCGCTCCGTGCATCGACGGGCAAGAGGCCCTGCAAGCACGGTGGGGCGGGCCAGGCCGCGGCGGTAGCAGCCGGCGAGCCGGGAAGTCTGGAGGTGCGTTTTCACTCGGCACAGGCGCCGTCGGGGTGGGGCGGATGTGGGTTTGGGGTCACCAAGCGATGGCCGTGCCTGTAGAGTGGTGCCGTGACCGAGAGCATCAGCGGACAGGTTGCCCGAGTGACCTTCGAAAACGAAGACAATAGCTTCCGCGTGCTCAAAGTTGAGGTCGATGGTCGTGGCACCATCACCGCAGTCGGCAACTTTCAGTTCGTCGCGCCCGGGACCAACGTTCGCATGACTGGTGAGTTCACGACTGACGTCAAGCATGGCGCCCAGTTTCGCGTGCACACCATGGTGACCGTAGAGCCGACGACTCTCGAGGGGATCGAGAAGTACCTGGGCTCGGGGCTCATTCCCGGTATTGGTCCCGGCTTTGCTCGCCGCATCGTGGCGGCGTTTGGGCTCCAGACTCTGAGTGTGTTGGACAATCACCCCGAGCGATTGAGTGAAGTCACGGGCTTGGGTCCTCAGCGTCGTCTGGATGTCCAGAAGTCGTGGCAGGAGCAGCGTGGATTGGGGCAACTGATGCTTCTACTCCAAACCCACGGCGTTTCTGGTCAACTCGCCCGACGCATCATGGACCGCTACGGTGACCGAAGTGCCGAGATCGTTCAGAGCAGTCCTTATCGCCTCGCAATCGAGGTATCGGGCATTGGTTTCAAGACTGCCGATCGCATTGCGGCGAGCATGGGGATCAGTCGCGAACACCCCGAACGGGCTCAGGCGGGCGTTCTGCATGCATTGAGCCGTTTGCGCGACCAGGGTCACACTCATGCGATGCGGCCGCAACTCAGAGCCGAAGCCGTCACCTTGTTGGGCATCGACGAAGTGTTCGTCGACGCTGCGATCGATACCGCGTGGGCAGGGGGACGAGTGCTAGTTGAAGATGATCGCGTCTACCTCGCGTCGCTGCATGAAGCTGAGAGACGTATCGTGGCTGAGCTGCAGCGAGTCTTGGAGTTCGGAGCACCCGCCCTCGAACGCGGGCGGGTCGCGATCGAGGACTTCGAGAAACGTCACCACCTGTCGTTGGCCCCGCAACAACGCGAAGCGATCGACGCAGTAGCGCGGCACAAGGTGGTGGTCATCACGGGCGGGCCAGGGGTTGGAAAGACGACGATCGTGCGCGCGATACTGGAGGTCTTTCGTGGCGCCGGTCTCACGACGCGCTTGGCGGCACCCACCGGCCGCGCGGCGAAGCGCCTGAGTGAGGCCACTGGTGACGAAGCGGTCACCCTACACCGCCTCCTCGAATTCGATCCCAAGCTGCGTCGATTCCAACGCTGCGGCGAGAAGCCTGTCGAAGCGCAGGCCATTGTGGTCGACGAGGCGTCGATGGTGGATCTACCCCTAGCCCAGGCGCTCGTCTGCGCGGTACCCGATCCCGCTCGCTTGGTGTTCGTCGGAGATGTCGACCAGCTGCCCTCGGTGGGCCCCGGTGCGGTACTGAGGGATCTCATCGCGTCGAACTGCGTTCGGGTCGTGCGTTTGGACGAAGTGTTTCGTCAAGGTGAAGGCAGCCTGATTATTCGGAATGCTCATGCCATTCTTGCCGGCGAGCCACCTCGAGCTCCCGAGGACACGCCCCAATCAGACTTCTTTATCATCGAGCGCAAAGACCCTGAGCACACTGCAAAGACGCTGTGTGAATTAGTCGTCAATCGCATCCCGCAGCGCTTTGGGTTGGATTCAAAGACTGATGTGCAAGTGCTGTGTCCGATGCACAAAGGTGCCTGCGGCACACTGAGTATCAATGAGCAGCTTCAGCAGGCGCTCAATCCTTCTGGTTCTGGATTAACACGTTCGGGGCAGATTTTTCGTCCGGGGGACAAGGTCATGCAGCTGCGCAACGACTATGACAAGGATGTGTTCAACGGCGATTTGGCCTACGTTAAGAGCGTGGATGAAGCTGAACGGGAGCTGAAGGTCGACTTCGAAGGCCGCATCGTGACGTACGGCGAAAGTGAATTGGACAACCTGTCGCTCGCCTACGCCACCAGCATTCACAAGAGTCAGGGTAGCGAATACCCAGCCATCGTCGTCCCTTTCTTGACGGCCCACTTTCCGATGTTGTCCCGCAACCTGCTATACACGGCCGTGACGCGCGCAAAACGATTGTGCGTCCTAGTGGCCGATCCCCGCGCCATTCGCTTGGCTCTGAGTGAAATCCGCAAAGAGCAGCGCCACACCTGGCTGGCGCAACGACTTCGCTCCAGCTTGGTCACCAGCGGGGAGTCCATCTAGCGACGAGACAGCGACCGCTGGCGTTCGAACCTTTGATTCGAGCTGGGTTACTTGATGCTGAACGACTTGGCGACGGTCACCGGAGAGCCGCTGAACGCGGGAACGCGTGCTCCACGGAACTTCCGAGCCACACAACCGCCGACGCTGGTGCCGCCAAAGGGGCCGCTGACGACGCGTGCACTCGTGACGCGACCGCTGGTCGCGAAGGTGACTTGGACCTTTCCAGAGCCGGTGGGTCCGTCCGCCGACTTGCAGGACTTTGCTTGCGCGGCCGCAGACGAGAGTGCGGACTTGGCAGCGCTGACGCTGAACTTGGCAGGTGCTGAAGGGGCGTCGGGCTTGGGCGATGGTGAGGGCCTCGGGTTTGGATCGGGCGACGGTGAACTCGGGCCGGTCGGCTTGGCGTCGTTCGCGTTCTGGGCTTTCGGCTTGTCGTCGGCGTTGGCCTCCGCTGCGGCCTTTTCGGCTTCTTCTTTGGCTTTCCGAGCTTCCTCTTCGGCTTTCTTGCGTTCTTCCTCCGCCTTCTGCAGCTTCTCCTCTGCCTCTTTGCGGGCCTCTTCGGCGGCAGCGCGAGCCGCTTCCTCGATCATTGCCTGGGCCTCAGCCTCTTGCGAACTGATCACCATGCGACCAACGAAAAAGCCACCCAACAGCACGACGGCCGCGACCGCGCCCCATACCCAACCGGGTGTCTTCTTCTGCGGTGGCTGCTGAACGATCAGGGGAGCCGCTGGTCCCGCTGATGCAGGCATCGGTTCGGGTTCGGGAACCGCCGTCGGGATGACTTCAATCAGGGGCGCTCCGAGCCCCATCGGATTGTCCATACCACCCAAGGTCAGCAAGTCTTCGCTCGCGCGGGAGTCAGCCGGTTTGGATTCGGATTGTCCGGCGGCGGCTTTCAGGGCATCCAACGAGAACACGACTGAGTTTTCGCTGCTCTGCTGTGGAGCTGGAGGGCGTGGCGTAGATGAACTCTGTGCCAATGGGGTCGAATCGCGTGAGATGCTGCGCGGTGGACCGAAGAGATCGAACGTGGCTGGCCGAGCTTGGCCCTTGGCCACTCCCGCCTTCGGCAGTGAAGGAGAGGGCTTCTGCGCGGCCGGTGCTGGCGGCTCCGGTGCGGGGGCCGCCAGCACCGCTCCGCCAGCGGCGCGCAGCTTCTCCGCGAGCTGTGACACTTCGGTCACCGGCAACCAATCCGCCATCCCCTCTTGCCAGACGTAGGCGTCATCGGTAATCGTTCCGTCGCGCCAGCCTTGGACGATCTCATCCGTGGTCATTGACCGCTGCGAGTCATCCGACAGGTTGACTGTCCAGTCATCTGGACCACCCGGCTGCTCGCCGTCTGAAAGTGTGGCCATTGGTGACTGCATCACTTGCGTCGCCTCATCATCGTCCTCGAAGCCAGCGGGGTCGGGATCCGATGAAGCAGACGGTGCTATGCTCGTGCCGTCAACCACGATGGTCGCTGAGCACTTCTTGCAGCGTACCTTAGCTTTGCGACCCTTAACTTTGCCGTCAGGCAGGTTGTATTGGGCGCCACAGGATTTGCAGGTAACTCTCATGAATGACTGTCCTTGCCGGAGCGATGACGGCTCCTTCCTGCCATCGCAAGTCGGCCTCGGCTATGGGCTCTCTATATAGCCTCACCTCGTCCTCGGACAAACAGTCCTCGGACAAACACGTACCGCGTTTCCGTGGGGGTGGCCGGCGTTGGACCCGCCGAGCGGATGTTAGTTTGCCTGAACGAGGAAACTGCCGTCCTTTCCGCAAAACTCGGCATCGGTACCATACATCGAACCACAGGTGGGGCAAATCCTGCGGACGATGGGCTCCGGTGCTGAACTCGGCGGCGGCACCGGTGTGTGCGGTGAGGTGGCTTGGGGGCGCGCTCGCCGCATGATGACGGCGCCCAGCGCGCCGAGCAGAGTCGCCGTGACTGCCGCAATGAGCGCGAAGATGTACTTGCGTCGCCGTGCCCGATCTTCCGCGACGGCAACTCCAGCGGCGACAGACGCGGGGGCTTCCGGCGTGGGGTCTTGGGCCACCGGCTCGCCGCTCTTGACGGTGCGGGCAGCTAGGAGGGCGTCAAAACGCTCTCTGGACACGATGTGCAGCTGCACGTCGCGCTTCATGTCGCCGACCTTGGCGACTAGAGTCAGTGGGCCCTCGGGCGCACTCTCCCCAACGTCCAAGGTCAGGGGGTTACTGAAGGTCAGCCCGTCAACTCCGTCTGGAACGGACCAGGTGACGAGCGGGCGATGGATGCGACAACCGGCCGCATCCATCGCGTTCACGTTGAACCTGAGGGAGCCCCCTGTCGGGACCAGGTCGCGCTCCGGCGAGATGGTCAGCATCCTGATTTGACCGGGTTGATCGCAAGCTCCCGGGCCGGGAGCCACGGCCTCGAACCCGCGCTTGTCGACGTCAAACGCCGCCGGTGCAGTGACCGTGATGTTGCGGCGCTCGACCAGGTGATAAGTGCGCGTTCGACGGGCCTTCGCCGTACACACACGTCCTGCTTTGTCGAACCGGTAGTCCGTCGTTTCGACGAAATGTATGGAGTCGTCGGTCGCGCTGGTCGTCGAACGAATTACAGCCACCGAGTGGTCGGATTCCTGCTTGCACGTGGTGCTCCAAGAACGGGTCCCGCCACTGTGGTCCACCCTGCTTGCGCCGGGTCGGCGTTCCCAACAACTGCTGGTCGAAAACGGGCGATCGTGCCCATATATCCAGAGTTCAGTCTGGGACTGACGCACGTCTACATAGCCCCCTGCGTCACCAGATTCAGCGGGTGGTTTCCCGCAATCGCTTGTCCAGCCGTCCAGAGTGAGTTGGACCCGGAGCGGGCCGGCCTCCCAGCGCCCGGATAGCGGGGGGCGAGTGTCTGCCGCTGTCGCCGTTGCTGGCAACCAAGCGAGGCCCAGGACAAGTAACTGCCTCGCTCGATGTCGTTGCACTGCCGTCCGCACGTTGAGTGAACAGTAGCAAAACTCCGCCCTCTGGTCCTCGCTGCTGTTCGATGGCAGTCCGGCTAGAGTTGACGCCGATGGGTGGGCGCATGTGTGCCTTCCCGAACCCTTGGAGTGCTCGGCTCAATTGACGGCCGATTTCTGCGATGTTAGCGTCGCGCTGGCTTGGTTAGGTCGGAGTTCTATATGCGTTTGAAGCAGTGCTGGGCGATCAGTTTCGGTCTCCTTTTGTGTGTGATGTCGGTTCGCCCTGCTAGTGCTCAACAGGACACGCGGGCAGGCACACAAAATGGTGGGATGGATACCCACCTGTTCCGGCCTGCCGTGGACTCGAAGGGGTTCGTCACCGTCAACGGGACGGATATTCTGGGCAACGGCAACATCAGCTTCGGATTGGTCTTGGACTACGGGCAGAACATCCTCCGTACCAACAACGACGACACGGCGTTGGATGCGAACGATGAGGAGTGTGAACTCGGATTGTGTGACGGCGATCCAGTCAGTCCATCGAATGCGGGAGCGCACAGCATCCCGGCGCTGGTGGAAAACTCCTTCCAAGGAACGTTCGCCTTCAACTACGGCATCGCCAACGCTGTCGTCGTGGGCGTTCAAGTCCCAGTCGTCTTGATGACTGGCGATCCTGCCTACGACATTGGCACTGGGCCGGAGCTGGGCGGTGACCTATACAACACGGTGGCTTTGGATCAGGAGGGCATCCGTTCCCTCGGCCTGCACGCGAAGTGGCGTTTGACGCGGGTGGACAAGACTCTGGGCGTTGCGCTCATCGGCCAAATTGGCGTGCCCATCGGAGAGGCCAACAAGAACCTCGGAGGCGACCCCGGTTTCACCTACTGGCCGCAGCTGGCTCTGGAGCACCGCTTTGGGGATACAGGACTCCGCGCCGCTGCGAACTTTGGCTACAGAGGTCATGCGGGCGACAATGCCGGTTTCGGCTCGGGCACCCTCGCCGAAGGCCCTGTACGGCACGGCGACTTGGGTACGGGCAGCTTCGCCATTGGTTGGCGTGCAGGAGACGGTTTCGAGCTGCTGGCTGAGACGTACGCCACCATGCTGCTCGACGACGAGTCCGCGGACGAGCAGAAGCTGTCCGAAGAAGTCATTGGCGGCGTGAAGCTTTTCATCGAGAAGAATAGCTACTTGCTCCTGGGTGCGGGGCGTCGCAGCTTCTCGACGGGTTATCAGGCCGCTGACCTGAGGATGTTCCTCGGCTTCATCTTCGAGCCGTCCATTGGCGATCGGGACGGCGACGGTTATCTCGACGATGAAGACGAATGTCCTGACGACCCGGAGGACTTTGACAACTTCGAGGACGAAGACGGCTGCCCGGATCCCGACAATGACAAGGACGGGATTCTCGATGTCGACGATCGCTGCCCGAACATCCCCGAGGATATCGATGGCGATCAGGACGAGGACGGCTGCCCCGAGGGCGGTGAAGATGACCGCGATGGTGACGGTATCCTCGATTCTGACGACGAGTGTCCGGACCAACCCGAGGATGTCGATGGGTTCGAAGATGAGGACGGATGCCCTGACCCCGACAACGACAAGGACGGCATCTTGGACGTCGATGACCAATGCCCTCTGGATCCTGAGGACAAGGATGGCTTCGAGGATGAGGATGGCTGCCCCGACATCGACAACGACCGAGATCAGATCCTGGACGTCGACGACAAGTGTCCCAACGATCCGGAAACCTACAACGGTCATGAAGACGAAGATGGTTGCCCGGACAAGGGGCGCATTCTGCTTGAAGGCAATGACCTAGTGATCTTGGACAAGATCAACTTCGCGACGGACAGTTCCGAGATCCTTCCCGAGTCGTTCCCGATCATAAAGGCGGTGGTCGCAACACTGCACCACCACCCTGAGTTCAAGATCGTGGAGGTCGCGGGGCACGCTGACGAGCGTTCAACGGACGATCACAACTTGCGGTTGACTCAGGCTCGTGCGGCCTCCGTAGTCGCGGCGCTAACCCAACGAGGTATTGCGGAGGACCGACTCGTCTCCCAAGGATATGGCGAATACTGTCCGCTGGACGACGCATCGAATCCGCAGGCGTGGGAGAAGAATCGCCGTGTGGAGTTCAAGATAGTCAAGACAGACACCGGTCTGACGGGAGTTGGACGCGGTTGTGACCGTGCGCGGGCCAAGGGCGTATTTCCCCCCCAAGTCGCGTCGGGCAGGTAGGCGGTCGGAAGACCAGCGGCACGCGATGCTGAGTCGGTCCCGAGCGTTCCGGGACCGACCAAGCGCAGTCCGGCCAAACATCAGCGCCCGTGGGTTCGCCGGACTTGACGACTGACCTCGATTCAGACCGTCAGGCAGAACGACGCTGGGAGACCCACTGCTCTAGATCAACGCCAGACAACGGAGGCGTGAAGAAGTAGCCTTGGGCCAGGGTGCAACCCAAGTCTTTGACGAGCTGATACTCGTCTTCTGTTTCCACCCCTTCGGCCACCGTTCTCAGCCCGAGCTTTTGCGCCAGCGCAACGCTGGATTCCAAGATTGCGCGGGCGCGCGTGTCGTGGGTTGCGCCGGTTACGAAACCACGGTCGATCTTCAGCTCTTGGATTGGGAGCTGCTTTAGTTGCTGCATGGATGAATAGCCCGTGCCGAAGTCGTCGATGGCCAGGCAAACGCGCTTGATGCGCAGCCGAGCCAGCACCTCGAGGGAGCGCGCCAGGTCCTTCATCAGCTGGCTTTCCGTGACCTCGAGGGTCAAGTGCTGCAGATTGATCTGTTCGCTCTTGGCCGCTCGCGCCAACGAGTCGACGAACGGAAGGTGCTCGAAACACTGCATCGGCACGTTGACGGAAACTGCCAGATCGAACCCTCGGCGACGCCAGTCGGCGAGTTGGCGGAAGGCCTGCAGCATGACCTGATCGGTCAGTGTCTCGATTTGGCCTGTATGCTCCGCGAGGGGAATGAAGCGCCACGGCGCGAGCATTCCGTGTACTGGGTGCTCCCAGCGAGCTAACGCCTCCACCGCGTGCACGCTACCTGTAGCCAGGTCCAACTGCGGTTGGTAGTGCAGGACAATCTCGCCGCGCTCCAGGGCGCGGCTGAGTTCTTGTTCAGAGATTTGAGGACCGGCGGGTGTCCAGCTTCTCGGCTCTTGCGCACGATAGCGTGAAACAGCGGTGCGCAGCGGTTGCACGATGTCGGGTTTCTGGAGCGTGCCAAGCACTGTCAAGCGGTGCGCCTCTGCGACCTGCTTGGCGGCGCGCAATAGTCCGTCTTCCTCACCGCTCAGGAAGATGATGCTACCCGCGAAACCAGACTCAGCGAGGTGGCGCGTGAGCTCAACGCCATCCATTTCCGGCATGTTCAAGTCACACAGAACAATGTCCGGCATGTTCTTGGTTTCACCTATGTGCTTCAGAGCAACAGCACCGTTGGATGCTGACTCCACATGCAGCGCGCCCATGTCCTCGAGAACTCGTCGTGACAGGTTAATCATCAAGGGCTCGTCATCAACGATGAGGAAGTTGAGTTGGGTGACGAGTTCCTGTGACATTTCCGGAAGTTGGCGGATGGGCTTCGAGGCAGCCGTCAGAACGACGCTAGGCTGAGCTTTCAGACGTCCAACCCCTTGAAGTTAGCTCCCGAGGCGGGGATACGCCAATCGCTTCGCAGACATAGCATTCCGCATCGCGTTGTAATGTTCTGCTACTGGAAGGGAGTTTCGGCCTGCCGGCGGTTGAGCCAAGATCGATCACTCGCAAGTACCAACACCAAACGCGCCGGCCAGGCTCGCGGGTTCTTGTTCAGAGTCCGTCTCTACCAAACACATTCCAGCCTCCACTGAGACGCTTTCTGCGCTGCTCTCCAGGTGCAGGGTCCCCGACGATACCTTCAGGGCTTCGTCGTGGAGCTCGACTGTCGGGTCATCGCCTTCGAACCAAAGGCGCACCGTGTCCTCCAAGAACGCAGACGGGATGTCATCAACTTGATTCGCAATGTGGGTGAACCCCAGACCTGCGCGCACATCAAGCGTCGGATAGAAGGTCAATGTGGGTCCGTTGTCGCCTTGTCGAACGGCTAGGTCGAAGCGTCGGCCATCGTCCGGATTGACGTCCAGAGATAGCAACGTATTGCCGTCATGGCTGACTTCCGTCCTGACGTCACCCAGTCCAAGATTTTCGAATCGTAGGACATCTGTCGTTCCGTCGAAGGTCAGGCCGCCGTTGAGTCCGCCCAGTACTGCATCGATCAGGCCGGTGTAGCTCTTCGGCGGAAGCGGGTTGCCCTCGTCGTCGTACTCCTCGTCACTCATGAATGCAGACAACGGAGCTCTGAGGTTCATGGCTCCGTAGTTGATCGTCGCTGTTAGCGCCTTCGCTTCGCCATCTATGTTGAGCTCAATCGTCGGATTGCTGGCGGCCATCATGAAATCGACCATCTCTCCTTCGTTGGTGGTCGCCAACACCAAGTCGCGCAGCAAGCTCATCCGAAGACTGTAGTTGGTCGCAGAGTTCCGAACGAGTTCGAGGCCAACCTCGCCATCGAGTTCCCCAATCCACTCCAAATCCTCGCCTGTCGCTTCGACGGTTGCTTTGAGTTCACCCAAGTCCATCGTCACGCCTACGCGGTCATCGTACAGCTGTAAGGTGATCGGGTTGTATTGCTCCGAACTCAAGAGCAATTCGACATCCACATCTCCAGCAGCCGGGGAACTCAATCGCAATCGAGGCGCCAGGCGTTGCACGCCCTCAGCACAGCTTTCCCGTTCGTCCTCCTCGACGACACTACGACCGGCTGCGCCGAGGTCCGGCTCGCTGTCATCGCACAGCACTGAGGCCGGCAGCAGGTACGTGGCATAGGTGCCATCCTCGGACTCCAAGTTGTCCTCAATGAAGATCTCGTCGCGCATGAAGCCCAAGAGTTGGTCCAGAGAGTCATGCATGTCTTGACGCGCCTGCTCCAGGTCTCCCGTGGTGATCTCTGCTTCTTCTACCGTGCAGACTTCTTCGTAGACCTGGCTGTCGCACAACGACTCCGCACACTCGACCGGTTGAAGGGAGCAGGATTCCGTGCTCCCGCCAGCGATGGAGCTCAGGCTCTCCGCCAGAGTAGCCGATTCGGCCATGAAGCCACCAGCGTGGAGCAGGCCCCGAAGGGCGGCTTCCGCGTTCTCCTGCGCCGTAAGCGCCGCCCCCCGGCTCGATATCTCGACGAGCGCCGCCCCTCCTCCCTCCCCAGAGTCAGTGCCACAGGCAACGAGCAATACCGCAGGCAGAGCGACCCATCGGTTGCTGGTGTTTCCCATCATCTTAATCTCCTGTCCCCAAAACGTTCGGCGACGAACTAGCGTAGCAGTGAAGGTGCTACGGGCAATGCGGTCGGATTCTGCCCTTCTGACCCAGCGTTGACCGGACGTTCCTGCTTCAGCGGACTCAGAGATTACCTGACGCACTGTCTCGTCGCGAGGACCCGACCCGATGAGTAATCGACGGTGGGTGGCTTGGATTGCGACATGTCAGTGTTTTGGGTGCGCCCATGCCACAGGCGCTCTCGGCAGTGAACTGGCGCTTCCCGGTTTTTTGGGCAGCAGGCCTAGGCCGTCTTGCGAGAGCACAAGGGGTGGGACAGGGAAACTGCCGACGTAACGCTTCGTGTTCAAGTCGAAGAGCAGTGTGCCGATTGAAGCGTAGTTCTCGTACGACAGCAGTGGGGCCAGCGAAGCCCGTTTCTGCGTGAGCGTGTCCTCGATCAGCGAACCGTTTCTTGAGGCGTTCTCTAGATGAACAAAAGAGAGCTTGCCACCATGTTCGGTTAGTGCGGTGTCTTCGTACGTTGCTAGGACCCGAGTCTCCGGTGCGAGCTGATGGGTCGTACCATCGCGTGTGCTCACGAGCACCGTCTCGTTGCGTGGGTACAACGCAAGCCACAAGGGGCGATTCTTCACTCGCGAGTCGACTTCGTACGCCGCGAGGTCGAATCCGAGGCTCATCCGGCGCGTCTTCGTGCGCGCGTAGACCTTGCGGCGAGCTCCGTAGGCCCCAGTGCAGCCGAAGAACACAGACCCATTGTCCGCGTCGGCGTGGAGGACCCTACCATTGCATTTGTCAGAGCTGATGCGAACCATCTCGCCGTTCGCCTGTTCGAGCCAAAGCTCAGCCTCTTCATTGCGTGTGATGACGGCGCTACCCAATGTTGCCACGAACCCTCGCGGGCTCAGTATCTTTCCCGTGGCGATGTCCACCAAACGGACTTCGGAGTCGTCACCGGGCCACTGCCAAACGTTGAACCGCGGGATCGGCCCCTCGCAAGGGCCTCGTTTGTTTTCGGCTCGAGGGAAGGGCCACTGGAGTCGTCCATTGCCGTTGCTGTCCCGGCTGACGACATCGAGTCGAAGGAAGTGGCCATCCGGCTCGAAGGCGACGCGAGCAACCACCTCCGCATCCACTGCTACGGCGTCTTCGGCGCCGGTACGCAGATCGCGCAGCACCACCTTGCCGCCGTCGCTGCCGGAGCGGAGGTACGCCAATCGAAGTCCAAATGGCCCGAAACTGACAGCTCGGTGCGGAGTGTAGCTCTGTGCGTCGTCCTCGGGATCAGCCCCAAGGGCAGTCAAGTCGACGCGTCGGTTGGCGAGGGTGTCCTCCAGCCAAATGATGTCACCGACCCGATAGGCGACGTGCCTGCCGGTTGGATCGGCTCCGACAAACTGATCGATCTGAGTTTCACGCCCGTCGTCACGGACAAAGAACGGCACTAGTTCGTCGCCCGTGAGTTCCCCGTGTGGTCCGACGCTGACGTCAATCCTGCCGCTGGCATCCGTGTCCTGTCGCGCCTCACAAAAAAACAGCCAGTTCCGCGCGGGCGCCGCTGCGCCCAGCGTCAAGGGGCCTCCCGCACCGTAGTTGCCTTGGCGCGTACCACGAGGCTGCATTGGGGGAGCGGCCCGGGTCTGCGTGCTGACGTCCAATGCTGGCGCGCTGGAGCCAGGCACGAAAGCGTCATCAACCGCTGCCGGATCGTTGTGGAACTCGTCCTTTGGTGGGCTTCTAGGAGGGGGCTGAGTTTGTTGCCCTGCGCACGCAAGCGTCAAGAATATCAGCGCTGGCCAGTACCTCACGAAAGCAGCCTATCATGTGAGACGTGGTATCGTTATCGTCAATCCAGCATGAGACCGAGCGATCCGAACCCAGAGGTCACCGAGCCTGAAGACTGTGCCTCCGGAGGTGAGAGTCCGGCCGACATCGCGGGTTTGAAAGACGCGCTGGCTCAATGGCGCCAGGAAACGCTGAACCGGGCGCAGGAAAGAGTCCCGCCGCGGCCCGATTGTGGCGAAACCTGGAGTGGCGTGAAGCTGCCAGATTTGGCGACCCCCATCGATACACACTCCGACTATCAGCGGCATTTGGGGTTTCCTGGAAGCTACCCATTCACCCGAGGGGTGCAGCCTAGCATGTACCGCGGACGACTGTGGACGATGCGCATGTTTGCAGGCTTTGGAACGCCCGAGCAGACCAACGAGCGCTTTCGCTTCCTCGTCGGGCAAGGGCAGACGGGCCTGTCTACAGCCTTCGATTTTCCGACCTTGATGGGGTACGACTCCGATTCACCGCGGGCGCTGGGGGAGGTAGGTTTGTGCGGGGTCGCCGTCGACACTCTACGGGACATGGAAGTCCTCTTTGACGGTATCGAGCTGGACAAGATCACGACGTCGATGACGATCAACGGCCCGGCCATCGTGCTCTTGGCGTTCTACATTGCTTTGGCGGACGAGCGTGGCATCAGCCGCGTGGCTATCGGTGGCACGGTGCAAAACGACTGTCTCAAGGAGTTCATTGCGCAACATGCCTGGCTGGTGCCTCCAAAGCCAGCCATGCGCCTCGTGACGGACATGGTCGAGTTCTGTACGCACGAGGTCCCGCGCTTCAACACGATTTCCATCAGCGGCTACCATATTCGTGAAGCGGGGGCGACCGCAGTGCAGGAACTTGCGTTCACGCTGGCGGATGGGCTCGCCTACGTGCAAGCAGCGTTGGAGCGTGGCCTGGATGTGGATACGTTCGCCCCGAGACTCAGTTTCTTCTTTGACGTGCACAACGATTTCTTCGAGGAAATCGCCAAGTTTCGTGCCGCACGTCGGATGTGGGCTCGCTTCATGAAGGAGCGCTTCGGAGCCCGGAAAGATGCGAGCTTGAAGCTCAGGACGCACGCCCAAACGGCAGGTGTGTCTTTGACTGCGCAGCAACCGTACAACAACGTGGCCCGAGTCGCTTTGCAGGCGATGGCGGCGGTTCTTGGCGGTACTCAATCCCTGCACACCAACTCCCTCGACGAGACCTATGCGCTACCGACTGAAGAGGCGGTCACCATCGCGCTGCGGACCCAACAGATCATCGCCCATGAAACCGGCGTCGCCAATGTCGTCGACCCGCTCGGCGGCAGCTACTACGTCGAATGGCTGACCGACGAATTGGAGAGGCAGGCAATGCGCTACATAGAGGAGATAGATTCACTGGGCGGCATGCTGGTGGCCGTCGAACAGGGCTACCCGCAACGAGAGGTCGCGCGCAGCAGCTACGAGTTCGAACAGCGCCTCAACCGCGGCGAACGGGTGGTGGTCGGCGTCAATCGTTACCAGACTGGCGAAGCAGAGCCCATACCGACGCTAAAAGTCGATTCCGACGTTCAGCGAAAGCAGTGTGAGAATTTGGCGCAGGTCAAGGCGGCTCGCGACCCGCTTCGAGTGGCGCGTGCCCTTGCCGACGTGCGGCAGGCGGCGCACGGCACCGCGAACCTGATGCCGCCGATCATCGAAGCCGCCAAGGCCTACGCGACGGAACAGGAGATTTGCGATGTGCTGCGTGAGGTGTTCGGAAGCCATACAGACACGCCCGTCTTCTGAATGTGGCGAGATTTTTGAGCGGCAGCCTCCTAGTGAGTCGAGTCCGTAGACGGGACTTGTTCTTTGTGCTCCCCCGCGGCTATGCAGCAGAAATGGCCGATCAAGCGACGGGAATGTTGTCAGGTTGGTTGCGTGAAGAGCGCTTCCGCGCGGCAGTCCCTCACTGCGTCGGCAAGGTCTTCGATTGTGGGTGCGGCGTGGGCAAGCTCGCCCAATACATCGCACCCGAGTGCTACCTCGGGTACGATATCGACGAGGAGAGTGTGCGAGACGCCCAACGGGATTTCCCTCTGCACTCGTTCACCTCACAGATGCCAGCCGAAGGAGTGTTCGAATCGATCGTCGCATTGGCGTTGATCGAGCACATGCCGGAACCGCGCGGGTTCGTGAACGACCTATCGCGGCTTCTTGCTCCCAACGGGCAGATCGTGCTGACCAGCCCCCACCCGCACCTCGAGTGGACTCACGATCTCGGCGCCAAGGTAGGGCTCTTCAGTGTCGAAGCCGCCGATGAGCATCACGAGTTGTTTGACCGACGCGGGTTCGCCAACCTTGCTCGTGGTTCCGGACTCGACCTGGTGCACTATCGACGGTTTCTATTCGGAGCTAATCAGCTCGCCATCTTGCGCAAACGGTGAAGTTGCTCAGCCGCCGAGGAGAACCGGCGCTGACTCGAGATGTGATCCGAACACCTAGGCTAGATCCACCGCGTTCAACACGTCTGCCAGCACGTCCTCGGTGTCTTCCACCCCGGCGCTCAAGCGGATGAGCGCCGGATGGATTCCGACTTCGGCGAGTTGTTCGTCGTCGAGCTCGAAGAAACTCATGTAGCGGGGTTGTTCAATCAACGTCTCTACGCCGCCGAGCGATGGCGCAATCTTCGCAATCTTGCAGGCGTCCACGACACGTGAGGCGGCATCTGCACCGCCTTTTACGATGAAACTGACCACCCCTCCGCCACCACGCATCTGCGCGGTGCACACCTGGTTGGACGGGTGGCTCTCCAACATCGGATAGAACACGCGCTCGACATTGCGGTGAGCTTCGAGCCGCCGGGCGAGTTCCCACGCTGTGGCGTTCTGCTGGCGAACGCGCAGGTTCAGTGTCTTCATGCCGCGGGCGATCAGGAAAGCGGCGTGGGGATCGAGAACGGAGCCCAAGACCCCCCGTGCTTCGCGCAGCAGCGAGATGAGGTGGTTGGGGCCGGCAACCAGGCCGCCGAGTACATCGTTGTGACCCGCTAGGTACTTCGTCGCAGAGTGCACCACGAGGTCGACTCCGAAATGCAGCGGGTTGTAGTTGATCGGTGTAGCGAAGGTGGAGTCGATCATCACCTTGACGCGTCGATGCTGCTTGGTGACCTGGACGACCTTCTGGAGGTCGATACAATAGAGGTATGGGTTGGTCGGTGACTCGGTAACGACCAAGCGAGTTTCTGGCCGAATGGCCTTCGCGAGGCCATTGATGTCCCCAGCCGGAACGAGGGTCTGCTCTACGCCGTACTTGTTTAGCGTCGTTGATACGAATTGCCGCGTGCGGCGATAGCAGTCATTGAACAACACGACGTGGTCACCTGCCTTGAGCAGCGTGAGTGCCGTGGTTGTAATAGCCGCCATTCCACTCGAGAACGCTACGGCGTCGTCAGCGCGCTCCAGTGCCGCTAGGCGTTTTTCCAGCTCGCGTACCGTGGGGTTGCTGTATCTAGCGTACTCTTCGCGGTCCGGATCCGAATCCTCTCCGCGCATGTACTGGATCAGGTCCGCCGTATTCTCGAAGGTGAACGTTGCCGTTTGGGCGATTGACGGCGCCAGGGTGTTGTGCGCTCGGCGGCTTTCCGTTCCCGCATGCACCGATTCGGTGGAGTTGGCTGTCTTGGGTTGATCGCTCACGTCTTTACCTCTGTTTGCCGGTTCGAGTTGGGCTGGGGTCTAGCGTCATTGGGACGCAGTGGGCGCCAGCTCGATCGGCCCCAGTACGCGGCCGCGTTTGTCTGCTGCCAAGATTAGCTCACCGTCGCCAGTCTGCAGGTAGACCCGAAACTGGATGTCCATCGACTTGGGGAGATTGCGGATCATCACGAGCTTCTTGATCGGATGATTGTGCTGGGCCCGCACCTTTTCCAGGACTTCTTCGGCGACACGGGGATCGGCGGCCCGAAGGCGAAACAGGTTGTCCTTCAGCGAGCCTTTGCCCAGCAGTTTCACTTGTTCAGGGCCGGAAACCTGACCGTTCTTGTAGGAATACTGCGTGACATCGGCGGGGCTCGCAGCGTTTTGTACCTGCAGAACGACCTGCGACGGCAATGCGATGATGCTCAAGATGCGCACAGGCTTCTCGAGCGGGGCGAGCAACGCGTCCAAGGCTTTGCTGAGCTGGTCAGACTCCAACATCGAGGTTTGCGGGGCCGCGGCAGTCGTTGGTGCCGGGAGGACAGAGGTCACCGTCGTCGCCGGGGTGCCGTTGGTCGCAGGCGAGTTTTCGTCGCAGGCCAGAACAGTCCACGCCAGCAGCGCCGTGCCAGCAATGCGTGTCAGTGACTTGCCGCAGGGCAGGGGATCACTACACGGATACGTTGAAGTCTCTGAGCGCCTCATTCAGGCTCGTCTTTTTGTCGGTACTCGCTTTGCGCTGCCCGATGATCAAAGCGCAAGGTACCATGAACTCGCCCGCGGGGAATTTCTTGAGGCGCATGCCGGGGATCACGACGGAGCGGGCTGGGACGCGCCCGCGGTGCTCGACTGGCTCCGCTCCGGTGACGTCCAGGATGGGCGTCGAGGCGGTCAGCGTGACCCCCGCGCCGATCACGGCCTCACTTTCCACCAACATGCCCTCAACTACGATGCTGCGGGAGCCGACGAACACGCCATCCTCGATGATGACCGGTTGAGCGCCCGGCGGCTCAAGCACCCCTCCCAGGCCGACTCCACCCGACAGGTGCACGTTCTTGCCAACCTGAGCGCAGGAGCCGACCGTGGCCCATGTATCGACCATCGTCCCGGAGGCGACATAGGCACCGATGTTGACGTAGCCCGGCATCACTACGCAGCCGCGCTCCAAGTGGGCGCCGTAGCGGATGGTTCCGGGCGGTACCACTCGGACGCCAGCGACGTCCAAGCCCTGCTTTAGCGGGATCTTGTCGTAGTATTCGAACGGCCCGGAGTGCACACGCTCCATCTCCGTCACTCCGAAGTAGAGGAGCACCGCCTGCTTGATCCAAGCGTGGGTCGTCCACTGGCCGGGTGCGTCCTGGGTCGCAACCCGAAGCTTGCCCTTGTCGAGTGCTTCGATGGTCCGGAGCACCGCCTGGCGGGTCGCTTGCTCCTGTAGCAAGCTCCGGTTCTCGAAAGCACTCTCGATTAGCTCGCGATCTTCAACGGACATGGCCAGCCGGTGTACTGGGCGGGCACAGCAGTGGCAAGCCCGTCGTGCCCGTGAGCCGAACGCCGAGGCCTCAATCCGGGTCGGTGGGTAGCTCGCGACGCTCCTCAGTGAGGAGCGGGCACCCAACTGAAGCTCAACGTGCTTTCGCTCATCTCCACCCCCAGGCCCATCTGGCGGGCGGTGGCTATCACGCACTCCTCCGTGCCCTCGATGACCCGCGGCAGGAGCAGTACGATGCTGGGGCCCGCAACCGTTTGGCGGTCAATGCGCAAATGAAGGTGATCTGGCTGTCCTGCGGAGGACTGTTCCGAGAAGGTCAGGTTCAACGGCCCGCCTGGCTGTGCGATCAGTGCAGCCCCCAAACGGACCAAGTTGAGGGCGAAGCGTGGGGGCATGGTCGCCGGTACCATCTCGAGGCTGGAGGTGAGCGTCGCCTCGACCGGAGTCGTGCCCGGGGTCAGGGACTGGTCTCCCGCGCGGGATAAGGAGAGTGCTTCCAGCCAGTCCATTTTTGGTCCGGGCTGAGATGCGTCCGCAAAAAGTTCGAACAAGGGCAGTGCTCCGCCGAGTTCGCGCACCATCTTGACCACGGCGGCTTCCACCTTGAGTCGTGTGGCCGCGTTCAGTGGTTTCTTCTTGGCGGCTTTGGCCAGGAGCGCTCGCAATTCGTTCAATTGGGAGCTCAGCTCTCGCTCCACGCGCAGCATACACCCCTGATTGAACTCGTTTCGACAGGAGGCATAGAACGGCTCCAGGCGCGCCGTGAGCTGGGCGCAGCTCACGGCGATGTCAGGAAGCACCGACGAGATGGCTTTGGGCCCGACGTTGCGCGAGCGCAACAACTGCTCGAGGTTCCCTAACCCACTCAGCGCCTCGCGCAGTGCACCCTGTGCATCCCCCTGAGCACGACGCACGCTCTGTGTTTCCCTCTCCACTAGATCCGACTATAGCGGGTTTTGGCACGTGGTCACAGGGACAACTCAATCGTAGTCACACTCGCCCCAGTAGGCGTGTCCTGGAACCTAAACATGATGGGGGCAGCCAACAGCACTGTGACCGGCGAGCCGCGTCGCCCGTCGCAGTTCTGAAAGGACGTCTGTGACGCGCGAGATGCGCCGCCCGTCACAGTTCGTAGTTCGGAAAGAAGAAGGATGTCTCGATTTGCCCGTTCTCGGGCGAATCGGAACCATGCACGGCGTTGTTGTCGATGCTGCTGCCATACAGCTTTCGAACTGTACCTTCAGCGGCCTTTGCGGGATCCGTCGCGCCAATGAGGTCGCGGTAGCGCGCCACTGCGTCCTCACGCTCCAGCGCAGCCACGACCACTGGGCCGCTGATCATGAACTGCACGAGATCCGCGAAGAAGGGCCGCTCCTTGTGCACGGCGTAGAACGCCTCGGCCATGGGGCGTGTCAGCCGTATCTGACGCATGGCCAGAACGTCGAAGCCAGAGTCGAGGATCTGCTGTAGGATCGCCCCCTGCTTGCGTGCGCGGATAGCGTCTGGCTTGATGATGCAAAGTGTTCGTTGCTTGCTCACAGTTGGCCTTTCCAGTCTAGCTGCTCTCAGAGCAGGCTCTTGAGCGTGCTACCCATCTCCGCCGGAGAGGGGGCAACCTTGACTCCAGCGGATTGTAGCGCTGCGATCTTGTCGGCAGCCGTACCTTTGCCGCCGCTGATGATGGCACCGGCATGACCCATGCGCTTGCCTGGTGGAGCGGTCGTACCAGCGATGAACGCTGCCACAGGCTTCTTCATGTGTGCCTTGACGTACTCCGCGGCTTTCTCCTCAGCGGTGCCGCCGATTTCGCCCATCATCATGACTGCCTCGGTGTTTGGGTCTTCGTTGAAGAGCGTCAGCGCATCGACGAAGTCCAAGCCACCCACTGGGTCCCCTCCGATGCCAATGCACGTGGATTGACCGAGCCCCAAGGACGTCAGCTGTCCAACCGCCTCGTAGGTAAGGGTACCGGAACGCGAGACTACGCCGATCTTGCCGGGGCGGTGGATGTGCCCTGGCATGATGCCGATCTTGCACTCACCGGGGGTGATGATCCCCGGGCAGTTGGGTCCGATCAGGCGCTGCCCGCTGCCTTCCAGCTTGCGACGCACTCGAATCATGTCCATCACAGGGATGCCTTCAGTGATGCAGATGACCAGCTTGCATCCGGCATCGAGGGCTTCCAAGATCGCGTCCGCCGCGCCAAGAGCTGGAACGAAGATGCAGGAAGTGTCCGCGCCCGCTTTTTCGACGGCCTCGGAGACGGTGTTGTACACCGGAACCTTCACTTCTTGTCCCTTGGGGCCTTTCGCCTCGAAGCTCTGCCCGCCCCGGCCAGGTGTGCAGCCAGCGACGATTTGGGTGCCGTAAGCGATGCATTGCGTTGCGTGGAACGAGCCCGCTCCGCCCGTGATGCCCTGGATGACGACCTTGGTGTCCTTGTTTACTAGTACGCTCATATCGTCATCCCTTCACGCGCCAACGGCCGCCACGATCTTCTGAGCGCCGTCGCCCATGCTGTCTGCCGCATCGATCTTCAATCCGCTGTCTTTCAAGATTTGCTTGCCCTTGTCGACGTTCGTGCCTTCCAGGCGCACGACCAACGGAACGCTCAAATCCATTTCCTTAGTTGCCGCGACGATGCCCTCGGCAATCAGGTCGCACTTGGCGATACCGCCAAAGATGTTGACAAAGATCCCCTTCACGCTCGCGCTGCTGAGGATCATGCTGAAAGCCTTCTTGACTTGATCCTTGGTAGCGCTACCGCCAACGTCCAGGAAGTTCGCGGGTGAGCCGCCGTGATGCTTGATGATGTCCATGGTCGCCATGGCTAGGCCAGCGCCGTTTACCAGACACCCAATGTTGCCATCCAGTGAGACGTAGCTGAGGCCAGCCTCATGGGCTTCGAGCTCGACGGGATCTTCCTCGCTCTTGTCCCGAAGCTCAGCCCACTCTGGGTGTCGATCCTCAGCGTTGTCGTCGAGGTTGATCTTCGAGTCGAGCGCAACGACATCACCTGACTTGGTGATGATCAGGGGGTTGACCTCACACAAGCTGCAGTCTTCCTTCTCGAACAGCGAGGCAAGCTTCATCAAGATGCTGGCGAACTGCTTGACCGTCTTCTTGGGGTCCGGACTGCCCGCCGTGACGTCCAGCGCATAGGCGATCTTGCGCGCCTGGAATGCAGCAAGTCCCAACAACGGATCGACGTGCTCCGTGATGATCTTCTCCGGCGTCTTGGCTGCCACTTCTTCGATTTCGACGCCACCTTCCGTTGACGCCATGACTGCGATTTGCCGCGTGGCGCGGTCCACGACCAAGCCGAGGTAGAGCTCGCGTGCAATGTCGAGTCCCTGCTCGATGTAGAGTCGCCGGACCACCTGGCCTTCTGGCCCAGTTTGGTGCGTCACCAAGGTTCGCCCCATCAGCTGCTGAGCAGCTTGTTGGGCAGCCTCGGGGCCACCCGTAACTACCTTCACGCCACCTGCCTTGCCCCGGCCACCCGCGTGGATCTGAGCCTTGACGACGACGACCTTGTTGCCCGTATCCGCGATCAGCTTCTCGGCGGCCGCTTTGGCCTCATCGGGTGAGAATATTGGAATGCCCTGAGGCACGGGGATGCCGTGCTTCTTGAAGACAGCTTTGCCTTGGTACTCGTGAATGTTCATCAGCCCTCCGTCTTCTTCACTACGTCGACGATTTTCTGCACGCTGGCCGCGCTCTGGGCCAGCATGGCCTTCTCGTTGTCGTCCAAGGACAGCTCAATGATCTTCTCGACGCCACCGGCACCGACGACCACGGGCACACCCATGTACATGTCTGAGTAACCGTATTCTCCCTCGAGGTAGGCCGCACAAGCGAGCAGCCGCTTTTGGTCTAGCAGGAAGGCTTCTGCCATCGCAATGGCGCCTGCGGCGGGAGCATAGTAGGCGCTCGTGCCCATGAGGCCCACGATTTCGCCGCCGCCCTTTCGGGTTCGGTTCACAAGTTCGTTGAGGCGGTCTTTGTCGATCATGAGGTTGACCGGCAGGCCATTGATGGTGGTGTAGTTCAGCAAAGGAACCATGTCGTCGCCGTGACCGCCGAGCACTGGTGCTCGTACGTCTTTGACGCTGACGCCTGCCTCACGGGCCAAGAACAGCTGGAAGCGAGCGCTGTCCAAGGCACCCGCCATTCCGACCACCTTGCTCTTGTTCCAGCCGGTGCGACGTTTGAACTCGTACACCATGGCGTCCAGTGGATTACTGATGATGATCGCCAGGGCGTTGGGGCAATGCTCTTTGGCGTTGTCCGCGACATTCCGGATGATGGGCAGATTGGTCGCTACCAGATCATCGCGGGACTGCCCCGGCTTGCGCGGGATGCCGGCGGTGATGATCAATACGTCTGCTCCCGCGCAGTCCTTCCAGTCGGAGCTGCCGATCACGCTCGCATCCGAGCCGGAGAGTGCCGAGGCTTGCTCCAAGTCCAGGGCCTTGCCTTTGGCGAAGCTCTCTTTGGGCGGAATGTCGAAAAGGACGACGTCCCCCAGTTGTTTTGCAACGCACAGGTTGGCCAGCTCCCCGCCGATGTTGCCCGCTCCGATCAGCGCAATCTTCTTTCTTGCCATGTTCTTTTTCGCTCCGAATTTGGGTCCGCCCGGGCCACACGATCAGCGAGCCCTGGGGGCCCGGAAGTAGCCTACGCAGCCCGAGAGGGCAACTGGACAAGTGCTAGGTTTCTCCGCCGTTTCCGTGCGCAGCGCGATACCCGGCGACCGCGATTCGCCCAGCGCAGCCGCGACTCTCGGGAGCGTCCGGCTGAGACTTTCGGGTTTGCCGGCCTAAAGCTGAACATGCGGACGCCCGACGGAGATTCTCCGTTCCTCGGCTTGACTTGGCGAGCGGGTTCCGTCATAAGCCTCGCCCCCGGGTGGCGCGTATACCACGGCCGAGTGCCCGGCAGGAGCAGTACGATGCCCAAGATGAAGACCAACCGCGCCGCTGCCAAGCGGTTCAAGAAGACCGGCACCGGACGAATTCGTCGTCCGAAAGAGGGTGGGCAACACCTCATGATGGGCAAGTCCCGCAAGCGCCGCCGTCGCGCTCGGGACAACGACGTCGTTCACCCTGCGTTGGAGAAGCGCGTGAAGCTTCTTCTTCCTTACCTCTGAGGAGCTAGGCAAATGTCTCGCGTAAAACGTGGCGCTATCCCGCGCCGTCGCAAGAACCGGGTTTTCAAGCAGACCGAGGGCTTCAGCGGAGGTCGTAAGAACCGCTTCCGTGAAGCGATCAAGAGCTTGCGCAAGTCGTGGGAGTACGCTTACGTCGGCCGCAAGCTCCGCAAGCGAGACTTCCGGCGCTTGTGGATTCAGCGCATCAATGCCGCGTGCCGAGAGAACGGCGTCAGCTACTCACGATTCATCCATGCGCTGCAGCAGAGCCAGGTTGACCTGGATCGCAAGGTGTTGGCGGACATCGCAGTCAGCGATCCCGCGGCCTTCAAGAAGCTGACCGATCTGGTCGCCACCGGCAGCTGAGGGAGCCCTTTGGATGTCGGAGCCCGGCGCCCAAATCGTCGCGGGGCTTGCCGCGCTGTCGCAGCAGTACTCTGCCGAATTCACCGCAGCGGTGACCGAGCAGGAGCTGCGCGAAGCTCGCGCTCGTCTGCTGGGCAAGAAGGGGGCGCTCACGTCTGTGCTCAAGCAGATGGCGGGTTTGCCGCCGGAGCAGCGTCGTGAGATGGGCGAGCGGGCCAACAATCTCAAGCGCGAGGTGGAAGCCGCCTTCGAAGAACGGCTACGGACTTTGCTGAGCGCGCTCCGTAGCGCCGATCTCAACGCGCCGCCCTTGGACCTCAGTCTTCCAGGGCGCGCTCCAGCGCCTCCAGGGCATCTGCACCCGTTGGGTCGGGTGCGCGACGAGATTCTCGACATCTTTTCGGACTTGGGCTTCCAAGTGGCGTGGGGTCCTGAGGTCGAGCTCGAGAGCAACAACTTCGACAAGCTCGCGTTCCCCCCGGATCATCCAGCCACCGATATGCAGGACAGCTTCTGGGTCGACATCGTGGGTGTGGGTCCGGACGTTCGCGCGTTGCTGCGCACCCACACGAGCAATGTGCAGTCTCGTGAGATGTCCTCGCGCGAGCCTCCGATGGCGGTCGTCAGTGGCGGGCGTGTCTATCGACGTGACGATGACGTCACCCACTCGCCGATGTTCCATCAGATCGAGGGCTTCTTGGTGGATGTAAACGTCAGTTTCGCCGAGTTGAAGGGCGTCCTGACTGAGTTCGCGCGTCGCCTGTATGGTGCTCAGGCGCCAGTCCGCTTTCGTCCGAGCTACTTCCCGTTCGTCGAACCGGGCGCTGAGCTAGACGTTGGTTGCGTCTTCTGCTCCGACGCGGATGGGTCGCGGAGTTCCTGCAGAGTCTGCAAGGGAACTGGATGGTTGGAAGTGCTCGGGTGTGGAATGATTCACCCCCGCGTGTTCGACGCGTGCGGCATCGATTCGGAGCGTTTCACCGGTTTTGCGTTTGGCCTGGGCGTCGAGCGGGTCGCGATGCTGCGGTACGGTATTCCCGATATTCGAGTGCTCTTTGAGAACGACCCTCGCTTCCTAGAGCAGTTCTGAGCGGACACCGAGAGGGGTTGTCTGTCCTCGGCAGAGCAGCGCCGGTCGGTCTCACGAGACGTCCACATCTGCTGACATCGCAGGATAGGTAGGTCCAGGGCGGCGACGTCTTGAACGTGCCGGGGCCAGGACAAACGGATCATGGTGTGCCGCCCAAAGTCTGCTGTCTGGCGCGGGCCGAAGCGTCAGGTCGGAGTGGTGGACGACAGACTGAGCTTTCCGCGGGCCGAAATGCTGCTGGTGTACCCCCTTGACGCAGAGAGGATACAACCCAACCTTTAATTGCTGCCCAAGATGACCGTTTGAGCGGTCTCCGGGTACTCAATGAGTGTGACTCCCCGTGGGTCGAGTCCTCTATCTCGCGTGTACAGCGCATGGCGCCTGTTTCGTATTCGGCTTGAGCGTTCTACACGCGACGTGCGCGTACCGAACCGTCCGCCATGCGGCCCTAAGTATGCGCAACTCCTACCGATCGGTGACGCAAATTGGCGCAGTCATGAAATCTTTTCAATGTGGGAAAATAGTGAACGGTCGGCGCCTCTGTCGCGCGTCGTGGGTTCTACGGCGCCTGGCCGCGGCGCAAAGAAATGCGAAAACCCCTACAAAGACGGGCAACCTCTGCGACGACGGGCCGTACTTAGATGTTGAGCCTGCGCAAGGAGAACCGTGCGTCAGCGCTCAGAAATTGGGCACGGATATTGCTGTGCCATACCCTTGGAATGAACTCCAGCCAACGCAGCCAGCTACCAGATCGAAACCCCTCAGCATAGCGCTAATCGGCTAGCCATGCACGCACCAAGCGGTCTGAGTGCACGTCGCACGCGAAACGCCCCGAGCTCAATCTTTCCCTGTACCCCTCAACGAAATCGAGTCCCCAATGAGCGAGATGCCTAACACCGCAAACGATATTTCGTTCGGCTCCGACGATCACTCGGACGAGAGCGCGATGCGCTACTCCCCGTCGTTCGCCAGGCCGTCGAAGCCTCCGGCGTTCGCCGCTCGGCGTTACGAGAGCGTACCCCCAGGTTCGGGTACCCATTCAGTCGCGCCCCCTTCTTCGCGTCGGGCCGATGCTGACGAGACGCGTTCCGGCGATTCTGTCGGAGACTCCATGCTGTCGCGCTACTTCCGCGACATGGCCTCTCACCAGGTGATGGGTCCCGACGAGGAGCTAGCAGCGGCCCGCGAGGTCGAATCCGCCGAGGTCGAGCACTGGGTCGCGATGCTCTCTTTCGTCCCAGTTGCCGAGCACGTACTGCGTTCGCTCAGCGACAACATCGCCACGATTCAGGAGGAGGCGGACCGCCCTGACCCGGCGATCGTTGCGGAGATTGACGAGTTGTTCACTACGTATCGCAAGCAGCGCTCCAAGCTGCACGCGAACCAGACGCGGCGCTACCGTGACTTATGCGACCAGCTTGCGCGCGCTGTTCGCCTGGCGGACTCCGACCGGCTTTGGATGGCAGAAGCATTCGAAATCGCTCGAACGGTTACTGGGGATGACGAATCTGAGGCCGTGCCGTTGGTGGCAGCGACGCAATCGTATCGTCGTTACCTCTCCCAGGTCAAAGCGACCGACACTCGTCAGCGTGAGACGAAGAATCGCTTCGTCAAAGCGAACCTGCGCTTAGTCGTGAGCATTGCACGTCGTTACAACCGTGGCCGCCTCCCGTTGATTGACCTCATTCAAGAGGGCAACATCGGACTGATGAAAGCGGTGGAGCGATTCGATCACAGCCGAGGATACCGCTTCTCCACGTATGCGTCGTGGTGGATCCGCCACGCCATCAGCCGTGCCTTGGCCGACAAGGGGCGCGCTGTCCGCATTCCGGTGCACATGCTCGACACCTACAACCGTGTCGCGCGTGCGACTCAGGCACTGATCGCGCGTCTCGGCCGTGAGCCCACGCCCGCCGAGCTGGAAAAGGAGACCGGCGTTCCGAAGGACAAGCTGGAGAAGGTCCGTGAGCTTTACGCCGAGACCCCGTTCTCCCTCGACCGTCCCGTCGGTGACGAAGATGGTCGCAAGTTCATCGACTTTCTCGTCGAGGACGATGCGCTTTCTCCGTACGAGGATCTCGCAGCTTCACGCTGGTCTGACGAGGTGCGTCGTCTGCTCGGAACTCTGACCCCAATCGAGTCTCGAATCATTCGCTGGCGCTTCGGCCTGGATAACGAGGACGAGCTGACCCTCAAAGAGATCGGTGACAAGTACAACCTTTCTCGAGAGCGCATTCGTCAGCTGCAGGAGCAAGCCATCGGCAAGATCCGCAAGCAGATGCGCGAGTTCTAAACGAGAGTCGGTACAGGGAAAGTGAAGGACGGTCCGTTGGGGCCGTCCTTTCTTTTTGGGGGAGTCGAGGGCTGGCGCTCTCGCGCAGTGAACGGCGGAGTGCGGCTGCTGCCAGATGAGCACTTCAGCAACGTCCGCCCGAGCGCGTGTGTGCGAACCACGTAGCGAGCGTCGGGGAACCGCAAGCGGGTCCTCATGGGGCGGCGCTTCGACCTCTGCGGCGCGTCTGTGTTACGCACTTTGCTCTGCAGTTTCAGCAGTCTGGACCACGTTGCCCGTGGCTTGCTACATATTGTCGCAGTCGGCCATATGACCGTCGCGTGAGTGGGTCCGCAACGCTGGCGCGACGCGTCGTGCACGCGGAAACCGAGCGGGTTCGAGGGCAAATCGGCATTTCGGGCGAGCGCGCAAGCGGCCGGGTGGGTCCACTGCCCGGGCCCGCAGACTTTACAGCGCCGGTTGTTTGGGCGATGAGGGGCCGCGCCTGAGCACAGGCGCTTCGAGTAGTACCTTCCCGAGTGACGAAAACCGTCGCGCAGGGTCAATCGGAACTCGTTCTCGTGCACCAATCGCCCCGACAGATCCAATGCCACAGCACTCACTGCTGCGACATTTGGCGTCAGGGTGTCGGCCCCCACCTGGAACTACTCTGCGCCACGCATCGCGCCCACCTCGGGTGCCGCTCGCCTCGTAAACCCCCTCTTCTGCCGTTCGAATCGCGCCTCTGAGCGCCTGGTAACAGATGGACCTTTTCGTTTTTCCCCGTTGGGCCAACAAGACCGTGCACTTGGCTGGAGCCGTGCTCGGGATCGCCCCCCTCTACTTGATAGGCTTCGTCTGGTACGGCGCGAGCCCCAAGACCGTGAGCGTCGGCTATGCGCCGGAGCAGCCAGTCCCTTACAGCCACGCGCTGCACGCTGGCGAGCTGGGCATCGACTGCCGCTACTGCCACAACACGGTTGAGCAGGCAGCGCACGCAGCCATCCCTCCCACGGAGACGTGCATGAATTGCCATGCACGCGTGCGAACGAAGAGCCCCAAGCTCGAGCCCGTTCGCGAGAGTTGGCAGACCTCACAGCCGGTGGAGTGGATCAAGGTCCACGATCTCCCGGACTACGCCTACTTCAATCACTCTGCCCACGTGACGCGTGGCATTGGTTGTGTCTCCTGTCACGGCCGTATCGACGAAATGCCGGTCGTCTATCAGCACGAGGAACTCAGCATGGGTTGGTGCCTCGACTGTCACCGGCTGCCGGAGCAGCACCTGCGACCACCAGAAGAGGTGACGAACATGGCCTGGGAGCCTCCCGAGGACCAGCTGGCATACGGCAAGAAGCTGCGTGAGCAGAACGGCATCAACCCACCGACGGATTGTTCAACATGTCATCGATGAAGAAGAACCCCCGCCGCCTGTGGCGCAGTCTTGCGGAGTATGAGCAGGATCCCGAATTCGAAAAGTTCCTGCAGAACGAGTTTGGCGTTCCACTGACCGAAGCTCCCCCGAATTCCAAGGAGCGTCGTCGCTTCATGCAGCTGATGGCCGCGTCATTCTCGTTGGCAGGAGCTGCGGGTTGCCGATGGGAAGAGGATAAACTGGTGCCGATGACGCGCCGCCCCGAGGGCATGATCCCCGGCGTGCCCAGGTACTATCGGACCGCCACCGAGCTAGGAGGAGTTGGCGTCCCTCTCCAGGTCAAGACCTTCGATGGGCGCCCAATCAAGGTGGACGGCAACCCCGCTCATCCGGCGAGCAGGGGTCGCAGCGGAGTCTTCACCCAGGCTTTGGTGCTCGACATGTACGACCCCGACCGCAGCCAAGGGCCTGCCAAGCAGGGTGGTAGCGGGCTGGAAGACTCTAGTTGGGAAGAGTTCGACAAGTTCGCCCTCAAGCACTTCGTCGAACTGAGCAAAGAGCAGGGCAAAGGTCTATTCGTGGTGGCCGAGCGATCCGCTTCGGAGACCGTCAAGGACATGAAAGAACGCTTCGCCCAAGCGTTCCCTGAAGCCAATTGGTTCGAATACAGCCCCGTCAACGGCGACAACGTGGGCATGGGCGCGCTCCAGGCGTTCAAGTTCGACGTGCGTACCCACGTGGATCTCACGAAGGCCGAGGTGGTTCTGTGCCTCGACGCCGATCCTTTGGCAGGTGCCGCCGATTCCGTGCGTTTGGCCGCGGACTTCGGTACCGCGCGCTCGCCAGAGCAAGGGCGAATGAACCGCCTGTGGGCGGTCGAAAGCAGCCTGTCGCCGACCGGCATTCAGGCGGACCATCGCTTGGCTCTTCGCACGCCGCAGATTGGCGCGCTCGCCGTGGCGCTGGAGACGCTGATCAGTGCCGGCGTTGGTGAGAGCCCAACCCAGGACAAGCCCGCGGCGGCTTTCTTGGAGGACGCGAAGGTCAGCAAGTTCGTTGCGGCCTTGGTCAAGGACCTACTAGCGGCTAAGGGCAAGTCGGTGGTCATCGTGGGCGACAACCAGCCGGCGCCGGTCCACGCGCTGGCCCATCGGCTCAACCACTTGCTGCAGAACGTCGGTTCGACGGTCACGTACACGACGTATCGCTCGGATGCGTCCACAGGTCATCGCCGTGGGCTGCAGCTGCTGTCCGCCAAAGCCGCTGAGCTCAAGACCCTCGTGATTCTAGGCGGCAACCCAGTCTATACGGCGCCGGGTGATGTCGACTTCGCCGCCATCGTCAAAGGTGCCGCCACGAGCATTCATTTGAGCTTGCACCGGGACGAGACGTCGAAGGCCTGCACGTGGCACGTTCCAATGTCCCATCCTCTGGAGCAGTGGGGTGAATACCGCGCCTTCGATGGGTCTACCTTGATTGGGCAGCCGACAATCGAGCCGCTCTTCGGTGGCCGATCGATCATCGAATTTCTGGCAAACATCACGCGCGACAGCGAGCGAGACCCGCAGCAATTGATTCGTCGAGCCCTCGCTGCCAAAGTTCCCAGTGACGCCCACTGGAAGCGAGCGGTGCACGACGGCTTCGTCGCGAACACCGCCGATGCGCCAGTCGACACGACTCTAGCCGAATTCCCGAAGCTCAGCATGGGCAAGGCGGGATTGAGCGGAATAGACGCTGGCGAGGCCGAGCTCGAGGTCACGTTCGCGTCCGATCCGAAGGTCTACGACGGTCGGTACGCCAACAACGCGTGGCTACAGGAGTTGCCCGACCCGGTGATGAAGCTCACTTGGGACAACGCGGCCTTCATCAACCCGAAGACAGCCGAAAAGCTAGGCATCGAAGACTCGACGCTGATCACCATCAGCGTGGGGGAAAAGTCCGTCACCCTGCCGGCATTGATGACGCCGGGTCAGGCGCTGGGCTCGATCCGTCTGGTACTTGGGTACGGACGTACCGATGCCGGTGTGGTTGGGGGAGCCAGCTCCCCCAAGAACGCAGACCCCGTCGATCCCGTGGGTGTCAACGTTTATCCTCTCCGCACGCTGATGGGGTGGGACTACGTAACCGGCGTCAAGGTCACGCCGACTGGCAAGAAGTTCAAGCTGGCGACTACCCAAGACAAGCACCCGATGGACGACATCGGTCGCCAGGGGACGCAGGAGCGTCTACCGCTCTTGGTGCGCCAAGACACGTTCGCGAACTTCCAAGAGAAGCCAGATCACATCCAGCACATGGTCCACCACCCGCCGCTGCTGTCGCTGTGGCACGAGCCCACCAGTTACGAGGGCTACAAGTGGGGCATGACCATCGACTTGAACAAGTGCACTGGCTGCAACTCTTGTGTGGTCGCCTGCAACGCTGAGAACAACATCCCGGTTGTCGGCAAGAGCCAGGTGCTGATGGGTCGCGAGATGCACTGGATGCGCATCGACCGCTACTGGCAGGGCGACAATCCCGATGAGCCAGAGCAGGTGCACAACCAGCCGGTCTTGTGCCAGCACTGTGAGCACGCTCCGTGTGAGCAGGTCTGCCCCGTAGGCGCGACCATGCACAGCTCGGAAGGGCTCAACGACATGGCGTACAACCGCTGCATCGGGACGCGGTACTGCTCGAACAACTGCCCGTACAAGGTGCGCCGGTTCAACTACTTCAACTACTCGTTGCCGTTGAAGGACGACCGCAACGAGATCCAGCGGATGGCGCAAAACCCAGAAGTGACGGTTCGCTTCCGCGGCGTGATGGAAAAGTGCTCGTTCTGCGTCCAGCGCATCCAGAACACCAAGATCGTCGCGAAGAATGCTCGTCGCAAGGTCAAGGAAGACGAGGTGACGTCAGCCTGTCAGGATGCTTGCCCCACCGGCGCCATCATATTCGGCGACTTGAACAACCCCAAGAGCAGCGTCACGAGCTCGGCCAATAGCCCTCGCAACTACGCACTCCTCGAGGAACTCAACATTCGACCCCGCGTCACCTACCTGGGGCGCATCACCAACCCACACCCGGACCTAGCGACTGCGGAAGAACCGGCACACGAGGCCGCGGAAGGGAACCACGAAACCCATGGCTAACGCAGCTGACGTCACAGATTGGCAAGCGCCCCCAGCGGGCGAGAACGCGCTTCAGAAGATCACCTTTGCGGTCAACCGCGTCGTCGAGACGCCAACGCCGCCCCGAGCCTGGTACCTTGCTTTCGCGGTGGCTCTCTGCTGGCTAGCGATTCTCGGAGGCTGCGTTGGCTACTTGTTTTGGGAAGGTATTGGTATCTGGGGCAACATGAACCCGGTGGCTTGGGGGTGGCCAATCGTCAACTTCGTCTTCTGGGTCGGCATCGGCCACGCGGGGACGCTGATCAGCGCGGTTCTCTACCTGTTCCGGCAGACTTGGCGTACGGCGATCAACCGCGCGGCAGAGGCGATGACGATCTTCGCTGTTATCTGCGCTCTGCTCTTCCCAGGTATTCACATTGGCCGACCGTGGTTGCCGTATTGGATGCTCCCGATCCCCAACCAAATGGATATGTGGCCACAGTTCCGCAGTCCGCTGGACTGGGACGTTTTCGCGGTAGGCACCTACTTCACGGTCTCGCTGATGTTCTGGTACATGGGGTTGATCCCCGACCTCGCGTCTATTCGCGACCGTGCCAAGTCGAACATCCGGCGCTTCGCCTATGGCCTATTCGCCGTGGGTTGGCGTGGTTCGTCTCGGCAGTGGCACCGTTACGAAAAGGCGTACCAGATCCTCGCCGCACTATCGACGCCGCTGGTTCTCTCCGTCCACTCGGTGGTTAGCTTCGACTTCGCGACGTCCCAGTTGCCTGGCTGGCACACGACCATCTTCCCACCCTACTTCGTCGCCGGCGCTATCTTCAGCGGCTTTGCGATGGTGGTGACGCTGCTGGTCCCGGCACGACAGTTTTTTGGTCTCAAGACCTTGATCCAGATCAAGCACATCGAGCTGATGAACAAGGTCATTCTCGCGACGGGTACCTTGGTGGGTTACGCCTACGCGATGGAGTTCTTCATCGCGTGGTACAGCGGTGCTCCGTACGAAGGCTTTGCATTCGTCAACCGCGCCTTTGGTCCGTACGCATGGGCATACTGGACGATGTGGTCCTGCAACGTGTTCTTCCCGCAGCTCTTCTGGTTCAAGAAGATTCGCACCAATCTGATGGCATCGATGGCGATCGGCGTGATGGTGAACGTGGGCATGTGGTTCGAGCGCTTCGTGATCACCGTCACGTCGCTCAATCGCGACTTCTTGCCGTCTAGCTGGGGTTACTTCATCCCCACGCCGTTCGACTTCATGACCTTCATGGGTAGCTTCGGCCTGTTCTTCACCCTGTTCTTGCTCTTCTGCCGTTACCTGCCGCAGGTGGCCGCCTCCGAGGTGAAGGGCGTCTACATCGCGGAGCACCATGGTCACTGACTGACCTCCGGCACATCACGACGTGAGTTTTTCATGAGCGACGACAAAGAAACCAAGCCGAGCGAAAGCCCCAGCGGTCTTCCGTTCGGGATTCTCGCCGAGTACCACGATCAGGACGAGCTCATTGCCGCCTCACAGAAGGTGCGCGACAAGGGCTACGAACGTTGGGATACCTACACGCCCTATCCCGTGCACGGCATCGATCCAGCGATGGGTATCACACGCACCCGGTTGCCCTGGATCGTTCTGTGCTGCGGCATAACGGGCACTGCCACAGCGCTGCTGTTGCAGTGGTGGACGAACGCTTTCGACTACCCGTGGATCGTCAGCGGCAAACCCCTGTGGAGTGTTCCGGCAAACATCCCAATTACCTTCGAGTTGACCGTCCTTTTCAGCGCCATCTCGTGCTTCTTGAGCATGCTGGTCATGAATGGTCTGCCCAAGCCGTCCCACCCGCTGGACCGGGTCCGGCGTTTTGCCCGCTCCACGGACGACCGCTTTTTTCTCGTCATCGAGACTGAGGATCCCAAGTACGACGACTCAGACACGCAGGCGCTGCTCGAGCAGACCGGGGCGAAGGCCATCGAGGCGGTGCCTCCGGATCCGAGCAGCGACAAGATGCCGATGGGCATCATCTACGGGGTGCTGATCATCGGTGCCGCGTCGTTGATCCCGTTCGGGATATTTGCGAGCGCTCGCGAGAGTCTTTCTGAGAAGGCTCCGTTTCACGTCGTACCCAACATGGACTTTCAAGCGAAGTACAAGGCGCAGCGTGTCAACGGCTTCTTCGAGTCCAGTGATGGTCGCGCGATGCGTGAACCCCCCGAAGGCACTGTCGCTCTGGGCGACCTCCGGGAAGATACGCACTTTTACGAGGGGATGAAGAGTGGCCACGTCGCCCGCACCTTCCCGGATGTGATCGAAATCAGCGACGAGACGATGGCGCGCGGTGAACAGCGCTTCGGCGTCTACTGCGCACCGTGCCACGGCCCATCGGGAGATGGCGATGGCATGGTTCACCGCCGTGCGGCAGCGCTTCAAGAGGGTACCTGGGTCAAGCCGACCAACATCGCCGAGCCCAAGATTGCTCAGAAGCCGGTCGGTGAGCTCTTCAAGACTATCTCCGAAGGCATCCGAAACATGCCGGGTTACGCGCGGCAGATCCCCCCTGAGGATCGCTGGGCCATCATCCTTTACGTCAGGGCGCTGCAGCGTAGCCAGGCCGAATTCGTGGCTAGTGCAGCACCCGCTCCCGCAGGGAAGTGAGCGATAGGCAGATTCATGGCAAGCGAAATTAAAGCGAGTCCAGACGAGAAGCTCGAACTTGGTAGTGAGGCGACTCAGCTATCGAACATTCTCCTTGGCGTTGGCGTCGTTGCTCTTGCAGCGGGAGTGGGCCTGGGTCTTGGTGACAAGGAGGGCCTCCTCCGAAGCTACCTGACGGCATTCATGTACGTACTGAGCATCGGGCTAGGCGTATTGTGGTTTGTCGCGGTCAACCACCTCGTCAACGCAAAGTGGTGGATCGTCGTGCGGCGCACGGCCGAAATCCTGGCGGCGCAGATGCCCGTCATCGCAGTGCTGTCCCTAGGCATCATCCTACCGATCGCCTTGGTGGACACCCACAGCGAGTCGCCCATTCAAGCTCTCTACCAGTGGCTGAGTGACGAAGCCGTTCACAGCGACCATCTGCTGCACCACAAAGCACCCTACCTCAACAAGGGCTTCTTCTTAGTGCGCTTCGTGGTCTACTTCGCGGTGTGGGTTGGGCTTTCCTGGCTCTACCTGAAGAAGTCGCTCGAGCAGGACAAAGCCACTGCCGATGAGAGTGAGGGCATCAAGACGATGCTGGGGCGCATCAGTGCTCCGGCAATGATCGCGTTCGCGCTGACGCTCACGTTCTGTGCGTTCGACCTCCTGATGAGCCTGAACTACGCGTGGTTCTCCACGATTTTCGGCGTCTACTACTTTGCTGGTTGTGTCATTGCGGCCTACTCGTCGATGTCGTTGTGCCTGATGTGGGTTCAGAAGAAGGGCGTGCTGACGACGTACGTCAATGCGAACCACTTCCACGACCTCGGCAAGATGATGTTCGCGTTTACCATCTTCTGGGCGTACATCGGGTTCTCTCAGTTCATGCTCATCTGGTACGGCGATCTGCCAGAGGAGACGTTCTGGTACCACACGCGCTTCACCGGTGAATGGCGCACGGTTTCTACCTTGCTCCTCGTGTGCCATTTCGTGATCCCGTTCTTCGGACTGCTCTCCCGCCACATGAAGCGCAACAAGACCGGGCTCGCGTTCTGGGCTTGCTGGCTGCTGACCATTCACTACGTGGACCTGTATTGGCTGATCTTCCCGATGCGCATTGAGGGCACGACGGAGGTTAATAGTATCGCCTTTGGTCTGGTCGACGTTCTGCTACTCGTCGGAGTGCTAGGCGTCTTCTTTGGAGCGGCTGCTCGCCGGGCAAAGGGCATGACCCTCGTTCCCATGAAGGACCCGCGGCTCAACCAGTCGCTTGCGTTCGACAACTACTGAGAGGCGTTCGATGAGTACTGAAGCAGACAAGACAAACACTGCAGTCATCGGAACCATGCTGGCCATGGGTACCGCTGCGATGATTGGTGGCAGTGCGGCCCTAGTTGGATTGGCCCGCGGCGAGGTACAGGAATACGGCGAAGCAACCGAAGCGTTTGCCGACCTAAACAGCGTGCAGGAGTTGCGTGCTGAACACGAAAAGCGACTGGTGTCCGCCAAGCTGCCGATCAGCAAGGCTCGGGCACTGGTTCTCGCCGAAATACAGAAGAATCCCGCTGCCGCTTCCCCAGGTGCTGCGCCCGAGGCGGAGGGCGACGCTGGCGCGCCGGCGACCGACGCAGGTGCAGCCACAGGGGAACCTGAGGCGGAGGCGACGGAAGGCGCCTCCGAAGAGGCGGCTGTCGAGAAAGCCCCCGAAGGTGCACCGCAGCCGTCGGTAAGTACTGAGAAACCTGCGGTCCCCACGCCCTCCACTGCGGCACCTCAATCTCCCCCTGCGCCAAAGGGTCCCGTTGCCCCTGCGCCGAAGCCGGGTACACCAGCCGAGTAAGTCGATCAACCTCCCGAGATGTCCTTCCATTCCTCCAGCACGCGACGGTGGGTCGCAGCCTCGTTCGGCGCTTTCGTCTTATGCGTCGCAGGGTTGTCGTACGCCGTACCGGTGGATTCTTCCGAGGAGTTGGAGCGCGTCGAGCCCAAACCCAAGCGCCTCAACGACGTCGACCTAGAAGAGAGTCTGGGCGGGACCGTGCCGTTGGACGCGCCGTTTGTTGAGTCGACTGGACGCCGGGTGACGCTTGCCGACTACATGGACGGCGAGCATCCGATAGTGCTGACCTTCAACTACGCCAACTGCCCGATGCTCTGCAACCTGCAGCTGGCTCGGTTCACTGACTCGCTCAGGCAGTTGGACCGCACCATTGGGCAGGACTTCAAGGTTGTTACCGTCAGCATCGACCCAGCTGAGACCACTGAGCAAGCCCGCCAGAGCAAGGCGCGTTACCTGAGCAGCTACGGGCGCGATGCGGGCGAGGCAGAGTGGCACTTTGTAACTGGTCCCGAGGCGTCGACCCGAGCACTGGCCTCTGCCGTCGGCTTTTCGTACGACTACAACGAAGAACGGCAAGAGTGGCTGCACCCCGCAGTCGTCACCGTGCTGACGCCTGACGGTCGGATCTCGCGTTACCTCTACGGGGTCCAATATCACCCAGAAACGTTGAACCTTGCGATCGTCGAGGCATCGGCAGGCAAGATCGGGTCGGTGGTGGATCGTCTGATCCTCTACTGTTTTCACTACGACGAGACCGAAGGGCGCTACGCGCCCGTGGCGATGAACATCATGCGTGTAGGCGCTGGGCTCGTTGCCGTCGTTCTCGGCACTTTTCTCGCACTCTATTGGTTGGCCGAGGCGCGCCGTCGTCGCAAAGCCGCCGCACTAGGGCCGGTCCTGAAAGGGACTGCCGGTCCAGCAACATTCGGTTCTTAGTCCCGAGCAGCGCATCATGACTCATCTCCTATCGAGCACATTGCTGATGTCCATGGCCCAAGGCCAGGAAGATTCCGGACGTCTTGTCCCCAAGGTTCCCGAGTCCAGCCAGTTTTGGTTGCCGGACGCCGGCAGCGATCTCGCCACGAGCGTCGACGGCCTCTTCATGTACATCATGTGGGTCTCGGCGATCAGCACCGTGGGTATCTTCGCCGCGATGTTGATTATCTGCGTGAAGTACCGAGCCAAGGACCGCGCATCGAACCAGCAGGCTCTCTCTCAGGTCGACCACAGCAACGCTTTGGAGATCACTTGGTCGGTCTTGCCGTTCTTCTTCCTAATTTCGATCTTCGTGTGGGGATTCAAGGACTACGTGGCACTGCGCAACGCGCCGAAGGATGCCGTCGAGATCTACGCAACGGCCCAGAAGTGGAAGTGGCTCTTCAAGTACCCCAATGGCCTCGTAGACAGCGAGCTTCACGTACCCGAGGACACCAATGTCCGCGTGATCATCAAGAGCGTCGACGTGCTGCACAGTCTCTACATTCCGCAGTATCGCGTGAAGATGGATGCGGTGCCCGGGCGCTATACAGAGCTTTGGTTCAAAGCCAAAGAGGCCGGCACATTCCCGATCTTTTGTACGGAGTACTGCGGCAAGCAGCACTCCGATATGCTGAGCCAAGCTGTCGTCCACGCTGGCGATGGCTACGAGAAGTGGCTGTCGGATACCATGACAGAACTCTATGAGAGGACGCCGCCGGTAGAATTGGGTGAGATCATGTACAAGCAGTTCGGCTGCGGTGCCTGCCACTCCCTCGATGGTTCTCCCAACGTCGGGCCCTCATTCAAGGGCCTCTGGGGTAAGACGGAAAGCCTCTCCACCGGAGAGCAGGTCCAAGTGGATGAGAACTACGTCCGTCAGTCAATCCTCGAGCCCCAATCCCAAATCGTCCAAGGTTTTCCGCCCCAGATGCCGAGCTTCAAGGGGCAGATCCCCGACAAGGGTATCGATGGCCTGATCGCGTACCTCAAGACGCTCAAGTAGGCAGTTCGCAGTAACAAAAAGGTTTCAGACATGGCAGCACCTAGCACCACCGTCGACGAGAACTTTCTCACTCACGAGAAGGGCGTCATCTCCTGGATAACCACGCTCGATCACAAACGGATCGGCGTGATGTATCTGGCCTGCGTACTTGGAGCATTCCTCCTGGGAGGCCTGGCCGCGCTGTTGATTCGTTCGGAGCTATGGACCCCTGGGCCCACGCTGATCGACGCCGACACCTACAATCAGGCTTTCACCGTACACGGCGCAGTGATGGTCTTTCTGGTCATCATTCCCGGCATCCCTGCTGCTCTGGGCAACATCGTCCTGCCATTGATGCTTGGCGCGAAGGATGTTGCATTTCCACGGCTGAACCTGGCGAGCTGGTACCTCTGGGTGATCGGCGCGATGTGCTTGATCTTCAGTTTGGTGTCCAACGCGGCAGATACGGGGTGGACGTTTTACACCCCGTACAGCACGACCACGACCACCACCGTCATTCCAGCTCTTTTCGGCGCCTTTGTTCTTGGGTTTAGCTCCATCTTCACGGGGCTGAACTTCATCACAACGATGCACAAGATGCGGCCACCAGGGATGAACTGGTTCCGCATGCCGCTGTTCTTGTGGGCGCTTTACTCCACTGGCATCATGCAAGTGCTCGCGACACCGGTGCTAGGCATCACATTGCTGATGCTGATCGTGGAGCGCGCCGTCGGTATCGGTATCTTCGACCCTGCGCTAGGCGGCGACCCGGTGCTGTTCCAGCACTTCTTCTGGTTCTACTCGCACCCGGCCGTGTACATCATGATCGTGCCTGCGTTCGGCGTGGTCAGTGAAATCTTCCCTGTTTTTTCGCGCAAGCGCATCTTCGGGTACAAGTTCATCGCGCTGTCCAGCGTTGCCATTGCCATCCTGGGCTTCCTCGTATGGGGCCACCACATGTTCACCAGTGGTCAGTCAGTCGTGGCGAGCACCGTGTTCAGTGCCATCACGTTCCTCATCGCGATTCCAACGGCCATCAAGGTCTTCAACTGGATCACGACGATGTACAAGGGGGCAATTCACCTCGACACCCCGATGCTGTACGCGCTGGGTTTCCTTTGGGTGTTCGTCATCGGCGGCGTGACCGGCATGTTCTTGTCGGTGATGAGCACAGACGTTCACTTGCACGACACGTACTTCGTGGTTGCTCACTTCCACTACGTGATGATGGGTGGGGCCATCACCGCGCTGATGGGCGGTCTGCACTACTGGTGGCCAAAGATGAGCGGGCGTATGTACGACGAGGCCAAGGGTCGCGTCGGTACCATCGTGGTCCTGATCGGTTTGAACCTGACGTTCTTCCCGCAGTTCGTCATGGGCTCGCGGGGTATGCCTCGCCGCTACTACAACTACCTGGAGGAGTTCCAGATTTGGCACCAGCTTTCGACCGCAGGGGCTTTCCTGATGGGTGTCGGTTTCCTTTGGACGGCATTCTACCTCTGGTCGAGTCTGCGCTCCGGCCGCAAGGCGCCGAGCAACCCATGGGGTGGGAACACCCTGGAGTGGGCAACCACCTCGCCTCCACCCTATTACAACTTCCATGACACACCCGAGGTGATCGAAGGTCCCTACGAGTACGCCGACTGGAAGTACGACGAGAAGGAAGGGGGCTACGTCAGGACTTCCACCTGAGTCTGACGTCCTCCTTGCCTCTGTTCATCTTTTGATTGGAAAAGACCCATGAGTGAAGCAACCGCCGAGAGTCTTGCCGAAGGTCACGGGCACGACGACCATCACGACAAGCCGTTCTTGGCTCATCACTTCGACACTCCGAAGCACCAATTCGAGGCTGGAAAACTCGGGATTTGGCTGTTCCTGGTAACGGAGATCCTGTTCTTCAGCGGCCTGTTCTGTGCCTACGCGATCTACCGCGCGTTGCATCCCGAGGTCTTCGAGTACGCGCACTACTATCTCGACACCACACTGGGTGCGATCAACACCTGTGTGCTGATTGCCAGCAGCGTCACGGCTGCTTGGGCGGTGCGGAACGCCCAGCTGAAGCAGACCAAGATGCTCGTGACCAACATCTTGATCACCATCCTGTGCGGCTTTGGCTTCATGGGCATCAAGTATGTTGAGTACTCGCACAAGATTCACGATGGATTGCTGCCTGGTGCTCACTACCAACCAGCCCACCGCGCCTGGGAACTGCCGGCGTACCAGAGCAAGTTTGGGGACACGGCGCCCTACTCGAGCGGCATGTCGGATGCCAAAGACCCCACGGCAGCGCCTACGGGCAAGCACATGCAAAAAGAGATGGGCCCGCACGAGTTCAACGTCGAGCCTCGCAACGTGCACCGCTTCTTCAGCATCTATTTTTGCATGACGGGGTTGCACGGTATCCACGTTTTGGTGGGCATCGGGCTGTGGGTGTGGCTGCTGCTGCGGGCTAGAACCGGCGAGTTCGGTCCCGAGTATTTCGGCCCAATCGACTTTGCCGCGCTCTACTGGCACATCGTCGACTTGATTTGGATCTATCTCTTCCCGCTGCTCTATTTGATTCACTGAGCTGCCACGAGAACGCTGACAGACGATAGGAAGGTATTCGATGTCCGATAATGCAGATCACGGCCACGGTGACGAACTCGCTCACTTGATGCCGGCAAAGGTGTTGATCGCGGTTGGTGGCACCCTGCTGTTCCTCACCGCAGTCACAGTGTGGGTCACTGCGGTTGACCTAGGTCGCTCAGGCAACCTGGTCGTTGCTATGGTGATCGCCACCATCAAGGCGTTCATGGTGTGCGCGTACTTCATGCATCTCAAGTACGATAAGCCCTTCAACGCCCTGGTGTTCGCGTCGTCGCTGCTCTTCGTCGGGTTGTTCATCACGATCGCGCTGCTGGACAAAGGGGAGTACGAGCACACCATCGATGAGATGTACCTACTCGAAGGCCAGTAGAGGAATTGCAGTCGAGGCTCCCGCGAGGGCGCCTCGTTCTGTGTTCTGAGAACAGGCGAGAATGCTTCGGCTGCCGGTTCGGAGGCAGCAGGTGGCGTACAGCGGCATGACCTTCGTGCGAAATGCGGCGTCGACGGAGCGAGTTGGGCTGGCGTGAACGTGCGGCGCGGGGCGCTCAGTTAGGTCGTGCTAGCGCTTGGCGAGGCGACTGACCACGGCATCGATGCGTTGGCGGATGGCGGAATGTTTGCCCTCGATGCCGTCGACGAGGAACGCAAAGGCGATGGGGGAACCGGGCAATAGCGTGTAGCCGCTGAGTGAAATGGTCGCGCGCAGTGTGCCGGTCTTTGCACGAACGGCCCGGCTTTGGCGTTGATCTCGAAACCGGCTACGCAACGTGCCGTCGACACCGCCGATGGCCAGCTGGGCGATGTACTCGCTGTGGAGCCGAGGGTCATCATACGCATGGCTGAGCACCTGCACGAGGGTACTCGCGCTCAGGCGGTTGGCGTCGAACAATCCAGAGCCGTTGACGATCGTCGTGCCGTCTGGGCGGGCCCCCAGTCTGTCGAGCCAGGCTTGGACGGAGCGAGCGCCACCGGCGCTCGTCCGTGGGTGTTCGTCGTTGGTTTCGGCGAGCGTCTTGAACAGCATTTCAGCCGTGAAATTGTCGCTGTCTTTGCCGAGTGCCCGCACGATTTCGCTGAGCGGTGGCGACGACGTGTACGTGATGCGGGACTTCTCGCCAGAGCCACCGAGCCTGACCTCTCCGACCTCGACGCCAAGTTGCTGCAGGTGGTGTTTCAGGTTCAAGCCAGGCGCCAGACGCGGATCTCCAAGCCGTTTTGGGTAGCGCTGTCTCGGTGTGTTTTCTGCGATTGAGCCGCCGAGCGCGCCAAAGAAGACACCCTCGCGCGTTTCGAGCTTCAGTTGGACGCGGTTGCCACTGCCGCGGCCTTTGGTGTCGATGGTCCCTTCGATACGAACAACACCCGACGGTTCGAACCAAGCTGTTGCTGGTGCACCGGCGGAGCTCGCCAGGACATTGAGGGTCGCCGTATTGCGCTCTAACGCAACAGCGCTGATGGGTGCCCGGAAACTCGACCACTCGTCGGGCTGTTGCTCGAACGCAGGTGGGACGAACTGGTCGTCGAAATGGCTCTGATCGACAAGCAGGGAGTGAACCTTCTTCACGCCCATACGGGCGAGCGCATTGGCGAGGCGCCACATGTCGCGCTCTTCCAAGGTCGGGTCCCCCTGTCCCCGCAAAACCAGTGCTTGAATCGAGTCGCCGTCGCGCTTGCCGTACAGGCCTGTCTGAAAGCGATAGTTCGGTCCAAGCAGATCGAGGGCTGCGGCCGCCGTGACGAGTTTCATGTTGGAGGCGGGGTTGACTGGCGTTTCTGCGCCATGCTCGAGCAGGACTCGACGGTGCGCCAGGTCGACGACTCGGGCGCTGAGGGTGCCACCCTCCCGCTGTACCCAACTCACCAGCCGGGCGAACTCCTCAGCGCCGGGCCGCGGCTGCTCGGCCTGCACACTCGCTTGCGGCGGCTGGTTCGAACGTCCGGGCGAGACTAGTAGCAGCAAGCTCAGAGCAGTGGTCGCCGCCAATCTGCCACTTCGATGACAACCCCCGTCGCCGACGAGTCTCAGTCCGCCCATCGCGTTCCACATAGCCGTTTCCTCTGACTTTTCACAGCAACATTGCACCGGTCAGGGGCGCGCGCAAAAGCAGCGTTGCCCGCCCCGCAGATTCTGACCCAGCGTGGCGGCACGTCCAACGTACGATTTGGCTCTGCCGGACCGCTCGAGGCCGAAAGCGGTTGCGTTTGTGTGAAGAGCCCGGCAGAAACCCTCGCTGGTGTGACTCGACGAATCCTCAGCGGCCTGATTTTTGGCCTGACCACCGCTCTGTCGACGCCCGCACTTGCGGATGAACCGACACAACCGCCGGAGGATTATCACCCAGACCGCTATCCCGAGTCTTCAGCGCCACTTCGGGCTGTCTTGGGTGGCTCCGCTCTATTGGCGGGGAGCTACGGTATCGCCTACGGCACTTCCTATCTTTGGCCAGACGCGCCGACAGCGCGGGACTTGCGTCTACCCGTGGTCGGACCCTTCATGGCGATCGGCGGAGCACGCTGCGGCTCTTCCGAGAGTGGGTGTGGCACCTTCAGCGTGGTCGTTAGGACGTTCTTCGCGACGCTGAGTGGAATCGGGCAGGTGGGCGGACTCGGGCTCATCGCGGAAGGCATCTTCATGCCGACGGGGCCCGAGAGTGCGACGACTTCCTCCGTGCTTACGCAGGCTTCAGTGCCGGCGCCGGAGACGCAGTGGGTGCTTTCTCCAACTGCGGACGAAAGCAGTTTTGGCGTGAGCTTCTCCGGAAGCTTCTAATGCAAGGTAATGCTGCAAGTGCAGCACCGGTGATTTCCCGGCGCGCGACGAATGGTTTGTTGATGATCCCCCGCGTTCGACATGTTACATGATTGCCCCATCATGGAGATCGCGCAGGATGACCACCGCGCCGTGATGGAGCCACTCCAGTGACTGCGGCATCTCAGCGTGCCGCGCGTCGCCGGATTCCCAATTGGGCTGCATCAGGCGAAACTGAAGGCAGCGGCGTCGCGTCGCGCGAGCGAAGCCTACAAGACGCTCACCAACTCCAAGAACCCGCAATCGCTCTCGTTCTGAACGAGGAGGTATTACAATGAACCGTCGTACCAAGTTCGTACTCGTCACAGGGGGGGTTGTCTCGTCGATTGGCAAAGGACTAGCCTCAGCATCCATCGGCGCATTGATGGAGGCGCGCGGCCTGCGGGTCACGCACATGAAACTGGATCCGTACATCAACGTCGATCCAGGCACGATGTCACCGTACCAACACGGTGAGGTTTTCGTAACCGACGACGGCGCCGAGACGGATCTCGACCTCGGTCACTACGAGCGGTTCACGAGCGTGCGCCTGAAGCGGACTGCAAACGTCACGACCGGGCGCATCTACCAGAGCGTGATCAACAAGGAGCGCCGCGGCGAGTATCTCGGAGCCACCGTTCAGGTGATCCCGCACATCACGGAAGAGATCAAAGCCCGCATCATCGAGGGCACGGATGGGGTCGATGTCGCCATCGTCGAGGTTGGCGGTACGGTGGGCGACATAGAGTCGCTGCCTTTTCTCGAGGCCCTACGTCAGCTGAAGGTCGAAGCGGGAAGTGAGAATGCGCTGAGCGTGCACGTCACCCTGGTACCGCACATCACGACCGCCGGAGAATTGAAGACGAAGCCGACACAGCACTCCGTCAAGGACATGCGCGAAATCGGCATTCAGCCCGATATTCTGATCTGTCGTTGCGACCGTCCCATCAACAAAGGCCTCAAAGAGAAGATATCTCTCTTCTCCAATGTGCCGGTGGAACGCGTCGTGTCTGCGGTGGACGTTGGCTGTATCTACGAGTTGCCGCTCGTGCTGCACGCGGAGGGGTTGGACGATCAAATCGCCGACCGATTGAACATTTGGTCGAGACAGCCCGACCTTCGCAAGTGGGAACGGGTCGTTGCGCGCTTCAAGCAAACGAAGGGCGTGGTTCGCATAGGTATCGTTGGTAAGTATGTTCACCTGAAGGACACGTACAAGTCACTGCACGAAGCGTTGGTGCACGGCGGGCTCGAGAACGAAGTGACGATCGAGTTCGAGTACATCGACTCCGAGAAGCTGGAACAGGAAGCCCCCGAAACTTACCTTACGGGGTTGGACGCCATCTTGGTTCCCGGTGGCTTCGGAGATCGCGGCATCGAAGGCAAGATCACGGCGATCCAATTCGCCCGGGAGAACGCCATTCCGTTCTTTGGTATCTGTTTGGGCATGCAGCTATCCGTCATCGAGTACGCCCGCAACGTGTGCGGGCTGAAGGGGGCGAGTTCCGCCGAGTTCGAAGCGGGTGCCGCGCACAACGTCATCGATATCATGCCGGACCAGCGGGACATGAAGGACAAAGGGGGGACCATGCGGCTGGGAAAGTGGCCGTGCACGCTCAAGGCCGATAGCTTTGCGTCGCGCATCTACGGCAGGAGCGATATCGGCGAGCGGCACCGGCACCGATTCGAAGTCAACAACGACTATAGGGATCAGTTGGAGGCGAACGGCCTAGTCATCAGCGGTACGAGCCCTGATGGCAAGTTGGTCGAAATGGTGGAGTTGCCAGAGCATCCCCACTTCATTGCGTGCCAGTTCCATCCCGAGTTTCTGAGTCGGCCCACCGAGCCCCACCCTCTATTCACCCATTTCGTGAGGGCCGCACGGGTGCGTAGGGACAAGCTGACCGAGAGTGTCAAATCGAAGCAGGATGAGGATACCCGCTCCGCCAGTCCCGTCGTTCACTGAGGTCGGTGCTTCGGCTCACGACATGGCGCCGCAGCGGATCGGCATCGACTCACCAGATGACTCACACGCACCGACGCTGCACGGAAGCGAACCCCCGCGGATGGCAAAATTGCGCGGTCCCGACGGCACGTGCTATCCCCTGACACATGAAACCATCGCGGTGGATCACGGCTGCAGTCCTGCTGGCGGGGTGCGCCCCCTCGACCCTCAGTCAGACGGCGTTGCAGGGGGACTTGCCGACGCTGCGGACCGAACTCGTTCGAGCTCAACGGGCGGGCAAGCTCGATCGCGATGAGACCTTCGAACTCGCACGTGCGATTGCGACACGTGAGCTGAGCGCTTCCAAAGGCGATGAAGCGGTTGCCCGAGTGCGTGAACTGCGGAGTTGTCTGGGACAGCTCGTGTCCGAGTTCGAGGACCGCGCTGAGGGCAAAGACGCGGGCGCCGCTGCAGCTGCACTGGCCCTGCTTGATGCGCAACGGGCAGACAAAGACGACTTGTTCGAGGAGCATCGCTCCGCGGACGACCCCAGTTGGCGCGCAGTGGCGGCTCGAGCAGCTGTCGGCCGCGAGCGGGGGGAGTATCGACGGGCGGCGTTCCTGCATGGTGATTTGCGTGTGCGTAGAGCTGCGCTGCATGCTGCCCTCGAATCACCGACAGAGGACGACTTGTCTTCTGCGATAGAAGCGTCCCGCTTGGACCCCGACCCGCTGGTTCGTAGTCTGGGTGTTCGTCTGGTGGGTTCCATCGGCGGGCGTCGTGCGGTTGACGCGCTCCGCGATCTGTGGCCCCGAGCCGAGGCTGAAACTCGGCAGGGCATTGTGGATGCGTGGGCACTCCCTACGAGCTACGACCGCGGAGGTATGGATCAAGTTCTGTGGGCAATGGAGACCCAAAAAGGTTTGCCCGCAGTTGTCGCTGCGGCGCGTCTCAGCAAAGAAGATAGCCAGCATCGGGCGGCGGGCGTAGCGACTCTCGGGCGCACGATCGACGATGGCCCAGTGGACGAACAGCGCCTTGCGATCCTGCTGGCGCCCGCTGCGTCCGAGTTGGTAGAGCCCATGAAGCGAGTGGCGGCTGGTGATGATGCCCACGCCGCGGTGTTGGCGGCTGCGGGTTTGGCGCGCATGCCGGCGCACGTCGAATTTGCACGAACCCGCCTGAGAGAACTCGCCAAGCACCAGCGAGTGTTGATCTCCAGGCAAGCGCGAGCTGCGTTGGTGGTGATGGGGGATTCAGAGATGGTCCCCCTGTTGCAGGGCGAGCTCAAGAGCAAGTCCTACGAGCGGCGCCGTCAGGCAGCGTTGGACCTTTTGCGTTTGGGTCGACATGCGAGCGCAGCCACGACGCTTGGCGATGACGTGGCGTCCGTTCGCACACAGACGGCATGTGCCATCCTCACGGCCCGCGCCCGTAGTTGACCGGGGATCTGCGACTCCGCCGCGCTCTGACATGCCGCAAGGGACAGCAGCTCGGGGCCCCTTACGCCGTGTGGTCCAGTTCCAAATGCAACGAGATGTCCGCGGCGTTGACGGAGTGTGTTAACGCTCCGACACTGATGACGTCGACGCCGAGTGTGGCCAGCTCCGAGACACACTCCAGCGTGATGCCGCCAGACACCTCCACCAAGGCCCGTCCTCGCGCCATCTCGATGGCAGGTCGCAGGTCCGTCTCGCTGAAGTTATCCAGCATGACGATGTCGGCGCCGGCATCGAGGGCGCTCCCGAGCATCTCCAAGTCCTCTACTTCGACTTCGATCTTGCACGTGTGAGGCGCGTGCTGTCTGGCGCGAGCAATTGCCGCTTCGATTGACCCCGCGGCAACGATGTGGTTGTCCTTTATCATCACCGCTGAGCCGAGGTTGTCCCGGTGATTGTGGGCGCCACCCACTCGAACGGCATAGCGGTCGAGGAGCCTCAGGCCCGGAGCTGTCTTGCGAGTGTCCGTGATGCGCGTGTGGCTGCCTCTGGGCACCGCGTCAGTGTAGCGACGAGCGGCAGTCGCGATGCCGCTGGCGCGCTGCGCTAGGTTGAGCGCCGAACGCTCCGCGAGCAGTAGCGCGCGCGCCTTGCCACGAATGCTCCAGATCCTGTCGCCAGGACTCGCGGTGTGCCCTTCCGGCAGGTGGTCTTGTCGCTCGAAGTGTTCGTCCAACGATGCAAACGCCGCAAAGAACAACTCTGCTCCGCACACCACGAGTGAGGCCTTGGCAACCGCGATCCCCGTTGCCATCAGTTTCTCGTCGACTGTGGCCTCGGTTGTCAGATCGCCCGAGGCGAGATCCTCCAGAAGAGCCATCTGGGCGAGTTTTCGGGCTTGAAACTGGTGCACTTGCGGAACTTATCCGCGAAGGTCTTCAATCGCCAGTCTGCTAACGTCGCGAGCGAGGCCGACGCCCGTGGCTTAGGGGGTGTCCCAAGTTTGGCCCCCCTAGCCGTAGCCCATTGCCAAGTAGGAAGAAAAAACGTTGCAGGCAGCGTGGTAGAGTACGCCAGCGCCGATGCCGCCGGTTCGGGATCGCAGCCAGCCGAACAAGAGAGAGGGGAAAAAGACCGCCAGGCGACTGGGGTGCGGGGTCGTCAACAGATGTCCCAGTGCGAAGATCGCGCTGCTCACCACCAATCCCCACCCCACATACGCGCCCCACAACCGATACTTGGGGAGCCAGGCTCGATCGAGTTGGGTTTGAAGGACACCGCGATAGAACATCTCCTCGGGCAGCGCCACGACCAACAGGTGCCCCAGCGCGGCGTCCCAGAACCCGGCGGGCAGAGACCCCCGGAACGGCGTATCGACGGAAAACCAGAAGAGGTAGCCGATCCAAAATGGCGGCAAAGTGACCGCGCACGCGAACAGCGCCCAACCTAGCGCTTGGGCCGTGTCGCCGGCGATTTTCCGCGCCGAGAGGGGGCTGGGGGAAAGCAGACCGCCGAGGGCCAACCCATGCGCGTCGATTTGGGCTGCGTCCCCCCGAAGCACGGACCAATAGGTCGCACCGGCGAACACCAGAGCCACCACCGTCGCGGCGTATTCCGGCGGAGTGATCGCCGCGCTCGCAGCTGCTGCGAGGCTTACAGCAAAGCCGATCAAGAGTGGCTTTCGCGCGCTCGCCATGCCCGGCTTTATCATCGTCAGGGTCGAGGGGAGGCGAGCTTCGGGCAGCCCAGGGGACACCGTCCAAGGCGAACACCAGGCGGCCGGCCAATGGGCCCTTTCGTGAAGTACGTGTTTCGTGAAAGATTGCGTCCGAGCCGTGGGGACAGCCTCGCGCCTTCCCTCTGCGCTGGTGCTTTGGGATATGGTCGCGCCCCGCTCGGTGCCTGCGAGCGCGGGCTTTCGGAGGAAAAATGTACGGAGACGACGGTGAATTCAAGAAGGGCAAAGTCAAGCCCATCATTGCGGTGGTGTTGATTGCCGCAGCAGCCGCAGCAGCAATCCTGTTCGTGGCCCTCGGTGTCGAAAAAGACGCCGAAGTGCTGACTCCGGAGAAAGCCGCGGTCGAGAAGAAGCGAATCCTCATGCTCCCGGAGCAGGAGCAGATCGCTGAGTTTCGCAAGTACGCTGCGGGCGAGAACAGCCCATACCTCAAGGAAGAGGCGCTCAAGCGTTTGGCTTGGGCAGAGGATCCTGCCGGCATCGACCTGGCGATTGCTGCCCTGAAGGATCCTGAGCAGAAGATCCGCTCTCAGGCGGCGCTCGCGCTGATCGAGTACGGTTCACCTGCTGCAGACAAGTCCAAGCCTGCACTGCTTGCGGCGCTCAAGGAAGCTGGGCCTGAATCCAAGCCGCAAATAGCGTGGGCGCTCGTGGTGCTCAAGGAAGCCAGCGCGTTTGCGGAGATCATGTCGCTGTACCGCGCCGGGCACCTCTCGAAGGTGCAGAAGCTCGGCGGGGGCCTCGCGTTCGACCCCGAAAAGGTGGTCGAACTCATCAGCGTCGACCAGCTGGCGTCGATGCACAACGACGAGAGTCCGGCGGTGCGTCAACTCGTCGCGACGGTGCTCAGCCGTCAGGCAGATCCAAAGTATACGGACCAGCTGATCGCGCTGGTCAAAGACCAAGACAAGACGGTTGCCCACCAAGCCGCCCCCGGGCTCGGTAAGATCGGCGATGACCGTGCGCGTCAGCCCTTGGTCGAAGCGTTGACGGGGCTGAACGCCGAAGAGCGTCTGGCCTATCTCGAAGCTCTGCGCGACGGCATCGGCACCCGCGGTCTGGTGGTGGCACTCGACACCGTCGCGACCGACACCAAGACGCGCGAGTGGCATCAGACCGAGCAGATCTTCACGATGATCGACAAGCTCGCCGATCCGAGTGGTGGCGACGCGTTGGTCGCGTACGCGGAGAAAAACCAGCACCCACACTGGCAGTACCGAGTCGGCAAGGCCCTAGCGGAGATCGGGGATCTGCGCGCAGTTTCCTACCTGGCGAAGCGCCTGCGGCAGGATACTCAAAAGATTTACGGCGACGAGACGGACTACGAGCAGCTGCTCAAGCGCGACAACAAGGAGCGCGTAATCGCAGCACGCATGCTTTCGGACTTGGCTGTCTTGCACCCGGACAAGACGGACCAAATCCGCGAACAATCAGAGAATGCCGTTTGGCAGTGGGTCACCTCGCTCCCGCTGCCCCATGCCAACGGCTTGCGCGCTCTGTCGGCGATGGGCTCCGAGGTTCATCTCGCCAAGCTCAGAGAATGGGCTGATCCCAAAGAAGCGCTGCCCCTCGAGGGCCAGCAGCCGCCAATGCCGGATGCGTGGGTCATTGCCCAAAGTGCACTCCGCTACATCGGTTGGATGAAAGACGAACGGTCTTGGGGTGTACTCGAGAGGCAGCTCAAGCGACGCGATCCCGATCTCGACGTCACTCAAGAGGCGCTTATGGGTGGCGGTGTGGCGATTCTGGGCATGACCTTGCGTGCACTCGGCGTGGGAGCTTCCGATGGCTTCAGCGAGTGGCAAGAGAACAAGGCGTTTCAGCCACTGATGGACTATGTGCTCGAACCCAAGGAGCACGAGGAAGCTCGCGAACACGCCTGTATGGCGCTGGCTTGGGTCTCGACTGACGAGCAAATGATCAAAGTCGCCGAGACAATCGAGGAGCACGGCGGGGATGACAAGAAGGAGCAGACGATTCGCTGGTGCTTGCTCGAAACCATGGTGCAGCGTCCAGTGCCCGGAACTGCAGGAGCGCTGCTTCCCATGCTCAAGGCGGGCTCGGAGCTGAATCTGCGGCACCAGATCGCTCGCGCTATCGGCAAAGCGGGGCTGTCCCAGGAGGTTCAGTCAAAACTCTTCGAGTTGCTCAAAGATGAGGCTTTGATGCTGGATGCTGGTCTAGCGTTGATGCTTGGCGGCTCGCCCGATACTGCTGCCCGTGCGTTGGCAGCCTTGGCCGATGCTTCACCCGAGGCCCTGCTCGAGCTACAGGAGATGTGGTACCGCTCGTTCGGTTATTGGTCGCACGAGGATCTCGACAAAGGTCACATCTTCCGCTTCGTCGACAACGCCGAAGCCATGCGTCGTGTCGAGATCCGAGAGGCGACGCAAGACTGGGCCGCAGTGCAACTGACCCGTCAGTTCGACAACTTGCTCTATGACAACGGCCCCCACTCGTTCACGCGCGTGGTGTTACGCAAGAAGCTGATCGACATGGTCAAGGGCAGTGACGCAATGAAGCGCGATGGTGCACTGCGCACCCTCAAGTTCATGAACGAGCAAGGGGTGCTCTTGTCGTTGCGAGATGAAGTCGGAGAACCGGGGCGCTTGGCGTCGGAGGCCTACCACGACCTCATGAATCCCAAAATCGTCACCACCAGCATCAAGACCATCGAAGAGGACGAATGAGTCTCGGCTGGCGCGCGCTCGTGCTGCCTGTGATCTGCAGTGCATGCGCGAGCGCAGCCAGCCGGGAAGAGCCTGAGTCGGGTGCTTCGGCAGCTCCGGCGGACAGGGGCTGTATCGTTGCCGGACCCGAGATTTGCTTCAACGCCCGAGACGATAACTGCAACGGTCCAATTGATGAGGGATGCGGCCTCGAGTCGGGACTGATTCAGTTCGCCATCGCGTGGGACGAGGCGGAGGCAGATGTGGACCTAGACGTTACCGACCCGAAGGGCGAGGTCGTCGAGCTGGGGCGGGCAACGGGTGGTGGTTTGGTAAAGGATCGGGACTGTCCTGGTCGTGACAACGACTGCCGTGGACTCAACGTGGAGAATGTAACCCTCAGCGGTGGGGACAAGAAGTTGCTCCGCGGCAAGTATGTTGTGCGCGTGCGCCTAGAAAGCTGGGGTAAGCTCGAGGCACCGGTGAGAGTGAACCTTGGGGTGCGTCTGGGTCCGAAGAGTCATGCGCGCGAACTGAGCCTGGTCCACGAAAAAGAGGCTCGCCGCTTCGAATTCGAGCTGTGAGGGTTCCTCGTGGGTGAAGTGTTGGGCAGGGTCTTGTCGGAGGCCCCCGAGGAGCGGGGGCCCGACCTGCTATTGGAGCTGTCCGCCCCCGCCGATTGGCTTCGGCAGGGCGAGCGGCTGAGCGTCCAGGTGCCTCGACGGTTGACCTGTGCTCGCTGCGAAGGTGGCGGCTGCGACGTATGCAAACGTCGGGGAGCGTTCACCCTGCGCGAGCCAGACGAGGAGGCGGACGTGATCCAGCTGACTCTGAGTCAGGATGTCGGTGACGCCCGGCTGCAGATCCGGGTTCCCGACCACGGGGCGCCTGGCGCTGAGGGTGAGGCGCCCGGGCAACTCGTGGTCAGCTTGAGCGTTGCCGAAGTGCCGAGTCCCGGCCTGAGCCGCCGTGTGTCGACGGCTGAAACGTACAAGCTACCGCTCCCCTGGTTGGCGCTTGGAGCGTTACTGGCGCTGATGTATGCAATCGTCACCTCGTTGACCCGCGGGTGAGTCAGCTCCCGCGCCGAGGCATCAGCACTAGGAAGCGGCTCAGGGGATGCCGGATGCTTGGGGAATCGCTATAGTTTGCCCATGAATCCCATCTTGATGGCGGTGATCATCGTCGGGCTCGTGGGCATGTTCCTCGTCACTGCACGCAAGCGATGGCTGCTGATGAGCGTGGGTGACGAGACCGCCGAAAGCCGAGTGGACAACCTGGCGCAGCGGCTCGGTAGAGTCTGGACGTTTGCCTTCTTTCAAAAGAAGATGCGCTACTACTTCACTGCTGGGCTTGCCCACCAGCTCATCTTCATGGGGTTTGTCGTGCTGCTGTTGCGCACGCTGATGCTTTGGGGCAGGGGCTTCTACCCAGCTTTCAACTTGTTCATCCTCGGTCCGGAAGGGTTCTTGGGGCTGCCGCTGGGTGACGTCTACGCGTGGCTCAAGGATATCTTCGCGATTCTGGTTCTGGTTGGAAGTAGCGTGTTCATCTACTACCGAACCATCAACAAGCAGAAGCGCATGGCGCTCAGTGTCGAGGGGTTGGTGATCCTGCTCATCATCGTCGTGATGATGCTTTCCGACATCTTCTATGACGGGGCGGCTTTGGTGCTCAACCAGCGGGCTGAGATTTTGTGCAGCACGGGCTCGGATTATTGCAACGCGGTCGCGACGATCGTGGCTCCTTTGGGCGAGCCTCCCACCAACATCGAGTTTCACCCCTACCCGGAACCCGCGGGCTCCGTCGTGGCGCTCCTATTGCAGGGTTTGGGAGATGGAGCCCTCGTGGTCGTCGCCCATGCAGGGTTCTGGACCCACGCAACCTTGGTGCTCGTGTTTCTCAACCTGCTGCCGCTGTCGAAGCACTTCCATGTCATCACGGCCATTCCCAACGTGTTGTTCAGCGACTTGACGTCTCCCGGGCGCTTGCGGCCCGTGGCGAAGAACACAGAAGCGCTAATGGCGCTCGTGGAGCAGGCGTCTGAGGAGGAAGACATGAGCCGCGCGCGCATCGGCTACGCGCGCATCGAGCATTTTTCTTGGAAAGATGTGCTCGACTTCTACACCTGCACGGAATGTGGCCGCTGCAGCGATCACTGTCCGGCTTTCACTACAGGCAAGAAGCTCAGCCCCAAACAGTTCACCCTCGATCTGAGGGACCACCTCTACGCCCGGCAGAACGAAGTGCTGGCGCTTGGCGGGGAGATCGAGCACTGGCGTCCCAAGTCGTCAGATGACGCCAAAGATGCGGCGCCGGACCCAGGCGCTTCGGAAGAGACTAAGGGCAAAGGGTTGGAAGCCAAGGACTTGGTCCCGGATGTCATCGACCCGGACGTCATCTGGGCGTGTACGACGTGCCGAGCGTGTGAAGACCAGTGCCCGGTCATGATCACCTATGTGGACAAGATCGTTCAGATGCGTCGGCATGAGGTGATGATTAAAGGTGATTCGTTTCCCAGCGAGTTGAACAAGCCGTTCGAGGGGATGGAGGTCAACGGTAATCCGTGGAGTCTATCGCGGATGGATCGCGCCAACTGGGCAGAAGGTCTGGACGTGCCGTTGGCCGCCGATAAGCCCGACGCTGAGCTGTTCTATTGGGTCGGGTGCGCGGCAAGCTACGACGATCGAGCCAAGAAGATTGCGCGAGCCACCGCCAGTTTGCTCAAGCAAGCCGGTGTGGAATTTGCCATCCTCGGGGAGGAGGAGAGCTGCACTGGCGACCCCGCCCGCCGAGCTGGCAACGAGTACTTGTTCACCATGTTGGCTGAGGCGAACGTCGATACGTTGAACTCATACCGAGAGCAGGGCGGAGCGAAGACCATTCTCACCACCTGCCCCCACTGCTTCAACACGCTGCTCAATGAGTACCCCGACCTGGGCGGTAAGTACGAGGTAGTTCACCACACAGACTATTTGTTGGGGCTGTTGGCGCAGAAAAAGCTAGTGCCGCAGCGCTCTGTCAGGGCGAAGGTCAGCTACCACGACTCGTGCTACCTCGGGCGCTACAATGAGATTTACGAGCAACCGCGTGACATTCTGCGTCGCATCGGCGTCGAACTCGTCGAGCCGGAGACGCATCACCACCAGGGCTTGTGTTGTGGCGCTGGTGGTGCCCAAATGTGGATGGAGGAGCAGAACAAGAACCGAGTCAACGTCAAACGCACCAAGCAGCTCCTGGCGACGAGCCCCGATGTGATTGCCAGCGCCTGCCCTTTCTGCATGACGATGCTGACGGATGGCCTCAAGAGCGAGGAAAAAGAGGCATCCGTCCGGCAGTTGGACATTGTTGAATTGCTGGCCGAAGCCTGCATCGACGACGAGGCAAAGAGCGCGGAGGCCGCCGAGTAGCCGCGTTGTGGACGATAGCCCTGTTCAATAGCGCGAGGCTGCGCAATGCTTGACCAGTGAAGTTGGACTCCCTGACCGCGTTCGTCGATGCGTACAGGCGCCCCCTGCAATCGGCACTGACACGAGCGGCGTGGGGGCTTTTGCTGATCGGGGTTCTCATCGGGGCACACGTCGCCCGCTCGGGCACCACGACGAGTCGTGCGACGGCATTGTGCGTGGTCATCGCCACACTGCTCGTGTTGTTGCTGCACCGCGTGGCGCTTGCGCGACGCTACAAAGAGCCAGAGAATGCGGTGCGCAATACCTTGGTTGCTGCCTATCCCGTGCTGGGAGCCCGGGTGCTCCGGGCCGTGCGCCTGGTTCAAGAGGTGGGGCGGCGTCGGGGCGAGTCCGAGGAACTAGCTCAGCTACACCTGAAACGTCTCCTTGCTCAAGTCAGCGAGGCCGACGTGTCAGCTGCATCGGTGCGTCGCGCTCGTGCTTTCCGCCATTTCTCGCTGGTCGGCGCGTGCGGCGTATTGCTCCTGGTGGCGTTGGCACCTTGGTACCTCGTTGAGGGGCTAAACGTCATGGTTGCGCGCAGAGGGACGGCGCCCCTTCAAATGGAGTGGTTGGCACAGGTACAGATCATGGCCACGCCGCCCAGCTACCTCCGACAAAGGAGTAGTCATCTGATGCTGGAAACAGCAGCAGCTCTGCCAGAAGGAACCGAGCTCCTATTTCGAGGGACGCCGGAACACCAGGGGCGCGAGCTGGTGTTGACCGATGGTAAGCTGCATGTGCCGTTCATCTCTGACGGATCTGGCGCTGTCGTTGCTCACTGGACATTGGAAGAGTCGGTGGAACTCCGAATCGCGGCGCGTTTCGGCGAGGTCACTATCGTCGACCCGCGCTCCATCGAAGTCCACAGCCAGCCCGATGCAGTTCCCCAGGTGAAGCTCGAAGGAGCACCAAAGGAGTTCCGCTTAGAGGAGCTCTCGAAGCTCGAGTTGCTGTGGGAGGTGATTGACGACCACAGTCTGTTGCAGGTCGATCTGGTGATGCGCTCTGCGGGGAGAGAAGAGCGCCGCACCTTGGAGAGTTTTCCTGGAGACAAGCGGGGGGGCAGTGGCGGGTATGTGCTCAGGGCGACGGATCCGTTTCTCAAGCGTGTTTTCCTACCCGTCATCGTTCGCATCGAGGCCCGCGACAACGATCCCCGCGAGGGCAGCAAGTGGGGCAAGAGCGAAGCGTTCATACTTCGTCCACCCGGGGTGGGGTCGCCGGAGGTCAATCGATTCAAGGCCTTAGCCGACTTGCGCACCCAACTCGTCGACTTGCTCGCGGCGACCCTGGACTGGGAGCAATTGGCCGATGCCAAAGAGAAGCGTGAGGCCAAGAAACCCCTCGAGCAGCGGCTGGCAGGCCTTCGGCAGTCTGCGACTCAGGTCTTTGCTCAGGACTACGGAGGGCTGCGGATTCCACGGGGGTGGACATCATTCATGGAGGGGCAATTCGAACGTTTGGAAGAGGCATTCAAACGCCGACGCGACGAGCGACAGACTCTCGAGTCCAGCGTGCTCGGTGTCAACTCTGCGTTAACCTCGATGGCGACGAAGGACGCGGCAGACGTCGCGCGCCAATTGGGTGACGTGGCCGAGGAGGCCGCGTTTGCAGCAGTGCTTGCCCAAGAACCAGAGAAGGGAGCGGAAGGCGTCGAACGGCTAGATATTGCCATTGGAGTGCTGGATGCAGGTGCCAAGGAGTTGCTGGTCTTGGACGTCTTGGGCGCCGACTTGGGCAGTGTTGCAGAGGCCGATCTCAAGCGGGTTGCACGGTCGCGGGAACGGAAGGACTATTTTCACGCAGAGCTCGCCGCGATCCACATGGCGGAGCGTTTGCACAGACCGAACCCATCCTTCGGCTCGAAGGGTGGGGGCGGCGGCGGCGTCGAATCGGGCTCTGGCTCGAGCGGTGGCGGTGGCAACGACGCCCAGGGCAAGCCATCTAATGCGGAGTCCGAGTTCGACCGCATGGCCCGCGATCTCGAGCGCTTGGCTCAAGACCACGCAGAGCTTTCTGACCGCACCGCGGACGCCATGCGCTCGGCCGAGAAGGGGGCCTCCGACCAAGCGGCCAAGTCTGAAGCCGAGCAGCGGGCGGAGGCTTTGCGGCGTAGCGTCGTTGGCTTACCGCAACCAGGCGAAACACCCGGCACAGGGCGGGCATCGGCGGCGTTGATGCGTGAGCACGCTGGCGCCATGGCGCAGCAGCTGGAGCGTCTGGACTTTGAAGGCGCTCTCGAAAGCGGGAGGCGTGCCCGTTCAGCGGCCGAGGAAGCGCTGCGCCGAGGAGATTTGGATCCGAGCATGCGTCACCTCGTCGAGGAAGCGCTGAAGGAACTCGACCAGCAGATGGCCTGGGCACGAGAGCAGGCCGAGCACCTGAAACAGCGCACGGAACAGGCCGCGAAGCAGACCTTGGAGGAGTTTTCGAAACTCGAGAGGGAGTTGTCTGAGCTGGCGTCGAAGCTTTCGTTGGAGTCGAGTGGCGACGCCGCGCTGCCTCGCGACGTTCGGGATCGACTGGAACAAGCAAGCCGCCTGATGCGTGATGCCGCCCAACGTCTACAAAGTGGGCAAGGGGACGATGCACAGCAGCTTCAGCTGGAGGCTCAGCGCTTGCTCGAGCAATCGGAAACAGGCGAGGTTCAGCAAGGGGAGGAGCCATCCTCGCAGGGCGAAAGCCATGACGGACGCAAGATCCGAACTGGCGGCGATGTGCCAGATCCCGACGAAAAGAATCGGGCCGAAGAGTTCCGCAAGCGCGTGCTCGAGGGGTTGGGAAAGAAGGGTGACGGCCGCCTGTCGCCCGCGGTCAAGCGCTACGCGGAGGGACTCTTGAGATGAAGCTGTTTCGCATGCGCTGCGTGCGGGGGGTGTTGTTTACGCTGCCCTGCGTCTTGTGCGCGGTCGGCGTGGCGTCATCGGACCCCCAGCGCTCAGGTCTGGCCGCTGACGCGAGCGGCACCGGGGTTTCCGCCATTGCCAACGCCATCACCGAACTCGACGTCGCTTTGGCTCACGAGCTACTCGAACAACAAGAGGCAACGACCCCTGCGCTCTCTTACCAGCGCGCCCGCCTGGCGGTTTACGTAGGGGATTGTGACTCAGGCGAAGCCATCCTCGCCACGCTGCCAGAGACACCGGAATCGGCCCGGTTGCTGGAGTTGGCCCGCAAGTGTGCTCGCGCCACTGCCGGCGCCGTTGTCGTTGAGGACGTCGAGCAAGGGGTTTGGATTCGACTACAAGATTCCGAAGACCAGGCGTTGGCTCCGCTGCTGATCGAGGTGGCCGCACGCGCCAGGCAGACGATGATCGATGATCTAGGCATCGCCCTGCCCAAACCAGTTCGTATAGACCTCGTACGAGACTTGTTCTCGCTTGCCGCGGTCAGCGGCTTGCCGCTCACCGCAGCCGAAACGACTGGAACCGTAGCCGTTGCTCGTTGGGGCCGAGTCACCATGCTGTCGCCGCGCGCGGCCCGGCTCGGCTACCCATGGCAAGACACGCTGGCCCACGAGATCACGCATCTGGCGCTGAGCCGAGGGAGTCGTGACTACGCACCATTGTGGTTGCAAGAGGGGATCGCCAAGCGGGAGGAGGTTCGGTGGAGAGAAGAGCGCCCGTTGGACGACCGCCGAAATGCGTACGCAATCGCCCGCACCGCACTCTTGAACGGTCGCAGTATCGGCATCGACAGGATCGGACCGTCGATAGCGATGTTGCCGACAGCGGAGGATGCTCGGATTTCGTACGCCGAGGTCGAATCCTTCATGGACTATTGGATCGGACAGAATGGGCGTGCGGCGTTCACACTTCTGATGCTCGATCTCAAAGGCCTATCCACCCGCGAAACGGACGAGGCAATGCTGAGCGTCACCGGGTACCCGCTCTCTTACTGGATCAACCGTTGGCAGAAGACCTTGCGCGACCAGCCGGATGGTAGCCCCGATAAGGAGCAGGTCGAGGACGGGTCGGGCGCTGTAGTGCGAAGTGTGCGCCTGGGGGATCTTCTGACGAAACAGGCGCACGTAGCACATGGCGGGGACTACTTTGACGGCGCCCTGGCGGAGGCACCGGGCAAGGCCGCGGTTCGATTCAGGGCCGCTGCGGCACAGCTCAGTCAAGGAAACGTAGAATCCGCCGAGCAACGACTTGGTGGTTTTGACGATGTCTCCGGGCTGCACGGGGGCTGGCTCGGCGTTCACGGTCGGTTGCTCCTACATAAACAACAAGCGGACGCCGCCCTGGAGTCGCTGACGCTGGCGGTTGCGGTCGACCCATATGGTGAAGAAGCCGCCTGTGAGGGGCACGGTAGCCGTACCGCGCCCGCTGGCCAGACAGCGGACCACATTCCAGCCGAGAGCACTCGCCGCGGACTGTGCGAATCCGCGCGAAAAATCGTGCGAGATTGACCCGACCTGCGAGCTCGGCCTACGATTCAGTCCGCGTCCTGCCGAGCATCACAAAACGCCCGAAACATCCAGTGTTTGTCGGCGAACCGGTCCTCCTTTGACTAAAGTGAAGGGGTTTCTGGACTCCCTCTCGGGTACTTCAAATTTGCGTTCTTAGGGTTTTCGTTGACTGTCACAACCTTCGCTGCCGCCCAGCTCCTGCGTTTCGTCCCTCGTGTTCGCCTCAGTCGCGCCGTTGGTCGTTTGTGTGAGCAAGAGTTGCCCCCGCGTGTTGCGGACGTGGCGTCCAAGATATACGCCCGGGCGTACGGAGTGAACCTTGCCGAAGCAGATCCCGAACAGGGGCCCTACACGAACTTCGATGCGTTCTTCACTCGTCGTCTGCGGGATGGGGCTCGCAAGATTGACGATGCGGCGCTCGTCAGCCCCGCGGATGGCCGCCTAGTCGCCGCAGGAGCGATCACACCAAGCTGCGCGATCACTGTCAAGGGCCGCGAATACGACGTCGCTGAGCTCAGTGGCTCTTCGACCGCTGACAAAGACTACGCCCTCGGCGAGTACGCCGTCGTCTACCTTCATCCCCGCGACTACCATCGCGTTCATTCCCCCGTGGACGGCAAGGTGGTTCGAATTCGCTCCATGCCGGGGGACCTGTTCCCAGTCAATGCGATTGGTGAACGCCATGTGCCCCGGCTCTTCGTTCGCAACCAGCGGGTCTCTATCGTGATCGAAACGGAGACGATGGGCCGCATCGAAGTCATCATGGTGGGTGCAACCATCGTTGGGCGTATCACCACGACCGCGCTTGGAGGCACGAGGACGCCGGTAGGCGACTACGAAGTCAATCCCGCAATGACGGTGCGTCGGGGGGATGAAGTCGGAACCTTCCATCTGGGATCCACGGTCGTGCTGCTGATTCCCGGCGAGGGGCGCCTGTCGAGAGCTACGGGCCCAGTACTCTACGGGGAGAGTTTGGAGCGAACACATGGCTGAGGAGAGCAAGGCAGAGGCCGTTTCCGAGGTTGAGGTGGAAGACGAGTCAGGCAAGGCCACGGACGTCGCGATGCCGCCAGCCGCGAAGGTGCCGCCCGAGGCACTGGATATGGCAGAACAGCGAGCTGCGGTTGCCGCCCCGGCACAGCCACCGACTGTCGGCTCCAATCCACCCGAACAAGACTTGGACGGGCCACGTAAGAGTCTCGTTCCGCTGCCGGAAGGCTACTCGACAAAGTTGCGAAGCTCGAATCCCCCCGGTGCCTTGCGTAGGTCGAGCAAGCCGTCGCGGCGGCGCGTCTCTGATCCGGTGCGAGCTGGACTGTCCAAGAACATGGCGGAAGCTGCGCCAGCGGATCAGGAGCGGATATCCAAGCCGGGCGTGGTGATGCCCATGCGCATCATCGACGTGAATAAGAACGCCGGACCACGCGCGGCAAAACAGCCGCCAGGTGCCCAGCCGGCTGTTCCTCAGGCGCCCATACAACAGCCGTCCGTGCCCCCTTTGGCGGCAACTCCTGTGCAAGGGGATGTTCAGTCTCCGGCAGCACCAGCGCCCATGCCGTCTGCAGCCCCTGCCAATCAGGCAGTGGTCGCTCCCCAGACCGCGCTACCTCATACGGTTGCCCCCGTCGTCCCACAAGCGGCGTCGGTTACCGGCGCCGTTGCTGACCCACCACCAGTCCCCTCTGCGGGCCCGAGCCTGGACGAACTGGCAGCTGCTCCGCCCCCTCCGCCAGTGCAACCCCCAGTGCCCCCGACGCGACCTGCGGCTGAGCTTGCACTGGAGGCCGCCCCGGGGGAGCTGGAAGCAGTCGTGCCTGTGGCGACCCCCGTCTCTGCGCAGCCGCCCCCCCCACCCATCCGGGCCAAGAGTCCCTCTCTCCCCGACGCTGACCCGGTGGGGCCGCCCGAAGCCGCCCCACCAGCAATACATACGCCCAGCGAAGGGACTGCGGATCCGCTGGTAGACATCACCCAGGCGCCAACCCCACCCGATTCACCGGCTGCTGGCCGGGCAATAGCGGCCAACACGGCGGCTGCCGGCGGCACGACAGTGAGCAGTCCCGAAGCTCCGACGCCTCCAGAAACACCCGCGCTCAGGCGAGAGCTGCTGCAATCGATTCAAGAACGCAGCGCCGAGTCGACCTCGCGTGCAGAACCGCCCCCCCTCAAGAAGGGGCCGCTCAGTTCTTCGACCGCCAAAGAGGACGAGTCGGAAGACGACATTGACGTGACCGTCGAATTCCACGACGCGCTCGAGGATGAACTGACCGAAGTTGAAGCCATCTCCGAACGAGAGCTGGGCGCTCAAGCGCAGAAGAAGAAGCGTCTGCCGCCGAGGCCACCGCCTCGCACTAGTTTTACAGACGGCTCCGGCGAGGAGGGCAAGCGTCGACAGTGGTGGGAAGAGCTGTGGAACGACGACTTCTTGCGAGCCGAGCTGGAGTCAACGGCCAAGGAGATCCACGACGAAGTGAACTTCATCGAGAACTCGCTCGCCGTTGACCGGGGAGGTGTGATCCTGGACTTGGCCTGTGGGGGTGGGGCGCACTCTGTGGAAATGTCGAGGCGCGGATACTCAGTCGTTGGCTACGACTTGTCGGTGACGCAGTTGGCCCGCGCCGGGGAACTCGCGCAGCGCAACGAACAGAAGATCAGCTTTCTGCAAGGTGACGTTCGTGAGATGGCATTCGATCAAATGTTCGATGGCATCTTCTGCTGGAACGCGAGCTTCGGATTCTTTGAAGAAGAAAAGAACCTCGCGATTCTGGCGAACGTCAGCAAGGCGCTCAAGCCCGGTGGATCGTTCTTGCTGGATATTCCGAATCGCGATTTCGTAGTCCGTCAACAGCCCATGCAAAGCTGGTTTGAAGGTGATGGCTGCGTGTGCATGGATGACATGCAGGTGGATTTCATCACCAGTCGGCTCACAGTCAAGCGCACCGTCATGCTGGACGACGGTCGCAATCGCGAGTGGGTCTACTCGATTCGTCTCTACTCACTGCATGAGCTGGGGAAGATGTTGCATGAACTCGGTTTCAAAGTGGTTCAGGTCAGCGGACAGGTAGCCACTCCTGGTGGCTTCATGGGTTGCTACTCGCCGCGTGTGCTGGTTCTCGCCGTCAAGCCTGCGGAGCCACAGGGCGCCAGCACTTGAGTTCTCTGTGGCGCTGCCGTCCGGTAGCGCCCGCTCGGAAGTGCCGCTACTGGGAAGCGCACTGCACGAAGAACCCGCCGTCACGCTCGGTGCACGTGCAACCGCTCAGCTTCTCCTGCAGACATTCGCAGCTGGTCTCGCGGGCACATTCGGGGACCCAACCGCACGCGCTAGCACCCTCGTCGCAGAAGAAGCCCTCCAAACAGACAGCCTCCTCACCGCAGTGAAAGCAAGTTCCACCGGCGCACGCGTCCTCGGGAGCTTTGGGTTCGCTCTGCTCGACCAGTTCGTCGGACCCCGGGTCGAAACCCTGACCCTCGTCGGACCCCTCGGAGTCGACATCTGCCGGTGTATCGGACGCAGTCTGCCCGCCGCAAGAGGACGACAACGCTGCCAGGCTGCACGCCAACGCGCGCAGCAGGAACGCCGTTGGTGCGGGACGCGACGGAGGCGCGCCTCGGCGGGTGGCCGAAGAGTCAGAGCTAGAGGCTGGGTTGGGATATGGAAGGCGACTCATGATACTCAGCTGGTCCTACCCGAGGAGCGTGTCCCCAAGACGGCGCAAAGCACCCTCAACCAACTGGCGATCGTTGGCTGGCAAAGGGTGGTCCGACACCTTGCTCAGAGCGTAGTGAACCAATGCTGCTTCGAGCAAGCTGAGAGACGTGGTTCGCGCGAAGTTGACGTTTTCCACCCGGTAGCGCAAGACTACGCGGTCCTCGAGCACTTGTTCTCCGACAATTTCGGCGGGCAGCCGACCTCTCCCGGTCAGCTGCCGAATGATGCTACGCACGCGCGCGGCGCGCCGTCGTACCCGCGCGAGGTCTTGTTGCTCGAATAGCCCATAGTGCCGGTTCCTGGCATACGTGTTTGGAGCTAACACCAAGGCGCACAGGACTGCGTCAGCGTCGATGTTTTGCGTCCCCAGGTCGTTCGGTGCCATCAGTACGTTGCATGCTCCCCTTCCAGCCGCGCTGCCTGGTACCATGAGCTCACGGCGGAGATGACATCGTCCAAGTCGCCGGCTATCACGCGGTCGAGTTGGTGCAGCGTCAGGCCGATGCGGTGGTCTGTCAGTCTGTTCTGGGGGAAGTTGTACGTTCGGATCTTTTCGGAGCGTTCGCCAGATCCAACCATCAATCGTCGCTCGTCGCGCTCTTCCTCAGCCTTGCGTTGCAGCTCTAGGTCCAAGAGACGGCTCTTGAGGACTTTCAATGCTCGCGCCTTGTTTTTGATCTGGCTGCGTTCGTCTTGGCAGCGCACGATCATGCCCGTCGGCAAATGAGTGACCTGCACTGCGCTGTTGGTGGTATTGACACCCTGGCCGCCGGGACCCGATGCGGCGGCAATGTCGAACCGTAGTTCCTTCTCGTCTAATTGGAGGTCGACGTCTTCTGCTTCCGGCATGACGGCGACTGTCGCCGTCGACGTATGGATTCGGCCTTGAGCTTCGGTTTGTGGCACCCGTTGGACGCGATGCACGCCAGCTTCAAACTTCAGCGTCGAGTAGACGTTGTCCCCGGCGATCAGTGCGATGATCTCCTTGTACCCGCCGGCATGAGCCTCACTCGAACTCAAGATTTCGACTTTCCAGTGTCTCGTTTCAGCGAAGCGGGTGTACATACGGAATAGGTCCGCAGCGAACAGGGCTGCCTCCTCGCCCCCGGTGCCGGCGCGGATCTCGAGCACGACGTTCTTTTCGTCGTTCGGATCTTTGGGCAAGAGCAGGACTCGTATCGTCCGCTCCAGCTCATCCAGCTCGTCTTCCAGTTCGGGGAGTTCCTCCTCAGCCAGGGGTCCCAGCTCGGGATCGCTCAGCGCCTCGCGGTCCTCGGCGATGCGCTTCTTGAGCCCCTTCCATTGTTGGAAGGCCTCGGCGATGGGCTGGATGTTTCCGCGCTCCCGGTTCAGATCTTGGAGCTTGCGCGGGTCGGAAATTACCCCCGGGTCGCACATTAGCTGCTCCACCTCAGCTTGGCGGCGCATGACCGCTTCTAGCTTCTCCTCCGGGATCATCGGATCCGCCATACTACACCCCGCCAACGCTCCTAAATGCCCACGCGCGGGAAAAAGTTCCAAATACCCGCGCGCGTGAAAAAGCCGGGAAAAAGGCGCCCGGCGCGCTGGGAACGGGACAGACGCCACGCGCAGCATCACACCCGGGCAATCTTCAAAAGAAGCGCACTGCCGGCAGCCGCGCGTACGGTTTCCGTTGCGGCCTCGCGGAGGCACGCCTTGCCCGGGGACCGCGCGTCTGCTCTCGCTTCAGACCGAAGGCAGTCTGGCGCCCGCCTCAAGCCGAGGGCAGGTTGAACTTCTTGCGGAAGCGGTCGATACGGCCAGCGGTGTCGACCAAACGCTGCTTACCGGTGTAGAAGGGGTGACAGGCCGAGCAAATATCGGCGCTCAACTCTTCCACCGCTCTGGTGGACCGGGTCTGGAACTTGCTACCGCACGCGCAGGCTACCGTTACGATTTCGTACTTGGGGTGGATTTCAGGCTTCATGGTGTGCTCCACGCTCTTGGGGGAGGCGAACCCTAATGCCGTCTACAGATGGGTTCAAGGTCTGCGCAGCGTTTTTGCGGTAGGTGACCGGCGACGTCCTCTATCCGAACTTTCAGTGGTCGGCCGAGGCCAGTGCCGGCGGGGGTCGCTCCACAAACCACTTGCGTGCCCGGTACTACCCCGGAAATGATGCGATAGATGAGCGAGGCCGTCTCCGTCAGTCGCCAGCGTGCTGCGCGTGTTGCCCAGTGGCTCGTGGGCAAGGCGCGTCCGGATGAAGCGGTGCTCATCTTGTGCGCGTGGGCGGCCCGCGGGCCCAACGACAATGAAGGGCAGGAGTTGTTGGCAGATGCGTTGCGCATCGATCCGAGCTCCAAGGAAGCCCAGATGGCGTTCGAGCGCATGGAGGGGATAGACGGGGATCATGGCCCCCTCGAACAAGCCATCGTTCAGTTCACCGCGGAGGTTCTGCAGCAGCTCGAGAGCGAGGCGACGAAGCCGACTTTCCGCCGGGCGCAGATGGGCTTCAACAACAACATCAAGAGCCGGGGCCAGGTTTTCCATGTGCAAACAGAAGACTCCGGCCTCGATTCGCCGCACATCATCACGCACCTCTTTGCCGACGGGGGTCGGGTCATCAAGAGTCACAAGCGTTCCTACGCAGAGGCTGTCGATGCCGAAGACGACATCGCTGGCTACGTGCGCAACTTGATGAAGGCACAGCACATGGAAATGGTGTTGGCGCTGCGCGATGGTCGTTTCGACGCCATCATCGAGGGCAGGGAGGTTGGGGGGATGGAGGTGTTTCAACAACCTCCCCGTGAAGACATCATTCAGCGAATCTCCAAGGGTAAGCGGCGTGAAGTCAAGACCCGCGTATCTTCGGTACCAGAGCAGACTGTTGAAGAGCAGGCTCAGCCTCTCTACTCGCTGGTGGTCGTACGTTCCTTGGTGGGGGGGCCTGAGGAATACAGCCCAACGACGGATGTTGCCGTGATTGGCTCCAAGGGGGCCGTTCCGCTGCTCAACGAGCGCTTCTGTCACGAAGAAGAAGCCGTGCTCGTTCACGCCGATGGGCGTCTCTCGCTAGAAGACCTCGAAGGTGGCAACGGTGTCTTCCTGAGGGTGCATTCCCCGGTCGCGCTGGAGTTGCACGACGAGTTCATCGTTGGCGACCAGCTCTTGCGGTTGGAACCCAATCCCGTTCCGGATGATGGCCCCGATCCGGATCCGACCTACTTCTATTCCTCCCCGAAGTGGCCTTCCGCCTTTCGCATCATCCAGATCTTGGAAGGTGGGGCCAAGGGAGCCTGCGTCGTCGCTCAAGGCAATACGCTGCAAATCGGCTCTGCCGTCGGAGACCTGGTGTTTGCCGAGGATCCGCTGGTGGACCATCAACACTGCGTCGTGGAAGAACAGGCGGGGGTTGTGGTGCTTTCGGACCTCGGTTCGCGCTCTGGCGTGTTCGTGCGTGTTCAGGGGGAGTGCGAACTGCACGAGGGCGACGAGATCCTCGTCGGACGGACGCGTCTGAGGGTGAAACTACACGGCTGAACCCCCGGTACACCCGGCACGCAAGCAGTGCCCCGGTACAAAAAAGAAAACGGCCGGGCAAGATGCCCAGCCGTTTACTCGTTGCCGACGAAGGCTGATTACTCAGCAGCTTCCTCGCCCTCGGCGGGAGCTTCCTCAGCGCCTTCTTCAGCAGCTTCTTCGGCGCCTTCCTCAGCAGCCTCTTCCTCGGCGCCTTCCTCAGCAGCCTCTTCCTCAGCGCCCTCTTCAGCAGCTTCCTCAGCGGGAGCTTCTTCAGCGGGTGCTTCTGCGGACTCGGGGCTCTCGGCCTCGGGGGTGCTGCCGCCACAAGCGACTGCGAAAACCATGGAAAGCGCGGATGCGATAGCGATTGCCTTCATTTTGAATCCTCCTAGGATATTGGATTTGCGTAAAACCCTTTGGGTCGACGCTTGGATGCACCCTACGCTCGTTTCGGCTCACCGCGGGGTGCAAAACTCCGGGTATTTCCCATGCAACACACCGACTGCGCGGCCGGCGTGTGGATCGAGCTGTCGCTTGAGCCGAAATCTGGGAAGACTGCATCTAGCAATGGATTCGATGGGTCAACCGGCTCTCAGACTGATCCCCCCAGCTCCCCCAAGTGGTGCGAGAGCTAAAAGGGACACAACGGCGAGTGAAGTCGCTCTGCCGAGTGATGCCGAGCTCGTGGCTGAGGTGTTGGATGGTCGGGGCTCAGCGTTCGAGTTGCTTTACCGTCGCCACGTCGCGTTCGCGCTGGGCTTGGCAGCGAGGCTGCAGGGCAATGCTTCAGACGTGGAAGACCTCGTGCACGATGCGTTCCTGCGCGCCCACGCGCAACTGCGCGGGCTGAGGGACCCGGCTGCGTTCCGCTCGTGGCTTGGGTCGATCGTCGTGAGTCAAGTTCGGATGCGGCTGCGCAAGACGCGCTTGCTGCGGGTTCTGGGGCTGGCCTCGGGCAGTGGCGTCGAACTCGACAGCTTGGCTTCACCGGCGGCTAGTCCCGAAGTACGCGCCGAGTTGGCGCAGATCTACGCGCTCATGCGAGTGATGCCCGCAGACGAGCGCATCGCTTGGACGCTGCGCAACGTCGAGCATCACCGCCTGGAGGAAGTGGCCCAGCTGACGTCCTGTTCTCTTGCGACCGCCAAGCGTAGGATTTTGCGCGCTCAGCGCTTCCTGAGGGAGCATTTCGTGTCCAGCGGGAGCCAAGACCCAAGGAGCGATGAAGGAGACGGCGAGCATGACTAAGAGAGACTTGCCGTCATTCGACGCCAAAGACCTGAAGGCCTACTCCGATTCTGAATCGGTTGAGCGAGTTTGGCGGCGCCTCGAAGCGAACCTCGACGCCAACAGCAGTACCTGGCGACCCCGACGGGTGGGGTGGTCCGTAGCTCTCGCGGCCGCCACATTTGGAGCCGGGCTCTGGGTGGGTCGACACTCGGAGGGGCCGGAGCTCGAGGTCCAACCACAGCTTTCCGCCGAGCCCACACAGGCAGCCGGCAGGGCTCCTACGCATCCGGCAATCGTGGCGCCGCAGGATGTCGAAGGCAAACTCATCGAAGATCAACTGCTACCGACACACCCGCAGCCCGTACCGGGGCGCCGTCGGGGGAACTCGCCGGCAGATAATCCGCGCACACCTGACGAATCCGAAAGCGAAGGTGTTGATGTAGTGGCGACTGCACCCAGCGATGGTGTGCTGGACGCGTTACCCAGCGCCGAGCCAGTTGTCGTCGAGGTGCCGGCAGAACCCCCGCAGTGGCAGCGGCTTGCCAATGGTGGAGAATACGAAGCGGCGTTGTTCGATCTGGCTCAGGCAGGCGGGTTCGAAACGGTGCTCGGTGGGGCGAATGCCGAGCAGCTGATGTTGCTTGCAGATATTGCTCGCGCGACAGGTCAACGGCAGAGAGCCATGACGGCCCTGCGGCGGGTCGTTTCCGACTTTCCCTCCGACCCGGTGGCGCCGTTGGCGGCGTGGAGCTTGGGGCGCGCGCTGGAGAAGGCGGGTGACCGCGAAGGAGCGAGTGCCGCATTTGCCGCGTATCGCTCGCTGTCTCCGCAGGGTGATTTTGCCGAGGATGCTCTTGTCCGGCAGCTGAAAACCGCGGTACAGCGTCGAGAACGTGAGGTGGCGCAAGAGCTTGCAGCCCAGTATTCGACGGACTTTCCCCAAGGGCGGCGACGCGACGAAGTGGCTCGCTGGGTGGCTATGCTGGCTAGCATGGCCGAAGCCTCAGAGGTCGACGCTGGGGTTCCGGAAGTCGCGTTTCCGCCGTTGGAGGAAGAGCTTCAGGCTTTCGACGGCGACCCAGAGTAGTCGGTCGGTACTCTTCCGCGGTTGCGCTGCGCTGGTGGCGACTGCGGCCAGTTGGCTGTGGTGCGGGGCGGCCGAGGCCAGCACCGTTGTCGAGGTGGGGGCCAATGTGGCGCACTGGGTGGAGCCTCCAGTGGTGAGGCGGTTGGTTCAGCTCGAGGTCGACGACGTGGACGTGCCCACACCGCCGGGCGCCAAGCACCACAGTGTGGAGCCTGGTCTCTACGTTCGGGTGATCTTCCACGAGGCCAGATTGATTGTCGAGTTGTGGGACCGGGGCGAACTGCAAGGCCGACGACTCCTGTCTCCGAGTGGCGGCAAACCGCTGACTGCGCGGCGCATTGCCCTGGCGTCGGGTGAACTCGCGTCGCGTCTCAGAGAGCGGCGGCTGTTTGAAGCACGCAAGTACGACAAGGAACAAGCGCGACTCGCGGCCCAGCGACGCAAGCCCAAGCTCCCCAAGCTCGAGGCGTTGCCTGTCCTCAGCGGCGCTGCCAACGCTGGATATGTGCATGATGGTGGTGCACTTCTGTTTGGCCCAACGCTTCGCGGCGGGCTGAGACTCGGCCGCGGGCTCGAACTTGCGATGGGGGTGGGGCTTCTGTCGGGTGGCGCGACGCACGCCACCAAGTTTCAGGTATTCGAGTTGCAGTTCTCCCCTGGCTATTGGTTTCGCCCGAGTCCCTACTTTGAATTGCGCGTGGGGCTCAACAGCTCAGCGGGGGTCGTGCATCTCCTCGACGGGAGCGTCTGGTCCTCGGGAGGGTGGGAGTCGGAAACGTGGTGGGCGCGCGCTACGAGTGAGGTACGGGGCGCTTGGGCGCTGTCAGAGTCAGTTCACGTCGAAGCCGCTTTGGAGGGCGGTGCCTTGCTGCGCAAGGTTTGGGTTCGAACCTCCGACGGGGAGCGAGCAGGCCTGGGTGGCGCCTGGCTGGGTGCGTCAGTCGGCGTTACTCTGCTGTGAGGGGGAGGGCGTCCTAGTCGTGATCGCTGCCCAGTAAAGAGAGCAGCGCCTCTCGTTCCGCAGCAGAAAGGTTCATGAAGCGCCCCTCGATGCGATAGCGCGGGGGCTCGGCGGAGATCCGCTTGCAGCTTCTCACTTTGATCTCATAGCGCACGCCCCCGGACGCGACTCCCGAAAGGGGCGTTCCCGGCGCAGCGGCGGTGTCCGATTCCGCCGCCACGTGCTTGCCGTCACTTTGGCAGATGCTGCCGCGTCCTCCGCGCGTCCACTCGACTTCGATCTCGGCGTTGCTCATTGTCAGTTCGGCCTCACAGTCACCATTGGCCAGTCATGTTCGGGGGTTGCCCCTGGTATCAGGATCGAGTTTTCGCCCGGCGGATGGCATCGCGCGCCTCCTTTGCCGCGTCACGTTCCCGCAGCGTTTGGCGCTTGTCGTGGGACTTCTTGCCTTTGGCGATGGCGACTTCCAGCTTGGCGCGGCCGTCCTTGAAGTAGAGCTTCGTCGCGACGAGGGCCATTCGGTCGCGTTCTTGAGCGGCCATGAGCTTTTCGATCTGGGCCTTGTGTAGCAGGAGTTTGCGGGCGCGTTTTTCCTCGTGTCCGAAGGCCGCATACTTCAGCGTCGGGATGCGCATACCTTTGACCCAAGCTTCCCCGGAGACGATGTCGACCCACGCGTCGCTCAGGTCAGCGCTGCCCTCACGGAGCGAGCGCACCTCACTGCCGATGAGCACCAGCCCGGCCTCGGTGGTTTCGCCGAGCTCGTAGTCGAAGCGCGCACGACGGTTTTTGGCCACCACGCGGTCGCCAAAGTCTGCCGTCTGCTTCTTGTTCTTCGCCTTGGGCGACATGAGCCGAGTCTTCTACTATGAACTGCTACCAAAGCAAAAGGCGCGGTTTGTCGATTCCGCGGCCCGGTTCGCATGCACTCGACCAAACTCTCCGGCGCCAAAACCCACAATCTGAAGGGACTCGACCTGACGCTCCATCCGGGCCAGGTCGTGGCAATCACAGGTGTGTCTGGATCTGGTAAGAGTAGTCTGGCTCTTGACACCCTGTACGCAGAGGGTCAGCGACGATTCGTCGAGAGCTTCAGCCCGTACGCGCGCCAGTTCCTGGAACGACTCGAGCGACCCCCAGTCGACGAACTCCATCCGGTGCCGGCGGCCGTGGCGGTTGACCGCGCAGCGCCCGTCAAGAGTTCCCGTTCCACGGTCGCGACGATGGCCGACATCGAGCCTCTGCTAGCCGCTCTCTTTTCTCGAGAAGCGATCCCCGCGTGCCCTGAGCACGGTGTCTTGGGCGAGCGACACGACGTCGACAGCATTGCCCGGCAGCTTCTCAACGAGCACCCTGGCCAGCGCGCCGTCATTTCTTACCGCGTCGATGTACGGGACTCAGCTGCCTATCTCGAAATCCGGGATGAACTGGCTGCGCAAGGTTATCGACGAGCTTGGAGCGAGGGCACGACCCGCAGCATCGACGATCTCCGTCCATCGGAGGTCGTGGCTGCCGGGCACATCAACGTAGTTACCGATCGGCTCACACTGGGAACCAAACACTTGGCGCGCTTGCGGCAAGGAGTGGAACGAGCGTGGTCTCTTGGGGCGGGGCGGTCCGAAGTCACGCTGCCCGACCGAGATGGTCTGAGTCGACGCCTGCAAAGCGGATGGAGTTGTCCTCGGTGCGCCCGCCAGCTCTCGGCGCCGACGGCGGGCCTGTTCTCCTATGAGTCGCCGTTGGGAGCTTGTCCAGGGTGTCGCGGCTTTGGGCGTGTCATTGGGGTGGATATCGACAAGGTGATCCCCGATCCCTACAAGACACTGGCTCAGAAAGCGATTCGTCCTTGGAATGGCAAGAGCACGACTTGGGAGCGCGGTCAGCTCAAGCGCTTCTGCGCCGACAATGGCATTGCCATGGACGTCCCCTGGGTGTCGCTTCCAGCCGAGCAGCAGAAGCTGGTACTGGATGGCACCGGACGACGAAAGCGCAGCGAGTATCCGGGGGTGTTCGGCTGGTTTCGCTGGCTGGAGACGAAGATCTACAAGATGCATGTTCGTGTGCTGTTGGCGCGCTACCGCTCCTACGATGAGTGTCCGACGTGCAAAGGGTGTCGCCTCAACGAACGCGCGTTGGCATATCGCGTGGGCGGTTGGAACCTAGCAGAATGGCATCGGCAATCCATTTCCAACGTGCGGCGCCGACTCCAATCGACCGAGCCAGTCACCGAACAAGGTCGACTGATCATCGAACAGTTGCAGTCGCGTCTGTCCTACCTGGAACACGTCGGGTTGGGGTATCTGAGCTTGGCCCGCCAGGCGCGCACCCTGTCCGGAGGTGAGGCGCAACGTGTCACGTTGACGGCGGCACTCGGAAGCTCGTTGCACAACGCCCTGTTCGTGCTGGACGAACCCAGCGTCGGGTTGCACGCGAGCGACATCGCGCCTTTGGCGAAAGCCATTCGTGAACTTGCAGCGCGCAACAATACAGTGCTGCTCATCGAGCATGACCCAGAACTCATCAAGACCGCCGACCGCGTGATCGAACTCGGCCCGGGCGCGGGAAGCAGGGGCGGGGAGGTGGTGTTCGATGGCAGCGTCGTCAAGGCGCTGTCCGCAGGCGGCGCGACCGAGCGCGCCTTTAGCCGAAGCCCCATCGAGCCGCAACAGGTCTCTTATGAGCCCGAAGACTGGCTGCACCTGGAGGGCGTTTCTGCCCACAACCTGAAGAATGTCGAAGCGAAGTTCCCGCTGCGCTGTGTATGCGCGGTAAGCGGTCCGAGTGGTTCTGGGAAGAGTTCCCTCGTGGTCGATGTCCTCTACAAGGCGATGGCGCGGCGCCTGGGGGACTTCACCGTGGAGCGTCCGGGGCCGCACCGGGGCTTGTCCGGAGGCGAACGACTCAAGCGCGTCGTGTTGGTCGATCAATCCCCCCTGGGGCGCACCTCCAGAGGCAACGCCGCCACGTACACCAAGGCATGGGACCCGATCCGAAAGGCATTTGCGCAGGAACCATCGTCACGTCAGCGTCATTTCACTCCGTCCCATTTTTCGTTCAACGTCGATGGTGGGCGTTGCGACGCTTGTACTGGAGAGGGCTACGAAACTGTCGAGATGCAGTTTCTTGCCGATGTACGGTTGCTCTGTCCGGTGTGCCGAGGACAGCGCTTCAAGCCGGAGATCCTCGCGGTTACCCATGCTGGTGTCAGTGTTGCGCAGGTATTGGAGAGCACGGTCGATGAAGTTCTAGCCATCTTTGCCGGTAACCCGGCGGTCGTTCGAGCGCTTGGGCCACTGCCGCTTCTGGGGCTTGGATACCTGCAGTTGGGGCAAGCGCTATCCACGCTGAGCGGCGGAGAGGCACAACGCTTGAAGCTGGCTCGTGCGCTGACGGAAAAGCTCGACGGAACACTATTCGTTGTCGACGAACCCAGTGCTGGCTTGCACGCCGATGAAGTGCAAAAGGTCATCGACTGCTTCCGAACGATCGTGCGGGCTGGGGGTAGCGTAGTGGTTGTCGAGCACGATCTCGAGATTCTGCGCAGCGCAGATTGGGTCATCGACGTCGGTCCGGACAGTGGCGCGCTTGGCGGCGAGATCGTGTTTCAGGGATCTCCGTCCGCTTTGGTCTTGGCAGGGACCCGTACCGGTCAAGCGCTGGCGTTGCCGTTCGAGACTGCGTTCAAGAAGCCCAAGGCGATCGGGGCGCACACTCCAGCCGTGGAGATACTTCGCGCGCGCGAACACAATCTACGGGATGTCTCAGTAACGATCCCGCACGACGCCCTGACTGTCGTGACGGGCCCGAGCGGTTCGGGCAAGAGCAGTCTGGTTTTTGACGTGCTGTTTGCCGAAGGACAGCGCAGGTTCCTCGAGACGTTAACCCCTTACGCGCGGCAGTTCCTCCCGACGATGCCGAAGCCCGACGTCGACATGGTCGTCGGAGTGCCGCCCAGTGTGGCCCTCGAGCAGCGCACTTCGAGAGCGGGAGCTAACTCGACGGTGGCCACCGTGACGGAGATGGCTCACTACCTGCGGCTCTTGTTTGCTAAGCTCGGCGTTGCTCGCTGTCCGACTCACCTCTTGCCCATTGGCAGTACCAGCGTGGGCGCGTTGCTGCCTCGCCTCCAAAAGGTACGAGGCAAGTTCGAGTTGCTCGCTCCTGTCGTGGAGGCGCGCAAGGGGACCTACTTGGATGTGTTCAACGCAGCGGATCGTGATGGTATCGTTCACGCGTACGCTGATGGCCAATTGGTAAAGACGGGGGAGCCCCCGCGGCTGGTGCGGTCTCGGGAGCACACCATCGACCTCGTCATCAGGCCGCTCGCAACTCTCGGAGCTTTGACGGAGCTGGACCTCGAGCGTGCGCTCACTTGGGGAGGTGGCAGCGTCAAACTACGCAATGCGAAGGGGGAGCTGCTGCGCTACAGTCTCGAGTCGAGTTGCCCCGAGTGCGGAACATCGGTGCCCGAGCTGGACCCGCGCTGGTTCTCATTCAACACCAAGCAGGGGCAATGTCCGAGATGTGAGGGCGCTGGAGTCGTCAACGCGGTCGCCCCGCGTAGCAAGCTCCGGCGTGGGGCCAAGTCGAAGGTCAAAGCTCCCTCCGCGGAGAAGGCTGAGTGGGTGCTATGTCCCGCCTGTGAAGGCACTCGCCTCCACCAAGTGCCGCGCAATGTTCAGCTGCAAGGGCAGACCTATCCCGAATACAGCCACCTCAGTATTGAAGCCTTTCAGAAGGTCCTCTCCGGTCTGCGCTTCGTGGGTGACGACAAGAAGATAGCAGAGCCGATCATTTTCGAGTTGTCTCGGCGTGTAGAGTTCCTGACCCAGGTGGGCTTGGGTTACCTTTCGCTGGACCGCACTGCGCGGTCCCTTTCCGGAGGGGAAATGCAGCGTTTGCGGCTTGCTGCGCAGTTGGGGGCGGGGCTGACCGGCGCGTTGTACGTTCTCGACGAGCCGACCATCGGTCTTCACCCGCGGGATACCTCCAAGCTCATCGACAACTTGAACCAGCTGGTCAAGCTAGGCTCGACGGTCGTCGTTGTCGAACATGACGTCGACATGATTCGCAGAGCCGACTATCTCATCGACATGGGGCCTGGCGGAGGTAGCACAGGGGGGCAAGTCATCGTCAGCGGCAAACCAAAGACAGTGCTAAGCCACAAAGAGTCACCAACGGCACGATGCCTTTCCGGGCAGCTTCAGCTGCGGGCTCCGCTGCCGGTCGAGCGCGATCACCCAAGGCTCCAATTGACTGGGGTATGTATCCACAACGTTCATGGGCAGGATGCACAGCTCCCCGTGGGGCGTTTCAATGTGGTTGCGGGCGTGAGCGGATCAGGCAAGAGCTCCCTCGTGCGGGGAGTGCTCTTGCCCGCGGTTCGCGAGCGGTTGGGTTTGGTCACCCCTGCCCCGGCCGAGTTCGAACAACTGGGAGAGCTCCACGGCATTCGGCGAGCGATTAGCGTCGACCAATCGCCGATTGGTCGTACTCCGAGGTCGGTCCCGGCAACGTTTCTAGGGATTTGGGACGTGATTCGACGACTCTTCGCTCAGACCAGCGACGCTCAGATACGCGGCTACGGACCGGCACGCTTTTCGTTCAACACCCCCAGCGGTGGCAGATGCCCGAGCTGCGATGGGCAGGGGGTTATCACTCACGAGATGAGCTTTCTTCCAGATGTCGTGCAAACCTGTCCCGTCTGCCAAGGCGCGCGTTTCGAGCCGGATACGCTCGAGGTGCGCTATCTCGGCTTGAACGTTGGGCAGGTGCTGCAACTGTCGGTGGATGAAGCGTGCGACGTGTTCAAGAATCATCCCAAGATCGTGGCACCCCTTCAGACGTTACGCGACTTGGGTGCTGGGTACATTCGTCTCGGTCAGGGCTCTCACACGCTGAGTGGCGGAGAATCGCAGCGCCTGAAGTTGGCGGACGAATTGACGGCTGGCTCACGTCACGAACCCACGCTGTACGTACTCGATGAGCCCACGACCGGCTTGCATCAGGCGGATGTCGAACGACTGGTGCTGGTGTTGGACCGACTCGTCCAGCGGGGCGACACGCTCGTGGTGATTGAACACCACCCGGTGGTGATCGCCGGAGCGGACTTCGTTCTCGAGTTGGGGCCGGGAGGGGGCGAGCACGGTGGGCGGGTGGTTGGCTCCGGAACGCCCAGAAGCCTTTCCCGGAAAAGAACTCCCACCGCTCCCATCATTGCCGAACTACTCGCGTAGCCGCGGCAGTATCTTGGCAGCTTGTCAAACGGTGGGGTTGTCCTGCAAGCTCCGCCCATGAAAGCGTGGAAGGTTCTTTCGAGTCGATACGCGTTGAAGTTGCCGTGGTTCAGCTTGCGTGTCGATCGAGTTCAGACGGGGCGAGGCGTCATCCTCGAAGACTATCCAGTGATCGAAAGTCGGGACTGGGTATGCGTGGTCACGCTGACCGACTCAGGAGACGCCGTGCTGGTGCGGCAATACCGTCACGGCTGCCAGCAAGAGACGTTGGAGTTTCCTGCTGGGGGCATCGATCCGGGTGAAGAGCCTTTGATGGCGGCCAAGCGCGAGTTGCTCGAAGAGACGGGCCATGAGGCGAGCGCGTGGCATCATCTACGGAGCGTTTCACCGGACACGACTCGCCATCAGAGTACAGCGCACATCTTTCTCGCGACCGGCGCAAAGCGTGTTTCGGAGCAAAACCTCGAGCCGTCCGAGGACGTTCTGGTGGAGCTGCGACCTTTCTCCGCACACGACCTCGCTCCGCAGCTGATGCACGGGGTCCACGTCTTGGCGCTGCTATTGGCAGAGCGGCACCTGGAGCCGACCTAGCGGCATCGCGTTGAACTCCGGCCGGACCAGGGGGCGGGGGCCTGGCTGTGTCACTTGGGCGAAGGCGACGGGACGGTGGGTGCGGTGGCCGGGTCGCATCGGCACTGAACGTTAGGCCACTCGGGGCAACAATACGCTCTTGTGTCGCGGGAGCGCCTGTATAGAGTCCCCGTCGATGCGGATACGGTACCTGTTCGCGGCGTGCGCCCTCGCCGCTGGGCTTTGGCAATCTCCCGCCGACGCGTCGTCATCACAACTGCCGACCCCACGCGTGCAGCGAACGTTGACTGCGCCCGACGGTTCGATTCGGCTGGATGCGGGCGAGCGATGGCCTTACTACGACGCGCAGTTCAAGCATGTGCTCGTCGAGGACGGTGTGGACGCGCAGTTCTTGAACCCGGGGTTGAGCTTCGGCATCAGCCCGGATACCGAGTTCGGCTTCGTCGTACCGTATCGATTGTCGCCGAATGACGATTTCGAGGACCCCCGAATCCACATCCTGCACCAGTTCGATCGAGGTCGTGTGGACGTCGGCTTGTTCGGCGGGCTCCGCTTGGGTGTGTTTGATCAATGGCTTTTCACAGGTGGTGTACCCATCCTTTTCCACTGGAATAGCCACCTGCGACTCGATACCGGCGGTTTCTTCGTAGTCAACTTTGGGCAGGACGCGAGCGTGAGTCTTAGGGCCCCCGCGGAGTTTGTGTTTCAAATCACGCCGCAGTTCTTCCTCGGGCCCGAAACAGGCGTCAACTTGAACAACCTGTTCAACAACGGCTTTGATCTGAACGTCCCGCTCGGTGGTGTGATTGGCTACACGATCGCCACATCGGGAGGGACCCTCGGCGACATGTACGGGCGCGTCCGCATTTTGGACATCGAAGCTGCGAACCAAGTTGTCGAGCTCATGCTTGGACTCGAGTTCTACTTTGACACTTGATTGGCCTTTGCCGGCGCATTCGCGAGCTGGGGTTGCTGCGACGGGTCTTGGGGTCCAGGGATCTCTGATGCTGCTGGCTCCTGCCCACCGCGCTGACATCGGACCACTCGTCGTGTGGTCAGGACCGGTTGTTATGCTGCCACCTGACCCGCTTCCAGTGTTTCTCCGAGAAACGCCGGACGGCACTGGCGGGCTTCAGGCCGGTGGGTTGCACCACTTCGTCAAGGAGCTGCCGAGAGACGATCCAGTGTAGATTCCAGGCGCGATCCAACTATAACTAGATGCTCTCAGCTCTTCGCCAGACTTCTCGGAGGATACAAGAATGAAGCCGTCAGATCGTGCGCTCGACATTGCCGTCGTTGGCCTGGGCCAAGCCGGTGGAAACCTAGCTACGGAGTTTTCGCGGCTTGGGTACCGCGCTATCGCGCTCAATACCGCGCACACGGATCTCTCATCCCTCGGTCCAGCGCACCGCGCTCACTCATTGGGCGCAGAGCAGCGCATCTACGTCGGGATCGACGGCTACGATGGCGCCGGCGCCGACCTGAACTACGGGCGTGAGTGCATCCAGGAGAATGCTGACCGTATTCGGAGTGCAGTCGCCAATCATGCAGAAGGTGCTGACGTCGTGATCCTAACCGCCGGTCTCGGTGGTGGCACGGGTTCCGCCGTGAGCGAACTGGTGCGTATCTTGGAAGAGTTGGACCTGTCGATCATCGTGCTGGCGACGCTGCCAAATGAGCACGAGAGCGGTATTGCCAAGGTCAATGCGGTGCGGGCCGTCAGCGACCTCGTCAAGCAGGACAATATCGGTTGGATCTTCGCGGATAACTCACGGTTGGCGCACATCCACGGCGGGGTGTCGTTGGACAAGTACTTCGAGAAGGTGAACTCCGTCATCATTCAACCGCTCGATGCATTCAACCGCCTGAACAACGACAGCAGCATCACGCCGATTCGTACTCTGGATGGTGAGGACTTCCGTACGTTGCTGCTCTCCAAAGGCATCATCAACTATGCCGACAACGTGCTTTCCTCATTCACCGTCGAGGCTGTCACCGAGAGGGTGCGGGAGAACCTCCAGGCGAGCGGCATGATGCCGGCCGGATTCTCACCGGAAGAAGTCTCGTACATGGGGATCGTGCTGCAGGCCAGCGACGAGGTGCTGCGGAGCACCCCATTTTCGTTCTGGGAGCAGCTCAACGAACAGCTCAAGGACGAGACTGGTGGCGGCGCCATCTACATGGGGGTCTACCGCACGGAATCCGCACCGGCAGGAGGGGCTGCGGTGTTGAAGATGATCGCTTCGACACAGTCCTTGCCCGAGGGCGTGCAGGCGATCGTCAATGATGCGCGCCGCGAAGGCGGAACGTTGCGGGACAAGTTGCACCGGTCGATGTCGACGCTGGATCTTGGCGAGATTGAGGACTTCGATCTGTTCAAGACCAGCATGAGAACCGGGCATGGCCCGGCTCATTCCAAGCGCCGACCCCAGCATCAACACGATTTGACGGTGGACGAACCGCTGCCACGCCGCACGAATTCTCCGAAACCCGCGTCCGCTGCCTCGGCACAGCCGCCGGTTGTCGCTGCCCCAGCAGCTAGCCTGGGCACCGATCCATCCGCGGCTCCTGACCCTGCGGACTCGCCCGATGACCCGAGCCCACCGCCACCGGCGGCGGCCCCGGCAGTCGATATGGCCGGCGTCAATCGCGACGACATCGAAAATGACCCGGAGCGTAAGGCGGAGGCAGCCAGCTACAGCAAGCTCGTCTCGACCTTTCTTCGTACGGACTTCGACTCCACGAGGAAGCGAGTCGCCCGCAGGCTGCAGGCGGCGCGAAACTCGGACGATCAGGTCACGCGCTACCTGGTCGAAACAGCCATCAACCGCCTCAAAGAAGACGGACAGTACGCTTCGTTCGAGGCTGCATTGGGCGACACGGCAGCTGCAACTCCCTGAAATCCGAGCTATTGCGGGTCACGCCGGCGACGTCGCTAGGCCCGCAGAACAGGGCAAGCGCGCCGAGGTGCAGAAATCGAACGTTGCGTGGAGCGCCTCGCGGCAGTAAGACACCCACGTCTCGTGACTGCCTTCTCACATCCAGAGGACCATGGTGCCCGTCGGTTGGGGCTGCGCGCGGGTGCGTTCATTTCCATTATTGCTTGATCGGGTTTAGCTCGGCCATGCGATGATGCGCGACGAATGAAGCGACTCTCAGGTGAACATGGCGGAGCCGGCCCACTCCACCAAACGTAAACCTAAAGCAGAGCTAGTGAGGTCTGCGCTTCAGGACCATGACTACCCCCCAGGACATCGAAATTTACGACACCACCCTCCGCGATGGTGGTCAGGCTCTCGGCGTGAACTTGAGCCTATCGGACAAGCTTAACCTTTCTGCCCAGCTGGATTGGCTCGGCGTTGCGTTCATCGAGGGCGGGTGGCCCGGGTCGAACCCGAAAGACGCCGGCTACTTTCGGGAGGTGCGGCAATTGGAGCTCAGCACCGCGAAGGTCTTCGCGTTTGGCTCCACGCGCCATCCCAAGAACGCACCGGCGGAAGATCCGAACCTATCCGAGCTGATCAAGAGCGAGGCCGACGGATGTTGCATTTTCGGCAAGTCCTGGGATCTGCACGTCAATGATGCGCTGCGCGTGTCGCTGCAGGACAACCTGGACATGATCAGAAGCTCGGTCGAGTTTCTGAGTGAACGCACCAGGCGACCCGTGTTCTTCGACGCCGAACACTTCTTCGATGGTTTTGCCGCGAACCCCGACTACGCCATGGCGACGGTGACGGCGGCGGCAGAAGCGGGTGCTCAGCGAATCGTTCTGTGTGATACCAATGGGGGGGCGCTGCCCGAGCAAATCCGCGTTGGAGTCGCCGCCGCGACTTCTGCCGCGAAGGGTGTTAGCCTAGGGATCCACGTCCACAACGACGGCGGGCTGGCGGTTGCCAATACCCTGACTGGGGTCCAGAGCGGCTGTATTCAGGTCCAGGGCACCATGAACGGCGTCGGTGAGCGCTGCGGCAACGTCGACTTGACTACGGTGATTGCCAACCTCGAGCTCAAGCTGGGCAAGCGCTGTCTCCCTGAGGGCAACCTCGTCCGGTTGACGGAGCTCAGTCGGATCGTTTGGGACCGACTGAATCTCGGCGGGCCGTTGAATCAGCCCTATGTTGGCAAGTCGGCCTTTGCCCACAAGGGTGGCATTCACGTGAGCGCGATGCAGCGCAACCCGCGCACGTACGAGCATGTTGAGCCGGAGCGAGTCGGCAACACACGGCGCATCCTGATCAGCGAAATGAGCGGGCGCAGCAATCTGCTGGCCAAACTGGCCAACCGCTATCCCAGTCTCAAGGAAGGCGACGTGCTTTCGAGCGTTCTGAACGAGGTTCAGGACAAGGAGAACCAGGGCTACTCGTACGAAGGTGCTGACGGAAGTTTCGATCTGCTCGTGCGCCGCCACCTTGGCGAGTGGAAGGCGGCGTTCGAGCTCTTGTACTACCGCGTACACGGCATCGGAGCCGCTAACGATGGAGACCGCCTCGTCGAAGCCACGGTCAAACTCAACGTTCTCGGTGAAACGCGCTTGTGTGTGGCAGAGGGTAACGGTCCGGTGGACGCGTTGAGTCATGCACTACGTGAGGCGCTATCCACGGCCTTTCCTCAACTATCTCAGTTGCACTTGCTGGACTACAAGGTGCGAGTCGTCAACTCGGCGGATGGCACCGCTGCCAAGGTCCGGGTCCTGATCGAGAACAGCCTACGCACCCACCGATTTGCCACCCTGGGCGTGAGCGAGAACATCATCGAAGCGAGTTGGCAAGCTCTCGTGGATGCGATTGATTACGCTGTTCACGGAGCTGGTAGAGAGTTGGGCGGCGAATAGCTCTTCAGCGCTGGACGAGCAGGCCAGCTTGCGCCATGTCTTTGTCGTCATGGCCTTGTTCGGATTTGTGAAACCTTCGATGCCCACCGCCTCCACAGCCCTAGCGGGTCGGGACGAGGCAATGCTGATTTCCGGCGTGCACGCTGTCAACGGGAACTCGATGACTGAGGTGCCTGCCGGGCACGAGGTGGCTGTCTTCGGTATGGGGTGTTTTTGGGGGGCCGAGCGGAAGTTCTGGGTAATACCAGGCGTGCACAGTACCGCTGTCGGCTACGCTGGCGGATTCACCCGAAACCCAACCTACGAAGAGACTTGTTCCGGGATGACGGGGCACACGGAGGTTGTTCGGGTGATTTTCGACCCGAGTCGAGTCTCCTACGCTGAGCTGCTGCGCATCTTTTGGGAGAATCACGACCCGACACAGGGAATGCGTCAGGGTAACGATGTCGGAACGCAGTATCGGTCGGCGATCTACACCACCACCACCCAGCAAGAGCAAGTGGCTGCGGAATCGAAAGCGAGTTATCAGGAGCGCCTGACCGAGGCTGCCAGAGGGCCGATCACGACTGAAGTGTCAGAAGCTGGGCCGTTTTACTTCGCCGAGGAGTACCACCAGCAGTATCTCGCCAAGAACCCAAACGGCTACTGCGGTTTGGGTGGCACGGGGATCAAAGCCTGCTGAGATAGCCTCGGGAAAGCCGAAAAGCGGTCGGTCTGCTCGCCTAGCGGCGTGGCCACGCGCTATCGGCACGAAGTCTACGATCTTGGACTGACCTGGTGTAAACTAGGGTCCCGCAAGGGCCGCAGGACGCTGATCGTTGATGAGGCGAAGATTTGGACGCCACGAAGAAACTGCCAGACAAGGTTCCTGAAAAACTGTCGCAACAAGCCGACCTGGTGGCGACGCGTCAGCGGCTGTTGCCCTCGACGAACTACGTCTACTTCGAGGCGGTCGCACGCCACGGATCCATTCGCAAGGCTGCCGATGCTTTGCACATCGCGTCGTCGGCACTAAACCGACGGATTTTGGACCTGGAGGCAGAAATCGGGTCCCCGCTTTTCGAGCGCAAGCCGCGTGGAGTGAGTCTGACCACAGCGGGGGAGCTCTTCTTGGCGCATGTCCAGACTGCCTTCAAAGAGCTACGCAACCTCGAGCTACAACTCGAAGAGCTTCGGGGTCAGGTTCGCGGAACCGTTAGAGTTGCAGTCGCGGAATCCGTCACACCGAGCTTGCTGCCGAACGCGATCCTGACCTACCAGCAAGAGCATTCAGGCGTGGCATTCCACGTCGTAGTGGACGGTCCCGGCAGTCTCAGTGAAGCACTCTTGACCGACACCGTTGATCTGATCCTGACGCATGGGCGGCCAGAAAAGCCTGGAATTACGGTTCTTGCCGAGGCTGTGCACCCTTTGTGTGTGTTGGTGGCTCACGACCACCCTCTTGCGAAACGTAGTTCGGTCACGTTGAGCGACTGCGTTCCGTATCCCCTGGCCATGCCAGACCATACGTTGGCGGCGCGCTCTTTGCTCGAGTTGGCGTTAAAGCAAGCCTCCCTGCCCTTGGTCCCTTCGTTGGAGTCCAATTCCATCGAAACGCTAAAGACGTTCGCACGCCAGGGGGCAGCGGTCTGTTTTAGTTTTCATCTTGGAAGTGAAGCCGAGGCGCATGGCCTTGTTGCACGTGAGTTACGTGACCGCTACTGCCAGGAAGCTCGACTGTATCTCGCTGCGCGCCGCGGCAGAGTTTTGCCCGTTGCAGCAGCGTCCTTCGCTGAACAACTGAGAGAAGCGTTCCGCGTGCACATCTCTGCTCGCCCGATGTCACTCGCGTGACATCGCGATTGCGACGGCGGGTCCAGGGCCCACTGCGCGCGAGACAGCAGCGGAGCGCGCGCAAAATGGCGCTAGCGCGCCCCGTGTCGGTGCCTGTAGACACGAACCTGCCTTGATTGGGCATCTGTCAGATTAACGTTTGCCCCTGGGTACTGAGCGAGTGGCTCGTGACTGCTTCACAGTGCCACGTTCTCGAGGAAGTGCATCATGACCTTGACGATAGACAGCACCCCCTACCGTTGGCCCTACAATGGCGAGCTGAGGAGGGACAATACAGCCCTCGTCATCATCGACATGCAGATCGACTTTTGCGGGGTGGGTGGGTACGTCGATCGAATGGGCTACGATATCTCGCTGACGCGAGCTTGTATCGAGCCTATCGGTCGAGTGCTCTCGGCGATGAGAGAGCTGGGCTTCCCCATTATTCACACGCGCGAAGGTCACCGTCCAGATCTCAGCGACCTGCCGCCCAACAAGCGCTGGCGTTCCCGCCAAATCGGAGCAGGTATCGGTGACGCTGGCCCGTGCGGAAAGGTCCTAGTCCGTGGCGAGAAAGGCTGGAACATCATCGATGAACTAGCTCCGATACCCGGTGAGCCGATCATCGACAAACCCGGCAAGGGCTCGTTCTATGCCACGGATCTCGAGCTACTGCTGCACAAGAACCGCATCGAAAACATCATCCTGACCGGTATCACGACGGACGTCTGCGTGCACACCACGATGCGGGAAGCGAACGATCGTGGATTTGAATGTGTCATGCTGGCCGATTGCTGCGCAGCCACTGACCCCAACAACCACAAGGCCGCCCTGGAAATGATCAAAATGCAGGGAGGAGTCTTCGGTGCCGTTGCTGACTCCAAAGCCTTGCTCGATGGTCTCGTCGAATTGAGGGCAGCGTGACGCAGCGCCCACCAGGTTCGTGGGTCCGTCACGGTGATGGCAGGTACCTCCTGTCGGGCCTCTTCGACTCGTATGAACCGCCGAGGCACGCTTTTCGTCCATTCGTCGCGGGCATCGACATACTACCCATCTATGGCCGTGACGAGAGCGGCATAGAACTCTCCGAAACGGAGCCCTCGGCTGCACTTCTCAGGTACCAGCCAGGCGCCGTAGTTGCACCGCATCGGCATACCGGTTTCGAGCACATCGTCGTGCTTCAAGGCTCGCAGCGCGATGAACTTGGCATCTACCGGCGCGGTGACTGCATCATCAGCCCCCCGGGCAGCCGCCATTCGGTCACGAGTGACGACGGCTGCCTGGTCCTAGCCATTTGGAACCGGCCGGTAAGGTTCGACATCTAGTGCGGAGTTGTTGCTGACATGAGTATGCGAACAAAGACCATAGAATGTGAGCCGACGAATGTCGTCGTCGATCCCAAGCGTTGCGCCGCAGTCATCATCGACATGCAGCGCGACTTCGTCGAACCTGGCGGCTTCGGGGAAACGCTCGGCAATGATGTTTCGCTGCTGCGTCGGGCAATCGAACCCTGCAAGGGTCTGCTGCGCGGACTGCGTGAGTTGGGTGTCTTCATCATCCACACGCGAGAAGGACACCGACCTGATCTATCCGACGCCCCACCAGCAAAGGTCGAACGCGGTGCTCCCAAGAAGAGGATCGGAGATGTTGGCCCGATGGGGCGGATCCTGATTCGGGGCGAGGTCGGTCACGATATCATCGACGATTTGGCTCCTGCCGCAGGTGAGCCCGTCGTCGACAAACCTGGCAAAGGCGCGTTCTACGCGACCGACTTACAATCACTCCTGACTCACCGCGGGATAGATACGCTCTTCGTCTGCGGAGTCACGACTGAAGTGTGCGTTCACACGACGGTCAGAGAGGCGAACGATAGAGGGTTTCGGTGCATCGTGCTGAGCGATTGCTGTGCTTCTTACTTTCCCCAATTTCACGAAGTTGGACTCCAGATGATTGCCGCACAGGGCGGCATCTTCGGCTGGGTGAGCGATTCGGAAAAAGTCTTGGCCGGTCTCCGTAAGACTGAGCCATTGCAGAAAGGCGCGTGACCAATGACCACTTTCAAGCCCCAAGTGTGGACAGCCGGAGACTGGAATGCGTTCTTCGGCTTCGGTACCAATATTCTGGTCAATCTACTCGTATTGACAGGCTTGCTTCGCTTCGTCTTGAAGATGCCGGACGACATCGTTTTTGGAAGAGTTCTTCCGGCTGCTGGCCTCATGTTGTTCCTAAGCACGGTCTACTACGCGTGGCTCGCATACCGCCTCGCCCAAAAGACGGGGCGCACGGATGTTTGTGCCTTGCCTTCTGGCGTCAGTGTTCCGCACATGTTCGTCGTCGTCTTCGTCATCATGCTTCCGATCGCGAACACGACGGGAGACCCCGTCAAGGGTTGGGAAGCTGGCCTGGCGTGGGTATTCATCCAAGGCTGTCTGTTGATGGTGGGTGGGTTCATCGCGCCCATCATCCGCAAGATCACCCCCCGCGCCGCATTGCTGGGTACCCTAGCGGGCGTGTCGGTAGCGTTCATCTCGATGCGACCTGCATTGGAGATGTACATGACACCCTTGATTGGCGTGACCTGCTTTGCGGTGATTCTGGTGAGCTGGTTTGGCAATGTGCGCTATTTCAAGGGAATTCCAGCAGGGCTCGTCGCCATCGCCGTCGGAACGTTGATAGCTTGGGGGTCTACAGTCCTAGGCATGCCGTATGGCGGCATGTCGATGGAGGCGCTGACGAACTCGATCGCCGAGTTCGGCTTCTCACTGCCGATACCCGCGTTGGGTCATGTCTTCTCTGGATTCGACTTTCTGGGAGTCATTCTCGTGACGGCGATCCCCTTCGGCATCTACGACTTGGTCGAGGCGATGGACAACGTGGAGTCCGCTGCGGCGGCGGGCGATTCCTTTCCAACAACGCGCGTACTCACAGCTGACGGCGTCATCAGTACAATTGGTTGTCTGATGGGCAATCCCTTCAACCTGGCCGTGTACATTGGTCACCCAGGTTGGAAGGCAATGGGTGGCAGGATCGGCTATTCTGCTGCCACGGGGTTGATGGTCGTTGTTCTCGCCTGGACAGGCATCATTCCCGTCATTGTCGCTCTGGTGCCGGTAGTGGCTATCGCTCCGATTCTGCTCTACATCGGCATGTTGATCGGCGCGCAGGCGTTTCAAGAGACCCCCAAGAGCCACGCTCCCGCCATCGTTCTGTCTCTCACACCCCACGTGGCAGCGTGGGGCAAAGTGCAGATAGACAACGCCCTCACCGCTGCAGGAACCACCGCAGCCGACGTCGGGATGGCGCAGCTTGCGCAAGTGGGCGTGCTCTACGAGGGGCTGGCTGTCCTCGGTGGTGGAGCGATCGTCGGCGGTTTGGTGTTGGGCGCAATCGGTGTGTTCGTCATCGACCGTCAGTTCGTCAAAGCGTCCGCATTCGCGTTTAGCGGCGCCGTGCTGTCGTTCTTCGGTTTCATGCATGGCGAGGCGATTGGAATTGGCGCTTCACCGGCTGTAGCGCTGAGCTATGCAGCGGTTGCAGGATTGCTGTTGGGTTGCGCCAAGTTCGCACCCGTGACCGAAGACGACACGGCCGGCGCTGAGGCCCAGCCTGTGGCAGCCGAATAGTCGTTTCCCTGACGGAGTAGGTGTTCACCCGATGTGGGCACAGGCTTCGAAGGGCGTACGGTGTACCCTCGTGCAGCTCACCGTTGAGGGGCGGGATGGCTGTGTCCAGAGATCAGTTCAGAACAACGAATACCATTGAAAGGAACTTAAAATGACCCTCCCAAGACTACCACTGAATACTCCGCCTGCTCTCACGTGGACGCCTAGAACTGCTACCAAGTCGGTTCCGATGACAAGCGTCGTGGCAATGCTGACACTCGTCGCTTCGACCGCGTTCGCTCAGACTGAGGAGGGAGCGGAGGGCGCTGAGGCGCCAGCTGCCAAGCCAGCCGCAGCGAGTCCGGACGCTGCACCGCCAGCTCCCGTCGAGGAACCGCAGCCGGTTGAAGAAGAACCGGCAGGGCCTGTCGCGCAAGAGACGATGGCGACCGACGAACCCGAAGAACCTGCGCCGCCCATGGATGAAGGCGCGCCACCAGTCGAATCTGAAGCCGAGACTCCGGCTGAAGAAGAGTTCTCACCGAAGTTCACGATCGGTGCCGGGCTTCGAACTGGGCTCGCCTACGGCTTGAGCGGCCCGACTGAGAAGCAGCTTTCTCTCAACGATGGCTTGGTGGATCAGGTTCATATACGCCCCTTCATGGCGGGTTCGTTGACGCCGAATATCGGATACTTCGTGCAGTTCGAGATTGGGACACCGGGCGGGTTGGGCAACTTCGCAATTCTCGACGGGATGGGTCAAATCAAGTTCGTTGACGAACTGCAGCTCTGGGTTGGGCAGCACATTCCCGCCAACGATCGCAACAACATGAATGGCCCGTTCTTTGGAAATACCTGGAACTTCGGTATTGCCGTGGAGGAGTACCCCTTCGATGTGGGTGCGCGCGATCGGGGGGCCACCCTTTGGGGCCTCATTGCCGACGGTATGCTGAAATACCACCTATCGGTCGTCGACCTGCAGCCGGGAGGTGAGCTCAAGAACGCCAGGGTTGCAGGACGTCTCACTCTGCACCTCTTGGAGCCGGAGAACTTCTACTACAACTCGGGAACTTACTTCGGAGGTCAGGACATTCTGGCTTTCGGCGCAGTGGTTCAATCGCAGAAGGGTGTGGATGAGGATCTGGCGGGCAACCCCGTCGACGACAATGACCTCCTCGGTTTCTCGCTGGATGCCATGTTCGAGAAGAACCTAGGGGACGCAGGAACGTTCACTGTGGAGGGCGGGTACTGGAACTACGAGGAGACCGGGCCAAACTATGTGGTCAACCAAGGAACCATCGATGAAGGTCGAGGTGTTGCTGGACCGTATCCAGGCACAGCCTACATGGGCATCCTCTCCTGGCTGACGCCAAACAAGATCGGTATTGGGCAAATTCAACCGAACTTCCGCTTCCAGTACGCCGAGTGGGAGCCTGAGACCCGCACCGTGGTGGATGTTGGGTTGGCGTACGTCGTCGACGGGTTCAACCACAAGTACCATCTCAATTACCGACATCAATCGTCCGAGCCGGCGGGCGGCGGCGAAGAAGTAACCGCAGACATCATTCAGGTCGGACTGCAGTACCAGATGTCGAACTGAGCCACAGAATCACACCCGTGGATCCACAGTGCGTTGAGAACTAGCCGGCAACCCGATGTTGGGCACACGCCCAACCGAACGCCTGACATCGGGTTGCGTTTTCAGACGAGCAGCGTGGTTGACGGGCGCAGCAGCAGCCTACCTAGGTACCTTCCAAGTACTCGCGAAAGCCGCCGAACGCCGTGATGTCGGTGGCACCCTCCGTCGCCCAGTGTTCGCACAAGAAGCCTTTGACCCAAGTGCCGTCGGTCAGTTCGACGTTGCCAATCGAGAGCGGTGGTGGGACAGATGCGACGAAGGAGCCGAAGGCATTCAGCGACATCTCCCAGATCTCGAGCACGATTGAAGCACCGTCGTGGGAGCGCACCACGCCTGGTTTGGCGGGCGATGTATTCGGCAGAGCGAACAATCGATACGCCGAAGCGGTGGTCGTTCGGGCGACGAACGTGGCGTCGCGCTCGATGAGCTGGTGGTTCAGTGGCATGCCACGCATATGCGCGCCAACTACCGCCACCCGAATACTGCCTGCGACGGGCGCACGCGCGGCCTCAGTGGGTGAGCTCAGTTCAGTCGGGCGAGGGAGGGAAGTGGCCCCGAGGGGAAGGGACAGACATCGCTCGACGTGTCGCGCCAGCGCGCAAAGCTTCTCGTCCTGCCAGGCTGATCCGAACAGCGTGACGCCGGTCGGAAGTCCGTCTTGGCGGAAGGCACCGGGAACCACCACTGCGCATAGATCGGCCAAGTTGGCGAAGTTGGTGTACGTTCCCAATCTGGAGTTTGTTTGGATGGGATCCGCTTCGACGTCAGCCAAGCGGTAGATGGTTGGGGTCGTCGGTAAGAGCAACGCATCCAGATTGGATAGGATACGGTGGATCTCTCGCGCCAGGGTTGCGCGTCGGTACTCCGCGGCGAATGCGTCTTCTGCGGTGGCCGGCGCTCTATCAGTGAGGATCCTAAAGACAATGGCGTCCATGTCGCCTCGGGCACGCGCTGGGATGTCGCCCACCGCGAGCACGCGCTCACTGAGCCAGGGGCCACCGTACAAGAGCTCAGCCAGCGCTGCGAAGGGGCTGAAGTCGATCGCTTCGAACCGAAACCCGTCGTTGCGAAGGTGGCCCAGCGTCGCTTCATAGGCAGCCTGAGCCTGACTGTCGCCGAAGAACTCGGGGTGTTCCAAGATCCCCAGCCAACGCGTACGTGTGGACGGCGATGTGCCACTGCTTGGCGGTACTCTGCTGTAAGGGTCACTGTCGTCGTAGCCCGCGCACAGCTTGGTCACGAGCTCTGCGTCACCGACCGTGAGGGCGAAGACGGAGATGCAGTCTAGGGTGCGGCAAGCTGGAACCAACCCGCTGGTGCTGAGCCAGCCCTTGGTCGGCTTGATTCCGACGATGTTGTTGAATGCCGCTGGTACCCGGCCTGATCCCGCTGTATCAGTGCCCAAGGCAAACGGAACGAGCCCTCGGCCAACGACGACTCCTGAGCCTGAGCTAGAACCCCCCGCCAGGAAGGCTGCATTGAAAGGGTTCGTAACCCTCCCGTACGGAGAGCGGGTTCCAACCAGCCCGGTGGCGAATTGATCGAGGTTGGTTTTTCCAACGACGATGGCTCCGGCTCGCCGCAACTGACCCACGACGGTCGAGTCGGTTTCGGCGTCGTAGGCGAACGCTGAACAAGCGGCCGTGGTGGGCAGGCCCTGTACGTCGATGTTGTCTTTGACAGCGAAAGGAACGCCGAACAGCGGGAGCGATCCGGGAGCCCCCCCGCGTTCCGAAGCGGCGACGAGCTGCCTTTGGATGTCCTCGTGGGCGTTCAGCGAAATCCAGGCCGCGTCCTGGGTATCGAGAGCATCACGGAGCTGCATCAAGCGGTTTAGGTGCCGGGTCGGATCGGCGGCTGAATCTCGCCACTGCCGAATCGTCCACCCTGTTGTCGGAGTTGTCATCGATGGCATGTCGGCAGCTAGTGTTCATCGACCCCGATGTCTGCGTCGTTTCTGTTCGGACAAACTTCGACCGACTCGGCCGTCGTCAGAGGGCTCCTCGGTGGGTCGCTGGCCAGGCATGCGATGGTGGTGTGGTTTGCAACCGGCTGAGGCTCGCTGCTTGACATCACCGTTGGCAAGCGAACCGGACGCTCATGAACGCAAGAGTGACCCTCGCGCCACGCGCTCCCCACGGGCATTCGCTGCGATAACTCCACCCGAACCAGTTGATGCTCTCCGATGTGGAACAACGGCCTGTGCGTGAAGGGCTGCCCGACGAGCCCGTTGGGGAGGTTCGAGGGGTCGATCATTTCCGCTGCGCCACCTTTCCCGGATGCCTTCAAGGCGGCTGAGCCTTCGCATACGCGCTCACGCCACCCGACGAGTCACTCGAGCGGCAGCGAAGTCGAGTCGATGCCCAGCGATGGTGAATGGCGGCTGGCACAGAGGCGTCACCTGCCGATCCGTCATGGGTAGGCGTTTCGCGAGGCCGGCTCGCGCCCGTGGCCGGGACCGCAGCCGTCCGCTTGTGGCCAGCTAATGCTCAGGAGGCAGACTCGGGCTGACACGGACTCGGGACTCGGGTAGTTTGTCTGCGCCTAACCGCCGATCTGGGAGTTCGACGGGGGAGTAGCGAACAGGCCATTTGCATGACACGACGTATTCCGCATGTCTCCCTGTTGGTGGCGCTGGCCGTCAGCAGTTGTCTCGGTTCTTCGGTGCCGCGCGTCCCCGGGCATACGGGCCGCTTGGAGTTGGAACCCGCGGGCGCGAGCGCCGCCGGGTTGGGGCCGCTCGCGGTCGTAGCTGCCGGACCGCACGGCGATCTCAGCGCCGAGACCGAACCGGGGGTAACGCTGGTGTTCAACCGCCCGCTGCGCGAGATGGATCAAGCCGAGCCGGCAGCCGCGCCGAAGGAGTTGCAGTTGCGCAGCTCTACTGGAACCGCTGTGCCAGGGCGTTTTCGCTGGGTAGGAACCCACGGCGTGCTGTTCGAACCCGAACAGCCGCTGCCGCTGGCAACACGCTTCCACGTGGTCGCGCAGAAGGGGCTACGCGCGTTGGACGGCGCGACGTTGGCCGAAGATTATCGTTTCGAGTTCAACACCGAGCTGCCGCGCTTGGTCACCTCCGTGCCAAGTGATCGATTCCGGCAGGCCAAGCCTACGGACCCCATTCGCCTGTGCTTTTCACAGAAGGTCGCGCCAGAAATGCTGGAGCGGCACGCGCGTCTGACTCGAGTGTTCTCGGACCGCTCCGGCGAGGATGAAATTGCCTTTCGGGTGACGGCCGAGGAGCAGCGCGAAGCCACGAGCGCGCGACACTGGCTCACGCTCGTGCCGCAGCAACCGCTACCGGCCGACAGCGACCTGTCACTGACGATCAGTCCCGGCCTGACCAGCCAAGAAGGGCCCTTGCCCACGCGCGATCCGATCACGTGGACGGCCCACACCCATGGTCCGTTGCGCTTGGATCAGGTGTTGTGTCCCCGACCTGACCTCGGGCGATGCGAGGCGCACCGAGACGTCACGTTGGTGCTCTCCACTCCCGTCACGCCCGACGAGCTGCGACGCCACGTGCATTTCAGCGGAAAGTACCGCGCTGCCCGACCGAATCCCAAAGCGAAGGTACCGAACACGCCCACGACCAATCACCCGCTCAGGCTGGATCCGGAATACGGTGATCGGTTCAGGGTAACGTTGGATGCGGGGCTGCGCGACGTGTTCGGGCAGACGTTGGGCAAAGAAGTGCGGTTCGATGTGGCGATTGAAGAGCCGTTTTTGGTTCCGGATCCGAAGAAGGCCAATTCTCCGCAGCAGCCGCTGGCATCCGCCGGGCCGGCGCCGGCACCCGATCAGCCACGTCGCCCGAAGTTGCACTATGCACTGGAATTCGGCGTGACCGGGCAAGTCTTCGAAGCGCTGGCAGGGCGCGATGGGGCTCAAGGACCGCTCGAGCACCGGGTGCCGATTGGCTCCATCAACTTGGCCAGCTACGGCTTGCGCAGCTGGGCCAACAACGAACTGTCGACGGTGTACTGGCTCGGCCGCCAACGCGGTGGACAGGGGCCGAGCGGTGCGGAGCCGGCGTTTACCTGGATCACTCCTCAAGCGGCGGCATCGACCCGCGCCGTGCACTGGTTGGACGTCGATGCCACGCTGGGAGGGCCCGGCAAACTCGGCGTCAGCATGCTGCAAGCGCAAGCGCTGGGCGCGAGCTACCCAGAGTCGCGTCTGCTGACAATCACCGACCTGGGGATCAGTGCGCGCATCAGCCGTTTTGGCAGTGTAGCTTGGGTGACCCACCTTTCGACGGGTAACCCCGCCAGCGGCGCCGAGGTACTGCTGTACGACAAGAACGGTCACGTGTTGGCTAAGCACCAGGCGGATGCCGCAGGCCTGGTCGACTTCAGCGCCAGCGAGTTGGTGAGCGTGGACAAGAACGGCAACGCCGACTCCAGCATGGTACTCGTCGCACGGCTGGGAGACGACTGGACGTTCCAGCGTGTCGAGCCCGCGAGCTCCGTGCGTCCGATCGCTTGGGTCGATCAGGCGCAAAAGAGTCACTGGCGCGGGTTGGTGTTTACCGATCGCGGAGTGTACCGTCCGGGCGAATCGCTCAAGGTCAGCGGCTTCTTTCGCCGTACGCAGCAAGTCGGGTTTGACGCTCGCGGCGGCCAAGAGGTCGAGTACCGCCTGACTGACGCGGCGGGAGAGGTGGTTGCCGTCGGCAAAGCGCGGCTCGACACCCATGCCACGTTGGCGCTGGACTTGCCGATCCCCAAGAGCATCGCTTTGGGGCAAGGGAACATCACCATCCGCTTGGGGCGCAAGTACGACGAAAGCTTCAGCGCGCCGTTTCAGATCCTCGACTACAAGCCTGCTGAGTTCAAAGTCGGTGTGCAGCCGCTGCAAGCTCAGGCCGTGCGCGGGCAACTGGCCGAGTTCCACATCCACTCGGAGTACCTCTTCGGGGCGCCCGTCGCCAACGCTCGGGTACTCAAGTACGTCTCGCGATCGATCGTCGACTTCGCGCCGCCCGAACATCCGGCGTTCGTGTTCAACGACGACGCGTTCCGGCGCGACCTGACGTACGTCGATCGGACCGGCAGAAGCTTCAACGAAGAAGATCACTTGGACGCCGCTGGCACTGACGACAGCCAGGTGCCCCTCGACAACCCGAAGCAAATCAGCGCCGAGCGCGTGTTGCTCGAAGCCGAAGTGCAGGACATCAGCGCCCAGACCCAAACCGGACGCGCTAGCGTGTTGGTGCACCCGGCCGAGTTCTACGTCGGCGTCGGGACTTTGAAGGGGCGCTTCTTCGCCGTCGGCGCGAAGCTGTCGCCAGATCTCGTGTTGGCCGATCCGAGCGGTAAACACGTTGCCGGCGTGCCGATCCGCCTGCAGTTGCTGCGTCGCAATTGGACGCGGGCCATCGAAGACCGCCGCGCGGAGTCGCTCTACTACAACAGCCGCGTTCACGACGAGCCCGCCGGGGAATGCCAAGTCACGAGCGGCGCGAGCGCGGTGCGCTGCCAACTGCGCGTGCCTCGAGCCGGCCACTACATCCTACGCGCGGAGGCCACCGACCGGCTCGGCAACACAGTCGCCAGCAGCCGCGACCTGTACGCCCTCGAAGATCGAGCGGACGGCGGTGAAGCCGTGGGTTTCCGCGCTCCCGACCGACGCAAGTTGACGCTCGAGTTGGATCAGAAACTCTACGAGCCTGGACAGACCGCAAAGCTGCTAATCCAAAATCCGTTCAGCGCGGGCACTGCGCTGGTGACGGTGGAGCGCGGTGGGATTTTCGAGCGTCGAATCGTGGAACTGGCCGGACCGATGCCGGTCGTCGAGATCCCGGTCAAGGCAGACTATTTCCCGAATGCCTTCGTGTCAGTGCAGCTCTTGCGAGGACGAACAGCGCGCATGGAGCCGGCGACCGATCTGCGCGCTGCGGACGTGGGCGCGCCGCAGTATCGCGTCGGCTACGCCGAGCTGCACGTCAACCCCGAATCCCGGCGGCTTCGCCTCGAGATCGAGAGCGACAAGGCCGAGTACCAACCGGGGCAGGTGGTGGAGGCGGATCTGACCCTGCGCACGACAGAGGGGCAGCCCAGCTCGGGCTCGGTCACGTTCTACGTCGTGGACGAAGGCGTGCTGGAACTTACGGGCTATCATGCTCCCGATCCAATTCCGGCCTTCTCCGAAGCGCGCACGCTGGGCGTGTACCCGATTGAAAGTCGAGAGAACTTGGCTCGCATCTTGGCGTTGAAGCCTGGTGAACGCTTCGGTCCTTTGGGCTGGCAGACGCCGCCCGGCGCGGGTTCGGAATACGACGGCGACAAGGGAGACGAGGTCGGCGACGGCGACTCTGGCCGGTTGCGCGCCGAGTTCCGCACCACAGTGTACTTCGAGGCCGGACGCCAAGTAGACGCCTCCGGCAAGACGCACTTCTCTTTCAAGCTACCCGACAACCTGACCTCGTTTCGGTTGATGGCGGTTGCCGCGAGTCATGACCGCTTCGGTTTTGCCGAGCACAGCGTGGTCAGCAACAAGCCACTGATGGCGCGCCCCCTTCTGCCTCGAATCCTGCGAGTTGGCGACACGCTGCAGCCTGGTGTCGTGGTCACTTCCTTGGGCGCGGCCACGGGCCCAGCAAGCGTGGCCATGAAGACGACGGGGCTCGCAGCCAAGGGGCCGGCCAAACACGACTTCTCGCTCACGCGCGGCGGGCAGTCGGAGCAGCGCTTCGAGGTCACGGCGAAGCGCGCGGGCGAGGTCGCCTTCGAATTCGACGCAAGGAGCGGTAAGCTGCGGGATCGAGTGCGCCTCACCAAAGAGGTCACCCAGCCCGTGCACTGGCTCAGTGCCGCAGACTACGGTGTGTTGGCCGCGCCGGATGGTTCGGCGGAAATTGCGCTGGGTGATCTGAAGGGAGTGCGCGCGGACTTGGGTGGCCTCGACGTGCAGCTGTCGCCATCCGCGCTGGTGGGGCTCGCGCCGATCTTCGAGCACCTGCGCGACTACCCGTACGGATGCACGGAACAACTGGCGAGCCGCGTCCTGCCGATGTTGGCTGCGTCCGGCTTGGCCCGGCAACAGAACGTCGTGCTCGACTTGGGGCGGAGCGAGTGGATTGACGAAGCCCTCGGCCAGATCGTCAACCGTCAGATCTGGAACGGAGGGTTTGGATACTGGGAGGGTGACCATCAGCAGGTGCCATGGTTGTCCGCCTACGTACTGCTCGCTTTGGAGCGCGCGTCCGCCTCGGGCTACTTCGTTCCGCGCGATGCTCGCCAGCGAGGCGCTTCGCTCGCACAGCAAACGCTCTATCAATTGCTGTCTGAGGTCCGAACCCATGACGACGGAGAAGGTCAGAGCAAGACGGAAGACGACGACGGGCGACCCGTCGAGGAACCCAACGAGCCAGCACAGCTGGGCCTTCGGAGGCTCGGTCCCGAGCAGCAGCAACGCCTGCGATTGGCGCAGGCCGTATTCATCGCAGACGTGCTCTCGAGCGTGGGGGCCGCGCGGCGAAGTGATCTCCAAGAGCTGTTGGGTCACAGCGATGAGATGTCGCTGTCGACGCGCATTCAACTCTTGCACGCGATGGCCAGCGCACAGCTCCCCCAGCAAACCTTGGACGCGCTGCTCGAAAATCTACTGGAGAAGGTCAGCGTTGGTCCGTTCGAAGCCCATGTGGAGGCAGTGGATCCAGCACTCGATGAAATGTTCGAGTCCTCCACGCGGTCCACGGCTTGGCTCTTGCGAGCCGCGCTTGCGGTGTCTCCCGACCACCCCGTCGCGTCGAAGTTGGCCCGGGGGTTGATTGGGCTGCGTAAACACGCAACCTACCGCAACACCCAGGAAGACGCCTGGGCGCTGCTCGCGCTCGAAGAGTACCGCGTGAACCGTGAGCAGGTGGCACCCGACGTCACCGCGAGCGTGCGATTGGGTGACGGCGAGACCCGCGAGTTTCCGTTTCGCGGCCTGCCGCTCCACACCGAAAGTGTCGAAGTGCCGACAATCGAGCTGCGTTCGGCTGAGCCGAACGTGCTCAGCCTCAGCGCAGAAGGTACGACGCCGGTCTACTACGCCGTTACTTTGGAGGCCGCCAAGGATGGCGGCGCGGCGCGTGCCGTCGATGCCGGCATGGCAGTGGACAAGCGCATGCGTGGGCTCGAGCCCGCCGAGTTGCAGACAGCGGCGCGCAGCCTGCCGAGCGAGTGGCAACCCAGCGCTGCGCTAGGTCAACTCGTGTTGGTGGACATTCTGCTCGAATCTGCTGAGCCGCGAACTCAGATCGTCATCGATGACCCGCTGCCGGCGGGGCTCGAGGCGGTGGAGTTTGGGTTCGAAACCACGACCCAAGCGCTATCGACGGCGAGCAACGCGCGCGCCCGCAGCGACGAGTTTGCGCCGGACCGGGCGCGTTGGGGGAGCTTGCAACGGCTCGAACCCGTGCATCGCGAAATGCACGACGATCGGGTGCTCCTGTTTCTGCCGGCAATCGACGCGGGGATCTACCACTTGCGCTACCTCGCGCGGGCCACTACTCCCGGTCGTTTCGTGATGCCGGCAACCAAGGCTAGTTGCATGTACGAACCGGAGGTGTTCGGACAGACCCGAGCGCGCACTTTCGACGTCCGAGTGCAACGTTGAGTCGGAAAGCGGCGATGGCTCAGTGGGCCAAACTGCCTGGCCGCGTATTGCGTGTCTTGGGTTTGCGTCGGTTGCTTTGGGGGTGTGCTCTTCTGGTCGCGCTGCCTCCTGCCTTGCTGGTGTTGACGGCGGCGCTGATATCGTGGCCGACCGAGCTCGACCGCCCCGCGACGGAGGTGTCGTTGCGCCTCGAAGACCGCAACGGCGGCTTGCTGCGCGAGGTGTTGAGCAGCCGCGGGGCGCAAACGCGGTGGCTGGCGCCGAACGAGACCCCCGAGTTCTTGCAGAGTGCGCTAGTCGCCGTCGAAGATCGTCGCTTCCATTCGCACCCCGGCGTCGATGCGTTGGCGGTGCTGCGCGCAGCAGGACAGTGGGTCCGCCACGGGCGCATCATTTCCGGCGCGTCCACGCTGACCATGCAGCTCGCGCGCAACGTGCGTCCCCGCCCGCGAACGCTCGAGGGAAAATGGGGTGAGATGGCGCTGGCACTCAAGATCGAGTGGCGATTGAGCAAGCAAGAGATCTTGACAGCGTACCTCAACCGAATCGACTTTGGCCCCAATTTGCGCGGTGTCGCTGCTTCATCACACAGTTACTTCGGGCGCGCACCCATGCATCTTTCGATGGCGCAGCAAGCCTTGCTTGCCGGCTTGGCGCAAGGGCCTTCGGCGTACGCCCTGCGTGCGCATCCGGAGCGCGCGCTCGACCGGCGCAAACGTGTCTTGCAGGCGATGGTGGACCATGGCGACTTGACCGTCGACCGCGCGGATGAGCTCGCCAGCGAGCCGCTCGAGCTCGTGACCCGCTCGCCGGCGTTCGGGGCCCCTCACTTCACCACATCTCTCTTGGGTGAACGCTTGGCGAAGGTTCAGCCCCAGCTGCGGGCGCTGCAGGGAGCCAGTCGCGCGCGCACGACGCTCGATCCCGACTTGCAACGGGTGGCTGAAGTCGCCGTGGTCACGAACTTGGAACAGCTCCAAGGCCACGCGGTGAACCAGGCAGCCGCGCTGTTGGTCGACAACGCGACCGGCGACGTCCTAGCCTACGTCGGTTCGCCAGACTTCTACGCGCCGGGTGCCGGCCAAGTCGACGGCGTGCTCGCCAGGCGGCAACCAGGCTCCACGCTCAAGCCGTTCGTGTACGCCGCCGCCATGCAGGAGCTGGGTTATACATCGGCCAGTGTGCTCGAAGACTTGGAGCTCAGCGTACCCGCAAAGAACGGCAGCTACAGTCCACGCAACTACGACAACGCTTTTCGCGGTCCCGTGCGGCTGCGCGAGGCGCTGGCCAACTCCGTCAACGTGCCCGCGGTGCGCACGGCGATGGCCCTGGGTCCGCGCGTGCTGCTCGATCACCTGCGAGCGCTCGGTTTCGACTCGTTGGACCAGGACCCTGATTACTACGGGCCCGCACTCGCCTTGGGCGACGGCGAGGTGAGCTTACTCGAACTCGTGCGGGCTTACGCGTGTTTGGCACGCGACGGCCAGAGCACCCCCTTGCGCTTCCTGCATCAAATCGAGGACGCGACTGGGGTAAACACATTTGAGGCCAGTGCGCTTGGCGTGGGTCGTTCAGAGCAGGTCTTGCCGCGAGCAACAGCCGCGCTGATCGGAGATATCCTCCGGGACCCCCGGGCACGCGCAGAGACCTTCGGTCGCAGCTCGGCGCTCGAATTCGAGTTCGACGTCGCGGTCAAGACGGGCACGTCGAAGGGCTACCGCGACAACTGGGTCGTCGGTTACACGCGCAAGTACACGCTGGGGGCGTGGGTCGGTAACTTCGACGGTAGTCCGATGCAGCGTGTGGGCGGCGCCGCAGGGGCTGCGCCAATCTTCCGGACGATTTTGCTGGCCGCGACGGGTAGACACACACCCGAACCATTGCCGCTGTCGAACGCGACCCCCGACGAATTGGATGATCTCGACTTGCAGCAGGTCGAGATCTGTCCGCTCTCTGGCCACGAGCGTTCGGAGGCGTGCCCGCGCGGCGTGCTGGAGTGGATCCCCAAGCGAGCACCCCTGCGGAGATGCGATTGGCACCGGCGCGCGGCCATCGACACCAGTAACGGCTTGTTGGCGGGGCCGAGCTGTCCGAGTCGGCAAGTCCAAGCACGGGTGTTCGAGGTTTTCCCCCCTGAGTACGAAGCCTGGGCGCACGCGGGTGACCATCCTGAGCTGCCGAGCGTGGCCTCGCCGAACTGCCCCCTGGAAGCGGCTCCCTCGAACGAGGCGCGGAGCCTCGAAATTAGCGAGCCCGCTGACGGCGCCAGGTTCGTCATCGACCCGGACCACGCCCGTCAGCTGCAGGCCCTGCCAATCACTGTTCGCGTTCGTGGCACTCGCTCAGTCCGTCTGCAAATCGATGCGCAGCCACCCATCGAGCTCCCCGCGCCGTTCCGCTACTTCTGGCAATTGGAGCCAGGCCCGCACCAGTTCGTCGCGCTTGACGATACCGGCGAGCAATCCGAACCGGTTCACGTTTACGTGCGCGAAGTGAATGAGCGTTGACCGACGAACCAATACCTGTAGCGTTCCAACATGGACACTGACAAACTCGGGCCTGGAGTGAGAGCGCGACCTCCTGCGCGAGGTGCACGGGGCCGTATCGCTCATGCGCCGCCCGAGACACTCAGCGCAGAACCCTCGCCGGTTGCAAGACAGACCACCTGCGTGCCGGAACACCCGTCGCTGTCGCAGGTGAGCAGCGCGGGCGGCTCTGGTCGGGCAGCGATCTGGGCGGCGAGAGGCATGATGCTGTTCCTGGAGTGGGTCCGACGTGATGCGACACGGCCCCGAGCCAGCAGCTGACATAGCCCGACGTGCTCCGGCGACGCTCAGGGCCAGTCGAGGAGGTGTCCGGCGTGGCTGTGACACGGGCTGATGCCGGTCCTGGAGTGGGTCCGACCTGCTGAGAAGGAGGCAGCAGGCCTTTCGGTACGGTGGTGGCCAGGGTCCGGCGAGGGCATGATGCCTGTTCGAGAGGGGGGCCGACCCCCTCCGCGAGAGGCCCAGGGCCTGTCGTTCGCGTGTGGGGCTGGACCTGAGCGCCGACAGCGCGAGCCGCCGCGTGTCGCCCGTACGCCAGGTGGCGGCAGACGGTGCGACTGGGACTCAAACGAAATTTCTCTGACGTCACCGTCGCCGTGGAGCTCGACCCAGCTGCGAACACCGAAGAGCGTGCCACAACACCCGGCTCATGCCTCATGTGCTGTGCCCGACGCCGAAGCAACCGTTGCCTGGACCTGTCGGCGTCTACCGCGCCACCATCAACGATGATCGGATAGGATGTTCTCTCGACGAGCGGCGCGCTGTATGAGAAACCGCCCGTCAAACAACTTGCGCCACACGACTCGCTGCAGCTCGAACATCAGCGTGTGGCTAACTTCTCTGGCGGTGTCTAGCTTCCGCATGCCTCGTTTGGAGTAGTACGCAGGGGGAATGACGACCTCGGTTGGCTGGCCGCGATCGATGGAGACAACAGTTGCCGGAACCTTTTCGTTCCCACGTTCGAAGTGGATATCCCGAAGGTCAAACGTGATGGGTTTCGATGTCGTGTTGCGCAGGACCACTGTTGCATAAAACACGCGCGTTCCACTGCGGCCATAGACGTGCGTGATATCCAACTCCAGCCCGGAGTCTCGGACCGTTTGGACGGGTGCAAAGTGCCCGAGACTGCAGCCGGTGGCTTGCAGTAGGAGCAGGCCAGATAGGGCGACAAGCGTGCGGAAGAGGGCAAGCATTCCAGGCCAAGTACTAGCATCGGTGCGTGAAGCGGTCACCACGGGTGGGCATTCGCCCAAGCGCCTTGCTTCGCTGACCGCGCCATGTTGACGTCAACCAGGGCGGCCTGTTGTACGCCGAGGTAAGATCTCTTGATGACCGCCGTGGCCTGGCGCGCTCTCGTCGTGGTCGCAGCTCGCACATTGCCGGTTCCTCATTGGCCCACACCGCGGTAGCCATGGGTCGCCTCAATGCTGGAGATGACGGCGCCACGCGCACAGCAGCGCTTTGAAGCGTTGCCACGATGGCTCTCGATAGCTGGGCTCGTCACGCTGTGCCTCGCGTGCTCGACACCATCACCCAAGAACCCGTCCCAGCTGACCGATGAGCAGATCGACTCGCGGCTGAATGAGCTTCCCAAGGCCCTCGTGTCTGCTCGCGACTGGGAGTTCGTGGGCAAGTGCACGGCGATCGGTGGCGGCGTCGTTGCGGTAGTCAGCGGAGCGACGGCTCTGGCCTCCAGCATGACCCTCGGCGGAGGTCCAGGGCGGGACTGCACCGTCAACGGTGTGCTTTTTCTCGCAGGAGGCGGAGTCTGGTTCACCGGGAACCCCATTCGGATCGGAGCACAGATCGACCAGAAGGCTCTGAAGCAGGAAGAAGCGAGCCTGTTGGAGGAACGTCGCGAACGCAGGGGCTCACCGCAGACGCCGACGGCACCCGTGGGCATCCTGTCCGTTCCGCGGGGCCGACTGATCGTTCTTCGCGGGCAGTTCTGAACCAACGGTGGCGTGCTCGCTCTGCTCACCCACCGCGGCATCATCGAAGGCAGCACGGCGCAACTCGTGCACCACGACTCACTGCCGCAGCGCCAAGCCGCGCTCTTTGACGAGCCCGCCTAAAGCGCTTCGCCCCAAAGCTTCGCTGCCCAAAGCGGCTCCGGGCGGGGCGGAGCTGCGCCGTTCTTCCACTACGACCAGCAAAGTGTCCGCTCTTGCGCTGGTCGACGGCGGGCGACACGCCCGAGCGCTACCCATAGCCATCGCGCTGACACGCACACAGCCTAGACTTCTCTGAGCCGCCTGCACGCTGTGTGCGGGTTCAAGGGGTCTGCTGGTCCTCGCAGAACAAGACGGGACGCTTCCGGGGCACGTGTGGCCTGTCTTTGTGTACGCTCCCTTGCATGGCCACGCTTCGGTACGTTCTTGTCGACGTGTTCACTGCTCAGCCGCTGACGGGCAATCCGTTGGCAGTTTTCCTCGATCCTGTCGGTTTGACCCAGAAGGAGATGCAGGCGCTCGCCCGCGAGTTGAACCTGTCCGAGACGACCTTCGTGTTGCCGCCCGAAAACGGAGGCACCGCCAAGGTTCGCATCTTCACGCCGCGGGCTGAGATACCGTTCGCTGGCCACCCCACGCTGGGCACGGCGCTCGTGCTGGGCGAGCAACTGGAGCATCGGGATCTCGCGCTCGAGTTGGGCGTTGGTCATGTGGCAGTCTGCCTCGAGCGCGAGGCCGGACGGGTCGTGGGCGGATGGTTTTCTCGCCCTGCGCCGAAGCCTGTGCATTTCACCGCTGGTGCGGAGCTTCTTGTCGCCCTCGGGCTCGAGCAGTCGGTGACTCCCGTGGTCGTCTACGATAACGGCATGCGCCACGCGGTAGTGCACGTGGCAACGCCTCCGGCCCTCGACGAATTGCGACCGAATCTCAATGCCCTGGCGCAGCTGCCGATCGATACCGTTGATGTGTTCGCCTCGAACGGGATCTCGGCAACACTGCGTGTGTTTGCGCCAGCCCATGGCGTGCCTGAAGATCCTGCTACCGGATCAGCAGCGGCTCCCGTGCTGTGTCACCTCGTCGAGCACGCGGGGTTCAGTCGGCAGGCAACGCTGACGATTCATCAGGGAGCATGTCTCGCGCGCCCGTCCCGGATTCAGGTAAGGCACGCGACCGATACCTCGGGCACGTCGCCGATGCTCGAGGTTGGTGGCAGGGGTGTCGTGGTCGCCGAAGGCGTGTTCCGTCTGCCAGGCATCGGGCACGCGTGAGCTTCTGTGTGGCTGTGTTCCCGCTGGGCTCCGCGGCGTTTCAGGCCAGAGCCTTTGGACCTGTGCGCTGTGTGCGGGTTCAAGGGGTCTGCTGGTCCTCGCCGACCAAGAGGCGACGCTCATTTGACGTACGCCGAGGATCGCGGAGCGCGACTGGTTGTTCACTTCGAAGGCAATACCGCTCATTTGGACGGTACCCTGGCCATGTCGTCGATTTCACTGCCCACGTCGAGGCGGGGGATCCAAAGGTCGCCGACTGTACGTCTTTGATCTGAACGCGAATTAGTGCATTCTCGGTTGGCGAACGCGACCGAGGCACCTCCAACCAAGACTGGGGTCGTTCGGCCTGTTCATACACCAGAGTATCGTGTATGCAATGCGGCGCGTGGAAGTTGAGGGAAGTTATGAAAGTACTATACAGAATATCCTGCTTGGCCAGCCTGACTCTTGGCCTGAACGCATGTGGTGACGACGACGGATCATCGACCAACCCGGCAGACGCTGGTTCGGAAGAGACGGACGACGAGACGGACGGGACCGATCCCGAAGAAACGGGAGCGACCGAGCCGACGGACGTTGGTACTGAGTCGACCGATCCGGCGAGTACCGAAGGCACAGACCCCGAGGCGACGGACGTTGAAGCTACTGAGACGGATGAGCCCGGCGATGCCGGGGTTTCACCCGAGATGGGGGATGCCGGTGATGGATCGGCGCCCGAAACAGATGGTGGCTCAGAAGCGATGCCCGCGGCACTCTTGTCGATTCAGACTGGGGTATTCGAGCTCGTTGGAGAACCAGGAGACGCTGGCACCGCCGAGGCTTCCGGCGTCGCTCAGCTCCTGCGCACGGAGGCAGGGGACACGATCGTGCAGATCCAAGTCACGGGACTTTCCCCGGAGACGCAGTACGGCTCTCACTTGCACGCCCTGCCTTGCGACGTCAACGTGGGTGGGGGGCACTACCTGATCGATCCCGAGGCTGATCCGGGCGCGGCCAACGAGATATGGCCAGCCTTTACCACGGACGCTGAAGGCATCGGCCATGGCCGCGCAACCGCCGTCGGTCACGTGGTGCGTGGAGACGCCCAATCCGTCGTCGTGCATTCGCCGGCGGGTGACAAGTTGTTGTGCGCAGACCTGGTGTCGGATGAGGACGGGCCGGTAACTTACGAGGGCGAGTTTGCTCCCTTCGCCGCGGCGGACGCCACGGAAGATGGCGTGATGGGCGCCGTCGTGATGGTTGTCAGCGAGGACGGAACCCAAATCCAAGTCGAGCTTTCCGGGCTCGATCCGGACGGGGAATACAGCGCCCATGTTCACGCCATGTCGTGTGACATCACGGAGGCCAACGGACACTACAAGATCGATCCGAGTGAGGCAGACACCGTGGCCGAGAACGAGCTGTGGCCCGAGGTGGTGCCCGATGGCGACGGCGCTGTGTCCTCAGAGTTGGAGAGCGACCACGTAGCGCGCGGGGATGCGTTGTCAGTCGTCGTTCACCGCGCGGGCGGCAAGGTCCTGTGCGCCGATCTGATGCGCACCACGTCCTGGCCTGATGCTATCACCGTTGGTTCAGCAGAGGCGTTCGATATTGCCGCTGAGCGGGATGTCGGTGACTTGGCAGCGGAAGCGACGATGGTTCGTTCGCTGAGCGGGGAGACGTCAGCGGAGATCGTCGTCGATGGCTTGGCCGCGGACAGCACCTATCCGATCCACGTGCACAACCGGCCGTGTGACATCGCCAATGGCGGTGGTCACTACGTGTTGGATGAAACGGTGGACGGTGTCGTCGAAGAGAACGAGATTTGGCTCAGCTTGACTACCGACGGTGACGGTGCGGCAGAGCAGAGTGCGAGTGTCGTGCACACGGCTCGTCCAGAAGCGCAATCTATCGTCATTCACGACGGCGATGGCGAACGCCTGGCGTGCATCGATCTCGAATAGCAGACCGCACTCAGAGCTCGAAGCGGCGGGTTCCACCTGGAACTCGCCGCTTTGCGTTTTGGTGCCTAGCCGGATCGAGCCGCCCCACGGATGCCATGCCGAGGCTCACGCGCCGGTGAACCCAGTGGGCCCCGAGCGTGCGCTCGACTCAGTTGCCACCGATGATCGCGGAACGCGACTGGTTGTTCACTTCGAAGGTAATACCGCTCATTTGGACGGTACCCTGGGTCATGTCGTCGATTTCGCTGCCCACCTCGAGGCGGGTGATCCAAAGGTCGCCGGAGTACTGACGCTCGTTGACGAGGTAGTCGAGGAACGGTTTGACATCCAAGGTGCCATTGAACTGCCTCTGGGGGCCATCGTCAGCGCGGAACTGGAAGTAGCGCCAGCCGTCTGCCCAGGTGTCGTCCTGCACCCACAGCGTGTAGCTCTTGCTCCCGGAAGACACCTGGGCGCCGGCGCCGTTTCCGGTGGGGCCGTCGCCGGCGGGGGGCTCGGGCCAACGTCCCGACTGCCAGCCCCAGAAGGTCATCAATTCAGTGTGAACCGCAGGGTTCGGGTCATCGACGGGATGACGCTCGCTGAGCCAGAACTCGAACGTCAGATTCCAGGAGCTGTCTTGCTGGAGATCAGCGGTGATGTTCTGAACCGTGACGCTCGCCGACTGAACGTCTTTGATCTGAATCGGCATCAGGGTGGTCGACGAGAATTCCGGCGAGGTGACGAGGGGACTACCGATCCCGAATGGATGAATACCGAACTCCACCTGGGGAAAGTCTGGTTTCTGGTTGCTGTTCTGGGTATCGCAATCGCCACGGTTGAAGGTCCAACCAAAGCTCGAGTCTTGGTTGACGAACACGCTCATCGGCGCGTTGCAACCCAAGTCTTCGGAACCCCAATTGTTGTTCAAGATACGAATCTCGCCTAGGCGGAGGTAGTCTTGGGCGACGGAGGTGGTTTCGCCGGGCATCGCGATTCCTTTGCCCATCTGATCCACGTCCGCCTGGGGCGTCATATCCATTGGCTGCGCGGGTTCGCCAGGTGTCACTTCTCCCTCAGGACCTGGCTCCACAGGCGTGGTCGGGTTGGGCGTCGGCATGTTGACGGGTGTATTGTCAACCGGCGTGTCCGTGCCCACCGGACCGGGCTCAGGTGTCGTGGAAGGCGTGCTCTCGTCCGGGCCGGGAGTGGCGGGCGTGGGGCCCGGTTCAACCGCCGCCGGGCTCGGCGAGTTCGCCGGCGTGGGCCCGTTGCTCGGCGTAGCAGGAGCCGCAGACGGTCCGGTTGCACCGGTTGCACCGGTTGCACCGGTTGCGCCCGTTCCCCCGGTGGCGCCAGGGTCCCCTGGACCCGTGACGGAGCCGGTTGGTCCCATTGCTGACGGATCGGATTCATCCCCGCAGGCGCTGATGGCTGCCAGGGAAAGAAGGGAAGGAACGATGTAGTGGAAGCTTCGACGCATGATGATTCGCTGGGTTTAGGCGGACGCGGAAGGGCGTTCCGTGTGGCGAATAGCTTACCAGATCGGTCGGGGGCTCTGCTTCAAAGGACGGGCGCGCACTTCCTGATCATGGGTGCCATGCGCTCGGAGCGGAGTCTTCCGTTCAGAAAGACTCCTGACCTGCGGAGGTGGACACAGACGGATCGCTCATCAAACAGGTGCGCGAGACGTTTCCCGCGGCAAGATGGGTGCGGTTACCGGACCCCCGGTGCCGCCGGCTTGCGCCGCATGCGGGTGAGATTGGGAGATCGCGGACGTTTGAACAGCCGTACGATTCCTTGGTTCGCGGGGGCCTTGATTCGACAGGGACGCACTCAGCGACCTGGCAGGCAACTGAAACGCTGCGCCGTCACTGTTTCGGCTCTCTCAGGTTGAGTCCGCCGATGTAGTCAGCCTTGCTCAGTGGCACTCCGTTGTGACGAAGGATTTGATATGCCGTGGTGAGGTGGAAGTAGAAGTTTGGTAGCAGGTAACCGTTGAGGTAATCTGCTGCACTCAGTACCTTGCCAGGGAAATAGGGGAGGCTGATCTCGCGCTCCTTGGCTCCATCGAAGTCCGTCTCGGTGACGCCATCGAGGTGCTCCACCACGCTTTGGACACGGGCGCGGAGCGCCGTCATCGGCATTGGACCGTCAGCGTGCGACGGTGGCGTCTTTGCGATCAGTCGCGCCACTCCCAACTTGGCGTTGTCGCTGGCTGTCTGCACCTGTTGAGCGAATGAGAACTGGTCAGGCGCCAACCGCGCTGCCGACAAGATATCTGGATCGAAGGACTTGCTCAGGGCGTAATCGATGCCCCTTTGAATGTTGGCATCCAGGCCCAAGAGGGCTTTTCTGAACTGGGGCACGGTGGCATTGAAGAACGACATGGCCGCGGTCTAGTGTGACAGCCGAGAGGGCGCAATGGGCAGGACCGCTCTGGGTCCGCCATGCTGCGTCGCGACCGACCGACTCCAGACGGGCGTGATTTTGCCCCTCGGCGTCGCAGGGGCTATCGTTGCCGCTCGGAGGATTGCTATGGATGACGATACGAGACGTCTGCTGTGCCGGATGGTAGCTGGCTTGGTTGCCAGTGACGAAGAGTTCACCGACACTGAGCGGGCCTTTGTCGAGAAGGTGTTGGGCGAGTTTGGCATTCCTGAGGAAGAGTGGGATGCCATCTATCCGTTGGTGGATCCGGAAGAGGCGCGCTCGGAGATCGCCAAGCTCAACGGTGCCGCGCGCGAGACTGCCGTCAATCTGTTGGTACAAGCCGCAGCTGCCGACGGCAAAATCGTCGCCGAAGAGTTGAACTACCTGCACTCCGTCGTCGACGCCATGTCGGTCCACAAGTCTGTAGTGGAGTTCCGGCTGCGCAAAATCATGGGCGACGATTGGCAACTCGCCGCAGACGATTGAGTGGGTTCCTCAGGGGGATGACGACGCGGCGCAAGCTGCTGCCCGCCAACGCGTCGCCGACTCCCTATGGCCTCTTTTGGGCCAAGTTGCAGCGGGTCGGTTTCTGCGAGCGCTGTTCCCCGCTACACTCTGCAGGGAATCGTCTCGCCGGCCTGCACAGGCCGGCCACGGAGCGCTGTACTCGCTGACATGTGACAACGCAGCGCGGTGGCTGGCAATAGAGGACGCCGTCACGTTGCGTGGCGAGCCTACCCGGCGGATCGCCGTTCCTTTGACAGAACGGTGGCCCGCGCTCCCTCGAAGATCCTGAAATACCCAGCCAACATGAAACGACGCGTCCGCCGCCTCCCTCGCTCCCTCGCGTCCTGTGCGCTGGCCTGCTTGCACCTTGTGTCGGCTTGCGCTGAAAGCTCGGCAGGGGAAAACCAGAAAGACCCCCTCACCGAGCCCGGCACCAGTGCCCCCGTGGTGGGACCGACAGCGACGCCAAGTGTTTCGCCAACGCCAGGGCCCGTGACGAGTTCAGCGGCTCCGCCTGTCTCGGCTCCAATGCCGACTGCTCCAACCACCCAGGTGACCGAACCGGAGATGACTCTTCCAACGTCGGAACCCCCGACGCAACCAGTACCAGTTGCCAGCACCGGACCTGAGCCAATGGGAACTGGCGGGGCGCCGCCAATGCAACTCCCGGCTGGGCCAGAGCTTGATGCCGGGGTCGAGGTGTCGGATGCCGGCAACTTGCCGGATGACGGACAACCCGGACTGGTGGAATTGCCCGATCCAGGTTCCGAGGGGGATGGGGACTACGAGATCGGTCCCAATCCACCGGGACAACCCGAGTTGGGCAACCAGGGTGCCCCCAAGGGGCGACGTTTTCAGTTCTCGATGGCTCTGTCCGAGAGCGAGATCTTTGATGGTACGGATGCGACGCTCGATCCGAGCAAACCCGTTAATCAGAACCGTAGCATCAGCGTGTATGTGCCGGCAGAGTATCAAGACGGAACCCCTGCCGCGGTACTCGTGATTCAGGACGGAAATGGCCCGTTGGATCAAGTGGCCAACGCCCTGGACAACTTGACCATCTCCGATGATCCCGCCCGACGCCTACCGCCATTCGTGGCCGTGGCCGTCCAGAATGGTGGCAACGACGCTCAAGGCAGCGAGCGTGGCCTGGAGTACGACACCATGTCGGACCGCTACGCCCGCTTCATCGATCAGGAAGTGCTACCCGCGGTGGAGAACCTTGGCGAATTGCGGACGGCGTATCCCAATTTCCGCTTCACGAAGAACCCGTCGGGGCGCGGGGCTTTGGGGTGCAGTTCTGGGGGCGTCGCGGCGTTCACCATGGCTTGGTTCCGGCCCGACTTGTTCAGCCGCGTGGTTGCGTATTCGACGACCTTGGTGCACCAACAAGACACCGATGCGCCTGAGCAGGAGATGTACCCCCACGGCGCTTGGGACTACCACTCGGAACTCGAGTTGATCGCCAACGAGCCAAAGAAGCCGATCCGCGTCTTTCACAACGTCAACGAGAATGACCTGCGTGCGGACGATCCCGAGTCCACCCTGCACAACTGGGTGATGGCCAATCAGCGCACGGCTGCGGCGCTGGCCGCCAAGGGCTACCACTACCGCTACGTGTTTGGGTTGGGGGCAGGGCACTGCGACTCCGGAATCCAGCAGGCGACCCTGGCCGACGCACTGAGCTGGGTGTGGCGAGGGTACGAACCCACGGGCGACTAGCCAGCGGGGGCTTCTCTCGCCGCTCGGGCAACTCAGCGTCCCAAGACCCGACGACGCAAGCGGATGAATTGCCCCACGCGATGAGGTCCACCAACAGTTGCACGACCGTGGCGTGTCCAAAGCAGCTCCCGATCTCCAAACGCTGGCGGCAAGCCTACGGGAACCCCTGCGGCGAGCGGGCGTTCAGCACGCCGCGTTTGGGTCGTTCGCGCGCCGTACACAGGACGCGTATTCGGACCTGGACTTGGCCGTGATTCTCGACACTGACCTGCCGCGCTGGGAGCAGGAAGACCTCCGCTACGCCAACCACGCGGCGCAGCTCAACAAGCGCCACCCTGTTGTCTGGGGGGCCAGAGGCGAGCCCGAGCCCCCGGGCCGCAAGCTGCGACGAAGGAGACCGGATCCTTTTCGCTCACTAGCGGCAGTGTCTGCTGATGGCGCAAGCACGGAGACTGCGCCGGGAAATTTGCGCTAGCAACGTCATTCGCGCCCGGGACTCGCACGGAGTCGATGCCGAGAATGATTGCCGTAACAACGAGGCTCGCGCCCCCGCAATTACTCGCATGTCAGTCGATTCATGCTCGCGCCGGCTCGGCCTGGGCGTATCCACCTCTTGGCTAGCTGTCGCACTCTGTGCGTGTAGTGGTTCCGCCGGTGATAGCAGCGGTCCGATCAACGGCGCCCCCACCGTGCCGGCGTCTCAGGCACCCGGCGCGGGAACTGCCGGACCCGCGGGTTCTCTCACCCCCGGTCCCGGGGCCGGTAGCGCGGGCCCGGTCGGAGCCCCCTCAACAGGTGTGCCGGGTGCCCCCACGGTGGAGGGGACGACGGGAACTCCACCAAGCGCGACCGCACCCACGACGCCCCCTCCTGTGACCGCCGCTGCCGACAATGGGTTGCCCGGTCGCTCACTCATTCGACGCTTGTCCAATGCCGAGTACGCCGCCACGATTGAGAGGTTGTTCGGTGATTCCACCGACTACACGGCGGAATTTCCTACGGACACCGTGGTCAACGGGTTTACGAACAACACCGACGTACAGGACGTGGCGCCGGCCCTGGTCGAGCAATATGTGTCGGCTGCAGAGGCGATCTCGGCGAATGCGGTGTCGGACACCGACTCGCTCCTAGGCTGTCAATTGTCCGCCGGCGATGCCTGTGTTGCTGACTTCATAGAGCGTTTTGGCAAGCGTGCTTGGCGACGACCGTTGACCGGCGAGGAGCAAACGGAGCTACTCTCAGTGTACCAAGGCGAGGCGGATCCCACCGCAGGCGTGCGAGTGCTGATACAGGCATTCTTGAACTCGCCGAGTTTTCTTTATCGCGCCGAAGTGGGGGTTCCAGTCCCCGGACAGACCTATGCCGCGCTCACCTCGTGGGAGATGGCGACGCGCCTTTCGTACTTCCTGACCGGCACCATGCCGGACGAAGAACTGTTTGCTGCCGCGGAGGCCGACTCCTTGACCACCGCCGAAGGCATCGAGGCTCAGGCGCGGCGCTTGCTGCAGCTGCCCGAGGCGCGCGAGAACGTGGCGGACTTCTTCAGTGGCTGGCTCAACCTGCACGCGCTCGAGCGCCTTCAGAGAGACACCGAAGAGTTTGCCAATTGGGACAGTCAACTACCGCCGTTGTTCTACGAGGAGACACGTGAATTTGCGACCAACGTGATCTTCGACGGTGAGGGCGACTTTACGACCCTCATGACCGCGCCGTTCACATACGGCGATCCCGCGTTGGCCGAGTTCTACGGCGGGACCGCCGGTCCCGTGGAAAATGGTGTTGCACGGATTGAGCTTCCGCCGGATCAGCGTGCTGGCCTCTTGACCCAGGCGTCCTTCCTGGCCACCCACGCCAAGGAGATCCAGACGGACCCGGTATCGCGAGGCAAATTCGTGCGGGAACGCATGCTCTGCCAAGGCATCCCCGCGCCGCCGCCAGATCTAAAGGTCACCGCGCCCACGATCACCCCGGGTTCGACCACGCGGCAGCGCTTCGTGCAACATCAGGAAGATCCTGTCTGCGCCTCGTGCCACGTGCTGATCGACCCAGTGGGACTCGCCTTCGAGCACTACGACGCGATTGGGCAGTGGCGCGACCAAGAGCAAGGGCTCGACATCGACGCTTCCGGCGATCTGACGAACACCGACGTCTCCGGCCCGTTCAACGGCGTGGTCGAGATGGCGGGCAAGTTGGTGCAAAGCGAACTCGCTACCGAGTGTTTCGTCAGGTACTGGTTCCGATTCGCGTTTGGCCGCGGGGAGAGCGACTCAGAGGCGCCCCGTTTGGCCACGATCACCGGCGACTTCAAGGCTGCCGACCAACAGGTGCGGGAGCTCTTGGTCGAGCTCGCCCTGACACCCGATTTCCGATACCTGGCCAAGGACGAAAGTACGCAATGAAGCGCAAACCAGTTTTTAGCATTCCATCGAAGCCACTGTCGCGCCGTACTCTTCTGCGCGGCGCGGGAGGCGTGGCCCTCGCATTGCCGTTCCTCGACGTCATGACCCCTCGCGTGGCCAATGCCCAGGCCGTGCCCAAGCGCTTCGTCGTCTTCTTCAGCGCAAACGGCTCAATCATGGATCAATGGCAGCCTGAGGGCGGCGAAACAGACTTCACGATGTCACCGATCCTTTCTTCGTTGGAGCCACATCGCGACGACCTGTTGATAATGCGCGGCTTGAACAATGAGGCCTCGTACATCTACGACCCCAACGCCCACGATACGTCGATGGCAACGATGTTGACGGCAGATGCGCTGGTCATCGGACCCAGCGGTACCGGTCGTGCGGGTCACGTGCTCGATGGAACAGCCAATGGCCCGTCCATCGACCAGGAGATCGCGCGCGTGATCGGCGGGGAGACCAAGTTTTCGTCCCTCGAACTTGGGGTGCAATCGACGACGACCATCCTCGAGCCCATGCCGACCCGCATGTGCTACCGGGGGACGACTGGCGACGCGAAATCGGTCCCTCCCGAGGACGACCCCCAAACGGTGTTCTCCAGGTTGTTCATGGACGCCGACGTGTCCTCTGACTCCCTCGACGAGCTATTGCGGCAACGGCGTAGCGTGCTCGACTTCGTGGCGAGTGACTTCCAACGCCTCAACGACAAAGTCAGCGTGGCTGACCGACAAAAGCTCGAACGCCACCTCGGCACGGTGCGCGACTTCGAGCAGTCGCTCAATAATCTGGGCTCCGTGGAGAGTACCGGCTGTCAAGTACCTGGCCAGGCACCTGACGTCGGGCTCGAACCAGTGGACTGTGTTCAAGATGGGAGGCCAGCTCGCTGCTTCGGTGACTTCGAAGCCTTGGGCAAGGCGCAGATGGACATGCTGGTGCTCGCGTTGACCTGTGACTTGACCCGTGTCGTGACGTTGCAATGGGCAACAGCGGAAAGTACGATCTTCCACCGGTCACTCAATGTGGCCAGCGAACACCACCTGATGTCCCATGATGCGCGGGGTAACCGCGAGGACCTGGTCAAGATAAACACCTGGTATGCGCAGCAGTACGCCGCTCTGCTCGAGGCTCTGAAGAGCCATACCGAAGAGGACGGCTCCTCCATCCTCGGGAGCTCGGTGGTCATGTGGGTCAACGAGCTTTCGGAAGGAGAGATCCACAATCGTCGAGATCTCGGATGGATCATCGCGGGCCAAGGTAACGGAGCGATTAGTACGGGTCGCAGCGTCAGGTACACCAACACGACGACCAATCAGCTCTTCGCGTCATTGATGACGATGTTTGGCGCCCCCACGGACCGTTTCGGTGCGCCCCAGTTCTCCGGAACGTTGTCCGGGCTCGGCTGAGGCCGGCCAGCCCCGCAAGACAACCAGCCGCGGACTGAGCCCTACTCGGACGAGGGACTCAACAACGGCATCGTGTTGTGTAGGTCTAGCTCACACGGCGGATACAGCGGTTCACTGCAAAAATCGAGCGAATCGTAGCCTCTTCGGCGGCGTCCGGCGCTCGGAAGCAACCCGCTTCGGTCACCCCCGACAATTATCGTGGCCGAACGTGATCCGCCGCCGAGGCGCAAGCATGTACCCGACATGAAGTCGTTCGTTCCCGCTCTGCTCCTCGCGCTAGGTCCCAGTTTCCTGACCTCCTGTAGTGGGGAGAACGAGGCTGGAGCACCGGCTCCGGGGATTGACGAAGCTGGCGACGGTGCGGGGGTAGGTGTGACCACGCCCGTCGCGCCCACGAGCGTCGAGATGACGTCGCCAGTGGTGAACGGAAACCCCAGCGATGGTTCGGCTCAGGACGACATCACTGGGGTCACGCCGCCTCCGCTTGTCACCGCAGACGGAACGGGGGTTACCGGTACTGAAAGCCCTCCGAACGCTCCCTCGCCGGGCGTGGACGAGGCCCCCCCGGGCGAGACGCCAGTCGACCTACCTGACGCACCGGACGGGGAAACCGATGTTGTTGGCTCACCGAACGAAGGCGCCGACAACGGCGAGCCAGCCTCCGACACCAACGCCGCCGTCCCGGAGCCTGACGAGCCTGCTCCAGTTGTTCCCGTACCCACCGAACCGGGCGTCCCCGTTCCCGCCGAACCAGTGGCTCCTCTAGACGACGCAGACTGCGCGGTACCCGAAGCGAGTGCCAACCCCATTGGATATGGGGAGGGGACCACAGGCGGGGGGAACGCGACGCCGGTGCTCGTCAGCACCTTCGCAGAGGCGGAGGCAGCGTTGGCCGACTACCGCTCGGCGTTCAAGGGCGGGGAGCAGACCTCCCTGGTGATCCGCTACACGGGGAGATTCGACTACTCATCCATCACAGACGTTTGCGTGCAGCACACCCTCGAGTCTCAGGTGCTGCAGATCAAAGAAATGGAGAACGTCACGTTCGAGGGCGCTTCAGGATCGAGCGCGAACTTCGGCATCAAGATCAACCGCGCAAAGAACGTCATCGTGCGCAACATGACGATGGGGCTCCTCCCAGGTGGGGGGGACTCCGACGCCATCACCCTCGAGGGCAACGGCACGAGCGGTGACGTCGAGCACGTGTGGATTGACCACAACGAGCTCTTCAGTTCGACAAAGGATGACTGCGACGGCGCAGGGGATACCGAGTTCGACGGGTTGATCGATATCAAGAGTGGCGCCCGCTACATCACGGTTTCCTACAACTTCCTGCACGACCATCAGAAGGTTGGGTTGATAGGTCACTCGGATTCCGAGATGTCGGACCGCTATGTCACCTTTCACCACAACTGGTACGAGAATGTGGTCTCACGCACGCCGCTGCATCGCTACGGTTACATCCACTTGTTCAACAACTACTACGACCACATCCTGGACAGTGGCATCAACGTGCGCATGAATGGCGTCGCGTTGATCGAGGCAAACTTCTTCGAGAACGCTCAGAACCCAGTGACGTCGCGCTACAGCCCGGAGGCGGGGAGCTGGGAACTACGCGACAACTATCTTGGCGCTGGCATCACGTGGTCCACGAGCGACGATACCCTGGCGAACGCCGAGTCCTGGGAGTCCACGACGACCTTCCCCGCCAACGAGCTGACGTACTCGTACGTTCCGAACGAGGCGCGCTGCGTCAAGAAGGTCGTCACCGCCCACGCGGGCGCAAACCTGGCCCTTTAGTCACGCCGGGAAGACGATGACCTCGGTTTATCCGATGGGTGGGCCAGGTATTTGCGATGGCTTCAGTGATTCGCTTGCTTGAGCCGCATGCAGATGGCTGGCTTCGTTGTGCACCTTGGTGGGCGCGGAGTCACCTTGGGCGGTGGAGCGGCAGCGCGGTCGGCTTCCTGGGCTTTTAGCCGCATGCAGACAGCTGGCTTGCTGGTGCAGCGGGCAGCAACGTCAGCCTTTGGGGCTGGTGCTGCCTGGGCCTGGGTCTTGCTCTGGGCTTCCTTGTGTGCCTGTTGAGCCTTGAGCCGCATGCAAACGGCTGGTTTGCTGGTGCAGCGCGCCTCGGCACTGGCTTGACTGCTCAACAAGAGGGCACTGGCGGCTACAGCGGCGATACCCAATCTTTTTAGGAATGAATTGGATGGCGTGTGGGTCATACTGAGTTCCTTGCTGTGCGGGGTGGGCCCCGGGTGGGATCCCCTTGTGTTGCTCGTGTGTTTCTCTATGGCTGGTCACTGGTGACCAATGATATGAACATGCAGTGGAGACCCGGGTGTCACCATGGGCACTACTACCCAGTGTGCAGCGGTATGATTGCCCACTATGCTTAGGAACATGACGTCTCGAACGGCTCGGGTGGTCCTGGTCGAAGACCAGACGATTTTCCGGGAGCTACTGGCGGAGGTGCTTCAGGGCAGCAGTGGGCTCGAGATTGTGGCCCAGTACAGCGAAGGCCTCGTGGCGTTGGACGGCTGCCTCGAAGTGGCTCCTGATCTGGTGATTCTCGACGCCGTACTGCCGGACATCGAAGGCCTGGAAGTGCTGCGCAGACTGATCAGTTGGCGCCCGCAGTTACCGGTGGTGATGGTCACCGCACACGCACGCCCCGCGCTCGTGCGCCAGGCGGTTCAGGCCGGTGCGCGGGGCTTCGTGACCAAGGCGACCCCGCTTTCCGAGCTGCGGACAGCGGTCAACCGAGTACTTGGCGGAGGGCGCTACTTCTGCTCCGTCACGAGTCCGCTCTTGGCCGACGCTCTACGCGCACCTGCAGGGCAAACCTCTTTGACACCCAGGCAGCGCCAGATTTTACGTTTCGTCGCGCAGGGCAAGAGCTCCAAGGAGATAGCTGTCGAGTTGGGGATCAGTTTGAAGACCGTCTCCAACCACCGCCTCCAAATCGGTGAAAAATTGGGATTGTGCGACGTTGCCAGCTGGACACGATACGCCATCGAGCAGGGTTTGGTCGAACCGACCCTGTAGCTGCTGCCATGGAAAGTCCGTTTCGCGCGATCGCGGAGTACACCTACGACTGGGAGAGTTGGATATGCCCAGAGGGGACGTTGCGCTGGGTCAACGCCGCCGTGGAGCGCATTACTGGCTACTCGGTGCGAGAGTGTATGAACATGCAGGACTATCCCCTGCCATTAGTGCATCCCGGCGATCGCCCTGCTGTGGAGCGAGTTCTCGAGTTGGCAAGGCAGGGGCAGTCGGGTAACCATTTTGAGTTTCGCGTCTTGCGCAAGGACGGCGAGGTTCGCTGGGCCGCCATCTCCTGGCAGCCCATCACCGTGGAGGGAGACGCCGTCGGGTTTCGCAGCAGCGTGCGCGACATCGACCAACGCAAGCGGATGGAGGCGGAGCTGCAACAAGCGGTGCAACGGGCGGAAGCCGCAAACCAAGCCAAGTCGGAGTTTCTCGCCAACGTGACGCACGAGTTGCGCACGCCGTTGCAGTCCATCCTCGGGTACGCGCAACTCCTCGATGCGGCCAACCTCTCCGGGCCATGCAACGAGTATGTGCGCACCCTGCAGCAACAGAGCGAACACCTCGAGCACATGGTGGGCGACTTGTTGGATTACTCGGCGCTTCAAGCGGGGATGCTGTCGTTGCAGGCGGAGCAATACCGTCCCGACCAGGTGATTGAGCGTGTCACTGAGGGAATGGCGCCGCTCGCCCACGCCAAAGAGCTCAAACTCGAGTGGCGGGGCAAGATCGAAAGGAGCGCGATCGGGGATCCCCGACGCCTCGAGCAAGTGCTGACGAACCTCATCGGCAACGCGATCAAGTACACGCCGTCGGGAAAGGTGGAGGTAAGTGCTGGTCAAGAGACGGAGGTGCCTGGAGAGCCCTCGTTCTGGATCGAAGTGAATGATACGGGCCCGGGGCTGCCTGATGCAGATGTGTTTCAGCCGTTTGTGCAGGGCAGGGCGTCGGGTGGGGTGCGAGGTAGTGGGGTCGGACTGGGGTTGGCCATCAGCCGGCAGTTCTGCGAGCGCATGGGCGGAGAGCTGGAGGCATCGCGCAGCCCGCTGGGTGGCGCGCGACTCACGGTGCGGTTGCCGCTGTGCGCGATTGGGCAAGTGGGTCGCGTCGCACACTTCGGTGAGTCTGTTTCCGAGGACGTGAGCGTGGAGTTCGCCGCGCGCTACCCGTTGTCGGTTCTGGTCGTCGACGACGTCGAGGCGTTGAGAGTGTTCTTGGGCGAAGCGTTGCGCGCATTGGGGTACAGACCAACGCTTGCTGCGTCTGCGGACGAAGCATTTGTCGTCGCCGAGCAACAGCACGTGGATCTGGCGTTGGTGGACATCCAGATGCCGGAGGTGGACGGCTGGGCAGCGGCACGGGGGTTACGCGCGAGGCTCGGCGAGCACGCCTATCTCGTTGCTCTGACGGCTCAGTCGAGCGCTGACGACGAGGTGCGGCTGCGCCAAGCCGGCTTTGACGGTTATGCCAGTAAGCCGCTGCGAATGGCCGCACTTCAAGGGGTGCTTCAGCGGGGCCATGAGCATGCTTGGCGCGCCTCTGAAGAGCTGTTCGATACGTCTCGCTGGAAGGAAATGCGTGAGATTCGGACCCAAGACGGCGGCGATCTGTTGGAGTTGATGCAGCGGCGTGTCCGAAGCTCACTGCCCGAAGTATTGCACCGTGTCGAGCGGGCCAGTGCAGAGCAAGATGTTGCCGCATTGACGCGCGCGCTCCATGATGCGAACGGACTGTTCGGCTTGATTGGCGCGCGCACTGCCCAGCTGCTCGCAGAGGAGTGCGAGCAGCTGGGGCACGCCGCTGGGTCCAAAGCCGTGGCGGACTTGCTGTCGCTCGGCAGAAAAGTCTACGCACGGCTGGTCGTCGAATGAACCAGACCCTTTAGTTTCTGATTGGAGCGGCGGCCCCATTGCCAGCGCCGACCGTACCAACAGTTCGAGGTTCTTCAACAGTTGTTCGCTGCAGCAGCCGCGCCCGTTGCGAGTTGGGGTGGCCGCGGGGCGGTTCGTCTACCAGAATACTCCCTTTGGCATATTGCTGGGAGACACGTTGGAGCGTGCTGCATGGCCGTGCGCACCCCGTTCCGGGACGACCCGATTGAGAATCCTAAAGTGTTGTTTCAATAGCTTCGTTCTTTTGTCGCCGACCTACCGATGAGGTCCAGGTCGCGGTATGCAGATTGGGTCTTGAGTCGGATCAGATTTTCAACTTGCCCGAATCGCGACGCCGCCGAGGTGGGGGTCGCCGGCGGGTCTCCGCGCGCTCGCCCACGGGGGAGCGCCGATCTGGCGAAGTGGGCTCTGGCGGGGCTGTTGCTAGGATCGAGCTGCGACCTGACTGAGCTCCCGCTGGCGACAGGCGAGCAAAGCATGGGTAACAGCTCGGGGGCTACTGTGGTGCCACCGCAGTTCCCTCAGGGGCCGATGGCACTTGAGGCGCGACTGCCGTGCCCAGTCTGCCCAACTGCGCAGCCCAAGGGCACTGACACGGCTGTCTCGGACCCGGGCGAGGGAGCATTGTCGGCCGACGCTCCCTCGCCCGCGACCCCAAGCACGGACGCCGTGATGTCGACGTCGCCCAATGCGGAAGAGGTTGACGTTCCTCCGGGATTGAAGAACGTCATCTTAATCAGCATCGACGGTCTGGCTTCGCGCTTCCTCGAAGACATGATGCGCCTGGGCCGGCTGCCGGCGTTTGCTCGCCTGGAGTCGGAGGGGGCGTACACCCACAACGCTCGAACCGAAGCGCGCATCACGGTGACGGTGCCCAATCACGTCAGCATGGTCACCGGACGGCCTGCAGTTCCCGCTTTCGAGCTGCCGCTCGACGCGCCCCACGGAGTCGTGTACAACACCGACCCGGGTGGTGACATCACCATTCACGATAGCAACCCGGACTTGGCGTATGTTGCCAGCGTGTTCGATGAAGTGCACGATCGTGGTGGCCACACGGCGCTGTTCGCTGGCAAGAGCAAGTTCGCGCTGTTCGACCGGAGTTATTCGGAGCCGCACAGTCGAGCGGATGTCATCGGGGAAGACGACGGGCGCAACAAGATAGACGACTTCGCGGTTCTGTATGAGCTCGAAGAGCTGGTGCCGTCCTTCTTGGAGGCGATCGCCGAAGGGGTCTTGTCACGTCCCTCCGGTCGGAATTTCGCGATGCTCCACTACGCCAACACTGACGCACAGGGGCACGCCTACGGGTGGGGGAGTCCCGAGTATCTCGACGCGCTGTTGCAGGCAGACGCCATGCTGGGCGAGATCCTGAGCTTCGTTACGAGTACTCCCCAGTTGAGTGATACCGTCGTGATAGTGACGGCAGATCACGGAGGTATCGACTTCGGTCACTCCGATTCGACAGACGTCAACGTCTACCGGATCCCCTTCATCGTCTGGGGCGCAGGGATGCCAGCTGGTACCGATCTCTACTCGCAGTGCGAGTCGAACCGGCAGGATCCTGGCGACGCCGCTCCCACTGAGTTGCCAACGCCGGGGCCTATTCGTAACGGCGACGCTGCCAACTTGGCCTTATCCCTTCTCGGTATCGACGAAATAGAAGGCGCGATGCATCGAGCCATGTTTGGCTCACTCCCGACGGCATGCCCGCCCGCAGACGCAGGCCCCGCGCGAGACGCTGGGAGTCAGCCCGACACACCGATGACCGCTGGGGATGCGAGCGACGCCCCCGCAGATGCGGCCAATGATGCGCTCGACGAAGACGCCCAAGTGAGTCCGCCCCCGGAAGCGGACGCATCGCTGCCTGACGCGTCGCTCTAGCGCAGAATCCAAGCTTCGCGGGCTTGCGCCTCCAGCTTGGTGTTCAGCTAGACTTGAGCGCCCCTACGCGATAGAGCTGGTTCGACCCATGGGTTCTCGACGCGTCTTCTGGTGGTGTGGCTTAGCCGCGGCGCTTGCCGTGGTGGGCTCGAGCCGTAGAGCGCGTGCCGTTCCTGGGCATTGGGACGTGATGGTCGAGATCTATGGTTGGTCTGGGGATTGCTCGCTCTGCCACGAATCCGCGAGCGGAGGTCCATCACCGACGATACAGCCGTTCGCCTCTTCGATGAAGACGTTGGGCTTGACTCAAACGACCACGCGCGATGATTTGCTGGGCATCATGTACATCGCCGAGGCGTTAGCCACTGATTCGGACGGCGACTTTCTGTCGGACGTACAGGAGCTGCGCTATGCCGGTGATCCCAACGACGGGGAGATAGGCTTGGGCGAGTTGAACACGAACGATGACTCGGAGGACGACGATTCATCGGACGATGGCGTTGGCGCTAACGGGGACGCCGAGGCGCCTGCGGGGTGCACATTTACCCGCGGACACCAGTTCGCCTGGCGCACGACGGGATTCGCGCCGTTGCTCTCGGTGGCGTGGCTGTTCTGGCGGCGCCTGCGGCGAGACTGAGCCGACTGGCGGAAGGGGGAGCAGTCACGGCGTCCCAATAGGCTATGTATCGCCACATGATGGCGCCCTCAGCCCGTCAAAGCGATTCGAGATATGCCGTCAGTGCGTCGAAGTCGGCGGCCGTCAGATGGGACGTTACACCGTGTTGATCGCCGCCGCCGCAGGTGCCCCCGAAGCGGTCGCGCAACGTTCGAGCGCAGCCATCGTGCATGACGGGTAGCCGTTGGGAGACGCCCACCAGCGATGGGGTCTTCAGTGGGACGCCGGCACTGGTACCAACGTCATGCAATTTGCCGTCAGTCAGGGCGACGCCACTGTGACAGCTGGCGCAGCCGATCGGAGCCGACGTGAAAAGCAGACGACCTTGCTCGACCAACTCGGGCTGGGTTATCACGCCTGCTGCGGGTGGCGTGAGGGACCTGAGCCAATCCTCGAGTGCTGCGACACGCGGTGCGGACTGCGGAGCCGCGCTCATTCGCCCTTGGAAAATCTCCGTCATCAGGTGATCCATGTCCGTCAGATCACCGTCCCAATGGAAGGGAGCGCGCAACCCGGTTTCGAGACTTTGGGTTCGTCGGTCACCGAAGCCCTCGAAGTTCCACACGTGGCTATCTTCTGCCCCTCCCGGGTGACAGTGAACACAGGCAACTGCCGTATCCACCCGGTGAAATAGGTCGTGTCCCGTATCCGTGATATCCGCGCCCCCCAATGCCACACTACGCACCGCAGTGCCCGTGCTGACGTCATCCTGAATCAAGAGCTCCGCCGGCTGTCGCAACAGCACGACGAGCTGAGCGGGGCGCGTTGGGTTGAACTCGACGGCGATGGCTTGTACGCCTGACTTGCCGACGAGCGACGTCCTGGGACTGGGCCCGCAGAAGTCGTCGGCAGTCATCTCCGGCGTGGTCAGGTTCAGATCTGTGGCTAGAAAGAGCTGAACGGGGGCGTTCTGTTGCGCCCACGGCAGGGTGCTCTCGGGATCGTCTGACAACGGTTGCTCGGGGGGCGTCTCCGAAAAGCCGACAGTGGTAGGATCCCCGCCGTCGCTTCGAATCACGAAGTCCCGGGGGACGCCCGGATCGGCGACGCCCGCGTCGGCAACCGCCCACCAGATGCCATCTGGCGAGACGGCAAAATCGACAGCCACGTTCACCATCGACATGCCGATGCTAGTGAGCACCGAGCTTCCCTGTCCGAGCTTGGAGACGCCGGGTTGGACGACCCTCTCGCAGCCGCCCGATCCGTAGCCCCCGTCACTCGACACCGGGATTTCACCCCGCTGGGCGCGCTGGTGTAGCACCGCCACCTCGCCGTTGACCGTTCGGGCGCGCCAAGCGACGTTCGCGGCGAAGTCCGTCGCGACGATACCGCCCGACGTCGGTTTGGAGTTGGGCGTGACGTCGTTCGTAGCTTCCATCTCGAAGCGCATCATGGTGATGTCCGGCAGCGTCACCGTAGGAGCGACCGTGCCGTCAGCGTGAAGGACGAAGAGCTCCGCTGAATGAAAGCGGGAGACGTAAATCGTGGGTTGTGTCGAGTTGCTGTCGACCGAGGACGGCACGACGAGGACGTCCCGCAGATCCGTCGGCAGTGAGGCGAACAGCGCGCTTTGCCCCTCTTCTGCGGAGAGGCTCAGCACTCGACCGTCGCGGCACGCGAGCAGCAGCCGGTCCGTCGATGGTAGGTAGTCCAAGCCCTGCGGTTCCGGGCAAACGCTCGCCTCCCAAACTCGATTGCCTCGGGCATCCAGACTCAGCACCTGGCCGCTGCCCGCAAGGACAACATGCACCATGCCAGGGCTCTCGGCGATGCGCCCAGGCTGAGCTCCCGCTGGGAGCTCCAACCGCTGGACAACTGTTCCAGACTCCAGGTCGACGAAGGCAACCACGTCCCGCGCTGGATCAGCGGCCACGGCGGTGCTGCCACTCTCGAGGACACGCAGACTGCCCCCCATGATCGGGGGCGGAGGCGTCGACGAAATCACAGGCGCGCGCTCATCCATGACTCGCTCGATGGTGGCGATGGAAGGCGGCATCGCGTTCCCGGAGAACGCCGTTGCACCTGGGATCTCCGGTGGTGGGTTCAAGTCTGGGGCGGAGACTTGCGTGCTGTCACTGCAGCTGATGAATAGCAGTGATAGCGCGGATGTGGCCGCGAGCAGATGCCGATTCTGCTTCCGCGTCCTTGTGAAGTTTTTTGCATTCATCTGCGGCAGCGACATTGGCGTGATGGTCCCGCTTCGGACGTGCATCGGTTGCTCCGTTCTTCGGTTGTCTTGTTGGTGCGACTGCGTTCACCAAGGATAGTAATGGTCGTAGCGACCCCGACCACCCCGCCGAACACGCGTCGCTGTCTGATGGCGCAATGGGTGAGAGCACTCGTACGGATCAAAGAATCTGTCGACGCAACACACCTTTGGCTGCAGTTGTCGAAAGTCGCCGAGCCTTGTGGAGGGGCCCGGTGTGTCTTGGCCAAGCTCAGAGCTCAGCCTCTGGGGTCATCCCAACGGGCCGCTGTCCGGAGGTTGAGGCCATTCGAGGGCTCGAGTACGAGTCAAACGTTCCCCATTGGGCGTCGAATTGGGTGCTTGGGAGCCTGTGCTTCCGCCTGTGCTCCAGGCTTCTGTTGGCACGAAAGCACCCAGATGATCGGAGCCTTTGCAGCGCACCGGTACCCGCCGGCGAGTTACTGTCCATGTCGCGGAGGTCTGGGTATGAAAACGATTGTCATCTGTGGTGTTGTGTCTGTTGGATTGTTGGCTTTGGGCTGTGAGAGCGGTGATTCCAACAAGAGCTGGTCTGAGTTCTCTCGCTGTATGTTGGGTGATGGGGTAACGAAGCCTTCGGAGGTCGCGGGCCGTATCCGTACCGCGGAGATGGTTGAGCGTAAACCGCCAGCACAGTGGGATGCGAAGCAGGGCTGGCCGGGGCGCTGCGAGCCCTACGCCAACGCCCTGTATTCGAGTCTGGGTTCTGGCACGGAGCACAAGTTGCTGAAGCGCGCGTTGACCGCGCAAATGAGCTGCAAGGAAGGCGAGGACACGCCGGGCTGCACCTTCGCGCCGGGCGGCCCGATACTTCCGGGGGCGGCCGAGCTGTGGGAAGCGGCCGCAATCGCAAAACTCGAGCTCACCCCCAACGTCGAGGTGCCGACGCCGAAGCATGATGTGACGCTGCAGAACCCTGCCGACTGGAAAACGCTGGCAAGAGAAGGGTACGAAACGGGAGATGCGTTCATCACGCCATCTGGCAAGCTTCGCTTGCTGCTCAAGAGTCGTGGTGGCCCGCTGACCACGTGTGATGTCGCTGGAGCGACCGCGAAGTGCGCTGCGGTTTCGGCCGAGGTCCCCCAACTGGCGCTGCAGAGTGTGAAGCTCCTGCGCGACGAGGAGGCGATCGTTTCTGGTCTGACGACGGACGGACGTCAGGCGTTTTCTGCTCAGAGCGGTGAAGCCGTCGGGTTTCGTGGCATGACGGACGCGGCGGCTCGGGACGGCCTGGTCATCGAAGAAGGCGAGGATGGCAGCGGGTTCTTGGCCATCGTGATGGCAAAGGGCAAACCCAAGGGCGAAGCGGCGATCACGCCGGAGCTGGTCGAGAAAGAGGCGCCAGTGAGTGTGGATTCGTTTGCCAGCTGGACTAAGGGCAAAGCCGCCGAAATGCAGTGGCAGTTCACCAGCGTTCGGGGCAGGGAGCTCAAGCAGGCCGCCAGCTTCAGCGGGGACTTCTCCGGGTTCCTCCACCCTTGCGCTTCGACTGAGGGCTCTAGCGTCGGGATCTGGGGCCGGTCCAGCGGTGAGCGTGAGGGTAAGCCCACGGCCGGAGGTGACACGGCGATCCACGCCAGTTTCCTTGCTAACGGCGAATGGAGCAAACCCGTGAGCAGCAAGATGCCGTTTCGGCGCAGCCTCACAGCTCAGCGCTGTGGACCGAACCAGCTGGAAGTGTTTTGGGCCGGCGCCGAGGGCGAGACCCTCGAGATTGGCAAGGTCAGCTGTGCACCTGGTGGCTGCAAGGTGGCCAGCAGCAAGTGGCCGAGCTTCTCTGTCCGGCGCTGGCTCGCGGCCGGTCCCGTGGGCGACAAGTTCTTCGCGCTGTGGACGACCGAGTTAGGAGAAACCCGCATTAGAGTCGGCGACCCTGACAACTTCGCCGCCGCCACGGAAAGTGTCGTCTTCGAGTCTGCTGAGCGTGGTGGCCCAGTGTTCCGGGATGCCCAAACTTACTACACTCCAAAAGGTGCCTACCTCCTGGTGCATGATGCGGGCCCGACGCTGTTGCACATCGAGCCGAGCGGCAGCATCACGTCGCTCGCCGCCATGTGACGCGGCCACGCTGGCCGTTCGACAAGGCTACAATGGCCTGCGTGCTGTGAGTGTCAAAGGCGACGCTACGCCGTGACCTCGATTCGACTCTCGCAGAGCGGGTGCTCCAAGCGACCCGAGTGTGCACTCAAGACCTACACGAAGCTCGCGACCGTCGCTCGGCCGAGAAGGTTGCGCGACGGTTAACTGCGGTTTGCTTTTACTGAAGCTGTCGTTTCGTGTTAGCAGGACTCGATGGGAGTGAGGACATCAGGTAAACAAGGCCTAGTTTCTTGGGCTGCGGGAGTGGTTGTCGTGTGTGTCGCCGGTTCGGCGAACGCTGACGACCTGGAGGCGGTGGAGGAAGAGGCCCAGGAGGCGGAAGCTCCAGAGGCGGAAACTCCAGAGGCGGAAACTCCAGAGGTCGATGCTGAGGGGACACAAGGAGGCGCGAGTCCAGCCGAAATGCGCCGCAGTGCGGATGCGTCGGTTGACCGCAACATTCTGATGCCTTCGGCCGAGACCATCAGCGAGGGGGACGTCACCTTCAACAGCTACGAGCTCCTGTTGGCTGGCGTCACCTACGGCGCGACGGACGACATTGCCATCAGCCTGACGGCGCTGCTGCCGATTACATCGGACTTTCCGGTCTTTGCTTCACTCTCAGGCAAGGTTCGCCTCTATGCCGGCTCCAACGACATCCTCAGCCTGCAGCCGAACCTGATGTACTTCGGGGTTGATGGCGAGTCCGCCGGTATCATCGGCGCGCACCTCCTATACGACCACATTTTTGATGATTCCGGCAGGTACACGCTCACCCTGGCCATGAGCACACTCGGCGTTCTCGGTGCAACGGGCGGAGACGTCGACTTGGCAGACGGGGCGGTGCTCGGCTTCTCCGGCGCATTCAGCGCCCACGTCGGGTCCTTCGTCAAGCTGATGGGCGAGCTCTACTTACCTGGCGCTATCACTCCGGACACGACGGAGCTAGTTCAAGAGGCGTTGCTGTTCAACTACGGCGTCCGCTTTTTCAGTTCGAGTATCGCCGTCGACTTGACGTTCCTTCGCCCGATCCATCCCGATGCGGATTCGGCGTTTGTCATGGGCGTTCCATTCGTGACTTTCTCCGCCAGGTTCTGATTCCAGCGACCAGCTCCGGCGACGCACAGGGGCTGCGTGCGCCGTGCGAGTAACGATGATCGCCCAGCACCTCCACCGTCTTCTTCGCGACCCTCGCTGCAGAAGCGCCGCTGGCGGGGGGCAGAGACGCCTCTGCAATTGGGCAGGTCAACGCTCGATCTGGCTCACGTCTCGCACCGCGCCGCGGGCGGCACTCGTCGTCATCAGCGCATAGGCGCGAAGAGCTTGGGAGACCGTGCGCTCTCGGTTTGGTTTCCACGCTTGGGCACCCCTGGCATCCATCGCGGCTCTGCGAGAAGTGAGTTCGTCGTCGCTGATGCCCACGTTGATGCTGCGGTTGGGGATGTCGATCTCGATCGAGTCGCCCTCTTCCACCAAGCCGAGCGCTCCACCCTCCGCCGCCTCCGGCGAGGCGTGTCCGATGCTCAGGCCGCTGGTGCCTCCGCTGAAGCGTCCGTCGGTGATGAGTGCGCAAGCTTTGCCAAGACCCTTCGATTTGAGAAACGAAGTGGGGTAGAGCATCTCCTGCATGCCTGGGCCCCCCTTTGGGCCTTCGTAAACGATCACGACGACGTCCCCAGCCTGGACCTTGTCGCTCAAGATGGCTTCGCACGCCGTGTCTTGCGAGTGGAACACGCGTGCCGGGCCCTTGAACTTCAGGATAGACTCATCCACGCCTGCTGTCTTGACGATGCAGCCATCCACCGCGATGTTGCCGTAGAGCACAGCCAGGCCACCGTCTTTGCTGTAGGCATGCTCCACGTCGCGGATGCAGCCGTTCTTTTCGTCGTCGTCGGTGCTGTCGAAGTACTTGTCTTGGGAGAACGCGACCGTGGTGCGAACACCGCCGGGCGCCGCCTTCGCCCACTGGCGGGCGTCGTCGTCTGTGGTGGGGCGTCGAATGTCGTTCTTGTCGAGGGCTTCTTTGAGGGTGGGCGTATGCACGGTACCCACCTGGGTGTTCAGCAAACCCGCACGGTCCAACTCGCCCAAGATGGCGAAGATGCCGCCTGCGCGATGCACGTCTTCGACGTGGTATTGGGAGGAGGGCGCGACCTTGCACAGGTTCGGAACCCTGCGAGACAAGCGATCGATGTCGGCCATCGTGAAGTTGACTCCCGCTTCCTCGGCGATCGCCAGAATGTGCAACACCGTGTTCGTGGAGCCGCCCATGGCGATATCCAGGGTCATCGCATTCTCGAACGCTTCAAAGCTGGCTATGGAGCGCGGCAGGATCGACTCGTCGTCCTGTTCATAGCGCCGGCGTGCCATTTTCACGATCAGCTTGCTGGCCCGCTCGAATAGCTCCCAACGGCGAGCGTGGGTGGCGACGATAGTGCCATTGCCTGGTAACCCGAGACCCAATGCCTCGTTCAGGCAATTCATGCTGTTGGCGGTGAACATGCCAGAGCAAGAGCCACACGTGGGGCAGGCTGAGCGTTCCAGCTCGAGTAGCTCAGCGTCGCCGATGCTGTCATCGCCTGCGGCGATCATTGGATCGATTAGGTCGAGCTTGCGGATTAGGCGCTTGCCATCACGAGTGTGGGTGCCGGCGATCTTACCGGCTTCCATCGGGCCCCCGGAGACGAATATCGTCGGCACGTTCAGGCGCATCGTCGCGAGCAACATGCCCGGGGTGATCTTGTCGCAATTGGAGATACAGATCATCGCGTCCGCGCAGTGCGCGTTGACCATGTACTCCACGCTGTCGGCTATGAGCTCCCGACTGGGCAGCGAGTAGAGCATGCCGTCGTGCCCCATCGCGATTCCGTCGTCTACAGCGATGGTGTTGAACTCCACGCCGACGCCGCCAGCGGCGTCGATCACCTTCTTCACGCGTTGGCCGATCTCGTGAAGGTGCACGTGACCGGGCACGAACTGGGTGAAGCTGTTGACGATGGCGATGATGGGCTTTCCGAAATCCTCGTCGTTCATGCCGGTGGCGCGCCACAGTGCGCGTGCGCCGGCCATGTTGCGCCCATGGGTACTGGTGCGACTCCTGTAATTGGCCATTGGCGGAAGCTAGTTGTCGAGCCCAGCCGAGGCAACGTCATTTGCACGGGGATCGAGGGGGAGCGGGCATTTGCCTCTCGCCGGGGCTCGGAAGTGTTCCAATCCTCGCTTGAAACCGGAGCAAGCTGGCCATCCACAAAGCGCTCGCGCTCGTTGTCGTCCGCATTCCAGGACGCGGCCGGCTCTGGCTTGGGACAGGATTCACGCTCGCACGGACGCTGGTACAGGCTCCGCTGCTGGCAACCCTGACGGTGGAGGCGCCGCCGACCGGCGGCTCCCCAACCAGCTCGTCGCAATCGAGCCCGTGACGGCTAGCGCCGCACCAAGGTAACCCAGGAGTGCGACCTCCACTGCCGGGAAGTGTGTTGGACTCCACCAGTGTGCGGATCCCACGACCGCGAGTGTCAACAGTGGGTTCAGTGCCAACACCACGCCGACACGCGACGCGTCGGCGTGGGCGAGGGACTCGGCGAACGCTCCGTACGCGGCTAGCGTATTGAGGGAGCAAAAGGCGATGGCCAGCCAGTGCCAGGCATCGACATCGGCAAGCACCGCCATGTTCGACATCGGCAACAACGCCACTGAGCCGACGGCGAACAAGAAGAACAGGACGGCGATCGACGAGATGCTGACGAGCAACTGTTTCTGCACCAGAGCGTAGACGGCCCACGTGGCTGCCGCCGTCACGATCCATGCCGAGCCCTCCAGGTAGCGCCTGAGGTCCGTCACCGCGAACGTCAGTTGGTCCCAAAAGAACAGCGAGAGGCCCAAGACCAGCACAGCTGTCGACAGCCGCTGTTTCCAAGTGAAGCGCTCGCGAAATACGACGATACCTCCCGTCGCCATCAGCAGAGGCGCGAGCTGCATCAGGAGCTGCGAGTTCGCCGGCGTCGTGCGGTCAAGTCCAAACAAGTAACAAACGTAGTTGCTCGTCAACATGACAGCCGCGATTAGGAGCAGCCCCCAGCCCCTGCGATCCAGTCGCCGGAACTGGCTGAAGCCCCGACGCATCGCCAGCCACGCGCCGAACGACAGGAACGCCCACACGAAGCGGAACCAAGTGAGAGTCAACGCGTCGATCTGCTCCAGCGCGAACTTGAGGCCAACCGGCAGCGTCGCCCAGAGCAATGCCGTGCTCAAGGCCAGCGAGAGCCCAAGGGTCGTGCGCCCGGATGTCTGATGAAGTGCCAAGGAGGGGGCGTTATGGGGCAAGTCTCGACGTTCGCAAAGTCCAACGCGTCGGACTATCATCCGTCCAGGCTATGGCTGCAGGCATCGGGAGCGCCAAATGCGAGCAGGGCACTGCTCCCTCGTGACGGAGTCTTCATTTACCATTGCCGGGAGGGCGAGAGCGCACGCCGAGCGATTGAAAGGTGAGTTGGCGCAACGCTTTGGAGGAGGATCGTAGGATCCGAGGATCACGCCACCGGTTTGCCAGCACTCGATAGTCACACACTTTTCCAGTCGGCACGTGCTTTGCTAGGTCTCATTCCGACGTGGGAGTGGACTTATTGAACTCAGAAGAAAGGGGAACGTCATGAGGACACGCCTTGTGAACCCAATGCTTGCGCTGGCGGCGGCGCTCAGCACAGCCAGCTGCTGTACGACGCCGGATTTCAGCCTGCCGGACTTCAGAGGGCGGCTGGACTTCAGCGGTTCTCTTGCCTTCGACTTCGATTTCGATGCCGACATGGAATTCGACTTCGATGGCGACTTCTCCGGCTGGGCCAATCTCGACGTGGTGACTTCCGCGAGTCTCGGTATCGATGTGTCCGGCCTAGTCGCATTTGAGCAAGAGATCCAGATAGACATCGACGATGACGGCGTTGAGGAAACGGTGTCTGTCATCGGTTTCGGCGATGGGGATCCAGACGACATCGAGATCATCGTCGCGACGTGGGAAGGCGACGAATTCACCTTTGACGAGGACTACTGTTACGTGCTCGTCGTGACGGAGGAAACCATCACTTTGATCACGGGGCCTTGTGGCAGCGAATCTCCTGTCCTAACCTGCACGAGTCCTGCTGACGACCCAGACGACGTCAGCTGCGAAGTATGTGACGAAAACGGCGAGTGCGCGCGTTGTGAGAGTGAAGAGGTGTCCGAGTGCATCGAGGAGGGCAGCGATGTGCTCGATGAAAGGGAACCCGAGCCGGAGCCCGCCTCGACGTTAGACGCTGGGCCGTCCCATGTGGAACCCGACGCCGAGGCGCCGCGCACGATTGACGCTGGCGAGACCCCCGAGCCGTCCGATGAACCGACGGTGGATGGCGGCATGATGACTTCGCCTCCCGATGCCGGAGCGACTACGCCCCAGCCCGAGCCCGACGTCACCCAGTCAGCCGAGTACCAAACTTGCCTCGAGCAGGTGAGCACCCTCGAAGCGAGCGTCGCGTTGTGCGGCCTCTCCCTGACAATCGACGCGGACACGTTGTGCAGGACTAGTCTAGCGACCGTACAAGACTGTTTCTCCAGTATCGACGGCCTGAGCTTTCTGGAGAATCCCTGCGATGTGCTCGAGGGCGATGACTGCTCGGAGTTCATCGAATGAACGCGTGGTCACAGGTTCTCGCTGTAGCAGCGTTGGTAGTGTTCACTATGAACACTGCGTATGCGCAGAGCGTACAACCAGGCGCACCCGGTGATGGGGTCGGGAAGACTCAGCTCACCGCGAAGGACGATTCGCGCTCCATGAGCGACAAAAAACAAGAGAAGGAAGGCGAACCCCACGAAGGGTTTTTCGGGCATCTCGACCTGGGCCTCGGATACGCTGCCGTTCGTGGCGGCTCCCTTCCTCCCGAACCAGGTTTTCGCCCCATTGACGACCTGAGCTTTTCGGGTGTCGTCTTGGCAACTTCCGCGCAGGTGGGAGGCGGCGTCGAAGACTTCGCGCTCGCCGCGGAGTTGCTCTACGAGGTCATGCTGACGGAGAGGGAAGAGCCCGACAACGTTGGCTTTCAGATGTTCGGCATTGGGATCGCTGGCGCCCACTACACAGACGATGACTTCCTCATAGGCGCGCAGCTACGCTACCTCGGCATGCTCCTTTGGCGCGACAACATTCCCTGTTTTTGGGACCGTGGTGTTACCGCATCAGGACCTGGCGTTGGGGTAACTCTCGGCAAAGAGTGGTTCCGCGACAGCCAGGACGACCACCGGCGTGAGGGCGGTATGGGCATCGCTCTTCAGGGCAACTACGCCACGTTCGACGGCGGTGCGGACTTCGATTACCTGAGCTTCCTGCTACAGCTCTCGATGACGAGGTTCTGATATGGACGCTTCCACGTCATCAGCCCTCCGTGGGCCAGCCGTGTCGTGGGAGACCGAGGTAGCCGAACGCCGCTTCGATGTCGTCGGTGACGTAAACCTCTCGCCCGTCAGCTTTGGCAAAACGTTGGACTTGGAGCTTTCCGGCTATCGTCGCCACCAACGCAACGTTCCGCGCAAAGCCAAACAAGAGCTTCCCCCGCTCCCGCTTGATCGTCGTCTCGAACGTGTCGTCGTTGCGAGCAGGACCTTTCCGCACGTCGACCAGAAGCGAGTACTCGTGGCGGGGGATGAGCGCCAAATGACCTGCAACGTCACTGAAGCAGCTCTCGATGTCACCGGTGTTCTCGAATCGCCGAGGTGTCCGGAAAGCCACGAGCAACTGGCATCCGCGGTCGGCGTACAGGTTGTAGTGGGGCTGCCGAGCGAGACAGTGAAATGTCGAGCACGGGCAAGTTCGCGGTGAGTCGTCTGCGGGCATCGGTCGAGGGGACCAAGAGTTTATCCCAGCGCTCCCTCGAGGCTAGGCGTGTGTGACTTGGCCGGTGGGTGGACCACACGAGTAACGCATGACGTGCACGCCGCGCTGCGTCATCACCGGTGCTCGATGCGCCGATACCAAGCGTCACCCGAGTCCGACGAAACACGTTCGCCTCTTACGGCACAAGTACGAACGCCGATGTTTCTCCAGTGTTCACACGCATTGCAACGACGCTTCCTACCCCAAGGCCGCGCATGGTCCGCCAAAGCGTGCGAACGTGCGCACGGAATAGTTGGTGCTGGCCCGACGGAAACGGGCTCGTGTCCCAGCTGCGGTGGGCAGTGCCCGGGCAGTTCGGGAGGGAGTGCAAGGCCACCCATGCGCCGTTGATCCCGTTGCGGCGCGTCGAGCTCGTTCAGTTTCCGCAGTGACGTGCGGTTGCAGGGAGGCGTGAGCGGGTGCCTCGTTTACCTTCCGCCAGTTAGCGTGCTGCCCAGTCGTATCCCAGCGGCGAAGTACGACCATCCAGGCACTCGAGGCAGACTTGCTCCCAAGCTCCGTTCGGATCTGGCCTTTACCGAACCTTGGACGGCTGCGTTGCTGTGTCTCCTCGAAACGAAACGGTACAAATCGTCTGCGCGCCACGATGACGCCGCGTTGGCGCGCGCGCTGGGCATTGAGGCGCCAACGGTTACGCGCAGTATTCTGCGTCTTGTAGAGGCGGGGCTGATCCGGCGCCGGGGGAAGCACTACAAAGTGGTGCAGGCCTTGACCATTGATACTCGTTCCGCCAAGAACCGCCAGGCGCTGCGCAGCCATTGGGCGCGCACCTGCAGTGAACGTGTGGAACACCCACGTGACGGTGATCTCTACTCTTACAACATCTTCTCAGTGTCACGAGGCGACGTCGCCCGCATCCGGACTCTGCAAGAGAACTACTTCAGCGAGCTCCGCGCAATCGTCGCCGCTTCTGACAATCCGGAGGTCGTTCCACTAGTCACGATGCACACCATGCTGTGGACGGAGCCCTGACCGGCGCGGCATGCGTCGGCCCAGGAGCGAATGGCCGCGACCCAGATTCGGTAGCGCGAAGCCCCGTGCGCCTCGGCGCTTCGCATTTCTTGGGATAATGTTCAAAGGGGCTCTCTGGAACGGCCGCTGGCGGCGCTGGTTGTGCGACCGTGACGCGCCACATCATCTAGCACTGCGTCAGCCACCTCAATGCGTCTTCCTGTAGTCCCCAGTCTTCTTCTCTTTTTGGTCTTGCCAGCTGCCTGCGGTTCAGAAGAATCCGGCGGTGGCGCTGAAGCCCCGGCGACCGGACCGGGCGATACGGTGTCTGACGTCGTGCAGCCGGAAGGTCCCAATGGCGGGGGAAGTGAAAACAGTCCGGTAGGGGGATGCCGCAACGTGATGCCCGCTGCTCAGGACTCCGCTACAAACGGTGCGGCAGAGTTCGAGTACCCCGCGCCCATAAACCCATGGCGACCCAGCGAGGCCTGCGTGACCAAAGCCGCCGAGCTACTTGCAGGCATGACTCCAGCACAAAAAGCCGGGCAAATGGTCCAGGGCGACTCGGACGACGTAGAGCCCGCTGATGTCGCCAGCTACCAGCTCGGGTCGGTATTCAGTGGCGGCAATGCAGATCCGCCTGAGAGCAATTCACCGCAAGCATGGCGCGATCACGTGGCATCGTTCGAGGCTCAGGCGAATTTCGGCATTCCGCTGCTCTATGGTGTGGATGCGGTTCACGGGCACAACAACGTTTCCGACGCCGTAATCTTTCCGCACAACATCGGCCTTGGTGCGACCCGAAATCTCGCTCTCGTCAAGGAGGTGGGTCGAATCACCGCGCGAGAGATGCGTGGCACGACGGCGGAATGGACGTTTGCCCCAACCGTATCGCCTGCACGGGATGAGCGTTGGGGACGCACCTTCGAGAGCTACTCGGAAGATCCGAAGCTGACGGCCGAGATGGCAGTGGCGGTGGTGCAGGGGCTGCAGGGCGATTCCCTGGGCGGTCCCGAATCGGTGCTTGCCTGCGCCAAGCACTTTGCAGGTGACGGAGCGACTGTGGGCGGACTGGATCAGGGAAATACCGTGCTCACCGACGCAGACTTCCGTTGTTTGGGCACCGACGTCTATCAGCCACTCATCAACGCAGGAGTGGGCAACATCATGGTTTCCCTCAGCAGCTTCAATGGCCTCAAGATGACGGCCAATGGCGCCTGGCTCACCGACGTGTTGAAGAACGAGATGGGATTCGCTGGTTTCTTGAGCTCAGACTGGGCGGCGACCGCTCAGCTAGGCGGGACGCCTGAGGCGAAGATAGCACTGGCCATCAATGCCGGTTTGGACATGTTGATGGAGCCTTACGCGGCACTTGAGATCATCGGCATCATCGAGCAGGCACCGAATGCATCCGGTGACGCCCACATCCCTCAGGAGAGAATCGACGACGCGGTGACCCGCGTCCTCACCATCAAGTGCGAGATGGGTCTCTTCGAGCCAGACTACGATCCGGGCGCCGACGAGGCATTGCTCGCGGAGGTTGGGTCGGAGCCGCATCGGGACGTGGCGCGTCAGGCAGTGCGTGAATCAGCGGTGTTGCTGGAGAACGCGGACGTGCTGCCGCTCACTCCTGGCATTCGGGTCCACGTCGCGGGGTCAGGTGCCGACTCCTTGCAGCGTCAGTGCGGCGGGTGGACGGTGAACTGGCAGGGACTGGGTATCGCCAATGCGGGCGATGTACTGGGTGTGACTTCCGGCACCACGATTCTGGCCGGGATCCAAGCGGCCACCGGCGCTGAGAACGTCACTTTTTCTGAGGACGGAAGTGGCATCCCCGCTGACGCTGAGGTGGTTGTGGTCGTGCTCAGCGAAGAGCCCTATGCTGAAGGCCCCGGGGACGCCGCGGACATCGACCTCGCGGTGCAAACACCCGACGTACCCGCGCTCGAGGCAGCGAGGAACTCGGGAGCTCCGGTCGTGGCGGTGCTCGTCACTGGCCGCCCTTTGATTATCGAGCCCTATCTCCAGCTCGCCGACGCGTGGCTCGCGGCGTGGCTTCCTGGCACGGAAGCGGATGCCCTGGCGGATGTTCTCTTCGGGCAGTGGGCGCCGACAGGGCGGCTGGGCCACACCTGGCCCAGGACGATGGCGCAGATCCCGATCAACGTGGGTGATCTGGACTACGAATCCGATCCGCCGCTGTATCCTTTTGGGTACGGGCTGAGCTACTGAACGATAGATGCAGCGTGAACAGCACGCGCGGCATCGAAACGGGCACATCGGCGCCAGTGCCAAAACTGAGAACAGCGCAGGCGATGGGTCGGGAGACCCAATTTCCCAAGAAACGCGAAGTCGTCGGCTGGACGCCCCCCATACTCGGCGCCCCGGCCAAGGCCCCTTTGACTTTCGAGCCAGGCCCATCCTCCCAATTTCCAAAAGGTGACGCTCATGCGGATACCCAACGTTTCGACCAAGTCCTGCCTGATTGCTATCTGCTGTACTGCGATGGGATCGCTGGCCTCGCCGGCACATGCCGTCAGTAGCGCTGAACTCTACACCTCGGCTTCCTTCCCATACGGTCGTTTCGAGGCGCGCGTGAAGCTCGCGGGGGGTGACGGCGTCGTCGGCTCGTACTTCCTGTGGAAGGACCTGTCGGAGATGTCAGACGTATTCTGGAACGAACTGGATATCGAAACGGTGTGGTCCGACTGCGAGATGTTCTCCAACGCGCTCTACGGTCTCCCCGAGGCGAACCATACGCAATCCCACGGCACTGCCGGCTCCTGGTGCACCGAGTTCCACACGTATGCCTATGAGTGGACGCCCGACTACGTCGCTTGGTTCATCGATGGGGTCGAAGTTCGTCGTGAGACTGGGGAAGACTCCACGGCGTTCAGGGACAACGCGGACGCGATGCAACTGCACTTCAACGTTTGGCCCGGAGACTCGACGTTCGGCGGTAACTTCAGTCCAGACATTCTGCCCCTGTTCGAATACATCAACTGGGTGCAGTACTCCTCGTGGGCGGACGGCGAGTTCACTCCCGAATGGCGTGAAGACTTCGGTGGTGACTCACTGCCTGAGGGGTGGTTGACCGGAACCTGGGGGTCGCCGAAGGGCCTGTCGACTCACTCGCCCGAGAATGTTGCCTTCATCGGCGGCTATGCCGTGTTGTCGATGACGGCAGACGATGCCACCGGCTCTACCGGCGCTGCACCGATGGACCCAGAAGGCCCAGGGCCGATCGCCGAGCCAGAGCCAGACGTGCCGGTCGACCAAACGCCAGACGTGCCAGCGGAGCCCGGGGACACACCGGTCGACCCAGCTACGGATCCTGCCCCGGACACTGGTACCCCAGCTGAGCCCCCGGGCGAGCCCGCCCCTGAGGCCACGACCCCGCCAGGCGAGACGCCGCCGGGTGAAACGCCGTCAGGCGAGACGCCGTCAGGCGAGACGCCGCCGGCGGCAACACCGGGTGCGGCAACTCCTGCCCTACCTGGCGCCCCGGCAGCAACTCCTGCCCTGCCCGGCGCTCCCGCGGGTCCTGCCCCCGACGTTGGGACGCCTAACGACACGACGACGGCAACCCCGCAGGCAGGCATGCCAGGCGCTGCTCCTGCAACGGGTGATACCGCCCCAGTGATGATGGAAAGTGGGAGCGATGGCGGATGTCGTGTGTCCGGGGGCGCTACCTCCAGTCACTGGCCATGGGTTGGCGTGCTCGTGGGTCTGTGTGCGGGCTGGGTCCGCCGTCGGCGGACTCGCGCTTGAACTACAAAAATACTAACGCAGTACCAGCATGTTTCGATTTGAAGTTTACCTAGCGTGTTGCTTGGCACTCGCAAGCTGCGGCGGTGAGGGAGAGTCGGAGCCAGACTCCGCCCCGGCGCCGGGTCAGCCATCCACCACGGACAGTAGCGTCCCTCCCGCTCCGATCCCTCCACCCACGTACGACGAGCCGGCGGTCACGTATCCGCAAACCGCTGAGTGCGCCGGCGCTTTCCCATTGGAGGACACGAGCGCGGCTCCGTATCAGATCGTCGCAGGCGCCGATCCCTGGGGTCCGTTGCCCCACTTCTGGACGACGTACGGTTTGGGCAGGATGGGCTTGTACTTGGATCGAGACCTGCTCGCCCCAGAGTTCCAAGCTCAGGACCGGGACAGCTTCGATGGCCGACGCTGGTCTCAGGTATTCAGGGAGCAGACAGTAGAAGCGGTGCAGACGCTCGAGCTTCGAAGCGTGCGCGGCCACGGGCTTTTCCATGACGACATCGGCATTTATGGCGAGGACGAGAGCGGTAACCCCGTGTACGACTTCACCCGCTCCGATGACATCTTCGACTTCCTGGTGGCCAATGGCATAGCGCCCATCATTGAACTTGCGCCCATGCCATCGGCTTTGGCCGCCGATCCCAGCCAAACCGTCTTTGATTGGAAGATGGTTGTTTCGCCGCCAAAGGACTATGCCAAGTGGGAAGGCTTGGTCCGCGAATTTGTGCAGCACAGTGTCGACCGCTACGGCGAAGAGACTGTCATGAAGTGGTACTGGGAGGTGTGGAATGAACCCGAGTGCTGCAGCAACAAGTTCTGGAAGGGATCCCTCGACGAGTACTTCCAACTCTACGATCGGGCGGCAGCCGGCGTCCGCGCCGTGCTACCCAACGGTCCTGTGGGGGGACCCGTGGCCAGTCAGCCTGCTGAGCTGGAGGGAAACTCCATGGCGGGAAAACTCTTTCTCGATCACGTGGGCGCCAACGGCAGCCCATTGGACTTCTTCGCGTTCCACTCCTGGAGTTTCCTCGAGTCAGTCAGCGGCTACTTCGATGGGCTCGCTCTGCTCGACCGCTACGGTCACACCGATGTTCCGATCGCCGTGACCGAGTTCGGTCCCACTTGGGAGTTCGGCTTGCGTGGCGTTGAGGGGACCGCCGGCACCGAGCCGGAATGGGAGCCGCAAGAAACCATTCAAGGAGCCGCATTCGTGGCCCAGACGTACGCCGACATCGCGAGGCGCTGCTCCAGGGAAGGCAAGCGTTATCCCACCGCCTACGCTTGGTGGACGCTCTCGGACGTGTTCGATGAGGGGTACGAAGATCCCGGCGACTACGTGCTCGAAGACAATCCCTTCATCGGCGCCATGGGTCTGTACAGTCGTGAAGGTATCAAGAAGGCGGCCTACAACGCCTATTCGTTCTTGGCGCGCATGGGCGACGAACAACGCTCTTTTTCGGTGGAGGGCGAAGGCAACGTGGGGGGCATGGCCTCAAGGGACACTGCTGATGGCGGCATGCAGGTGCTGGTCTACAACGGGCAGAATCCAGGCGATGGCTTTCGCAACGACACTTACTACGCTGAAGGGCCCGCCCAGGACATCGCCATCACCGTCACTGGCCTCAACCCAGACGTCGCGTACGACGTAGCCGTTTATCACGTCGACGAGGTGCAGGGGGACGCGTGGGCGGCGTGGGACGATTTGGGACGCCCGACTATGGCGAACATGGATGAGGCCGCCTGGGGAGCCCTACAGACTTCGATGGAGGCCCCCGCGGTCCCAGTCGGAGAGGCCTTGTGCGGCGACAGTTTCAGTTCGACGTTCAGTCTGTCGTCACCGGGGGTGCTGCTTCTGACCATCGAGCCAGCGTTGGCAGAGTAGCAACTTGACTGCGGACGACGCTACCGGTTTCACCGGAACGGTGCCCGTCGATACGGAAGACCCCAGGCCGGTGCCGACGAGCCCAGAGCCGTCCAGCCCGGCGCCGACGGGTGCCGCACCCACCGCACCTGGTCCAGCCCCCGTCTCGCGCAGACGCTGCAAGTCGGCGACGATTAGGCGTTAGCCCAACGCTGACACCAAAGCGGCGCTGACTTGTTGGTGGAGCGGTTGGCCTACACAAGCGTGTCGGGCTGGCGAGCGCTTCGCGAGGTGGAGGCGTCCGCTCGCCCTGCCGTGAACGTCAACAGTCAACCGGCTGGGTTTTGGGGGTGCGCCCCCCCCACGGTTTGCGCCGCCGGTGTCCAAGTGTGTACTCGCTGTACACGATTTCTGCACGGCGGACCTGGCACGAACGCAGACTGTCCATCAATAGTAATCATGTGGGCACAAAATCAGCTCCAAGTGTGTACAGCTATTCTGACTTCCGGGCTTTCCTGCGGGACTACTACGCCTACGCCAAGGCTCATGAATACGGTTTTTCCTTTCGAGTGTTTTCTCGCCGGGCGGGGCTGCGATCGTCGAACTACCTGCGCCTGGTGATGGACGGGGCGCGCAACCTCACGCCCGCCTCTGCCGGCCAGTTCGGTCGGGGTTGTGGCTTGGAGGGAGTGGCCCTGGACTTCTTCGTGGAGCTGGTGGCCTACGGGCAGGCGACGGACACCCAGGCGCGCAGTCGCGCGTTCGACCGATTGACGCACTACCGGAAGTTCCGCGCCGTTCACCTGTTGGCCAAGGAGCGCGCGCGTTACCACTCGACGTGGTACGTGCCGGTGATTCGCGAGTTGGTACGGCGTCCGGACTTCGTGGACGACCCGGCGTGGATTGCCAGGCAGTTGACACCTTCCATCAGCCGAGTCCAGGCGGCGCGCGCCATGGCGCTGTTGCGCAAGCTCGAGCTCATCCGGAACGATGAGTCGGGGCGCGTCGTGCAAGGCGAGCCACTCGTAACCACCGGTCCAGGCCCCCACGGGCCGCACATCTACGCTTTCCATCACGCGATGCTCGATCGAGCGGGTCATGCCCTCGATAACCTGCCGCGCGAGGAGCGAGATGTATCGTGCCTGACCGTGTGCGTCAGTGACGAAAAGCTCGAAGCCATCAAGGAAAAGGTGAGGGCGTTCCGTCGTGAGCTGCTGCAATTGGCCGAGCTCGACGATGCGCCAGAGCGCGTTGCTCAGATCAATTTTCAAGTGTTTCCGCTGTCGGAGTCTCCAAAGAAAGCCTCAAAGAAATGAAGAAGCTGGGTCAGTCGTCTTTACTCCTCTTGCTCGGAGTCAGCGCGTGCGTTGGCACTGAGACCGATAACCCTGTTTCAGAGCAACCCGATGATCCTCCCGGAGTCGCTCCGCCAGAGTACGACGGACCAGATCGGTGGGATGCCCCCGAGGGTGGCTCTTCAGGTGAACCCTGCATGGCGCCGGAGCCTATCGATCGGCCGTTGTGGTGGCGCGCGAACGAAAGGTTGGTGGGGTGGGATTGGTACCGAGGGCTCTCCATCTTGGACGTATCCGATCCGAGTGAGCCGAAGTTGCTATCGGAGTTGGCCCTGCCAACCTCGGCCAATTCTGGCGGGGTACACGAGATTGAGCTCGTGGTTACTGCTGACGGTGCAGCTGTGGAAGCCCTCGTTGCCCTGCGGCAGCAGCCACGCATCAACTCAGAGCGTCTGCCGGACGTGGAAGAATTTCTACAACGAGATGTCATCTTGCGTATCGACCTCCGCGATCCAGAGGCGCCCAACGTGATTGGCACCATCGAGCTCGACGGTGGCTTTCGTGAAATGCTCGTCGACGAACGCGGGCTTTACGTGACCTCCTGGCTCAACGACGCGGCCGAGCCCGCGTGCCCCTACATTTCCCGTTGTCCGACGTTCAGCACCCTGCGCGTCACGCATCATGATTTGGCAAACGGACAGGTCGTGGACGCAATCGACCTGCAAGTGCCGCACACGGCCGAGTTGCCCGCGACTGTGGGGCGCGCGACGCTCACCTCCCAAGGAGCGCTCACCCGCTCCGGCAACGAGGTTAGCTTCGTTCGATTCCTTCCGGATGGGTCGCTGTCCGAGCCGGAGTCGATCGCCCTCGGAGGGCAGTTGACCGATTTCGACGCGGTGCAGGCCTGGTTGACGGATGGTGAGCTGCGGGTCGTTTTCCAAAGCGAGCCGGACGTGTGGCTCGAGCGTCACCGCACTGGCGGCGACGAGCCAGGCCTACTCTCACGAGTGCAACTGGGAACCCCAGACTTCAACAATAGCTGGCGCGTGGAGGTGGACGGGGACTTGCTTTTCATCCAATTGGGCCGCGAAAACGTGACCTCCCAGATTTGGGCGTTGAGCGACGGCGCAGAAACACAGCTGGAGTTACCCGAGCCGATGCGCACTGTGTTGCCGCTGTCGGCTCTCGGGCAAGACGGAAACGTCGATATGGCTTTTCTGGCTCAGAACTCGGGACGGGCCATCGCGTGGTTCGGCGAGCCCACGAGCTTGCCGACGGAACTCGGCCTGCTGCGGATCGAGGACTCGACGGTCACCGTGATCGATCGCTGGTCTGCGGGCGATGACGCAATGCAGACGGATCTCGAAGGCTTCACGAGCTCCATCGGGTTCATGGTGCCAGAGCAAGTCACCTTGAATGACCGCTACCTGGTAGCACGTGATCTCGGCCGAGTCGGGAGGATAAGCGCGATTGAGGTGAGTGACGATTCGCTGCGCTATGCTGGCGCGAGCGAAACGCCCTGGGAGGCAGCGCGCCTCGAAGTCGACGATTGGCTGTTCGTGCAGCAGGGCTCGGGCTTTACTTACTTCCAGTGGGGCAGTGACGAAACGGCTACCTTCCGAGCGGACGACGTCACTTATTGGAACCACATGGCGCTGGGGCCAGAAGATGACCCCACAGAAGCTCAGACGCTGACCCGCTTCGGCGCGTCGCCGACTGAGATCGACCACGAGCTACGCATCTCTCGCGACGACGAACACTGGTCGTTCCCACTCAGCCCGACACACTTCGGGATCCTGCCGGTGGAAGGCGCCGTCGTGGTGCCGGCGTTGGAGGCACCCTATTGCGAGGCTGACGGCTGTGACAGCGAACAGTCCCGCGTTTCCATTTTTACGTTGGGCGACGAGCCCCGCGAAAGCGACGAACTCGCCGATCCCTCCGACCCGGAGGCTTTGCTGGAAGGCACATCTGCGCTGTCGTTGACTTGGTCGGGTTGGAACGAGGAAACGCAGCCCCCCCTGCCGCTCGGCAAGGACCGTTGGGTGTTCACTCTCGAAGCGATCCGCGAGTGTTCGGGCCAAGCCCAGTGCGACGACTTGGGAGCCATCCCGCGCTACTACGACAGCATCGACGAGTGGAGGGGTGCGCGCGGACAACGGCAGCTCCACACTCTGCACGTGGACGAGGAAGGCAAGGGGAGTTGGGCTGAACCCGTCACCAGTGTTCGTGTGGGTCCGAACTCACGCTGGGGGCGCATGCTGACTCAGGACGACACCCTCTATCTCGAGCGGATCGAGGACGGTTACTTCGTTTGGCAGCGTGAGGGGGCTACTGATGCGGAGATCGACAACGACCGTGTCAGCGTCTTCGTCGATCGGTTCGTGTTGAACGACCGGGGAGAGCTCGACACGCTACCACCGGTGAACATTCCAGGCCGCTTCGTCGGCGCTCTGGATGATGCTACTTGGCTGAGTGTACAACCGCGTCCCGGGACAGGGGGAGGCAGCACACTGTACCGCCTGCACATCGAGGAGGACGGCGCCACCATCGAGGCGAGCTTGGAGCTGCCGGGCTTCTATCTGGATTTGCGTTTGGTGGGCGGTTTTGCCGTGCTCTTTACCGAGCCGGCCGCGGTTTGCGGCGGCACCCCCCAATTGACCGCCATCGATCCCGAGGGGTCGATGCGACAACTCGAGACCCTCGAGTTGTCGAACGCGTGGAGCAACTGGACCTTGGTGGAGGTGTCGGAGAGCTCTCTCCTGTTGAGCCGAGACTACTACGATCAGCACTTTGCTCTGTTCAACGTGGGTTCGGATGGGGAAATCACGCTGCGCTCGTTCCGCGCTTCGACGTGCGGGGAAGAGTCGACCTTCGACATTCAGCTGGATCGGGGTATCGTTTCGTGCAGCAGCGTCGGGTACGGGCCAGATGTCGTCGAGTTTTGACGATGGGCCGCGGTGCGTCGGGCACTTGGTGAGACACCTGACCTGACCGACGTTCAGGGAGCCTGGGCCGCGGTTGGCTGGCCCAGGCGGGCTGCTCTGGATCGGGACGGGGAGGATCGCGGCGCGTTGAGCGTATCTGTCGCGAATACTCTCCCATGCTAGACCTGCTCGTGTGAATCGGGAAGGCGCCTTCGGGTCAGCGTCTGGGAGCAGGGAAGGATTCGGGAAAAATCGATGAGAAGATTTGCCGCGTTGTGCACGGTGGGGCTTTCGTTGGTCGGGTGTGGAAGCGGCTCGTCAACGCGCTCCGACGGTGACTGTGTCGGGGAAAACTGCACCACTGACAGCGCTGAGACGACCGATGGCGTCGGGCGGACCGACGGCGCCCCGGAAGTGACGGATTCGGGGGTGGCTGAATCAGACGCGAACGGCGAGAGCACGGACGGTTCCAACGCTACCGCGACGGACTCGAGTTCTAGCACGGACGACCCTGGCCCTGTCGACCCGGGCACGACGGATTCAGACGGGACTGACGGCGCTGGCGACGAAACCGATGCCCCTGAGCCCGACGCTGGCGCGGAGGAGATCACCGACGATAGCGCGAGCGACATCCCCGGTACGGATGTCGAAGCCACGGATGTGGCATCCGCAGAGGGAACGGACGGCGAGTTCACAGATGATGTGTCCACCGATGGGGAGGGAACGGATGAACCGGCTACTGACGAGGTCGAGACCGACCAAGAGGTAGCAACGGATGCGGAAGATCTGGAGCCGTTCGAAGAAGCCCCGGTTCTGCAAGGACAGCCCGACAAGGTCGATCTGTTGTTCGTCATCGACAACTCCATCAGCATGTTCGACAAGCAGCAGCTACTCGCAGACGCGCTACCGGACTTGGTCGAGCGCCTCGTCAATCCCAACTGTCGCGATGCAGACGGCAATCTCGAAGCTCCAGACGGTGGGGCATGCTCAGCGGGTTCCGTGTTGGAGTTCCCACCGATTGCCGATCTGCATCTGGGCATCATCACGACGAGCCTTGGAGGTTACGGCTCGTACGGCGACTGCAAGAACGTGCTAACTCGGGAGCAACACGAAGACATGGCGCACCTGTTGGGGTCCCTTCCGCGCGGGGCAGCGGCGGTACCCAGCGCCGCTGCCAGCGGCTTTCTGTCCTGGTCAGCGGGGGACGACAGTGGTCCGTTGGTTTCCGACTTTGCCGATCTGGCCGTCACGGCGGGCGAGTTCGGTTGTGGTTGGGAGGCGAGTCTCGAGTCCTGGGTGCGATTCTTGGTCGATCCATTTCCCTACACCACGGTGGTGCGGCAGCCCTGCTCGGTGTCGGATACGAACAACTTGTGTGCTGGGCCCGAACTCGATGCAGAGGGCAACCAACTCGTCGACATCACGGTGCTCAATCAGCGAGCGCAATTCCTACGGCCCAATTCGTTGTTGTCCATCGTGATGTTCAGCGATGAGAGTGATTGTTCTTTCAAGGCGTCGGGGCAATCGTGGCGCTTGGCTGAAACGGTAACGGAGCAGGGGTTGTTCAACCCAGGCTTCAAGGCAACGGGCGCCTGTGATGACCCCACGATGGGCCCCAACCACGAGTGCTGCACCTCTTGCGGCGTCGTGAGCATTCCTGATGGTTGCCCGGCCGCGACCAACCAAACGGCCGAAACCGTCGCCCTTGGTTGCGAAGATGGGCGTCGCTACGGGGCAGACGGTGACGGTGACTCTCCCAATCTGCGCTGCTTTCAGCAGCAGCGTCGCTTTGGGGTCGACTACCTCTACCCATTGCAGCGCTATACCAACGCGCTGACTCTCGAATCCGTCTGTGCAACCAATGACGACTTGTCTCCCCAGGATTGCGACATGCCGCTCGTGCGCAATCCCATCTTTGGGTTGTTGGATGGTGCGCGTCGTCCCGACAATTGGGTATTCTTGGCCGGTATCGTGGGCGTGCCGTGGCAAGATATCGCCGTTGAGCCATCGTCGAGCGAGCCCCTGCGCTATCGTAACAACAGGGAAGGAACGGACGAACCCATCAACTGGGATTGGATTCTAGGCGACGTCGATCCTGTATTGGGTTATCCCACGCCGCTGGATCCGTTGATGCGCGAGCAGATAGAGCCGCGCACGGGCGTCAATCCGGCAACCGGCGTGGCCTTGGCCGCGCCCGATGGCACCTACCTGCAGAACCCCATCAACGGCCACGAGTGGAACATTGCGGACGCCAACGATCTGCAGTTCGCATGTATCTTCCCGATTGAGGCGGTGGAGTGTCCAGATCAAGACGAGGTACAGGACCGGCAAGACGCGGGAGAGCTGGTACCTGCTTGCGATTGCACCGACTTCGGGGGCGACGAATACCAGAGCCCGCTGTGTCAGGCGCCCGATGGGAGCTACGATGCCACCCAGCGTTTCGGTAAAGCCTACCCCGGCGTGCGACAGTTGCAGGTGCTACGCGCTTTTGGAGCCAACTCCGTGGTGGCATCGATTTGTCCCAAGACCGCGAGCGATGCCAACGCGGCCGACTTCGGCTACCGCCCGGCAGTGAATGCGCTACTCGAACGCTTCGGAGAAGCGTTGAATGGCCTGTAGCGGCGACTCGCTATTGCGCCGCGGGTTCAATCCAAGAAGCGCTCGCGCTCGGTGGCCGACGGAATACGACAAGCGTCCAGCTTGCCGAACCAGTCGTATCGGTTGCTAGCGACCCAGTCGTAGAGCCCTTCTCGCACGCCCAGAGGCAACGCGCCGAAAAGGGTCGCGAGCCACCACACGCCCCCGAGGTATTCCGCGAGGCGAACAGCGCCCGCCGAGCGATCTAGGCGTTGCCCGCCGTCGTAGACGATCATCGACTCCGGAACACCCTCGCGCAAGTTGAGCAGTTTCTTGCTGGTCTCTCCCTGCAGGGGTGCCAACTGCAAGGTCCCCAGTTGGTCTTCGGCCATCACCAGCTGCATCCCACGATCACACACCGCGCACACCCCATCGAAGAACACGATGGGTTTGTCAGCTGACGCCCGTCTGGGCGGCAGCCAGTCGTGAGTGATACAACCGAGCGCGCCAGGTAAGAGCGACACCACCGCCGCGCCCAGCCCAAAGCTCAACCATGCGCCCGCGATCAAGAGGGCAAACGCCGGGAGGACCAGCGTCAGTCTGGGCCCCGAGTGAAGCCCTGCGCCAACGACAGCGATCGTCGAGCCGGCGACCAGCCACGAGAACACGTCGCTCGGGCCCGACGTCGTGTGGAGAACGGCGACCAGCGCTAGACTCACCCACGCCGCTGTCGTCCAGTGGGACGGGATCGGGGTATCACGCACGGCTCCGAGCAGGCTGAAGGGTTCACCCGACGCAGGACCTGCAACCAGGACCCCATGGACGACCAACGGCACCGCGATGCCCCAGCTCGTGTGGCCGTAGAGAGCCAGAATTGCCGCAAGTGCCGCACTGAGCGGTCCGACGGCGCGCCGCAAGATGCCCAGCACCAGGGCCAACCCCAGTACCCCCGCCGAAAAGCGCAGCCCACCGCGCACTCCCCGCGGCAGGTCCAGCCACTCCTGCGACGGGACGTCCGGGGTCGGCGCGGCCGCCAGTGCAAACACGACGACCAGACCCAGCACGATTCGATACAACGTAAACTGCAGCGGTGTGGCGCCGGGATGGAGACGACTCTCAGGGCTCAGCCACATGCCTGCAGCATGCCACGAATCGACGCTATCTGTCGGTCTTCGAACGTCGGTGGGTTGCTCTAGGGGGTGTCCCAAGTCTCTTGCTCTGCTGCGAGGCAGGATTTCGCGGCAGCGAAGCACGGCCCCGTCGTTCCGCTCCTCACCAGGCTTCAGCCTGCTTCCGGTGCTCACTCCTCCGGCGCGCTTCTCGCTCGCGCCTCCTGCCTCTCGCGACGAGCAGAAACTTGGACACCCCCTAGTGTTTGGCTTCTGGTGCGGTTGGATACCGACGTCGCAATCACGCCAAAGCGGATTCGTTGCCCGAATCCATCACGAACATGCAGGAACTCCGGGCCTTCTCCGACAATTCCCGGAGGTGCCGCGAGGAGACCTGGTTCGAGAGGCCGAAGATGTTCAGGTCCGTGTCTTCGGCGCCGGTCAGGGCTTCGTCGAACGAGCCGTGAACGACGGACACCTGACCGCGGGGCAGACGCGCATCCCTTATCAGCCGGTGCAAGAACTTGTTGGCGTGCTCCAGGTTCTCACGCTTGGACACGACCGTTCGCAGACGCAAATCCCCGTTCCAGTTGCGGTTCAGCTGATAGCCGAGGAGCAGGGGCACGTCCAGGTTTGCCAGGCGCAAGCCGAGTTCCCAGTGTGGGCTCTGGTCGCGTACCCACACGGTCACATCGCGCTCTCGGCCGAGGCGAGCGGTGGGGTGAATGACCAGGAAGACCACCGCCATCTCCGCCTCTTTGGCGATGGTTATCAGCTTGTTGAGCTCTTCGTCGGTGCGGCCCTCGATGTTGAGGCATAACACGTTCGGACGGAAGAACACGTTGCGCAGGACTCGGGCGCTCATCCGCGCGAGGTCGACGATGTCCTTGGCGGGAACAGGCGATAGCGTGGCGTAGAGGCGAGCCCGCCGCAGCCCTTGAACGAAGCGTGTGAGTCCGCCTGGCGGAGCGGCATCTGCCTGGGTGGTCCTGAAGAAGACCTGAATCGATCCGCGCGGGCGCACCATGTCGAGTAGCAGTCGGTAGTCGCCCCGTAGCTCCTCCTCGCGCTCGATGGGAAAGAGTATGTCGGGTTTCCAGGCTCGTTCGTTGGAGCCCTCGACACGCTGGGATTGGCGGGCAGCCCAATCGGCCATTGCCAAAAAGATGCCGGACCGGACCGTCTCCCAGGGCGTCTCCAGCTGTTTGCGCTCCAGATACACGTAGAGCCCCACCACCACACCCAACGCGACCAAACCAAATGCCGGGTTGGTGATGGTCATGGCAAAGACACTGGCAATGGCGCCGATCGCCGAGACCCAGATCGGGGTCTTGAACGTCGGGCGGAACGACACGAGCCCCAAGCTCTGCTCGATCATCACCACCAGGTTGAGGGTGGCGTAGGTGATCAAGAAGAACATGGTGATGAACTGGGCGACGGCGTTGAGATCACCGAGGAGCAGAGTGCCGCCGATCACCGCGCCGTTGACCATGGCGGCTTTGCGCGGCGTACCGTCCGCTGACTTGGGGGCGAGCTTGCTGCCGAAAGGAACCACGTGATGTTTGGCCAGGGCTGCCAAGACGTTCGGCGCGGCGACCATGCTGCTGAGCATCGCCGAAGCGCACGAGGACAAGAGCCCGATCAGAACTGCTGGTCCCCAGACGGCCTTATCGACGGCTATCAGGTAGTTGCTTCGAAGTTCATCGGGCGTGCAAATCATGCTGTACCAGACCATCAACGCCGCGTAGGTCACCAACGCCGTACCCCAAGCTGCCATCGTTCCTACAGGCACGCTGCGTCGCGGATCCTTTAGCTTGCCCGACAAGCTCGCACCCACCTTGATGCCGGTGCCTGCGGGGAAAAACACGGCGAACAGAAGCCAAATGTTGCCAGCCTCAAAACTGCCAAACAACTTGGGCTCGTGTAGCTCTCGAGTAGAAAATCCGCCGAACATACTACCCAACGCCACCACGACGCCGATCAAGACCAATAGCTGGAGGCGCAGCACGAGGCGCTCACTGATGATCGAAAGCGACAGGCCTGCCACGAAGATGCCCAGCACGACGGCCCATTGAGGGTGATGGGGGAATAGGTATTGCCAGCCCTCAGCGAAGCCGTAGATGTAGAGTGCCGCGCCCATCGCTTGGGCCAGGTACAGGGGCAAACCGATCGCTCCGCCTGCCTCCAAGCCCAACGATTGGGACACGAGTGCGAAGACCCCGCCCGCGCGAAGTCGAATGTTCGTTGCGACGCTCGAGAGGGCCAGGGCAGCTGTTCCGGTGATCAGAAACGTGAGGAGTAGGATCCCGAGAGCGCCCAGAAGGCCGGCGTTACCCACCACCCAGCCCATGCGGATGTACATGATGACGCCGAATAGCGTCAGGATGGTGGGACGGTAAACGCCCAGATACGTTCCGAACTTGCCGCTGCTCGGCTCTTCGGCGACGGCGGAATACTGAGAGGTGCGCTGTTCGCTCTCCATTTCTTCGAGGGTGACTTCTCGTCGCGACGAGACCGGCGGGGTGCTTTCCGCAGCAGCTCCTTCACTCATGGCAGCCAGCTTACCAACAAACTCCAAATGGTGCTGCTTCAGGGCAACACATGCCCATCAACTCGCATCTGAAAGAGGAAGTAGGGAGGAATGCACGCCCCTTGTCCCGCCGCCGTGCTAGCGCAGATGTAGTCTTCCCGGCACGGGGCAGAGAGGGAACACGCTCGAAGGGCCCCCGGCCGCGAGTGATCGAGGATGCACTGTTCGAAGGGCGCGCGGCCCGCCAGGCAGGTGTTGAAGCCAACCAACTGTGCAATGCCGCCACAGGTGACGGTCGAGTCGAGGTCGCGACAGTCGGTCGAGCACATACCGCCAGGAAAGCCCACCGAGTTCTTTTCGCAGTGACCGCTGCCGCAATCCGCGGGACTCTGCAATGAAACGTAGTCCCGGCGGCGGTCGCCACTCGAACGCATCCGTCCGATCTCGCATACATCGCCGGGACCTGGCTCTTTGGGCATGCACGTTCCCACCTCGTCGTCCGTCAGCGGGACGCAAATCAGCCCCTCGTCGCACGTCCAATCGCCGAACTCACCACTGGGCTTCAGACCACAATGAGCCCCGTATTCACCACCTCCCATGCGCTCCGTCGGCAGGCGTTGGGGATTGGGTACACGTCCCTGTGCGAGGGCGGTCACGTACTGGGTTCGGCGCACGAGTTCGTCCCCGAAGTGCGGCGAGTGGGGCACGGCGATGATGTCTGCTCTCCTCTGTTTGTCGTCTTCACCCAGGAAGTGGAAGCCGGCAATGCTGCGGGTCTGATGGCAGCCGGGGCAGCTCAGCCCATCCAGCCGTCGCAAGAGGCTGGTTGCTCCCAGGAACGTCCGGTATTCCCCTGCGGCAATGGGTCCAGCGTCGTCACCTTCTAGGGTGCGGGTGAATGGCCTGTTGGCTTGGCGTGATAGTCCGTGGGGCGCCACGCTGATTGCGCGTTTGGCCAAGAACTGGTCCGGTACGATGGCGGTCCCTAGATCGATGGCATCTAGTACCCCAGGAGCGCGTAGCCAGCTCAGGAATAGCGCCCGCAGGTTCGAGTCGGCGCGCAGTCGTTCCACGTCTGGAGTGTTCTCCAACAGCGCTGGCTCCAGCTCGTCGCCGTTCGGTACGAACACTCGCATCAAGTATTCGGCGTGGCCCGCCATGTTCGGACGTATGGTGGAAGGCCAGCGTACGCTCTGCAGATTTATCTCCACAGACTTGAGCGAAGTACGCTTTTCGAGTTCGAACAGCGGCCCCTGCTTGCTCGTGAGCACTCCCTCCGGATCGGGGGCCTTGGGATCGACTACCCAACGAGTTGCCTCGTCCGCACAGCTCTCCCCAAGTTTTGGTAACCAGCGCACCACGTTGACGGTCATTGGGACCCGAGAACGGATGTCCTGGTCGCGCACCCGCACCGCGTAGGAGAGACGGTAGATCAATCGGAGTTCGCCACAGGTCTGCGTGTTGAAGTCCCTTCGGTCGATGCGATTGATGATGCCGGCAAGTTCGAAGCGAAAGTCGGGGCGCGAGAGCCAAGATGAGTCGAACGCTCGGTGGGAATAGTTCATGCCGACCCCCAGCAGGGCGTCCTTGGCCATAAACTCGGCAATATCGGCGGATACGGTGCCAGTTAGCGAGCGGTACGCCGCGCTTTTGGCCAACTCTTCGTTGTTAGGAAGGGCCAAAACGGAGCGCCCGAAGCCAGCGGTGGAGGCGATGTCGAACCCACGCTTCTCCAAACGACCCAGGAGCGTCGCGTCGCTGATGGCCAGTAGCGGTTCTTGGGGCTCGCCGTATGCACGTGCTGCGGCTCGTGACTCTGCCAGCGCTGGCGTCGCAAGTGCCGACTGCGGCGCCCCTTCATCGGCTGCAGGGGGTGGCAGCATGGGTCGTTCGGCTTTGACACACGCCGGCGCCGCAGTCGACACTACGACCCATAGGCAACCCTGCGTCAGCCATCCCACGCCGGGAGCATAGTCGAGATGCGCGCCTCGGGCGACCGGGATTGCCGATTGGGGCGGCGCACATTCGACTCGCTTCTCGCCGGCAGAGTATTGCGACTGATCAACAGTGGAGTATTCGGTTTGCCGCGCAAGTGCGAGTCTGTACGCCGAGGTGCGGTCTTGTTGGGCTCCGAGCTCCGTCGCCGCCGTGACGTCCGCTAAGAAGACCGCAGCAGCTCCGGCGGAGCAGGCGTCCCGAACGGGCATCTCGGTCGACTCGATCGCTTCTGAGCCGGTCGGTGCTTCCTTCGCCCTGCCGTTGGGCGCCAAGAGTCATGGTGCGAGCAGACCGCCGTCGTCGATGGACCAGCCGTGCTCATCGACCAGCACTGAGCGGGCTGCTTCGGACGCGCTCGTGTACTGGGCATCGCACCAGAAGGTGAGTCCAGGCTGGACGTCTTGTGAGGCCCAACCAAGCAAGGTGGCGTCGTAGTTGGGTGGCGAAAGCGCGGTGTCAGCGAGCATGCCATCGAGCTGGACGACCTGCTCGATCGACCAGGTGCCCACGGCCTGATCGAATGCGGTCGCGCCAGCGAACACCTGCGCCATGGCTGTCACGTTGGACGTGTCCCAGTCGGAGATGTCCTGGTTGAAGGACGTGGCTCCGTAGAACATGTAGCTCATGTCAGTGACGTTCGCGGTGTCCCAGCCGGCAATGTCCTGATTGAAGCTGGCCGCGGCCGAGAACAGACTGCGCATGTTGGTGACGTTCGCGGTGTCCCAGCCGGCAATGTCCTGATTGAAAGAAACGGCGTTGGAGAACATGCCGTTCATGTCGACAAAGTTGGACGTGTCCCAGCTCGAGAGGTCCTGATTGAACATGCGAGCCCGGAAGAACATGCTACTGGCATTTACAACGCTCGATGTGTCCCAGTCGGACAGGTCGCCGTCGAAGTCGTAGGCTTCGAAGAACATCTCTCGCATGTTTACAACACTCGACGTGTCCCACGCCGCGAGGTCTTGATTGTACCTGGACCGGGCGAACATTCCGCTCATGTCGGTGACATTAGAGGTGTTCCACGTCGAGATGTCTCGAGCGAAGGCGAGGGCGTACTGAAACATGCGGCTCATGTCGGTGACGCTCGAGGTGTCCCAGTCGGCTATGTCCCGAGAGAAGGCGCTGGTATCCGCAAACATGTGGCTCATGTCGGTGACACTCGAGGTGTCCCACGCTGTGATGTCTCCATCAAAGTTGGAGCCAGCGAACGTGCCGCTCATGCTCGTGACGCTCGAGGTGTCCCATGAGGAGATGTCCTCATCGAAGGCGCGCATGTTGAACATGTGGCTCATGTCGGTGACGTTGGAGACGTCCCAGCCTTCGATGCCAAAGTTCTCAGCCACTGCGGCTTGAAAAGCGCGACTCATGTCGGTGACGGACGACACGTCCCAACTTGCCAGCGAGCCCGAAAAGCTCGCACCAAAGAACGCCGCATGCAGGCTCCTGGTGCCGCTCAAGTCAGGCCCGTCTACCGCACGAAACTCCAAGCGCTCCGCGTGACTGAACTGACATTCCGTATCGCCGAGCGCGAGTGGTCCGAAGTGCTCGATGGCTGCCAGACGTCGAACGTTCTCTCGCTCTTCACTGGCGCTGCAGTCGCTCGAGTCACACGGCTCGGGCGCATCGGTACACCCCGCAAACTGGAAACCTGTGATGGTTCCTTCGACTTGCACACGGTATTGCCCGTGCTCTTCATATTCGTGGAATCTAGCTGGATCGTTCCAATTCTCAATGTGGTCGACACTACCATCACCCCAAGAGACCCAAAAGTCGTAGTCCCCCTGCTCGACTAGCGGCAGGATGACTCGCGGTGTATCGTGAAAGCGAGTTCCGTCGGTGTTCCAAACGCTAACGAATGCCTCAGAGCACGCTGACTGCCAGCGTCCATCCACACAGGTGTCCCGCGAGAGCCAGCGTTCGTCAGCACACTGCTCCCGCCCGAAAGCCACGGCGCCCTCGGCGCAAGTTGTCTCAGCGAGGCTTGCATCCTGATGTGAGGTCTCGTCAGCGCTGGAAGCATTTTCCCGTCCGGCGTCCCACGGTTGTGGCCCTGCGCCCGCGTCACCGTCGCTTTCCTGCGGCGCTGCGGCTTCGTCGATGTTTGCCGAACTCCGTCTTCCATCGCCTGCTTCAGCGCTTGCGTCCAGCCCATCGTCCCCGGGTGTTGCTCCGTCCGGGGGATCGTGATGCGGGTGCCCGAGCTCGTCGGAGTTGGCTCCAGCACACGACGTGGCCGTCGAGAGCGAGAGAGCAATCAGGGTCACGCATATCCAAACCGGGGCAGGCACAACATCCGGAGGCTAACACCGTGACGGTCCCGCAACAACAGAAGTAACAGTCATCGCCGCTGCGCAGGTTGCCTGCGATGAGTCTGGCAACTCCCCAAACGGCACCTAGACCACGGCGTAGTCCAGCGATTGTGCGCCGTCGGTGCGATTTCGCACGCTGCGGACTCGATGCGGGGACGGAAAGCCCCCGAACCACACACGTTACGCTCGAGGCGCAAGTGCGCCGCTCGACGCAGCGTCTCCCTACTTGGATGCGATGATGACGATGTTTCTGACGGTGTCTGGCGCGTAGTGCTCGTGGATGTCAACAACTGGTACCAAGCGAACGGCGTTGAAGGTGGAGCTGACCGACGCCACGAAGTCTGCCACGTAACCCCACGGGGAGAGCGAGCCAATTATGTTCCACGCCACAGTGCCGCCAGGCCGCAGGACGCGCAGGAGCGCGCGGAATGCAGCTTGCTGCAGGCGGGGGTCGGCTTGGAGGTGGGTGTCGAAGGCGTCGATTGCAACGATATCCCACGAGGTCGGTGGGGCAGTCTCGATGAACCGAGCGCCATCGGCAATGTGCACGGTCAGGTTCGGGATGGTGTTCAGCGCGAACCAGTCTTTGGCTAGTTGGACAACGGCTGGTTCGTGCTCGACGACGTCGAGTTGTATCCCCGGATAGGTTGAGGCGAACTGGTGCAGGCACACGCCGCCACCAATTCCGACGAAGAGAGCGCGAGCGCGATGTTTGGCGAGCGCGGGAGCCAGATGGAAGAGATCTACGTACGGCCAGCCAGACTTGGAAGGTTCTTTGACACAAGCGCGTGTCCAGACGACTTCCGTCGTGCCGCCAGTGGCTACCATCTCGCGAAAACCACAGCGGTCCCGTACGACGACGGTGCCTCGTTCGGTGCGTGCTGAAGCGAGGACCTGCGGACGAAGCGAAGAGCGCAAAGGCCCCAGCATGCCGACCCGCGGCGGGCCGGGCAAAGGAGATGCGCACCAGGAGGGAAGACCTAAAGCTGCCCGCGCGACGCCGAGATGGGGCAGTAACGACTCCACGAAGGAGATGTCTCGGCCGGAAAACGTGGGGCCACAACGTCCAAGCATCAGCGCCGCTGCAATACGCCCGCGCCAGGGGACATATGCCAGGAGTGCGTGCTTGCCATTGACGGTCGCTGCGATCTCGCGAAAGTACCTGGTACTCCGTACGTGCAGCAAACCGCAAACGGTAGAGTCGACCACCACACCACGCGCCGAAAGAGCGGCCTGCCTCACGGGAGTGAGTTCGCGCGCATATGTTTCGCCGCGTTCAGCCAGGAGTGCCGCGACATCGCGTCGGAGGCCCATGGTCGTCGGTCGAGGGTCCCCCCCTTTTGGGAGAAAAAAAGCGGCGTCGAATCCGACCGCGCGCTGCAGACTGTCCAAGACCATCGCCTGAAAATCGTCAGCATCGGTGCAGTCTTGGGCCAGTGATGTGAAGTCGATGGTCACAGTGCGTACTGACACCGATGCAGGAGGAGCCTTTGCTGCGGTCCCAGATGTTCAGGTTATCGAACTCCCCGACGTGCGCTGGATGTCATTCGTAGTTCGCTGCAAATAGGTCGCTCGCGACGACGCTGAGCAGCCAATCCTGGAGCGAAGCCTCCAGTCCCGCCTCGGGTGCTTCGTTGTTCACGTGAAAGCAGCCGACTTCGAGGTTCGGGACAGCGTACTCCGGATTGCCGTTCGCATCCGCGGAGGCATACTGCACCGCGGTTTCAACCAAACAGGTTTCTACCGTTTGGCTCAACTCTCCGGTCAAGACGTCGCGCAGTCCGACGGTGCCGTCGAAGCTGAGCTCCAGATATCAACTCGCCGGTGGCGTCGGCGGGCAGGCCATTGTCTTGCTCCCGGTAGGCACCCTGCGAATCGAAGTGCTCGAAGGCGAAGTCTATGGGGTCGAGGAGTTGGTGGCAAGTGGCGCATGCCGGTTCAGCCGTCCTTGCGCGAGCTCGCTGAGGGGGGAATTGCCTCAGGCGGCGGGGGAACTGGTCACTAGCCTAGCTCATGGTTGGGCGCGGGAGGGGATGTGATAGCTGACACCCCTATCCAATGCAGCGGGTCACCCCGCGCGGGTGCGCCAAGGAAATCGAGGATCACCTCAGAGCGATTCCGTCCATGAACGCCCCCTTGTGCTTCTGCGACAGAATGGAGCCCACCTCCATCGGCTTCATCGGGATTCGGCCCCGGTCATGGTGCGGGGCTCAGTCATGCGACAAGGGCGTTGTGGTCGGCGGCCAGGAAGTCACCGACCGACTGTGGCTGTCGACCGACGAGGTCCTGCACCGCCGAAGATACCGAAGCGAGCTCACCACATTCCGCTGCGGTCTCGAAGGTGGCGTACGCCCGAGCCATCGCTTCCGGTAGACCCGCCGAGGTCAGGCCCGCAACGAATTCGTCCAAGGAAACCGATCGATAACGAACCGGCTTTCCCGCGAATCTCGACACCATCGCTGCAACGTCCTCGCTGCTCAACGCCTCCGGTCCCGTGATGTCGAACGTCGTGCGCCCGGCGCGGTTGCTCGCGAGAACGGCAGCGGCCGATGCAGCACAATCATCACGCGTGACGTAGGCAACGCGACCGCCGCCCTTGGCATCCATCAGCGTTCCACTGGCCACGGCGTGGGGGAGGGCTCCCAGTAAGATTTCCGCGTAGATGTTGTTCCGCAGCACCGTGAAGTCGAGCTTCGACGCCTCGAGCGCTTGTTCCGTAGCCAGATGATCGGGAGCTACCGCGGCCACCGATCGGTCTGCATTGACCCAGGACGTGTACGTCACGTGCTCTACGCCAACGCGCTGGAAAGCCTCGATGGCGACGGAGTGTTGGGCGATGCGGCGACCTGGCCGGTCCAGTGCGTCGGTGCTCACGAGGAGCGCGCGGGTTGCTCCGCGGAAGGCGCCGAGGAGCGTCTCGGGAGCGTCGAAGTCTGCCGCCCTCACGTCCACGCCCCTCTCCTTCAGATCCGAGAGTTTGTCCGGCGTACGTGTTGTCGCGATGACCGGGCAGATCTCCATGGCGAGAAGGTATTCGATGACGCGCCGAGCCAGGTGGCCCGACGCGCCGGTGACCAATAGTTGCGTTGACGTTGACATCAACTGAAGATGTTGCTGGTGCTCGTTGTGATCAATGCGACATTCCGGCATTGTCTGGTGCGTGGGTGCATCAATCGACTTGAACCAGCTCCGAGTGTTCGTCGCGGTGCATGCGACGGGTAGTTTCGCGGCGGCGGCCGCCAAGCTCGGGGTGCCACGTTCCACGGTGAGCCGCACGGTATCGGGTCTAGAGTCCGTCATCGGCGCACGTCTGTTTCATCGCACGACACGTAAGGTTTCCACCACCACCGCGGGCTTGGCTCTCTACGATTGTGTTGCCGCGCCGTTGAGCGCCTTGCAGGCATCGTTAGCCGAGTTACCGCGCCACACTGAGGTCCCGACTGGAACGTTACGAGTTACCACTACCGCTGACCTTGGCGCCACCGTGGTCGCAGAGGTGACGGCGCGCTACGTCAAGCGCTATCCCACTGCTCGAGTGGAAGTCGACCTGAGAACGGACATCGTAGACTTGGTTGGCGAAGGGTTCGATCTGGCGCTGAGGGTCTCGACGAAACGGTTTCGCGACAGCTCGTTGCTCGTTCAACGCGTGGGTTCGTACGCACTTCGTTTGTACGCATCCCCGGTCTATCTCGCGCGTCGGGGTGAGCCCCGCACGATTTCGGACCTAAGTGACCACTCCTTCGTTGGGTTGGACCCGAAGCTGCTCAAGCTTGCCGGAATAGAGTCACGAGTCGATTCTGGTGACTTCTTCTTTTGCAGGGAGTTGTTGCGCGCGGGCACGGGCATCGGAGCCTTGCCGCCCTTCCTGGCCGCTCCTGAGATTGCCGCGGGCGAACTCGTTCAAGTCCTGCCCCGTTGGGCGGCACCTACCGGAACGGTCTACATCGTACAGCCGAGCCGCAAGCATCTGCCCGCAAAGTCTCGGGTATTCCGAGATTTGCTCATCGAACTCTTTCAGGAGCGAACGCTCTAGCCGCCATGGACATTGAGCCATGGCAGAGGATTGGGCAAACAGGCTCGCAGATGCCCTGAACCCAGCGCTCGAAGAGTCGTCGCTAGAGTCGAGCCCTAGATTGACGCAGTACAGCCAATCTGCTCGCTCCCGACAGGTATGCCTCCCAACAGGTATACAATGGTGTGCAGTAGGCGACCCGCTTGAAACGCATTGGGCACGGACACCACCTGAGATAGGCTGGCGCGCAGAACACGACAATGAAGTCTCCCGTTTCCATTCTGCATGCAGACTCGAACGCGTTCGATCGTGACCTGCTTCGCGACACCCTGCAAGAGTGGGTGCGCCCGTTCCGCGTCACTGGCGCTTCCTCGCGAAGAGAGGTCGAGGCTCACTTGGCGGAATTGGATTTCGATGTCGTCATCAGTGACCACTCACTGTGCGACCTTCCAAGTCTCGAAGTTCTAGACCTCGTGCGAACTTGGAAGCCGACGCTGCCGGTGGTCATCATGACGGGGGCCGGTTCGGAAGAGCTCGCAGCCGAGAGCATCAAACGGGGAGCAGCTGACTACATCAGCAAGAGAAGCATTCAGCAGTTGCCCGCTGTGCTCGGACGCGCCATCACCGGATCGCAATGCCGCCCCCCCTTGCCGAAGCAAGACTCTGCCCTCCGAAACCTCGTCGACGGCCTCGACGTCGTGATGTTCTCAGTGGACCGACTCTACACGTATACGAGCTTCAACCGCGCGCACGCCTCCGCCATGCAGACGTTCTACGGCGCGAACATCAACCTGGGTGATAACTTTCTCGACCACATCAGCATCGCGTCGGACCGCAATGTCATTCGGCATCATTTGGACCGGGCACTCGCGGGAGAACATGTCGAACACGAAGCGGGCTCAGCGCACGTGCTTTTCGCTGAGCGCACCTTTCTGGCATCCTACGCTCCCATGAAAGACGCGGCTGGGCGTGTCCTCGGCGTGGCGGTCCTCGCTCGAGACATGACCATGCGTCTGACGGCGGAACAGGCGCTGCGCGACAGCGAGCGAAGGCTCACAGAAGCCCAGCGCATCGCGCACATCGGATACTGGGAGCGGGACGTTCGAGCAGGACACATCACGCTATCGGACGAAGCGTGTCGGATCTTTGGCATCAGCCCCGAGGCAGTCCCGCTCGGGCTGGAGCGGTGGCATCGACGTTGGCTCGAGCTGATTCACACAGAAGACCAACCCCGTGCGGCAAAGGCTGCCGCGGACGCGCTAGCTGGAGGGCCCCCTTACAACTTGGAATACCGGGTCGTTCGGCCAGGCGGTGAAGTGCGGTTCATCCACAGCGAAGCGGATGTGAGATGGGACGCGGAGGGCCGCCCGCTGTCGATGCTGGGGATGATGCAAGACGTCACCGAATACCAGCAGGTTGTGGACGCATTGCGCGAAGCAGAACGACAGACCCGCCTAAGGGAGGAGTATTTTCGCCAGCTGATCGAGAACGCGTCCGACCTGATCATCGTGATCGACTACGGGGGGATCATCACATTCGCGAGTCCGTCCTCCGAGTCCGTTCTGGGGTACGCACCTGAGGAGCTGGTCGGCACGAGTGTCATGGGCATGATTCATCCCGAGGATGTGCAGCGTGCTCGTGCCGCGTTGGCCCAAGCGCTGGAGTGTCCTGGCGTCCCGGTGACGTTCGAGCACCGCGCGCGTCACAGGGACGGGCATTGGGCGGTAATGCACACCGCGGAGCGCAGCGTGCCTGGCCAGTCGACGTCGGGCTTCGTAGTCCTCAATTCGCGGGACCACTCTGAGCATCGTCGGCTAGAGGAGCAACTACACCACTCACAGAAGCTGGACGCGATCGGCCAGTTGGCGGGCGGGATAGCTCATGACTTCAACAACCTGCTCGCCGCGATCATGATGGAGATCTCTCTCCTCGGCCTGAGTACGCTTTCCGACGATGTGCGCGATGGTTTGGACCAAATCAATGACGCTGCCGAACGAGCAGCCAGTCTCACGCGACAGCTACTGATGTTCAGCCGACGCCAGGTCATGCAACGGCGCACGTTGGACTTCAACGACGTCGTGATGGACCTGATGAAGATTCTGACGCGGATCATTGGAGAGAACATCCACCTCGAAACCGCGCTCCACCCAACTGCGCTCAGGACCAACGCCGATCCTGGCATGTTGGACCAACTCCTCCTCAACCTGGTGATCAACGCCAGAGACGCGATGCCCGAGGGTGGACGACTATTCATTGGCACGGAGCCGGTCGTCATCGACCGAGAGACGGCTGACGGTCACCCCGATGCGCAACCCGGGCAGTACGCGCGCCTGACCTTGATCGACACGGGCGCCGGGATTGCGGCAGAGCTCCGCGACCGAATATTCGAACCGTTCTTCAGCACGAAACCCGAGGGTACGGGATTGGGCTTGGCCACCGTATTTGGAATCGTCAAACAACACGCAGGCTGGATCCAGGTGGACAGCGAAGTGGGAAAGGGAACGAAGTTTGACGTGTTCCTTCCTTTGACTGAAAGCGCACCGACAGCAACATCGAGGGCACCCGCGAACCAGGAGCTGACCGGGACCGAAACCATTCTGCTCGTGGAGGACGAGACTCGCGTGCGGAAGCTGGCATCGACAGTGCTGGAGCGGGCTGGGTACGTGGTCTTTCAGGTGGCAGATGGCGAGACGGCGCTGAGCATGTGGCCCGAACTGAACACCGCCGTTGGGCTGCTGATCTCCGACCTAGTCCTCCCAGGTGGTGTGAGTGGTCCGGACTTGGCCCGACGATTGACCGCGAGCGTTCCAAGTCTCAAAGTCCTGTTCATGAGCGGCTACAGCGCCGATCTGGCGGGTAAGCAGCTCGAACTCGGCATTGGTGAGGGGTTTTTGCCCAAACCCTTCACACCAGACCAACTCCTGGAGGCCGTCCGTAGGTGTCTGGACGGTTGATCCTCTGTCGATGTGTTCCCCCGTGAGCTGCACGCCTGAGCGTCCACACACAGCCGTTAGCGCAGGGCGGGGTCGCGCACAGTTGGTTGCGTGTCAATCATTCGATGGGTGGTGCTTCAACAGGCGCTGCGCGTCTGCCGCGTTGGTGCCCTCCGGGTAGCGCTGCAGGTAGAGGGACAGCAGCCTCTGCGCCTCCGCATCTCGACCGCTCACTTTGAGAAGCCGAGCCTGCGCGTACAACGCGTTGGCGGCCCAAGGTCCGCCGCTGTGCGACAACCGTCGATAGATTCCGAGTGCTCGACCCGGGTCAGAAGCCTCCAGGCTCGTGGCCAACTCGAAGTCCTCGCGCGGCGACCTGACTGGGCGCTTCGGGGCGGGGCGAGAAGGGTCCGCGGCTTTGGGAAGTGACTCAAACGACGCCACCAAGGGCCACTGTTCGCCAGCTAAGAGCGTCTCTTTCCTTCCGTCGTCGAGCACCTGGACCTCGCCCTCGTCCACCGAGACGAAAGCCTGCCCTTGCCGATAGGCAACCTCGAACTGCGTGCCGACGACTCGCACTTCCGTTGAGCCGGCGCGCACGACGAAGTCGGGTCGACCTCGACGTGGCGCGACCTCACATCGAACGAGTCCTTCTTCGACCACGACTAACCAGCCGTGGGCATCGTCTCCCCGATAGCTGACCCTCGAGTGCGGCGTAATCGTCAACCGCGAACCACTCAGCTCACGTACGATCGCCTCGCTCCTGGTGTCGACGACGACGAGGTTGTAGGGTCGCTCCGCGGGCGCGACCTCCGCGACTCGGACCGAGTCCCCCGCAGAAGCAGTCGTACTTCTGGCGCTCCCAGACTGGCTGTCAGGCGTGTGAGCTAGCTTCTCACTCCCGGACTGCTCCTCGCTCTCGGAGGACGGGAAACCATCGTGCGAAATGGCGATCGCCAGCACGCCGACGGCTAGTGACACTGCCGCGAACAGAAGTGCCATCCGCGGTTGGAAGGAACGCGACGATGGTCTCGGTGCCGTCGAATAGCGTAGTCGCTGGATGACCGTGTCTTCCAGCCGCTGCCACGCCCGCTCACTCAGCGGTTCGATGGGCGGCTTGAGCGCTTTGTGGTTTATCATGATGCCCCCTCTTCCGAAAGATATCGAGCCAACACGGAGTCCTCGCGCGCGGCCTGCTCGAGCTGTCGGCGCGCTCGCCACACACGGCTCTTGACGGCGATCACGGTCGTCCCCGTGAGCTCTGCAACATCCTTCAACGAGCGACCGTCTACCGCGAACAGAGCGAACGTCACGCGGAGTTTTGGATTCATCGTATTCATCACGGAATAAAGCCTGCGCACACCTTCTCGATGCAGGACTTCCTCCTCTGCGGAACCGACCAGGCTCAGGGTCGGAGCGGCTTGCGCCGAGACTGTTGTCTTGTGGCGGCGCAGGAACCGGTAGGCCACGCGAATCGCAATCCGATCGGCCCATGTGGTCATCAGTGCATCACCCCGATAGGACGGCAACGAACGAAAGACTTCGACGAAGGTGTCCTGAAGGACGTCCTCGATGAAAATGTTACTGCCGAGAATTCGGTGCAGTGTGGCGTGGAGGCGCGGTCTGAGCTCCCGGAACAGTCTGCGCTGCGCCAGTTCATCCCCCGCGCCTGCCAAGCGCGCGAGATCGACGGCTTTGGGATGCGTGGGCTCCGTCGAGGACACACGCGTTGATTCGGCTTGGACTTTCCCCAGAGCGTTCACATTCTCATAGTGACCCCGTACTCGTGGAAGGTCGCGGACAGGGACGAAAAAACTGAGTGATGCCCCGAACAGGGTCGCTGATCCACGGCCCGTCACCCGAGCCAAGTGCCTCTTCGGGGCATCTCGTCGATATTGCGCGGCGCGTCTAAACGAATGTCGGTGGATGTAGTGTGCAGCATCTCACCTGAACGCCAGCACCAAGCCTGTCGCCAGCCGCGCGGACCAACGTGGGGTTTCCCACACCAGTTCGTTCGTCTCCTCGAAGCGCTGGCGCGCGGCCCAGTAGACCAACCCAGGTTGCAAATACACGGCGAGCAACCCGAACCGAAGCTGTCCCTCGGTTCTGAGCTGGAGGACTGGATTGGCGCGAGTGTACTCGGACGATGGGGAACCCAAGCGACCTCCCGAAAGGGTTCCCATCTCGAGCCCAGCGGAAACAGAGGTTGCTACCGCGGCCCAGGCCGACACACGCTGGGTGAGTCCAAGGGCCAACGCGCCACCGATATCGTCGAATTCTCCCTGATACTGCTCGGTTTCGATCGACTGAGCGGAGGCCCACTCGAGCCCCACAGCGGTCCAAAGTAGCGTGTCGCCACCCGGCCACGCCCCCCAGGGCGCCACGCGCAATTCTCCGCCGAAACGCCATCTCCAGTTGGCGTCTGCCGGCCGACGCAGAGCCGTGTACAAGCAGAGCCGAGGGTCCGCCGGTTCACCCGGACTCGACGGCGATTCTGGCTTTGCCACGCGCGTATCGCCGAGAGTGCGCGTTGACCCTTCATCAGTCGCCTCCGAAACGGTCGCCACCTCGTCGGGAGGTGGTTGTTCTCTGAAAGCTTGGTCCGCCGGGTCCCCGGCGGGGCTGTCGCCCTCGGTACTCGCTTGTGGTCCGACACCCACCATCCGGACTGCCGTCTTGACCGACAGAGCCAGTGCGGCCGCTGTTGGCTCGTCGTAGGGTGGAGTTGGCACGGGGCGCGCCACCGTGCGGTCGTTCTTCGTATCGTAAACCCAAAGAGCAAAACCCTGTGGATCCTCCGCGAGCCACACCACGACGCGCGCGTCGTGCGTTGTACTGATGCGCCGAGCCGACACTGACGTGCTGGGCATGCTCGCACCCAGCGTCTCGTCATCACTCTGTTTCACTCGGAGGTGCCAGGGCGCGAGCGCCGCGGTGAGAGCACAGTTCAGCTCCGACCCCAATCGTAGCGCAATCACCAGTTCGCCGTCGGCTGGTGCCGAGGAGGATCGTTCTGGACAGCTATCCGTCAGTGCTTGTGCTTGGCAAGGAAGCGCAATCAACGTGACGCCCGTGAGACAAGAAACGGCAGCGCAAAAGGTCCTTGCGAGGGTCCACATTTTGACGAAGAACGATAATGAACGATGCCGCACGCTTGCCCAGCATCCCTTCTATCCGACCCGAGTCAAACGCACATAGGAAGAAACTGTTCCGAGTGTGCGCTTGTTGGCCACGTGGCAAGCATTGCATGGCTCCTCCGCGCTGGCCTCATGGTCGTTTCCATGCCCGGTCTGTTCTCGTGTGCCACCGAAACAATAAGTCTGACAGGAACCGCTGACGCAGGACAGCAAGAGGCCCCCATGGCCTCGCTTGCACCCGGAGCACAAACGGACGTTCAGAGTCTCAACCCCTCTGGCGACGTCCCGGAAGTCCCGAGTCTCAACCCCTCCGGCGACGTCCCGGAAGTTCAGAGTCCCAACCCCTCCGGCGACGTCCCGGAAGTTCCGAGCGTCGACCCCTCCATCGATGTCGACGCAGAGCCGTGCACCAAGCTCGATCTCCTCTACATTGTGGACAACTCCGAGTCGATGATGGAGGAACAGGAAAGCCTCGTTCGCAGTTTCCCAGCGTTCATCGACCGTGTGCAGAACCTGCTCCCCGGCACTGACGTTCACATCATGGTTGTGGATACTGATGCCAGCAGTCTACCAACGTACAGTAGCTTGTCAGATTTGGTGAACGGGAACGTTTCCTGCGACCCAAACCCGAGCTGTTGCGCAGAGGTGTGTGTACTCGCCAGTATACCGTTCGTCGACGCATTCTTCTCGAGCTGCAACGGAACGAACTGTGCCGACCTGTCTCAGTTAGACTGGGACGACGACGCGTGCGACGAGGCGCTCGGTGCGGGGCGCCGCCTGAGCGTCGACGGCGAGGTGTGCGATGTCGACAACCCTGGGCGATACATTCTGGGCGATCAGCCTGACCTCGCCGGGAAGTTCAGTTGTGTGGCGCGAGCCGGGACGCGCGGCAGTGTCAATGGGCAACCCATGGGTGCTCTTCTATCTGCGCTGTCCGCGACCCACAATGCGCCGAGCGGATGCAACACCGGCTTTCTTCGTGAAGATGCGGTGCTGGCGATCACCATCGTCACCGACGAGGAAGATAGCCGTTCGCCAGGCGATCCAGAACAATGGCGACAAGCCCTGCTTGCCGCCAAGGGAAGCAACGAGAACGCGGTTGTTGTTCTCGGCCTCATTGGTGAAGACAACGGGTGTCCCAGCGCTCAGCCAGCGCCGCGCCTTCAGCAATTCGTGGACAGCTTTCGCCTCGGGGGCCGGGGTTCCGTGTGCGCCGCTGACTACGGTCCTTTCTTTGAAGCTGCTACCACAGCGATCGCAACATCCTGCCGCGAGTCTCAGAACGTTGCTCGTTGAGTCTCCGTAGACCCTAGTGCTCAGTCACTCCGGGAGCGGAAGCGGCATCACGCATCGAGTGCGACTGATCGCCCGCGGCCGCCGGCTCATCGTTACTGGACTCTAGTTGGCGGGTCCTTCGCAGAGGTACGCATGGGCGTCGGTGCACACGTAGTCCGCCCACTGCCACTCGCCGCTGGCCGTCAGGTGGTAGCGCGCGCAGGCCTCGGAGGGCAACGCGCTGGGCTGGCCCGCCTCCCACGCTGTGAACGCGGAGTTGACGGCCACGCCGACATCATTTCCGCTCCAGAACTGTAGCGTGTCCGTTACCCAGCGCCACTCACCATCGATGGCGCTGTCCGTTGCGCCGATGGCAGTGTCCACGTCGAGCAGCTGAGAGATGAACGTGTGCTCAGCGAGAGTTCGCACGGTCGCGAGATCCCAGCCGGGGCCGCGCGAGCTGCAACGCGAACGTGCAGTGGTCCAATCCACCGAGTCCGTTCCGACGAAGTAGCAGCTGTCGTTGGGCCCCAGCACCTCGTCCGGATCACAGCTCGGTCTGCTCAAGTCCCACTTGCCTCTGAGGTACGCGGTGGCAGCGCTGCGTTCAGAAGAGCTGAGCGTGCGCGCATAAATGACGACCTCCGCGATGCTGCCTTCGAAGCCGCAGCGCGCCGCCGGGCAGTTGCCGAGCGTCAGTGGCGCCTCCGCAGGCCAAGGCATCTCTGTCGGACCCGACTGATTCACCGGCGCACTTCCGTTCGCGCGAGCGAAGACCGTGGTCGTAATCGCATCGAAGCCCCAGTTCCAAAGACTAGCCTGACCCCGCTCCGGTGCCGGCTCGAACCTAGCCGCGAACCAACCAAGGTTGCGACTGCAGTTCTGCCCGACGCATGACTGCACCGCATCGCGTGATGCGGCGAAGGGGTGGCCATGATTGAGTTGTGCGCTGCTGTCGTTGGCCAACAGCGTTGCCCTCTGGGTACCCGCGGTCGCGCTGCTCTGCCAGACGATGAAGCCGTCGTAGCCGGTCAGATCCAGAGCGGTAGCGGCAACGAGCGAATCATTGCCATCGAACCAGATGGCGGGCTTGCCGTTGAGCGCGTCAAACACGAGCTCGGGGCGCGCGTCACCATCGCTTTGGTAAACGTTGTTGTGCTTGCCTGAGCTATCGGCCCAGACTCGGACCCCATCGTCTCGATCGACACTACCGGCATTCGCTGCGTCGAGCCAAAGTACCAACCCAGCGTCTGTTCCCGCGGGGAAGGCCACAGCCTCCGTCTTGAACGTCCAGCGCCGATGGCGCCATCCTTGCCAAGGCGTACCCCCAGCGGACCGGACGGCGCCGCTATCAATCAGAACGTAGTACTCGGTCTCACTGCCGAGCACGCTGTTGAGCTTTATGTTGAGTTGGTGTCCGTCTGCGCGAACGCGTTCTGTGTCGATGGGAATTACTTCGACTAGTACATCGTCCTCCGCCCGCCTCAGTTCCACGTTGCCGTGAACGAGCACGACATCGTCGTTGAAGGTGAGCGCGAGATCGGTCGTGGTCGGGACGAAAACGGCGCCGACGGCCGGCGCGGTCTCCTCCACTCCGAACAGGACATCAGTCTCGAAATGCCAGGCCGTCTTGTCAGTGATGCCAGCAAAAGACGCGCCGGCCGCGCTTCGGAACGAGCCAGCGCTGACGCTTACGTAGTACCGAGTGGCGTGATCCAGCGGGGCTGACAGATCCATGATGACGACTTGCCCCTCGATCCTCACTTTACTCGAGCTAGCGACGTCGATGGTCTCCACCAGGGTGTCATGGTCGTAGGTCAGCACGGAGACTACTCCTGCGCCGACCAGCACCTCCTCGCCGAAGGTGAGGGAGAGCTCGGTGCTCACGGACACCCCGTCCTCGCCCACCTCAGGGGACTGCCTGGCCAACGTCAGCGGTTGGACGAGCTGTTCCGCCGTCACGAAGGAGAAGTCGTCCGGGCTGGAGATCCCTCCAAAGACTGCACCGTCAGCCGTTAGCACCAGACCGGGATCGGCAAGCACGTAGTACTCGGTGCTCGTTTCCAAATCGGACGTCAAGTCGACGCTCAACGTAATGCCAGTGAACACCACATTCGGTGCGCCCACCCGCGCAGAGGCTACCTCCTCGCCGTCTTGCGCACGATGTACGGTGACTCGGCCAGAACCCGCCACTATTTCTTCAGCGAACGTGAACACCAACGTGCTCGTCGGGTCGACGTTTCTGTCGCCGGCGTTCGGCACGGTGCCGACCAGTTCCAGCGTCGGTGGCGACATCGTGGTGAACGTCAGCGGATTGCGGTCATCGAGCCCTTCGAACTCTGAGCCGCCGATGCTCTGTACGGTGCCAGCGTCGACCGTTACTCGGTATCGGGTGCCGTAAGACAGCGCGCCTTTGGGCCGCGCGCTCAGCGTCCTGCCGTCGATGGTGATCTGAGCGCCGTCTCTGATCGAGATGCTATCGACGGCCTGTGCGTTGCTAGCATCAGTGATCGTGATGTTGCCTTGTCGCCCAGCGACGATGGGTTCGCTGAAGGTGAAGCTCAAGGGAGTTTCCGGTGGGACGTCGGTGGCGCCAACCAGAGGGGTGACGTGCACCAGCTGCAGGGGCTCCGGTGATTGGGTACTGAAGCGGTAGTGCTCGGGATCGGTCAGTCCCTCGAACGCGTGGAGTTGTTCATCCAGCAACGCGCCGGGATCGATGTACACATAGTATTCTGTCGAGGGCGATAGAACGCTGGCCCAATCAATGGAGAGGGTGCGGTCGTCAATGGTGATCCTTTGATCGGTGATCGCAATGCGCTCCACTTCAGCCTGGTTGATTTTCTCGTGAAGACTGACGGAGCCGGACCCAGCTCGGATCGGTCGATCGAACGTGAGCTTCACGACCACATCCAATGGGACGGAAGTGGCACCTGCCGCAGGCATCATGGTCACGATGCTGGTCGCGCCGACGGATGGGACGGCAGGGTTCTGTTGCTCATTCGTTTCGGTGGTGAAAGGTGTGTCCGGGTTGGCCCCCGCCTTTCTGAACTCTTCTTCCAGAGTCGAGACACAACCCGCGCACCACCAGGCGAGGCAAGCAGCGACCATCGCCATGCGCCGTGCTCTTGATAACGACATTGCGTTGACAAGTTCCATGTATTGTTTAGCGAACGCGGACAGTAACGGTTTCACAACCGTATTCGATCTCGACGCGGGCACCGGCCTGCGCTGCCTGACAGGTCGATTCACAGAGCTGGATGCTCGTGGGGGCTGCGGGGTTATCGTAGTACCAACCGCCACCCGCGTCGCAGTCAGCGGCGCTTCCGCCGAGGGTCATGGGGACCAGTTCTGAGTCTGCGCCCGCCGGTGTGAGCACCACGTTGACGAGTCCCGTGTCGACCGACACGTCGTCATCACCCGTCGGGATTGAAAACTCGCACTGTACCGCTTGCGTGCGGATACGATTGAGAGCTTCGCTCAGCTCGCTTGCGAGGTCTTCGTTGGTGTCCGTGAGGAACGCTTGCGTCGTCCCCCCCTGTTCGGCGATCAGATCCAAACTCGTGAGCGAACGCCCCACGCCCACCACGAACGTGCGGATCTGTTGAGGCCCCGCAAACGCGGCTGCCGCTACAGCTGCGACATCTGCCGGGGCGTTCATGCCGCATCCAGTGGGTTCGCCGTCCGTGGCCAGCACCACGACGGTCCTGCGCCCTGGATGGTCTCTTGACCACGTGCTGGCGTAGTCCAGGGCGCTCTCCAGGGCGACGCGAGTCGGCGTACCGCCAGCTTGGCTTCTGGAGCCCATGTCGCTGATGACTGGCGCATGATCGGGCGGCAACGTCAGGGGCACCGCCGGGCCGTAGTCCGCGATGTCACATGATCCGCCTTGTAGGGTGATACAGATGGGCGTGAACGGGATACAGAAGCAATCCGGATCGGCGGAAGTGCACGTCGGCGGCGCTCCTAGCGGGAAGTAGCCGATGCCGACGCCGGTGTCCGCGTTACTCGGCGCGTCAAGAAAGTCCACCAGTGCCTGCGAGACGAGGTCCCACTTGGTGCCATTCGGCGTGCGCTCGGCCATCGACCCGGAGATATCTACCAAGAAGTAGATGTCGACAGGCAGGAGTTCCGCCTCGTACGTTTCCCCCGCGCAGGTGGTGGGTGCAGCGGGCCCCTCCGGAGAAGCCAGAATGAGCGACGTCTCGTCCTCCACCACCACAGCAACTGGCTGTGGCGGCACCCCTGTTGCGTCCGAATCGCCCGATGCGCTTGAACTCGACCCAATGGGGCTGCTCGTCGCGCCACTCGGAGTGTCGTCGACGAGGGTGTCGGTACCATCGACGACGGCCGCAGTGCCGCTGTGGACGTCAGATGGGCCCTCTAACGTGCTGGACCGAGCGCTTGGGCCCGGCGCGGGAGAACAAGCCGCAAGTGCGAGACCGCAGGCGACCAACCGAGATTGATAAATGATCATGGCACCAAGCTTCGTGGTCACTTGATAGCACGTGGTTGCAAATGATCGCGCTGCTGCGCCTCCCCGAAACACTGGCGACGGAAGCACTTGATGACTGCGGTAACTTTCTGGGACAGACTTACCTACTCATGAGGGGTGTCCCATCCCAGAAAGCAACAACCGGCAAGCCGCCTGGGGCACGCGTAGGAGTTTCACCGAAATGGTTGAACATGAGACTCGACTCGCTGCGACTCGAATCCGACGTCCAACCACATGGCGCACGTTCAGCGGCGCTGAACCGCGCACTCCGGAGCACCATTCAAAGTGGCTGTGCGCTTCGATGTGACGCAACGTGTCGTCCAGGCGCACGTTGAGCAGCTAACCCAAACAGAGTCGGCGAAGCCTTTCTCGGTCCCGAACCCGTGGCGGCGCCCTGGCAGCCGTTAGATCAGCTCGGTCGACACCGCCTCCAAGGGGTCATCGAAGTTCTTCGAACTGCGCGCGGCCACCGAGTGATTGCCTTCGGTCATGCAGCGCTGAAAGCACGCAAGCACCGGTGCTGGGTCGACGGGCTTTCTGTAGAGCATGCACCAGGTCCAACGGGTCACGAATCCCGTGACATCTACGCAGATCTTTGCTTCGAGAGCGCTGACATCGCCTGTCACTGCGCGAATTGCGAGACGTGCCTCGTATTCGAGAGCCTACCGGCGTTGGTCGAATGCATCGAGTGATGTTCCTCCACCGAGGCGGCGCGCCGTCAAAACCCGGTAGTTCGTGTTCGTGCAGCGCGGTGACGGCGGAGCTGGCCGAGCGCTACCAAGAGCAGCCCCAGCGCCTGCCAGCCACCAGGGGAGCGGGTGAGTGGCACGCTCGCGCACCCCTCGCTGCTCCCGCCTGTCGTCATGGCTGACGGTGGTACGTTGTTGCCCACGCCGGCGGCTGTCGGGCTGCTCGCTGTCGACGCCGTTATCGGCCCGTTCGCTGGCGTGGCACCGACGTCACTGACGACAGGGGCCGGGACACTAGGTTCGGTCCCAGGAACGTCGACCGGTCCGTTCGCGCCGGGTTGTTCGACGACGGGGCTTGGCGTGGCAGTGCTTTGCGCGCCGGCTGCGCCCATCACGTCCTCGCGACCCCCGGTGCCGCCTCGAGCTTCATCGCCAGCATTTGCAGCCCCACCGTTTGCGGGTGCGCCGCTGGCCGCGCCGCCAGCCGAGAGGTTCGCTCCGCCTGCGCCGTTGTCGCCGCCAGAACCGTCAGTGCCACCGGCACCGCCCGCGCCGTCCATCTCAACTTCCGTAACTGTTATACCGCGTGGGTCACTGGTGACGTCGGCGAGGGTCGTGTCGACGGCCTTGATGGTCAGGTTGTGAGTTCCAACCGTCGCCTGCCAGGTGAACGTGAATGGTGGTGTCGTCTCCGTACCCAGCGAAGTGTCGCCGTCGAAGAACTCGACGCTGGCGATGTCCACGGTGTCGCCGGAGACCGCCACGGTGATCGGGATCGAGCCGGCAGGGAAGCTGGCGCCCATCACGGGCATTTCGATGCTTGCGCTGGGCTCACGGCCGAGTCCCGCTTTCACGAGGTCAGCCATGATGGTGTAGCCACCGTCGTTGGGGTGCACTCCGTCACCAAAGTACTCGGGGTGGCCCGCGGTTGGAGCGTTCAGGTCAATGATTGGCACCCGTCGTTCTTGCGCTACCTGCTCGATCAACGGGATCTGATCGTCGGCAATGACATCACCGCGGATGTCGCAGCATGGATTGTTGCCCGTTGCGAGGGGCAAGGCGACGTACACCGTCGGTTGGGTACTCAGCCCCTGGAAGTGCTCGACCAGCGCCAGATAGTCCGTGAGGAATTGCTCTGGTCGCCCGGCACCATCCCAATTGAACGGCTTCGAGTCGTTGGCACCTAGCACGATGACGACGCTCACCACGGCATCAGATCCCGCATTGTCCACGAAATTAGTGGCGGCCGTGTACTCAGGCTGCTCGATGTATGGCAAGTCGCCGACGGTAAGCAGAGTCGCCCCGCTGCGGCCGAAGTTCTGGACCTGCACAGAGTCACCGAACAGGCGTTGCAGCCGAGAGGGGTAGTTGGCAGACGACTGCGAGGCACCGGCGCCCGCCGTGATGCTATCGCCAACGCACGCGACGTGAGTGACCGGGCGGGGGGCCGCCTGAGAGAACGATGAAGGCAGTACGAGGGACAGCGAGGCAAGCGCGATGAGGCGTCGTGACATGAAACGAACCAGATGCAGGGAAGTATGCCTCAATACCACCTATTGAGGCACGGCGCGGCTTTGGCGAGTCGCAGCGGAAAATCCCAATCTGCGTAGTCCGACGGAGTTGCCGCGAGCTGGGTCGATGCGGGAGAGGGTAGCCGCTCGACATGTTGAAAATATTGCGTGCCGTCGCAGCCGTCCGTACTGCGACGCGCTGGGTGCTGCTGACTAGGTGTTTGCCTTCAGCTCGTCGAACGGCCCCGGATCGGTAATGTTGGGTGGGTTCGCATCTCCGCCCACGAAATCTTCGGTGCGATCGTATCTGCCGTAGTGAGTCACGTCGGCCGTGCCGCCTACCTCGGGGAAACCTTCCGCGCCTGCTTTCACCCCGAGGGCGTTCATCAAAGTGACAAAGTATTTGTTGATCGGGGCACTGGCGAGCTCTGCTGGCGTTCCGGTGCTTTGGCTGGCGCCATCCACCTGGTTGTTGCCGTTGCCGTTGCACTGTGCCTCGCTGTTACCTCGCTGCAGCGAGTCCGACCCGTCCCAGACGTTTACAGACTGACCCGTCTTGAAGTAGCCCCCGAGGCTGCCGACTTGAACGATGGGAAGGTTGTTGAGATTGTGGGCGTTGCCGTCCGACATTTCGTTGAACCAAATCGCGGCGGAATTGTCGAGCAGCGTGCCATCGCCCTCGTTGATGCTATCGAGCTGCCCGACGAGGTGGGCGAACTTGCTGGCATAGTACTCGTCAATCGTGGTGAGTATGTCCAACACGCCTTCTACGCAAGTGCCCGACATGTTCGCGTTGTTGAGGCGATGTGATGCGGAGTGACTCTCGAGTGTTATTCCTAGACCGCTGTAGACGTAGTTGCCAGGGTACTTGAGGAAGATCACCGGGTTGGTGTTGCAAGCCGCCGCCAACACGGCAAGGTTTGAGTAGATGTCCGCTGCATCGAGCGTGTCGGTGACCTTCGTCGTGACGGCGTCGCTGTTGCCCATTGCACCGCTGTCGATGTCCGCTCCCAGGGCCACGGCCAGCTCCTCATTACACTGAGCGGAAGCCATCACGCTGCCTGTCTCGTGGAGGAGTTCCTTCCAGGCCGCGAGCTTGAGCTTGTCCGCCTGGCTCATGTCGAAACGCTCGAGCGTTTCGAGATCGTCCTTGACGAGGTCGATGATGCTCTGGCCTTTGACCGCCAGATAGTCATCCGGACTCATCGCCGCTCCGTCCATGAAAAGGCCCGTGAGACTGCTGTAAATCTGCGTTGGTTCGCCAAGACCGGGGAAGGGCTCTTCAGCGGCCGAATAGGAGATCGCCGAAGAGGGGCGAACGCCCACGTCTGCGATGCGCATGAACAGCGGGATCCCGCTCGGACTGAGCTGTTGTGCTATCACGTGATCCAGCGACGGCCCGATGGGCATGGCTTGGGCCTTCGTTGCTGCTTCGAAGCTGAAGGGATTGTCGCTGTTGGGAGTGACGGGCTGGCAGGTGAAGAACGAGCCCACGACTTGGGTGTGCGGATCGTTGCCTTGGCCGCGCTCCAATCCGGATGTCCATTCGTTCATCCCGCGGATGCCACGAGGTAGCAGGAGCTTGTCGACGTACGGCGCGAGCCCTCCGAGTGTCGTCGATTCGATGTCGGCTGCGGTGAGCGGGCCGTGGGAGCTCTCCGGGAAGAACTTGGTCGTCAAGCAACCGAAATGAGTGAACATCACAATCAGTCGTTTCGGAGTGCCCCCGGCAACTCCTTTCGCTTTCGAAGTCCGTTCTGCCACGGAGTTGAGGAACGGTGCCGCCACGCAGGCTCCGCCTAGGCCTCTGAGGAAGTTGCGTCGGTGCAGGTGCTTCATCATCGTGTGACTCCTCAGTTTTCCCGGACTCGCAGGCGGAAGGAATCGGCCTGAGTCAGATCCGCCAGCAGATCGAGAATGCCGTAGCCATCTTCGGTGAGCTTCGCGTCGATGACATCGACGATACACTCATCGTTGGGGTTCGGCAGGCGGCCCGTGGTGAAGGAGACCACCCTTTCGGCGTAGATACGCTTCGCCAAGGCGGACCTGCTGATCTCCTCCATGAGCTCGCGAACACTGCTGATCGTCTTGACGTTTCCGTCGCCGAAGTTGACCGTCGCCGTCGAGTCGATCGCCCCCGTGACCGCATCACCGCTGCTGCGAGGATCGACCGTCTGCCACTTGCCAACGGCATCGAAGTTCTCGAGCACATACCCCGGCGGATTGATGATGCCCACATGGCAGCCCGCGCAAGCCGACTGACTCGTCAGCGCGTCGACGTACTCGCGCTCCGTATAGTAAGTGCCCTCAGGGGCAGGGGTCAGGAAGAAGTCTGCGTTGGGCGCGCCTGGGTTGACCCCGATGATGTTCACCGTGATGTACGCGCCTCGCAGGATGGGGCTCGTGGCGTCGAATCGAGAGAAGGAGCTCAAAAAGCCGGCCCGCGTCAAGAAGCCGGGCCGCCGCTCCGGATCGAGTTCCACCTTGACCAGGTTTTCGTCATGAGCTGCTGGCTCGAGCCCGTAGATCGAAGCCGTGTCCTCGTTCACGTAGCCGACGTTGCTCAAGAACAGGTCCTGGAACGACCCTCCGTCGAAGGCCAAATCCTCGAAAAAACGATCGAGCTCCGCCTGAAGGGCAGACACGGCGGCATCGGAGTAGTGAGGAAATACGGTCGTGTCGTGGGAGACTTTCCACCAGTGCGAGTCCTCGTTGTCCATGTCGAGGTACGCGCGATGAAAGGCGGCCACGAGCGGAGCGGTCTTCTCACGCACCGCGATCATTCGCTCCGCCTGCTCCAGGATCTGGTCCTTCGTCAGGAGCAGGTCATCGTCTGCGGCCGCGTTCAGAGTGTCATCTGGGATGGACCCCCAAATCAAAAAGGACAGCCTGGAAGCGACTTCGTGGCTCGATAACCGAATGGCGCTACCCTCCGGAGCTGTGGTCAGCTCGGTGAGTTGCAAGAACGACGGGGAGACGAGGAAGGCGTGCAGGGTCGTCTCCGCCACCTGTTCTGGCGTACCAGCGGGAGTCGTTTGCCCAAGCCGCTCGAAGCGCTCCACCTCGGCCTCGGTCAGGGGGCGGCGGAACGCCTTGCGCCCGAAGGTGCTGATCGTCTCGAGCAGGCAGCCGTCCTCGGCTGGGTCGCAATCGATGAAGCGGGACCGGTTGGGGCCTGCCAACACATCCGCTGCGATCTGTGCCGCGACGTCCTGATACAGCCGCCAAACGTCGACGTTGATGGGGCCATCAAAGTTGGCATACAGGCTGTCCGAGGGCGGATTGCCGGTGCTCGACAGACTAGTGATTCCGAGCAGATCGTGGACGACGGCGTCGTACTGCCGGTTCAGCAGGCGCGGGATCTGCGATGTCGCCGGGACACCAGGAGCACAAGTCGAAACGATGGTTCCTTGACCCTCCGTCGAGTTCGGCGTCCCGTCCCCTGGCGTGGCGTCTGTTGGCGACTCACCACCGGGGTTGCCCTCATTCATGGTACCGGCTGGGCCGGCACCGGGCGGGGTCGAGCCATTCGGTCCGGCGGGGATGGGCGCCGCCTCCGTGCCGCTGCCAGGAGGCAGCCCCGTGGCCGCCTCCCCGTCAGGATCCGCACCGCACGCAACGAGCGTCGTACAAATCGTCAGTGTCGTCGCGAAGCGGAGGTCGTTCATTGCACGCCCTTTGGACAGAAAGCTCAGTTGGCGTGTACCACTGCACCGCAACGACGTCGAAGACGTTGATGCTCATCTTGCAGCCAGTGCAACCGAAGCAGAAAAGAGCAAGCTTAGTGCTGTACATGTTAACTCGGGAACAAAATATGCGAGCCGTTTACCTGATACGGTGCATCAGGTCTAATGCGCCGCGTCACGGGGTGACCCGGAGTCCAGGCCCGATCAGGCGAACCTCGTTCACATTCACGGAGCGGCGGCTCCAGGAGGAGGGCGACAGCTTCTCCACGCTGCTGGACGACCTGCGCGCTCGGTGCGCGGCTGTTTGCCCAAAATGCAGGCACCACCGGGCCCGAGCCTTGCTGGCGCTCGAGAAGCGCAGGTCGATTTCCCTAGGGACCCACCACGCGCACGCTCTCCCCTGCGTCTGCATCTTGACGCGCCGAGCAGGCAGTCTGTTGTTGGAGCTCAGCCGGGTGTCGCGGCGCACGATCGCCGCGTACGCGAAAACCGACGCAACGTCGGTCGCGACGACTCAGCGGCCTCATGCCTGCGTCGGTGAGGTCGCCCACCTGACGGCGGTCGATGTGACATCTCACGGAGCGTTCGCGCAGGGCCCGCAAGTAACCAATTGTGGTGCCTAGACGATCGCGGCGAGCGCATCATCGGCAGCACCCGCCTTGCCCGTTGGTTCGAGGCTGATGTCCGGCGCTTCGTCGTCGGTCAGGTGGTATCGGTCCTGGGCCATCGCTTCTCGGAGCTGGGAGCTCAGGTGGTTGTCGCGCGCTGTCTAGAACCGGTACCTCACTGGCCCGCTAGTTGGGAAGGAAGCGAGCCTTGCACGTCGGACGGCGGCGTTGGGGCGTCGCACATTAACGAAGTGGCGACTCTGGCCGTTCATCCGTTCATGTCCGCCGCGTCTGGCGAAGTCTCGAGCTGGGATTCGCTCACCAAGCAAAATGGTCCGCCTGAAGACATCGCCGAAGCGGGTTTGGCGGCGATTGTCGGCAAGCTGCAGGGGCTGAAGCCCTTTCCGGAAGCCGCTCAGCGCTTGCTGTTGCTGGTTTGGGATCCGGAGCATGACGCCGACGCCGTCGTCGAAATCATCCAATCCGACCCGTCCCTCACCGCGCGTGTACTGCGACTGATCAACAGTGGAGTATTCGGTTTGCGGCACAGGTGCGAATCTGTACGCCGAAGTGTGGTCTTGCTGGGCTCCGAGCAGGTCGCGCAGGTCGCCGTTGCGCAGCTGGCCCTGGACCAATTCGACGGCACCGGGAAGCTCGGAAAGCAGATTTCTGACCACTGTCGGCTGGTGGGTAACCTGTGCCGAAAACTCGGCGCGCGTCGCCCGAGACTGCGCAACGTCGATGTCTACACGCCGGGCATGCTTCACGATTTGGGAAAGCTGCTCCTGTTGCAGGTGGATCAGGGCGAGTACCTCGATGTCGTGATGAGTGCCCCCGCGGAGCCAGACGCTCTGCACGCGTTGGAGCGTTCTCGCTTTGGCTATGACCACGCGGTGCTCGCAGACCGCGTCATGGAGCAGTGGAAGTTACCGGTGCTGCTCCGAGAAGTGATTCGGCTTCACCACGACTGGGATACGGCTCGAGCGGGTACGGTGGGCTTGCGCGAGAGCGTGGCCGTTCTGCGCTTGGCGGACCGATTGAGCTATGAGCTCATCGGCGATCCAGTGGGCGATCCGGAGAAGTTGGAACTCATCGCGGCGAGCCCCGAAGCTCAAACTCTCGAGTTGGATACCCACCGACTGGCGCAACTGTGGCCGCAATACTTCGAACTGCTCGGCGGAGTTTAGGGGGTGTCCCAAGTTTCTGACCTGCCGCTAGCGGGCGTCAGCCCAGGAGGAACTCGCGCAGGGCGGCTTCGATCGCGGGGTTGCCAGCTGTCGTATCGAGACACAGCCACTCGCCTTCTCCAAGCTGGTTGACAGGCTCCCAACTACGGGCGAACTCCTCGTAGATTTCGATTCGGCCGTCACTGATGCTCGGACCCATGGCGCGTCGCTCCAATCGCAGCAGAGCCACCTCTTTGGGCGCGGTGCACTCGACGAAACGAAACGGCACCGCCAAGGACTCAGCCAAGTCTCGCAAGCGCGTGCGGTGCGCCTCGGAACGGAACGTCGCGTCCACCACGACAGAGCGGCCACTGTCGATGACGACGCGCGCCCGACGCATGACCTCGACGTACACCTCTTCCGAAAATTCCTTGGAGTATGCGCCAGAAAACGCGGCCTCCTCGAGTGCGTCTTGGGCGCCGACCCCCCAAAGTTCCTTCCTGGTTCGGTCCGTGTCGACGACTGCACAGTGCAACATGGCCGAGACGCGCTGGCTGGTGTGGCTCTTCCCCGACGCAATCAAGCCACCGACGGCGATCAACTGGGGGGGCGCGATTGGTTTCCTCTGGGCCGACAGCGCATGGAGGTAGTAGCTCCGCGCTTTTCGGTGCGCCGCCGCGCGCGCCTTGGGGGAGGCCGACTCGTCACTAGCCAGGAACGAGGCGACTTTGGCGCGAACGTACGCGCGGTAACCTTCGTAGAAGTCGACCAACGCGTACAGGTCATAGTCCCCGCTCGCTTGCGCATAGGTCGCCAAGAGATCTTCGGCCAGGTCCGTTCTCTCGTGATGGCAGAGGTCCATCGCCAAGAACGCGACGTCCGCGCAAACATCGGCGTAGCGAAAGCGATCGTTGAACTCGATGCAGTCGATGATGTCGATCTGCTCGCCCTCGATGTAGATGTGCTCCAGTCGCAGATCGCCGTGGCCGTCACGAATGCGCCCCTGCCGAATGCGCTGCTCGAAGAGGTCCGGGTTGTCATTGAGGAAACTCAGCTGAGTCGCTTCGATCTCGCGCTCCTGCTCCCCGCTGATGTACTCGGCGTACAGCTCGCGGGTCTGATCGAAGTTTTCCACGACGTTGCGACGAATCGCGTCACAGCTCCCAAACGAGTCAATTTCCGGCGAGCGGGCTGCGCGCTCGTGAAAGTGCGCCAAGCGTCGTGCGACGGCTTGGACTTGACTCCGCCGCAAGGTGCCGTGATTGAGCAGATTGTCCGACCGCGCTTCATCGCGGAGGCGTCTCATGTGCACCGCGAAGTCCACGATGGGATTGGTGCCGCCGAGCTCAAAGTCGCCGCCTGGATGCTGCGTGACGGGGAGCAGCCCGTGATAGACGCCATCACTCAGGCGTCGGTTGAGGCGTACCTCGCGCTCGCAAGCGGCTCGGCGGCGATCGAGCGTCGAAAAGTCGAGGAAGCCGAGGTTGACCGGCTTCTTGACCTTGTAGACGTCATCTGGCTCCAGAAAGACCCAGGAAATGTGGGTCTCGATGAGCTCGCGTCCTCGCTCGAGGTCCTTGATCAGGTCGCTCACGGCGTTGCTTATAGCCGTTGTGGGGAGCGATTGGCCAGCCCGCCGCGCGTTCAGTCGAGATCCGTCGGCAGATCCTCGAAAGCCATGGCCACGTCGCTGTTTGTCAACGCCCCGCTCCGCATGTTCAGCGAGGAGCGATGCCCGGAGCTCTGGGAAATGAAGCCGTCCAGCCCGAGCTTCGCCAGCTGACGCAAGTACGGAACGGTCGCGTTGCACAGGGCGTGGGTGCTCGTGCGGCCGACGGCGCCCGGCATGTTCGTCACGCAATAGTGCACCACCTCATCGACCACGTACGTCGGCTCCCGGTGGGTCGTGGGTCGGGCCGTCTGCACGCAGCCGCCTTGATCGATGCACACATCGACGATGACACTCCCCGGCTTCATACGCCGGACCTGCTCGGCCGAGATCAAGCTCGGTGCGCGGCGTCCTGGAAGCAACACGCCCCCAACCACCAAGTCGGCACGGGCGACATGTTCATCCACGGCATGAGGATCTGAGAATATCGTGGTGACGTTGGGCGGTAGAATCGCGTTCAACTGACGTAGGCGATCGAGGTTGATATCCATGACCACGACGTTGGCGCCGAGCCCTGATGCGACCTTTGCCGCGTTTGTGCCGACGATTCCCGCGCCGAGAATGAGCACCTCTCCGGGTTCGACGCCGGGCACACCTCCGAGCAGGATGCCTCGCCCCATCATCGGGCGTTCCAGGTACTTCGCCCCGGATTGAATCGAGAGCCGTCCAGCCACCTCGCTCATCGGGGTTAGCAGTGGCAGGCGGCCCGCTGAGTCCACCAGAGTCTCGTAGGCGACCGCGGCGTAACCGGCTTTCAGTGATGCCTCTGTGAGTACGCGCGATCCTGCGAAGTGGAAGTAACCGAACACGACGTGCTGCGGACCAAGTTGGGCGATCTCTTCGGCTTGAGGCTCCTTCACCTTGACGATGAGCTCCGCGCGATCGAACACAGCTTTGGCATCAGGCACGATCGTCGCGCCAGCCGCTTCGTACTCTTCGTCGGCAAGTCCACTGCCACGTCCGGCGTCAGCCTGTACGAGCACCTCGTGCCCATCCTGGGTCAGTAGTTGCGCCCCGACTGGCCGCAGAGCGACACGGTATTCGTCAGCTTTGACCTCTTTGAGAACTCCAACGATCACGTTCTAAACCTCCAACGTCTGCTTCTGTGGCGGCCGTGGCATGATGGACCCTTCGGTGCCGCCGCCGTGCTTGGGATTGAAACTATCTGCGTCAGCGTGCTTCCACAGATGAAGCGTTGCTGCGGACGCGCGCCCCTCCAGCAGCGCGTTCGGTGGCAAAAATTCGTACAACTCCCCGTAGTGACGGATCTCGGTGGGGCCGACACGCCGTTGCAAGTTCCAGGGGCGCAGATCCTCGGGGTGATTGAAGCCGCAGGCCGCGAGCAACTCCATGAAGCTGTGCACGGTCTGTTCGTGGTAGCGGCGGGTACGTTCTGCCTTGTCCTCGACATTCAGACCCTTGACCAACGCAGGGTCTTGCGTCGCGACGCCTGTCGGGCACTTGTTGTTGTTGCAGCGTCGCGCCTGGATACATCCAATCGCCATCATCATTGCCCGCGCGGAATAACAGGCGTCCGCTCCGAGACACAACAGCCGAGCGATGTGGAAGCCGGTGGTGACCTTGCCGGCGGCTATCACCTTGACCCGATCGCGATAGCCGATCCCCGTCAACGAACTGTGAATGAACGCGAGAGCTTCTGTCAGTGGGATGCCCAGGCTGTTCGAGAACTCGAGTGGCGCAGCGCCCGTTCCCCCTTCTGCACCATCGACGGTGATGAAGTCGGGATGCTGTCCCGTCTCGACCATGGCCTTGCAAATGGCCAGGAATTCTCGCCGCTTCCCGAGACAGAGCTTGAATCCAACTGGCTTGCCACAGGAGAGCTCTCGCAGGCGTGTGACGAATGCGAGCAGCTGGCGGGGTGTTGAAAAGGCTTGATGGCGCGGCGGGGAATTGACGTCCTGACCCATGGGAACGCCGCGAATGTCGGCGATCTCTCGTGTCAGTTTGTATGCGGGTAGGATTCCGCCGTGTGCCGGTTTGGCCCCCTGCGAGATCTTGACCTCGATCATCTTCACGTTGGGATGGCCTGCCTGCTGCTGAAACTTGTCTGCATCGAAGCCCCCATCGGCGGAGCGGCACCCAAAATAGCCGGTGCCGACTTGCCAGATCAGGTCCGCGCCTCCTTCGAGGTGATACCGGCTGACACCGCCTTCTCCGGTGTTGTGCGCGAAGTGACCGGCTTTTGCACCGTGACTCAGGGCAAGTACCGCGCGGTCGCTCAGCGCTCCAAAGCTCATCGCCGAGATGTTCAGCAGCGAGAGGTCATAAGGCTTGTCGCACGTGCCTTCCCCGACCCGGACCCTGAAGTGCCCGTCGGGGATGTCGGCCGGCGATATGGAATGCGTCAGCCATTCCGCGCCGGCCGCGTACAGATCGCGCTGGGTGCCGAACGGAACGGTGTCCATCGCGCCTTTGGCGCGCTGATAGACGACACTGCGCATCTCGCGACTGAATGGCTTACCGTCAGTGTTCGACTCGACGAAGTACTGGTTGATTTCGGGTCGGAACGCCTCCAGCAAATAGCGCCCGTGCCCAACGACTGGGTAGTTGCGACGGATGGTCTGCTTCTTCTGAACCATGTCCACTATCCCGAGCAGCGTCAGTGCCCCGAGCGGGCCGAAAAAGAACGCCATGGGGGCCCAGAGGTAGGCGCCGACCCCCACCAAAGTGTTCAGAAATAGGGCTACCAGTATGAACCAACCGCGCATTGTCTCCCTCGCTCGTCCCTGTGATGTCAGTGGCCGCTTTGCTCAGGGGCCCGTGGGTTCGCTGGCGAGGGGCACCTCTCGCCTGCCGATGCCAGCCTCTGTCAGCATCTCCATACTCATCTGAAAGTCAGCCAGCCAGCGATCTGGGATCGTCAGGCCACCCGGATACACCACTTCGCTGACCCCCGCTTGAACTAGTGATCGAGCGCAGCGGGTGCACGGTGGCCAGGTGACGTAGGCAACACAACCGCGCAGCGATACACCGATGCGAGCTGCGTGCATGATCGCATTCTCCTCGGCGTGGCAGATCAGAGGGTACTTGAGCTCTCGGTTGTTGAGGCGCTCGAGGTTGTCCTCGATCCCTCGGGGGAAACCATTGAAGCCAGTGCTGCGGATCTCGCGATCCGGCCCGACGACGACGCAGCCAACTTTCGTCGATGGGTCCTTGCTCCAATCGGCGATGTGCCGAGCCAGCTCCAGGAATCGACGGTCCCATTTCATGGGCGCAGTCTGCCTGGATCTAGCGAGATCGGGTTAGAAAATTTTCGCGCTTGGGCTGGCCGCCCTGGCTGCGCCCATCACGAATCCGGCACGGACACACCCCATCGTACATTCCCCCGTCGGCAACGTCGGGCGCACGCCGGGAGCAGATGGGGTCGTCGCAACGCAGGTCGGACCCCGTACCGTCCGCTGACGACGCACCCTTGCCTCGGCTGTTCTTGGCGCGGTCGGCTTGTCTTCTTCGTGTCGACCACGCTCAGCGGACGGAGAGGGTTGCGGAGGTCGTTTGACGACAGCACTGGAGTGTCGCTGGTGACCGGTGACCTAGAGGGTGAGCGAGGTGTTGACCAGTGGGGACTAGAGTAGGACGGAAGCGCCGACGACCTGAGCCTCATCGATGACCGAAGAGTTCCCAGGAGGTCGCGCAGCGGGGGGTACTTGACGCAACGTCACGTAGACATTGGCTTTTCCTGATGTAACTCATCACAGCCACAGCCCAAAGTAGCGTTGCCCCTGCACAGGTGGGATACGCGCCTGCTCCGCGCTATGGTGTGGTCGCTATGGCGGACGAAAGCGAACAACCGAACGCGTCTTCAGAGTCGTCGAAGCCGGCTGCGCCCAACGAGCCTTTGGAGTCGTCGGAGTCGGGTGCGCCAAAGGAGCGGTTTCGCTCGCGCCAAGCCACGCTCGCGATGGGAGGCAACGTCAACTACCGGGAGCGCATGTCGTCGTTGCGAGAGATGGCTGAAGAGTTCATCGAACACGCGCCCCGTCCGAGTCGACCGCCAGAACCGGAACCACAGGAGGAGGAGCCAGAGCGCCTCACCGATCTGGCCTTGCGAGCGATCTCGGCTGCTTCCCCCGACGAGTCCGCGGTGCTCGACTCGGCGCAGGCACCCGAGCCAACTAGAGAGGAGCCGGCGCAGCCAGCGGAGAGACGCCCGCAGCCGACCCATGATATGAGTACGACGGCGGTGGGCTTGCCGCCTGGCGCCCCGCCGCTCCCTTTCGTTGCAGTTCAGAACGCCACTGATGTAATGGACGAAAGTGAACAGTTAGACGCACATAGCGACGTGAGTCAGGTGCGCACGTGGCTACCCGAAGCGCCTGAGACCTTCAGTGCTCAGCTTCTGAACCCTCCGCCAAAGAGCGAACCGCTTCCCGAAATTGCAGTGGGGGCGTTGACGCCAGCGCCCGGGCGAGCGCGCTACCTCATGCAGGGTGGCTACCGATGGGCAAGCCTCGGGGTCCTCGCAACGGCCGCCGCAGTCGGTGCCTATTGGGTAGGTGCCGGCAGCGACGACTCGGAGCAAGCTCGAGCCAGCAGCGCGCGTTCCGACACACGACTCGCGACCGCTTCCCCGGCGCCGCCCGAGCCAAGCCAGGCCAAGAAGCAGCTGCCGGAGACGGATACTCCCCCGAGCGCAGCTGCAGGTGATGACACCCAAGATGACACGCAGGTGGATCCTCACTTGGCCGTCCGCCGTCCCCAGTCGGCGGAGTCGTGTGACGACGTCCTGGGACAACCCTTCGAGGAGCAAAGCAATCCGCATCCAGGAAAAGGAGGCGCCTACTGGTCCCAGTCGCGCAAGGCGCTAATGCGGGGAAAGAGTCAGAGCGCGCTAGAATTGATGTGCCGATCGGCGAGTTGGGACCCTGCGGGTCGAGGAACCTTTGGCCTGTCCGAGTACTACTTCAAGCAGGGAGACTTCAAGCAGGCAATGGCGTGGGCCACGCGCGTCCCCAAGGGCAGCAAACGCTTCAGCGATGCCCAAGCCATGATTGGCGATGTCCACAGTCAGCTTGGTCATGGCGAGCAAGCCCTACAGGTCTTCGTCGAGCACTGGGGCTTGGAGGCGGATTCGGCGGAGGCTCGAGCCGAGCTGGCTTCGCGTTTCGTCAACTCGGCGGCCATGGCACAACGCAAGAAAGACTGGTGGACGGCGGAACGCTTCTATCGCAGGGCACTCGCGCTCGATCCCGAGCAGCAGTTGGCCATGGCCGGCCTCGCCCGCGCGTTTGCGCATTTCGAGTTACATGAAGCGACCGTCTACTGGGCAGAGCGCGCGCTCTCATCCGACGGCAAGTCCTCTCAGGCCGCTATCGCCTTGTGTGAAAGCTGGATCGCTCGCGGCGACAAGGATGAAGCCGACAAGGCACTAGACCGCTTGCACCAACTAGCGCCAAGACATCCCCTGGCAAAGCTGCTTGCGCTACGGATTCGCGCCCTGGACTGATGGCGGCGCCCAAGCGCGGGAGCTACCTCGCTAGGTGTAGAACTTCGTCGTCCAGCTGATCTGGGGTTTCGACGTCGATCGGCTGTGCGGTACCACCCGCGACGGCTATCGCATTGAGCAGCTGGGCAGCTTGTTGCGAACCGGGCAAGCCGAGAACGTGAGTCTTGACTCCCATCGAGAGCCACTTGGACGGCAGTTCCGTCAGCAGCGCTTTTTCTGTACCGCAGTTGGGCTCGCCGTCGGTGAGCAGCAGCACGTTGAACCGATCCTCCAAGAGTCCTCGCTCACTCGCCTCTGCGATCGCAGCGTCAGCTGCGATGAACGCACTGCCGAGGGGGGTGCCTCCGATTGGCGCATGGGCGTTGGCGATCCACTCGTCGAGAAAGTCGCCAGCCAGGTTCCACTCAAATTGAGCCTCGGCATCGAAGTCGGGCACGCCGCAGTCGGTCTCCATCGGGAAACGCACGGCGGCGACTTTGAGTGACGACCACACGGGTGCCAACGCCGCGTACAAAGACTGGTTCGCCGCTTCCCAACGTGTTCGCCCGTCCCAGTAACCTTCCATGCTGCCTGAGTTGTCGAAAATTACCAGAACGCTGAGGTCGTCAACGACTTCGAGCTCGACGCCGGATTGCTCGACGCCGCCGAGCCCTTCCTCGGGAACCCACGCTTCTGGGGGAACCAAGGTGGCCTCAATTGGAGCTTCCGAGGGTGAGCCCAAGATGTCTGGTCCAGGGATTTCGGGGATCACTATTGGGGCATCGGCTTCGTCAGCGGTGTTTTCAGTCGACGTGTCTTCGTCTTCGACCATGGCGTCCGCTTCGTCGTCCTTGGAGGTGCTCGTCACCGTCACGTCCACGTCGACGATCAGTTTGTCAGCGTCGTCGTCGACGATGCTGTCGCCCGAGCCTTCCTCAGGTTTGGCTTCGTCGCCCTCTAAGGCGGTGGCCTGACTCTCGTCTTTCTGGTTTTCACCGTCGCCACCCTGGTTCTCGGCTTCTTCTAGAGCGGCCTCGTCCATCTCATCTTCGCGCAGATCCGTAGCGCTCATGCCGCCGCATCCAGCGGCGAAGCCGAGCGAAGCGATTGAAACGAGTGAAACTGTTCGGATCTTGGACAAGTTGAGCATCGGGACCTCCGTTGACGTCCCGCCGCGCGGGAACTGCAGGGTATGTGTCCAGCCGGTAGCGCCGTGAGCAGTCCGGATGAAGAGATATTGGCCCGCTGGCTCGTCAGCTGCCATGCGGCGGCCACAGCCTCGTCACTCGAGTGGGTGCGGACCGAGCCAGCGTTCTGCTCGCGGGCATCCTGGGTGCGATGCATCGAGTGAGCAGTGAGCTTGTGCGTCGAGGTTGGCAAGCCGTTCGAGGAGACCGCGGGGGAGTGCCACGTCTTCTGCAATCCGACCAAGTGAGCGGTCCGCTTACATCGCTTGTGAGGTAGCAGCCTCAGGTTTGGCCTCCCGTGCACGCCCACGTTCAACCACGAGAACAACATGTGCCGGTTCGGTTCTCGTAGCCAAGCGCAACCATGGAGTTAGCCTATGGCGGCGGGGGTAACAATGGTGGGACAATCTGTACACGCGTCAGGCAAAAAGTCCTCGAGGGCGTTGGTGATGGCGGTAACACAGCCGAGAGCGCTGAGCGAGGTACTGGATGACCTTCCAGACCAGGTTGCTGTGCTCGACGATCACGGCATAGTTGTGGCGGTCAATCAGCAGTGGAGGAAATGTGCCCAAGAGGGTAACAGCCCAATCGAGGGGAGGAACTACCTCGATGTCTTGCGCGAGCGCGACCATGACGGCAGAGCAGCTCGAGCGTTGGCGTCGGTTCTCGGGGGACAGAACCATCGTTCGGAGTGGGAGTCATCTTGTCCCAAAGAGTCCGCGAGGCGTTGGTTCTTCACCCGAGCAACCCGGCTGCAGCGCGGAGGCGTCATGCTCGTTCATACGGACATCACCTCCCGTAAACTGGCCGAGTTGAAGCTGCGCGACGAAGCGCATCGTGATCCGCTCACAGGATTACTCAACCGTAGAGGGTTGGAACGGCGTTGGCGCCGAGCCCCCGGCGCCTATGGTGCTGGCTTGATGGTGGACTGCGATGACTTCAAGGCAGTGAACGAATACGTTGGGCATGCAGGCGGGGACGCTGTGCTTCAAGAGCTAGCGAACCGATTTCGCGGTTTGCAGCAGCAAGGCCACCGAATCGCACGAGTCGGCGGAGACGAATTCGTGTGGCTCTTGCCAGGCGAGGATACCCCAGGTCACGTGGCTTTTGCTGACCGGATCCGCTGGGTGATCGCGCAAACCCCGATCGTCTACCGCGGAACACCTGTTCGACTGACGGTGAGCGTCGCCTGCGTATCGCTTCAGAGTGGCGTGCGGTGTGTGCGGGAGCTGCTGGAGGCCACCGAGGCAACACTCCGTGCCAGCAAGGGTGCGGGAAAGAACCGAGTGTCCCATTCCGGAAACGTCTATCCCTAGACTAGTGGGAATCGAAGTGCTGGAACGGGAACGCGTCCTGGGCAATTTGGGGCAGCGCTTCCACCAGGGCAGAGACCACACGCTGGCGGAGTTCATGGCGTGCAGCGTGAGGCAGTTCGATGTGGAGTGCCGGGTTGATGAAGGACAACACGCCAAACTTGCGGGCGTGGGTGGCGTTGTAGTGAATGGGCTCGAGAGCGTCGAGTCGCACGTCCAATTCTGCGAGGTCCTGACGTTGAAACGCTTGGGTCAACGTGTCGTGAATGAACACCGCTTGGGAATGAGAAATACCGACCGTGGCGATGTCGATCGTATTGACCATGCCGCTGTGCTCGTGACCGTGGATCTCCGCATAAAAGAGCACCCTTTGCGACAGGCTACGCAGGCGATGCACGTACTTCGTGTAGACGAGGGCGGCGCTCTCGGTGAATCGGGTCTCCGATAGACGCGTTCCTTCGGTGGGGCGGTTGACGTTGATGAACGCCCGTTCGTCGCGAAAGCCTTCTGCGACCAAGCAATCCCAGCGCACGCGCTCACAAAATTCGTAGACGAGCTCGCCCGTATTCTCGTCGTATTCACCGTGAGGAGCGGCAATCAGATAGGGCGATTCTCGATTGAACATCGTGAACGTTCCGATCAGCAGCTGGGGGACCTGTGGCTCTGCCGAACAAGCGACAGTGCCGAGAATTCCACACACGGTGATGAGTCGATGCCATGGTGCTCTGTCGGAGCACGTCGGGAGCATCTGCTCGGTATAGTCCTCTCTGAGCGCATCTGGTGCTCTAATGTGCATGCTCCTGTCGTATGCTCCTGTCGTTGATGTGGTGCGTGCTCGCACACAGGGCCAAGCGTAGGGAGGTGGCTCGCTCGGTGCGCGCTGTTCTGTCCCGCGCTAGACTGGTGGGAATGCAGGGTAGGTGGCAAAGCGCACCCAGTTGGGTTGGCGTCGCTGGAGTACTTGCGGCCTGTGGTTCCGGTGTCGACATCTCGCCGCCGGAGAATTCAACGCCAACCGCCGACGTGGAGGAGGGACCTCCGTCCTTCGCAGCAACCGATGAAGAGCGCGCCAGCACCCCCACCGGCTCCTCGGTGCCCAAGACTGAACTCGACAGCGTATCTGAGCCCGACGCATCGATTGCGTCTGACAACGGACTCCGCCGTATGGACGCTGGGGAAACGTTCGAGTGCGATGATTGCTCCCAGACGACGGAGAGCTCCCCGGATGTCGTCGATTCAGCGGACCACCCAACGTGCGGAGAGTATCCAGTCTTGGGGGTTGCGCGGTTCCTGGTGTCGGTGAGCCTGAGGGAGGCCGAGGATACCTGGTTCATCTGGCCCGGACTCGACGTTCGGCGGGGCTCGTACGTCGCCGAGCTGGTGTCAGGCGAAGTGCTGCCTCCGTGGTTGACGGTGAGCGCCTCGACTGTAGGGCATGTTCTTTTGGAAATCAGTGATGCGGCGCCCATGACCGGTCAGGCCAGTGCGTCAGCATTGCTGATCGAGCCAGGAAGCGGCTGTCCGTTGGCTCATGTGCCCTTCGAGATATATCTCGTCGAGTGAACGGGCACTGAACGGAAGCGTCGGGTTGGTTGCAGTCCGAGCCGGGCTGTCAACACGTGCCCGCGGCCCGAGCCTAGCTTTGCCTGCTGATGGAAATGTTGAACATGGGGCTGCCGATAGCGCCCCACATTCGAACCCATAGAGGGAGGTACATTTCTGTGCCACGTGCCGTCGATATGTCTCCTAGATCGAGTACGTGACGCCAGCCAAACCACTCTTCGAGCACCGTGCTCTTCACGGTTCGTTTCGCCTCACTATCGTTGCCAGAAATGAACAGCGTGTGGTCGCCTGGAACGGAAGCGGGATTGATCATGACGGGCGCACTGACGGTGTTCAGCGTCTTAACTACCTTTGTCCTTGGGAAGGTTGCTTGGATCTGCTCACCGAGTGACGTGTCGTTGCAAATACTCAGGACCGGCGGCATTCCTCCTGAAAAGTCCAACGGGTTGGAGATGTCGACGAGGATTTTGCCCGCCATCCTCGATTCACCTGCCGCCTGGAGTGCCTGAATGGAGGCAACGCCTGCGGTGCAGTTGAACAGTAGCTCCGCCTCGGTTGCTGCGTCGGAGAAGGTCGCCACGTGCGCCTTGCTTTTGTCCGCGAGTCGGCCAAGCCAAGTCGCGCCTTTGGTGTTGTCGGCGCTGCGCGAACCCAACCACACGTCGTGCCCCAGCTCAATCAGCTTGGTGCCCAAGGTCGTGCCAACCATGCCTGTGCCCAAAACTGCGATCTTCATTTGTGCCTGCCTTTCTCGCGGACCTTGCCCTGATGCGTGAGGTCGATCCTACTCGGTTTCCGTGGGGAAGCCGTACAGCCTGAGCTGCGTCGGGGGTGGTACGGGATCGCGGGGCATGTCCCTATTGGAGTCCAAGCTCTCCCATCGCAGCAGATAGCGGTAGCCGGAGCTTTCGTCAGCGGACCAGTCTTCGACCCACCGCGCGCGCATCCCTGCCGTGTTCGACTCGACCGCGTCGAGTTCGCTTGGGTAGGGCAGCGGTGGGTCGATTTGTTCGACGGCCTCCAGGGTCACCGGGTCGAGGCGGAAAGCCCCCCAACCCCCGTACTGTGCATGGTAGTAGGTTTGAGTCAGGCTGCCGTCAGCTTGCGGTTGTGGCCCTTCGAGTTCGATTTCGAAGACCAAGGTTCCGTTGCCCCCGAAGTCCCATCGGTAGTCCCAGTTGGATGTCTGGTGAACGACCCACTGGTTGTTCTCCAGCCGTGCGTTGTAGAGCTGAGTATTACCGCCAGCATCGTACTTGTGATAGGAGACGATGGGTCGCGCGTCTTGGTCGAAGCCAACCTTGGTGTTGTTGTTAATCATCCCCCCACCCGATGGAACCGGATCGACGATGTCGCCCGTTCCGATCCGAATCGGTAGCTGTTGCGGGGAGCCGTTGCCCTGCTCCCACTGCACGAGATCCATCGTGCGAGTGTAGGAGATGTCGTGGTTCGTGCTGGCGTCGGGTGTGTCGCGCCAAACCCACACCAGGTGCCAATAGCCCTGTGGTCCTTGGATCGGTCCGACGGGATATGCATTACGCTGCCCTTCGCCATCCGTGAGCGGCGTGTCCAGTAGGCGCTTCCACTGCTTAGTATTTACATCGTATGAGTTGAAGATGTGATCACCGTTGCCGCTGCCGCCATCGCGGTAGGCGAAAACCAAGTTGCCGGAAGGACCTTCGAAGAACTCCGGATACGTACAACTCTGCTCGTTGCTGCCGACCATCGATGGAACACGCTCGAAGGAGGACACGTCGAGCGGTTGTGTCGTACGGAAATAGATTAGCGGTACGTTGTGCATATTGCCGGAGACATGCACGTACCCCTCACTGTCAGTGGCCATTGCAATGTAGTTGTGGGAGTCCCACCCGATGCTCGTCGGTAGCATTTGGGTCTGCCACGTTTCTTCTTCGAGTTGGCGGGAAGCGACGACCATCTGCTGATTTGCGGCGTAGTAGGCGACAAACTGCCAATCGCCGTGAGTGACGAGGGCAAACGGCACCGGATGCCCGGACCACACCTGATCGACGTCGAGGACGATGGGGTCTGTTCTCGGTGGCTGTGCGGGTTCCGGCGAAGAGGGATCCGGAATCGCGGGCGTCGTCGCTGCAGGTTCGGTGGGCTCGGCGCTGGGAGCTGAGGACGCGGTCGGGACCGCCGTGGGGCTGACTGGGATCTCCGTTGGAGTCGTGTCGCTCGGGTCGGCCACCGGGTGTTGTCCCGGACCGCTCTCAGTAGGGGGCGTGACCGTGCCTGGGGTTACCTCCGGTGCTGACGACGAAGTGCCTGGTGCTTGCTCGGACGTGGGTTGGGCGGACGTCGAGCCGCTTTCGCTGGGGCCCAAGGGTGCGCTGTCGGTAGGCGCGGTTGGGTCCATGACCGCTGGAAACGGCGACGTGCCGTCGTCCGTGGAGGGGTTCTGACAACCGAGGGCGAAAGCGAGACAAGTGAAAGAAGACCAACGCACGCACCAAGCATGCAGGTTTTTGGTGGTCCCGGGCAGCACCCAGTGGACCCTACCCGAAGATTGCCCCCAAAAGGCGAACTGGGGAGGGTCGCCTAGGGGGCAGAGCTCGGGTGTTCATGTAGATTTCCGTAGGTAAGGACTCGATCCGAAACGGCCTGGCCTTCGAGCGCCGCTGCGTCCCCGCCGGCTGCGTTACTCGTCGCTCGAATGCTGCAGTATGGTCGACTCCTCATGCCTTGCTGGCTGGGCGCATCGACGCTCTCGGGGCTCAGGTTATTTCGGATCGGGTCCTAAGGCTCAAAATTTCGTTGGTGCTCGTACGCTCTGAGGTCCAACAAAGGTCCGACCGTTTGTCGAACGGTCAGTCAGCACCGGCTCCGATGACCCCAAGATCACGGCAGCAGGGACGCCTGGACGCCCATCGTGTCGAGGGTCCGACCAAATGCGTCGATGTCCGCGTCGGTCACCGCTTGATAGGTTAGATGCAGGGTATGGTCACTTGCAATCAAAGCCATCTGGGTGATGACGCTACCGTCCCCGGGGCAGCCCGAGTAAATCTCGTACACACCCTGGTAGCGACCCAGGGATGTGGCCGCGCGTTCCGTGGTGGTTTCGCAGACGTCAGCGAAGGAGTAGTTGTCCAAGATGACGTCCGGAGAGGCGCCTTCGTCCGACCACGCCACCAGCATCAAACCCGGGACATCGAAACGGGTGTTGAATGCCTCCTCATCCGGCGCTGCGACCAAGGCGTGCCCGTCGGCATCGTCGTAGCGGGTGTGTGAATACGAACCCACTTGGGTCCAGAGCGGTGGCGCCTCGACGCTGAGACTTCCGGAGCTATGGACCGCGAGCCCCGAAGAATCGGGAGCGGTCTCTGCTGGCGGGTCGTCGACTCGCGCAACGACTGCCAACTCGCGTCCGTTGATTTGACCTTCCAACGTTTCTCCGCTGGACCAGCGCAGCAGTCGAACGTCAATCGCTGCACCCTCGGCGTGGGTGCGAAGGATGTCGCAGTAGTCTTCCATCGTCATCAGCCCCGCAGCGTTCGGCACCAATGGCAGGTTGCCAAAGTGGGTGATGAGATCGCCTGGTTCGATGCCGGCACTGTCAGCAGCCGACCCCGCCTGAACTGCGTAAACCCAGATACCTGAGATATCTTCATCACCGACGGCTGTGCCGGTGAGCCCAATCGAGTACACGTCGTTTCCAGCGAGCAGCTGCTCGACGATGCCGCCGATCTCCCGTTCGCTGATCGCGTAGTACTGATTGAGGGAGGTCGCCGCGTAGTTGATCCCCAGGACTTCGTAGTCGTCACTCAGGAGGGGCCCGCCCGAGCTTCCCGGGTTGATGATCGCAGTGTGTTCGATGACGTCATCGACTGAAGCCCACGTCGTGTGCGCTTCAGTCGAACCTTTGGAGACGATGCCGCTCGTCAGGGTGATGTCCCCACCCAGGGGGTATCCCACCGCCAGCACGTCCGTTCCCAGGTCCGCCGTTTCACCACTCCAGTCGAGGTAGGCGAAGTCACCAGCATTCCCCTCGAGTTTGAGCAGCGCCAGATCCGAGCACTCGGCTCTGGCGATCACCTGCGCATTGCGATCGCGGTCTTCGTTGGGGAAGGCGACGCGGAGCAAGGTGGCGCCCGAGACAACGTGGGCGTTCGTCAGCGCGTAGCCACCGTCGTCGATGACGAATCCCGTTCCGCTCGCAATCGACGTCATGTCTGCCGACAGGGGGGTGGCAAACGTTCCCGTCGCTTCGATGCGAAATACGGTCTGTTCAATCAACTCTCTCGGGGAAAGCCCCGCCACCGGATCGGTCACCTCGGCACTGTCGGGCGTCAGCTCTGGCAAGGAGTCCTCGTTGTCCGTCGGCTGTTTGTCGGCGCTGGCTCCCTTCACAACCTCTGCGAGTGCCGCTTCGGCCTCGGATGGGGCATCGGCTTCGGACGGGGTATCGGCCTCTTGCGTGACTTCCGAAAACGGATCGGACTCTTCGACGGTCGTTGTTTCGGTGTTGTCGGGCGGCGCGTCGTCACGCTCCGAAGTCGGTTCGGCATCGGGCACCGCGAGGGCGTCTTCCATCGGTGCGTCATCGTCGTCCGACTCGCTGTCCGTCAGAGATTCGGAGCTTTGGGCGTCGGTGGGTTCTTCGAGTTCGGGGGTCTCACTGCCGGGCCATGTCCCCTGGCCCTCGCCGGAACAGGCGCATAGCGTCAATGTGCCGACGGCAATGGCGAGCTTTTGGCATCTGCTTCGTGTCATGGTTGCTCCTTGCGCACCGTGCCGGAGCGGCTTTGGGCGCGCTGCCGCTTTGGCTGCGGCGCGTTGAGGGTTTCAATCGGGCGCGTTGAGCGTCCGACCGCCTCCTCGGCAGCGCCTGTACCTGGTTGCGCAAAAAGACGCTCAATCTGCCCGAGCGGCTTCCGCACCCAATCCGAGCTCTCTGTTCGGTAACGTAGTCCCCAACAGAGCACCAAGGGCGTGGCCTAGCGGCTCACGCCGGGAACACGACTGCTGCAAGTCGAGGTGCAGGTGTTGTCGCCTTGGGGACCCTCATCGCATTGCTCCCCGGCTTCTTTCTGAACGACGCGGTCGCCGCAGCGTGGTCCGAGTTGGCAACCAGCAGCACATTCGCCGTAGCCGCCGTCATTGTCTTCGTCATCGCACTGCTCACCAGCCTGCACGATGCCGTCGCCGCAGCGTGGCCCGAGTACACACCCAGGAGCGCATTCACCATACCCGCCGTCGTTGACACCGTCGTCACACTGTTCGCCCTGTCCCGACTGACGCTGACCGTCGCCGCAGCGCGGGGGGAGCGTGCAATCTGCTTTGCAGGTGCCGTAAGCGCCCGTGTTGTTGGCGGTGCCGAGGTCGCATTGCTCCGGGCCGTTGCGTACGCCGTCACCGCAGCGCGGTGCGGGCTGGCAGTCGAAACCGCACTCCCGGCCGTAGCCGCCGTTTTGCAGGCCCTTGTCACACGCTTCGCCTGCGGCAGCGTCGAGCGTGCCATCGCCGCAGTATGGCCCGAGTTGGCAAGATTCGCTGCAGCCCCCGTAACCACCCGTGTTGTCGTCGGCGCCCAAGTCGCACCACTCAAACCCCGGTTGCAAGACACCGTCTCCGCACGAGGGTGGCATCTCACAGCCTGGGGCGCAGGCATTGGGTCCGTCGTAGAAGTCGATGTTGATGCCGTTGTCGCAGGCCTCTTCTTCGTGTACCTGGCCATCGCCGCAGAATGGGCCGGGTTGGCATGTTGGTGAGCATCCGCCGTAGCTGTTGTCGTTCCCTTCGTCGCCTTCGTCGCACCACTCGAATCCGACATCCAGATTCCCGTCGCCGCAGCGGGGGCCCCAGACACAACCTTCGCCACAGCGCCCGTAGCCACCAATGTTCAGGCCGTCGTCACACTCCTCGCCCTCTTGCACGATGCGGTCACCGCAGCGGGGGGGCCAGGTGCAATCTGGATTGCAGCTGTCGTATTCGCCCGTGTTGTTTTCGTCTCCTAGGTCGCACTGTTCTGGACCATTGCGAATGCCATCACCGCAGCGGGGAGCCGGTTGACAGTCGTAGCCGCAGGGGCGGTCGTAGCCTCCGTTCTCACTGCCCGCATCGCAAAACTCGTTTTCCTCGTCTAGGATGCCATCGCCACAGAACGGGCCCCAGGTGCAGTTGGCGTTGCAGCCATCATAGCCGCCGACGTTGTTGTTCGTACCGAGATCACAGTCTTCGTACGCACTTTGTGTCACGCCGTCACCACAGATGCCGGGTGGTTCGCAACCAGGAGCACAAGCGTCTTCGTCTTCGTCTTCGTACTGCGAGACATTGAGCCCATTGTCACAAGTCTCCGGTCCGTTCTGAATGTTGTCGCCACAGAACTCTCGGGACAGACACTCCACGCATCTGCCGTACTCTGCGTCCTCAAGGCTTACGTTGTCTTCGCCATCGTCACAGACTTCACCCCGGCGTAGTTCACCATCTCCGCAGATGGGTGAACAGAACGACCGCGGCGCGATGAAGCCTTGCAGGGTCAAGAGAAAATTGGAGGCTTCCAGGTGGCGCTCTGCGTGAAACAACACGATCTCGTAGACGCCGCCCTTGGTGATGCCAAAGCGATCGTCGGTGTTGTCGGCCTGCTCCGCTGCAGTGTAGTCGTCCCCGTCGCAGGTGGGTAGCGTGCCTACGCCGTTGCAACCGCCGCCGAAGTCTGCCTGGTGTAGCGAACAAGTAGAGTTCTCATCACCTAGCACGACTCTGCCTGCTTCAGCGCAGTGAACGCCACCCACGTCAACAGCGAGGCGTCCATTGATGAACACCCATACGTCATCGTCGCCGCGGAACGTCAGCGTCTCGCCGCCCTGGTACTGGAAGAAGTAGCGCAGCTCGGAAGTGAAGTGGAAGTTCTTGCCGGCGCAGCCGCCGCCGCAGCAGCCGCTGCTGATGCCCTCACCGGTGCAGGAATCGCCGAAGCCCTGACCATCGATGGGGAAGAAGCCGCCATGGCCGTCCGTGTCGAAGTCTGCGCTGTCGTATTCATAGACGTCGGACCCGGCACCACCGACTTGGCTGAGTGCGAGAGTGCCCGGGATCTCCATCACGTCGATGGCGATGTCGTCGTTGGGATCGTCGGCTCGATACCACTGCCAGAAGCTATCGGGGCTGTCGATCGAGGCAAAGTCCGAATCGTTCACGTTGCCGTCCGTGTTGGCCAATACCGGCTTGCGATCGCTGTCGAGTTGACCACACGTGTCGAAGTTTTGCGGCGTGCAAGGCTGTCCCACGATGCCGCTTGGTGAAGATAGCGAGTCTTCGAAGTCTGGGTGACCATCGTCGGCACTGTCCGCCTTGAAGTCGCGAAACGTGATCGCCATCGTTACTTGACTGGGGTACTCCGCGAAGTCGTTGCACTCAAAGCCCACTTCCACTTCACACACGCTCGAGCAGCCGTCGCCGTTGCTCGTGTTGCCGTCGTCGCACTCTTCGCCCGTGGTCACCAGGCCGTCGCCGCAACTGAGTTGCGCCTGCCCTTGTGCGTTGAATGTGGGCTCCACTTGACAGGTCGGTCCGCAGCCATCGCCGGCGATGGTGTTGCCGTCGTCACATCCCTCGTCGCCTTCGGTCTCACCGTTCCCGCACACCGATGCCGTGCAGGCGCCGCCCTCCAGAGGACAGTCGTAGCCCACTTCCCGCAAACAACCCGCCCCACAGCCGTCGCCGCTGGTCGTGTTGCTGTCGTCACACTCCTCGTAGCCAGTGATCTCACCGTCGCCACACGCGGGGAAGCAGTCATCGCCGGGCACTGGGCAAACGTACCCAGTATCCACCTCGCAAGCCGTGCACCCGTCGTCGTCGACGTCGTTACCGTCGTCACACTGCTCACCGGGTGAGCGGAGTCCGTCACCGCAGTCGATGACGTGGCATGGAGCATTGGGGGTGGGGCAGAAGTACCCCGCCGTGATCTGGCAAGCGCTGTCGCAGCCGTCGGCGTCGACTTCGTTGCCATCGTCGCACTGTTCACCTCGCGAGAGTAAACCGTTGCCGCAGCGAGCCTCAGGCACGCAGGGCTGACCTGGACGCGCGCAGAGGTAGCCGGCCTCGACTGCGGAGCAATCTGCAGAGCAACCATCGCCGTCCGCTTCGTTGGCGTCGTCGCAGACCTCGGTTCCCTCGAGGAGTCCGTTACCGCAGGTCACCAACGGGGTACAGAGCGCGCCGACCAGGCTGCAGTCGTAGTCGTCGTCCCAAACCGTGCAGTCGCCACTGCAACCGTCACCACTCTGCGCATTGCCGTCGTCACAGGCTTCGAATCCCTCGATACTGCCGTTTCCGCATGTCAGCTGAGCGGTGCAGGTGCCGCCGTCCGTCGGACAATCGAAGAACGCTTCTGTTTGACACGCGACATTGCAGCCATCGCCACCGGTGCGGTTGCCGTCGTCACATTGCTCACTTCCCAAGACGACACCATCTCCGCACTCCGCGATGCAGCCGCCGCCCGGTGGGCATATCCATCCCGGCTCGAACGTGCAAGAAGAGCAGCCGTCACCAGACACGTCGTTTCCGTCGTCGCAGGCTTCCGTCGGCGTGCGCTCACCATCGCCGCAGATCTCCAGAATGCACGAGTCTTCACCCTGCGAGAAACAGAAGTACCCAGGCTCGACTTGGCAGTCGGAAGAACAACCGTCGCCCGATTCCTCATTGCCATCGTCACACTGCTCACCGGGGTTGAGCAATCCCTCGCCACATCGGGGCTCGATGATGCAGGGTTCCCCCGGTCGTAGGCAGATCCAACCTTCTTCCACTGCTGCGCAGTCGTCGTCGCAGCCCCCCGCCTCTCCACCGTCATCGCACATCTCATCGCCGGTGACGTTGCCGTCCCCACAAACGACCAGATTGACGCAAAGCTCACCGGGGGTCGGACACTCGTAGTTCGTGGCGCGCGTTTGGCAATCGGCAGCGCAACCGTCGCCGTCATCCGTGTTGCCGTCATCGCAAACCTCGGAACCTTCGACTTCGCCGTTGCCACATTCGATCGTCGAGCTGCACTCCCCACCGTTCTTCGGGCACGTGTAGTTGGGCTCTACTCGGCATGCGCCGGAACAGCCATCGCCAGGAGCGGAGTTGCCGTCATCGCATGCCTCGCCTTCGCTGACCTCGCCGTCACCGCAGGCGGGGCCTGCATCTCCCTCGATGTCAGCGCAACCGCCGTCTTCGCAAGGATCCGGTTCTTCCAAATCGTTGGGATCGCCGGTGATCAGTTCCCCTGCATTGAAACTACCGGCGTCGATCTTTTGAAACGAGCTTCCCGCATCCCCGTTTTCTTCTTGCCCTACTTCTTTGCCATCGTCAGAGCCGACGGTGGGGCCATCGCCGCAGCTAGAGAGCAGAAGGGCGGTGCCCAGAAGAACAACGCCATGTGCCATTGTACCCAGCACGGAGAAACTTGATTTCATATGGTGCGCGAACCTCGTTACCGATCGGTGGAGATTGGCAGCTCGTTAGACATCATTGGATGTCTGTAGCTTTTGAACTGCCTCATGGGGAGAATTTACTCCGATTCTGACACGAGGAACTGCATTGCTCGAATTGGATTAAGGGTGTTTCGTCATCTTGTTTGTGATGTTCGCGGTTGGTGCGTCACGTTTCGCTTTGGGGCGCGTTTACCTTCTGCGGTTGCAGTGCTGGTGCGTAGGTTGGCTAGGGGTTGGTCAGAGGTTGGTTGTGGTGGTGTGTGTTTGGGGTGACTCGGTGTGTTGGGTGTTCCTACGTTGCCGTGCCCGTGATGCCACACTTGGTGTGTTCGTTCAGGCCGCGCGTCTCGCCGGAGCTGCACCGTCCGCAGTCAGGCTGCCCCGCTCTCCAGTGCAGTCTGAAGATGAGCTGGGAGCTGTCGTGCGGGTTTGGGGAGTTGCTGAGGTCTACGGTGTAGGTGAATGAAAGGAACGTTCGGTTCGTTTCAAGTCGAACCCGGCAGTCGTCTCGATACGACCCTGCGTGGACGGAAACGGGATTCTGTGTGACTCGAAGTAAGTAGGGTCATGGGTTAACAGAGCGTTGATACAGTCCGCGTCGATTGGAGGAACCTGCAAGCACTCCAGCGGACCAATCATCCTCCGTTTCTCGGAACCTGGCACTGGAACGTCCCGGGCGCGTAGCGGAGCAGGCCGGTCCGAATGTCACTCGGGGTTTCACGCAGGCTGGAAGTTGGTCAGGCTATCCTGGGCATGTTCGTGACGGTTTCTGGTGGCATGAGCCGAGCGTCGGCCACCGGACAGAATCTGATCACGCGGCCGGGCGGTGCTGGACCTTCGACCCAAGTGCGCGCTTGGAAGCGCCCTCGATGCGTTCTAGTGTCGCCAGGTTTCACACATCTGGAGGACGTGGATGCGAAGCTTGTTGGTAGCACTTTGCTTGATTGTAGTTGGTTGCGGATACTCTGAAGACGAATGGCAGGCGCAGCTTGCGCGCTACGGCGAGCTCGAATCCGAGCATGCCAACGAGAAGAAGGCGCACGCGGCGACGCAAGAGGAGCTGGAGGCCGCAGAAGCTCGCGTGCAAGAGTTGCTCGCGCAGCTGGAGAAAATGGGCGTCAACGTCGACGAGTTGACCTCCAAGCTACAAGAAGAGGGCACGGAGAAGGAACGCCTGGTTGCCGATCTGGAGCAGATGCAGCGGGCGTTGGAGGAGTACAAGCAGCGTGCGGCGCAGTTGGAGCGCATCCGAAAGCGCTTTGAGTTGTTGCGCACCAAACTCCAGAAGCTGACCAACTTGGGTTTGAAGGTTTCGATTCGCCACAACCGAATGGTGATTTCCCTTCCAGGGGACGTTCTCTTTGCCAGTGGCCGGGATGAGCTACGCGAAGAAGGGATCCACGTCTTGCAGGCCGTGGCGGACGTCATTCGAACGGACAAGCAGCTCAACGTGAGATACTTCCAAGTTGCCGGCCACACCGACAACAAGCCGCTTCGGTACAACAAGAAGTTCGTCGACAACTGGGGATTGTCTGCCATGCGTGGGCGTTCAGTCCTCGTGTACTTGATCGCGCCGGTGGATTCGAAGGATGGCGGCGGTGGATTGAACCCGAGGCGCTTGCATGCCGCGGGCTACGGTGACACGGACCCAATCGCCGACAACGGCACCGACGAAGGGCGGCAGGCAAATCGGCGCGTCGAGCTCGTGTTGATGCCGGATGTCGAGGAAATGCTCGATCTGAAGTCGTTGCTCTGAGATCCAGTCAAGCTTTTCGGCGGGCAGCCCCTAGAGGGCTGCCCGTTCGTGTTCGAGAAGTGCTCTGACCGCAGGCGACCAGCTAGGCGGAACGCGTGGGGGTGTCCTCTTCCCACGGCATTTCCCAGCGCACATCCGATTCCTCGGGGACGTCCTCGAGGCTAGCGCGGACAACAGAGAGCTCCCCAGGGTCCGTACTGCGAGTCGTTGATACGAGGCCCGGCGAGGGGAGTTCGTACAATTCGGGCTCGGCGGTCATCAGCTCGACGATGTCGCCCGAGACCAGGAGTACCTCCCGCTGGGCGTCACAGTAGTCTGCCAGCACGGAGCGCAGCTCATCGAGCGTCTCTTCCGGGGCGTCTGGCGGCGTCACCCAGAGTAGCCGATTCGTCGGATAGTCTGCTTGAGCCAAGCGTTCGCCCACTCGCTCGTGAAGCTGCCGAAGGCTCTCGCCTGGCTGTTGGAGCAGTATCACCACGGCTCTCTGTCCGATGAGCACGCTGGGTAGGAACGACGCCCAGGCCCCTTCGCCCCCTTGCAGGACGACGAACGAGGACGTTCCGTCTGAGAGGTCGAGGGCAGCCTCCAAAGCAAAGCCGGAGGAGCGCGGGAGCGCGCTGCCGACTTCTTCAAAGGTGTCCTCAATCACGTACATTCTCTCGTTTTCCAAATTTCCCTCGCAGCGTCACCTGGTCGCATCACGCGACCCCCGCCGCGACGAACTTTGTCTCCCGCAACCCGACTGTGCACGGATCTATTCCGTTGCACCAGTGTTCAACTGCGTCCAGCCATCCCGCCGTCCGGCGACACCGATTCGATACTCCAGGTGGGAGATTGGCACAGGCCTGCAACCGCGCGATCTCACAAGATTTGGTGGGTTCCTACATGTGGGTAACTTGCTGCGCTGTGTCGCATACCTGTGTGGGCTCATCACAACTTCTTGGTCCGTTTGTGAGCGGGCATTTGTCGATTTGGGAGTTGTTCCGGTTTTTTTTGCCACGCCGGGGGTCAGTGCTGAGCTCGAAGCCGTGTTGTGTCAATTGGCGCCGCGCGCTCAGCCGCTGAGAGCAGCCCACTCCGGCAAGAGCGTCGGGCCAACCCCCTGGGATGTCTGGGGCGCCGCCTGATTGCGCTGTGATTTGCACTATTTCTAAGCCGTACCAAGCTATGTGGCAGACGCCCCTAGTTGGCAAGGGAGCGCGGCAAGTGGAGATACCTGTGCGAAAAATCCTCGTCCTCGGGAGCGGCAAGATTGGTCGGATGATCACGAAATTTCTGGCGACGACGGGAGAGTACGAGCTCACCGTTGCGGACCAGGATCAAGACTCCCTCGACCGGTTGCAGAGGAAAGCTAACGCCCAAGTCGTGCGCGTGGATGCGTCGGATCCGCAGGCGTTGCACGCGGTGATGGAACGACACGATGCGGCAATTTCCGCTCTCAGTTTTCATTTCAACCCCGGCGTTGCCCAAGCTGCGCTGGAAACCGGAGCCCACTACTTTGACCTGACCGAGGATGTGGAAACGACGAGGAAAGTTCGGGACTTCGCCGAACAGGCGAGACCTGGGCAAATATTCGCTCCCCAGTGTGGTCTGGCTCCTGGCTTCGTGTCGATCGTCGCCAACTGGCTCACAAAACCGCTGGAGAAGCTGGATACGGTGTACATGCGCGTCGGAGCGCTGCCCCTATTTCCGACGAACGCTCTTAAGTACAATCTGACTTGGTCCACGGACGGGCTCATCAATGAGTACTGCAACCCGTGTGAGGCCATCGTTCACGGCGAACGCCAAGAAGTGTTGCCGCTCGAAGGCTTGGAGCACTTCTCGATGGACGGAGTGCGCTACGAGGCGTTCAACACCTCGGGGGGGCTCGGTTCTTTGTGTGAGACCCTCGAGGGGCAGGTGCGGGAGTTGAACTACAAGACGATCCGCTATCAAGGCCACCGCGATTTGATGGCCTTTCTCGTCAACGGTCTGCGCTTTCGCGAGCATCGTGACCAGTTCAAGGAGATCCTCGAGCGGGCGGTACCCGTCACCTTCCAAGATGTCGTCGTCGTGTTCTGTACGGTCAACGGTTGGCGAGACGGTCAATACGTGCAGCTGGCGGATGCGCGCAAAGTATACCACCAGGAGCTCCTGGGCGAGAATTGGAGCGCGATTCAGATCACGACCGCAGCTGGCGTCTGCGCTGTCGTCGACATGGCATTCGATGGCACGTTGCAGGCGACTGGGTTCGTTCGGCAGGAGCAGATAGAGCTGCCCAGATTTCTGGAAAATCGCTTCGGGAAGCACTATCAGTCCCACGTTTCATCGAAATTTTCGATGGGGGGGACTGAGGAGTGAGTATGGACCAGCAGGAGTGTTTCAAGCGGCTAGGTATCGACCAGAGCGATGTTTGTGCCATCGCCGTTGGGGCCGATTCCAGCGCTGGCACCGGGGCGGAAATCGTCGATGTGTGCCCGATTGATGGAGCCGAACTGTGTCGTTTTCGTGGAGCCGACGCGGCTTCGGTCGCTCGTGCCGCGGAGGCGGCCAGTGAAACGTTCCTCGCCTGGCGACGGGTGCCTGCACCGGTGCGCGGCGAGTTCGTGCGGCAGTTCGGTAACGTGTTGCGCGAGGAAAAGGTGGCGTTGGGTTACCTGGTGACGCTCGAGGTTGGCAAGATCCTGCAAGAGGGACTCGGTGAAGTCCAAGAGATGATCGACATCTGCGACTTCGCCGTGGGGCTTTCCCGTCAACTCGATGGGCGTGTCATGGCCAGCGAACGCAAGGACCACCGCTTGACGGAGCAATGGCATCCCTTGGGACCCATCGGCGTCATCTCAGCGTTCAACTTTCCCGTCGCTGTTTGGGCGTGGAATGCCGCCATTGCTTGGGTGGCAGGCGATCCGGTGGTGTGGAAACCGTCGGAGAAGGCTCCACTGTGCGCGCTGGCCTGTCACAACTTGGCAGAGCGTGCACGAGCGCGCATGGGGGATGTCGTGCCGCAAGCGGTTTCCAGCGTCCTCGTTGGCGGCAGCGACGTTGGGCGAGCGCTCGCTGAGAACCGTCGGCTGGCTCTCATCTCCGCGACTGGGTCGATTCCGATGGGGCGAGCGGTGGGGCAGGTGGTGGCAGAGCGCCTCGGACGTTCGCTGTTGGAGCTCGGCGGAAACAACGCAGTTGTTGTCGCGCCGAGCGCCGACAGGGAGTTGGCCCTCCGAGGAATCGTCTTTTCCGCTGTTGGAACGGCGGGTCAGCGGTGCACCTCCCTGCGCCGAATGATCATCCACGAGACCATCGCTGACGCGTTCGTCGCTCGTCTCAAAGGCGCCTACTCGACACTTCCCATCGGCGATCCTCGACGGAGCGAGACCCTGGTTGGTCCCTTGATCGACGCGTCTTCAGCGGACGCGATGGCGCGCGCGTTGGAGGCGGCCCGAGGAGTGGGAGCAGTGATTTTCGGTGGCGAACGAGTCACCGAGGGCGTCCCCGCCGGGGGGGCTTACGTCAGGCCGGCGATTGTCGAGATCGCTCATGATGCCCCCATCGTTCACACGGAGACGTTTGCCCCGATTCTTTACGTGCACCGCTACAGTGAGTTTTCGGATGCAATCGCGATCAACAACGAAGTACCCCAGGGGCTGAGTTCTGCCATCTTCACTCGGGACATGCGCGAGGCTGAGCTGTTTTGCTCGGCCAGAGGCTCCGATTGCGGCATCGTGAACGTCAACATTGGCACCAGCGGCGCGGAAATCGGAGGCGCGTTCGGCGGAGAAAAAGAAACCGGCGGCGGGCGCGAATCAGGTTCTGACGCTTGGAAAGCGTACATGCGCAGGGTAACCAACACGGTGAACTTCTCCAGTGAACTGCCGCTGGCCCAGGGCATTCAGTTCGACGTGCCATCAGGCTGACCTTGACCTGAAACCTGCCTTTCCCTAGTCATGTAGAGTGGTCAGGTCTCGAGGAGGAAGCCATCTGCATCGAGGATGGGCTCTCGTAGTCGTCGTGCTGTTCGCGCCTCTGATGGCATTAGCTGCGCCAACGGGCGCCGGTGCTACAGGAACCGTCGCGCCGCCCGTCGAACCTGCTGTGGCGGTGCCGGGTGGTCCCTCGGCGACGGCCCCGGGGGAACCTGACGCCGCGGTGCCTGCGACCAGATTGCCGCTGCGGGTTGTCGTCGCGGGAACGGTGCCGTTTGTGACCCGTTCAGCGGATGACCGCGTCGATGGCCTGAGTGTCGAACTCTGGACGGAGGTGGCCGACTCGCTGCAACGAGAGTTCCAGCTCACTGAAGAGCGTCAGGTCGACAAAGCGTTGCGGGCCGTCGCCAGTGGCCAAGCCGATGTCGCCGTCGGCCCCATCAGCATCACAGCAGAGCGAGCCAAGCGTATACGTTTCACCCAGCCGTACTATCGGAGCAGCCTGGCGATCCTGGCGCCTGCATCGGGTAGCCTGCTTGCTCCTCTGAAACCGTTTCTCACTCAGACGTTTCTCGCCGGCACGGCCGCGCTGCTGCTCGTCCTCATTGGAGTCGGTGCGGCGATTTGGATGTTCGAACGTCGAGGTAATCCGGAGCACTTTCCTGAACGCCCGCTACCGGGTATCGGCAACGGCGTGTGGATGGCGTTGGTGACGATGACCACCGTGGGGTATGGCGACCGGGTGCCGCGAACGGCTGGCGGACGCGTGGTGACCGGTGTTTGGATGCTCGTCTCCATGATCGTGGCCTCGTCCTTGACGGCCTTCATGGCTACCGCGTTGACCTTGTCACAGTTGGACGGGCCGAAGTTATCTCGGGCGACGGATTTGAAGGGTCGGAAGGTTGCAGTGGTGGCAGGCACCACCAGTGAACGATTCGTCACCAGCTACGGTGGACGAGTGCTGCGGGCAGACGACTTGGACGCAGCAGTAGCGCTCGTGGCCGAGCAACGTGCAGCCGCCGTCGTCGCGGACCGCCCGATGCTGCGCTATTGGTTGAGTCAGAACGAGCAATCTCCCTTGCAGCTCACGGAGGCGAGCTACGAACCGCAGGGCTACGGGTTTGCCGTTGCTCCAAGTGCGGCACAATTGCAGAGTGAGATCGACGTGGCGCTCTTGCAGCTGAGTGCGAGCGGCCGCATCGCCGAACTCGCCCAGGAACGACTCGGCCCAGAGTGACCGTCGGGTGATGGGCTTTGGCCCAACGTCCCTGCTGCGCCTGGTGTCCAATGTCGCTATGATGCGAGGGATGCAGTGGCAGAAATGGATGACAGTTTCTGTGATTTTAGCGGCGACGGGGCTGTCGTGCGCAAGAAAACCGGAAAAGAGCGAATCGGCGCCCGTCGCACCCGCCGCGAGTGCTCCGGCCGACAAGACGGAGGGTTCCGCCTCCGAAGCGGACCAAGCCCCCGCCGCGGAGCCAGAAGGCAGGCAGTACGCTCCCGCGCCGGCTGGCGGCGAAGCAAGAGAGGACACATTGGAGGGTGATGAGGAGCAAAAAGATGTTCTCGCGCCGCGTCCCAAAGCAGCCAGCCCGTCGAAAAAGAAGGCATCCCGCAAGCCAGAGACCCCGTCGGCGCCCCAACGGTCACGCGGTCCGGTGGATAGTCTCTCGGAACTGTCCACATTGAGTATCGGGCAGGCGGAGCGCGAGTTAGAAGCGACCTTCAGTCGCCTGGGCGAAGAGCTCAGGTTGAGCAGTCCGGATTGTCCGAGCGCCGAACAGTTCGTCGATCGCATTTGCGAGCTGGCTGAGCACATCTGCCGCCTGGCGGAGAAAGAAGACGAACCGGAGGAACTGGCTCTGTGTGTGGACGGACGTAATCGCTGCGCTGAGTCGCGGCGTCGCTACTCGGAAAAGTGTGCCCAATGACCTTCAGAGCGCTGCACATCCACGCCGAGGCGTCGGACTTGGCCGGCAATGATGGCCGAGGACGTTTCTTCTTGTTGCCCGGTTCACGCGATCGAGCTGCTCGGATCGCCGAAGCCTTGTCTGAGCATCGGGTCAAGGAGCATTCTCGCGGGCACGATCTACATCTCGGCGTGCTGGAACGAGATGGCAAGCGTGTCGATGTCGGCGTGATTTCGACGGGAATGGGCTGTCCCAGCGTCGATCTGATCGTGACGGAGTTGATACGGCTTGGGGCTGGGGCACTCTTGCGGATCGGAACCAGCGGTTCTCTCCAACACCACATCCACACGGGAGATATCGTGGTGGCGACGGCGGCTGTCCGCGACGAGAGTACCAGTGACGCCTACCTGCCCAAAGAGTTTCCAGCTGTCGCTGCCTGGCCGATGTTGTGTGCCATTCAGCGGGCAGTGGAGTCGGGGCAGCAGCGAGGTGCCGTTCATTTCGGACCAGTACATACCAAGGACTCATTGTATGCTCGAGAGTTCCGCTTCGGGCCGCGGACGGCTGAGCACGACCAGTACGAGAAGTGGCTGACCCAAGCCGGAGTGTGCGCAACAGAGATGGAGTGCGCTCATCTCTTCATTCTGGGCCAGCTCGGGCGGAGTGGAGACGGCACCACGCCCGTGCCCGCAGGCGGTTTGATGGCGGTTTTAGGTGAACTTGATGAGCCATTCGCGGATTCGCCGAGGGGGCCCGAGGCCGTACAGGACGCGATCGCGCTCGGTTTGGAGACGCTCCTGCACCTCTAGCAGGCTGCTGAAAAAGGCGGCGTGAGGGGCGCTATGTCGGATTCGCAACCAATCAGCTCGCCTTCAAGCTCACCGCCGCCGCCCACCAGCAAGGCACGAGCAGTCCTCAGCGCACACCGGTCCCCCAACACCCACTGGGTCGAACCGATCGCAGCTGCGTGATCACGCGTGGGAGCAACACGGCACGGAATCCTCGTAGACGAGAAGCTTTCAATCGACCAGGAAGCAGTGGGGAGTTCTTTCGTTTTCGTTCTGAGAAACGCCGAACTCCAGACACCCATCGACAGGAACAATGGCGACGATCGGGCACCAGGGGATGAAGAGGGGGAAGAGAGGGATGGTGAACATCGCGCGCCGGCGTTCCGCCCTGTTCGTCGCAGCAACGGTGCTGGTCGGCTGTGGCGACGTCGTGCTCACCGAACAATGTGGGTCGTTGGCAACCGGCGACGTGGCCATCGCGACCTGGTGGTCCCGCAGTCTTGGCTCCGCCGAAGGAAACGCCCTCGCGGTGTTGGAACAAGAGTTCAACGAGTGCAACCCCCAAGCCAGCGCCGTCACGGTGGAGTTCGAGGGCAAGTACGAAATGTTGGACGTCGTCCCACGCATCTTGGAGGTGGATCCCCCGCCGGAGGTCAATGCGCCCCCCGCGCAGTCCGCATCCGCCAGGTATCCGATCGGAAGCGAACCTTCGGTCGACGTGATCCACCTCAACGCCGGCTGGGACGTGCGCGGGTTCACTCCTTGCGGCGAGGATGGGCCCAAGCGGGGTTTGATGCCGCTGAACTGGCGGTTGGACGCAGAAACGTTGGCGCGCCCCTTGGCCTGGCGCCTCGCCGATCACTGTGACGATACCGTCTACGCGCTACCCGTAGGCATTCATCGGCTGAACACGCTCTACGTCAACGAAGCGCTCCTCCAGCGAGTCGGCTGCGATCCCAGCTCGATTTCGGGTGACACCTTTCTGTCTCTCTTGAGCGATCTCGACGCGGTGCTCGTCCGCGGACAGGCGCCCAGCCACACGACGTGTGTCCAGGAAACACCGTCGAGTCCCGTCGTCGAGTCCGTCTTGGCGTTGGGCACCGGGGAGCCATGGGCGCTCAGCTTGTTCGCGTTCGAGAACCTGATGGTTGCGGGGCTGGGGGCCGACCTCTACGAGGAGTTCTGGCGGGGTGGCCTAGACGTCGACGTAACGGGGCTCGAGAGCCCCGACCTGCTCGTGACCTTGCTCGACGAGCTAGCCAACTACGCCCCCTACCTCCAAGCGGACTCCCCGTCGCCAAGGGAAGCGTTCGCACGGGTGCTCACTGGGCAGGCGGTGTTCACGGTGATGGGCGATTGGTACGAAAACGACCTCGCCGACGACGTCTCGATGCTGCCCTTTCCGGGGACCGAGGAGGTGCGCGTGGAGAGCGCCGACGTCTTCGCGATCGCCCACAACAGCAAGAATCCCAGTGCTGCTGCCGCTTGGTTGCGCGCGGTCACGACGAAGCGCGTCATGCAGGCGTACGTCGAGAAAAAGGGCGGTTCGGCGGCGCGAACGGACGTGGCCACGCATGAACCGGGCCTCGTCCACCTGCAAGCACTGCCATCGTACGTGCCGAGCGGTCACTTCGATTATCTGGGTGACAAGCTGTTGACTTGGATGACCGGAGTCGTGAACTCGCGTCGCAACGATGACGACTTCGTCACCTACGTGACCGGGGAGTACTGCGCCCTCGTAGATGCGCGCTGCCCACCCCCCAAACCACCCCCGGACACCGAACCACCCCCGGACACCGAACCACCCACCGACCCCCCCAGACTGGGCCCCGTCAAGTGACACCCTTCGGCAGCATGCTGGTCGCCATCGGCGCGCTCCTCTCCATGAGCCTACTCGCCACATCGGCCGACGCCCAGCCCTCCGACTCTGGCTGGCTGGAGCTCCGCTTGCCGGCGCGCTGCAACGTCGACGACGAGTTGCGCGAGCGACTGACGCGCGTGCTCAGCGCCAACATGTTTTCGAAAGTGGTGGTCGCGGCGCAAGGCGACGGCGCCCGTTTCGATGTCGAACTCGAGACGGAGCGCGACGGCAAGCACTTCACCGACACGCTGCCAGTGGTCAGCTGCGACGACCTGGTCGAGTTGGTCGTGCACACCTTCGGCATGTTGCAGGACGAGCAGCGCCTGCTCCCGCCCGCGGTGCCCCCGCGCGAAACGAGACTCCCCACAGAGACGCCACACCAGGCGACGCCGCCCGAAGCCTATCCGGAGACCCCCGTCGATCTGGAGACGCGCTCGTCGACACCGCCGTCCACCGCTCTGTTCGCGAGCGCAGCAGCGCAAGCGAGCAACGGGCTACCGAGCGGAGTCGGCCTGGGCGCTTCCGCATCGATCGGCGTCGTGTGGCAACAGTTGCGCATTGCGCTGCTGGGTGTGCGCTGGCAGCCGACGGATCTGACGCTGAATGACGGTGACGTCGATTCGTTGACCTGGAACCAGACGGACGCGCGTCTGAACGTGTGTTGGCAACGGACACCAAGAACCTTCGAGCTGCTTTTGGGAGCCTGTGCGGATGCGGGCTGGCGTTGGGTCAGTGTGCAGTCGCCGCTACTGGCCGATGGCGTGGGGAGTGCCAACAGCTACGGGCTGCTGGGGGGGTCCCTCCCGGTTGCATGGACGCTGCCTGCTGGTTTCTCAGTGGAGGCGACGCCGGCGGTGCTCTTCGCACCCGCGCCTCCATCCGTTCGGGTCGTGCCTTTTTCGTCAGACTTCGAGCCGCGACAGGTCGAGTTTACCTTGGGCCTTGGAGTGACGTGGCACTCAGGCTGACGACGGACGACTGTGCCCCGGAGGTGGCGACTGCCATCACGGGACCTAAGAAGGGGCGAACGCCAGCAAAAAGTGACGCCGGCTCGGGGATATGTCCGCGCTCGGCTACAGTGCGCTCAGAACGGGCGAGTCTCGCAGACAGCTCCCATGTAACACGAGGAGCCGAGGTGACACTGGACACGGTTGGCAAATGCTTCGAGGCGTGGGGGCAGGACATCTGGCGCCTGTTGTCGATACTCGGGGTGCCCGAGCGTGAGCTGTTGGACGCGACGCACGACGTCTTCTTGGCGGCGCACCGACGTTGGAATGACTTCAACGGCAGCTCCAGTCGAAAGACGTGGCTCGTCGGGATCGCATTGAACGTGGCACGCAACACCCGTCGACGCCACGCGCGCGCGGGTGAGGACGCTGCACTGAACGGCGTGGATACGGATCTCGCGGCAGAAAACCCATCGCCGGCGAGCGACCCGTTCGAAGTGACGGCGCGCGCCGAATCGCTGCAACTGCTCAAGTGCTTGCTCGAACGCCGCAGCGCCGCAGAGAGGCGACTTTTGGTGTTGTGTTTCGTGCAAGAGATGAGTGTCGTGGAGGCAGCCGCGTTGCTGCAGTTGTCGGAAAGCAAAGCACGCTACACCCTGACCCGCGCGCAGGAGTCCCTGCTGGCGGATCTGGAGCGTCACCGAGCTCGAGACGAATGGAGACTGAAATGAACCGCCGAGACGACTTGCAAGCCGTCTTCGAAGCCGCGCGGCAAGAGGCGACGCCGACTGCCGCGCATTGGGAGACGCTGACGGAGCGTCTGCAACACTCACTACGCCCCATTGCGGAAGTACCCGGTGCGTTGGACTCCCCGCTGACGAAGAATGGCGCCAGTGTCGCGACGTCGAAGGCAACCCTGTCCACGCTCGTCGTTGGTATCGGCGCCATCATCGGCGCGGTTGCCTTCAGTAACTCGGCGGCGTTCACCGCATCGCTGCCCGCTAGTTCGCCGGCACCCACTCACCAAGCAGGAGCCGTACACGAAGCAGCAGCGCCCGAAGCTGCGCCGACACCAGATTCTGCGCCGACACCAGATTCTGCGCCGCTGAACCCCTCGAGCCAAACGACCGGTGCGGAGAGCCGCGAGCCACTCGAGCCAGGTTCCGCATCGAAGCAACGGCCTGCGTCGGCGAGAGGCAGCTCCTACGCCTCCCAGAGTGAACAGGCGCGCATGACCGCCATCGCCCCCGCGGGCCGTTCTGCAGCTCCGAGCGGGACGACCCGTGGCGCGAGTGCGCCCGCGGACAGCCTCGCCGACGAACTCCGCCAATTGCGTCCCGTCGAGACGGCGCTTCGGCGCGGCAACGCCCAGCGCGCCTTGCGGCTCTTGCAGTCTGTCACGGTGCAGCGCTTGGAGAGCCATCGCGCGGCCTTGAGGGCGATCGCGACCTGCCGCGCTGGTCAGCTACAGAGCGGTCGCCGGCTGGCACAGCGTTTCGTCGAGAATTGGCCACGCTCCGCGTTTGCGCTCCGGGTCACGTCGGCCTGCGGCTCTGCCGAGCCACGACGCACGTCCGACGACTGAGCCGCTCTATCCGTATCGGCGGTCCCAGCGCGCTTCTCTTGCAGGATTCGGTTGACGTGTCCGATGGGCTTCGATTGTTCCGACCGCCCCGTTCTGCCCGGGTGGTCGTTGGCTGGCTCTCGCCTTGCCGATGCCCTTTGCGAGGGGCTTGCAGTTACAGTTCGAGCATGTGCGTGTGCTTTCGCTTGGTGACGTGTTGTCTGGCGGCAATTTTTACGTTGGCTGTTGCGGGGTGCGAGTCAGGAGCCGACCAAAGCCCAGCGGACGAAACGGAGGTGGCTGTACCCGGGGAGCCCTCCCCGCCGGAGAGCACTCCCATTGACGACAGTCAGTCAGTCCCGGCCCCTGCTGCGCCCTCGGACGACGTGCCGGGCAGTGCCAGTCCGGTGGTTCCCGGCTCTCCCGACGTCACCCAGGAAATTCCAGCCGCAGAGTCGGACACGCAGATGGAGGGGACCGACGGCGCAGACGACTCGAACGACGGCGTGTCAGACAGCATGACCGACACCGAAGAACCAGGCACCGACGTATCCATACTCGCCGCGGGAGGCGCGGGGGGAAGCGATGCGTCAAGCGAGGCGACTGACGTGGTGGGAACCGGCGGAGCAATGCCTGATCTCCCACAACCCGTAGGCGACGCGGGCCCCCCGTCTGGCCGCATGACGGCGTACCCCATCGGAGAATCCGACGCGCCGCTGGGCTACTGGGAGTACCTGCCACCCGGGTATGGCGACGGTCCGGTGCCATTGCTCGTGTTCACTCACGGCGCTGCGTGGCAGGGCGAGGGGACGCTGGAAACGCTGCAGGCGCTGTTGGAGGTGGGCCCGCCGAACCTGATCAGCACCGACACTTGGCCCAACGAGCGTCCGTTCATCGTGCTGTCGCCGCAAAACCCCCGCTCGGGCTGCTTCGACGCCGGGGATATCGATGCGTTCTACCACTATGCGGTCGAACACTATGACGTCGACATCCAGAGGATCTACCACACGGGTCAGAGCTGTGGTGCCATCGGCGCCTGGAATTACCTAGCCGAACACCTCGACGAATTCGTGACCGCAGCAGTCTTGATCTCGGGAGATGGTCGCGCTGCGTTCGAACAGGCCGGGTGCGAATTGGGCCGCGTCGCGATTTGGGGATTGCATAACGAAAACGACTCCTCCGTCAGTTCCACGGGCACCATCGACCCCATCAATGGGCTGCTGGCATGTGAGCCAACACCCGACGTCCAGCTGACAATCTACCCCGGCGAGACGGCGCACGACGCTTGGACCAAGACCTACGATCTGAGTGCTGGCAACGACATCTACTCGTGGTTGCTCGAGCACGTGCATCCCTGAGAGCGGAGTCACACCATCATAATGGTGGCTCGCGGGGCGCACGTCCGAGCCTACGTGCGGCAAGGTTGACAGCTGCGTCTACTGCGGGGCCCTCCGGCAGATCACCCGGCGCGTGACATTGATGATGATGAAGGGCAGCCCGCCTCCCACTCGAACATCCCCGCGAAAGAACCACGCCCAGACGACTGCCGCGACGGTGACCCCCAGCAAGATGAGCGAGCTGCGGCGCACCCAGGCTGCGTCAGCGCTGGGGCAGCCGATATATCCGTGTGGGGAGACGGCGGTGGTCAGGATGCCGACTCCCAGCGCTCCCACGAACAAGCCGAAGGCTTGAGTTTGCCCGAGCCAAGTGGCGATGGCGTCGATGGGAACGCTGAACGCGATGGCACCCAGCCATAGCCAGAGTGCCGTTCCAATGAGGATCGGATTGAGCGCCTGCTTCTTCGCGATCACCAAACCAGTTATGGGAAGCGACAGGAGTGCGCCGATGAGGAATCCTGATTTCGCCTGGGCCAGATCGACGGAACCTTGAATTACGAAGGGCAGCGCCAGGCTGATGACCGGAACCAGTTGCAGTAACTCCGCCCACGGCCGCGGCTTGCTTGAGACCATTGAAGCGCACCCTAGACCATACCTAGCAGGGGGTCATCCACCCCATGGCCTGGTCACGAGCGCTGGCCCCATCTGAACAGACCCTGTACACTCCGGCGCCATGTCTTGGATGAGACGGTTTCTGGCGCTTCGGGCGCGGCTGATTGGCTTGTCGACCTGCGCCCGGCTGTTGTTCGCGCCCACCCTGATTGCCGTGATCGGGTGCGACAACGAGGACGCCAAGCAGTGTCGCGCCAAATACTTGGAGGCACACGCACTCGTTTCATCGGTCGATACGACCGATCTGCAAAGCGTGGAGCAGGCGTTGGGCGTCGTCGATCCAACGCTCGATCTCTGCAAGCGGGCGAATCTCGCAGAGGAGCAGGACCAGCTCATCGCTGTCAAACGCAAGCTGGAAAGCCATCAAGAGTACTTGAAGCAGGCTCAGAATAAGAAGCAACTGACTCCCGCCGAACTCGAAGCACTGGTGCAGAAAGGGGACCCGGGGTGCCCCAAAGGGACCGCCTACATGTACCAGAAGAGTGAAAGGAAGATCCGCTGCACGGGACCCCAGGTCGTGGACATGAACTGGAAGCAGGCGCAGGACTACTTCACGCATCGGGGGTTCAAGTTGCATGAAGAGGGCGCGACCTTGAAGGCCGAATCTGGCTCGGTCACCTACACCTATACTTTCGCCCAATCGGGTGACAGCCAACCCGCGTCCTGTGTCGTCGTTTTCTCGCCGCCGGGCATCGCTTGGCAAGAAACGGCGTCGAGAATCACAGGTGTGCGGCCCCGCCGCATCAAAGAAGATCAACCCATCAAGACGGCTCGGGGTGACCAGCCGCTGAAGGTGGAGGATGGCGGGATACAAGCCATCGTCAAGATCGGCGACTGTCCTTGAGTGGCCCAGCTGGGATTGGGAGAGCTGACATGGTAGGTCGTCTTGCGCTTGGCGTTCCCGTCGTGCTCGCCGCGTGCGTCGGGACGGCGGCGCCCGGCGCTGTGGATCCGGCTGCGTCGAATAGCACCGCACGATCGGCTTGGCCGTTGGCGGATGTTTCCCTCGTCGCTGAACAACGCCCCAGTCAGACGGCAGCACCAAGCGATCTGGTAGCGACCCTCCGCGCTTCACTCGACGATGCGTTCTCCGTGCTGCGCAAGCAGGAAGCTCCTGTTCACTACTTGGCATATCAGGTGACCGAGCAGCGGCAGTGGGAAATTTCGGCGAGCTACGGGGCGCTAGTGGACTCAGACTTCGAGCGCTACCGCTTGCTGGATGTCGACCTGCGAGTTGGAAGCGTCGACCGCGATGACACCCGCCCACTTCCGGGAGAAGGCAATGCCGTTACGTTTCGAGGCGCAAGCGTTTTGCCTCTGGAGGGGAACGCGTCCGCGTTCAAGGACGCGGTCTGGCTGGCTACTGACAAGGAGTATGAGCAGGCGCGCCAGCGTTGGATGCGTGTCTCTGCCAACGAAGAGCTGAAGCAAGAGGCCGGGGAGAACGCGCCCAGCTTCTCCGCCGCACCGGCTACGGTCGCCAGCTATCAATCACCATCGACTGAACTCGATCGCGCCTCGTGGGAACGTCGGATGATGGCCCTTTCCGTGGTCGCCAAGCGCTACCCCGAGATCATGTCCTCGTCTGTGGCACTGAGCGTGGTCAACGAATTGCGCACCTTCGTCAGTAGCGATGGGAGTCAGATTCAGGTCGGAGACAGGCGCGTGCGCGTGTCCATGCAGGTCGGCACTCTATCCGACGACGGCCTGCCGCTTCACCGATTCGACGCTGTAGATGTGCACACGCTCGCCGGTGTACCGAGTGACGTCGCGCTCAGAGAACGCTTCACGCAGTTGTTCTTGGACGTTCGTGCGTTGGCTAAGGCGCCGCCCATCGAGCCCTACGCGGGTCCAGCGATTCTGGACGGGCGGGCTGCGGGAGTGTTCTTTCACGAGATATTTGGGCACAGGATCGAGGGGCACCGACAAGACGACGAAACGGAGGGGCAAACGTTTTCCTCGCTGGTGGGACAACAGATCATGGCCCCATTCCTGGACATCTACGATGACCCAACCCTGTTCCGGCTCAACGGTGTCGAGCTCAATGGGCATTACTTCTTCGACGACGAAGGGGTCGCCGCCCAGCGAACGTCGTTGGTGGAGCAAGGAGTGCTTCGCGGCTTCCTGCAGTCCCGCGCGCCGACTCGCCAGTTCCCGAACTCGAACGGGCACGGCAGGCGGGAGGCCGGTTACGCGGTGGTGGCTCGCCAGGCCAACCTCGTCGTCCAGCCACGCCAAGCGGTGAGCGCCCAAACGCTCAAGCAAGCGCTGCTTCTGGAAGTGGAGCGTCAGGGCTTGCCTTACGGACTTCGGTTCAGTGAGATCACTGGTGGCTACACACAAACCCAACGCTATGAAACGCAGGCGTTCAAGGTGATGCCTGTGATGGTATACCGTGTTCATCCCGACGGCAGGGAAGAACTCGTGCGCGGGGTCGACATCGAAGGAACACCGCTGACAGCGCTATCGAAGATCGTTCTTGCCGCGGACGACTTCGAGACTTTCAATGGGGTGTGTGGCGCTGAGTCGGGCTGGGTTCCAGTGAGTGCTACCTCCCCCAGCATTCTCGTGTCGCAGATCGAGGTTGCGCGCCAGGAGCAAACCCAGTTCCGACCGCCGTTGTTGCCGCCGCCAGAGGTGGCGTCTTCCGCTCCCGTGAGTTCGCACAGTCAGGAGGGGCGATGAGCCGGAACATGGCCCGTCGAACTTCGACACGACGGATCTGGGCGTGGGCGGTCGTGGCCAGCTTCGGGGCGATGCCGCTGTGCCCGACGCGAGCCATTGGGCAAGAGGGACCACCAAACGCGCTGCCTACGGAGGTGACCGTGATGCAGCGGGAGCTCGCCCGAACCATGCAAGAGCTCGAGCTGCCCAATCGTGAGCCCCCTTACTACGGCGCGTACTGGCTCGTGGACTTCGAGCAGCACTACGTGTCGGCATCGCTCGGGGCGATTCTGGAGGAGAATGCTGATCGCGGTCGACGCCTGAGAGTGGAATTGCGCGTCGGCAGTCCGTCGTTGGATAACTCCAATTTTGCCGCGATGGGAGACGAAGGCATCCGCGTGACGGACGGACTCGTTCCGGCACCGTACGGAGCGGAGGCGTTGGCCAGGACACTGTGGCTCACCTCGGATGATGCCTACCGCAGAGCTGTCGAAGTGCTCGACCAGAAGCGCGCCGAGCGCTCGGCGCAAGTGGACCTCGAGTCCGTTCCCGATGATTTCAGCACGCAAGGTTTGGTGTCTACCGAAGGACCAGCTGCGCAGCCGCTGCCGCCGCTCGAGGAACTTGCGTCCCTTGCAACGGACATCTCTCGGGTGTTTGACGAGTATGCTGGCGTGCACGAGAGTAACGTTTCAATCGACGCACACAACGTCACACGGACATTGGTCAACAGTACAGATCTGGTGAGCCAAGAGTCGAAGCAGGTGATTGAGACGATCATCTCCTGCCAGACCCAGGCCGCGGATGCCATGCCGTTGCACTACCAGGTGACGCTGATGAACGAGGTGCGCCCGGGGGTGTTGGTAGCAGAGGCGAAGCGGCTGGCGGAGGAACTGTCAGCGCAACAGAATGCCGAGTTGGTCGATGACTACTTCGGTCCCGTCTTGTTCGAGGGGCGCGCTGCTCCGCAAATCATGGCAGAGCTGCTTGGCGAACCCCTGTCCGCGACTCCGCGCGGGGACCAAGGGGACAGCCTACTGTCTCGCCGGGTTGGCAAACGCATTCTGCCGGAGGGATTCTTCGTCTACGATGATCCGACTCTCGCCATGGCCCTGGGGCTTCCGTTGGTCGGGAACTACTTGATGGATGACGAGGGCGTCCCGAGCGAGCGTGTGTCAGTTGTCGAGGCAGGGCGCTTACGAGGCCTGCTCACGTCACGGACGCCCAGCAAGCAGTTCTCGGTCAGCAACGGGCATGGAAGATCGGGACTCTCCGGGTGGCCACGGGGGATGATCGGAAATCTCATCGTCGAAGCGCGTGGGGGGTCGTCCCGTGAGGCACTGCGGCGGCAGCTTCTACGAACGGTCAAGGAAGAGGGTGGCGAGTTCGGGCTTGTCGTCGAGCGCTTGGAGGAACGACAGTACTCCACAGGCGGGGCAGCCCCACCAGCCCCCGAGCGTGTGTTCAAGCTGGGTTTGGACGGCTCCGTGACGTTGGTGCGCGGAGCGCAGCTTTCCGAAATGAATCTGCGAGACTTGCGTATGCTCCTGGGTCATGGGCGAACGCCACACGTCTACAGCTACCAGGTGAGGTGGCCGGGCGGGCTGGCATCGCCCACGTCGGTGGTCGCGCCTAGCCTTCTGTTCGAAGAGGTGGAGCTGACCCGCCCCAAGCGCAGCTACCAGCGCCCCAAGGTGCTTCCGCGTCCTACCACGCATTGATTCGAACGGGCGCTTGGTTCCCAACTCCCGTCGTCGCGACGTGAGAGGCTAGCCCCTAGCTTGCAACGGTGGTGGCTATCGCTCGATAGTGGGTACCGGCCGAATCGTTGGGTGCGGCGTGCCGGCTTGGTTCGACTTGAAGCTGCTGTGCACGTTGACGAAGATCTGCTGCGCATCCACGTGACGGCCAAAAACTTCCGGTTCGGCATGCTGGTGGGGGGCGTTGTCGACACCCAACGCATTTCCGAGCCGCGCCCAGGTAGACGTTGGTTCGGCTGCTGGACGTTCCAGTGAACCGACCACGGTGACTTGGGTTTGCATACCGTCCACGTCCCGGAGGAACGGTGGCGCCACACAGGGTTCGCTCACCACATCGATTTCAGCCGCTTCCTCACCGGTCCCCACAGCGGCGGAAATTCGAAAGCGGCACTCGCCGGGATTGGTGTACGCCACGAGCGAATTGGGTACCAAGGTGCCTTGCACGTGAATCACGCGATCGGACAAACTGAGGAAATCGGAGGTTGCTAGCTCGGCGACGGACGCGACCCGGGGCTCGTCCGTTCCGGGGTGGAGGACCCATGCCACGAAGACCACGTCAACGGCGAGCAGGCTGGCGAGCAACTTGGGTGCCCGTCGCCATCGCTTCGGCGGAGCAAGGCGCCTGTGAAGCGAGGCTGCCACGCCCTCTGTCGTGTCGTTTTGCCCCTCGTTCGTCCGGTTGCTCATGCGCCTCACCTTCCCGGCTTTCGCTCCGCCGTAGAGTAAGCTCCAACAACCGTCGAAGGGGCGGATTATTCGCGTCCAGCGACGTTATGTCCCAATTGGCGATAAGCCTCGATGGTGAAGCACCCTAGCGGACATCGGGCTGCAGCAGATGTGTTGGTTTTGTGGACTGTTTTCACAGGTTTTAGGAGAACATGCCGCGTGACGCACCTCGTCACAGAGCTGCCTGAATCGCGTCACACGCAAATGTCGATAGTGGCGCCTATGTTTCGTGGTCTTCGAACCCTGGCCGTCGCGCTGAGCGCGATCGTCGTCTCGAGCGGGGCCTGCACCCCCAGCTCCTCTCCCAAGCAAGAGAAACTTCCGCAGGCTGAACGGCTGGAGCCGCGAGCCGGCGGCGCGCAGGGCACGCTCGACTCGAGGGAGGACGGCGGGGCGCCACCGCCGTCCTCCGCACCAGCGCCAAGCGCCGCCGAGCCGACGTTCGTGGCGCGGCCGTACACCGAGTGCGGGATGCCAAAGAGTCTGCTCGCGCGTGGCTGGGCGAGACAACTCTCGCCCACCGCGGCTGAGGAACCCGCGCCACCACAGGACGGGACCGTGACGCTAGCGGTGCTGCCGGACACGCAATACTACGCTGCATGCAACTCACCGCACTTCCACGCGCAGAGTCGCTGGGTTGCCGATGAGGCGGCGGTCAGAAACGTGGTTGCAACCATTCACCTTGGGGACATCACCGAGCACAACACCGAACAAGAGTGGGACTACGCACGGCGCTCGCTAGAACCCCTGTTGACCCGCCTGCCGACGATCCTCACGACGGGCAACCACGACCACGGTGACGGCGGAACAGCGAACCGCCGCTGGACGTTGTTCAACGACTACTTCGCCAGACCGGCGCCGGCAACCCAGGCGGTGCTCTCCGAGACCCAACACGAGGGTGACTTAGAGAACGCATACTACCGGATCCGGTTGCCGAAGGGGACGTTGGGCGTGCTGGTGCTCGAGTGGAGCCCGCGCAGCGCGAGCGTTGCCTGGGCTGACCAGGTGCTTTCGAAGTATCGCGACGATCGCGTCATCTTCGTGACCCACGCCTACCTCTACCATGATGGTACGCGCTACGATTTCGCCGGCAAGGGGCCGAAGCAGGAGTGGAACGTTCAGGCGTACGGTACCGGGAAGCGTGACGCGAGTTTACCTCCTGGTGCAGACAACATCGCCGTCGACGGGGCCCACGACGGACAGATGCTGTGGCAGGGGCTCGTGAGGCGCCATCCCGGCGTCTTTCTGACGCTCAATGGGCATGTTCTCGGCGATGGTGCTGGCTTGCTCACCAGCACAGGGAACTCAGGGAACCGAGTGCACCAGGTGTTGGTGAACTATCAGATGCTCGACGAAGGTGGGCTTGGATATCTGCGGCTCATCGAGCTTTCCCCTGATGGAACGACGATGCGCATGAAGACGTACTCGCCGTCGCTGCGGCGGTTTGCTACAGGGAGTGATCAAGATTTCGAGCTCGACATCGAGCCACCACTCTGGCGTTGACTTGACTTAGGTTGACCTACTGGCAGTCACGCGGGGAACCCGCCAAGAGGAGAGCTCCCGTGATTTCTCCCATGCCTCCAGGCGTTTTGGCGGGCTCCCGCGCTCCCAGTGGCCTGCGCATACCCACGACGCCGTTGGGGCACTGCGTCGAGGCACGTTCGGACCCAAATTCGTTGAGTGCGTAGGTGGGTTGATGTAAGAGCCGGGGATGCTCTCGAAGTTCAGTCGGACGCTCGGGGTTGGGGTGGCTGTGTCGCTTCCGGCAGTCGCAGTGGCGCTCACCCTACCGAATACATTCTCCAACGGAGACGTGCTCTCCGCGAGTGGTATCAATGCCAATTTCGACGCGTTGCGCGTGGAGATTGAAGCGTTGCAGGCGGAGGTGGAAAGTCTCAAAGCGCGTCCCACGTCAGAGGTGGGAGAAACGATTGTGCTCGACCAGATCCCGGTCATGACTAGCCGCCAATACGAGATCGTGGCGGATGGCATCTTGATGAGTAGGCCAGGCGGACCTGGAAACATTCCTGGTGTTCGTACGTCCCTCAGGATTTGTACGACGGCAGGGCTGGCCAGTTGCATGGTCGGGCCCCGTGCCTACGCTGGTGGTGAGTCGTTGACGCTACCTGTCCGAGCTGGTGACTTCATCGACTTCGAGGTCACTGGCGGCGAGGATGGCGACGCCGTTCAAATCTTTTGGACACCGCTGACAGCTGAGGCCACCGGAGCGCCGGTCGTCGTCGAATAGTCACAACTCGGTGGACCGTTGTGCTCCGGCTTTAGGCGCCAGGGCAACGGACCCATGCGCCGCGTCGCAGTGCGTTCGTAGCTGACAGGCTCGCCAGGGACGGCTAGCAGCGGTCCCCGAGTGTAACCCGGAAGACCGCCACTTGCCTCATAGATCCTTGCAGTTGGCGTAGTAGGTGACCGGTGCCGCCCAGTCCGAGAAGACGCCGAGGACGCCCACTTCTTGCGCGAGGACATCCAGCACCACGAAGGTGTCGCCGTCTCTGTCGATCGCGTCGGTGATGCTCTGATGGTACCAGCCGCCGCCCGTGACCAGGGGACCCGAGCGCTCCAATGTCCAGGTGATGATATCGAGTCCTGCTCCGGAGGCTGCCATCGCGTAGTCCGAGGGCACGATTTGATCGTCGTCGTCCAGATCCAGGAGCATCCACATCGGTGGGGCGATGATGTTGACGTCGGCGTCGACCAGCTCGTCCATCGTTGGCGACCAAGTTGCCGGATCTCGGAAGTCGAAGTCAGCGAGATCGTAGCGGTCGTCGAGAAAGACGGCTTGCCTACCGAACGCCGGTTCGGCGTCAATCCAATACAAGATATCCTCTAGTTGGAACGATTGCGCCCAGACATTCCTTGGCGGGACGTGCGCTGCCTTGTACTCGTCGATCATCTGCTGCGCGTAGTCTTCCTGTGTGTAGTCCCCGTCGAAGGGCATCTCCACAGAGGGTTCCTTCAACTCTGGGGTCATCTTGGCACCCAGGTCCTTGAACAACTCGATGGATTCTGCGTGGGTCATCACCGTACCGCAGGTCGCGTATAAGTCCGTGCGCCAATTGGCGGTGCCGCCGAGGTACTCTTCGACCGTCGTAGCATTCGGATCACTGGCGTCCATCTTGCCGCAGAGGGACTTGAACTCTTCCAAGGTGATGTCGCTGGTGCAGCACATCGCGGACGCTGGCGTCCCGGCTTCGGGATCGGCGGGCTCGAACGGCTGCGTGCACTTGGCGGCCAATTCTGGGATTGCTAGGATGTTCGTCGTCGTGTGCAGATCGCATTGAGAGTGACGGCAGACCAGTTCACGGTCGGCAGTGAATGTCACGTCGCATTCGAGAATGCCTGCGCCCATGCGCGCTGCGGCTTCGTAGGACTCTTTGGTGTGCTCCGGGAATTGGAGCGCTGCGCCACGGTGACCGATACTGAAGTCCGTCGGCTCGAAGGGACCGTTGGCGCAAGCGAGCAGTTCATCCTTGAGCTCACTGTCGTCCATGTCGTTGACGAGGTAGTACGGGCGCGGTCCGAGCTGGACGCTCAGAGGTTTGGCCGCCTCGTGCTTTCGGCCCTTGAAGTGTTTCCTAGGGCCCTTTTTGCCTTTGTGGCTCTTGCTTTGGTGCTTCTTCTTGCCCTTGTGAGAGGAGTGGCGGCTGTCACCCATCCCTGGCGTGAAGGAGAGCGCTTCCCCGAGGGTCTCTGCTTCTTCGCCGTCTGTGGCGCCCGTTTCGGTGGCGCAGCCTAGCGAGAGTGTACTGATGACAGCGACGGTCGTCGTGATTGCGAGCTTGTTCATGCGTGCCTTCCTTGCTTCCTTTGATCGTTGGTTCAGGCGTGGAACCGACGTCTGATGGTGCAGCGGACGCTAATGGAGGCTGCGTCAACAATGGGTGCCCCCAGAGTGACAACCTGCTTGCAGTCGTGCCAGTGGTGTGAACCTGTCCACAGTTGATGGTCGACAACGTGCGCAGTGTTCACTCATTGTGACAATCGGATGGAGGCGGCCGTCCTTCGCTGGCTTGTTCGCCGCGTATTGGAGACCCTTGGGGTTAGGTGTTTGCAGACGGCAGACGGGCGCCTCGCCCCCGCGGTACCCAAAGATTGCTCGGAATGCGCAGCGCCTGAGAAGGCAGGTGCCTGGCGGGGAGAAACGTGCAGCTGGCTGAAACGACGGATTCCGCCAGCGCGACCGTCCGACGCAGAAGGAAATTGTTCGCCCCAACAGATCTCAGGTGCTCTGGCATCAGATCACGTCGGTGACGAAACGACGGGAGTTGTTGCGTCATGTGTCCGCAAGCCGGCATCCAGCAGTGCCCCTCGCAACGGGGCGGAACTGCCAGAGCCCCTGTTTGCTCGTTCGTTGGGGGGCGACTACGTTACGTTGCAATCATGACCTCGCTGAAATCACTCAAACGAGCCTCCGTCATCTGGACCCTTCTCGCCACCACGCTCGGCCTCAACGACGCTGAGGCGTGCGGTGGGCTGTTCTGCAATGCCGCTCAACCCGTCAATCAGGCGGCGGAGCGGATCATCTTCGCCAAGAACGACGACGGCACCGTGACCGCGGTCATCGAGATACAGTACGAAGGACCGGCGGAAGAGTTCGGCTGGGTCTTGCCGGTACCTCCAGGCGAAGCGCAGGTCGGGGTTGCGTCGACGACGTCACTCGACCGTATCGAGGCGCAGAGCAATCCGCTCTATCGGCTCAACGTCGTATTCGACGAACAATGTCTGTCAGATACAGATCAGGCCATGGGCGCTCCGGGCGTTGCTGTTCGCAGCCCGGGCGTTACTGTTGATGGAGAGTCGGGGGCGGTGACTGTGGTGGCCTCTGGCACGGCTGGTCCCTACGACTACGAACAGATCTCGGTCGACCCCGACTTGGATGACCCGGCGCAGGTGGCTGTCGATTGGCTCGAGGCAAACAACTACGATGTTGGGGACCTCGGACCAGACGTTCTGCGGCCGTACCTCGAGCAGGAGATGAATCTCATCGCCTTCAAGTTGAACAAGGACAACGACAGCGGTTCCATTCGACCCATTCGCCTCACCTACGACAGCGAGCAGCCGTTCATTCCCATCCGACCCACGGCTGTCGCTGCCAACCCCGATATGGGGATCAAAGTGTGGGTACTGGGCGATTCCCGGGCGATCCCTCAGAACTACTTGCACCTGGAACTGAACGAGGCACGCATCGATTGGTTCAATCCCAACACGACTTACAACGATGTCGTCATCGCAGCCGCAGACGAAGCTGGCGGCCAGGGGTTCGTGACCGAACAAGCTGGACCGGCCGAGGACTTCGCCCAGGCGGCGTTCGCCGATTGGGAGCAAGAGCAATGGGACTGGCTGCGCACGGGCCAGTTCGGATCGATGGAGGACTTCCTGCAACAAGCTGTGCAGAGTTTTGGCTCCTACGACGGTTTCATCGACGTCCTCTCCGACCCCGGAGTGTTTCCCCTCCGTGATGGCGCCACTGCTGACAAGTTCTTGCTCTGCCAGAGTTGCTACTTCGATGAGAGCGTCGCCGTTCGCAACGAAGCTTATCCTGAAACTGCCTTCGACCCCGCGACGGACCCACTGCTGACGATGGACGTTGGCGCGTTTCTCGCCGAGTTGGACCGTCTGGTCATCTCCCCGCTGGCAGACACTCGGTCCCTATTCGAACAAAATTCGACGGTGACTCGCTTCTACACGACCCTGTCCGCTGACGAGATGACTGTCGACCCCGCCTTCGAGTTCAACGCCGAACTGGCGGACGTCGACAACAACCACGTCGTCGACCAGATCCTACAGTGCGACGGGGATGCGGAGTGGCGCATCGAGTTCGACAGCGGCATCGTCTTGGAAGGCAACGGAAGCACGTGGCCGGTCACTGAAGACGCCGAGATGCCATACAACCTCCGGGTTCTTCAGCTCTCGACCAGCGGTGAGGGCGACGTGATAGAGGACAACGTTGCGACTATCGGGGGACTGTTGGCGGACCTCGGCGTTGGCAGCGTCGATCCTGATGTCGTCGCCGAGGAGGCCACTGACGCGACGGATGAGCAGACGGATCCCGAAGTCGGTGATGCAGACGCGGGGGCAGAAGACTCTGAGACCGACGAAGTGGCAGAGAGCGACGTGGGCCAGGACGCCGGTGCCAGTGTCGCGACCGATGAATCCACCGAGAGCGACGATGGCTGCGGCTGTGCTCTGGTGGGTCGCAAGTCCCAGGTGTCATGGGGTTGGCTTGGCGTGCTTGTCTTGGTGCTATCATCACGTCGGCAGCGCCGTGCGCGGTGACTGCGCCACGGGCCTCTTGAGCGTTTCATCGACATGCGAGGTCAGGCGCGTGGGTTGCGAGGTTAGATCCCTTGGATTTACCAACTGACCAGCAGTGCCGGCGCAAGCCCCTGATTGGGATCATATTCGGTCAGCTGGTCGGAACTGAAAATGAGCCTCGGTTCAACGGGTCAATCGACGATTTCCACGGTGCTCGATCGGCGACCGCCGTGATCACCAACCGCACCACCGGTAATCTTGTCCACGAAGTGAGCGAGGTCTGCGCGTCGAACTGGGTAGAAAGCCCACGTCGGATTGCAATCCCAGGCCATTTTCAGCAGCGTCGCTATGTTCTGCAACACTCCTGATCATGTCTTGAAATCATCCGGCCGATGAGGCGCGGGTTCGAGCGCTAGTACAACGACAACATTCTCTGGAGGAATCGCCACGAGACCGCGACTGAGGGCCGGTGGACCTCTAACATGCTGTCTGTTATCCCGGACTTGTTTCGCGCCGACGTTGGGTCGGGCGCGCGTCAGTGAAACGAGGTCAACTGTGTGTGGAATATGCGGCGAAGTGCGTTTCGATGGTGAACCCACGGATGACGCAGCCGTCGATCGAATGATGCGTGTGATGGAACCGCGAGGTCCCGATTCCAGCGGCAAGGTGGCGTATGGTAGTGCCTCGTTCGGGCATCGGCGGTTACGAATCATCGATCTCAGCGATCACGCTCAACAGCCGATGGTCGATTCGGAGTTGGGTCTGAGCATCGTCTACAACGGAGCCATCTACAACTACCCCGAATTGCGGGCGGAGCTGTCGTCCATGGGCTACCGCTTCTTCTCGACTGGAGATACCGAAGTGCTGCTCAAGGCGTACCACGCTTGGGGGGAGAACTTCGTGCAACGCCTCAATGGGATGTTCGCGTTCGGCATCTTCGAGCGTGATTCCAAGCGGCTGATCCTCGGCCGTGACCGGCTGGGCATCAAGCCACTGTACCTGAGCGAGAAGGGGAAGCGCCTACGCTTCGCCTCGAGCTTGCCGGCGATCATCGCAGCCGGCGATGTGTCCCACGAACTCGATCCCGTTGCAGTGCATCACTACATGAGCTTCCATGCCGTGGTCCCCGCACCGCACACTGTGGTCAAGGCTGTGCAGAAGCTGCCACCCGCGACGCTACTCGTCATCGAGGCGGATGGGACGCGCAAACAAACGACGTACTGGTCCTTCGATTGCGAGCCGCATGCTGACGAAAAGGATCTGGACTTCGAGGGCTGGAAAGAGCGCACGCTCGCGGTGATGCGAACCTCCGTGCAACGTCGCCTGACAGCAGATGTACCCGTCGGGGTGCTCCTCAGCGGCGGTTTGGACTCGAGTCTCGTCGTTGGGCTCTTGGCCGAAGCGGGTCATCAGCACATCGAGACCTTCTCCATCGGCTTTGAGACTGTACGACAAGAAAAGGGTGACGAGTTTCAGTACTCCGATATCGTGGCGGAGCGCTTTGGGACGAAGCACCACAAGATTTTCATCGACTCCAGCCGAGCGCTGCCTTCCCTAGAGCGTTGCATCGTCGCGATGAATGAACCCATGGTGAGTCATGACGCCATTGGGTTCTTCTTGCTCAGCGAAGAGGTGAAGAAGCACGTCAAGGTGGTGCAGAGCGGGCAGGGAGCGGATGAGATTTTTGCTGGGTACCATTGGTACCCGCCGATGATGACCAGCACAGACCCAGTGGCAGATTACAAACGCCACTTCTTCGACCGCGATCATGCTGAAATGAGTGAGGCACTCGGGGACGACTGGGTGAGTCAGGATTTCAGCCTGGAGTTTGTAAAACGTCACTTCGATGAACCCGGCGCAGAACTGCCGATTCAGAAGGCGTTGCGATTGGACACGAAGATCATGCTTGTTGACGACCCCGTCAAACGGGTGGACAACATGACTATGGCGTGGGGCCTCGAAGCGCGTGTGCCGTTCCTCGATCACGAAGTGGTCGAGTTCGCGGCGCGGGTTCCTGGAGAACTCAAGGTCAAGGATGGCGGTAAGTACGTGCTCAAGGAAGCGGCCCGGGCGGTCATTCCGCGTGAGGTGATCGACAGGCCGAAAGGCTACTTCCCCGTTCCCGCCCTCAAGTACCTGCGAGGACCTTACCTGGATCGGGTCAAGGATATCATCAGCACCCGCGCTGCCAAGGAACGAGGTCTGTTCCGCCCCGAGTACGTCGAAAAGCTTTTGGCGGATCCTGAAGCGCACATCACGCCGTTGCGCGGATCGAAACTGTGGCAGGTGGCGCTCTTGGAGTGGTGGCTGCAGACCCATCTGGAGGCGGCTACGTGAGCTCCAACGAAGACGGCCGGCCCAGGGCGGAGCGTGTCTCCCCCCGCGCTCAGCGCCGGTTGGAGCAACAGCACCGCTTCGACCGCGTTCAGTCAGCGACCCTCCAGCCGTGGAAGCACAAGTTGCGCTCGAAGGGTGACGACTTGGTCCCAGGGAACGTGACCGTGGATTGCGGCTGGGGGCGACTCCTGTTTGCGCACACGTTCGAGTCGTCCCAGGCGCTGGCCAAGGCGATACAGGACGAGGGCAAGGACACGCGCGACATTGCACTGTACGTGCCAGAACCGCACATCGTGCTGTCGCTGGCGCCGCAGGAGCTGTTTTTGGACCCGTCCCACGGCTACCGGCTGAACTTCGAAAACTACCGCGCAAAGAGCCAGCCCTCACCAGCGTTCGTGGTTCGGAAACTGCAAACGGTCAAAGACGCGGAGGGCGCCAACGAGATTTACGCTCGCCGCCGCATGGTCACTCTGGATCCGAGTTTCATGTACCAGGGAAGGAATCGACCTGAGCTCGTTTACTTGGTGGCCGAAGACGCAGAGACCAAGCACGTCATCGGGACCGTGACTGGCGTCGATCACGTCGAGGCGTTCAACGACCCAGAGGGGGGGAGCAGTCTTTGGGCGCTGGCGGTCGATCCGCAGACGCGCCATCCTGGCGTGGGTCGTGCTCTGGTGAGTCACCTGATAGAGCACTTCATGACGCGCGGGCGGGCCTACTTGGATCTCAGCGTCATGCACGATAATGGTCAGGCCATCCGCTTGTACGAGTCACTCGGATTCGCCCGAGTCCCCGTGTTCGTCGTCAAGAATCGCAATCGGATCAACGAACCGTTATTCCTGGGACACGAGCCAGCGGAGGAGATGAACCCGTATGCGCAGCTCATCACGCGGGAGGCCCGTCGGCGAGGCATCAGCGTGGATGTCATCGACGCGGAGCTTGCGTTCTTCTCCTTGTCTTTCGGGGGGCGCACCATAGTCTGTCGAGAGTCTCTCAGCGAGCTGACCACGGCGATCGCCATGAGTCGCTGTGATGATAAGCGGGTAACCCACCGCACTCTGAAGAGCGTCGGTCTGGAAGTCCCTGAGCAGGTCAGCGCGGACGGCCCAGAGGTGTGTCGCGAGTTTCTCAAGCGCCACGAGCGTATCGTGGTCAAGCCCGCGCGTGGAGAACAAGGCGTCGGCGTTTCCGTCGGCATCACTACAGAAGAGGAAATGGCCGCGGCCATCGAGGGTGCGCGTCTGGGTGGGGGCGCGGTGGTGCTCGAGGAAATGGTGGCGGGGCACGATCTGCGCATCATCGTGATTGATTTCCGCGTCGTGGCCGCCGCAGTTCGTCGTCCGCCGAGTGTCGTTGGTGATGGGGAACACACGATCCTGGAACTGATAGAGAAACAGAGCCGTCGTCGCGCTGCCGCGACTGGTGGCGAGAGCAAAATTCCGGTGGATGCCGAAACGAAACGCTGCATCCACGAGGCAGGCCACACATTAGACAAGATTTTGCCGGCGAGAGAGGTGCTCGAAGTCAGGAAAGCCGCCAACTTGCACACAGGTGGCACGATCCACGACGTCACCGACAGCCTCCATCCGCGGCTCATCGAGGTGGCCAAGCGCGCGGCCGAAGTGTTGGACATCCCCGTGGTGGGGCTCGATTTGATGGTTCCCTCCATTCACCAACCGGAGTACTGGATCATCGAAGCCAACGAGCGCCCCGGGTTGGCCAACCATGAGCCGCAACCCACCGCGCAGCGCTTCATCGATCTGCTCTTCCCCCAGACCGTTTCGTGACATGATACCAGGCAAGTACAACGCGACTTCTGACGTCAAGCGCATCCCCATCGACGTCGACTACCTCAAAGAGACTCTCAACACGCTACTGCACATACCAAGTCCCAGTGGCTACACGGACCGTGTCGTTCACTGGACGGGCGAAGAGTTGAATCGTCTCGGGATCCCGTTTGACCTGACGCGGCGTGGAGCGATCCGAGCGCAGCTGTCGGGCGAGAATCGCAACCCAGCCCGAGCGGTGGTCTCCCACCTGGATACTCTGGGAGCCATGGTCAAGAACCTCAAGGGCAACGGCCGTCTCGAAATCGTCCCCATCGGCTATTGGTCGAGTCGGTTCGCCGAAGGGGGACGAGTCACCATCTTCACTGATGCCCACGGTGCGCGGCGTGGGACGGTCCTGCCCCTGAAGGCATCCGGGCACACCTTCAACGAAGAGATCGACTCGCAGCCCGTCGGTTGGGATCACGTCGAGGTCAGGACGGACGACTTTTGCACGACTGCAGATGAGCTGGCGGCTCATGGTTTTCACATCGGTGACTTCATCTCGTTTGATACCCAAACCGAGTTCAACAACGGTTTCATCAACTCACGTCACCTGGACAACAAAGCCGGCGTGGCTTCTATGTTGGCGGCGGCCAAAGCGTTAAAAGAATCCAACGCCTCGATTCCGGTGGACTGCCACCTACTGTTCACCATTTCGGAAGAGGTCGGCACCGGGGCGTCCGCGATTCTGCACGGCGACGTGGCTGAGATGGTCGCCGTCGACAACGCGACCCCGGCGCCGGGGCAGAACTCCCGCGAACGCGGGGTCACCGTCTCGATGAAAGACGAAACGGGACCGTTCGACTACCACCTCACCCACAAGCTTTTGGATTTGTGCCAGCGTTTCGGGCTGGAGCACCAGCGGGATGTGTTCAAGTATTATCGCTGCGATGCCGCGTCTGCCTTGGAGGCGGGCAACGACATGCGCGTCGCTTTGGTGTGCTTCGGTGCGGATGCGTCTCACGGCTATGAGCGTACTCACCAAGATGCCTTGGTATCCCTGTCGGAATTGTTGGCATTGTACATCCAGAGCGATCCAACTTTCGAACGAGACAAGGTCGAACTCGGACCGCTCGAGGGTTTCCCCTTGCAGCCGGAGTGAGGGGCTCGGCTGTCACGGCTCGCCCAGAGGTGTATGGGGGTGGCGAGTGAGGAGCGCCCGAAGCCCCGTTGTGGGTGTGTCGTGCTGCATGTCCTACGAGCGCGCCGGTAGCGGGTGTGACGTACAGCTCCGACGTCAGTTTGGTGCTCCGCGCGGAATAGGTGAAACCACTGCCGCACACCATAGGGTGTGATTTTGCGCTAGGATCTCGATGGCTCTTCCACCCGCGGCGGTCGAGGTAGGGTGTTTTGTTGGGCGCCGACCTTCAGCTCTGGTCGCGGCGGCCGTCGATCCCCATGGACGATGTCGAACAACGCTTGTCGAGACGATGCGCTTAATGGATTAACAGACTCGGATGGGCTATGGGGGCCGCTTTGCTTCCTACGGCCGAAACCCGAGCACTTCTTGAAGTCCGGCCGTGCCTTGGCGCTGTGTATGTACTTGGGGGCGTTTCACGGCATGGGCGCCAACGTCGTGCTGATGATCGTGCATCGCATGACCGAACAGGTCGTGCTTCCCATCTTCGTGCTGCCGCTACTGGTTACGGCAGTGCTATTCGGCTTCGCCATGGGGGCGCTGGCTCCTGCATGGAATCGCCGCGCACAGCGAATCGTCCGCGCACGCAGTTGGGCCCAAGCGGCGCAGACGGCCGCCCGCGGGCAGCGAATTCCTGCCCCCTTGGGCGAGTAGGCGACGGAATCGTCGCAGCTGTCTCAGCAAGGACCGAGCACGGTATGGAAGAAGGCCAATGGACGTTTCTGGACAGTTTGGAACCGCCAGCTGTTGAAGCCATCGTCGAAGCGATGTTCCTAGCCGCAGACGCAGACGGCGAAGTGAGCGCCGATGAGCAGCGCGAGCTGTGTCGGGCCATCGCAGCAGTCACGCGTGGAGCGATTGGACCGGGCAAAGCTGAGGCGTTGATGCAGCTAGCTAGGCAACGCTTCGACCGAGAAGGGCGAGCGGCCCGGCTGGACGCTATTGGTGATAGCGTACCGCCGCTTCGCAAACGCAACGTGCTTGTGCTCGCTGCCCAAGTGACCATCGTCGACAACGTGATTACCCGTGAGGAGGAGAAGGTCTTGCTCGACTTGGGTGTAGCCTTTGGGCTGGGAGGCGAAGAAACGTTGGCGGTGGTGCGCGCTGTGATGGGAGTTGATGGCAGTCAGACGGTTGGGGGCGGTCAAGAGACGTGACCGCCCCTGGCATCGCCTCATCCATCAGACGTCAGCTGAGTCAGACCGTAGCAGATTTCGCTAACGACAATTGATGACAGCGAGCTGAGGGGGAAGCGCCGGCCGTCGAGATCGCTGCACTCCAAGCCGAGCAGTTTCACCTCATCGTCGAAGTCGACGGTGCCGATGCCGTACCCCGAGTGGTGCAGGGTCAGTACGCGTCCCCGACCGAGCAGGTGCAAGCTGTCCGTGTAGACGATGCCCGCATCCATCGCTTCGCCGTGAAACCAACGGTTGCGCCGTCGAAAGCGGGAGAATGCGTCCACCGGCACCATAGAGCCGAAACAATCTTCCAATTGCTCGAGGTCGAAGACGGGGCGCTCCAATTGGGCTAGCGGGGCGTCGGGTTCGAGGCGTTGCTTCCACGTCGCGATCTCTTGCGCCGATGTGTCGACTGGGTGCGCCAGGGAAAAGAGTTGCTCGTTAGGGACAGGGCGGTCCCGCTCGTCCACGAACTGTCCCGTTGCCTGGCTGGCTGCTGCAGTCGCGAAGCGGACGAGCTCGTTCGACTCGTTCCGAAAAAGAAGACTCTGCCCACGCAAGTAACGTTGTGTCAGGAGCAGTTGGATCAACAGGGGGCCTCGCCAGCTGCGTCCGGTGAGCCACGTGCGCTCGAGCTCCTCGAGTTGTCGTTGCTGCGGGTACCCTGGTGCGGCCTCCTCGATGAGCTGGCCTTCGGCTCGCTCCTCCGCCAGGAACGGAATGAGTTGGTTGCGCAGGACCTCAACGCTGCACTTTCGCTTGAACGCGACACGGGTCAGTAGCTGCTTCGCGGTGGCGCGGGCGCCCAGCGAGGAGAGGTTCTCCGACCAGTAACCCAGCCAGTGCACCGCCGCGTTCGATGGGTGCCACTGTGCCGCTCTGAGGTGGCAATTGATTGCGGTGTGCTCCGTTCCCCGGAACGTGCCAACCTGGGAGAGCGCTTGTGTGAGCAGTTCTTCGTCTGCTAGCAGGCTGAGCTGCAGTATTGCCCACTTGTGTTTCGAGTTCCGCGCTCGGGCCCAGCCTTCGTACACCCAGCGGGCGAAAGCTGCCGTGTCAGCCCGAACTAGAAGTGGCAGGGTGGCTCGCAGGACACGTCCCTTCAACGTCAGGTCCAGCATCATCAATCGTGCGAGAAACCCTCGGCGGGCAGCTTCGCTCAGCGGCCTGCCAGACACGAAACGGAGCTCTGGCATTTCGTCGCGACTGATGAAGCCGGGGAGCTTTTTGGGGAGCTGTTCTCGAGACAAGAATCGCTCGACGGCATCCTCGTCGAGCTCAGCGCCTTGATCCAACTCGAACACGAGCTCTGTTCTGCCGCACGCGATCAACGCATCCTCCAGGTACGGTTGGACCTTCGAACTGCGCTCCAGCCGAAATGCATCCGCCACGAGATCGGCAACATCCGACTGTCCCCACACGGCGAGGAGTTCGGCGGCGGCTACGCGCGCGCCGATTTCCGATCCACTCAGCAGTGAGGCAACGTCCTTCAACGGGCAGTTCGAGAGCCGACTGAGCCCGTCTACACAGTGGGTTCGCACCGTTTTGCTTGGGGCGCTCAGGCCCGTTAGGAAGACGTCCACGCCGGTGCCGTCTGCGTGGGTTGCCAACAGCCCATAGAGCGCCTCTCGGTACTCGGTGTGCACGTTGCGCAAGCAGTGAATGATCGGATCACACAGAAGAGCCCCACAATGGCTCAGTGCTCGTCGCGGCCGTGCCCACAGCGAAGCGCTGAGTTTTGGCATGCGCGCGAAGCTGTCGACGGCCACCCAGACTGCCTGAGGGTCCTCCTTCAGTTCCTCGACAGCGTAGCACCACAGCCGAGTTTCGCCTTCTTCGAGCTTGTGAATGAACCATTGACGCAAGAGTTCCAAAGCGACGGCGCCCAATCGTCGTACCTCCGGGCGCAATTGCGCTTGCCAGGCAGCTTCACTCTGTCCGGCTTCGTCCCAGAGGGACAAGAACGCTTCACGCTCCGCGATTGCGAGCGCGGCTGTGGCAGCGCGAACTGCAGAAAGCGGTGTCGTCTCGTCGGTGGATTGCTGGCCTAGACGTGCCAGCAACCTTTGACAGTGGGCTCGAACGCTCTTCTTGGACGATAGGGTGCCAGCCTGAAGATCCGCGCGCGCACTTTCACCCAAGCGCTCCAGCGCGTGCGCTGCCGCGCCACTTGCCCGCTTGGATGAATGCCCCAGGATGCCGACTAGCACACTTGCTTTGTCAGGGTGGTCTGAGCGGCTGAGTACCTCTGCCGCAACGGTCGCGATGACGGAGTGCACGCTCTTGGCGGCGCAAGCTGCTAGCAACGGAGCGACGGCGCGCGACCCACACGCGACGAGGGCGTCGATCGCAGTGTCACTGACCGATCCACTGTCCTTGATTCGCTGCAGCAGATCGTCGATGACTTGATCATCGGGCACAGCCGGGATCAACGCGACGGCGCGCTCCTCGCGCAGGCATTCGCGCAAGAGTTCTCCCGCCACCGCCCCGGGCAAGCAGGAGTAGGCCTGCAATGACACCGTGGCTTCCACGTCGCTGCCGCAGCGCAAATCCCACAGCAGCGCTTGATGTACCTTTGGGGGGATCGCCGTGGTCCAACTCGATCCGCGGGCGCGGGTCAGCAACAATGCAGATGCAATGGCTCCGGAAAAGGAGAGTTTGCGCTCGGCGAGGGCCGTTTGCAGCAAGTCCGCCATCGCGGGGCTCGAGGCATCTGCCAATTGAAACGCCCTGGAGCGAAAGTCCTGAGCGCAGTAGTTGATGATGAATAGTGCGCGTAGTTCGTCATCTGCACGAGGTAGCAGCGGCTCGATGCGGCTCCATTGCAGTAGCGGCACAGCCTCTTCTTTCAGCAGAGTGCGGATGGCATCAGACAAGACGGTGACGGGAATACGATTTTCGTAAGCGAACGTCTTGGGGGGACAGTTGAGGTAGCGCCGGGCGACGCCAACCATGGCGCGTCGTGGCCAGTCACTCTGTCCAGCCAGCGCGCGAGCGAAATCGATTTGTTGCTGAGCTGCCTCGGAAAAGGAGTCGCGCACGTCTTGCAGCAGCGCTGGCGCGCGGATCGCTAGGACGTCGAACAAAACCCTGAGGTCAGGATCCCAACCCGGGACGATGTCGGAGGCATTGTGATGACCTCGCTTGGTGTTGGCTGCACAGAGCAGCGCACCGCGCGCACGCTCGGCGCTGAAGCTCTCGCCCTCCGAGGCGACGACGTACTCGATCAGCAACGATAGGCGCTCGCGATGAGGGCCAGCGTGGGAAGCCACCAGGGCCGACTCCAACTGGGAGGCCAAGTCCCCGGCAGTGAGCTCGCTGTCTCTGGCCCCTTCCGTCAGGACGCGGCGGGCGCGCTCTGGCCAGTCGATGGGGAGGGGCATCTATCTGGTTGAACGGTAGGAGCGGAGCATGCGGTGGATCCCCGGAGGTAAGGACAATTCTCCGACAAATCCACCCCAAAGTCACCGCGCCGACCGCTCCGCCAGACTCAAGTTGCACTTGACTGAAACACCCGCCCAAGAGGCGGGTTCTGGGCGTGGTCCCTTAGAACGTTGCGACGAACTCGGCGATCATCGTAATCTCTTGATCCGAGATGAAATCAGCGCTCATCGCAGGCATGTACCCCGTGGCGTTGTCGAATTCACCCGCGTGGTGGCCGCCGCGCACGTTTTCGATGAAGTGTTCGGCGGTTGCGCGATCACCGGTAATGCTGTGGTTCGGAATCGCGTTGCCATCGGCAGCGTGACAGTTTTGACAGAAGTCAGCGTACAGCCCGGGGCCGTCCGTCGGACGTGGCTGCTCGTCGAGGAAGTCCCAGATCTCATTTAGGATCTCATCACTGAGCGCGTCGGCCGCGAGCGCTGGCATCGGTTCCATGTACTCCGGGTTGTCGCGGCCGTTGCGAACGAGATGTTCACCGAACTCACGCACGGGGTGTTGGATCTCCGGGCCCTGGCCCTCGACACCTTGCCCAAAATCCCCGTGGCACTCGGCGCACAACGCCACGTAGAGTGTCATGGCTTCGCTCAACTGTTCCTCAGGCATGTCGTCGACTGGAGGCATGTCGTCTTCTACAGGGGGCATGCCGTCGTCCATCATGCCGTCATCCGCGGGGGGCATGCTGTCATCGACGGGCGTCTGGGTACCCATGCCATCTGGGGCCGCCATGTCGTCCGCCGGCAGCGCAGGTGCTGGGGCAGGCTCCGTCGTTGGTGCGTTCTCCACGGGCGTTGGCGAGGTCTCTGGGGTGACGGGCGCCGACGGAGTGGCCGGCATTGGAGTAGCCTGCATCGTGCCGGACGTCGAGGGCATGGCAACGCCCGGTTGCATTGCTGGGACCTGGGCGGGAGGTTGGGCAGCTGGCAGCGTTGCCGCGGGGGCAGCTGGTGTGCTTGCGGCAGGACCGGAGCCGACCGGGCCGACAGCACCGTTCATGGTCCCGCTGCCGTCGGCGTCCTCGCCGCAGCCAGTGAACGTCAACGCTGACATTAGTGCAAAAGTCGACCAGCCTGATGGATTACGCAACATTTTCGTCTTTTCTCCGGGGAGGGTGGGGGGGGCCCACAAGTTACCAGGTAGATCGGTTTAGTAGCGCAATGCGCTGCGGCGCGGCACGCGAATTGAGGGCGTGCTGGGAGCATCGTGAACATTGCGGTGCTACCCTCGTTTTCCACCAAGACGCGGTGGTTGAGTTGCTCAGCTTTCAGCGAGAAGTCATTTTTTTTGCTGACAGGCACGAGCGACCGCTCGGCGTCACGGTGGAATCGCCGCGGCTGCATCAAAACGGTTGCATCGAAACGGCTGCATCGCGACGGTGCTCTTTCCTGGCACACCGCCGCCATGGGCGCCACGACGGTCGGGCGCGTCGCGAGCTGTATTCCTTAAGCAATATTAAATAGTTGGCAGCCTCTCGGGCCCGCGCGTCCCACCGTTGAACCTTCCAACCCAAGGCGATTTGATGGCAGTGTTCCGGGCTGCGTCAAGGCGTGCCTGCTGGCAAGCAGGGGGCGGCGTACCTCGAGGGGTTTCTTGGCGTCCGCCATGACGGAGTGCGGTCGTCCTAACGGCGCTCCGCCCGAGGCCAACGAGATCCGGGCCGCGCTTCGCGGACTAGAGCGTTCGACGGCATCGACGCAACTGCGCTCGGGGCTGGACGAAGAAAATACCGCGTCCAGCCCCGCTACTACCGCGCGGCGTCGTGGGGTTCTGTCAGAGCGCGCACGGTGGGTTCGGTTCTCCTGGCGTTCCCAAGTCCGTGTTGTATGCGGCCGTGGCGTTGCACCAATTGCTCGGGTCGTCATTGCTTTGCGCCGAGTTGCCCGGCGATAGACTCGCGGAAACGCCCGCGGCGCCGGGCCACACACTGGGATCGACCGTTACTGTGTCCAGTACCTCGTCATCGCAGCGCAGAGTGAGCACGAACACTGCGGAGTTCGGCAGGGTCACGCCAGAGTAGACGTAATCCGGTACGAATCCAGGGGCATCGCCGTTGGCAAGTGCCACCGCCTGTCCCGTTTCGACGAGGAGCGGCTCGGTGATTTCGAACGCGGTCGCATCGCGTTCCACGACGCAGCCTTGCAGTTCGACGCTGTCGTTTCCAACGTTCTGCAATTCGATCCATTCCCCAGCCGTGTCTCCGAGTTCGGCAGGATTGCTCATCACTTCGTTGAAGATGACCGAGCGCGCCGTAGCTTTCGCAACATCGATGGTGATGGACACGAATCCCGTGCCCAGCTCGATTTCGTCTCCGTCGAACTCGAAGCGATAGCTGATGCTCGTGGTCTCGCCTTCGTTGATGGAAAACTGGCGAGGGTTTTCGGAGACCAAGGTCGCGCTCAACGTCTCGCTGCCGTCTTCGCTGATGCGCAGCAGTTGCCAGCCGTCCTGAAGTTCGAGGGAGTAGTCGCCCACGGGGAGCTCTTGCTCGAGCGCCTGTTCGGCGCCGTCGGCCTGCAACTCGAGCTCAGCGGCCCCACTGATGTGGAAAATCGCACCGTCTAGCTCGAAATCGGAACCGCCGCTGCTGCTGCGCAATGCGAGGGACAGCTCGCCAGTTTCGGGGACGGCACTCTGTGCCGGTGCTGAGCAGGCGACGATGGTGGCGGTGGTAGCGAGGAGGGCCGCTCGCACGGTCTTCTTGAAGATGGTTTGGTTCATGATGTTCTCCTTTTCGGGCTGGCTTGCCCGAGGGAGCGCATCGCAAACGATGTGCCGCGCCGGATCAGCGCGACTTCATGCAGTTTGGCGCCGGCACATGGCCGCAGATGGCCGGTGCTTGCCGATCTCGCCAGCCGCACTCGCCGTCGCCAAGCCGAAGCTGCCGTTGCACTGGGAACCGATCAGACGATCAACGAACGTTGCTCACTTCTGGAGACTTGTTGCTCACGCTCGGAGCGCTCATACAGGTCGGTATGGAAGAGTGGAGGGCTGTTTTGATTTGTTGCACTTCTCGTCGATAGCGCAATTCTTCTTCCGCACGGGCCGCATCCAACGCAGCTTTCAGTCCCCGTTGCGAGGCGAGCAACGCCTCCTCCCCTCGATTCAAGGACAGCAATAGCAACGCGTGACGTGGGAAGACGTGCTCCTGTTGAAGCGCTTGTAAGGCGTGGCCACGCTGGTACTCAGCCAGCGCGTCTTCTGGGCGAGACAGCCGCGTCAGCGCCGCAGCCAATCCTTCTGAAGCCTGGATAGCTCCTGCAATGTCTGGGATGAGCGCCAGCGCCTGAGAGAACAGCACGTGCGCCTGATCTGGGTTGTTGAGCTCCAGTTCAAGCCATCCTAGTTCACGCAGCGCAAGTCCCAGGGGACGCGTGTGCCCAGAGTCCTTGCCCAGCTGAATTGCCGCCTTCAAATCACGCTTTGCCTTTTGATGCTTCTTCTGGCGTCGTTTCAGGTAGCCGAGCCAGGCCAGTGCTTCTGCTGTCCTTGGCCTGCTGCCTGGAGACTGACTGCGCGGCGACTGAGCCACCAAGAAGAGTTGATTGGCATGCTCTTGAAGCGCTGCTAGCTCTCCGCTAGCCGCGGCGACGCAACAAGCGCAATAGAGCCCCTCAGCATGGAGCTCTCGCTGGAAACTCTGTTGTTCATGCTGAGGAAAGAGACGCCCCTGCGGACGGTTGCCAAGGGTTGTCCACGTCTGCTCAAAATAGTCGAGCAGTCGCTGGTGAACGAGAGGTGAGGACAGCGCACTGGATTCTTGCTCGGCAGAGTTGACCAAGAACTGAAAGCGGGCGGCCGCTTCTGCATAGCGGCCTAAGCCGAACAGGCTCCAGCCTTTTCCATGTTCCAGCAGAACGCGTTCCGCAAAGGCCGATGCTTCATCCAACTGGGGCAGGAGGCTTTCACCTTTTCCGTAGCAGCTCAGCGCGTCTGTTTTGGCCTGGTTTCTGTCCGCGAAGTCGCCCGCGTCAAGCCAAGCTCGAGCTGCCGCCAAGGGCTCACCCGCCCGCTCGAGATGGCTAGCCAGTCTGGAACTTGTGTGGCGTTCCTGCCCTTGGTTGCGTACCAGGAGAGTGGCGACCCTTTGGTGATAGCTCCTTCTGACCTCCGAATGGAGGCGCTTGTAGAGGCACTCCTCGAGGAGACGATGGGTAAACCGGAAGCGCGCGCTTGCTCTGCCCACTTCCACCCATTCAAGCCAACGTCGACCCTGCAGCGAGTTCACGGCTTGGGACACCGTCTCTGTAGAATAGGTGAACAGTTCAGCCAGGGTATCGACGTCGACGTCTCCGGACAGGACGCAGGCTCCTTCCACAATGTCGCGTTCTAGAGGAGACAGGTCTCGGAGCTGGCTTACCCAGAGCTCTTCCAGGGAGAGCGGGAGATACTCCGCGCGGAAGTGAACCGATGCGGACGCGGTGCCCACCAGCGGACCCAAGTTCCGGCCAAGGACCGCATCCACAGCCCGACTTGCGAATAGCGGGTGGCCTTCCGTCTTCTTCCACAGTAGGTCAATGAGCTGAGAGTCCTGAGGTACGGAATGCCCAAGGCGCAGTTGGACGTACTTCACAAGCTCGCTGTGGCTGAAACAAGACAGCTCTATCTCTTCGTGCTGACCGTAACGGCGTGTGTGTTCTATTAGATTCGCTAGCGGGAGGTTGCAAGGAAGCCCCCTTCGCGCCTGCAAGTGCTGCGGTCGGTAAGTACCGATCAACAACGTGTGTTGCGCTGCAAGTCGGGATTGGAGCAGATTGAGGAGGTCCACGCTGCCTGCGTCGGCCCAGTGAAGGTCCTCCAGCACAACAAGCAGTGGGCGTTGACGCGAAAGACCGCGTAGGGCTGCCGCCAAACTGAAGACGCGGAGCCCGGACGCAGCGTGCGGATCCCCGTGACCTTCGCACTGTGTCGGGCGTACGCGCGAGAGCCATTCTGGGGCGTGAGTCCTCAGAAGTTCTAACAGGCTTGGACTCCGAACAATGCTCATGTCCAGCGCGTCGAACCATGGCAAGTAAGGTTCCGTGGAGGCGAGGAGCTCCGTGCAGTGGCCCCAAAGGATCTCGCAATCTGGCTCCTCTGCGACAGCCAATTTCAAGAAGCATTGGAGAAGAGCGGTCTTGCCAACACCGGCACTGCCATTCACCAAGACTGTTCTCCCGTTGCCGTTTCGCGCCAGTCCCCAAGCTCTGTTCAGGCGGGCTAGCTCGCCCACTCGTCCGACATAGGTCACGGTCGCTCCAGAGGACAGCTCCAACGCTCGGTCTGAAGGAGCCAGAGAAACGGAGTCTGACCCCTGTCGCTCGAGAGCTCGGGCCGTCCTCATTCTGTAGCCGCGACGAGAAACTGTCTCGATGTGACGTCGATCGGGCTCGTGACTCGCCAGCGTGCGCCGCGCTTCACGGACAGTCACGGCAATGTTGTTCTCCAGGACGGCGGTATCTCGCCACAGTTGGTTGAGCAGCTCTGTCTTGGTGACAACGCGCTCGGAATTCTCCGCGAGAATTCGAAGCAGTTCATACACCTTGTGGCGCAGTGGGATGCGCGCCTCCCCATGGCGGAGCACGAACTGTTGAGTGTCCAGAATGAATCCCCCAAAGCCATACAGCGTTGGAGCGTCACCGGATTGGGAGTTGGGCGGCTGGTCCTCCATGGCACCAGTCTAGTGCTCTCCAACCAGGAAGTTTCAGACAAATTTCATCATTTCTTAATGACTTGAGACGTTCCCTTGGACTGGAGTGAGCTCTTGGGGACGAAGCGGATCTGGGTTCGCTTGCCCCTTGAGTCGCAACCAAAGGGAACCGAAAGACATGAACAATGACCACAGGGCAATACTTCGCAGAATCGCAGGTTGGAAGGTACAGGCGAGACACCTATTCCTTCGTACTATAGCGGTGCTTTCCGTGGCCGCTGGGGGAGCACTAGTGGTCACTCCAGTCCGCGCTGGACATGACAAGCCGACGGCACACCACCATCACGACCACCATCGCTCTCCTGCGCTGGTGCGTGTGCAGGAAGGCTGGCTCCGAGGTATCAGTGACGAGGAACACCGTGCTGAGTTCGGGCCTGACGCTCCAGGAGGAGCCCCAGTTGATGAGTTCCTTGGAGTGCCCTTTGCGGAGGCCCCCACGGGTGAGCGGCGCTTCGCACCGCCTGCTCGCTTGGGACCGTGGCGGGGGGTTCGGGAGGCAAAGACGCTGAGTGTGTTCTGCGCTCAACAGGGGTTGGAGTCTCAAGAGGACTGCCTGCAACTCAACATCTACCGTCCCAGGGTGGCGGACCGGGACCTGCCCGTATTGTTCAACGTTCCTGGAGGCGCTTTCATGGTGGGAGGTGGAGAAGGCTTCCGCGGTCGTAAGCTCGCCAGTGAGCAGCGGGTGATTGTCGTCTCCATCAACTATCGACTCAATGCTTTTGGCTTTCTGAGACTGCCAGGCGCCGAAAGAGATCCTGAGCTCCCTCAGGGCAACCAAGGGCTTCGCGATCAGCAAGCTGCCCTCAACTGGGTTCGGAGGAACATCCGGCACTTTGGGGGAGATCCCAATCGCATCACCCTCTCGGGACAGTCTGCCGGAGCGACGTCGGTGTGTGCTCACCTCGCGTCCCCACCCGTCCGCGACAAATTTGCTGCGGCTGCTAGCTATAGCGGTCCGTGTACTGCCACCGAGCCGGAAGTCATGGAAGAGCGTAGCGCCGCGGTTGTAGAAGCCGTGGGCTGTGCTGACGCCGCATCGGTGCTCGCTTGTCTTCGCGACAAGACTCAGGAAGAGCTGCTCGATGGATTGGGTTGGTTTCGAGCGGAGCTGATCCGTGATCCTGAGCTCTTGCCCGTCCTACCACAAGATGCCATTCACACCGGAGAGCTTGCGAGAGTGCCGATGATGCTTGGCCTAACCTCTGACGAGGCTCGGATCTTTCTCACTGGTGACTATCCCCTGGCCTCCGAAGACTACTCCATACGGCTTGAAGCGGAGTTTCCCGGCCTTGGTGCGGAAGTGGCAGCGGAGTATCCTGCGACGAGTTTCGAGGAACCTTTCTACGGCCTGAGCCAAGCCATCTCGGACGCGCTTGGCAACTGCACCATTAGGTCGGAGGCGGCCGCTCTGGCTCAATGGATGCCTTTGTTCTTCTATGAGTTCTCCGATCCAGCGGCGCCCGCACCCGTGTGGATGCCGGTACCGGAGGGCATGAGCATGGGCCCCACCCATTCCTCGGATGGTCCTTACATCTTTGACCGAGAGAACATGGTTCAGCCCGACGCTGCCCCGTTTACCGCACAGCAGCGGCGTCTCGGACGTCAGATGCGTCGGGCGTTGGCCGCACTAATGCGCAGGGGTACCCCCAGTCCCCGGTTTGGTCCTTACTGGCCGGAATACAACTCTGCTACCGACCTCACAATGCTGCTCGAGCCAGGTGGGATCCATGTGATCGACGATCACTTTGAACGTCATCACTGCGGGTTTTGGGAGGGTGTGGGTTTCTAACCTCAACCCGCTTTCAGTAGGGATAGTGAGCCTCCGTCGTCGTCAGGCGTTCGGGGGCTCTTGCCCTAGCCTACTTGAGCACATCGGTCGAAGCAGGCGTCAAGCTCGCCGTGCCCACCGGTGACTACGCAACTCCTGAGGGTCGTTGGGCGAAACGACGCTTCGCACGATAGCCCAGAACGCGACGTGAGCGGTGGTCCCTTCGTCGCAGCGTCTGGGAGGCCATCGTGCATCGCGACGATGAGGCGGTCCACTGCCAGTGGTTTGTGGAGGCAAGTCGGTCAAACTGGCACGTTAGCCCCTTGACCAATAGGCTTGAATAGCATGCCGCCCCCGATTCGTCCTTCTCTCCGGCGCCATGGTCTCGCCACGAGCGAACTGTCGCGTTCTTGCGGTGCAGCGAATGCTCGTGGAGTGCGCTTGGCAACGTTGCTTCATTCCACCCCACGTCACGATTTGTCGCGCAGGGTTTCCAGCTCACGCTCGAGTCTGCGGATCTCTTTCTCCGCAGCATCGGCACGGGAGCGTTCGGCAGCCGTCAGGCGTCGTTCGGCCTCGGCTCGTTGGCGTTCAGCTTCGGCTCGTTGGCGTTCACTTTCAATCAGGGTCGGCCACGGCGTGCCACCGACTTCGGCCGTCGTGATTCTGAGCCGCGTCTGGGTCGTTGGTGGCTGCCGGCTCTGTGCTGCTCCGACGTGCTGTCGGTTGGCCGCGCTGGGGTCGACGTCGGCGACGAGCCAAGCGTCGAGTGCCGGGGAGTAACCTGGAGCACTGGATGCGTGGGTTCGGGTCATCGTTTCGCCGTGTCGGGTCCAGATCTGAAGAGCGAAGGGGCCACCGCTGCTGCGAGGCCCGGCTAGCAGCGGATCGTAGACCCAGAGTTCACGCACACCGCAGGCAGCAGAGCGAGCGGGCGTATCCAGGTAGTCCTTGTAGGGATGACCTGAGCTGACGACTTCGATCGCCAACCAGGGAGGCTCGTGGCCTGGCTCCCAAAGGCGAAGGCTCGTCGGCGGGCCGCCAGGCGGAGGCGGTTCGATGATGCACAGATCGGGATCGAAGCCCGCCCGCGGCTCCTCCTCGAACCAGCGTATCCCGAGGTTCCGCGCGACGAGCAGGTCGCGCCGCTGGCGTTCAGACCAAGCCAAGAGCAGCGATCGCAGATACTCGATGCAGAGGTCGTGCAGGTTCGACTCAGGCACGGGTACCTCGGGGACGGCCCACTCGGACCGCCAGCGAGGCTGGCTGTATGTCACCGTGACCAGCAAGTCGGGATCGGACATGGCCATGAGTATACTCCATTCGCTCGTCCCTCGTGAGAGGGCGGGGGGATGCCCGCCAAGCGACGCAGAGCAATGATGGTGCCAGCGAGGTAGGTGTGGAGGAGCGCAATCATGTTCGAGGGTTGCCCTCGGGTTTGGCGGCGTTTCGAGGTGGCGGCTCGTGGCTGCCGCCGGCGCGCGGGAGAAGCGTCGGTTTCGGGTGGTCCTGGCATTGGGCTCCACGTATCTACCCCGAGCGCGGCACGTGACGTGATCAGGCGGGGCGAGGGTAGCTGATCGGCCGTGCTGGATCAGCTGAGCTGGAGGGGTCTACTCGCTGAGGTCTTCACCTTGGGCGAACGTTGGTCACTTCTGGAGACTCGTTGTTCACTGGCGAGGAGTTGCGGCTCAGTGGCGGTCAGAGTGAGCTGACTTTTTCTCACTCGTGGCTCACGTTTGGAGACTCGTGGTTCACTTTCGGAGACTCGTGGTTGACTGGCGGTCAGAGTGAGCTGACTTTTGGCACTCTTAGCGTAATCGTGACGAGTCGACCCTTGCGCCAGGGCAGTGTCAGGGCGGCCTCGATGACTCATCGCTTGAGAGCGAGCAGCGAGGCCGCAGCTTTCGATGTTCTCCTACGAGCCGGCACCCGCGGGCTGCGCGGGGCCGGGCGGGGAGCCACCACCGGTGGGGGTGAAGCGATACTCAGTGAGCGGCGCTTGCAGCTTGCCTGCGCGAACCGCTCTCCGCCCCGCGCGATTGAGCTCGCGCATCGCAATGTAGAGCTTGCCATCGAGCAGGTCGATCTCTGCGGTGTCGTTCAGCTTGGCCGTTCTCGCGGCTGCCACGGTGCCGGGGGCCGTGCCCAGTGCTGCACCAAGCTCGCCTCCTTCCGTGATGAGGGCCGGCACGCCCGCGTCTTCCGGCAGGCTCGTCCCCAACTCGCGAAGCAGGTTCGACAACGCGCCCACGGCGGAGCCCAATGCCGAATCGTCCGCCGGTAGGGCGGCGTTCAGCTTCGTCGCCAACGCGGCGTCCTTGCGCGCGGGCACGCCCAGCAAGGACTCCACCTGTCGCACCCAGTGTCGCGCGCTTTGAATCGCTTCGTTGCGCTCCCGTATGACTGTTTCTTTCGCTGCCACGGCTTCCGGGCGCTTCTCGCGCAGCGTCTTGTGCTCGTCATTCAGTTGAAGGAACGAATCGAGCATGGCTTGGCCGTGGCCGTATCGAGCCAACACCGCGACATCGCGCCTCCAGCGCGCCGCGGCGCGTGAACTCTCATCTGCAATCCGATGCGAGCCATGTCGGGCCCCGATCGCGGTGTAGCGCGCGTCATCCAATGCTTCAATCTTCGCCATTGCTGAACCTCCTCTCGGTCTTGTCTGTCGTGTCCGCCCCTCGGCTAGCGTCGCCGAGCTGTCTGCTCTGCTGAGCTCCCCGGGGCCTCTGGAAGGCCAACTGCGCCGTGCACCCCCGAGTTGACCGTGAGGTAGCGGAGGTGAACGGTCGTGTCAACGATCTTTGCTCGCTGGAGACGCCGTGGCGAGCAGTGCGCTTGACACAACGCGTTGTGTCAGGCGCGGCGGGAGAACACTGTGACCGGCAGCCAGGTTTGCCTGTGAGGGCACCTGGTGACGATTGTGATTTCTCCCAAATCGGCTCATCCGACAGAATGAACCAGACCACGTTCGGGGACCGAAGGCTGGGGCGCTCGTGGTGGCGGTACGACCACGACGACTGCGGTGGAAGCCTCGTATGCAGCGGGTTCGGATCAGGAAACCGATGACGGGCTGCCCGATGTTGGGGTAGCTCCTTCGTGCTCCCGGCAGACCGATGCAGGAAGCTGCTCGGACGTAGGGGCACATTGCGTATGGGAACACATCTGCGGGAACACGATGAGCAAGGAAGACTGTGCGGCAATAGATTCAGAGGCTACATGCAACTCCGCCGGAGCGTGTATGTGGTACTCAACATCTTCGCTGCATTGAAGCGCCATGAGGTATCGACTGAACATGAAGAGCTGTACCGCCGTTGGCTTGCTAGTGGGGCAGATAGCCGGCTGTACCACCGACAATCCGACGAGTCGCGGTACCCATCCACCGGTAGATAGCTCAGTTCCGGTGGCGCCTGCCGCGCCCGTTGGCGACGCGGAGGGGATGCTACCAGCCACAGCGCTGGATGCAGGAAACGCGCCTGCACCAGTCCCACTCGCCGCTGGCGAATCCGAGGTAACTCTGGAGTACACCGCACCTGATGCGGGGCAAACGGACTCGCCCACGATGCTCGAGGTCCGCTCCGACGAAGCGACCTTGGTGTATGACCCCATCTGTCCCGCACGCTGGGGGTTGTGGATCCCGTTGTCGTCGCCGGCGTTCGCCTATTCCGTAGCTGCGTTCTTTTGGTTCCAGGACACCGAGGCACCTGCTGGCCAGGTGCTCGCCGGGGAGATGACGGCCGTTGCTGTCGGCATTGCGGAGATCGAACACGGCGGCGCCGTATTCGAAGACATGGGGGAAATGCGAATCAGCGAAAGCTCGCCCACAACCGTCAGTGGAAGCTGGAGCGGAGACGTTTCCGTGGAGGTCGCGTTCAACGGTCAAGCGACAATGCCCTCAGGTGAAGTCTTCCGACTGCTAGGGGTTCGCTTCCATCAAGTACCTCGAGACCAACCGACAGAGGAACTGCGTGAAGCCCTGTGGAATTGCTCCCTTCCGGATGCGTCCGTCCCTGCCGCGCCCACTGCGAACCTCCCCGTGGATGCGAGCCCAGCCGATGCGTGCAACCTCGGTTGGCCTTCGGATCAGTCTGGGTCGGAGGCACGTGGGGTAGAGGAGTGCTTGGCGACCTACGGAGATCTTTGCTTCGAGAGCGCGGATATTGCCTGTCACTGTGCGAATTGCGAGACGTGCTTCGTCTTCGAGAGCCTACCGGCGTTGGTCGAATGCGTCGAGTGACGTTTACGTGGTGGCGTGATAGAAGAGCGACGATGTCGACACGCGATATTGCGCCCCGCGCGTGTGCACGTGCACTCAGCTGTCCGAAGGCGCCGCGGGCGACGAATGCACGAGCAACGAGCAGACGAGCAGCTGACGTTTCCACTGACAGAGCCCGCCAGCCGCACTCGCCGTAGGCGCCAAACTAGCCCTTCGTTCGTTCCGAGTTGGCGGGAGGGAGACGACGCAGGTCCAAGCAGTAAGTGGACAACGCTTTGGCCGGAAGGTCCTTGTTTCTTGGCTCCTCGGTGGGCAGTGCTTCCTCCTCGTGCACCACCAGGCGTTCGCTGCGGCGCTGTTGAGCGTGCTTCAGGCTGCCCGGCAGCCCGTCGTAGGCGCCCCCGTCTGGTTTCCAAACGTGGAGTCGCGCTCGTCTTCTGCGGGCGGATGAGGGGTGTTCGAGAGTGAGGTCTATGTGGGAAATCGGCGGCACCGTCGGGTGCTGCCCCAGCAACGGAGAAAACGCTCGAAAACGGACACCGAGAGCTGACGCACCGAGGTGTGCAGCGTCAAGCAGAGTGCCTTGACGTTGGAGGGGTAGAGCGTATCCGTTCACTCGTACCGTCCATTCCGATGCGTTCGACTCCGGCGCTGTCAGCCGCAGCTCGATGCGATGCGTGCTGGAATCTACCAAGCGCGAGCCGCCACTTTCCTGCGATGCCGAGTCGCCGACCAGCGGCCAAAACTCGAGCGCTTGGGTCACGGTGAGTGTCGCCTGCCCGAGCTGCATACTTCCATACAGACGATCGCGGGAGCGCGTGAGTAGTTGCTCTGTTTCTGCACCCAAACCCCAACCGTGGGCTGTCAGGTCGGTGAAGACACTTTGTAGGTCCAGGGTGAGTTCTGACGGCAGAGCAAAACGGTCGTGGAGCGAGTAGCCCCAATCCGTGAGTTGGGGCGCGATGTCATCTGCCATGAGCATCGCGATGATGCTGCGGAGGAGCAGGGCTTGGGCCACTGCCTGTTCACTCGTGGAAGGCATGGCCAAGGCCCGAAATTCGACCAGGCCCAGACAGCCCCGGCCGTGCAGGTGAGGGTTGTACAGCTTCTCGATGTTCAACTCACTGCGGTGCGGATTGCCCGTGTTGTCGGCCAAGAAGTGCCTCAGTGTTCCCCACAACAAATCCGGCGTCACGAAGCGAACGCGCGACAACTCGTCCAGGGCTACAGAAAGCTCGACGAAGTCGTCGCGGGTACGTTCATCAGGGCGCGGTGACTGACTGGAACCGCCGACGTAGTGCGTCGCAAGCCAGTAGGAAAGGGACGGGTGACGGACCAGGTAGCGGAGCAGGCGCGGTAGCAGAGCAGGTGTCACGAAAAACGGACTCTGAAGGGGCGACGGGCCGCCGAACGTTAGCTGCCCGCCGCCCCCCGAATCAGATACAGTGCCGTCGTAGGCGAGGCGGTACGGCGATAGGCCGACCTCTGCCGCCGAATCGTACAGCTGTCGCATCCAGCTCGCGTACGTGGCCATGTTTGGTGCGGGCGCGTGATTTACTTCCAGGACGGCAGGATCCGGAGTGAGCGTCGTCCACGAGATGGTAGCGTCGACTGGCGGCGGAAAGCCACAGAATGTCAGCGCCTCTACTTTCGTGGCGATCGCAGCTGTGGCGATCGCTTCCAGGAACTGGAGGAACGGCGATACCGATGCAAAGCAGGGCAACTCCACGCACACAGTGTCTTTGCTGCTGGTGGAGCGAAGCCGAGTCAGCAACACCAAGTGCTCTCCCCTGGCTGCCAGGCGGTCGACGCTCCCGCCGTCCGGGATCGGCTGTTCGTGGATCGAGGTTCTGACGAGCCCCTCCTCCTCCTTCGGATCGTCGCACGGCCTCTCAGAATCGCAGCGAAACACGATGCGGGCCGTCAGATCATCGCCGGGTACCACAGCAGGCGACCAACCCAGCTTGGTGAGTTCGACGCTGAGCGCATCGCGCAAACTGGCAGCCGACGCAGTTGGGGTCAGCGGGTGGGCCAGGCGGTCTTCCAGCCAGTCTGGGGGACCCCTCCACAGCGATTTGCCGTCACGACGGCAGTATAGACCGTAGCTCCAACGCGGAAGTGGCTCGCCCGCGTACTGACGCCCGATGGTGCGCAAGACGACTGCCCCCGGGTGTCGGGTTCTAAGTAGGCCTAACAATTGGCGAGCGCGCCGCTCTTTGTCCTCCCCAGCGGCTTCACTCAACCACTCCGGCGCTTGGGATTCTCTGTCGGTAAACGTTGGCTCCGAGCCAAGCCAGATCGCATGTCCTGCCGCTTCGACGTGGCGATCGTGTGTCCGGACTGACTCCTCGAGGCACTTTTTGATCATTGCCGACTCGCCCACGGTCCGATTCCACGCCACCTTTGGTTGCATTGAGGTTTCGTCCTCCAATTGTAAGCCATGCGTCGCATTCAGATCAGACACGTAACTGAGTATCGGTACGCCGAGCCGGTGAGGCTCCAGAACCATCGTTTGTTGGTACGCCCGAGAGAGGGGCACGACCTGCGCATCGAATCATCCCGTCTGGACATCACGCCGAGCTACAGCATTGTCTGGTACCGCGATGTTCATGGCAACTCCGTTGCGAGCGTCGACTTCAAAACGGCAACTGCTCAGCTGACCATCACCAGCCAGGTCGTGGTTCAGCACTACGGGTACGCGCCAGAGGAGCTCGCCGTCGCACAACAGGCCGAGTTCTTTCCGTTCCATTATGACCCGATGGAGCAGATCGATCTGGTGGTCTACCTCCTGGCGGCCTACCCGCAGGACAGCGCCGCGTTGGGGGCATGGCTCGACGAGGTGTGGCGTCCCGGGCAGCGCTTGTCCACGGCGACGCTGCTGAACACGATCAATAGAAAGATCGCCGACGAGATTCGCTACGAGGTTCGCGAAGAACCTGGAGTGTACGCTCCAGGTCAAACCCTCACCCGTCGTCGCGGATCCTGCCGTGACATGGCCACGTTGTTCATCGAGGCGTGTCGCTATTGCGGCGTGGCAGCGCGGTTCGTCAGCGGCTACCTGCTGTCGTCGGCTGCCGTGCGCGACACGACGACCACTCACGCCTGGTCTGAGGTGTATCTGCCGGGGACGGGGTGGCTCGGTTTCGATTCTACTAGTGGTTTGATGGTTGGTGGCGAACACGTGGCGGTCGCCGTTCATCGGCACCCGGAGGCGGTGCCTCCGGTCGCTGGCTCGTTCGTGGGGCCGCCAGAGCCTAAACCAGAGATGAGCGTTCACGTCACGGCGACGGCGCTCTAGGGCGGGCGAGGGGTGCGTGGGGAGCACCCGGCGGCCGCCTCAGCCGGGATCGGCGCGTTGCCCACGACACCGTTGAGCGGCGCTCCCGTTCACACGGCGTGAGCTTTGGGGGCGCGGCCACTCTCGGGTTCGCTCTGAGCGCCGTACACTTGGCGTGCCAGCGTCAGAACGCCGCGATAGAAGCCCGCGACGCTCTGCACGGAGAAGCCTTCACCGTTGGCTGCCGCCGCAATGAGCAGCTCGTAAGACCGATCGGAATCGGTGCCGCGCAGCTGCTCAGTGACCTCTCTCAGCAACCCTTTCGCTTGGCGTGCACCTCGGATGAAGCTCGTCGCGAAGTCGTCTCCGCTCATCTCGGCGTTGAATACGTCCGGACCAAACGAGAGCAGTAGACGGTAGTTTTGAAACACCAAGTGGACGCGAGCGGCACTCGGAGAGAACCCTTGCCGCAGATTGAAGCTGACGTCGTATTTCTCCCCCGACATCACCCCACCGATGAAATCAGCCTCCGCCACGTGGTTCAAGCTGAAGCGCACGTCTCTAGGCGTCCAGTCCCCTGGATCGAACATCATCGCGACGTCCAATAGGTGCACGGCCTGGTCCATCAACCATGAGCTTCGTTCGCCCTCTCCTGTTCGTCCACCCGTGAAGGGGGGGGGGCTTTGTAGAGTCACGTCGGCGGACAAGAGGCGTCCCGGATTGTAGGTGTGCAGAAAGAGTAGCATCTGCTGCACGTTCACTTTGGTGCGGTAGTTGTGGATGACGCCCGTAAATCCCGGTCGTGACTCGGCGAACGTCAGCCACTCCCCAAGTTGTCGCTCGTCCACGCAAAGTGGTGCTTGGATGAGTACGGACTCCCACCCTCTGGGTAGCCTCGGTGGTACGTCTGAGCGGGCGGGACCGGGCGAGGAGACGATGACCAACGGCGCCGACTCGATTCGAATCGGGATGGGTCGTACGTCTAGATGCTCCGTCTTTCCGGGAGCGAGGTCGTACGCTGAAACATTCGCATCGAGGCCCAGGCGGCCCAATGCCGGCAGATGGTGACGCTCAGCGAGCGTGTCGCAACCGATCAGCGCGACATTTCTCGGGGGTAGGGTGCCGAGATGCTGAAGCGGTTTTGGGAGCTCGATGTTCGGGACCTGCCCCGGAAGAGAGTGCTGAAGTTCTTTCTGCCAGTTCACCTTGATCGGAACGCCCAACAGGGTCTCTGTGACCGTGCCGTCATAGGCGCGCACCTTGGTCAGTCTGCGGATCTCCCGCCAAGCGCCGGCTTGTGTCTTGGTTGCCGTTTCAGCGAGGCGCACGACCGCGGAGGCTGCAAGCCATGAAGCGCTACCTAGACGAATGATGCGGCGGGCAGCGCCAAGCCCGCGGGTACAGTGCCGCAAGTACTCCGCGCGAGTCGGTGAGTCCCGGTCCACCAGCAGCAAGACTTGAGTTTCGAGAGGGGGTCCTTTGCGCAAGCTGGCCCAGAGTGCGTCGTGAACTTGCTGCCGAGTTACCAGTGGAACAATTGCGTTGGACGACCCAAAAACCAGCAAGTTGTTGCCCGGCACGCGGGCTCCGCTGCCGGCGATGGGGTTGCACAGACCAGTGCCCAGCAAGAACCCAGGGCGTACCAACGTCAGCCCTCCACGCGTGCCCAATGCATCCAGCAATCGCCGATCTGCTGCGATCTCGACCTGAGTTTGAGGATCCCGCTTGGACACATCCTCCTCGATGCGTGAGTACTCGGTGACCAGAGTCTGATCGTCGGCGTAGGTACTGATGGAAGACAGGTGCAGCAGGTGGGGGATCTCGTGCTGTTTGACGAAGGTCAGAACTTCGTCGATGTATGCAAGGTTTTCGTCCACCCCGCCGTCTCGTAGCATCACGAAGTTGATCACCGCGTCGAAGCGACCCGGCGGAAGCTCGAGCTTGGTCAGCCGTGTCACTTCGCCGACGAAAACGGTTGGATCGTCATCCGTGTCGGCGTTCTGCTGAACGGCGAGGACCGACGCCCCGTGGCTTTGCAGCAATTGCCTGAAACCGCGTGCGACGAAGCTCGTGTCACCCAGCAGCAGAACTCTCATCGTGTGCTCTCCGTGGCGCGCAAAGCATCGCCCATCGACGTGTTGGTCGAGGTGGGCACCCATCCTGCTCTGTTGGCAGCTGCCTCGCACATGAGCAGAACCCTACTCAGCGACATCGCCAAATACCACGCGAAGGTGTTGGCTGACGCGCAAGTCATCTGCGGGCTGGAACGCCGCAAGTGACGTCGTGCTGGTTCGGGGAGCGCCCCAACGCGAGCGGAAAAGACTCTGACTTTTGACGAGTTAGAGGCTGGGCCCCGCCCCGAGTGTAACGTTGGCGAGCTGACCGGACACGGCGGCAGGCTTTCTTCCGCGTAACTCTTTTCGCGCTGGATGGGCGTGCGGCGGGTTAGGGGGTGTCCCAAGTTTCTGTCCTGCCTCGCAGCAGGACAGAAACTTGGGAC
>JBNKUV010000089.1:0-3200 GCA_050298815.1 Polyangiaceae bacterium
CCGTCTTCGGCAACATCCAAAACAAGGGCATGCGCCGCTTCACACTGCGTGGTCAACTCAAGGTCAACGCACAGTGGCAGCTCTTCACCATCGTTCACAACATCGAGAAGATTGCCAGAGTGCACCGTCAGTGAGGGCGTCCCCCCCGGGTGAACCGGGGTGGCACCAGCCGAAGGGGCAGCCCATGGGCCTCGGGTCTAAAAAAACGAGCACGGGGGCTCGAGGGGGCGGGGGGCAGGTTGACGTTCTCGCCAGATTGGGTTTTTCTACGGCCTCGTTAGCCAGACCGCCGCTATGCGGTCCAGCTCGGAAGCGAAACACTGGTCTGCCCCACCGGGACAGAAGAGCAACCGTCGATCCGCGCGAGTTCTTCGCCCCACGCCGAACGAGTCGAGTTCCGTTACGTACGAACTTGAGCGTCCATCGATGGGAGTTCGCGCGCTCAGCTTCAGCAGCTGCAAATGGGGCCTAGCAATAGGTATTGGCCAGCTTGGCGACTAGCTTCTCGGGCTGGCGGCGGCCCTTGGCGTCCCGGGCCATGCGTGCGATGATCCGGGGGAAGTCTCGATCTACGGATGCTGCCAAGAGTGCCAGAGTAGCTAGGCCTAGAAAAGGTAGCTTCGGAGTGATGGCCCACCACACGGTCACGCGGCTTTTCCCTCGAGCAAGAGCGAGCACTTGCCAGCCGCCGTGCATGCTGCTCATCGGAAACGGGAAACCCGGTTCATCCGTGAGGAACTTCACCTGGAATGCGCGTCCAGCGGGATCGAACTGGGTGACTTCCTCAGCCCACTGTTGCTGCCGGATCGAGACGCACTCACGTACCCGACCCACGTCAACCCCCGAGTCAGGAGTAGCGTTCTCGGGGGAGTTGGTGTTGTCCACCCGCAAGCGTGAGCTCGCAAGGGAGGGCAGGTAGCGCGCTATCTCGGCCAGATTGGACACAATGCGCCACATGCTCGCTGCGTCCGCATTGACATCGATGGCAACACAGTAGCGGTATTTTCCCAAGGCGGGTGTAGTCGACGTTAGGAATCTCCGTAGCGTAGTGAGTTGCGCGACGCCGAAGGCCCCCACAATGGCAGCGACCCCTCCGAAGAGCCGGGCACCGAGCAGACTGAAGCTTTCCGGCAGGAAGGTCAGGAGCCCCAACGACCCCACTACCCAGCCGAAGTCTGCACCGGAGATCAACATCACTTCAATGGGCCGGATGCGTTCGCGCAGTCCGGAAAGAGCGACCAGGCCAGCGAAAATCATGAGCAGGAGACCCACCGTACGCAGAATACCGAGTTGATCGTAACCTAGCAGACCAGCCATCGTCGTTGGCACGAGCAACAGTAGAACCCCTGAAACGAGCGAGAAGGCCGCGTTGCTCAGGAGCGCGAGTCTGAGAAAAGAGTAGCGAGGCAAGTTCGGCATGACTTGTGTCTTCTGGCTGCTGAATATGGCGAGAACTTGAAAAACATATAGCTCGCGACTATATTTATTTCAAGTGAAACGTTCGTACCAACAAGAATGCGCCCTGGCGTACGCGCTCGATACTATCGGCGAACGCTGGTCCCTGCTGATCGTGAGGGAGCTGCTGTTGGGGCCGCGCCGCTTTGGTCAATTGCTGGACAACCTGAAAGGGATGGGCACAAATCTCCTCGCCACGCGCATGCGCGAGATGCAGCACAGCGGCCTCGTCGAGCAGGAGGACCGTCAGTACCGTTTGACGGCGACCGGTCGGAGCCTCGAGCCGGTGGTCCACGCACTTGTGCGCTTTGGACTCCACCTCGGCATCGCGCCCGATCCTACGCGCATCTCGCGGCCAGAGTGGGATTGTGTGGCCCTCCGCGCGTTGTTCAATTCGGAGCGAGCGGACGGTCTTTCCGGGCAGTATGCGTTAATTCTCGACGGCAATACGTTCAGTCTCAGGGTGGCCGATGGCGAGCTCGATGTTACATTAGGCGTCCCCGAAAGTCCGCAGGCCGTAGCGCGGCTCGACAAGTACACCGCCTTGGCATTGGGCACCGGACAGCTACGCTTAAGCAATGCTGTAGCGCGCGGACTAGTCGAGCTCCGCGGAAGTCGCCGGGAGGCGCGCCGCTTGCTCAAGGCATTCGTGGGATCGTCAATACGCGAAACTCAGGGTTAGCCCCTGAATTTTTGCCCAATTTCACGCGAAATAGGTGACTCGCCGTAAACGCCCTAGCATGGGCAACAGAGAGCTACGAGTCGCTTCACGAGTGCTGCCTCGATGAGAATGACTACGATGGGGACGGAGTGGATACGAGCATCACGACCCCGGAGTCACTGGCCGTGCCAAAAGGAACGGACTCCGCATGGTACGTTTGGTCGGCGTCAAGTTTAGCCGTCTACTCCGTCTTCATCATGCACGGCGACAACCGTCACCAAATCGAACTGAGCTCCGAAGCCCAGAGCCTATCCGAAGCGTACACCCGGGACTTGCTGACTCACATGAGGATACATGACTGAGACCTGTCGCGTCCGTTGTCTGACTGACTCGGCCTGCTTGCTACATCTGCGAGGAGCAGAGCAAGCTCAGAACGACAGAAGCTCCGACCGCAGGAAGGTCGGGCACGCCCAGCGCCGGTGCAGGGTGTGCGATTTGCCACTTCGCTTGGTCACTGGCGCTACTCCGGCATACTTCTGCAGCGAGGCGGCGTTCGGGAAGCGACCACGCTGTTCCCCAAAGGCTGCTGGTAGACGCGAGGCGAAGACTCTACCAGCGCCAGGCAGGGTCGCGAACAACCATAGTCCGGCAGTTTGGCACACATCGGCCCCTGCGACAGCTCCAAGCAGACGGCCATTGGCGCGCCCCCGAACCTTTCACGCAACCTGTTGGCCCACTCCCGGATCGTCGTACATGCGGAGGCTCATGGCTCGGGCTACGAGGGGCACCTGCTCGCTCTGCTGATGCAGAACGCACGCAAGACCTTCGCCGCCATCAACCCCGATGTCGATCTTTTCGACAAATCCCAATTGACCGCTGACAGCGGCTTCCACAGCAAGGTTGTCCTCACCGCCATCGAGAAGACCGGCGTCGACACCTACATCGCCGGCGAAGAACTGCCGAAGAGCGCGACCTAGCCGCGGCGAGGCTGACTGGCGCACGCCCCTGAGCGTTGCGCCCACGCAAGCTCAAGGACAGACGAAGCGCTGGAGCGTTGGCGGTGACGCGGGGGCGTCCCCGTTGG
>JBNKUV010000090.1:0-31426 GCA_050298815.1 Polyangiaceae bacterium
GAAAGGAAAAAGCCACCAAGGACTGAGAAACCACCCCAGCGTCGCTTCGCTCCGACCCTTCCGGCCCACGGGTGATCGCGATGCTCCGAAACCAGCGATCGTCATGCCGAGACGACCGATCGCGATGAGCGAAATACCCACTGGGGTCGTCGTCGATGGGCCAAAGCCGATGCGAATCGTCGCATCGGCAACATTCGAGCGGTAGCGGGCAGTGACTCGGTAGTTACGCGTCTCGGGTACGAAGACCGTGTAGCTGAGCCACTCTCCTGTTTCAGTCTCCGTCAAGCCGTAGGCATCGTCCGCAATGCAGCCGACGTCCACCCCGTCGTCGCGGTAGTTGCTGGCTGAGTTGGAGTCCGTGGAGTCCCAGTAGGTGTGGTCCTGGCCATTGCCGGGAAAGTAGTCATAGTGCTCCGCCTCGATACTGGTTGGCAGCACTGGGATCTCGAAGGTGGGGACGCCTCTCGTGTCGAAGCCAGAGATCGGATCGCCTGCGCCGAGCTCGGGCCTGCGGAAAGTGAGCGCTCCCCAACCAGGGTGGTCTAGGCTGAACCCGACCCCTTCGTTGCCTGAAAGCTCGATCGCCGCGTCGCGAGAACGTTGGGTCCACGTCGTCGACTCCGGTGGCAGTCCCATGCGCACCTGGTAGTGAGCCAACGGTTGCTCGAACACAGGGCGCTTCCCGGGAAAATCGCCGCGACTGAGGGTCGTGAAGTCGCTCTCGAAATAGGGGTTGATCGCTTTGGACAACCAGCGTCCCGTTCGGTCGAGTCGCTGAATGAAGTCCGGGACTGCTGGCTCCCATGGGTCCGGTTGGTCCGGAAACGAGGTCACCCACGACGTGTTGTAGCGACCCGTGAACTCGAAGCCCAGCAGCAGCCTGTTCTCCAACACATTGTAGAGCTCATCGCCCTGGTTCCAGGCCACTTCTGCAATGCCCGCCATCGCACCCAATCCAAAGAAGGCGTGCTGCTGGTCCCGCGAGCTCTCCTGACATTGGCCGTTCTCCCAAATGTAGTGTTCCAGAACACCGTTGTAGCCAAAGTCTGCATCCGTTTCCGCGGATCCGACGTACTGATACGTCGTTGTGTACTCGTTGTCGTCGAGTTGTGTTCCAGAGGGCGACGGACCTGTGGCGTAGGGCAGATCGTTCTGGGGGTGGGGGAGCCCCTTGACGTAGTTCAGTGCCCTGTCGAACATCGTGCTGTTATCCAGGAAGACCCCCATGGTCACCATGGCCCGCCACGCGATCAGGTCCTGATTGCCATGACGCCCTGGGTCGCCACGATAGATACGCCAATAGAACGTGCCTTGGTCGTCGGCGGGGACCTCGGTCCTGGAATACCCCGGATAGACCAGCATCTCCGAGAAGGCTTGCACGTCCGCGGAGTTCCAGCCGTCGTACGTCCACCGCACGAGTTCTGCTGCCTCGACCATCTTCCAAGCGAACAGTCCGGCATTGAGTGCCTCGGTGCCGCCGCCGCTAACGTCCGTCAGGTTCACCCACGTGTTGAATATCTCCACGCACTTTTCGGCGTGTCCCACGTCACCGGTCAATGTCCAGGCCAAAGCGTTCAGGTAAGCCGCCGTTGCGTCCGACTCCCACTCTGGACCATGGTCACCTTCGCGGTCGACCGAGGTCCAGCTCGCATCGCCCCGAACCTCGTAGTCTTCGCTCGCGTGGGTGTGCGCGAGGAGGGCCTGCCCGGAGCTCGCCCAGGGTTCGACCTCCGCCAGAAACATGTAGCGCATGCGCTCGACGTCGGAGCGTTTGTGTAGGCCCCCAGGGTGTACGAATGCTGCGGCTTGACGAGGGACGGAGGGAGCACACGAGTACGGACCAACGGGCGCGCCCGCCTCGGTGGCTGCCGTCGTTTCGGGGGCAGGGCGTGAGCTCTCCACTCCAGCGTCAGTAGCGGGGCGTGTGTTCGCCGCAACGCCAGGCGTCGCCGAGGCGTCCAACGACGCCGGCATGTTCATCTGAGACGGTAGTGCTGGTAGTGGGGCCGATGGGCTCACGTTTGGGTTGCCCCCATCGGAGGGAGAGGAGTCAGACGTCACGCCGACGCCGTCGACACAGGAACCACACGACCAGGCTAGGGCAACCAGCGCCTGAGCCGCCGCACATCGTGTCGGGCACGCCGAGCGGACTCCGGCGGTGGATCTCGAGGCGGGCGTCATCCTCGAGAAGTTATACCCGCCCGACATGCTGCAGACGAGGGCGGGTTGCTTGAGACAGGTGTAGAACGTTCGGAGAAGAGAGCTCGGCGCCTGCCACGCGTACGCAGTAGCCTACGAATCTGGTCGTGGGCTTGGCCAGTCGTGGGGCCATGGTCCAACAAAGGAGAGGGTAGGCTGCATTGGATCGACATCGGCGGTGGGCTGCCGACGGAGTACCTCACCGAGCAGCCCAAGCCATCCCTCAAACGAGTGCCAAGCACTCCGGAGCGAGGTGGGTGGTCTGTTTCGACCTAGGCGTCGGCGAATCACCGAGTTCGGGCCGGCGTCGAGCTGCGCCATTCCAATGTCAGCAGAGCCGGAGCTCTCTCGTCCGACTGCTCTTGATCGGTACAATCGTCCTCCGCAACTAGGAAGACCAGGGTATTGCGCCGGACACGAAGGATTGCACGCATCCTTTGGCCCCATGCCTTCCACTACATCTACTAGGAATGGCGGTCTTCTCCCGCACGCCGCCCCACAGGTGCCTATGAGAGTGTCAGAAAACATCCCAAAGCATGTGGCGATAGTCATGGACGGGAACGGTCGCTGGGCTCGTGCCCGTGGCCTCAGTCCACAGGATGGCCACTCACACTGCGTGGACGCTGCGCGTCGTACGGTGCGCGCTTGTCGAGCTCAAGGTATACAGTACTTGACGTTGTACGCCTTCGACGTGGGGAACTGGGAGCGTCCCCGGAGTGAAGTCAGGGCTCTGATGGACCTGTTGGCGCGCTTTGCCGAAGAGTGCCAGCGCGAGCTCCAGGAGCAGGGAATTCGGCTCGCGGTCATCGGGGACGTTGATGAACTCACAACTCCTGCACGTCGAGCGATCGAAGATGCCATGAACCTCACGGCGGATGGTACGGAGATGGTGCTGAGCCTGGCTGTGTCTTATGGCGGGCGCTGGGATCTCATCAACGCCATGCGAGCGTTGGCGATCGAGGTTAGAACCGGCTTGCTATTGCCGGAAGAAATCGACCAAAAGCGGCTGGTTAGACAAATGAGCACTCGGGATCTGCCGGATGTGGATCTGTTGATTCGTACCGGCGGCGAGTCCCGAGTCAGCGACTTTCTGCTGTTCGAGTCCGCCAATGCGGAGCTTCTGGTCTTGCCGAAATTGTGGCCTGATTTCGACGAAGCGGATGTGCGTCATGCCCTGCGCCACTACTCGGCGACAGAGCGCCGATTGGGGAATAACTCAGCCCAGCTCACCGGTCGCAGTGCCGGACAGGGTTTTGACCCGCACGATAGCGTGGTGATTGCGGCCGAATAGAGTGGGTCACGAAAGAGAACAGAAGTCCGCGAACTCGCATTGTGTCGTGTGCGGAGCCGCCGGAGATGGTTCGGTCCGAGAATCCTGTCACGTGGCCTGCAACGTGCGCGCCTTCTCGCAAGACTCCTTCGCGGTTTGGCGGTGCGCCGAGTGTCGGAGCATTCATGCTCGTGATGACGTGAATCTAGAGCGCTACTATTCGCTGTACCCGTTCTTCTCTCTTCCCAACGACTGGCGAATTCGGGCGCTCTACGCCAGCCAACTCCGCCGTCTCAAGAAGGCTGGGTTGCGCCGAGAACACCACATCCTGGACTACGGATGTGGCTCTGGGTCATTCGTGGCGTACCTCGCGGCAAGAGGGTATGCGAACGCGTGCGGGTATGACGAGTACTCTGAAGCGTTTCGCGATCCAGCGGTGCTGGAGCGAGGCTACGACTGTGTCCTTTCTCAGGACGTTCTCGAACATGTTCCCGATCCACGGCGCCTGGTGGCTCGCCTCACCGAGCTCACGAAGCCAGGCGGCGTCATCGCCATCGGCACGCCCAATGCCGAAGCAATAGACTTGGCGCGGGCGGAGTACTATCGCCATGCATTGCATCTGCCTTATCACAGGCATATCCTGTCCAAGTCAGCGTTGCTCGATATCGGGACCAAGCTAGACCTCGTGCTCGAGCGGTACTACCCCACTCAGTATGCCAACACGCCATGGCCGTTCATGAACTCTCGGTTCTATCGATTTTTCATGAGGCGTCTCGATGATACCTTGGATTGTCTGATTGAGCCGCCGGTCCTAGGTCCGCTGATCGCGCGCTTGCCGCAGGCGCTGTTCTGGGGACTCTTGGGGTGGTGGTTAGCGGAAGAGACGGACGTCATGGTCGTTTTCCGCAAGGCAATCGGTTGGAATCCTGTCCCAGATTGATTCTGGAGGCGGTCTCAGCCGGGACGAAAGCCGCTCTGTCGCAGAAGACGCCAGTAGTCTTCGGGGCGCGTCAGCATGGGTTCGTGGAATGCCCATCGCCGCTTTCCGTAGGCGTGGTCGAGCTGGAGTTTCAGGCCGTGCAGCTCGCTGGCCTCGATGCCGCAACGCATCGCCTCTGGGTCGATACCGTAGATACGCGCTGCGTTCAGCCCCAAGATCTTGCGCTTGATGGCGAGCGTTAGCTCGGGGTAGCCGTACAGCGCTTGGAACTCGGGCGAGATCTGAAACTGCAGGAACGACTCAATTTGGCTTTGCGGTGATCCGTACCAGATCGAGTCTGTCCCCCAGACGACGTTATCTTCACCCACGTATGTGAGCAGTTTGCCAAGAACGTGCGCCGCAGCAGTTGGGCCTCCGATGAGCGGATTGGTACTGATGAGCTGCCAGGTAGTGCCGAGTTCGGCGTACACGTTTTCGTTTGGGCCCACCCCCGCGTCCAGGAGGGAGGTTATCAGACTGTCGACGCCGTTTCTGTTACCCGCGGCGTACGCGCTCTCGAAGTAGCTGTTCTGGTTGCCGTACCCGGAATGATAGACGACGAAGTCTGCCTCCGGAAACGTGCGCGCTATCCGCCCCACGTCCGCCGGGTCGAGGTGCTGGGTTGAGAATGCTGGTATCGGGAGGCCCTTGTGAATACAGAAGAGAGGCACACCCAGTGCGATGCCCTGTTCGACGAAACGCAGGCCAGTTTCGGCGTCATCCATGTTCCAGCCGTCGGTTGCTGAGCTTTCAGTATTGGCGGGAGACCACGCCGGATAGCACTTCCATGCCCCAATGTTACCAAAGGTGTCGAGGACTCGCGCCATCTCGTCAAGCTCCGCCTGAACTGCATCGGCAGAGATCCCTCGCTGGTTCGGAAGGACCATGTGGTGATTGACGAGCCGTTGAGTGCCGTCTGCGAGCAAATTGATAGCCTCGCGCGACTGAGCTATCTCGTCGTTGGTGATGGGATTGTCCGACTCGGTTGCTGCGGGCAGTCCGGAAAGTACAGCGACGGTTGTGTCGCTCTCTAGAAACATCAAGCGCACGTACTCGTTGCGACCGAAGCATTCCAAGCTGGACAGTCCGCTTGGTGAACAGTAGCCGCGAAATTGCTCCTGATCACGCAGGAAACCCTCATAGAAGGTGTCGGCGCGATTGACGTGGTGAGTTTGGATATCGAAGATGAACTCCTTGCTCGGGTCCAACATCAGCGCACACACCTGTTCGGGATCCGTTGGGTCATCAGGGACCTGAAACGAACCGCCCGGTCCCAGGGGTGTCTGCGTCGCCGAGTCGCCACGAGCTCCGGAGCCGTCCGCCCCGCCGGAACCTGCTGCTCCAGAGCCGGCCCCTCCCATCGAGGTTCCAGTCGGGCGCGCGCCTGCCGCGCCTGCGTCCCGAGGAACCGCTGGCAGCCCAGACATGCCAGTGGATCCTGACGGCATTGCCGGCACCGACTCGATTGGGCGCGGCATCGGCTCCACAGCTCGCGCTGTTTGGACGTTTCTGGGCGAGCCAGCATCGCTGCACCCGGTGACCAGGTTGACCGCCCAAAGCGACGTCGCCATCCCCATCGAGCTGGCGAGAAACTCCCGTCGATCGATACCGTGACGTCGCGCGCCCTCCTCAGCCTTCTCGAGGATGAGGCGGCGGATCTTTGCCTCCGCTGGGCCCGGTTGAAAAAAGACCTCGCCGTTGCTGAAAGGTGAGAGGTGAATTGGTGGCTTCAATGGAAGCTCTGGCGCAGTCTTCCGGCGTCGCCGCAGCCAGGGCAGCGTGTACTTTTCCATAGCTCGCCTTTCTTTCGGCGCGATTGGGTGCAAAGAAGTCAGTGGCAAAGGGAGCAACTTTGGTTGCATCGCCGAGGGTTGGGCTGGTCAGCCGAAAATCGGTAGTCGCAACCCGTCGACTCCAAATTAGGTACGGTTGCGACACCGTTGTGCTCGGTCCCTGCCCGCTGACCCTGAGGTCACCGGACGGAAGCTATCGTGCGAACAATGCCTCGACAAAGTGGGCCACCGGTATTCGGTGTTCGCCCGAGAGACTCTCGGGGGGAGTCAATACGTATCGGTCGCCCTGCCAGGTGAGCAGGGCGTATCGTGCCGAAGCCAGTGGCTCGTGCAACCTGAAGGTGATGCGCAGCGGTGAGCCACCAGGATTGACTTCGTCAATGACGGCATCGAGCGTCGGCAGCACGAACCTTTGGCCGCGCTCGAAGGGAGTGCTGTCGTCGCGATACAAGCGCTCCGCTGGGCTTTGAAAAAAACCGATGGCGTCGATGTCGTTGTCTCGTTCGAAGCTCAGCGCCTGGTCGCTGCCGTCAACGAGTAGGGCTGAACTCGCGCTTGTCAGCCAAACCATTGCGTCCGGGGTTGGGAGACCTTTCCAGGTTCGTTCCGCCTGCAAGTAGCTGATCCAGAAGTCGACCGGACCGCCGAGGAAGATCAGGGTCTTTCGTTCGATGTGCCTGATCTCGTCGAGACACGCGACCGATCTGCTCATCGCTTGCGTCAGCTGATGCACACTGTTGGCGCGAAATGGGAGCTGTAAAGGCGCAAGCACGCCGTGGATGGCAACGAAGAAGAGTCCACCAATCCTGCGCGCCCTTCCGACATTTGGGTACATGGCTGGCCGAAGTGCGACCATCGCGAAGCGCGCTACGAGTGCCATCGCACCCAGGTTGGCGGGCATGAGAAGCCGGTCACTGGGAAACGACGCTGAGACTGGGACCAGGGATAGGACCATGCCCAACGCCCAGAACCTGAGCGCGCGATCCTCGCGCAGGTAGCGATGAGCAACAACGACCAGTGCCAGGCACGTGAGCATGCCCGCAACCAAACTGAAATGGATGACGTCACTTCCGCCCAGATGCGAGGCGTCAGCAGGGATCAAACCCCACACGGATGACAATAGGGGCAGGAGACGGGCAGGCAAGGACTCCAAAAAGTTGGCGAAGTCGTACCAAGGGTGGAGGTAAACGCCGGATGCGCGACTGCCAGCGTCGCTTGCCGCGTACACCAGCTGCCAGGCAAACAGCACCAAGGCGTAGGGGACCATGCTCGCGGCGCGTCGTTTCAGCGTGCCCTCGTCAAGAACCAACACGTATGCTGACAGATAGGCGAACGTCCACACGCCGATCTCGCCCGCCGCGAGTCCGACACATACCCACAAGACTGCGGCAACACTACAGGTGCGCCCCGCGCTACGCGCTCGGTGGTGGGCGGTCAGCGCGAGCGCCCCGAACAGCGTACCGATGATCACGTTCCGGTTGCTCACCCAATGGACAGCGGCGCCGTTGGCATCGTTGACCGCGAAAAGTGCGCTCGCGAGGAAGCCTTCCAGCTTGCTTGTCGCAAAGCTCCGATAGAGCTTCGCCACCACGGCAACGGTTGCACCCAACCACAGTAACGAATGCAGATACATCAACTCCGGCGCACGTGGCCATGCGGCAAAATCGAGGTGATGCGATAGCGAGCTGAGCGGGCGAAAGAATACAACCTTGAGATCCGGGGCACTCCACCACGGAAGCAACAGCCCCTGCGCCTCGAGTGCGCGGTTCGGCTCGATGTCCCCCAGCGCGAACGCAAACAAGTCGAATCTGCCCTGGGCAAGGCCGGGTAGCACTGGCTTTTCGCGCGCGATCAGCCCAAGCACGTAGTCGTCGAGAAACAACGATGGGCCAACGGCGGGCAGACACAGCACGAGGCTTGCGACGACACACACAGCGACGGGATGGCGTTTGCAGAGGTCCCAAACCGACGTCGAGCCCCGAACGATGAGCGACCGTAAAGGCATCCGCCCCAGCATCCTGGTCGCCCTTGGGGGAGCCGAAAAGGTCAAAGTCAGTGAGTTGTCACATGGCGTCCCGTTTCGGCGAGTCCAGCCCCGAATCGATGTTTTCCTTCTCGGGCCCGCAACCTTTGCCGAGTGCCCCTCCACTACCTTTCCTGGAGCCCGTTCACCGCCATTTCAGGCGCTAACGTTCGCAACATCCGATTGGAAACAACCTAATGGTCAGCCACCCAGCGAGCTTCATCATAGCAGAGTCGGAGCCCACTCCGTCAGCGCCAGCCACGCGCAACCGTCCGACGACAGGGCATCCTGCAGATTGGCCAGGGCCTGGACCGATTGATCTCTCGCAGCACGACTTGCCGCATGCCTCATCCACTCTCGAATGGTGGTACGTCAACTCGCACCTAGTGCTCGAGGGCGGCGTTCGTGTGAGCGTCTTCGCGGCGTTCTTCAGGCAGCTGGCGCCCAACGAAAATCCGAGGGTTCAACGCTACACGCACTCGATCGCGTGGGGCTTGAGTGCCCCGGATAGCTGTCAGTACCACTGCTCGGTGGCCGTGGATTCGCTGGCCCCGGAGGTCGGTCTCAGGAACCTCGATGCAGGGGTGCACCCAGACGATGAACGCGTCGAGCGCGCGATGCGTGAAGTTCTGAGTCGAGGTCGCGTTCCGGGGCCGACCCAGATGCTCGAGCGGGATCCCGTGGTCGCCAAAGACAGGCTAGCACTGGACTACTCTGGCAACTGCTTCGAAAAACTGGATGGGGGAGCGTATCGGCTGCGCCTGCGCGACCAAAAATCAGGTGTCGAGTGCGAGCTTCACCTGGTCTTGAACAAGGCCGCCTGCCGCTATGGCAGGGATGGTGTGGTGCACGGTGTGAGCGGCGAGCAGATGTTCTACTACTTCGTCCCGCGGGTGCATGCGACTGGATGGGTGACTATCGACGGCAGCAGGGCCAAGGTCATTGGCGGTTCGGCCTGGTATGATCACGAGTTCGGTTTCAACCCTGCCGCGAAACAGCTCGGTAAGACCGCCCCGGGTGGGTTCCAGGGTGTCGTGAGGCCTTTGCGCCCGTCAGAACCACGACAGCCTGAGCCGCAGCGTGGAGAAACTTGCTGGCGCTGGCTCTCCATCCAGCTCGATGACCATCGTGAGTTGAGTACATTTTTCATCACACGAAAAGCCACTGGTGAGGTGCTCGATCGGTGGACGATGCTGGTGCACTCTGATGGAGAGACCCTGGCTTTCGACGACACCGAGCTCGAGACCCTCGAGACATGGAGGAGTACGCGAACGTTCGTCGAATACCCCATCTCGTTTCGAGTGCGCGTGCCGAGTGCGGGCGTGGATCTGGTCGCGAGGGCGACGTTCCCGGATCAGGAGGTCGTCAGCGTGATCTCCGACCCGGCATTCTGGGAGGGGACGGTCGAGGCGGAAGGTCTGGTCGAGGGGCAGCAGGTGCGCGGGCGGGGGTGGCTCGAGTGCAAAGGATTCGGTCACGCGAGTCTCGACGATTTCTACGCTTCGGTCGGGCGTGAGGTGCGTGGGCGCCTCGCTGAGGTGTTGCCTCAGACGCCTGAGTCGCCCCTGGCGTTGGGCCGTCTGACCGTGCGCGGAACCCCCGGTGTCTCGGAACCTCATCCGGTCACGTTGGAGATCGATGGGCAGCGCTTGGCGCCAGCGCTGATGGATCCGATTCGTGCTATCGCGGAGCGCGGGGGCAAGGGTTGGCGGTCCTATGCGGCGTTAGCCTGTATCGATGTCGTCGGGGGTGACTCGCGGCGCTTCCTGCATTGGCTAGTCATGCCAGAGATCGTCCACGTCGGCTCGTTGATTGTCGACGACGTGGAGGATGAATCGAGTGTCCGGCGTGGAGGGCCCGCGTGTCACGTGCTCCACGGCACCGCAACCGCCATCAACGCGGGAACGGCGGCCTACTTCTTGGCGGAACCACCGGTGGACCAGGACGAGCTGCCCGCAGAGACCAAGCTCCGGATCTATCGTCTCTACTTCGATGCTATGCGTGCGGGCCACGCGGGCCAAGCCCTTGACTTGTGCGACATCCGGGACTTGGCGAGTGCTGCAGCGGACGATGGGAACATTCAGGCACTGGAACGGCACGTGCTTTCCGTACATCGACTCAAGACAGCCGTTCCGGCGGCGATGTTCGCCAGAGCCGGCGCGCTGCTCGGGGGAGGGACCGAACAGCAGATCGAATCCGTTGGCGCCTTCTTTGAAGCCATCGGGTTGGCGTTTCAGATCATCGATGACGTGTTGAACGTCAGCGGGTTTGACCGCGACTTGAAAGAGCGGGGGGAGGACGTGCGCGCGGGCAAGGTGACATTGCCGGTAGTCATGGCGCTGGCGCGCCTCGAGCCTTCACGCCGTCGGTGGTTTTGGCAGACCTTCTCTGCGGGGTGTGATGACGACGCCGTCGCTGAGTTGTGTGCGGCCATCGCTGAATGCGGCGCGCTCGAGGAGTGCAGAGCTGTCGCTCATCGCCTGGTGGAAGACGCGTGGAGTGACCTCGATCGATCGGTAGAAGACTCTCAGTTCAAGCTCATGTTTCGCGCCTTCGGCTGGTATGTCCTCGAACGCCAGTACTAGCGGGTCGTTGAGAAGCCTGAGGCGCAGCCTTCGTCGGGAAGAACTACGGGCTTGGCTTCAGGTTCGGCTCGATCGGTTCTGTGGAGCGTCGCGTTGGGCCACACTTCTGATTGCGGTGTTGGGGTTGGCGCTGCTCAGCCCAGTAGTGGTCACTGGGTGGGCAGCCGACGATTACCTGCACCAAGTGATGTTGCGTGACCCACCCGGCATTCCGGCACTCGGCCGTGCCGCCACGGATCTGTTCCGCTTCGCCGATGGCGATCCCGTCGCCACGGCTTCGTTGATGGGGCAAGGCGTGTTTCCCTGGTGGGCCGATCCCGATGCGCGCATCGCTTTTTTTAGACCACTGTCATCCCTCACTCATTATCTCGACTACTCGCTTTGGCCCGACAGCGCTGCAGCCATGCACTTGCACTCGCTGGCCTGGTTCGCGGCCTTGCTCAGTGTGGTCGCCGCGATTTATCGCCGGTTCGGCGGTGAGCGGATACCTGCGCTCGTCGCTTTCGCACTCTTCGCGTTGGATGACGCGCATGCCCCCGTCGTCGGTTGGATCGCCAACCGCAACGCGCTAATCGCAGCGACGTTCTCGTTGCTTTCCTTGCTGTGTCTAGACCGCTGGCATAGCGAGCGTCGACGCCACTTCGATTGGTTGGGGCCCGGTTTGCTCGCCGTTGGAGTGTTGGCTGGCGAGATGGCACTCAGTGGTGCCGCGTACTTGTTCGCCTATTGTGTGCACCTTCACCGTGGCTCTCTCAAGGAACGTCTACTGACGCTCGCGCCATACGCCTCTGTTGTCGTGGGCTGGAAGGTGGCTTGCGTGTTCGGCAGATTCGGGGCGATTGGATCTGGTGTGTACGTCGATCCTTTGACCGCGCCGATCGAGTTCTTGCACGTTGCGGTGGAGCGTTCGTCGGCACTGTTTCTTTCTTTGTTGGCCTTGCCGTTCGCGGATTTATGGGAAGTGTATCCCTTGGTGGCGCCTGGCTGGCAAGCGGGGGTCATGATAGCGGCGGCGATCGTCCTGGCGCTCTTCGTCGTGGCGCTGTCCTCGAGTTGGAAACGTGATGCGACACTGCGCTTCTACTGTACGGCAACGGTGCTTTCTCTGTTGCCTGCGTGTGCCACTTTTCCCCATGATCGGCTGCTGCTCGTGCCAAGCGTCGGAGCGATGGCGATCATCGCGTCACTGCTCCGTCGCGGCTGGCAGCAGCGAGGACGGCTTGCCCCTGCGCTGGCGGGCGGCTCTCTGGCGCTCATCCATTTGGTGCTCGCTCCTGTCTTGTTGCCTCTGCGCGCAGCGAGTGTGGGTGATTTCGATCGGCTCCTGCGAGCATCCGATTCCACGTTGCCAGCGGATGCCTCCGTGCGTGACAAGACGGTTGTGCTCGTGAATCCGGCATTCGATCCGTTGGCGGCTTATCTCCCCACGTATCGCGAAGCAACCGGCCGCGCGCGGCCGGAGCGCCAGCTGTGGCTCGCTTCGGGGATCTCCGATGTGCGACTCAAGACTCTGGACGCGCACCGCGTGGAGCTCCTACCCGTCAACGGGTTTCTCGCATCCGCGAGTGAGCTCATGCTGCGTCGCCCTCGCTCTGGTCTGGCGACGGGACAACGCGTGACACTCCCTGGGGCTGAAGTCTCGATCGCAGAGCAGACAGCGGACGGTCGCCCACTACGAGTAATTGTCGAGTTCGAGCTTCCGCTCAACGATCCTCATCTGCTCTTCATGCGCTGGGAGGGTTCCGGCTACGTCCGTTTCCGCCTGCCAGCGCCGGGTCAGACGTTGACCCTGCAACACGCCGACATCGAGCGGCTACTGTTCAGCGAGTGGTTTGACGCATGATACTTAGAACACGTTCAGGATGGTGCCCAATGTTGAAACGACTCACCAACACCAAGCGAATCTACATCACTTGTGCCGTCCTCGCGGCTCCCGTGACGGGTTCTTGCGGCTCGTCGTCGGAAGACTCGTCGCGGGGAGAAGTGATGGAGGATCTCGATCCTGCCACCTCGAGCACCCGAGGGGGTGTGGCACTGGAGAACGCGGCGGATACGGAGGGTAGCTCTCCCACTTCCGAAACGTGCCCCACGTGTTCGCCGGAAACGCCAGGCCCGTCTGACACGGTGAGCGATTCAGTTTCTTCGGATGGCGGCGGGCAGCAGGCGGGGGCGGATCAGCAGATGCAACCATCTCCCGACCTGGGGACAGAACCCGACCCCAGCTCGGAGGCGCCGGACGGTGAACCGCTGGTCGCCGACGCCGGGGACGGCACCAATCAAGATTCACATGACGTCGCCACCGACACTGGCGATCCGACGGCAGAAGAGGTTCAGAACGCGTGCTTCGCCGTTGCCGGGGATGGGCCCTGCGAAAACTGTGTGTGTGAAAGCTGTGTGGAAGAACTCGAGGAATGCGCGGCGACAGCGGGGTGCCCGGAAATCCTGGAGTGCGTGCTCGAAAGCGGTTGCACCGGGCTCGACTGCTATTGCGGCGACGAGTCTCTGCCGCTTTGCGCCGCCGGTCAGGGTAACGGGCCTTGCCGGGATGCAGTACTTTCAGCGCCTGGTGGCCGCCGGCCTGACATTCTGAACCCGAGCGGTGGTCCTGCTTCTGACGCTGCCCTCGCGGTTTCCGACTGCTCTGCTGATGTCAGTACGTGTGGAGACGTTTGCGACACCACCATCGAGTGAGCAATGGCGACCGCTCAATAGACGCAATCAGCAGCCGGGGGGCGTGCTGTTCTTGCCCTGCCAGATGCCGTAGGCGGTGACCGCGGAGAAACCGGCGGCCGCGCTTCCAAGGACGAACTTGTCACCTTGGTTGACGGCTCGCTGTTCCAAGAGATGCTTGAAGGTCACGCCTACGCTGGCACTCGCTGTGTTGCCGTAGTGGGGGTGTGAGTAGACACCTCGCTCAGGATCGCCCCCGCTGTCAGCGATGATGCGCCTGACCATGCTGACGCTGGGCTGGTGGAAAACGAAATGGTCCACGCTACCGCCCGGCCAGTCCAACGCCTGCAGATTCTCGCGCAGCCACGGCGGCACCAGCTTCCCCAGTCGCATGAGCTCGACCGAGGACGAGGAGAATGTCCCGTCAATCGGTGCCTGACAGAGTTCCCAGTGGTCCGGCACCGTCAACGTGGTCATGCGCAGGAGACGCAGGCCACCGTTCGGCCAGGGCGTCTTGCGGAGCAACATGCAAGCAGCGCCATTGCCCACCGTCAATCCGGCGGACTTGGTGTACAAGTCCTTCACGCTCTGGATGTCGTAGCTGAGGTAGTGTCTGAACAGTTCCGAGGTGCATATCAAGGCAGTGCGCATGTGCTGGTGCAGTGTCAGGTAGGCCGCCGCGGCTTGGATTGCCTCCAAGTGTCCGACGCAGGCGGCTGTCACGTCGAAGGCGTGCGTCTTCCGCAGGCCAAGCTTCGCCGCCACCTCCATCGCGGTCGCCGGTTCGAAGTACTGGCGGGCGATCGCCCCGGAGACCACGAGGTCTACCTCGTCCAGACTGGTGTCGTTGGCTTCGAGGCATTGCCGTGCGGCGGCCACCGAGTAGTCCGCGAGGCATGTGGTGTGGTCTTCTTCGAGGTAGCGGACCTTCGTCCCGCACAGGGCCAAAATCCGCTCGATAGCAGCCTCGATGGCGGGCCACTGCGCAGCGGCGCCGCGAAACTGTCTTTTTACTCTCGCGATTGTTTCGGCGTTGTCGACGCGTTTGGCCGGGAACGCCACGCCTGGCTTGGATAGGTACAGTTCTGGAAAGTCGCTTCGCTCCGTCACTTGGTTGGCTTTCTGTGGTGGTTTTGCCGCCGGACACTGTCAAACCCCCACAACAACGTAAGTGCTGCCATCCACAGCGAAGAACTGCCGGGCTCAGCGCCGCGCGGAAGTCCGAAGCTGCATCCCGAGGCGGCGTCCTGAACTCCTCGTGCTTCGTGCACCTCTTGGCCAGCATCGCCAGAAGAGACGACTGGGCGAGAACTCGGCAGAGTAGGGAGCTCCTGCTCGAAGTCGAACCACTCATCGGTGCATTCGGGAACTGGCGCTCCAGATCCGTCACAACTCACCGGTTCGGTCACCTCGGCGAAGAACATCAACGTCTCTGGACGTCGTGGGTCGGTCGACGTGTGTACGCCAAGCGCGTCGCACAATACGAGCTCCTCGCCCCGACTCTGAACACAACTCGGCATCCACTCGAGCGGTATGCTGCCAAATTCGCCCGTCGAGTCGGATTCGTAGAGCCCCTCCCCCGAGGCGACGAACAACCCTTGCCCAGTGGCGACGGGCGCTACCTGGTGAATGGCCTGCGCAGAGATGAGCGTCGACCAAGCGTCGCCCGCAGTCGTGCTGGTCAGCAATCGATCGGGGAGCCCGCTTGCTGATGATGCGACTACTTGCACGAGCATTCCATCGTAGTGAGTGTTGAGGGCGCGGATCTGCGTTTCACCCGGATAGAGGGTGACTCGGTGTCGCACCGGCGCTTCGGAGTGCACGATGGTGTCGACGAAGTGTTCTATAAGGCCCGTCTCTTGGTCAAACGCGGCCCCAGAGAGGTAGATGAAGGGTTCCCCGTCTGAGGCGAAGGCCACTGCATTGTAGAACTGGTCGCCCTCGAGCTCCGCCAGAGGCAAGAAGCTAGCGCCGTCGTCGTCACTCGAGAACAGACCGCTCCCGACACTTGCCTCCGCGGTCACGACATAGATACTTCTCGACTCGGGATCTCGTTGTAGGTCTTGGACAGCGCCAGCGTCCAGGCGCGGGGCGTCCTCGTCGGGACACCCGTCCTTGTCGAGATGAACGACGCCGCGAGTCGTCCCAACAAGCCATCCATCCTCGGTCGAGACCATGGGCAGCTTCTCGCTAGTGTGCGCGCCCACGGCTGCGTGACAGAGCAAACGAGCCCCGTCCGCCGTATTGACGATCAAACCACGATTGCTACGCACAATGAAGTCCGCGTCGGCGTCCTCCGTTCGCCAGGTCACCCCGTAGCCAGTCAGTGATTCGTGCGCATGAGCGCTGCCTTCGTCACTGCAAATGACCAAGCAGGCCCCCACGCAACAGACAGCGGCCAAGCGAACCCACGCTGGCACAGAGCGCTTCGCGGACAACTTCGTCAGCAACGGATGACCGTGAGGACCGCAGACATCGCGAAGCCGCCCCGGCGCCGTGCAGCTCCCTTTCATCGGGGCGCCGCAGGGCACCGGGGCACCCCGCTCGGCGACCAGGGCACTAGGTGCCACGTCCCTGGCCGCCGAGAAGTCAATGCCAACTCTCGGCATCGTGTGGATGGACAATCTTGACTCTCCAGGTGGGGACATCAGGGCGCCCTCAGTGCATGCACTTGTTGGTCCCACCTATCAGACCCACCCCCAACAGGTCGCCGCCAGTGTCCAACGGCCCGATTGGATACGCGAGCGTGAACAAGTAACACATCTCGTCGCTCGTCCCTTCGCCAAACCCGACGAGCGCACCAGAGGTATTGTTCCACGTGCAAGTCGACGTCAGCGTATCGCCGGGCATCAGTTTGGCGGGCGTCTTGTATCCGATCTGCGTGTTGAAGTCGAACGGCTTGTCGATGAGCGTTTCCTTCGTCCCGTCTGCACGGTTGATGATGATGGATGAATGTGTTCCGAGCTCATGCAAGTGTGGTGTTACGCTGAGGATGTTGACTTCGTCTTTTGGCGTGCAGGTGGAGGTGCCCTTCGTCTCGCCTCCGGGGAACAGGAAGATGTTCTCCGTTCCTAGCCAGTGAATCGCCGCCTCGTTCTCCTGTGGCGTGGATGTGGCGCAGACACGCACTCCGCTAGCGTCGACCGAGTCAGTGATGCGGGCGATGTTGTTGTAGTGAAACTCGACGATGAAGCGGGTGTTGGAACCGGGCGGCACCCGCAACCCGACGTCGTCAGGTAGGCGCAACGTTTCGCCACCGGGCGCCCACCCTCCGAGCAGAGTATCCTCCGGGTGGATGCCGGTGCAGCTTTCGTGAGTCCCAGGTACGACGTCGGTTCGCGTCGTGTAGTAAATCAGCCAGTGGTGGAGGGTTCGCTCGTCGTCGATGATGGGTGCCAGGCCGGTTATCTGAAACACGTCGGTGTCGGGAGCGTCGAAGTAGAAACACTCGTAGTGGTCATCCTCTAGCGGTACCGGGTAGCCTCCACCGTTGGAGTTCGCGGTCAGATCGAGCTCGATGGAGCAGCGGTCGCCCGTCGGAAGAGTTGCGAAATAGTCGCCGTCCTCGACTTGGTCAGTAGCGCTCACCTCGCACGCCTCCTCTGAGGTCGGGAAGCCGGAGTTCTCCCAGGTCGTCAGGGTCTGGAGTTGTGGAGCCTCGAGCCGCTCGTAGGGTGCGGGCGGCATCGGCCGTGACGGATCTTGGGCGCGCTCCAGAACCAGATCGTAGACAGTCCGACTTGGATCCGTCAGGGCGGGCGCCATCAGATCCTCATAGGTTTCGAGGGACATCGGGGCTCCGAACGCTGGCGCCGACGAGTGGCACGTCGCACAACCATCGTTGAGGATCTCCTTGACGTCGCAGGGTATCCCCCCGCTCTCAACCATGACGGGCGGCGCGCTTTGCCCATCTACGTCCTCTTGCATGCCCTCCGAGCCCGCTGCGGGTATTGGCAGCGCGGGTGCAGCGCTGGGAGAGCTTTGCGGGCTCGAAGGGCCTGCGGGCAGAGCGCCCGGCGACGTTGGCTCACGACCTTCAAACGCACCGGGCCCAACTGTGGGACTAGAGCCGGCCGCGACGCCACCAACGTCATCCACGAGGGTTTCGTTCGGGTCTTCGTTGAGCGGCTGAGTGGAGGGGGCGTTGATCGTTTCGCCGCCGCAGCCCAGCATCGCGATTGAAAGCAGGACTACTAACAGTCCTGACAGGTAGATACTGTTGCGCTTCATCATTCGGGTGTCCTCATGGTTGGGCCCGTCCTTGGGTGGTTGTTGAGAGTTAGCGTTTGCGGAGCAGTCGTCGTGCGTCCGCGGCGTTGGTTCCACGTGGGTACTGCTTCAAGTACCGGGAGAGAAGTTGGTCTGCTTCCGCATCCCGGCCGCCGTCCTTCAAGAGTCGGGCTTGCGCGTACAGCGCGTTGGCGGCCCACGGACCTCCGGATCGCGACAACCGTCGGTAGACGCTCTCGGCGCGCTCCGGGTCGGAAGTCTCGAGGCTTGCCGCCAGCTCGAACGTCGAGCGGGCCGAATGTGACGACGCTCCCCGCTTGGGCCGAGGCGCAGTATGCACTTCACCGTTCAACGCAGGATCGGTCGCTTTCGTCGCTGGCCAGTTCTGCCCGGCTCGCAGCGCCGAGTGCTGTCCTCCGTCGAAGACGAGGACCCTTCCCTCGTCGACGGAGACGGACGCTTGACCTTCCTGGTAGGCGACGTCGAAGCGCGTGCCGACGACCCGCACTTCCGTCGTGCCGGCACGGACGACGAAGTCGGGTTGTGTCAATCGTGGCGCGACCTCGCAATGAATGCTGCCGCTTTCGACGACCACCAGCCAACCGTCGGCATCGCTGCCGTGGTACCTCACCTTGGAGCGTGGTGCGACAGTCAGCTCTGAGCTGCCCAACTGGTATGTCGCCTCTGCTGGCCCGGTGGTGACCACCGACGGTTGCTCGAGATGTTCGCCCGCGTGGAGATCGGCCGCGTGGGGGCTGCGTTGCATGGGAGCTTGCGTGACGGGGTCTGTCGCAAGGTCTTCGGCCCGTGTCTGGTGATCACCGGTGTTTGGAGGATATGGCAGCAGGTTATCGGCCGTCGTTGCCGCGGCCAGCACGCTGATTCCCAGTGACGCTGCAGCAAAGAGGAGTGCAACACGTGGCTGTAGAGGTGCTGGCATGCGGGCCTGTCGCGACCGAATGTGTTCAATCACGGCGTCTTCCAGACGCTGCCACGCGTGCTCGCTGAGCGACTCGATCGGCGGGTTCAACGCTTTGTATGCCATCTTCACTCCTCCCTCCGGGAGAGGTATCGGGCAAGCACGGTATCTTGTCTTGCGACCTGTTCGAGCTGTCGGCGGGCTCGCCAAACACGACTCTTGGCTGCGATGAGCGACACGCCAGTCAGCTCCGCTACTTTTTTCATCGGGCGGCCATCCACGACGAACAGTGCAAAAGTGATACGCAGTTGAGGCTTCATGGTGTTCAACACGGCATAGAGCCGACGCACGCCCTCGCGATGCAAAAGTTCGTCCTCAGCCGAGCCGACCAAGCACAGGCTCGGAGGCGCCTGCTGTGCTGCCTTGCGACGGCGCAGGAAGCGATAGGCCACGCGGATCGCGATCCGATCGGCCCAGGTCGTCATCAGCGCGTCGCCTCGATACGAGGGTAACGACTGAAACACTTCCACGAACGTGTCCTGGAGTAGGTCTTCGATGGCGGCGTTGCTGCCGAGTACGCGGTAGAGGGTGGCGTGGAGGCGGGGTCTAAGCTCCCGAAACAGCTGGCGCTGAGCGAGTTCGTCTCCCGCCCCGGCACGTCGCGCCGTTTCGACGGACTGGGGGTGCATCGGCCCACTTGACGGTAGGGTCGGCGTCTCGACACGCACTTGGCTCACAGCGCTCACGTATTCATTAGTGACACCCCGATCGTGGAAGGTTGCGACTCCGCCCCAAAAAACGGAGCGCAAAACGAAACCGATCGTCGTGCCTGGGCGCTTGTGGCCCACGAGGGGTCCGCCAGACCAGCTCGTCAAACGCCGGCGTTTGCCCCAGAAGGTGAGCGCAGGCTGTGGCAGATAAAGCGCTAGCGCACCGAATCGGAATCGCGTGCCAAGCGTCCCGCAGAGGCTCAGATCTGGCGGGGAGCACCATCCGCCAAGCAAAAAAATGAGCCAGGCGCTAAAAGCCACTTGCGGGTCCCCGCAGCGGGGGGAACATCGTAAGAGAAGAAGCGTCGGAGTGGGTCTTCAAAATCTCTACTACCCAAGAGCAGTCAAGTGCCACCAACACAACCCTACATCGAAGGCAATGGTTGTCCATCCGCGGGATGCATCATGCCGCCAGTGAGCGTGCAACTCTCGGAGGGTTCGGAACCGATTCGACGACTGGGCTGTCGTGGTGATGATCGCCTGAGGCACGCACTCGCCGGGAGTGCCATTTCGATATCAATGTTTACTTCCTGTGCTACCGAGACAATCGGTTTGACACAGGATTCCGATGGCGAGCCGCTCGAGATGCCGACCATGACCGCCTCTGCACTAACCCAGTCAGAAAGCGGTATTCCTCGAGAGGAGTTAACCGCGAACCAGCCCCAGAGCGTCCCGCCAGTCGTCAACGACGACTTGATCGTCCCCTCGCCAGCATCGGTAGACGCGGGCGCCGATACCGATCGCTGTGCCAAAATCGACCTTTTGTACATCGTCGATAATTCCCAGTCCATGCTCGGCGAGCAGGACAATCTCATTCGCAGCTTTCCGGCCTTCGCTGACCTCGTGCAAGGAGTGCTCGGTAACCGGGATTATCAAATCATGGTCGTCGATACGGATGCGAGCGGTGTGCCGTCAATCGAGGGCTTGGCTGATCTGATCGTCGGGAACGTGACCTGTGATCCGGCGCCGAGCTGTTGCGGGGATGTCTGCGTGTTGGCTAGCCTGCCGTTTACCGCGTCGGTCGTGTCGAGCTGCAACGGTACTTTGTGCGCTGACTACTCTCAGGCTGACTTGAGTGCGGATTCCTGCGAGGGGGTGCTTGGTGCTGGACGACGTCTGAGCGTCGAGGGTGAGCCCTGCGGCATCGCTGATTCCCGGCGCTACATGTTGGCAGATCAGCCTGATTTGGCAGAAACGTTCAGTTGTGCGGCGCGTGTCGGTACGGCGGGGGATGGTCAGGAGCAACCCATCGGCGCGCTGCTGTCGGCGCTCTCGGACTTCCACAACGAAGGTGATGGCTGCAACGCTGGCTTTCTTCGTGACGACGCGGTGCTTGTGGTGACCATCATCACGGACGAAGAGGACCGCCAATCCGGAGGAGGTCCCGAAGAATGGAGACAGGCGGTGTTGGACGCCAAGGGCGGCAACGAAGATGCTGTCGTACTCCTCGGGCTGATCCCTGAAAAGGACGACTCGGAGAGAGGGTTCTCACAGGGTGCTGCCCTTAACGACTCAGCGCCCCGGCTGCGACCATTCATAGAGAGTTTCCGCTTTGGGTCGGTGGGTTCGATCGATTCACAAGACTACACGCCTTTCTTCGAGGCGGCCGTCACGGGCATCGAGACGTCCTGCCGTGAGTTTCGCGGCGTGGCACGCTGAGTCCCCGTACGCGCTGCCCCCAAGGCTGTGTTCGACGCCCATCGATACACTGAGAAAGTTACCTCATGCACCTCAATGCTCTGGCCACGCGGAACGTCACGCGTAACAAGTTCCGCACCGCCGCAACCATCGTCGGCGTCGCGGTCGCGGTGGTGGCGTTCATCCTGCTACGCACGGTCGTCTCCACTTGGTCGCGAGGAGCCGAAGACGCCGCACAAGACCGCATCGCCATCCGGCACAAGGTGGGGTTCGTGATGCCGCTTCCGATCCGCTACCTGCAAGACGTCCGCCAGATTGAGGGTGTCGAGAGCGCGGTCAACATGAACTGGTTCGGGGCCAAGCATGCGACTCGTGAGCGCGAGTTCTTCGCCAACATGGCGACGGATCCCAAAGCCTTTTTGGACGTCTACCGTGAGGTCGACCTTCCTGCGGCGCAGGCCGAAGCCTGGATTCAGAACCGCAAGGGGGCCGTCGTTGGACGTTTGTTGGCGAAGAAGTTTGGCTGGAAGGTGGGAGACCGAGTCAAACTCCGGGGGACGATCTACCCGGGCGATTGGGACTTCGAGATCTCCGGGATCTTCGATTCCGACAAACGCTCAGTGGATCTGTCCTCGTTTCTCTTTCACTACGACTACCTGAACCAAGAACTCGACCCTAGGCTCAGGGACTGGATCGGGTGGGTGGCGGCTCGGGTGAGCGGCGCGGGCAAAGCTGCCACGGTGTCCAGAGCTATCGACGCGCACTTTGAGGACAGCGAGGTGCAGACTATTAGCATGAGCGAGCGCGCTCTGAGCAACAGCTTCATGGGCATGTTCGGGGCGATCCTCGGGGCGATGGATATCGTGAGCATCGTGATTCTCCTCATCATGATGCTGATTCTGGGAAACACAGTCGCGATGGGCGTTCGGGAGAGGACGCACGAGTATGGTGTCTTGCGAGCCATGGGCTTCATGCCTCGTCATCTCGTGCGCTTCATTCTCGGCGAGGCAGCGACGATTGGCATCTTGGGTGGGGTGCTAGGATTGCTGCTCTCCTACCCAATCGTTGAGCAAGGAATTGGCCGCTTCTTGGAAGAGAACATGCGGGGCTTCTTCCCCTTTTTCCGCATTCAGGCCACGACCGCCATCATGGCCATCGTGTTTTCAGTCTGTCTTGGCATCGTCGCGGCGGTCATACCGGCGTACCGCGCGTCCAAGCTCGACGTTGTCGATTCTTTGAGGACAACCGGCTGACGCCCTGCCGGACCGACGGCGAACTTTCGAAATCGTCGCTGGGGTCGGTCCTGATGCGATTCTCGCCGTGTGTGACCGCCGCCGCAAACCGCAGGTGAGCCCGACGAGCACGTGAACTTCTGCCGTGGATCTGTACGTGCCCCCAGCTCATCGAAGAAACGTCCGGCAAAGTTCACCCTGCGCGAAGCGTTTTTCTGTCTCAGCGCCACCAAGATGTAGATGAACCGCGCGACAGAAAGGTCAGCTGATGAAAGCAATGTGGAAGAGTTGGACGTGTGTATTGATTCTCCTTCCCCTCACCGCGTGTGGTGGTGGGTCGAGTGACGGCAACTCGCAAGACTCGACGGCGGCCGCGGAAACCCAGCCGCCGAGCGGCGCTGGCGCGGACAGCGTCCCGGAACGAGATGTAGCGCCGGCGGCGACCGGCTCTGCGCTGCCCGATCCCGACTCGATACCGATGCTGGACCAAGACGGTACGGTCACCAACCCCGACGGTTGCCCCGCCACGGAGCCCTCGGGTACCTGCGATGGCGCCGTCACGGCCTGTGTCTACGACGCTTCGGCGTGCGCGTGCTGGGCCGGGCAATGGCAATGCTTGGATACGACGAACCTCGGCGGCGCTGGTGGTGCTCCAGGAGTGATGCCTGCCATGGACGAGGTGCTTGATGCGGACGCAAGTGCCCCCGCCGAAGGTTCGGAGGAGCCTTCCCCAGACGCGGGGTCCAGCGCTTCGAGCGACGGTCCCGCGCCAGACGGCGGCTGAGATGAACCTCGACGTCCACGTACTCGCCGGTGTGGATGCTCCAGCAGCGTACCAGCGGACTGTGAATCCGAAGGAAACGGTGCCCAAGCTGTCGTCGCTGCCCGATGGCGCGTGTTGCGAGCCCTCGTCGAGCAGGCACATCGCGGCAGGCTAGTTCGTGGCGGATGCGGCGGGCGAATCGGGCGGATCCCTGTAGTCGTGGACGGTAGCGCTGCGCGAGATCATTCGTCGACTTGACCATCCAACGGCAGCAGCATCGCCGTGTGCAGAACAACGCACTCGGCGGGCTGTGAGTCGGCGATGATGGCCCTCATCTCGCGGTAGGCGCGGCCAGCGCTGTCACGGGTGCACGACCATTCAGGGCGCTCAGCAGATTAGCCACGCCCTGTCGCGAGGAGAGAGCGGGCGACTCCCGGGTTGGCCCTTCCAGGTGAACGAACCGCTCCAGCGACGCATCGAGGTCAGTGCCGAGTTTTGCGATCAACTCGAAGGTGCGTGCAGCCGTGGGAAAGCACTGGCCCGCTTCCCATCGATACGCGACGTTCGTGCGATAGCCGAGCCTGCGGCTCAGGGCCACTTGCGAGCGCTTGCCTCGCAAAGCGCGAAGCCACTGGCTGGCGACTTGGGGAAAATCGGTGACGGGCTGAGACACCCCATCAACGTGCCCCAATTAATCGTGAATTGCACACCTCGAGGCATCTCGAGCACACAGTCTGTGCAGGACGTGGTGTTTTCTGCCTGGCCTGGTCAGCGGCGACTCCACATACTGCACGACATGCGCGGTCTGGACGCCCAACGACTCTCAACCGCAGGCGCGGTATGGGTGCTCGTCACCTCGACCTTCGCCTGCGCACGCAAGCAGACGGGAGACGAGGGAAACGGGGCCGACTACGCCCGCACGAGGAACGTCGAGAACACGCCGTCTCCAAGCGATCCTGCGACTCTCGCGACCGAACAAGAACGCCAAGCCCCTCCTTCGGTGTCCTCGGGACCCTTGGATGGGTGCCGTTCCATCACGTGGACGAGTCCCGACGAGGCAAAACTCGAGGCGGCCTGCACCCAGTACTGGGATGAGACGGGTGCCGAACCCGTGCTGCGATACGGCTGCAGTTGTGATCTCAGCGCATGCCCCCTTTACGGCGAAGTGCTCGACGCCGGAGATCCCAACGGCACGCCCGAGTCGCGCATCAACGACTGCGTCGTCGATGGCGTCGCCTCCGGCTGCCAAGATTCCCTCCAGGTTGCATGCGGCCTAAGCACAGGCGAGCACGGATTCTGCGAACGTCCATTCTATGGACTCACCCCCACGAGGCCCGATCAAGTTCCCCCCGAGTCCGCGGAGGTTGTCTGCTTCGAGCAAGAGGACGGCAGCCACGCTTGCCAGTGCCCGGGCCAGAGCGAACTCGTGCCCACCGAGCAGACCGATTGCAACGGTGCTCTGCTGCAGGCGTGCCAGGCCCCCTGTGAATCCATAGCCGGCCAGTGTACACCCACCGAGGACAGCTACGACTGTGCCTGCGCCGCAGGTTTCGAGCGCAGCGTCGAAACGGGATTGTGTGAGTATGCGCTGTTTTGGTCGTGCGAGCCCAACTGTTCCAACGAAGCAGGCGCGTGCTACTTGGACCCCAACGGTAGCGAAGGTATCGTCTGCGTGTGTTACGGCGATCGGGAGCCGCAAGATATGCCGGTGGACCCCGACGTCGCCGGCGACGAGTGTCGCACGCCACTAGTAGCGACCTGCGGCGGCAGTGCTGAGGGACACAACGCCTGACCCCAGTGAGCCGTCGAGGGCGCACGGTACAGCGCCCTCGGCCACCGCCGAACGCCAGCTGTTTCTGGCGGTGCTGGTGGACCGATTGCCCTACAACGAGTCGCGTTATTCTGAAGCCCTGCGCAAACGACAATCACCGCTACTCAAGTACGCCGCTGATTCCTCGATCTAGTTCTCGCGGTCCGCCTGGGTGCGGGTTGGGCGCCGCGTCCCGTCACTGTAGGACGTTGGACGAGGCCGTCGAAGGCTAGTGGTATACGGTGGGAGGGTGGTCTCCTGACACAGAAGAGCGATGGCACCGAAGGAGGGGCAGGCGACGAGGAGGAGGGTGTCACCCTGCTCGCGGCACGGGCAGGTGGCGTTCCAGAACCAAGATGCAGGGCGCACTCTCACGCGGAAGACGGTAACAGATTTTGCAGGCCACGCGGCTGCAGGGCAGGGTAGAATCGGCCCAGGCGATGGGCGGCGTAGGATCGGAACTTCGAGTGCTACTTGGGTTGGCGCCACCTGAGAAGGTGGAGTTCACGGTTTCTGACTCGGTGGAAGCAGGTGACTACGTGAGAGAGCGGCTCGAGTACGTGGGAGACGACGGCGCGGCGATACCAGCGCTCCTTTTCAAACCGACACGGCGGGAGAAGGGCGGCAGCGTGGTCGTGTACCATCAGCACAACAGCGAGTTTCATCTGGGGAAGAGCGAGGTGGCGGGGCTGGTTGGCGATCCGCGGCAGGCATGGGGGCCGGCATTGGCGAGGCGAGGCGTGACGGTGTTGGCGCCGGACGCGGTGTCGTTTGAGGATCGTCGCAGCCAAGCAGAGGGAACAGCAGAGGCGGAGGGCGATTGGTTGCAGCACTACAACGCGATGGTCTACCGCCTACAAAACGGTGACACGTTGATGCGGAAGTGTCTGGACGATGCGCAACGGGCGCTTGGCGTGATGCAGGCCGTGTTGGGAGCGGAAACCGCCAAAGTCGGAGTGGCGGGTCACTCCTTCGGCGGAGCGTTGGCGATGTACCACGCGGCGGTAGATGAGCGATGCCAGTTCGCGTGCGTGAGCGGCGCGGTTTGCAGTTACAGAAAGAGGCAGGCGAGCGGAACTGGGATAGGCATGATGGAGGTGGTGCCTGGTATTGCGAAGCGCTTCGAGGTGCAGGATGCGATCGCAGCGATTCAGCCGCGACCGCTGCTCGTGGTTTCATCGACAGAGGACGACTACGCGGCGGATGCGAATGAGGTGCTTTTAGCAGCGGGGCTTTCGGAAGCGACGACGCACGTCAGAGAGCAAGGCGGGCACGCTTTGGACGACGAGCGACTCGCGGCGATCGTCGATTGGCTGACTAAGTACGCGACTGCGTGAAGATGTGCGTGCGCCCGCCGAGGCCGTAGAAGAACCCACCTTGGCGTGAACGTCAACCTGACCCCCGCGCCCGCGGGCCCCGCGCTCGATCTTCGTCGCCGCCTTCTCGATGTTGTGAACGATGGTGAAGAGCTGCCACTGTGCGTTGACCTTGAGGTGTCCACGCATCGCAAAGCGGCGCATGTCCTTGTTTTGGATGTTACCGAAGACGGGTTCGACGGTGCCGATGCGTTTGCTGTAGAGCTGTCGCCCCGACGGCGAGTCGAACTTGAGGCGCATCCGTTCGGTGATGGGCGTCTTGAATCGGGCAACGCGGTAGCCGTTGAATGGCATGTCTCTGTTGTGCACAGCGGGATCATCTTCGTCTGATTGAGGTCGTAGTATTTGTAGCGAGCCATGGTCAGCACAGGCTAATCTTCACTCAGACCTCGGCGCTCGACACGACGCTTGCACAGCCCGTCGAGTTCAACGACAAGTTGGGCGGCGCCCGTTCTGAATGGAGCACACGACAGTTCCATTCCACCTTACTGACCGTCCACAACCGGATCGCGGCGCTCCGAAGCCGTTTGCTGCTGGCGCCCGATCCAAGCGGTAGCAGTACCAAAGGTCTCGTCCATGTTGTTGTGGCCTAGATTTGGGAAGAGCTCGTAGTCGTACGAATAGCCCTGGTTTTTAAGTTCTCTGAGCCGTTTGATCGAGAGATCCACTGGGACGCTGCCATCTCTGCCCCCGAAAATCCAAAGGCCAGGAATCGAGAGCTTCCGAAGGCTGTCCGAAGGATCGGTGTCGATGCCAAGAAAGTCTGGCCAGACGTAGGGCTCCTCTCGCGATGTGAGTGCCTCCTCGTACGTTGGCACGACATTCGAGTCCTTGTCGGCCGTGTACTTGCTGAAAATGTCTTCTTCACTAACCTTGCAGACAGGGCCGCTCCACAGCACTGTGAATCGCACAAGCGGACTTCGCTCCGCAGCGAGCGGGACGATCCAGCCCGCCTGACTGATCCCAGCTAGACCGATCGGGACATCATTCGGTAGTCGCACGCTGAGCGCAGCGACTGCAGCGACTGCATCGTCCGCGAGCAGACTAATGTTGGGTCCGCCCACGCTCTGCTGCTCTTCGAAGTCTCCGCCGGACTCACCCACCCCGCGCTTGTCGTACACCAGGGCAGCTATTCCGTCCGCAGCGAAGGAGCGCGCCCAGTGGAAGTTCCGTTCCTGTCTCCCCGAGCCGTGCACGAACGCCACGGCGGCCACTGCTCGAGAGGCAGGCCAAACGAGCGTCCCGACGAGGCTCGTCGAGTGGCTCGAAAACGTGACCCGCTCTTCCTTCTGGGCCTTGGGCAGTTCGCTATTCGCTACGAGAGCCGACGCGCCCATGGTTTTCGCAGGCCTGGTGCTACACGCGAGTGACAACGTCCAGGCACTCACACATACAAAGGCTTCGATCCAGCTGTGCTTCATGAGAGGTGAGCTTACCTCCAGGTCGCGCTACTCTGGAAGGCAGATGATAACAGCGTCCCATCCGCTCCACGAAAGGCCGTATCTGGCATCGAGGGCTTACAGGCAAGCAACAGTCGGAGTGGAGCATTGGGCGCAGGGCACAGTTTCGGAAGTGCTGGCGCCAGCGGTCGGCAAGACGACGGCGGGGGTCCTGGTCAAGGAAATAGGCGCTCCGCGCCGCTTTCATTCGCTGCGTCCCTACCTGAAAGCGTATGGCCTGAACCTGAAGGAAAAGAGCAGCGGGAAGCACCAGGGTCGGCTAAAAATGATGAAGCAGGGGTCAGGGCGAGCTCGGCAGTACCTGTGGCTAGCCGTGTACCGTTGGCGCCAGCGCGACCCGATAGCGCAGGCTTGGAACGAGTCGAAGGTCAAGCGAGACGGAGGAGGCAAAGCGCGCGCGGTGGTGAGCTTGATGCGCAATATGGCTGGACCGGTCTGACCCGATGAAGCTTTCAGGGCCGAACTGAGGGTGTAGAAGAGAAGGACATGCGCCCAGGGGCTACGAATTTGCAATGGCGAATATGACGATGATCACTAACTCGCGTTCGAGCCCCCGGGAGCACTTGGTTCACGAACGAACACTCAGGGTTTGCCGCGGAACCGGCTCCCATATTGCTTACGCCAGAACCAAAGCTCGCATGTCGTCGAGGATGATAGCGGAACGGAGGCAAAGGATGAAGGAAGCAGAAGGCAGCGAAGAGTACGCTGCATTGGTGGGGATCGACTGGGGAGAAAAGAAGCGCGACGTTTGCCCGAGGGCAGCCGGCAGCGAACGAACAGAACATTGGGTAGTGCAGCACACGCCGGACGAGCCCTACTGTTCCGTCCGCGCTGCCGAGGGAAATCCTGAAACAGTCTTCGAGGCAGTCCGGAGTGCAATTTTGTCTTTTGGGCGACAGTGCGAGGGGAAAGGGACTGGTAGAGCCAATTCCAAGGTTTGGTTGTTCGTTTCAGCAAAGCCCGGAACCATAGTACTGGAGGATTCTCACCATGCTCGTAGCTATCGTTGATTTTGAAGTGCGTCAAAGTGACCGTTCCGACGCGTTGAGGACGCTGATCGAGGCCGCGCCAACCGTCGAAGCGATGGCAGGATGTATCACGTTTCGGCCACACGTAGACCCGCGGAGCGAAACGCAAGTTGGCGTCGTGCACGAGTGGCGGAACAAGGAAGCATTTGAGTCGTACCTTGCGTCGGAGACGTTCGCAGGGTTGAACAAGGTTCTGCGCCCAATCGCAATGCGGGCCCCGAACAGCCGACGATACGCCGCAGAGCGGCTGGAATGAAGCCGATGCGCGAGGTAGTGTTGGATGGTGTCGAGTGCCGAAGCATACTGCGTGTATCGCGAGCTGCCTGCTTCGCCGAAGCGTGTCTTTTGCGCAGATAGGCACTATCTAGTCTATGCGCTGGAGGGAACAATGCGACTGGAGACGGGCGGTCAGAGCTGGTGTCTACCGCCCGCGCGCGCGGCGTTGGTCGAAGCCAGGCGCGAGATAGAGGTCACGTTACCCAGGAAGGTGACAATCTGTTCGACGCTTTTTGCCCCCAGCTTTGTATCCTCTCCGGTCGCGCCATTGTCAGTTTTCGAGATGACGCAGCTGGCGCGAGAGCTAGTGCGCGAATGCAGGCGTTGGGGACCGGATTCTGACTCGTTGACGCCCTACGCGCGGACGATGTTTGAAGCATTGGCGGCCGTAACCTGGCGGTTGTCGCAGCGTCCCACCCCAGCTCGAATGCCAACGGGACGGAGCGCTGCGGTAGTCAAAGCCTTGGAGCTTACGAGCGCAAATCTGTCTCTCCCACCCGCGATGGCCCAACTGGCGCGGGAGGTCGGCGTCTCGCCGAGAACGCTGGCGCGACGTTTTTCGGTAGAGTTGGGGATGAGCTGGCGGCAATCGGTTCGCCGGATGCGAATGATCCGCGCCATCGAAGAACTGGCAGACAGCGAAAGGTCGATCACGGAGATCGCGTTCGAGATTGGCTACACGTCACTTCCAGCGTTCAATACGGCGTTCCGTGAACTTGTTGGCAAGACGCCGTCCGAATACCGTGATGAGATGGGCCTAGTGCAGGACTCCTGACGGTCTGCTCGACGAGGGCGTAGAAAAACCCACTTTGGCGTGAACCTCAACCTGCCCCCCGCCCCCTCGAGCCCCCCGCGCTCGATTTTCGTCTGGCGAAGATCGAAGCGCGTTCAAGACGGCGTCGGCGGTGCAGCGCTACGGCGGGATAGCTCCAGTCACGGAGCGCAGTGGCAACCAGAAGTGGGTGCATTGGCGCTTCAAGGCGTCGAGATTTCAGCGTCAAACATTTGTGGAGTGGGCTGGGCTGACGGTGCCAGCCATCAAACGGCCCTGCGAGCGCTTGCCTTCAAGTGGGCACGCATCCTATTTCGGTGCTGGAAGGAAGGCCAACCGTACGATGAATCGCGTTACCTCAAGGCCCTTCGCAAACGCGGCTCGACGTTGCTTTCTCAAGCAGAGAAATCCACCGCTAAGACTTGACGGTCCACTTCAGGGCGTGAGTTGGGCGGCGACCGTTCTGTTCCCGGGTACAACATCGCTGGGGTTCGTCTTGCGGGCAGCGCGGTCGAGGTGGGGAGGCGCGATGGTGGTTGAGGCGGAGTTCCGATCTCGACGAACCAGGAAGCGGCCGCACACCTCATGACGCTGGCGCCTCGTTGGTGCATTGTACGAGGAAATGGCTGATTCGACGTGGGGAGCACGGGCCTTTGCTGGGATCCAGCGATGGCTCAGTCCGAGGGGCGCGCAGCTGGCCGAGCACGACTTGCTGTAGCGCGCGAAAGATACCAGGTTCGTGGCGCGAGGCATGGCGATCAGTTGGGACCGGTGGCATCATGCCCAAGGGGATGTAAGGTACGAATGTGTTCAGAAATTGTCAGTTGCTGTGGGTGGCGGGTCTGCTTGGCGCCGTAGCATGTGGTGCTCGGCCGGGTGACGCGGATGGTCAATCGGGCGGCGCAGGCGTTGAGGCTTTCGACGGAGATCGAGGCGACGCCGAGCCGATAGAGGGCGAGTCGAAGCTGGTCACGATGCCCAACGGCGACACGCTAACGGTGCCGGTTGGATATGAACTGAACGCGGAACAAGGGCTTGATTCGCTGGTGGGGCAGCTCAACGACGACGACGGCGAAGCGATCCTGCGTTACGATATGTGTGGCCTGGCTGGAGTCCAAGTGCAGGAGGGCACTGGCATGCGAGGGCGTGCCGTGAATGTGGACTTCCACTACACGCGTTTTCCCGAAGACGCGGGCGCGTTGGTGGTGACCATTAAAGAGCGAGGCCCTGCGAATCTAGTGTTTGGTGAGTCGGTGGCTGAGGATGCTGCTCTTAAGCTCGCCCGAACATACACGGCGGTTGGGGAGATGCCGGACGCGGCCGGGGTGTGCAATTTCGTTGCCGACTAGAGTCTGGCTAACGAGGGCGTAGAAAAACCCACTTTGGCGTGAACGTCAACCTGCCCCCCGCCCCCTCGAGCCCCCCGCGCTCGATTTTCGTGGCCCCGTGCCCGAGCCCCTTCGGGTGGGGCCGCCCCGGTTCACCCGGGGCTGACGCCCTCACTGACGGTGCACTCTGGCAATCTTCTCGATGTTGTGAACGATGGTGAAGAGCTGCCACTGTGCGTTGACCTTGAGTTGACCACGCAGTGTGAAGCGGCGCATGCCCTTGTTTTGGATGTTGCCGAAGACGG
>JBNKUV010000091.1:0-102632 GCA_050298815.1 Polyangiaceae bacterium
AGCGCCGGCTGCGGCGGGGATCCCCCAGCTCCGCCCCGTAGAACTCGTCAGCTACGTCGCCCGACAACCACTCTGCGGCATCCATCCCAAGGGTAGATCACACCAGATCGCCAGATTCAACTTCTGTATGATCATGAGCCCAATGGGGCGGGTGAACTCCGAAGCACCACTTTGCGCCGGGCACTAGCTAGAGCGGGTAGACCAGCGGCGCTAGCACCGCACAGATGAGACCGAGTAAGAGCGTTAGTGGAAGCCCAATGCGAACGAAGTCCACGAAGTGATACCCACCGGGGCCGTAGACCATCAGGTTTGTCTGATAGGCGACGGGTGAGACAAAGGTACTGCCGGCGGCAATCATCAACGTGAACAACATCGCCTGGGGCCCGACGCCGGTGGCTTGGGCGGCCGCCATGGCAACGGGAAACATCAGTACGGCAGAGCCGTTACTGGTGATCAGCTGCGCGAATGCCGCCGTCAGGACGAAGACGGCAAAAACGACCACTCCAGTGGGCGCTCCATGGCACAGTGCCAAGAGTCCCTCAGCAAGCAAGTTGGCCAGACCCGTATTTTTGACGGCCGCTCCCATCGCCAAGGCCGATCCGATGACGGTCAACACCGGCCACTGAATGCTGCTTCGAGCCAACGCGCTGGGGAGACAACGCGTGAGCACCATCAAGCCTGCGCACGAGAGGGCGGCGAGCGCGGGCTCGATGAGAGACGTGGTCAGTAGCACGACGAGCAGGGCCACGATGACCAGGGCTACGGGGGCGCGGTCATGCCTGAGGCTGCGTGAGTCCTCGACGCTCGATGCGAGGTAGAAGTCTTTGGACGATTGGATGGCGCGCGCCGCGTCTGGCGGGGTGTCCAACAGAAGCGTATCGCCAGCGCGCAGGACGATTTCTCCGATCTTGCCTTTGACCGCTTCGCCATCACGGTGGACAGCGACGATCGCGGCGTTGTGGCGAGCCCGGAACCCGGAATCGCGGGGCGTGCGTCCTTCCAACGCGGAACCGCGAGCGACGACCGCTTCCACGAGCACGCGCTGGGGACCGGAGGGTGGCGGTGCATCCACTTCTTCTTCCTCACCGAGTGGTGTCAGTCCTCGCATCTTTCTCAGGTCGACAACTGACTGCAGCACGCCAACGAACGCGAGGAGGTCGCCCGCCCGCAGCTTGGTCTCCGGAGTGGCCAGTCGGATTTCACCCGCCCTCTCCACTTGAGTCAGGAACAAGCCTGGTAGGTTGCGGAGCCCGGCGTCGTGCACGGACCTGCCCGCGGCAGGCGAGTTCTGGTCGACCCGCACGCGCACTTGATAGCTACGGGGTTGCTGCTTGACTTCGATCGACGCGCGCTCTGGTAGCAACCAACGCGACAGGCCAACGATGAACGCGATGCCAGCCAAAGCGGTAGGCAGCCCCAGCACCGCAATCCCCCAAAACAGGGACGCGGAATCGAGCGGCTGGGAGGCTGCCCATCCTCCTTCTTCAACCAACCCCTCGAACAGCCCAACGAGAATTACGTTCGAAGCTGTCCCGATCAGCGTGAGTTTTCCCCCCAAGATAGCGGCGAAGCTCAGAGGCAGCAGCAACCTAGAGGGACTCATACGCAAGCGACGGGCCCAGTCCAGCACGATGGGCAGGTACATGGCCACGATCGGCGTGTTGTTCATGAAACCGCTCAGGAACGCGACCGGCGCCATCAGTCGAATTTGGGCGCGGCTCGCCGTTGGAGGATGCCCCAGCAAGCGCTTAGCGACGTCCTGAATTGCCCCGGTCTCGCTGAGCCCGGCGGCGACGATGAAAAGCGAACCGATCAGCAGGAGCGCGGGGTTGGCATATGCCTGCAGTGCCTGGTCCAAGGTCAGGATGCCTCCAAGTACCGAGTTGCCCAGCAGGATCAGGGCAAGCCCACCAACCATGGCAACGTCGACCGCGACCCGATTGCTAGCCAGTAGCACGATGACCAGAGTCAGAATCGAGGTCACGAACCAAGTTTGGGGCGTCACAACTCGTGGTGTCGCTTGGTTGTCGGTATCGCGTCAACGCTTCAAGGCACCGGGACAACCACTCGCAGCGACGGTCCGGCTGGCAAGCACAGCGAAGACGTCGAGCCGAGCTTCACCTTCCAACGACGAGTTTGCATTTGTCGCTTTGAGTTCTCGGTATCTGGTTGAGACACGCTAGCTGTGCGTCGATGCGGGTCAATGATTGCCGAGGAAAGGGACGAATCGCACACCGAACGGAACTTTCTGGTCGAACGCTGCTGGGTCGTTTTCGGAACTCGTTCGCGTGACCACCTGGAGTTGCTGAACGCCGTCAGAAGGCCCTACAGGAATCACTAGCTTCCCCCCCAACGCCAGTTGGGTCAACAGTGCTGGAGGTATTCGTTCGGGCGCTGCAGTAACGATGATGGCGTCGAAAGGGGCGGCCTCCGGCCAGCCCAGGTAACCATCTCCAGTTCGCAGTCGGACACCACGGTCGATGTAACCTGTGCGTTGCAGGTTGTTTCGGCCGAACTCAGCGACATCTGGTAGATACTCGATGCTGTAGACTTCCTGACACAGCTCTGCCAACACCGCGGTTTGGTAGCCACTGCCTGTGCCAATTTCCAAACAACGAGCGGTGGGTTCCAAGTTTGCGGCCTGCGTCATGAACGCCACGATGTACGGTTGGCTGATGGTTTGTCCGCCGATGATGGGTAGCGGGTAATCGCCGTACGCTTCTGTGCGATAGGCGGGCAGGACGAATTCATGTCGAGGTACATGGTTCATGGCCGCAAGCACTCGCGCGTCTGTCAGGTCCCTTGCCCGGAGCTGTTCGCGAACGAGATGTTGGCGTGCGTCGGCCATGCCATCGGTTGTTTCCAGTTCTTGCGGTGGAGGCGCCATCGTGTTCAACTCTGCTTCTGCTTCTGCTTCTGCGTCGCTGGTTCTGGATGGCCTTCGTTCCAGTTCTTGAGCACGACGTGGCCGTCGCAGATCTCGACGAACGTACCGCCGCGCACCCAATTACCGGAGTTGACGTAGCGCCTTCCACCGCCGAGGTCTACGTCTTCCGGATGGTGCGTGTGTCCGAACACCACCACGTCGAAGCCCCGGCGTAGGAGCATGTCGGCGGCTTGATAGTACACGCTACGTTCGATCAAGCTCTTGCTGCGCCAGCTTCTGAGGCGCTGCCAGAAGCCTTCCCACAGTGCCCACACGCGATAGATGTCGGGACAAACGCGAAGCAGCGGACCCGCCAGCTTGGTCAGAAACTCGTACAGCGCTGGGCTTCGCAAGAACGAAGGGTCGTAAAGATGACCGTGCTCGACGCGCACCCGGCTGTTGCCGCTGGTAACGTTCAAGAACGGGGTTATCTGGATGCTGGACCAATTCTGCAGAAACTGTTCGAGCACAATGTCGTGATTGCCAACGACGTAGTACACGTCGAGTCCGGCGTCGATATGAGAGCGAATGCGGTTGAGCACATCGACGGAGTCGTGAGCCAGAGTCGAAAAGCTCGCCTGCAGAATTTCGAAGCCGTCGCCGTTGATGCACACGTTGAACCGGTGACGGCGTGCATAGTCGAAAAAAGCACCAAGTGCTCGCCTGGCTTCGCTGTAGGGATTACCAACATGCATGTCTGAGACGACCAAGAGCCGATTCTGTCGTGTGTCGATGAGCATGTCGCCTCAGCTCGTGGAGTCGCCTTCTGATAGTTCCGGCATGTACATCATCATCGTGCCGGCCCGTCCGGTGGCATGCTCTTCTGCAGCCTGAGGCGTCGTCTTTTCGAGGGCCTCGAGCAGACGTGAATTCAAAACACGTACCCGGCCGCTGAGACGATGCAGCAGCTCGAAAGCGAAGGTCGGATCTCGCCGCAGGCGGACGAGCAGCGCGCCGGTGCTCATGACCAAGACCCGGGTGTTGCCCACCGCGGTCGCCGTTGCGTCTCTCGGCAGCCCCTCGAGCACGCTCATCTCGCCAAAAAAATTGCCGCGGTCGAGCAGCGCCAGATCGATCTCCCCGCGGCTGGATGACTTGGTGATGCGGACGCGACCAGATTGAATCACGAACATCTCGCTGCTGCTTTCGCCTTCTCGGCAGATCACCTCACCGTCCGCGTAGTCCCGCTCAAACTCTGCGCTGTTTGTCGCCTTCTTGGACACACCGGCACTCTACCCGCTCATCGGCAGCCCGATAGACCCCACTGTCCCGATGTGGTGATCCCGACGCGACCGCGCCTGCCGGCGGGCCGTCGGTCGCAATTGGGGGTGTAAGCGCTCCGGTGGCCTCACGTTCGCCCCGCCGAACACCCCAACCTGGAGACCCAAATGAACCTTAGCTGGATACGGATTTCGATGATTTGCGTGGCGATGTCGTCACTAGTGGGCTGCACTGGATGCAGTCACGGGACGAAAGAAGCCGAGGTCGCTGGACCTGATCAGGCCCGCCATGATGGCCACGAGGCTCAGACACCGGCCGCGGAACCGGCCCCCTTTGGCGGCCAGCAGAACGGCAGTGGCTACGGCGCAACTCCGGCTCCCGAAGCCGACGGCGACGCAGTGGAAGAGATGGCACCCAGCAAGCGCTCCCGGGTTCACTCGGAGGCACCAATGTACCGTCGACCCGGGCTGGCGACACGCTGGGGCGAGGAGCGATCGAGCCAGATTCGTGAAGTGAGCTTCGTTCGTGGCGCCACGGGCCCTGACGCTACAGTCAGTGTATTCTACGACGACGAGGACGGAGTGCGCGCCGCCACCGGGCGCGACCTCGATTTCGCCCACGCCGGGGTATTCCCGGTTCGAGGAGGAGCACTCACCGTGAGTCTCGTCGATTCGGGGGGGGACCCCCTGCCAGCGCTGCAAGCGGGGGGGCGCAACTACGTATTCGGCGATGGCGGCGACCGCTACGTGATCCGCATCACGAACCACACCCCAGGGCGCTTCGAGATCGTGGCGACGGTGGATGGGCTGGACGTCATCGATGGTGGCGACGGCTCCGTCTACAAACGCGGCTACATCGTTAATCCTTGGGCGACCCTGGATGTCGAGGGGTTTCGCGACAGTTCGTCGAGTGTGCGCGCCTTCCGCTTTGGGTCCGTCGAGGATTCGTACGCCGCTCGCCGTGGCAAGGGTAAGAACATTGGTGTGATTGGGGTAGCTCTGTTCGCAGAACGGGGATTCTACTTCACAGAAGAGCACGAGGCGTGGCGCCGCCACCAAGCCGATCCGTTCCCCGGCCGCTTCGCGCCGCCTCCTCCTCCGAATTACTGACGCGCGCCACGTCGACGAAGGTCGAGTTCCTCGGTGATTCGGCCTGGCTCAGTACAGGTTGGGGTCCATCGGCACGGCGTCAGCGGTCATTGTTAGAACGCTTGGCGCCGTGCTGGAAGTCAGAGCGAGAGGGATCTCCATCGACTCATACTGGGGGTAGAGGGCCTGATAGACTTGCAGATTGCCGAGCACCCGCTGCACGTAGCCGCGCGTTTCCGAGAACGGAATACGAGCGACGAACAACTCGACGGGCAGGGCGGAAGTGGCATGGCGCCAGCGCATTGCGGCTTGAGGCCCAGCGTTGTACGCAGCGACAGCAGCTGCTGGGTGATCGTCGAACGCGTTCAGCAGTTTTCGCAGGTAGAAAGTGCCGTAGCGCACGTTGTGAGCCGGGGTGTCTAGCAGCCCGTCAAAGACGTGCTCCCCCAGCTCCAAGGCGATACGTTCTGCTGTAGGTGGGATGATCTGCATCAGGCCGCGCGCTTTGGCGGGGGACTCGATGCTGCTGTGAAAGCCGCTCTCTTGACGCATCACTGCATACACGAGTGCTGGTGACACGTTCCATCGCTGCGCTGCACGTTTGACGGTACTTGTGTATGGTGTCGGGTAAACGCAGCGCCAAAGCCAGGGGTCATAAGAAGCGGGGCGACTGAAGAAACCGCTCCTGGTGGCCTGACTGATCCCGATCAGGAAGCGTCTGCGGCCAGCTTCGATGTCACCGTAGCCCTGACACTGGGCTTGAGTGCGTTGCGCGTTCAGTGGCTGGAGCCAGTCTGGTTCCAACGTCTGTAGGACGTCTTCCGAAAATTCGCTGAGGCCGACGTCTTCAAGGGCACGTACTGCCGGCGGGAGCGCAATTGGCAGAGCGGCCTCAGCTTGCTCGTTGAACAGCGGCGGCAGCTGCTCGCCGATGGCACTAAGGCGTGCACGGCTTTGGTGCCCAGCGAAACTCAGAGGCGAGTTCAAGGCCAGATCGCGTAGCAGCTGCACCGCGATGTCCGGATGTCCCAGGTGCTCTTGAGCGACCGCTTCGAGTAACTGGTACAAGTTCGCGTCCGAGCCGTCGGGTGCTTGGCTTCGGAGCTTGCGGAACCAGAAGGCAGCTCGCTGATACTCGCCAAGGGCAAACCAGGCCACGGCGCGCTCTCGTTGCGCGGCCTCGGTGTGCTCGCTGTTGGTGTAGTTGTTGAGGAAGGAGCTGTGCGCATCGACTGCCTTCTGCCACTCGCCCAGGACCAGCCATTCACTGCCGACGTGAAAGCGGGCACCTCGAGTGATCGGCCCCTTGGGCGTCGACATCGCGACTTTCTCAAACAGTGCGATGGCTTCGTACACGCGCCCCGCGCGCGAAAGCGAGCGCGCGGCGTAGTACTGGTCTCTCAGCGCTTGGTAGCTTCCGTTCTGGGCTGCATCGAGCAGCCACTCCGCGGCGGCTTCGTAATCCCGAGCTCGATAGCGCGCCCAGCCCTGCAGATGAAGTGCGTCCCCTGGGCGAACGCGGTAGTAAGGGGCCGTAACGACGCGCTCCAGTTCCCGATCGGTTTCGGGGACGCGCCCGGCTTCTGCAAACCTAGTCGCTCGGAGATAGCGTTGTTCAGGCTTTAGCGGGGTCTCAGGGAAGTGCCTTTCAATGAGCTCATCCGCGCCCGCGGCCGCGGGCTGAAGCGGCGCGTCGACTGCCAACCAGCGCCAGTCCATCAGCGCCCCGTAACGTTGATCGAGCGCCAGGTAGACTTGGGCTCGCAGGGCCCGCACCTCCGCTTGGACGCGCTTGGAGCCACCGGTGAACGCGGCCGCCCGCTGAACGAGTTTCAGTGCCTCACGTGCGTCGCCCTCCTCGAGGAGTTTGCCAGCGACGAGCAGCAGTTCATCCGGATCCCGCGAGCGCTCCACTTCGTGCAGGTGTTGCTTGTAGTCGGACGACCGCAACTGGGCACGCCGCAGGAACGGCTCGATCAGCTTCGTCAGTCGCGGCCACTCTTCCTTGGCGGCGCGCAAGCGCGACGCGGCCGCATCGTAGTCGGCCAACTGGAGCTCGACGTAGCCGACGATGAGGGCCCTCGCGGGCATGCGCTGAAATTCCGGCTGCTCCAACAAGCCACGCGCATCGAGGAACCGTTGCTCCGTCAGGGCGAGGCGGAGTAGCTCCGCAGGGTCGGCCGTTTCGACGGGGATGAGCTCGGGGAGCTCGGCTGTGGCCTCCGGTGCTGCGACGGCCGGCGCTGCTGATTTTGCTGCGGAGGTATTCGACCCGGCCACGGGCTTGGGCGCGTCAGGCCCTTGGTGTGGTGTGCGCACGCAGCCCACCGCCAGGGGCACGAGCAAAGCAATCAAGACGCGGCGCATCAGCACCTACATAGTGTGATTCATTTAGCTGTGATCACAAGAATTGGGGAAACGGTGCCAGGGTGGAACGAATCCCCGTGGTTTGCGACTTGGCGAGGACCGCCCAATTTTCAGCTAAACGTCCCTGTGCGTCGGCGCATCGTTGAGTTGGGTGGCTTCCGAAGGCTATATGGCCTGGATGAGCGAGCCCCGCCCGAGTGACCGCCGCACCGGCGACGCGATTCAGATCGACGGCTCCTACCAGCATCGCGCCCTGACCGACGGTCCGCCGGTGCAACGTTTCTGGCACAGATCCAAGCTGCTGCTGCTCGATTGGATGTTTCCGGTCACGGCGGGTCAGAACGTGCTCGATGTGGGCTGCGGCTCCGGCGTTTTTGCGGCCGAAATGGCGAAGCGCGGCGCGCGGGTCTTGGGAGTGGATGCGAATCCTTCCGCCATAGAGTACGCGCAGACGACCTTTGCGGGCGACGGCTTGTCCTTTCAGCTCGGGCTTTTGGACGAATTGGAGCTTCCCGAGCAGAGCTTCGACAGAGCCAGCTGTCTCGAGATTGTCGAGCACGTCTATCCCGAGCAAGTGCAAAAATTGTTGGCGGACATCTCACGATTGTTGCGCCCGGGGGGGCAGGTGTTGGTGACCACGCCGAACTACCGCGGCTTGTGGCCGGTGATCGAGTGGGCGGCCGATCGCTTCAGCAGTGCGGCCAAGATGGATGCGGAGCAACACGTGACCCATTTTCATCGCAGGATGCTTCAGCAGTTCGTCGAACGAGCAGGCCTGCGCATCCTTCACCTCCGCACGTACTCGACGCTGGCACCGTTCGTCGCGCCGGCGTCCGAGCGCCTGGCGACGCGCTTCGAGCATTGGGAGAGAAGCGTCGACCTGCCGTTCGGCAACCTTCTGGCGTTGGTGGCCGAACGCCCCAGCTGAGCTCAGGCGGTGAAGCTCTGGTGGGATTTGGCGCGGGCGCGGTGACCGTCCAGAACGCCCCACGCGCACTAGGGCTCACGATCCCGACGATTGACGACGTACGTCGGCCGCGACTTGATCTCTTCGTAGATTGCCCCCAAATACACGGCGATCACCCCGACGCCTGACAAGAGCAGTCCTCCGATGAACAGCTGCAACAGGATGACGGTAGTGAAACCAGTCAAGGCATCGCCGCGTGCCCAACGGTACAGCGTCCACACCGCGAGCAGCCCCGACAGCACCAACGTCAACACCCCGGCGAGAGCAACCAGTCGAAGCGGGAACGCGCTGAATGCCAGCAGGTTTCTCAGGGAGTATCGGACTAGGGCACGCGTGCCCCACTTGCTGGTGCCTGCGACGCGCTCGGCCACCTCGAAGGGCACCTCTTTGGTGCGAAAGCCGACCCACGTGACGAGACCTCGGAAGAAGCGAGTCTTCTCCGGCAAGTTGGCAATGGCGTCCACCGCTTGCCGGTCGAGGAGCTTGAAGTCGCTCGCGCCTTGGAAGTTCACCCCAGCCGCGCCACCCATCAACGTGTTGAACGCCCGGGCCATGAGGCGGTACGACAGGCTCTCCTCGCCGCGGCTGCTCTTGATTCCGCTGACCACCTGATATCCCTCTTCCCAAGCGCCTACCAGTTCCGGCAGTAGCGCAGGCGGATGCTGCAGGTCGGCATCCATGACAATCACCGCCTGTCCGCGAGCGGCATCCAGACCCGCGCTCAGGGCTGCATCTTTTCCGAAGTTCCGTGAGAGGTGGATACACCTGGCTTCTGGGAACGATTTGGAGACGGCGCTGAGGCGCTCCGCGCTGCCGTCGGTGCTGCCGTCGTTCACGCAGACGATCTCGAAACTCTTTCCGGTGCCAACAAGAGTCGCCGTGATCGCTTCCAAGGCCCGGTCGAGGACCTCCACTTCGTTGTAGATCGGAAGCACCACGCTCAACACCGGCGTTGCTCCGCCGCCAGGAGTCTTGTCTTCTGGTGTCGTTTGTGGGCTTGGGCCGGGGCCGGTGGGCACCAGCGCAGTGTCTGCTGGGCGCGCGGGGGGTGTCAAGTTGGGCGGCTTCCGGACGCGTTGTCGAGCCAGTTTTTGGAGGGGCACTTACCACGGAAAAGCCTTTCATGTGGGCTGGTATCGTGTGGTAGTGGCTGACGACGTTGCCGAGTCGAGAATGGATCCAGAAGTGGGGCCCGCGCGGGCTCGAGTGGTCGTGCGTCGTCCTTGCGTCGCTCGCCTTCGCTCTGACCTTCGGCCTGAACTACCCTATCGACAACCAAGTCGTCTATTTCCTAGAAGCCCTCCGCCAGAACGACCCGACGACCCTATCCCGTGACTGGTACGCTGCGGAAGTCACGCACTATCACATAGCGATCACCCAGCTCATCGCGCCACTGTTGAAGCTGTCCCCATCGGGTTGGGTGATTGCGTTGCTGCACCCATTGGTCATGGTCGTGGGTTGCTGTGCTTGGTACCTCGTGTGCCGTCGCCTGGTGCGGCGGGTGTCGCTTTCGCTCGCGGCATTCTTTCTGCTGCTCTGCCTGATGACACTCACCAAAACGCTCAGCGTTGCGGTCAGCTACGTTTACAACGAGGCCTTTCAACCGTCGACGCTGGGCAGTCTGGGGTTGTTGCTCGCGCTGCCCCCGTTTTTGGCACGTCGCTGGTTGCTGAGCGGCGTGATGCTCGGGTTGAGCGGATTGTTCCACGCCAACTTCCTTGCGCTCAACGTCGCTGCCTTCGGTCTTGCACACCTCATGCTCGGTGGACGTCTCGTTGACCTGGTTCGACGGCTGGCGCTTCAACTCGGACCGTCTGCAGTTGCGCTTGTAGTCTTGGTCGCACCCATGCTTGCGACGGTGGCTTCTGAGCATGGGGCGGAAGCGCAGCGGATATTGTTTAAGGTGCGCTCGCCTCACCACTATGTACCTGCCGCGTTTCAGCGCGATCTGATCCCGTTTGCGGCTTGGTCTACTTTGGGCGTGGTCTGTTGTGGGCTGCTGCCAAAGCGCCGCGCGATGGCGCTGTTTCAGCGTTGGTGGTTGGCAACGGCGCTCGTGGTCTGGGGTGGCACACTCTTGACGAGCTGGGAGTACATCGCGCGCGTGGCGCAGCTCTTCGTCTGGCGAGTCGCCCCGTTCGTCGACCTCGCGGGGCAGAGCGCGTTCTGCCTTGCTTTGGCGAGCTGCGTCGCTCGCCCCCGGCTGTTGCGACGCCTGTCGCTGCGAGATTGGATCGCGCTTTGTATTTCGCTGATGGCGCTGCTGAGTGCCTACGCGTTGCGGGGCAATCCTGATGTGACCGAGGCGCTCTGCGTCATGATTCTGGTGGGGACGACATTAGGGCTCGTGCGGTGGGCAGCGGGAAGGCGGTCGAACTGGGGACCAGCGCAGGCTCTCGCCGCCGTACGCCGCGGGACGCCAGCGCTTGTCGCGATGGCCTCGGCACTTGTCTTTGGTTGGTATGTACAACCTGGGCTCACTGAATTGGAGCAACGCTCCAGCCTACTGCGCCCGCTTCCGCCCCACGATCAGGAGCTGTTCGATTGGATCGCAGCGAACACTCCGAAAGACGCGCGTTTCCTCAGTCCGCCGAGCTTGCGAACGTTCCGGTACGTGACGGAGCGCGCGATTGTCGTCGATTGGAAGGCGACTCCGATGCTGCCTGACGAAGTCATCGAGTGGTTCACTCGCATCAAGGACGTCACGGGTAGGCCCAGGTTTGCAGCGTACAACGACCTCAAGGGATACCATCAAATGGACGTCGCCCGACTGCGCCGGCTGGACGAAAAGTACGACGTGGACTTCGTGCTGGTCTTCAAGGCCACGCAGCGCCGCCTACTGCCGCTCAAACCCGTGTTCGAAAACGCCCGCTGGGCGATTTTCGACGTTCGCGCCTGAGGACGCGAGCCGGAGTTTTCGACAACTTTGGTCTGAGGCGAGAGAATCAGGCCCTGAACGACCTCTGCTCTGCTATTGCCCAAGCATGCGCCGACGAAAGTTGGGACGAACAGACCTTTCGGTCACGGAACTGGCCCTCGGCACCTGGGGTCTGTCGGGAGATGGCTACGGTGACGTGGACGAGGAAGAGCAGGATGCCGTCATCGACCGCGCGCGCGCCGTCGGTATCAACCTGTTCGAGACGGCGGACGTCTACGGCGACGGCAAGATGGAAACCAGACTCGGGAAGCGCCTTGCCGATGACGGCAAGAGCTACGTAGTCACCAAGATCGGCACCGACACGAATTCCAAACCCAGCCGCAAGCGCTTCGATGTCGAGTACCTGAAGCAAGCGTTCGACAAGAGCCAGGAGCGGCTCAAGCGTGAGGTGTTGGATGTGGTGTTGTTGCACAATCCGAGTGTCAAAGCTCTGGAGACAGGGGCGGCCACGGCGTGGCTTCAGGAGCAGAAGGACGCAGGCAAGCTCCGCGCTTGGGGGATCAGTGCCGGCGATCCCGAGACCGCCCGAGCCACGTTGAAATTGGAGCCGGCGCCTTACGTGCTTCAGATGGCCTACAACGTTTTCCTGACCCGCGATCTGGAGTCGATCGCTCAGGACTTGAAGGAGCGAGAGATAGCCGTCCTGGCACGCTCCGTCCTAGCGCATGGCTTGCTAGCGGGTCAGTGGCCCACGGATAAGGTGTTTCCGCCAGAAGACCACCGCTCCGAGCGATGGTCGGGTGACCAGATGCGTCGCCGCATTCATCAGCTGCGCGCCCTCAGGGTCATGAATCACGGGGCGAATGTGTTGTCGATGCGTGCGGGGGCAGTGGCCTACGTGTTGACCAACGAACACGTGACTTCCGCCATATTGGGACCGCGCAGCGTAGTGCAGTTGGACCAATTGATACGGGAGGTGCCAAAGCAGCCACCATACCTCGACGAGACCGTTCAGCAGCGTTTGCAGTCGGAGTTGCGCCGTCTGAACGTCGAGGCGTGACGCCGGAGCGCAGAGTTTCTGCAGTCAGAGTTTCTGCGGTCAGAGTTTCTGCGGTCAGAGCTTCCGCGATCAGTGTTCAGTGGTGGTGTCGGCGCCCGAGCCGTTGTCGTTGTCGTTCCGGGGGGCGTCCCTCGGAGCTAGGTGCTCGGTATCGAGCTCACGACCATCGGCAGGCTCGGCATGAATGACGACGTCCTCGAGCTGTGGAAATTGCCGTCGTAGCGCTCGCGCTACCTGGTGTGTGAGCGCATGGGCGGCATCTAGCGACATCGCGGGATCGAGGTGAACATGCAGGTCCAGGTGTACGTAATCCGCAGCGCCCCGCGATCGAATCTTGTGCGCGCCTCGCACGCCAGGCACGGCAGTGGCGACTCGGTGGACCTCTGTTGGTTCGAGCTGTGCCTCATCTGCCAGGGATGCGAGGTTGTTGCGCAGGATGTTCCACGCGACGTAGCCGATGAACACGGAAACGAGTCCGGTCACCACCAAATCCGCCCAGCTCCACCCGAGGGCGACGGCCCCAAAGCCAAGCAGTACGGCTCCGGCAGCCACTGAGTCGGTTGCTGTGTGCTTGGAGTCGGCTTCGAGCAGAGCACTCTTGAGTAGCTTGCCCTGCTTGGCTTCGTAGTGGCTGATGAACACGTTCACGACGATCGTCAGCAGCACCACGAAAGCCGCCGACCAGGACACCTCGGGGGTTGCGCGCTGCCCAAGGATGCCTCGGTACAGCTCTCGCAGCACCTCCAAGAACCCCGCTCCTATCAGGAGGCCGATGACGACCGCGGCGATGGTCTCGAACCGCCGATGTCCGTAAGGGTGCCGCCGATCGGGGGGTAGTCTGGCGATCGCGATGCCTACCAAGCCAACGACGTTGGAGGAGCCATCCAAGACGGAATGCAGGCCATCAGCCACCAGTGATAGGGCCCCAACTTGCCACCCGACGAGGAGCTTGGCGCCCGCGACGAATAGATTGAGTACGAGCACCAGCCACAGCACCCTGGCCACACGAGCGTCGCGCTGAACGACGCTATCGCTCGCTCTGGCCGTCACGGCCGAACTAGGTGCTCCAGCTCATCGGCCATCGCAGCATCCCTGCGAAGATAACCGTTCGAGAACACCTGTATCTGAGTTCGGGTCCCCTCTTGGCGGAGCAGAGCTTTGAGGCCCCGCATGGTGTGGTCAGTCAGCTCACACAGTTGCAGTTTTTCGGTACCGGCAGTCCATTGGTCCACCACACGATGTGGTCCGGTATCAACGCAGCTCACTGGCTGTTCCAGGCTCCAGCTGAACATGAAGGCGTCGTCTGGTTCGCTTCTCCAATACCTGACGACGAACGGCGCAGCCCCTGGTTGCAAGATCTGGCTCGTGCAGAAACCGTAGTCTGGGCTGGCAGCCGGAGCACAACTGTGTTGCCCTTTGGCGCGGTCTTTCTCTTCGCGTTCGCGACGAGCCCACTCGATGAACGGGGTCAGTGGTGATTGGTCGTCTTTGCTGAGCAACCGTGCGTTGCGCTCCACGTGACGCTGCTCGCGCTCGATGCCGCGCTCCAAGCGGTCGATGGCGTACTCGGATGCCTTGCCACAGGTCTGTTTGGCGACTGCTAGCTGGGCTCGGGCTTGCTCCAGCTCTCCTAGGGCCGTGTAGGTGCTGACGGCCTCTCGTGCGCTCACGCACGCAGGTGGTTCTTTGCGCTCTGATTCGCACGCCACACACAGCACAAGAAGCACCACCAGTCCGTGACGAATCACGACGCTCGCATAACACGAGCTTGCACTGATTCAACCCACGCCGACGGCGCAATGCTCACGCGCACGATCAGGGTCGGCCGACCCTACTCGCTAGTGGACGCGAAGCTCGCGTGCATTGAATGGCAGCCGCCAGAACCCATCTGGCGCGGAGGCACAAAATAGCGCACAGCGACTCGGGGGAGGGACCCAAGCCGCTGTGCTGTGCCGCCGATTTCGCTAAAAAAACCGACTCTTCTGCAAACTCTGCTGAATGAGAAATACAGGGATTTATGAACAGGAGGGAGGACCCGACAGGGCCCTGGGTGAACATACCGCACTGCTGCTTCGTGGCAAGGGTGGTCATGAGTGTTCTTGGCCGGACGGGGAGTACATTGTAGGTGTTCAGCGTACTCGGGTGGGACAGTGGCCCTCAGGCCAGCCAGCTTTCCTGCGCCGACGACCACTGTCCCGGGTTTGCGGGTGGGAGTTAGCCCAGACTCGCGGCCCAGACCGGCAAGTGTATGTTTACAGTATTACAGCAACGTCTCTGCGCCTGGGCCGGTGTTTCACGAGACAGTCGATCGCGCTCTGCACATCGCGCCTCGTGACCATGCTCAGACGTCCAGTGCGGGTCGGCTTCCCATGTCGGGGCGCTCTGGCGAGCGTTGTGCGGGGTCGAGCGCTGACGCTCCGGCGGGGTCGCCGACCTACGAAGATTTTGCTCGAGGCCACGGCGTCGGCGCAGCCGTCGGGTACCTGGGATCTCGCGCTCGACTCCAATGGTAGTCCCTAGAGTTTACAGTCTACTTCGTCGGCTGCTCATCCCGGACCGGTGGAAGGCAGCGCAGTGGTGCTGTATCCGCGGGTCCTGGAACCTGTTGCTGGCACTGCGCGCAGCCGGCGCGAAACCTGAGCGTTGCCTGGACGAGCCAACGACCAACGGCGAGCGCTTCGATCGGCTTTGGGGCCTTTCGGGGTGCTTTCGTCCTTGCCCGCGAAGGCCGGACCTTGTTTGCTCCGGCTCCCGCGAACTTAGGAGACAGCCAATGAGTTTCAAGAAGATGAGCATTTCAGACCTCTCCCTCTCCGGCAAACGAGTGCTGATGCGAGTGGACTTCAACGTGCCGATGGCGGACGGCAAGATCACCAACGATGCGCGCATCGTGGCGGCGCTGCCCACGATCCGTCTTGCCCTGGATCAGGGCGCGAGTGTCATCTTGATGAGTCACCTTGGAAGGCCGAAGGGCAAGCGCGCCCTCGAGTTTTCGTTGGAGCCTGTGGCCGTTGCGCTCGGCAAGCTCCTGGACCGACCGGTGAAGTTCCTGAGTGACTGTGTGGGGGCTGACGTCGAAAGTGCATGCGCAGCGGCCAAGCCAGGAGACGTCATTCTCCTCGAGAACCTGCGATTCCATGCCGAGGAAGAGGGCAAGGGCGCAGAGCCTGCGGCGGTCGAGGCGTTCCGTGCGTCATTGACCAAGCTCGGCGACGTTTACGTCAATGATGCTTTCGGGACCGCACACCGGGCGCACTCGTCCATGGTGGGTGTGAACCTGCCGCAGAAGGCATCTGGGTTGTTGCTCCAAAAAGAGCTCGAGTACTTCGGCAAGGCGCTGTCCGAGCCAGAGCGTCCCTTTCTGGCAATTTTGGGCGGCGCCAAGGTCGCTGACAAGATCCAGCTGATTGAAAACCTCCTCGATCAGGTGGACGAGATGATCATCGGTGGCGGCATGGCGTACACCTTCAAGAAAGAGCTCAATGGCATGGCCATCGGCAAGAGTCTGTACGACGAGGCCGGCGCAAAAATTGTCGGCAAGCTGATGAAGAAGGCTGAGGAGCGTGGGGTGAAGATCCACCTGCCCGTAGATTTCCAGACAGCAGACGCCTTCAGCAACGACGCCAACAAGGGTTACGCCACAGAAGCCGACGGGATCCCGGACGGCTTGGAGGGCCTCGACTGTGGTCCGGAGTCCATCAAGATTTTTACGGACGCCGTGGCACGCGCCAAGACAATCGTTTGGAATGGCCCCGTTGGTGTCTTTGAGTTCGACAACTTCGCCCAGGGCACCAAAGTTCTTTCTGATGCCGTCGTTGCAGCCACCGCTGCGGGTGCCACCACCATCATCGGCGGTGGTGATACAGCCACCGCCGCTGCGAAGTTCGGTGCCGAGGACAAGGTAAGCCACGTATCGACGGGTGGCGGCGCGTCGCTCGAGCTACTGGAAGGCAAGCAATTGCCGGGCGTCGTCGCCCTCAGCGACAAGTGAGCTGATTGCACCGCTTGTTCCAAGGCCCCTTTCGGGGCGCCTGCGCGGCCAGGCACGAGCCATCAGGGGACTCCCCGGTGCGATCTCGTCGCCTGGTCGCTCCGTTTCGGGGCGGGCCGATTCGGCCATCTTCACACTGTTGCAGTATACGGATTCTTATCGAAACTTGCGGTTCTGGCCTCAGGAAGCAGTGGCGTGAGGTCACCGCCAGTATACACTCGGTGCGTGCCCAAGCAGCCTCCCAAACCGCCCTCGGCCGACGCTGCGAAGTCCCGTCCCTTTGATCCGGATGTGTTCGACTTTCTGGATTACCGAGCGTACCTGAGGGAGTTCTATCGCCGTCGCAAAGAGCACACGTCGTTCTCCTACCGCGCGTTCTCGATGCGGGCGAACCTCAAGTCGCCCAACTATCTCAAGCTGGTGATTGACGGTGAGCGGAACCTGACCCCCTCGATGGCAAAGCGCTTCGCCGGGGCCTGTGGACTGACAGGTCAGGGGTCCTCGTTTTTTGTCGAGCTAGTAGCCTTCAGCCAAGCCGACACGATGGACGAGCGCAATGAGATCTACGCTCGCCTCAAGCGCTATGCCCAGTACCGGGAGGCCAACCAGCTGCAGCTGGCGCAAGACGAGTACCACTCCAAGTGGTATCTGCCCGCCATTCGTGAGCTCGTGCTGGCTGAAGACTTCGAGGAAGACGCCAAGTGGATTGCGGAGCGGCTCGAACCTCAGATCAAGCCGGCCGAGGCTGAGGCTGCCCTGAAGACGCTCAAACAACTCAAGATGCTCGAGCACGACGACACGGGCCGACTGCGCCAGGGAACACCACACGTCACCACAGGAGCCGAGACGGCGAGCCTGCACATGGTAAACTACCACCGCACCATGATGGGCTTGGCTTCAGATTCGCTCGAGCGAGTCGCGTACGAACAGCGCGACATCTCCGCCGTGACGTTGTGCTTGGGCAAGGACGGGCTTGAACACGTCAAGCGTGCGATCGTGCGCTTCCGGCGGGAACTTCTCAAGCTGTCCGAGTTGGAGCAACGGCCCCGCCAAGTGGTGCAAGTGAACTTCCAGCTGTTTCCTCTCAGTTCGACCGGAGAGGACGACGAGTGATGCGCTCTCTGACGACATTCGTTTGGGTCGTGCTTGGCGGCGGCTGGTTGCTCGGATGCGGATCCCAGGCGGGCACCGAGTCCGGCAACCCCATCAATCCGCCGAATCCTCCAGGTGAGCACAGCGTCGGACCGCCAGTGGGCATCGATGAGGACCCACCGGTGGGCCCGGCGTTCGTGCCGGGCATCCCTGACGATGGCTCGCTGTTCGAGCCAGATCCCGTGGATGAGCCCGAGCCCATCGAGGAGCCGAACGTTCCTGAGGCGCCTCCGCCCGAGCCGACCATGGTCGCTGAACCGGACCTGCCGCCGGCAAGCGTTCCAAGTGGCGGGACTCCACAAACAGATGGTGCGCCGACGCCGGAGCCCACCGAAGTGCCGACAAACTCGATGGAAGACATGCCGAGTCCCGACCTAGAAACCCCCGCGGCGGCGCCGTCGAGCGACCCCGCGACGGCGCCGGGAGATGGTGCTGCGGAGCCCGTCCCCAATCCTCCTCCGTGTGAGCCCGCGCAATGTCAGGCGGACGCACAAGCGACAGCTCAATCACTCGCGGCGCCAATGCCGAGTGGCGTCGCCTTCGACAGTGCTGATTGCCAGGTGACTGCCAGCGGCAGTATCTGCTCCTGCAGAGGACCCGACGGCATCGTGACGATGTCCACCGACAGCTCTATCGAGTGCGTGGTCATGGGGCGCTTCGGTTGCCTGTATGAGGGCGCTGAGTTCTTGGGTTGCGATCCCGCCGGAACCGAATGTGCAGCTGTGTGTGACGAAATAACGACGCGCCAAGCCGATGATGATGGCCGCTCCGCATCGGTCGAGGTGCGCGCAGCGGTCTGCCTAGACGACGGAACCTGTGGATATGTTCTCTCTTCGGAGCAAGAATGCTGGATTGGCGGTCCCACGTTGAGCAGTGTTGACTGCACGTTAACGGACGAGGAAATCCTCGGATTGCCGCCAGGGGCAACGGAGTAGCGTAGAAGGTTCACATCTGAATTGTGCATCGTCACCGCACGAGGTGTTGAGCGTACTGGTGGAATGGTCCGCGCTTTTGGGCGCGAGTGATCTTGCGGGTCGCCCCGACTTTGCGAGAAGCTCGAGCCCATGGAACTTCGAGCTTCTGCACAGTGCCGGTGGGATGCCGTCAGCCTTGGGGAGGTGATGTTGCGCCTCGACCCAGGGGAAGGGCGTATCCACACCACCCGACGCTTCGACGTTTGGGAGGGCGGCGGCGAGTACAATGTGGTTCGCGGGCTGCGTCGCTGCTTCGGTCTCTCCACGGCCATCGTCACCGCGCTCGCCGACAACCCAGTCGGACGCCTGGTGGAGGATCTGATGTTGCAGGGGGGCGTGGATACGAGCCACGTCTTGTGGCGCCAGGCCGACGGGGCCGGGCGCCACATCCGCAATGGGCTCAATTTCGTCGAGCGCGGATTTGGGCCGCGAGCGGGTGTCGGCTGCAGTGACCGAGGACACACCGCCGTGAGTCAATTGCAGGCCGCGGACATCGACTGGGACCTCATCTTTGGTGCGCAAGGTGCCCGCTGGTTCCACACCGGAGGCATTTTTGCGGCCCTCGGGGAGACAACCCCCGACGTCGCCATGAGCGCGATGGAGACAGCCAAGGCCAACGGAACCCGCATCTCTTACGACCTGAACTTCAGGCCTTCGTTGTGGGGATCCGGAGAGGACGGCAAGGCGCGGTCGCGCGAGGTCAATCGAGCACTCGTGCCCTACGTCGACGTGCTGTTCGGCAACGAGGAGGATTTCAGCGCTGCGCTGGGGTTCGACTTGGACGCTGTGGATCACAACTTCGAGGATTTGGACACGGCCAGTTTCCGCCGTATGATCCAGCGCGTCGTCTCGGAGTTTCCCAACGTCACCACCGTGGCAACGACGCTGAGATCCGCAACTTCTGCGTCCAGGAATGGGTGGGGCGCCGTCTGCTATCACGACGGGGAGTTCTTCGAGGTGCCTCAACGGGAGGTCGAGATTCTTGACCGGGTCGGTGGGGGGGACTCCTTCGCCTCTGGATTCATCTACGGTCTGCTCGCGAACAAGGGGCCAACGTGGGCGCTTTCTTGCGGTGTGAGCCACGGTGCGCTGGCCATGTCGACACCCGGGGATACCACAATGGCGTCGCTGGCCGAGGTCGAACGACTGATGGCGGGCGGAAATGCTCGCATTGTGCGCTGATCCTTTGATGTAGTCTGGGCGTCATGGAATCCCCGCCTAGCGCCAGTTGGACGACTACGGATTTGAACGCAAACGCCATGCTCTTCGAGGTGGCCTGGGAGGTTTGCAATCAGGTTGGCGGCATCTACACCGTGCTTCGGTCCAAGGTGGCGCTAATGCTCGGCGCTTGGTCGAACCGCTACTGTTTGGTCGGGCCGTACCTGCCCGATAGCGCCGCCACAGACTTCGAGCCAGCGGAGCCACCTGGCGTATTTGCCGAGCTCCTGGATGAGTTGGCCAAAGAAGGGGTCAAGGCTCACTTTGGCCACTGGCTCGTGGCGGGGCGACCCCAGGTGATCTTGCTCGATCCGAGAGTGCAACGGGAGAAGATTAACGAAGCAAAACACGTGCTCTGGCAGCGGCACCAGATCGAATCCCCTCCCGCCTATCCCCTCGTGGACAACGCAATTTCCTTCGGCTACGTCGTTTCGCGGCTCACCGCAGCGATCAGCCGTCTGTGGATCGTCAAGGGCACTGGCCAGCGTGTGCTAGCGCACTTCCACGAGTGGCAGGGGGCAGCGGCTCTCCCGCTCATCAAACGAGATGGGCAACCGCTCGTTACCCTGTTTACTACTCACGCTACAATACTGGGGCGCTACATCGCGTCGAGTCGCGATGACCTGTACAAGAACCTGGACTCGATCGACGCCGAAACGGAGGCGAAGCACTTTGGTATCTCGGCCCAACACGGTATCGAGTACGCGTGCGCTCAGTGCTGTACGGTGTTCACCACCGTTTCGCCAATCACCGGCGAGGAGTGTGCGAAACTACTGGGTAGAAAACCGGACGTGATCACTCCCAACGGTATCAACGTGGAGCGTTACGATGTGGGTCACGATTTTCAAACGCTGCATGCGCAGCACAAGGAGGGCATCCGACGCTTCGTCATGGGACACTTCTTCCCCAGCTATGCCTTCGACCTTGACGACACTCTCTTCTTTTTTACCAGCGGTCGCTTCGAACCACACAACAAGGGATTCGACCTTTGTCTCGAGGCAATGGCTCGCCTGAACAACGAGATCCGCGACGTAGGCCTTCCCGTACAGGTGGTGTTCTTCATCGTGACGAACCAGCCGACACGATCGCTCAACCCTCACGCGTTGAGCGATCGCGGGGTGCTGGAGGAGTTACGGGCTGTTTCGCGCCAGATCGGAGATCATATCTCAGAGCAGCTGTTCCTCAAGGGTGCCGCGGGTGAGGAGCTCAAACTCGACGAGTTGGCGAGTGACTACTGGATGGTGCGCTATCGCAGGACCTGCTACGCGTTCAAGTCGAACCGTCTACCGTTCCTCAGCACCCACGTTCTCGTGGACGATGACAACGACGACATTCTGCGCAAGATCGAGCAGGTAGGACTCAACAACTCCAAAGATGACCCGGTCAAGGTCGTCTATCACCCGCAGTTCATCAACTCCGTCAACCCGCTGTGGCGCATGGAGTACGAGCAGTTCGTGCGGGGTTGCCACCTCGGAGTGTTCCCCAGCAGCTACGAACCGTGGGGCTACACTCCACTCGAGTGCGTTTGCATGGGTGTGCCAGCGATCACCAGCGACTTGTCGGGCTTCGGCCGCTATCTCGCGGATGTTCACCCCGATCACGATAGGCACGGCATCACCGTGCTTGGGCGCCGAGACCAGGACTTTCACTCTTCGGCGAAAGAACTCGCGAATCGCCTCTTGGCGTTCTGTCGACTCAATCGACGTCAGCGAATCGCACTACGCAACTCCGTCGAGGCGCACTCTCATGCGTTCGACTGGCAGCGCATGGGGGTGGCCTACCATCGGGCGCATCAACTCGCGCTCGAACGGTGTGGCGCTTTGGTGTAAACGAGGGCCCCTCGGCTACTTCATGCGCTGGGCGACTCCGCGCAGAGGAAGCTTAGCGCACGCTCGACGCCATCGGTGGGACCGATGAGGTATGCGAAGTCCCCGGCTCGCATCACTTCGTCGGGATTCACGTGTGGCAGCAGTTCACCCCCACGCCGGATGGCGACGAGCAACGCCCCCGTGCGTGTGCGCAGTTCGAGCTGCCGCGGGCTCTCTTTCGTCGCAACGCTGCCTTCGAGGACTAGCATGCTTTCAACCTTGAGGGCCGAAAGCTCACGCTGCTCACCCAGATCTGACCGAGGTACCGTCAACGACCGGGCAGAAAGTTGGACCGAGGGACGCACTTCGCGAATGCACTCGTCAATCAGGTTGCGCGGCACATCGAGCGCTCGGAGCAACCGAGCCAACACCTCGACACCACCTTCGAGCTCCTCCGCCACGACGTTGGTGGCACCCAGGGCGACCAAGGCAGGGGCCTCCTGAAGGTAACGGGTCCGCACCAGGACTGGCACGTTCGGTGCCACGCGCTGGATGGCACCGATGACTCGGATGGTCGCTTGCGGATCGTTGATGAGGATCACGACCGCTCGGGCCTCACCGATGTGAGCGTGTTCGAGCGCCTCCTCGCTCGTGGCATCCGCGTAATAGACGGCGTGATTGCCCGCTCGGGCCTTTCGAACGTTCTCGGCGTTCAGCTCCAATCCGATGTGTTCGATAGCCAATCGTTGCAGTGATTTTGCGACCAATCCCCCTGCAAGCCCGAAGCCGATGATGATCACGTGATCCCGCAGGCCTTTCGTCTGCGGGCCTTCGTCCAACACCGGCGTACGCAACAGCCTCGATAGCGGAGCCAAGACACGTTCTCCGGCCGTGACGTGAGGCGCAAGCTCGACCAACAGCGGCGTGAGGAACATGCTCAGAATGCCAGCGTTGAGCAACGGAGCCACTTCCTCGCTGGTCACCACGTCGGAACTGATACCGAGTCGAACGAGCACGAAGCCGAACTCACCGAATTGAGCCAGCCCAACTCCCGCTAACCAGGCAGCGCGCGGGGGGAAGCGCATCAACATCGCGGAGAATGTGGCCAGCGTGCCCTTGCCGAAGATGAAGCCGACCAGCAGCAAGGTGACCAAGCCGGGGTGATCGACCAGCACCTGCACATCGAAGAACATGCCCAAGGAAACGAAGAAGACGCTGACGAAGACGTCCCGCAGCGGAAGCATGTCTCCCATGGCGCGGTGGCTGTACTCCGTATCTGCCACGACGATCCCGCCGAGGAACGCACCGAGAGCCAGGGACAAACCCGCCAAGGACGTCAGCCAAGCTGTGCCGATACACAGACTCAGGACTGCGAGCAGGAAGACCTCCCGGCTACCACTGGCATCGACCCAACGAAGCACACGCGGTACCACCAAACGCGATATGGCAACGACTGCGATGACGACGAAGACGGCTTTGCCCATTGCCACCGAGAGCAGCACCCAGGGATCGCCGGCGTCGCTCGCGCTGCCCAGGAGTGGAACCAAGAGCACCATCGGAACGACGCACAAGTCCTGAAAAATCAGCGTGCCGACGATGAATCGACCGTGCGGGGCGTCGAGCTCTCGCCGCTTCGCCAAGGCGCGCAGCACGATGGCTGTGCTCGATAGCGCCACGACAAATCCGTAGAAAGTGCCCTCGGCCGCTGAGCTTCCGAACGCCACCGAGACTGCCAGAACGACGGCCGTCGTGCCTGCGACTTGCAGGATCCCCCCCAGGGCGACGTGGCGAAAGATGTGCTTGAGTCGCGATAGGGAAAACTCGAGCCCAATGGTGAAGAGCAACAGGACGACGCCAACTTCGGCGATGACCTCGATGGCGTGCAGATCTGAGATCAGGGCGAATCCAGCGGGGCCGAGGAGCGCGCCGGACAGGAGAAATCCCGCCACTGTTGGCAGACGCAAGCGCCCCAACAGCATGGCGACCACCGCGCTCACCGCTGCGATGAGGGCCAGCTCCTCGACTATGGGAATGTGGGCCATGTTGCTCGCATCTACCATGACGCTCGCGAGCCGCGACACACCCAGCTTGGGCGTCGCAAGCTTGAGGCGGTTTTGCGTTGCCGTGCGATGTCGTGTAGCGTTGCTGGGTGCCCAATCAGCCTGACAGCGATGTCTGGGCGGGATTCCGGCGGTCGTTGCGCAAGAACTGGCAACGACACGTTCTGTCGCGTGTGTTCCACCCCTGGCTCGATATCGGAGGGTGGCGTTCCTGCGTCGTACTCGCTTCCTCGCCGCGTAGCGGCAGCACCTGGGTTTTCGAGTTACTCAATCAAGGGCGTCAGTACCGAGCGATTTTCGAGCCGTTGCACCCGACTCGGGTACCCACGTTCCGCGCAGCCACGTACCGCCAATATCGCCGCGTTGGCGAGCGAGCGCCCGAGGTGGAGGCGACGTTCGAGCGCTTGTTTGCTGGAGACGTGTCGAACGTCTGGATGGACCGCTTCAATCGACGCTGGGTTTCACGAAGGCGGCTCCTCAAGACGGTACGTAGCAACTTGGTGTTGCCCTGGCTCGCGGAGCGGTTTCCCAGCATGCCCATCGTTCTTCTCTTGCGTCACCCTTGCGCAGTTGCGGCGAGTCGGAAGCGCCTTCGTTGGACGACGAACGTCGCCCCCCTGATGGCTCAGCCGGCGCTCTCGGGCGACTACCTGGGGCCGCACCTCGAGCAAATGCAAACCGCGGATGTGTTCGAGCGCGAGATTTATCGTTGGGCGGTGAACCAGTTGGTACCGCTTTCCCTGTTGAAGTCTGGGCAAGCCCTCGTGGCCTTCTTCGAGGATCTGGTCCGGTGCCCAGCGGAACACCTGCCGGTGCTTTTGGGCTACACCCGCACGCCCGACGTGCAAGCCGCCCTTGCCCACGTGCGCCGCCCCTCGGCACTGGTCCTCCGCTCGACGAGCACGCTGGCCGCTACCAAGACGCTCAGTGAGTGGCGTCAGGTGCTTTCGCCATCAGAGCTGCGACGTGCCGATGATATCCTACGACGCTTCGGCCTAGACGTGTTGTACAGCACGGACGACGACCTCCCCAAACCGCGGACGTTGGCGGCGGCGCGCTTTCCGTGCCTCGACTTCTATCCGGGTCAGGCTGGATCACCGTCGCTTCGTTAGTCCAATCGCCGCCGGGGCGGGTTCGGTCACCGTCACTTCGCTAGTTCAAGCGCCGCCGGGCCAGGAGAGTTCAGGCACTACGCTTCTTCAGCCAGCCGCGGTACCGAAGCTCGTCTTGCAGGACGCGCCGCAGCTGCTTCTTGCCAGCGACCAGTCGGTCCTTGACCGTGCCAGGCGGAGCGTTGAGCAGCTTGGTGATCTCCCTCACGGAGTAGCCATAGCCGTGGTGCAGCACGAGCACCTCGCGATGGTGCGGGCGCAGCAGGTTCAGCGCAGCTTGGAGATTGGACGTTCCCGTGGGGGGAACCTGCCCATGCGCGCCCCAGGGTAGCGTCCCCGGAACGAGCCACTCAGAGAGCATGTTGCGGCGATGTCGATCCAGTTTCGCCGTTCGAAGCGCTCGGCGGTGGGTGATTCTGTCCACCCAGCGTTCGAACGAACCTTCGAACCGGAAGGAGGACGCGTCACGTAGTATCTCGAGGAGTACCTGTTGCGTCACGTCGTCCGCGTCGGCTTGTGATTTGCAAAGCGACCTCGCCAGCCGTCGCACACGGCCGTACACCAGTTGTGCTAGCGCTTGTTGCGCTTCCGGGACCGAGCGTGCGACACCCGCAATCAACTCTGGAGCGAGTCCGGCAGAGGTGTCATAGCCGACGGGGCTCGCGGCGGTGCGCCGCCGAGTGCTTTCGGGGGGCGCTTCGTCATCGCCAGCACTCAGCTCTGAGGCTGGGGCTTCTTCGTAGGAAGCGTCCTCATCGGAAACAGCGGCGTAGGAGGCGGAGGTCCAGCGCAGGGCCTGCCCGCCAGCGGACATCGAAAGGCTTGGGTCAGTCTGCGCGGGGTTCGAAAGCGTCAGCATGCCAGGGTTAGTGTGGGGCGCTGCTACTCAGGTTACGGGGAATTGACGACTCCCAGCCTTTTTGCCGATTGGGCCCGCCATCACGCTGCGGCAACAGCGAGAGCCGAACTTTTTCACGCAGACCGTGACGGCAACGAAGCAGATCACAAATCTGCCTTCGCCCAGTTCCTCCGGGACTTTGCCCGGGCAGACGGCGATGGCTTCGTCTCCTCAGAACAGAACGACGCCGAAGTACACGGCCAAGTTGGACTGGACTGGCCAGGGGGAAAACACCGGCTCCTTGTTGACGTGATAACGGCGATACTTCGGAAAGTAGGCCGCGCGCGCTGCCACGCCCAGATAGATTCGCTGGCTGAGGCTGAAGTTGGCTCCGGTTTCGAGATCCACGGAGCCGTTGAGGCGGCTCGCACTGCTTTCGCCGGAATCTGCCGTCAAGGTTCCGTCGAGAACCGCCCAGTGAGCGGCCCCGCCCAGGCCGACCACTGCGGTGAGAGCTCCGGCATTCACGAGGCGCCAACGGACCTTGCCTCCGACCACGACCTCACGGTAGCGCCCCGTATAAGCGGCCTCAGTGATGCCCGTGCCCGGTCCAGACGAGATATCCAACCGAAAACCTAGGCGATCGAGTGTCGGTAGCCACAGCAGGCCAGCCACTTCTCCACGGAAATCCAGCTGGCCACGACTGAGCAGATAACCTCCCGCCCCGACCTCCATGGCGGCGATGTAGTTCTGGTCGGGCAGGGGAGCGTACAGTTGCACGCGTTCCGTCTTGGGTGGTGCCGCGGGGGGGCTTGGGGTTGCCTGCTGTGACGAGCCGTACCGTTCCTGAGGCGGGGCGATGGCGCTCGTTCGAAGCACTGTTTTCACGCTCAGAGCGACGGCAGCCGCTCCCGCGCCGTCAAAGGGGGGCGATTCGGGAAGCATGCGCGTGGTGATGTCGCCGGTGCCGGCATCGAATACCCACAACAGGCAGCCACGTTCGTACGTCGTCACCCAGACCAACGCCTCGACATCCAGCTGGTGAGCCAGGCTCGCAGCGCCGCGCACCGCCTCCGGTTGAGACGGAGTAGGCGGTTGTTGGTCGCTGCTCCTCGTTTCTATGCCCCACGGAGAGAGGGCAAGCGAGATGGCCCGCAAGAGTTCCTCGTCGGGCTGCAGTACGGCGACGTGCTGTTGGGCGCCAAGCGCTGAGCCGACGAAGCACAGCACACCGACAAAAGCGGCTACGGCAGCGGTCACCTGTCGCATGCGAGGGTGAGACTACCTGAGCTTTCGCAATACCGCCCGAGCGTCTTCAGCATTGCTGCCGTTGGGAAAGCGCTTGAGGTAGCGCTCGAGCAACCGACGAGCTCTGGACTGATTGCCCCGGGATGCTTCCAGTCTGGCGTGGGCATAGAGAGCGTTCTGCGCCCACGAACTCGTCCCGGATTCCAGGGAGCGGTAGAGTTTCACCGCGCGGGTCGGGTCGCTGCGCTCCAAGGCGGTGGCTCGCTCGAACACTCGTTGTGCCGATTCATGCGTTGCCTCCGAGTCGTCTTCGGGTGACTCGGCGCTTTCCTTGCCGCCACGCGGTAAGCTCTGCTTCGACCTGACCTCCGAGGGAGATTCGTTGAGAGCGGTGCGATTGACGCGAGCTGATGCGGTGTTTGGGTCGACGTCTGAAGAGGGCCCCGTAGCAGCGCATCCAGTGTCCTCCGCCTTCATTCCGTCGCTCGGTTGGAGCGTTTGCCTGGCCTCGGTCGTGGGCGCTGGCCAGCGTTGGCCAGCGCTGACCCGTTCTGTCTGGCCGCCCGCCGTCACCTCGACGACGCCTTCATAGACCTCGACCCGCGCGGCTTCACCCATGCGCGTCACGCTGAAGCGCGTTCCCACCACGCGGACACGCGTGGCGCCTGCCTGTACAATCAAGGGCGCGTTCTTGGCGCGCGGTGCGACTTCGCACACGATGCTTCCGCGATCGAGGACGACCAGTCGGCCTTGAGGCGTCTCAGCGGCGACGACGACCGCCGACTCTGGGTCGACCTGGACGTCGAGCCCAGGAAGCTTCAGATGTGACGCCGTGCTGCCCGTTGCGATTCGCGATGGCTCATCGACCGCCCCATCGCTGGGCATCAGCCCAACGGAGAGGGACAAGGCTGTCAGTACGAAGACCACTGCCGCCGCAGCCCACCAACCGTAAGGACGAGGGCGAACCTTCGCCCGAAAAACGGAGTCTGCCTTCACGGGCTCCGTCTCGAGTCGAGCCATCAACGAACGCCCGATTCGATCCCACCGTTGTTCGCTCAACGGCTCCACGTCGACTCGCAGTGATTCTTTCATTGCGAAACCTCCTCGGCCTGCTCAGCTCCGTCTGTCAGAAACTCCGACAGGAAAGGGTCTTTCTGTGCGCTCTTTTCGAGAGCGCGTCGCGCACGCCAGACTCTGATCTTTGCCGTGGCCACCGTCGACTCCATGACTTCGGCGATCTCCTTGAGGCTTTTCCCCTCAACGGTAAACAGTGTGAACGCCAAGCGCTGGCGAGGCTCCAGTCGGTCGAGCTCAACGTAGAGACGGCGCACGGCCTCGCGGCGAGCGGTTCGCTCCTCTGGACTTGGGGCCAGAGAGCTGTAGTCTTGTACTGGCTCGAGCGCCGGCGCCTTCGTCTTGCGTCTGAAATGGGCGTATGCCACGCGGACGGCGCAGCGGTGGATCCACGTGCGCAACGACGAATCGCCGCGGAAGTTGTGCAGCGATCGAAAGACTTCGAGAAAGGTGTCCTGCAGCAGATCGTCCATGTGAGCATTCGAGCCGATCATCCTGTAGAGCAGGCGGTGCACGGCTTGTCGTTCGCGATCGAACACCTGCCGATGCGCTGACGGATCTCCAGCCAGGCAGCCGGCGATCAGAGCTGCCTCGTCGACCGGTGGCACCAGCGAGATCCGGGCGCTCGAAAGGGCCGGACGCTGAATCATGCCGGGTTTAGTGCTCTGTCGCATGCCAAAGGTTACAACTTACTTTGACACACTGGGATGCATCCCCAAAAGGTCCTGCCCGCCGTGCTAGGAGGGTCTCGAGAGACCCAAGCACGAGTCCGACTCATGGTCCGGTAGTCGCCTACTGCGTTTGCCCGGTCACTCCTCCGCGGCCGCGCCGTTGAGAATCCAAGTCTCGATATCCGCCAGGGCCCCTTCGGGCAACGTGCGGGGTTGCAACTGCGCGTCCAGTGGCATCGCCAAACCGATGGCGCTCTCGCCGGCGGTGAGCTTTTGCCACAGGTAGCTCTGTGCCGGATCTCCCGGCGTGATGAACGGCATGGCCACCTGCTTGGAGTCTTCGAGCAGACGCTCGTACAACCCTTCGGAGACCACGTCGAATTCTCCCAACGGCTCTTCGGCGCCGTGACAGCCCTGGCAATTGGCGACGAGCAGGGGCTGGACTCGACCGAGCCAGGTGGCGCCGTTACCCAGCAGGTTCAGCCCTTCAGGGTCTGCCGAATAGCTGCAGTCTTCGTAGTTGATCGGGCTGTTGAGGTCGAAGATGCCGTCCATCTTCTTTGGCAAGCCCTCCACCAGGCAGAACAACGCCAGCATGTCGGCGATCGTGAGCGGCTCGTTCGCTAGCGGCATGCGAGTCCCCGGGATGACCGAACCAGCGAGCTCGCCTCGCAGCCGACCAATCAGGTAACTTTCCTCCGGAGCGCCCGCTTTGAGCATGCTCAGTGGCGTGGCCGCGCGAGCACCGTAGACGCCGTTGCGGTTCATGTCGCCCTGACTGATCCCGGAATCCAAGAGCGCTGCGACCTGATCGGCGCGATATTCGGGAACCTCACCCACGAGGTGAGTACCCCCTTCGAGGACAAACCACTCAGTCTCCAGCTGTTCTCCGCTCAGCTCCACGACAGTGCCATCGTCAATCTCGCTACGGTAGACCCGGGCTCGGCCCCAGGTGCGGGTACGCCCATCGCCGATATCGATGGCACTCTGAAGGCGGATGTGGAGACCCGGAGAGTCGAGACCAGGTGGGTTCTCGTCACCGTAGTCGCTGTCTCCATTGATGTAGTCCATCCAACCGATCTCGACCTTGCGCGAATCCCCCAGTGTGAGCTTGTCACCGGACTGCTCGCAGCCGTCGTAGACAGAGGCCCAGTCGCCGGGCTGTATGTTGCAGGGCGCGTTCACTGCATCTAGGAAGTACGATGCGGCGTGTAGATCGGGGTACTCTTTTTGGTTGTGGCAAACACCATCAGTAGGTCCGCATGTGCGGACGATCACGTTCTTGTGTAGTTGTAAGCCCGTTGGGTGCAGTCTTTGCGCCTCGAGCACATAGGCATCACTGCCCGTGTAGGGTGGCGCGTCAACGACCTCCATCAGTTGAGGATACTGGGTGTCGAACTCGATTTTGCCTGACGGCCCGTAGTCGGACGCGGCTTGCCCACAACCCCCTGCAAACAGCGCTCCTGCTAAGCCCGCGCCCAACGCATACTTCGAGAGGCTCATTGCCCGACTCATCAAAACACTCCGGTGATCGGCTCGTCCAGCGGGAAAACTTCGGAGTGATCCGCACACAGCAAGTCCATCATCGTCTTGCACACGGAGCGGTAAGAAAAGACGACTCCATCGTCGGCCAAGTCTGTCTTCTTCGTTACGCCGAACTGGCGACCTCCGATGCCGGTCTGTTCGACGATGCCGCCCATGAACGGCATGCTCATCCAACGTGTTGCGCGGTCGCCACCGTGATCACTACCACCTGCAGAATTGAAACCGCTGCCGCGTGCGGTGCGGCCGAATTCGCTACCGCAAACGACCAGCGTGTGGTCCCAGTAGGTGCCGCCAGAAGGGTGCTCCATGCGCTTGAGTGCGGCATTCAGCGCGCTGTAGAGGCGATTGAAGTTGCTCATCGCGTCTTCCAGACGGTCGTCCTCGTCGGAGTGCATGTCGTATCCACCTTGGTCCAGGTAGACAGCTGGGCAGCCAAAGTGGAACAAGCGAAGCGCTAGTTTCAGCTGGTTAGCGGTGCCGCCCTCACCGAACATCGTCGTCAACTCCCGGTTGCTGATGCCGTCGACTTGCTCGTTTCCGTTGTTGCGCACCTTGAGGATGTCACTGGCGAAGATTTCGGAGAAGCGACGCGTGGATTCGCGAGTCCCCATGTAGGCCTCCACCATCGAGCGGGCCGGCACCATCTGGCGGTTCATCATGCTGGAGTCTGCCTCGGCTGCCATTTCGTTTGCCCAATCGGGCAGCGAGGCACTGGCGAAGACGAAGTTGTCGAAACTATCCCCTTGAATCAATGGCGGGCGGTACGCAGCCAAAGCTCCACCGCCACGGGCCATGCCCGCCGAACCGAGCACGAACGGCGGTAACTCGACCCTGCCTTCGGCTGCCGCCGTCTCGATGCGTTGGCGCAGTCCGTAGTTCAGGTACGTGAAGATGCTGTTCTCCCCCGACACGTACCCAGTGTTGAAGCGCTCGAGCCCCGTGCCGTGGTTACCGTCGGCATTGCCTGAATCCGGTTCGTGGTCGACGGTGGCGAGGACGGCGACCTCGTTGGTGAAGTCCGGTACCCGGCGCATGCCCAAGTCCGCCAGCGGTTGCCCCGCATCCCCATCCAACCAAGCCGAACCTTCCAGCGTTCGCGCAACACCCCACTCCGTACCCGAGGCGACGTTTCGAGCGAGTCCAAACGGGTTGAACTCGTTGGCAACGTCGCCGTTGAACGCGGTGGTGAATCGGAACCCGCCGCTGAGCCGAATGTAGACGAGGTGCTGCACCTCGCCGCGGCCGTCGCACTGTTGTGCGTACGTACGGTTGGGTAGCCAGATCATCGGACCCGCTGCGCCTGCTGCTAGCCCGGACTTCAGAAGCCGGCGACGGCTCAGCCTTCGTTGTGCTTTGTTGATCAGTTTCATCGTCGTTCGAGGGTTCAGTAGAAAAGCATCTCGGCGCTGCTGAGCAGGGCGAAACACGCGGGGCGAGCGAACTCTTCAGCTGAGCAGCCGCCGAGGGCACACTGCTCACCTCGCTGCTGTGCGGCGGTGCGCTCAGCGCCGGTGAGTCCGCGGCTGAAGAAGGTAGAGGTTTGGTGGGCCACGATCGCTTGGGCCACTTCCGCAGTCACCGCGGTATTGGGGCTCACGCCCTTCGGTAGCAACTGGTCGATGGGCGCTCGCACGTTGTTTCGGTCACCCCCGTCGAGTGCCGGGTCACAGATTCGGGTGGCATGGTTGAGTTGATTCGCTGTCGTCAGGACGCTCACGATCTTGAAGCGCCCACCTTGGGAGTTGTCTGGACACCCGCCCAAGTTGCGAACCAAGTCACGGTAACTACCGCGCACTTCTCCGTCGTCGTTCAGGCTCCACTCCGAGTCGTCGATCAAGGCGAACGCAAAAGGACTGCCGGACTCGAGGAAATCGTTCGGGCGATTGATACGTAGGTCACAGCGATCGAGTTTGCTACCGGTCATGTTGGCGAGGGAATCCACCCACGCCTCGGCGTCGATCTGCTTGAGCGGGCCGTACGTGTAGCGCAGTTTGGTGTCTCGATTGCCGGTCGAGCTCTGCAGGTAGGCAGCGCTCGTCAACACAGCGAAGTGTAGAGAGCGAATATCGCCCTTGTTGTCCAAGATGTATCGGACCAACTCTTCGCTGACTTGCGGCACCTGGGTCGTCAGGTCGTACTCTAGGTACTGACGCACCACGGTCGCTGCGGCGTGCTCCCAGAACGGCCATTCTTGGGCGAGCAGGCGACCCGGCGCTTGAAGCTTCTCCCACTCATTGGCTGTCAAGAGACCGCTCCACATGAGTCGCTCTTCACGCTCTCCCCGTTGTGCACGAGCGTCGGGGGTGAGCACGAGTTTCTCGACTCCGAAGATGGTGCTGGTGCACTGACCAACGGTGTTGGGATCCTCGCGGCCTCGGTCGTCGACGCAGCGATACCGAATGTAGGCATCGGGCAGGCGCATGCCTAGCTGCGGATGGTCGTAGTAGTTGTTATCCCAAAGGGTGTATAACTTGCCGAGGTCAGCTCGCTCTTCACCAAAGGGTGGGCGGCCGAGCAACAGCCAGAAGATTGCCTCCGCACGGTCGCCCGAGGTGTCGTGTCGACGGGTGAGCACTGGATGAGCGCTCACCAGCGCTGCGAACTCGTCGTAGGCCAGCCGCCCTTCGTACAGGGCGCGGACGATCGCGTCCATGTCGAAGATGCGCTCGACGCTGACGGCTTCGGTATCGTAGTTGAGGCGGTCCGCCCAGTGCCGCCGGTTCAGGCGCACGAATTCTTCGCTCGCCAGCAAGTCGCTGACGACGTCGCCCCAGGGCCGGTCAATGCATTCTGACTGGATCTCCTGACGCGTGGGGAAGCGGCCTTGGGTGTCGACCCAGAGTCGCCGACACGCCTCCTCCGCAACGATCGGCGTCCCGCTGCCGCCCGGACCCCATAACGCACTGCACAAACCACGATTGACCGGGTTCTCGAAACCCATCGAGTCGCAGCGGGCCAAGCAAGCGTTGTCACACGCGATTGGAACGTCTGGATTCCATTCCGTTTCGAGGGCCTCGGGAACCGTATCGTTGCCCCCCGTGAAATTGCCATCCGTCACCGGTTCCTTGTTTCCGGATAGCAACTCCGAGGGACCGCGGGCCGGGTTTGACGGGTTGAACGCTTCTTGTTCACTACATCCGGCCAGGGAGACTATCGCTCCCAGCGCCAATCGCACGGTGCGACCTATGAACCAACCCCCTCGCCTCGAATTCATCTGCACGGTCACGCTATTCACGATGAAGCAGTCTAGCTCACCGCGGCATGGTGCCGCCGCGATCTGATACGCACTGTTCGTTTTGTACGCGGTTGTGGGTTGGGTGGGAGATGTACGAAAACATCCTCTTTAGTGTCGATATCGTTGAAGTTTGTTGCTTGTCTACCCTGTGGGCCGCGGCTAACGTTGCCCTGAAAGCACATGGATTCAAAGGGAGTGCAGTTGATTGACTTGAAGTGTGTCTGGGGAGGCACCTCCAAAGTGAACGATGGAGGATACCGATGAGGAGTGTTGCATTTTGGTCAGTGGCTTCACTGGCAGTGTTCTCGCTTCACGTAGAACCCGTCGCTGCCGCACCTAAGGGGAACAGCTCGGACAGCTCAGGGTCCGAGTCGGAAGATGAATCCAAGGCAGAGAAGGAGAGGGGGGACGCATCAGGAGACGAGGAGGATGCGTCCGAGGAAGGGGGATCCAACAGCGAAGTGAAAGGGAGCGCTTCGCTCAGCGGCGGGCGGCGCAAGGCGGCCCCTACGGGGGCCGCCGCGCCCGCTGTCGTTGGGTTCGGTCCTGGGTTCTATTTCGAAGAGACCACCGATATCGATAGTTCGACCATCAACGGCAGCGAACAGGCTGCGCAGCGACAGGACGTCGTCAGCGACAGCTTCTTCTCCCTCCAAGTTTGGTCGCTTTTTCCGATGTTCAGCGAGCGAGTGCGTGTGGGCGGGGGCCTCGCTTGGTTCAACAAGTACACCGTGTACCCGGAGGAGGTCGAGGAGCCCGAAGACGACGATTACATCGAGTACGGCCACATGTTCCAGGTGTTCTTCCAAGGCGAGTACATCATTCCCAGAGCTGTCTCCAAGCTCGACGTGTTGTTTGCTTTGCGAGCTGGCGGGATACTCGTATTTCCCGGCGGTGGAACCAGCCAGGATCTCGGGCCAACCATCGACGACTTGGACCGAGTGGGGTACAACGTTTGGCCCGGTCCCAAGGGAGGTGGTTTCGTCGCGCCTGGTCTCGGTGGCCTTTGGCCATTGACGGACGACATCGATGCGCGCTTCGAGGGGAGCGTGCAGTTTGGAAAGACTTGGCTAATCAACGCCGAGGCTGAGGGCGGCGGCAGCTTGCTGGAGCGGGAGAAGGTGCTCAACACCACGCGCTACGTGCTCCTCATCGGCCTGGAGCTGGGGCTCTGAGTCTGCTTGCACGATGGCGCAGCTCGACAAGTTCATAGCAGCGATGCTGACCCGAGGAGCCGGCGAACTACGCATGGCCGCCGATGAGGAGCCGGTTTTGCTCCAAGCGGGCACCGCCACGGCGTTGACGTCTCGCAAACCCAACGTACAGCAGGTTCGTCGTTTGATAGCCGAAATCGCGCCGAAGGACGTGCGTGTAGAGTTTACAACAGCCGGTGGCGGGATGTTCGAGTACCAGGTTGGCAACATGGATCCAACCGTTGTCGAGGTGACGGACTGGTCCGGGAGAACGACGCTAGTGGTACGCCCCGCGGCCGCCCCAGTGCCGGCCGCGGAAATAGAGAGTATCGCGTTGGACGAAGGCGGTACCATCGGTGACCTGAATCAACCACCTCCAGCTCCACCAGAGCGTGACCTGGAACGGTCCCATCACACCCTGAAACTGGACGGGGAGCGCAACACACAGCAGAGCAGGCACCCCATTGACGGACTATTCATCCAATTGGTGGAGACGGGTTCGTCGGACTTGCATCTGAGCTCCGACGAAATTCCGATGATACGCAAGGACGGGGAGATGCAGCGGCTCGACCATCCGCGCCTGAATTCCGACACCTTGTACGAACTCCTGCTGCCGATCATTCCCCCAGACAACCGGGAGGAATTCGAGGCCGATGGTGACACGGACTTCGCCTACGAGATCAAAGGTCTCGCACGCTTCAGGGCCAACCTATTCCGTGATCGCAAAGGTGTGGGCGCGGTGTTTCGAACCATCCCCGCGGAGATCCTCACAGCTGAACAACTAGGACTGTCTCAGCCAATCCAAAACCTATGCAATCTCACCAAGGGTCTGGTCCTGGTCACGGGCCCCACGGGGAGCGGAAAGTCCACGACCCTGTGTGCCTTGATCGACCTGATCAACCGCACCCGCAGCGCGCACATCATCACCATCGAAGACCCCATCGAGTTCGTCCACGAAAACAAGAACTGCCTCGTCAATCAGCGTGAGGTAGGAGTGCACACGCAGGGATTCAAACGCGCGTTGCGGGCGGCGCTGCGAGAAGATCCGGACATCGTGCTCGTCGGCGAGATGCGCGACTTGGAGACAATCGCGATTGCGATCGAGACGGCGGAAACAGGGCACCTGGTTTTTGGTACGCTCCACACGAGTACGGCCTATTCAACCGTCGACCGCATCATTGACCAGTTCCCTCCGGACCAACAAGAGCAGATCCGGGTGATGCTCAGCGAGTCCTTGCGTGGGGTGATCAGCCAAACGTTGTGCAAGAAGAAAGGTGGCGGTCGGGTCGCAGCGTTGGAGGTGCTGTTGTCCAATCCCGCGATCGCCAACCTGATTCGCGAAGGTAAGACGTTTCAAATCCCCTCTATCATGCAGACGAATCGCGGCAAGGGAATGGTACTGCTCAACGAGGCCCTGTTGGACTTGGTCCAGAAGCAGATCATCGAGCCGGCCGAGGCCATCATGAAGGCCGTGGACAAGGCCACCCTCAAGGGGATGCTGAAGAACGCCAACATCCCCTTCCCAGATATGTGACGTGTATTGCTCTGGGGCATCGTCGGGTGTCTGACGTGTGGTTCGGGCGGAGTGACTGGGTGGGGCGACGTGTCATGGTGTCGTTCGGTGTGGTTGTTTACCCCTGGCCTTGTTGAGTCTTCTTTGCTGCGGCGCGCAGTTTGCTAGCAGCTCGCTTGCGGCTCGGGTGGGCCTTGGTCACACTGGGCTGGCCTGTGCTCCTTCGTTTGGCGAAAAACTGGCTACGTTGCTTCTTGCTCGTGACGTTTTGGCTGCCGCTGATTATCGCGGTGCCCAGTACTGCGCTGGGACTGGAACCAGGCGTTGCAATCGACCAATACGCCCATGAAGAGTGGTCGACGAAAGACGGCCTGCCCGAAGGAGCAGTGCTCTCCATCCTGGAGGCGAGTGATGGCTATCTCTGGCTGGGAACTCAGTCGGCGCTCGTGCGCTTCGACGGTCACTCGTTCACACAATTTGACGCGAAGAACTTCGGGGTAGCCCAGTACAGCCACGCGCTGGATCTGTTGCAAGATCGCCAAGGCGCGCTCTGGGCGGCCGTGACCGGTGGAATCGTCAGGGAACGCGACGGGGCGTTTTCCTTGTTTGGTGATGCTCATGGCCTGGCACACCCGTTCACTTCTGCCATTGTACCGCTGCCGGAGGGTGGGACCCTCGTGGGCACGGGTGGGTCCGGCGTGTGGCTCTTTGAGGAGGAGCATTTTCGTCAGCATCCCGCATATGTGCAGTCTGGGCTGCCCGCGAAAATCAACGACGCAGCCGTCAGTCCGGCGGGCACTCCGTGGATCGCGACGGACGCCGGAATCGTCGAGCTATCCGCGGCACCTCGTATGCTCTCTACCGAGAGCGGATTGCCGTCAGCCATCGCCAACGTGTTGACGTTCGATTCCAGCGGCCAGCTCTGGGTGGGGACACGAGCGGGCGTCGGGCGAGCCACCGAAGACCAGCTCGAGATAACGCCGTTGCCGGCGCTGGCCAACACGGATGTCACAGCGCTCTTCGAAGACAGCGATGGCAGCATCTGGATCGGAACGCAAGAAGGCGCGCTGCATCGATTCGCCGCTGGGCAGCTGGAACTCTCGGCGCCGCGAGATCCGGACCAGGGAGCCGTGCTGGCCTTCGCCGAAGACCGTCATGGTGCGTTGTGGGTTGGGCGAAGTGAAGGCCTAGAGCGTTATCGGCGCGGAGCGTTCGTAACCGTGACACGGTCGCAGGGTCTGTCCACGAACCGCGTCTTGGCGGTGCTGCCACGAAGCGCCGGCGGGCTATGGGTTCTCGATGGGACCGGCGCCGTTTTTGTCATCGAAGATGGGCGCGCCCGTAGGGTTGCCGACCCAGCGGGTGTCGAAGGCGAGGGCATGTTGGGAATGGTGGAGTCGGATGACGGCAGCCTGTGGGTTGCATCATCGCGCCTGCAACGCCTAGTCGATGGCGCGTGGCAGTACTTCGACCATCCCGGTGGAGATTTTACCGTGCTCGCCAAAGACGAGTTCGGTTTGCTGGTGGCGCAGACAGACGGAAACGGTCAAAGCAGACTTTCCCATTTCGACGGGGAGGAGTTCAAGAGCATCAGCTCGGCAGGTGAACTCGTCCACGTACAGAGGATATTGCGGGACAGCCAGCGACGCATCTGGGTGACGACCGGTGGCGGCGGCATCGTGCGTTTGGATCGTGGTCACAAGAAAGTGTTCACGACACGCAACGGCCTGCCTCACGACGTGAGCTACGGAATCGTGGAAGGCGAGCCCGGCGTGATCTGGGTAGCTACTCGGGGAGGGCTCGCCCGGATAGAGGGCGACCGGGTGTTCAGCTACGCAGGTGTGAAAGGAACGCCGCAACGCTCACCGTTGCAACTGCAGCTCGACGATCTGGGCTACCTTTGGGTGACCGCCGATGACGGTATTCATCGGCTATCTCTTCAGGCGTTGAATGCGGTAGCGGCAGGACGGGCGTCGACGGTGTTCGGTGTTCGCTACTCGACGGTCGATGGCATCGGCAGCGTCGAGGTATCGTGGCGCTGCTCGGGGCAAGCGAAGACACCCGACGGACACCTTTGGTACGCGACCAATGGAGGTGTTGCTGGCGTCGATCCGGCGCTCATTCACCTCCGAACGGACCCGCCATCGCCGGTGATAGAAAGTGTTCTCATCGACGGACGAGAGGTCGACACCGAGCGTGTCGACCTGTCGGAACCGGTGGATCGTATCGAGGTCCACTACACCGCTCCGGTGCTGCGCGCAGGGGACTCCATCGAGTTCCGATACCGGCTGAGAGGATATGACCAAGCGTGGGTCGACGCTAGCGGCGGTCGCAGCGCCCACTTCACCGGCGTGGGCGCGGGCAAGTACGCTTTCGAAACGATGGCCAGACGCAACGATGGCCCGTGGAGCGAGGCCGCTTCGGCGTCGATATCCGTCGCCCCGCCCTGGTACGAGACGGGCCTCGCTCGGGTGATCTTTGCGTTGCTTCTCGTCTGGGGCCTGTTCTTGCTGTACTCGCTGCGCGTCAGTCAGCTCAAGGCGAGAGAACACGAGCTCTTGCAGAAGGTTCGTGAGCGGACGGGAGAGCTACAAAAGGAGATCGGGGAGCGGCGCCAAGCAGAAGATCAGGTTCGGCGGTTCAACGCTGAGCTGGAAGGCAACGTCAAAGAACGTACCGTACAGTTGATGACCGTCAATCAGGCGCTCATCGAGGACGTCCAGAAGCGTCAAGAAGCGGAGGCTGAGCTTGCCGACGAAAAAGAGCGCTTGGCGGTCACCCTAACGAGTATTGCCGAGGGCGTGATAGCGGTAGATATCGATGGCAAGGTGACGCTCATCAATCGCATCGCCGAAAAATACACGGGGCACGCGTCCGCCGACGCCAAAGGGCAACCGCTGGATACCGTGTTTTGTGTGGTCGATCGGGAGACTCGTGAGCCGCTGGATAGTCCCGTACTGCGTGTATTGGACGACGCGGGAGGGGCGGCCAGGGAGTTGCAGGGGGCGGTGCTCTTGCCGAAGCAAGGCATGACGGCGTCAGGTGACCGCTTGGTGGATGCTGCGGCGGCGCCGATGACGGATTCGTCGGGTCGCCTGGTGGGCGCGGTTCTGGTTTTCAGGGATGTGACGGAACGCACGCGTGCTGAAGAGCAGTTGCGCAAGACACAGAAGCTCGAGTCGTTGGGGGTCTTAGCTGGAGGAATTGCGCACGATTTCAACAACATGCTGACCGGCATCTTCTGCCATGTCGACATGGCCCGGCGCACTCTCCCGGAGGACGCGCCAGCCCTCCGTTGGCTCGAAGATACGATGACGGTGCTCGACAACGCCAAGGGGTTGGCGCGGCAGTTGTTGACGTTCGCTTCTGGCGGTCAACCCGTTTTGGAGTCTCACTCGCTCGGTGAACTACTAAACGACAGCGCCCGCTTCGTATTGTCCGGCTCCCACGTTGCGGCCCAGCTAGACATTCCCGACGACTTGTGGCCCTGCGACATGGATCCGGTCCAGATCCGGCAGGTGGTTGACAACCTGATACTCAACGCGCGTCAAGCCATGGGGGACCGTGGCACGCTCTGTGTCGTGGCGAGTAACATCGTCGAAGCTCCCGACAGCCGCCACCATCGCGGCGAAAATGATCCGTATCCGCGACGTTGGGTAGAGATCGCGATTCGGGATGAGGGCCCAGGTATGCCGCCGGACGTGTTGGAGCGGATATTCGACCCCTTCTTTACGACAAAAGCTACCGGCAGCGGGCTAGGCCTCGCCACAGTGCACTCAATCGCGACGAAGCACGGCGGGAAGATCGACGTGGAGTCGCATCCAGGCAAGGGGACGACATTCCGCCTGCGTTTGCGTGCGGCGAGTGTCCCCTCCGTGTCGAGGGCGCCAGATAGACTGACCTCGACGCCGCCGAAAGTGCCGCACGCGCGCTCCGTGTTGGTGATGGATGATGAGTATCCGATTCGGCGTGTCGCCGGCGCAGCGTTGGAGGGCGCCGGCTATGAGTGTGTGTTGACGGAGTCCGGCAATGAAGCGGTCGAGAGGTACCGTGAGCGATTGGAAGCCGGGCGTCCTTTCGATCTCGTGATTCTGGATCTGACAGTTGCGGGAGGGATGGGCGGAGCCGAAGCGCTGGAGCGGCTGCGGGAACTGAACCCGGGCGTGCAAGCCATCGCTTCCAGCGGCTACTCCGCAGGACCCGTGCTGGGGGATCCCAGTGCCAGCGGTTTCAACGCGGCGTTGCCGAAGCCTTACACGGTCGACGACTTGCTCGCGGCGGTGCAAGCCATGCTTCGCGCGGCCTAGGTCAGGATCGCAACCGGGCAGCGTTTCGCTCGCTGCGGCGCGCTGGCTCCGCAGCTGGGGATGACAGACGGCCGGCGATCCAGTGGTACTGGCTAGGTTCTCGCGACGATGCGCAAAGATAGCGCGACCGGCGCAGTTGGGGGACGTTCACTGCAGAGATTCGACCGACGACTTGGCAAGGAGCACGCGAGCGAAAAAGCTCGGCAGACCGCCCTTAAGTTGTGGGTGCAACGCGCGTTGAACGGATCGAAGGTGTAACGTGGGTCAGGGAGGTGGACGATGCATTCCGGAATCATCAGCGCAGCGCACGGGGTTGGCACCGCCACACGAGAGGCCATCGTTGGGGCCTTGGAGTACCCGTTCGTGGGGCGTCGAAATCCACTGGAAGGTGGTTTGGCCAAAGCATTGGCCCCCTGGGTAACGGACTACTTCGGCGCGTCCGCTGCAACGCGGATCGCCTCTTGGAAGGTTCACGAACTCGCCAGTGGTTGGTTCCCCCAAGCGGATGACGAGCACCTGATGATCGGAGCGAGTTTCTTCTGCTTCCGCTTGCTGCTCGATGACGCCGTCGACGACACCTCCCTCGGGCGCAACCCGGAAGCGATGAAACCAGTGATGGAACGATTGGACGCCGTCTTGCAAAGGCCGCGGGGGCAGTATGACGAGCAGTTTTCCCGAGGATTCGCCGACATCCTGCAACGCGCGGAGCGGGGCATGACTGCCGAAGGCTACAACGCTTTTCACGGCGCCTGTGCCGCGATGCTAGGTGCCTTTCTGTGGGAGGCGAGCAACCGCGCGATTGACTGGGCTCCGGACGAGTCGGCCTACACCATGTTGCGCCCGAATGCGTCGGGTGCGACGGCAGCGTTCGGACTCGTGACAACGCTGCAGGACCTCGGGCTCGCGACCGAGCAGGTCGATGGTGAGCTGTCGACCCTTCTGACCCATGCCGGACGGATCGTGTGCTGGGTAAACGATCTCCTCTCGTATGAGAAAGAAACCGCTCGGGGGGACGTTCACAACCTGCTCATCGTTTTGCAGCGTCGGCGCGGGCTCAGTCAGGACGAAGCGCTCTGGCGCGCAGTGGAGATCACGAATCGAGAGGTTGCGTGCTTCGCAAGTGCAGAGCGCATGCTGAGGAGGAAGGCCGGCTTGGGTTTTCCCACATTCATCGCCGGCGTTCACTGCGCTCTCAGCAGTAGCTTGGATTGGACCTACACCTCAGCGCGCTACACGCGCGGGGCAGAGGCGGTAGAGCGCAGCGCTTGACGCAGTTGTGTTGCTGCACAGGGCAGCACGAAGCGCCGGCGAGTCACCACTGGCCGGTGTTCGGCATCGAGGCCCAGGGCTCCGAGGGCGGGAGCGGATCTCCGCGCTGAAGCAATTCGATGCTGATGTCGTCGGGCGAGCGGACGAAAGCCATGTGTCCATCTCGCGGCGGCCGATTGATCGTAACCCCGGCATCGAGCAGGCGTTGACAGAGCGCATAGAGGTCATCCACCTCGTACGCGAGGTGACCGAAGTTGCGTCCCCCCGTGTATTGCTCCGGATCCCAGTTGTACGTCAGCTCGACTTGAGCTTCCTCGTCGTTCGGAGCGGCGAGGAAAACGAGGGTGAAACGCCCACGTTCGCTCTCCTTGCGGCGGATTTCTCGCAACCCCAGCTTGTTGCAGTAGAAGTCGAGGGACTCGTCGAGGTTCGAAACGCGCACCATGGTGTGAAGGTATTTCATCTGAATCCTCATGCCGTCGTTGAACGTCGCTTGTGCCATACGCCGAGCGTCTCGCGCAACCTCCAGAGGAGTACGAAGAGCGCTGGCACGATGAACAGCGACAGCACGGTCGATACCGCCAAGCCGCCGAGCACGATCGTGCCAACACCTCGGTAGAGTTCCGAGCCACTACCGGCGGTTAGTACCATGGGAAACAGTCCTGCGAGCGAGGTCAGAGTGCTCATGAAGATCGGCCTGACTCGAGCTCGTACTGCTTCAGTCGTCGCTGTGACGAGGAGCGCTCCCTCGCGGATCCGCTGGAGCGCTCCGTCGATGATCAAGATCGCATTGTTGACCACCACACCGAACAAGATCAGAAACCCCAACGCCGCCACCAGATCCAAGGGTTGGGCCTTGGCCAGCGCGTTCTGTATGGCCAATCCCAGAACACCGCCGGCAGCCGCCAGGGGGATGCTCATCAGAATCACGAGCGGTGCGACGAAGTCTTCGAACAGGGCGGCGAGCAGCAAGAACAAGATGACGAAGGCCACGACCAGTATCCAGCCGAACTGCTCTTGGGCGGAGGCCAACTTGCCCGCTGAGCCACCGAGCTCGAGTCGCACGCCAGGCGGGATGCGACCCTGTTCCTGCAGTTCCTTGGCTTTGGCGGACATGACGTCGACGGCGCGCTCGAAGGGCACGTCATCTGGGGGAGTCAGTTGCAGCACCACAGCGCGAGATCGCTCGTTGCGCTGGATCACCGTCGGTCCTAGTTCCGTGCTCAAGCTGCCCAGGACGCTCAAGGGCACCACGTCCCCGTTCGGCAATGCCACGGGGGCATCCAGTAGTTTGGCGTCGTCGAAGTCGTGCTGCCGGTTGCGTAACACCACGTCCAACTTGCGAGCACCCTCCTCACCATACTCGCCGATGATGGCTCCATCGACGTAGGCGTCGAGGATCAACGCAACGTCCCGCGTCGATAGGTCCATCGCGCGCGCCTGAGCGCGGTGCGGGTGCCAACGAAACTCTGGAGCCCCCAGATCCAACACGGGCACGGGTCGCACTTGGGCACCCGGCACGAGATCGCGCAGCTCGCCAAACAGCTCACGCCCAACACCAATCAATTGGGTCAGGTCGTTACCAGTGATTTCTAGCTCGACGGCACGCCCTTCGCCAATACCGCGCGAGAACAACGCCGCCTGAGATGCAAAGCCGATGCTGCCGGGGATGCGCGCGTGCAGTGTCCGCATGAAGTCCCGCATCGGCAGCACCTCATCAGGGTTCTTCGCGACGCCGCCGATGAACAGCAACGAGGGAGTCCCGACGAAGAACGAGCGGTGGATGGCCGGTTGCCCGTCGAGGGATTGGCCGGTGTGCTTCCACATCACCTCTTGGTTTTCGAACCCCACCCGTTGTAGCTCGTCGACACTGAGCCCGGGTGGGGGCAGCACGACCCCGAAGACGAGGTTACGGTTGCCCGTTGGGAGGTACTCCATCTTCGGTAGCATCTGAAACACCACCAACAGAGCTCCTCCGATGCCAACCCCGGTGACCAAAAGGGCGCGCGAGGTTTTTGCGGAAAGCCACGCCGTGGCATTGGCGATGCCGTTGCGGAGCCGTTCTCCCGCAGCGGCGACACCCGCCAGGGGGCGCACAGCCTGTCGCGGCTTGGCCCTGGACAGCAACACGGACGCGAAGCTCGGGATCACGAAGATGGAGACCAGCAACGAAACGACCACGGCCAGTGAGATGGCGTAGGCGATGTCGCGCAGAAGCTCTCCGACTTCTCCTTGCCAGGTCAGGATCGGAATGAAAACGGCAGCCGTCGTCGCTGTCGACGCGAGCAATGCGCCCCGCACCTCCGCGATGCCGAGGTACGCCGCCCGCTGCACGTTCGAGACGCGACTGCGCCAGGTATCGATGTTCTCCAGCGCCACGATGGAGTTGTCGACCACCATGCCCACGGCAAATGTGATTCCAGCTAGGCTGACGACATTGACGCTACGACCGAGCAAGGCCATGCCCAGCGCCGTTGCCATCACGCACAAAGGGATCGCCAACGCGATCACCATCGACGTCGAGAAGCTGCGCAAGAACAAGAGCAGCGTGATCGTCGCGAGCAATGCCCCGATCAACAGGTTCACCCGCACTCGGTCGAGGGCTTCGTAGATGTAGCCGCTCTGGTCGTCCACGACCTCCAACGTCAGTCCCTCGGGGGCGAACAGTCGCTCGTTCAGCTCGGCGACCTTGCGTGTGATGGCCTCGGTGACGGTCAGCACGTTCGAACCCGCTTCGCGGCGAGGCAGGAGTGCTATCGACTCGCGGTTGTCGCCGATGGCAAAGTCGACTGCGCGTCGCAGACCCACGTGGACGTCTGCGACGTCGCCCAGCCGCACCGGAGCGTTGTCCGGGCCCATCTGAAGCACGACGTTTTCGAGTTGTTCGATTTCTTCGGCGGCAAGGACGGCGCGCACCAGCATGGTACGCTTACCGATGTCCAGCTCTCCGGCGGACGCGTTGGAGAGTTCGGCGCGGATCTTGTCCGCGACCAACGGCACGGTGAGGCCGCGGGCAGCCAGCGCTTGGGTGTCGAAGTCGACCTGGATTTCTGAGCGTCGTCCGCCGCGCATAAACGTGCTCGCCACCCCGTCGATGCGCTCCAGTTGAGGCACGATCTCCTCTTCGACCCAGGTGCGGTAGCGGTCGATGCTTCTGCCTTCGTCGTGGCGGACGAGGATCACCGCCAGCGGTGGTCCCGCAGCGTCCGCCGTGGAGATGATGGGTTGGTCGGCAGTATCCGGATACCGGGGGACCTGGCTCAGCTGGTTGGAGACGCGGACCAGCGCCTGCTCCAGATCCGTACCGACCGCGAACTCCAGGGTTATTTCTGCCTGGTTGGAGCGGGCGACGGATTCCATGCGCTCCAACCCCGGCACACCTTCCAACACTTCTTCTTGTTCCTCGAGAATCTCCGCTTCGATCTCGAGAGGGGATGCGCCAGGCCACTGTGTGGAGACAGTGATGGTGGGCTGGGTGATGTCGGGCGTGAGCTGGATGGGCAGTCCGACGACCGCCAATGCGCCGAAGAAGAGTGTCAACAGTACGGCGGCCGTGACACTCACGGGCCGCCGTATGGCGACGCCAACGAGCCCCCTCAGTTCTTGATCGCGGTCTGTCATCTCTGAGGACCGTTGCCCTCGGAGTCGTCGCTGCCCTCAGCGGGGGTGCTCGGTCGAGCCTGTAGTGGCTGGCCAGGCCGCAAGCGTTCGTTGCCCCGCGCGACGATTTGGTCCCCCCGCGATAGGGGCTTCGATTGCTCGTCTGCTGCCGTCACCACGAGGGCGGAGTCCCCTGCGGTTTCGAGCACGTCGACCATGACGTTCTCGGCCTTCCCCTCGGATGCCCGCACCACCCGCACGTTGCCGATGCCGTACACCAGCGCATCCCGCGGCACGACCAGGCCGCCACGACGTTCAATCGTGAACTTCACCTCGACGCTCTGGCCCGCTACGAGCCACTCGCTTTCTTGCTTTGGGTAAACGCGCAGTAGCCCCGTTCGTGTCGCCGGATCCAGCGCCTTGACAACTCCACTGAGGTCCCCTTCGACGCTATCTCTCCCCGCCTCGAGTTCTATCTTGGATAGCGTGGGGAGGCGTGTCAACAGCTCCTTGGGAACACGCACGAGCACCTCCACACGCTCTGCCGTCACCAATTGCAGGGCCATCTCGCCGGGGTTGAGCCAATCACCGGGATCGACCAGGCGCCGCGCCACGACACCATCGAAAGGCGCCACCAATCGATGTCTCTGGACGCGCTCGCTTCGGACCTTGACGGCCGCTTGGGCCCCGTCTTTTTGTGCGGCGAGTCGCTCGGCCTCGTCCGCCTCTTTGTCGGCTTCGAGGGAAGAGATGATGGCCTCTTGCTGCAGTTGGCGATACCTGCTCGCCTCCCGCTCCGCCTGCTGTTGTTCGAGGGAGAGTGTCCGCTTCGAGCTGAGCGCTTCGGAGAGCTCCGCACGAGCTAGCCGGTCGTCCAACTCCACCAGCAGCTGACCAGTTGTCACCTGATCGCCCTCTCCGACATGCACACGACTCACTCGGCCCGCCTCGGCGACGCTGAGGGATGCGTCGGAACGCGCCACCGCTTCCCCCAAGTGGGTTCGAATCACCTGCAAGGACGTGCCACCGACGGTCGCCAACTCGACCGGGGCAGGCGGGGGTGGGCTCGTCGAGGCTGCAGCGGGAGCTGTCGCATCGTTACAGCTCGCCACGGTGAGGGCGGCCAGGAGTATCAGCAGGATACGCATTGGGGATCGTTCGGCTGGTGGAGTGGACAAGAACGGACATTTGTGCGGCTTTGTTCGCCACTTGTCCATAGCAACGGTTGTTTGCCTCGGCTGTCGCCCCATAGAATACGGCGATGCGGAGGCGACGCTTCGGGCGCACGGAAATCGACATGCCGGTCTTCAGTTGTGGAGGCATGCGCTACCAATACAAGTGGCAGGATCAGCCGATGTCTGCGATCCCCGTTGCCCGGCAGCAGAACTTGGAGGCGACCATCGAGCGTGCCTTCGAGCTCGGAATCAATCACATCGAAACCGCCCGTGGATATGGCAGCAGCGAGCGACAGCTCGGACAAATACTGCCGCGGCTGCCCCGCGATGAGCTCATCGTCCAGACGAAACTCTCTCCCAGAGACAACCCGAGGGAGTTCGAGGACCAATTCCACGAATCGTTGGAACGCCTCAACCTCGAGCACGTGGATCTGCTGGGCCTGCACGGCATCAACGACCGCCAGACACTCGATTGGGCGATTCGTGCGGGGGGGTGCTTCGACGTTGCCCAGCGCCTGAGAGAACAGGGCAAGGTTCGCTACGTTGGGTTTTCAACCCATGGCCCGTTGGATGTCATCCTCGACGCGATCCGTCACGGCGAGCCCCGCGTCGGTGCAGGATTCGACTACGTGAACCTGCATTGGTACTACATCTTCCAGCGCAACTGGCCAGCGATCGTCGAGGCGACGAAGCGCGATATGGGAATTTTCATCATCTCGCCGTCGGACAAGGGAGGTCAACTCTACAGACCACCGGTCAAGTTGCGGCGCCTGTGCGAGCCACTGTCTCCCATGGTCTTCAACGACCTCTTTTGCCTGTCGTCGCATCCTCAGGTGCACACCCTCAGTCTCGGCGCAGCTAGTCCCACTGACTTCGATGAGCACCTGCGCGTGCTGGACTTGTTGGATGACGCAGAAGAACACCTGGCGCCGATCCGCGCGCGGTTGGAACAAGCGATGCGTGAGGCGACCGGACATGCCCATCCCGAAGGTTTTTTGCCCGGTTTGCCTGCCTACGAGGCGCTTCCGCACAACTACAATTTGGCGATGATCCTGTGGCTCCTGAACTTGGCGAAGGGGTGGGATATGCGCTCCTACGCGAAGTGGCGTTTTGGCTTGTTGGACAACGCAGGGCATTGGTTTGCTGGGAATAGGCCTCGCTCGACGGCGGAAATCGAAGACGAGCCGCTTCTACTGGCTTTGGGTGACTACCCCAACAAGGCGGTCGTCCCAGGGTTGTTGCGCCAGGCCGCCGAATGGTTTGGTGATGCGGACAACAAACGCCTGAGCCAAAGTTGACCTGGCAATTGTCGACAAAACCCGCGAGGCCGGCCACGGAGGGCGAATAGCGGCTGACTCCGTCCGCTTTGACCGATTTTCTGCTAGCTGGCGGTGGCTTGATTGCCTAATGTCGGGCCATGGAGTTTGAGAGGAGCACGGGGTTGATGGTTCGAATTGCCATGGCGTTGGGCGTCCTGATGACGCTGTCTCAAACGGCCGCAGCCCAGTCGGCGGAGCCCGGGGACGACTCGTCCGGAGGCAAGCTCGATTACGAGAGCGAGCAGGCCCAACCGGAGCAGTTCGACTCTGACTTGCCTTCCGCAACACCACCTGCGGAGGACACGGCGGCGTTGGACCAGTACGACACCAGCGAGTGTCTGCCGACGTGCGAGCCAGGATTCGAATGCGTGCAAGGCAAATGCGAGAGCATGTGCAACCCGCCTTGCGGAGCGTCCGAGGTGTGCACGGATATCGGCCAGTGCGAGCGACTCGGCGTGGTCAAGGAGCACATGGATGAGGCCGACAGCCGCCGAACGGATCACAAGCGCGAACGCAATCTGGTCGGCGTGCGCGGGATTGTCGGGCTGGTGACAGGTCTTGGTTTCTCGCTTCACTCGCGAAAGATCGACGGCAAGCTGGAAGATCCAAACACGTACCTTGCGGGGTACGGCGCGCTCAAGGGCGGCGTGATGGTGGATATCGTCGAACTGACCGCCGAGTACTCACCGAAGTTGTATCGACCGCTGATGGGCGGAACGGTGCGCGCGAGTGAGCGCCCGTCGGCGCATGGCGAGTACATGCAAAGCTTGCTGGGCAACGTCGGCGTGCACATCCCGATTGCGGAGCGGGTGTATTGGCCTATCCGCGTCGGCGGCGGATTCACCGTCTACGACGGCAACTTCGACTTTCAGGGACGTATCGACCTGTTCAACGTTTCGGTGAAGACCAAGTACGTTCTGTTCGAGGCGTCGGTGCCGAGCGTTCGGTACAACTCGAACTTCGACAGCTTCCACCAGTGGACAGGCCTGTTCACCGTGGGAGCGAGCTACATCACGCCCTAACGCGCGCTGCAGTGCGCCCCGCCGCGTGTGCCGGGCGGGCGTTGCCCGCGGCGCGTTTGGGCGTGTTCCACCCAGAGGGCGGCGCTGCGCCTTCGCGACCACCTGGACGCGTCGGGCGTGTCAGGCGGCGTGAGTCGGGGGTATTTTGCCCATCGGGGCGGTTTCAAGCGTTAGGCAAAGCTTGCACCCAACTCGGCCTGGGGCGTGTTTTCGCCCTTCGGGAAAGCTTTCCGGTTTCAGGTCACGCTGGTTCGGGCATAAAGAGCCCGGCGCCGCGTGAGACTTGGCGCCGTTCAAGGTGACCCATCCGACTGGTACTGCTGCGGCGTTTTGCTGGAGTAGGTCCCGTTGGCAGTAGCCAATCGACTATGCTGGGCGCCAGGGAGTATTGATTCAAATGGCAGCTACGACAGAAGGATTCACCATCGGATTGGACGTCGGCACGCAGAGCACCAAAGGTGTTCTGCTCGACGTGAACAAGCAAGGAGCAGAGGCGATCGTGGCCCGTGCCGCCCAGCCTTACGACTTGATTGCCGGATTGCCTGCCGGAGCTGCCGAACAGCATCCGCACACATGGCGTGATGCCGTTGCCAAGGTGGTCGGTGAGCTCTTGTCCAAGACCGATCCCGAGCGAGTTCGGGGCATCGGCGTGTCGGGTCAGCAACACGGCCTCGTCACGCTCGACGACAAGGACGAGGTCGTGCGACCCGCTAAGTTGTGGTGTGACACCACCACGGCCGCCGAGTCCGATGCGATCACGAAACAGGGGCGTTGGGCAGTCCCGACCGGCTACACGTTGCCAAAGCTGTTGTGGATGAAGAACAACGAGGCTGACAACTTCGCCAAGGTGCGGAGCGTGTTACTCCCTCACGACTACATCAACTTCTTGCTCAGCGGTCGCAAGTTCATGGAGGCAGGGGATGCCTCCGGCTCGGGTGCATTCGATCCGGAAAAGCGTTGCTACGATGAGGAGATACTTTCGTGGCTCGATCCCAAGGCGCGTTCGTTCTTCCCGGAGTTGGTCGCAGCGGACCAGCCGGCGGCCACGGTGAGCAAGGCGGGAGCCGAGCTGTTCGGGCTGCCTGTTGGCATCGTGGTGGCCCCAGGCGGGGGTGACAACATGATGAGTGCGATCGGTAGCGGAGCGACCAAAGCGGGGGCGACGGTGATGAGCCTGGGCACTTCAGGCACGGTATTCGCGTACTCGTCGAAGCCGGTCATCGATCCCGAGGGGTTGATAGCGGCGTTCTGCGACTCGACGGGAGCCTGGATGCCGCTCTTGTGCACGATGAACGTGACCGGCGTGACCGAAGAGGTCCGCAACTCATTTGGCTTGAGCCACGACGAGATCACGAAGAAAGCCGAGGCGGTGCCAGCAGGCGCCGACGGTGTCACGTTCTTGCCGTACTTGCAGGGGGAGCGTGTTCCCAACTTGCCGCATGCCACCGGCGCTGTGCTGGGCTTGCGTCCTGGGTATCTGGACGCTGGCCACCTCTTTCGCGCCGCCATCGAGGGGACCACCCTGGGCCTCGTTTCAGGCGTCGAGCGCATGAAGGCGTTGGGCTTGAAGGTGGGTTCCGTGCGTGTCGTCGGCGGCGGGTCCAAGAACGCGCTGTGGCGTCAGGTGATCGCCGACTCACTCGGGGTACCCGTCGAGGTTCTCTTGGAGCCAGAGTCGGCGGCGCTCGGCGGCGCGATCCAAGCCCATTGGGTGGCACGTCGAGCAGCTGGCGAGGACGTGAGCGCAGATGACGTGGCCAAAAACTTCGTGGCCGTTGCGCCCGGCGCGACCGAGCCCAACGCCGCCAACGCTGCAGTGTATCGGGAGCGACTCGAAGCGCTCCAGAGTCAGACACGACGCCTCTTTCAGAGTTGATGCCTTCATACGTCCTGTGCAGAGGCTGAGGCTGAGGCAGCGGCGGCTGATGCAGGAGGCAGCGGCGGCGTTCGAGGCTGACGGCATGCCGCCAGCGATGTGGATGAGTGCTCCGCCGTGCCGGATCCGGGCCTACATCACTACACCTTGCCATAGGTGTACAGGTGCGAGCCGTACACTCTGCGTGCAAATCCGGCGGCGGCTGTCCCCCGGGCGCACACAAAAGCGGCCGCAAGAGCGTGTACGCGATTGCGCGCGCGTGCGGCTGTGAAAGCCTGGAAAAGTGCGCCGCGTTGCGGCGCGAATAGCTTCTTCTTGGCTCTGGAGGGATTCGTTCATGCTCAGTTTGCTTCGGTCTTCGACTCGTTGTTTTCTTCTTCTGTCTGTTTGCTTGGGAGCCAGTGGTTGCTCGTCCAACGACAGCAACTCCGACGACGCCGAGGGTTCGGATGTGACGGACCAAGAGACCGACGCCGATGAGGCCGCCACCGAGACGGAGAGCACCGAGGAACAGAATTCCGAGGAGGACAACACCGACGAAGCGTCCGATTCCGAAACGGACACGAGCGCCGAATCGAGTGAAACAGATCCCGCGCCCGCGGCAACGGACACCGATTCGGAGCCCGCAGAGAGCAACACCTCGAACCGAGAGCGTCTGCCTGAGAGCCTGCGTGAGGCCTGCATGGACATGTGCGATGGCCAATTTGGGCTCGACTGCGCGCCAGCGGGGATCAGTATCGAGACCTGCGACCTCCAATGTGTCGCTGCCGTCAGCAACCAACGTGACTTTTGCATCGAGGAGTACACGGCCCGAACGCGCTGTTTGGCGGATGGTGGCTTCGAGTGTGTCAACGACAATCCCGTAGCGCGCTCCACCTGTGCCGGAGAACAAGTAGCGTACTCGGAGTGCGTCCAAGACTTGCCGTGCAAGATGTACTGTGCCGAACTCGTGGAGACGGGCTGCGCCGACGACAACGACGCTTGCCTCGAGGAGTGCATGGGAGAGACGAACGGTGACGACCTGTCCTGCGATATCCGTTGGGATGGCTATGTCGCCTGTGTCGGTCAGTGGGGGGCGAGCTGTGAGGACGGTACGGTCATCCCCAACGAGACCTGCATTCGTTCACTCTTCGACGCGTACGATTGCCGGAACGACAGTGACGTCTGCAAGACGTGGTGCGACGGAGCACGGGCCCTGGGCTGCGGTGGCGGCGGCTGCGTGACCAATTGTGAGGAGGCGGTCGCAGATCCAACCTGCGGCACTGACTACGAGCGATTGCTCGACTGTGGGATCCGCTATGGTTACGTCGAATGCACGGACGACGGTCTCATGACCAACACCGAGAACATTCTTTGCGATAGCGAAATGGATCGCTACCTCGAGTGCATCGAGCAGTCGACGCCATAAAGCGCAGGTGTGCGCTCAGGACAGTGGGTTTTCGTTCAGGGCGATCTGCCAGCGCCAGGCATCTCGCATGGCGTCTTCGATGCTGAGCTCCGCTTTCCACTGGAGCTCGCGTTCCCCCAGGGTGACGTCGGCGAACGTCTCGATGACATCACCTGGGCGACGTGCTCCGAGTTGGTAGTTCAAGGGTTTACCCGCGGCCGTTTCGAAGGCGTGGATCGCTTCGAGCACGGTGGTGCCGGTGCCGGTACCGACATTGAAGACTTGGTTGAAGCATTTGCGGTTCTGTCGCTCGAGCCAGTGCAGTGCTCGCACGTGGGCTCGAGCCAGATCGACGACGTGAATGTAGTCGCGGACGCAGGTGCCATCGCGGGTGGGGTAGTCACTGCCGAACACGGTGAGTTGGTCTCGGAGCCCTGCTGCGGTCTGAGTGATGAACGGGACCAGGTTTTCCGGCTTGCCCAGCGGGAGCTCACCGATCAGCCCTGACGGGTGGGCGCCGACAGGATTGAAGTAGCGCAGTGTCACGGCCTTGATTGGTGCCTCCGCGCCGATGACGTCGTTGATGATGTCTTCGCACATCTGTTTGGTGCGGCCATAGGGCGACTCGGCAGCTTTGATTGGACTCTGTTCGGTTACTGGCAGCTTGTCGGGCTGGCCGTAGACGGTGCACGAGGAGGAAAAGACGAACGGAGCGATGCCACGGGTTAGGAGCGCCTCGAGCACGGTGACGATGGAGCCGAGGTTGTTGCGGAAGTAGGCGAGGGGCTCTTTGACGGACTGTCCGACGGCCTTGAACGCGGCGAAGTGGATCAGCCCGTGCACTTCACCCTCGGCGTCGAGCACGGCATCGAAGGCGGCCCGATCGGCGCAATCAATCTCGTGAACGGGGAGGCGCTGTCCCGTGATCTGCGTCAATCGATCGACGATACGGCGATTGGAGTTTCTGAAGTCGTCCACGACGACCGGCAAGTAGCCTGCTTCGAACAGTTCGACGGCTGTATGCGAACCGATGAAGCCCGCTCCGCCGGTGACGATGACCTTCTTCATGGACGGGTCGATAGCACACTCGAGCACCCCCTCGGTAGCCCACGGCCGCCCCGGCGTTCCCGCCGCTCTCCCTCCGCCGCGTCAAGATCCCTTTCCGCCCTTACGCCCCTTCTTCGCACCCTTCGCCGCCCCACCTGCCTCGTCCCCCGCCTCCGCCGCCGCTTCAGCCCCAGCCCCACCAGCCTCAGCCTCCGCCCCAACCTCCGCCTCAGCCTCCGCCTCAGCCCCAGCCTCAGCCGCCGCCGCCGGCTCAGCCGCCGCCCCAGCCGCTGCCTCAGCCCCAGCCGCTGCCGCTGCCCCAGCCACCGACGCCCCCGTCGGCAACGTCGTGGGCCCCTGATCAGAAACGCGCTCCAAACTCGACTCGGTACTCGGATACGCCGCCAACGACCCATCGCGCCGGGTCGTCGCTTGCGCGCTGCGCGGCGTTCTGGGGGCGGCATCCATCCCCTGTGGAGCGTCGGGCGCGGCGCCATTGGCCGCCACCACCCACTGCGCCCCCGGGTAGACGACGGGGGTGGGCGTCGGAGTTACATTCTGGGGATAACCCTGAGCGTACGCACCGCCCATCGGACGCGGCGGCTTGGGTTTCTTGGGCACCTTTTTCCACAGGCCGTCCCGCGAGAACATACCGAAGCCCCAGCGCAACCAGCTGAGCAGGTTGAACGCGAGCCACAGCGACCAAGCGAGCATGACACCGCGCCACACCCAAAGCGACGTCGAGATCGCCCACGGCTGGGGCAGGGCGCCCGAGGCGCTTCGATCGAGATACCAGGAGAGTTCGCGGTTCGTGCTGCCCGCACCTGAGACCTGCATGTCCGGCGTACTGAGTAGCCCGCCGTAGACTGCGGCAAACAAGCACACGAGGAACACGAGGGTGAGCCAGACGAGCCCGACTTGGGACAAGTTGTACCAAGCCGGAGACTTGGGTCGCCAACGGTGGGTGTAGGCGACAGTGAAGAACCATGCGGCGACCAGAACCGCAATCGCGGCGTGCACCTGCGTCAGTCCGATCCCCAGAAGGATCCATTGCATCTCCGACAGCGGGCTATTCGGCAAGCGCCCGAGGGCAAAACCCAAGATCGCGATGAACGCCAGATACCCCCAGAACAGCACTGCCGGGCCCCACTGAAGGGAGGGGGCGAACAGGAGCCAGCGGTCCTCGGGAACTCGCATGTTCACTCGGAGGTTGGCCGCTTCCGAGCCCAGCGCCACTTGCGGGGCACGAAAAATTGGGGCCATGCCCCCGGGTTGTTGCCACATCAGCTTCACGGCGTGTTGACCCGGGTCGAGGGTGATCGCCAGCTTGCCGTCGCGTTGTTGTAGGGCGTGGGGCTTGCCATCGAGCAGCAGTTCTTGGACTTCTGCGACGTCGGGCAGGCTGACGTTGAGGATGTTGCGGCTACTGGACCGCGTGTTGGCGGTCAAGGTTGCCTTCAGCAGACGTTTGCCCGGATTGATGTCGAGCTGCGCATCATCCACCGTCAGCGATTGACCTTCCGCGGCCACGGGGCGCACGAAGGACAGATCCAACGTGTCTGTGGGCCAAGGAGTGAAGTGCGGCTCCCACAGGCCGTTGTTCTTGTGGGAGGTCGGCGCGATGCCCTCGGTGCTGCAGCGCCAGATGGGGCCGCACTGCAGGACCCAGCGCTCGCTCAGGCGTTTGCCTTGCTGAGCGACCAGCGACAATGTCTCCGTGGGTTCGAGCACGCTCTCGAAGGCGAGGGTCGTGTCGTTGCGCGCCAGGGAAAGCACCGCTTCACCCCCTTCGACCACCACTTCCGCCCGCGTGACTTGCTCGCCCGGCAGCAACCGGTAGCGCTCGATGACGGGGCTCGTCGCCGTTCCGATCCGCTCGACCTGCGTGGAGATGCTCCACGTCGCGCCGAACTTGAACGTGCGCGTGATGAGCAGCCAGGACGGCAAGTTGACCTGAGCGGCCAAGGCATCCGCCGCATCGGCAGTCTGCTCCCGACGGTGGAAGCGGAGCGATCCCTCGATCGCTCCCGACTCGTCCACGCCATCGACTTCCCAATCCGGCGCGGCCACTTGCACCCAGCGCGGCTTCTCGCCGAGCGTCAACGTCACGTTGTTGCCGATGACGGGTCCTTTGACGGAGACCCAGTACTTGCCCGGCGGGAGCCGCAGGTGGAGGAAACCATCCTCTCCCAACACCATGCCCGCAGCGGGAGTGCCGTTGATGCGGACTTCGGCGGGGGCCCAGCTTTCGAAGGGTCCGGGCAGCTGATAGCTCACATCTGCCGCGGCGTGCACTTCACTGCGCATCGTCAGGTCACTGCCTTCGATGGTGACCTCCATGCGCTGCACGCTCAGGCACTTGGGGTGACACAACGGCGGGCGAGTGATTCGAGACCGGAGCTCTGTCAGCACCTCTTCGCTGGGGACTTCAGCCGCTGCGGGTGTCGTCTGCAGCAGTGAGGCTCCGAATAGAGCAAGCGGCAGCACGATGGCCGCCATGGCTCCACGTCGTCGTGGACGCGGGTGGGGAGGGCGCTTGGCTTGAGCCATCGCGTACTTGAGCAGCAGAAACCCCAGCACGCCGGTCAGCAGAATGCGTAAGGCGGAGATCAACCCGCTGCCCGAGCTGGACAACAGGTAGAGCCGCAGCTCGTGCTCTCGGTGCACGGGGCCGGACCACGACAGATGCCAGCTCTGCCACTCCCACGTGGGAATGCCGGGGCCCGTTTGCACCACCGCTTGGGGATCTTGCTGTTTCTGGATCAGCTCTTGAGCGACATCTTGTGTCAGGCTTTGTTGCGTGGTGGGGAGGCTGATCGAGTCGCGTTTGGCCTTGCGCTCCAGGGGGGCGGGGGCGGCGGGTTCCTCCTCGTAGCGAGTCCCGCTGCCACCTTCGTCGTCGAACTCGCTCGCGGGGGCGGTGACGGCGCTGGGCAGCGAATAGCTTCCTTCGTGGGGCGTGGTTTGGGGGAACAGTGCCGTGCGTACTTCCGACGAGACGTAGTTCACCAAGACGACGAGCAAGGCGCCTGCGAAGCCGACACCCACGACGACGATGATGCGCCGCAAGATCCCCGCGGGCGTGACCCTCAACAGAGCGATGACCCCGACTAGGCAGGCCCAGAGCACGCTCGGGGCGTCTGCCTGGTCGTGGGTCAGGACCATCGTCAGCAAAGCCAACGCGCCCCAGGATGCGTGGGTCAATTGCCAGATGGCCGCGCTGACAATCAGGACGAAGAACAGCGAGAAGAGGTCCCAGCTCGAGATCCAGGTTTCACTCAGACCGTCGACACCGGAAGCGTTGATCAATTGCCAGCCGGGCGGCACGTGCACCTGTGCGCTCAGCTGCTGAACATCTTCGCTCCAGCCGACCGCAGGAAATGCACGGTGCGCTCCTTCCGTGCGCCACTCGGCGATCAGATCGAGCGTCCCTTTGCGCAGCTCGACGCCTGCGGTGTTCGACTCGGGGTGTTTGGTGATGAGTTGGGGCTCGCCGTCGAGCAGAACGCGGCCCAACTTGCCTTGGGACAAGTCCAGGCGCCAGTCGCGGTTCATTTGCCCCGAGAAGCGGTCTCGGATGGTGTAGCCCTTGCCATCCAAATCGAACCAGATATCCCGATCGAGTTGCAGTCGGTTGGGAGGGCTTTCGGGCTCTCCTCGCCGCGAGGTGAGCAGCGACACCTGCGAATCGACGGCCACTGAATAACTGGCGAGGCGTTTCCACTCTTCGGGCAGGTTGGTTCGGCTGGGATCGACCGCGGGGGCGCCGACGAGTTCCACTTGGCGCAGGGCCGGATCGGAGTCGAGCACCCAGGTTTCGGTCAGCGGCCAGAGATCCTCGTGCGGGGAGCGCAGAAGCTCGCCCGGGGGATCGGCGAACAACGCTTCGATGTCGATGCTGTGGTTGCCGGCGTAGACCTGCGCGGAGAGGGTCTGGTCTTCGTTCAGCCGCACAGGCAACGCCGATTCGACCAACAGGGGGCTACTGCCCGGCAACAGCACCTTGCCCAGATTGACTTCGCGCGCTTTGCCCGCCACGCGCAACGACAGCCGCGTCGTTACCTTGAACGGCACTCCATCATCGAGTTTGCGAAACACCTCGAGTGAAAGCCGTTGCGCCTCCTCCGTCGAGCTCCCCGTGGCTCGCAGCCACAGCAGCGCGGGATCCCGTTTGGGCAGGTCGACGACCTTGCCATCTCGACGCAGCGCGACGAGCGCGATCTTCGGCGGCAGGGTCAGTGTTTCGGGAACCTGGTACCAATTGAACTCGCCCGCGAGGACGTGGGCGCCTTTGCCCAAGATGATGGCGGGCACGCCGTCCCTGTCCAAGACGATGCCGGGCGTCCCGTTGACGTCGACGTTCTGGGGCCAGCTTTGCGCCGAGCCGGGAAGCTCCACCAGCGTGCGCCGGTCCACCACCACCGTCAGGCGGAAGTGTCCCACGGAGTTATCGATGTCCACCTGCAGGAGGCCAGGCCAAACGCACGTGGGCGCCTCTCCGACAGTTGGGCAGCTTTCGTCCCCCGCGGTGTCCAGCACCCAAGGGATCCACGGTCGGAGCTCAGGGGGGACGTCAGCCCAGTCCAATGCTTGTGCGTGGGCTCGCTCCGGCGCCGAGACCGTCGTCAGCAGCACGAGCCAGCACAGTATCCGCCTAAACCACGCCGCGTACTGCTGGACCGGCCGCCCATTGCCTCCCGGCATCATGGGCGGAACCTAACAAGAACTCGCTCTTTACACTACTTCCGCGTTCAATCGACGCGGCGCTCAGAACACGACCCCGACTCCGAATCGCGCCCCCAGCCCCCCGCGCCCCAGGGCGTACACGGCGGTGTCGACGAGGATCCACTGCGCCTCGATGCCGACGCTGACCATGGCTCGCACCGATGTCTTGTCGCTCTCCGTCGTGTCCTGTTCCAACTGGCCGTTGACGATGGTGGCGGTGCGCTCTTCGATGTCGTCGCGCTGGACGGCCGCTCCAGCGCCGACGACGAGGCCGGCCTCGCCGTTGCCGAAGCGGTAGAGCAGATCGGCTTCGAGCAGCCAACGATCCCGCTGGTTCAGGCGCAAGGCCGAGAGCACCTCGGTGTCCCCCCACAGACGCGCTGCTCGGACGCTCAGTCCGGGCCCGGCACGTGTGACCACTCTGGCCCCCCCGAGGACGCCGCTGAGCTCGTGCTCCGCCAGCGGTATCCACGACAGCTGCAGGTCCAGCTGATAGCTCGGCACGGTGTACGGCTCCTGCTTGCCGATGTTGCGGGCCAACGCTTGGAGTCGTTGGCTCGATACCGCAAACGAGATGCCATCGGAGTCAGCGACCTTGATCACCAACACGCCGACCACCTCACCGCTCTGGGTCAACAGGGGACCGCCCGAGTTGCCGGGATTGACGGGGGCATCCGTTTGCACGAGTTCGGCGGGCGGAGCGCTGATAACCCCTTGGCTCAATGCCCACACGGGCGCATTCGAGCCCGGGCGCTTGCGCTGCTCGGCGCCCCAGGGATTGCCGACGGCAGCGACGGGATCGCCCACGTGTCCGTGGCTGGCGCCCACGGGGCGGAGCTGTTTGGCATCCAACGCTTCGGGCAGCTCCAAAATGGCTAGATCCCAGGTGGGGTCCCACGCCACGACCCGCGCCGGCATCTGCTCGCCGGAAGCGAGTACGACGAAGATCGGATCCCCTGCGTCGATGACGTGAAACGCAGTGGCGATGTGGCGTGGCGAATGGAAAGAGAAGCCCGTTCCTTCGGAGGTCCTCGTTCGCACCAAGACGACACTGGGGCGGACCTCGTGGTAGAGGTTGTTGGCCCAGCTGCCTTTGCGGGGCGTCTCCGCAGCGTCGGCTGCTACCGGGACGTCTGCCTTGACTCTGAAGCTCTGCGCGGTGATTGTCAGAACGCCGACGACCCAGAGCCAACCGGCGCGACGACTCGCTCCATGAGCACCCATCCTGCAGTTCATCGGTCACCGCGTGCCGTGACGCAACGATCGTTGTCGAAACGGCAGGCCGGATTGTGGCAGCCTTGCCGTTCGACTGTGTGGGAGCGAGTGTGAGTCTGGGACTGCGCGACTATGGACAGGCGCTGCTGAGGCGCCAGGCGCCCGGCGAAGCCGAGCACTTCGTCGCGGGCAACGCGGTGGAGCTGATCACCGACGCGGCTCTCGGTCTGGAGCGCATGCTGAGCGCGATCGAGTCCGCCGAGCGTTCTATCTGGTTCGAGATGTACTGGTTTGCGTCCGATACCATCGGGGCGCGCTTCTTCGATGCGCTGGTCGCGGCCAGAGGGCGTGGCGTCCACGTGGAGCTGCTTTACGATGCGTTGGGCTCCTTTGCCACCGATCCGGCTTGCTTCCAACGCCTGAGGGAAGCCGGCGCTCGGGTGATTGAGTTCAATCCTGTAAACCCCTTTCTGCAACGGACGCGAGTAGGGCGCTTGACCACGCGCAATCATCGCAAGCTGTTGATCGTCGATTGGGAGCAGGCGTTCGTGGGTGGAGTCAACGTTGCCGACGTGTGGCTCTCTTTGGACGACGGCGGCAAGGCGTGGCGCGATGACATCGTGGTCGTCAGAGGGCCCGTCGTGCACAGTTTGGCGCTTTCCTTCGCGGCGTCTTGGCGGGAGCAATGTGGGGAGCGGCTCGAGGTGCCCGACGACGTGGGGACGGCGCAAGGGGCGGTTCAGGTTGCTGTGTTAACACAGGCGCGCTATGTAGAGAAGCGGCAGGCGATCGCGGCGTACTTGCGGCGGGTGGCGAGCGCGGAGGAGGAGGTCCTGATTGCGAATGCTTACTTCGTGCCCAATCGCCGGCTGCGTCGCGCGCTGCGCGATGCCGCCCGTCGCGGCGTCGACGTGCGCATCATGGTGCCGGCACAGAGCGATGTGGGCCTCGTGCGGCACGCGAGCCGAGCGGTGTGGGGAGCATTGCTGAAGCACGGCGCGCGTATCTACGAATGGCAGCCCAGTATGCTGCACAACAAGACCGCCGTCATCGATCGGAAGTGGGCGACGGTTGGCAGCTTCAATCTGGATTACATGTCCATTTTCAACAATCACGAGTTGAACGTTTCGATACTCGATCGCGATTTTGCTGAGGTGGTTGCGGCTTCGTTCATGCGGGATGTTGAGCAGTGTTATGAGGTGGATCCGTACGATTTTCAGTTTCGGTCGTTGGGGGAGAGGGTGGCGGAGAGGGTGTTGTATTGGTTTCGGGCTTGGTTTTGAGGGGGGCTGAGGCTGAGGCAGCGGCAGAGGCTGAGGCGGAGGCAGCGGCGGAGGCTGAGGCTGAGGCAGCGGCGGAGGCGGAGGCAGCGGCGGAGGCTGAGGTAGCGGCGGCTCCTGGTGCAGAGGCAGGAGCGGCGGCTGGTGCGAGCGCTGCCGGAGGGTTGTGTTCTTGCCGGGGGGCGCACCTTCTGTGCCACCGCTGGAACGCAGGAGGGAAGGGTAGATGGTCGATCCCGATGGCAATCCCATGGCCGGTGGGGATGTCCCGATGTGCCTCACGTGCCACGCCGCCGTCGAAGACAACGACTACGTGTATCTTCACGACTTCTCCGTGTCTGTCGACGCTGACGCTGGCGTGCCGGATAGACGTCGATAGCGCGTGGCCGACATCGCAGCAGCCAGTGACGTGGCACGCTGGCTGTGCCTGGTGAATCTGTCGGCCGGGTCATGAGAACCCAACAAGCGGCCATCGGCCTACCTAGAGCGCCGATCAGCTCGCCGCTGCCCGGAATTCGCCCCTGCTCGCTGTTCGATGTCTAGATGTTGACTTGTCGCAGCAATCAAGCTGATTGCTGGTCTAGTCACTATCACAGCGGCGATACCGAGCGATATGAGCTTCCTCGGTGTCGTTTCGCGATTGAATCCACGCAACGGTGCGCCTGGAAGGAGTGACGGCGAGGCCGGGTCGCGCGGGCGCAAGATCATCGTCTCCCTGTGCCACGACGAGGACACCGTCGTCGCTGAGCCGCAACTCACACGTCGAGCCCGTCCATTTCGTGAGAAGCTGCACCTGGTTGTAAGAATCGGGATCGTTCGCATCTTCCGCCGTCTGCAAGATGATGTGTCCAATACCGCCCCCGTTTCCCGTTTCCGAACACGCTCGCTGCGCGGAACAAGCTGTGGAGGAGCATTCAACGGTTGTGAGGTTGAGGTAAGGCTCGGGGTCTGCGGTCGACCAAGCGACGAGCCACGTGTCACTCCTGTTTGGCGCCGGCCATACATCGAACCCATGGGCAATCCAACCATCAGAGTCGCAGCGACGAATCTCGCTGGGTTCCGTGCCGTTGTGTCCCCCAAGGAAGACGCGAACGCTTCCGTTCGAGTCGTCCGTCGTCATCCAAGCGGCTGCCGGAGCCATGGCGACGTGGAATGGTGCAAGACCGCTGAGCTCGTCGACGACGGCGATGAAGTTGCCGCCGGGATCTGATATCGAGGCCGGCTCCTCGCCGACTTGGTATAGGAGCCCCGTCTCGACGTTGGGGCCTACGTCTCGGGCAGGCCAGACGACGAACGGCTCTCCACCCTCGGGCCACATCGCTACGGGTCCCAAACGCGCGAAGACAAAGTCGTAACTCTCGGCGCTACCCAAGAGAACCGGTTCAGCCGTGAGGTTCAGATCCGGGTCGAACGCCAGGCGTACGACCTGACCGCTCATACTGGAAGCGGCTTCACTCACGTCTCTTACCGCCACGTACGCCATCAGCGAACTGCCAGCCGTTGGTTCCACGACAAGGTCGCCTCGCCCCGCAACCTCCAAATCCATTGCCGCCAGTGTACTGGAGAGAGAGAGAGTTGCGACCTCGGCTCCTGTTTCTTCGAACGTGCCCAACAGCAAGTCGGGTACACCTTGGAACTCGCCTGATACAGCGTAGAAAAACCGGTCCAAAGTCGATTTCACCACCACGCTGTGGATCACGTCGCCACTGAACGTGGTCTCGAAGTCGTCAAAGACCAGGCCAGCCGGAGTCTCCACGCAAACGCCCTCGACGCACTCGGCGATCTGACACGCGTCCGTCGATGTGCATTCGACGGGCCTGTGGACACAACGGCCATCCCGGCATTCGTCGATGGTGCATGGGTTTGAGTCGACACATGTCTCGCACGTATTCGCGGTTTCCGCTCCACCGGCGCTCCCGACGCCGCCGTTTTCACTCATTGCGCCGCTTCCTGCGCCGCCCGTTCCGCCTTCGCCGCTCGTTCCGCCCCCTCCGCTGGGGAGAACGGAAGAGATCGGCCCTCCTCCGTCGGCACCGCCTGCTTCCTGTCCGCCGCTGACTTCAGCTCTGCCTCCATCCGTGGTTCTCGCGGGTGCCACGTTGAAGGGCCCAGACGGTGTGGAAACGTTCGACTCAGTTCCGCATGCTGGAACCGCCACGCTCACGACCAGCCATATCCCAGCCATTGGAAGAGCCTGCCTTTTCACCTGCTTACTCTACTCCGTCGCAGGGCAGTTAACCAACGGTGTGAATCCGACGTGAGGGCTCCTCGAATTCCGCCGACCCGGGACGGGTGAAGTTGTCTCCCGGTCGACGCCGGGCGACACGCCACAGCGCTGCACGGCCGGCGCGCTGACACGCTCGCAACCTGGAATTCTCTGAGCCGCCCGCACGCTGGGTGCGGGGTCAAGGGGGCCGCTGGTCCTCGCCGACCAACGAGGGGGCGCTTGTTTGACCTACGCGTCCTGTGCCATCTCTTCCACCGTCAGATTCTTCAGTGCCATGATAGGCGCTCCCGTCTGGGTAAGCGATGGCGCTTCGGCGGGCCTTCGGCTCGCGTGACCTGATTCGCGATTGGCTCCAGTGTGCTGTTCAAACTTCCTTGGCTCGTCGCTCAAATACTCCCGTCACTTCAGCATTCTCAACTCCTCGGGCCTTGCTGGTGCGGGCCTTCGACGTCACGAGCGACTACCACCTGGCAACGGAGCAGCTGCCTTTGGAGGACGCAGGTGTTACACCGACCGACGCAGGTGACCGGGGTGCCGATGCCGGGTGACCTGGACGCATGGGTCTCGTTGCTGTGACTGATGGGCGTCCAGAATTCACAAGCAGTCGATGTCGAGCGTCCCCGAAACGCTCTCGAGCTTGCTGATGTTGTCCGCTTGAGCCCCACACGAGACCGGGTTCAGCGACAGGTCGAGATCGCCAACCTGTTCGATTCCAAGCAGCGAGCTGAGATCGCTGATGCGGTTGTCTTGGAGGTTCAGCTTATGGAGGTATTCGATGTTCGCTAGAGGCGCAAAATCTGTCACGCTGCTCTGACTGATGTTCAAGTGCGTCAGCTGGGTCAGCATACCGATCGCCGTCAAGTCGGTGATGGGTGCGTTGAGCAGACTCAGGATTTCCAGACTGGTCAGCGCGGACAACGGGGTCGCATCGCGCATGCTCGCCCCTTGCAGTATCAACGTGTTCAGAGAACTGAGCGCGGAGAGCGGCGCCAACTCGCGGAGGGTGTCGCTGCTGACGGTGAGTCGGCTGAGGTTGGGCAATGCTCCGAGCGGCGTCAGGTCCTCGATCCCATCCCCGTTGAGGGTGAGCATCTCAAGCGACTGGCTGCCAGCCAGCCCCGTCAGATCGGACAATCCGTTGCTGGAAAAGTAAGCGACGCCAAGATTGTTCAGGTTTGCCAGGTCGCCGATGTCGACGAGACCGTCCGCGTAGACAATCAACTCGGACAGCGCTTGCATCCCACCAACCCCCGTCAAGTTCGCCAGCGTGGCATCTGCGACGAGGTACAAGTCGGTCACCTTTGTCAGGTTGCCAAGCGCCGAGACGTCTGAAGCGCTGACTCCCTCCAACTGCAGCGTCTCGAGTTTTTCGAGCTCACCCAACGGCGTCACGTCCCCGATACCAGCACCCAACAGCGTCAGCTTGCGAAGATTCGTGAGCGAACCGAGCGCAGTGACGTCGCTCACGGCGTCGCCATTGATGCCGAGCTCAGTGAGATTAATCAGCGTCGACAGCTCCGACAGATCGTCCCAATCCGGACTGGTGATCTCCAGTTGGGTGAGCGACGTCAGGGCGCTCAGACCACGCAGCGGGGCCCCGCCTCGAACTTTCAACACCGCCAACTTCGTCAACGTGTCCAGCGAGGTGGCGTCGTCTGTCCCGAAGGTCCCCAGCTCCAGGTCCTGCAGCTCCACCAACGATCGCAGCGGCGACAGATCGTCGATGCCCCGACCCGTGAGTGATAGCGAGCTCAGGTTGGACAGCTGCGCAAGCGGGGTCAAGTCCACTGAGTCCCCGGCATGGCGGAAGCTCAACTTCTTCAAGTTCGACAGCGGGCCGAGTGGCGCCAGATCGCCAAGTAGATCGCTGGTCAACGTCAGCCTCGTCAACGCCGTCAAACACTGAATACCACCGAGGTATTCAACCTGGTCATAGTAGACGAGGTCGGTGATGCCTTCCACGTCCTCGGCGAAGATGTCGAGCTCGTGGTCTTGCGCGAGCTCCATGGCGCGTTCGGTCCGGTCGGTGCCCATCGCAACCACGGCAGAGACGACCACCATTTCCCGGAGCTCAGGATCCTCGAACACCAGCGGCCCGTCGCACGACGCCTCGAAGTCCACAGGCGCAGGGGCCGTGGTGCCGTCCGCGGGCCCGGTGGGAGGCTTGTCTACAGGGTCGGGCGAGTTCACCTCGGGGCCCACCGCATCGCTGGGCGCTAGCACGTCCGACAGCTCGTCGGCGGGCGTGTTGTCTTCGCCCGCGGGAGCGGCACTGGAGGTTGGCTCTGCAGGTTCATCCGCCTCCGACGTTTCACTCGCGGTTTCGACCGGGTCGCGGGGTTCACCAGGTGCCGCCATTCCGCCCTCGGCTGCTCCATTCGAGGTCCCCGACCCGCAGGAGCAAAGGCAAAGAGGGAGCGAAACGCAACAGGCCAGCATGACTCGAATACCCATCACCCCATGCTAGCGCTGCCCGACCCGCCAGGGGGGCGAAAATAATTTCGTCCGCGGAGCGTGGCCGCTGGATCGCCTTCCGTACGTCCTACGGATCTCTCAGCCGCAGGAGGGTTCCTCTCTCTGATGAGACACTCAAGTCGCGGCAAGAGTACTGTGCTCAGACTTGCAGCCTATGCGGGCCTGGCGACCTTTGGCGACCGCGCGGGGTTCTCCGTTTGCGCGTCTGCAGAGTCACGCTTTCGCGCTGCCGGTGGCCGGTGGCCGCTGTAACGCGATCAGGATTTGGCTATTGAGTTCGCGAAATGTAAAGGGCTTGTGCAAGAGTGTGTCTTCACCTGAGAGCTGTGCCTCGAGCATGCTTGGCTCCGAGTATCCAGACATGAAGATGCGCTGAATCCTAGGGTGGCGGACCCGACACTCATTGCCGACGTCGAGGCCGGATAACCTGCCCGGCAGGACCAAATCGGAAAGCAGTAGCTCGATCGACGGTTCCCGGCGAAGCAGGGATAGCGCTTCGTCACCATCACCTGCGATGAGTACTTTGCAGCCACTGCGCTTGAGCGCAGCGACGATGACACGAGCAAGCGACGCATCATCCTCAACCACGAGCACCGTATGCCCATGGGTTGGCGGCTCAACAGCCCGCACGACTTCAAGATCGGCCGGCTGGGCCTGTTCCTTGGTGCGAGGGAGATATACCCGCACCGTTGTCCCGTGCTCTTCTTGTGAGTCAATGGTCGCATAGCCGCCAGACTGATACGCAAACCCGTACACCATACTCAGACCGAGCCCAGTCCCTTGTCCGGTCGGCTTGGTCGTGAAAAATGGCTCAAATGCCTGTGAAACCGTGTCCGGTGACATGCCATGCCCATTGTCACTTACCGTGATGCAGACATATTCAGCTTCACGAAAGTTAAGCTCCTCGGCTTCAACCTTCGAAATATTCCGAGTGCTGATCTTCAATGTGCCGCCACTGCCGAGTGCGTCTCGCGCGTTGATGCAAAGATTAAGAACCGCACTGTGAACCTGTGCCGGATCCGCCATGCATACCCACAGGTCGCGCTCATGTCTTGTCGAAATAGTGATATGTTCCCCGAGCGTGCGTTTGACGAGGGACAGCATTTCTTCAACTTGGGAGGCCAGGTTGAGCGCCCGAGGGTGAAGTGACTGCTTGCGGGAAAACGCCAACAGCTGTCGCGTCAGCTCCGCTCCCCTCGTCGTTGCCTTACAGATCTCGCCAACATACTCCGCCAATTCGGAGTGTCGCCCGCCCAGCGTGCTCTCGATCAGCTCGGCGTTACCGCCGATTATCCCAAGCAAGTTGTTAAAATCGTGCGCGATGCCGCCGGTAAGCTGACCCACTGCCTCCATCTTCTGAGACTGCAAGAGTTTGCGATCCTTCAAGCGCTCACTAGTAATATCGTGGACAAGGGCAAACGAGCGTGCACCCCCTCCCCACTCCACCGGATAGTAGTGCACCTCAAACCGGATAATCTTCTCTTCGCCAGGCCGTGCCAGCGCGATTTCACGAACACCCGAACCGCCCTCCGCCAAGATATTCTTGAGCCAGGTCTGGCTCAGGGGGTCAAGGAATTGGTCTAGCGGTTGCCCTATCAGGGCTTCGCTCGGGCAGCCCAAAATCTCAGTAAGAGATTCGTTGACGTCGATGACGACGCCCGACTTGTCCGCCAAACAATAGCCGGCGCGTGTCGCATGAATAATCGTTCGATAGCGCTCTTCACTCTCCCGAAGCCGACGCTCCGCGGCGCGCCGCTCCGTCACGTCCTCGGTGATGCCCATCATCTTGGCGACGCGGCCTTCGGAGTCGCAAATTGGAACAAAGTTTGACGCGAAGATCGCGGGAGCGCCGTCGCCCGAAGCGGTAAACTCAAAGTCTACTCGCTCGCCCGCCAAAGCGCGTTTCATGAGGGCTGCGACTCGTGGTGCATCGGCCTCGCAGACGGCGTCTAGGTAGCGCATTCCCGAGATCTCGGAAAAATCGTCGACCCCCATCATTGATAACCCCTTGGGATTCATGGAGATCAGACGACCGCTCGTATCGATCTCGTGGATGCATACCGGTGAGTATTCAACGAGACAAGCGTACCGCTCCTCGAGCGCAGTCAGCTCTGGAAGCTTCGAAGTTTCATTCCCCACCGGCGCACCATTTCTCCCTCGTCCAGAAGCGAACGCCGCTCCTAGGCACGTGAGTATAGCGCGGCCTTGACCCGATGTCGCGAAACGCGGGTGACGTTAACCGAGCCCTAGCCGCCTTGGTCTACGTAGCCCCATGAGATGGTGCTTAGCGGCCGCGATGACCGAGGGCGCTCGTTCGCGCCACCACGTTCTATCCTATCGCCCAAAGGCGAGAAGCGCTGATACCAGGCTGGGGGTTCGTGTCGGCGCGTGTCGCCTGCGACGCCAACAGGGTGGACTTCTGTAGGAACTCGTCCTTTGGGAACCCAAGTGTCAAAATGAACTGACTCGAGGCCTCTGAGGCAGTTAATGGATACCTATGGAGTGGGTGAAGCCGTTGGCGGTGGCGAGTCTCTGGGCAGCCGTGACTCTGGCGTGTGGGAACGAAGACTCCGAGGGGGAGAGTTCGAGCGACGGATCACGGCGCGATTCCGGCTCTGGAAGCGCCGAAAGTGTGGCCCCGAGCGTCGCGTCCGGGTTGGACTGCCCGAATTCGAGCAGACTACGCCCCACGGCGTGAAACATCGCGCCGTAGACGGTTCTCTGAGCGAAGGCTGCCAGCGGACGAAGCTCCGCGGGCAGGGTGAAGACGTGTAATGTAGCGGCTCAGCAGCTTCATTTGCGGTGTGTCGCAGCCGCTGACCCACTGCTTGCCGTACAGATTGACCCGACGAACCTCTGCGACAGGCGCGTCGGGCAAGGGTTCTTGCTGCGGCTTCTGCTCGACGTCGGTGAGCATGAGCCGAAGCTGCGGCGGCCCGCCTTGTCGCCGCTGACGCCAACTCCGAGTGCGGCGGCATTGCGCATGGCGAAGCGAACCGCGTGCCTGGAGGCACTTCCCTGCGATTCCCATCACTCGAGCCAGGTGACGGGGGTGGGTGGCTCCGAGACGCCGCCGCAGGACCCCGACGACACGCCGGATTCGCCGCTACCGCCGGCACCGCGAGCGCCGGCACGGACGCCTCGATACTGAAGGTGCGGCTCGCCTGAGGCGCGGCTCGACTGAGGTGCGGAATCCAACGGACCTCATCGAGGTGCTCCCCCAGAGCACGAAAGACCAGGGGCGAGTCGTGGGCGATGATTGGGGTTTCCGACCCCATGGCGAGAGTCGCGCGCAAAACCCGACCGCGAACGCCGTGGCGCGCTGACTACGTCAGGCGTCGCCGATGAACGAACTGTGGCGCGTCTCCGCGGTACACAGGTCGGGAGGCCGGCTAACGAAATCATGGAAACCTTGAAACCGCAGGGCCGTGGTTTTCGTAGTGCTCGTGGCGGCTGGCCAGGTTGCAGCCCGAGAGCTTTCACCACCGCGTCGACGACCGTGGATAACGCGCCCCAAAGGAGTACACCGTGAGTCCGAGACAGTCCATTGGCAGTTGGTCGACATCGCGTCAGAACTGCGACGTCGACCTGGACATCCTGCGCCTCCGCACTGCAGGTTCCATCGAACCGCAGGCTGTAACCGCCGAGGACTGGTCGTAGTAGGTGGACTGGATGGCGTCACGAGTGTTGAGGACGACTGAGCTCGGCACCACCCGCGCCCGCCCGGCGACTGAGCGATTGCGACCCGGGCGGGGCCACTGTAAGGTCGTGCAGGTGCCGGAGGATACGTCACGCTCGCGAGCCAGCCTCGCGATGGACCGATATGCAGATGGGGACGACGGTGCGTTCGCCGAAGTCTATGACGAGCTCGCCCCAAAGTTGCTCATGTTGGCCCGGAGCATGTTGCGTTCAGTGAGCACGGCCGAGGACGTGGTGCAGCAAACCTTTCTGCAGATCCACCAAGCCAGGGCAACGTTCGTGCGCGGCGCCCCGGTCGAACCCTGGGCATATACCATCACGCGTCGCGCGGCGATCACGTGGATGCGGCGCCAAGGCAGACGTCTCGAGTTGGCGCCGGGATCGACGGAACGCGAGCATGAGCCTGCGGACGAGCTGAGTCCATCGCCGGAACGAAACGCGGCCACTCGTGAGCTGGACGACGCTTTGGCGAACGAGCTGTTGACCGTACCAGAGACACTGAGGTCCGCGTTCGTCATGCTCCGGCTGGAGGGCTTGTCTGCCACGGAGACAGGCAACGTGCTTGGAGTCACCCAGGCCGCCGCCAAGGTGCGAGCTCACCGCGCCGGCCGACTGCTGAGAACCAGGCTTTCTCGTTTTTTTGCTCGGGAGTCCTCGTGATGCAGCGTCCTGAGGATGAGTTGCGGGCGCGGGTCCTGCGGGAGGTCGCGCGGAAACCATCGGCGACGCGCCAAGCGCGCCGTCGGCTAGCGTGGATTTTGGCAGGCGTCGCGGTGGCCATGCTGGCTGGGATGTTGGCGGTGATGGGTGTTGCGGAGAGCGCGTTGACACGGCCTACGGCCTACGTTGCCGTCGCGGTCGGGGGGGCGATGCTCTTGGCCTTGGTTGCCACCGTGAGTTTGGGAGCCGGCGCTTCCGCCACGGGTGAGGCGCAGAGGGTCCTGCGCCGCGTCGCGATCCTGACTCCCGTGGGGTTGGGTCTTGGTGCACTGGCAGCGAACGCTGTCGCGCCAACGACGTGGGGTTGGCCGTCTCGAAACCTGTCCGATCACGCCGCGTGTCTGTGGATGGATCTGTTCCTGAGCATGATGTTGTTGGGGCTTTCATGCGTTTGGTTGCGCTCATCTGATCCTTGGTCTCCAAAGGCGCGTGGTGCCGCTGCTGGCGCCGCGTCGGGCGGCTGGATCATGCTCCTGATGGCTGTTCGTTGCCCACAGACGGACCCCATCCACGTGCTGGCAACCCACGCCATTCCCGTCGTGGTGACCGTTTTCGTCGGGGCATGGGGTGGCGGGCGGTACATCGCGCCAGGTCGCGTATCCTAGCGCAGCGTCCGCTCAATCAGTCGACGCGTCCCCCGCTCGGACCGCAGGCCGAGGCATGGCGATTCATTGAAACCGTTAGCGGAGGCAGTTCGTAGGTAGCCCAAGCTCGAACCCGACGCGTGCACCACCGCCGGGTTCCACTCACGTAAGGAGCCTCCATGCTTTGTCGAACTACATCATCCAGATTACTCCCATACTTGCTCGGGACTGCTTCACTCGTGGCAGCCGCGTGCTCGAGTGACGACGACAGCGATTCGTCGACACGAGCGGCGCTCAGCGACGGGACCGACGAGGACGTCGGCAGCACGGAGGAGACGCCCTCAACGGACGACACCGATCCTCCGAATGAAACCGATCCGACCGACGCTGCAGAGACCAACGTCGAAGCGACGGACAGCATGACCGACGTCGAAACGGGGCCCGGGAGCCCCATGATCGCCGAACCTTCCGACGAGGCAGCGGCTGTGCTCGAAGCCATCGAAGACTACGAAGAGTGGGGACTGTTTGCCGAAAACGAGGAGCGCATGGAATCCACGGCACACGCGCCAGGAGGCATGAACATGTGGGTTCTTTCATATCGCAACGACATCGTCGCCATGGCCGAAGCTCAAGGTACGCTCCCGCTGCCTGATGGCAGCTTGATCGTCAAAGAGAACTATCCATCGAGCGATGCACCGACGCCGATGGCGTTGACGATCATGTCCAAACAGGACGGTGCTTGGTTCTGGCTGCAGTCCACGCCCAACGGCGAAGTGTTGCTCGATCCCGAGGGGAACCCGATGGAAGGCACCGACGTCCCCATGTGTGTCACCTGTCACACGGCGGCGGAAGAGAACGACTTCGTGTACCTCCACGACTTCAGCGAACCGACGGGCCCGATGACGGTCGAGCCCGACGTGGCAACCCAAGAAGTGCTCGACGCGATCGAGGGATATGTCGAGTGGAATACATTCGACGAGAATTCAGAGTTGATGCAGTCATCGGGCCATATTCCCAACGGCAACGCGATGTTCGTCATTTCCTACAAGAATGCCGTCGTTGACGCGGCGGAGCAGGACGGCACGTTGCCGCTGCCCGACGGTAGCTTGATCGTCAAGGAGAACTACCCGACAATGGACGCGCCGACGCCGATGGCGTTGACCGTTATGGCGAAGCGAGATGGCGCGTGGTTCTGGCTTCAGTCCACCCCTGGAGGTGACGTGATGCTGGACCCAGATGGTAATCCCATGGCTGGTGCCGACGTACCGATGTGTGTGACCTGTCACGCCGCCGTCGAAGGCAACGACTATGTCTACCTCCACGACTTCGGCGCCCCAGCTGGCGGTGACGCCGGAGTGCCCGACGCGGGTGAGTAGCAAGCGATCGAGCCCGCGACACGCGCGCGCCGTCAGTGCGCGTCGTGTCGCGTGCTGAGTCGCCCGGCGCCGGTCACTCCACGACCACGTTGTCGATGTAGATGTCGACGCCGGCTGGGGGGGAGCTCTGCGCGGCATCCCATGCTGCGCGCAAGTCCGCGAGGCGGGCCTGGGGCTGAGGCAGCGGCTGAGGCGGCTGAGGCTGAGGCTGAGGCTGAGGCAGTGGCTGAGGCTGAGGCAGTGGCTGAGGCTGAGGCTGAGGCGGCACCTGGTGCGGAGGCAGCAGCGGAGACGGTGGCGGCGCTGCCGGAGGGTTGTGTTCTTGCCCGGGGGCGCACCTTCTGCGCCACCTCTGGCGTGGTTCGTTAACCTACGGTGGGTCGGTGTCACAGAAGCTGCGCTGGGAGGGGCATGAACACAACCCTCCGGCAGCAACTGCTCAAGCAAGTCATCACCATCATTCAACAAGCACGTCCACTAGTCGCGGATATCGAACGCAAAGATCGAGACCTCGGGACTCAACTCAAACGCTCGCTCAATAGTGTGGCACTCAACGTGTCCGAAGCCTTCGGCGGGCGAGCAGGCAATGCACGCCTCAGCTTCCGTCGAGCGCTCGGTGAACTGTATGAGTCGCAAGCCGCTCTGCAGCTGGGCGCGGCGTGGGGATACGTGGCAGCTGCAGACGCGCAAGCGTCGGTGGATGCGCTGAGTGCGCTGGGGGCTCGCCTTTATGGGTTGTCGCAACGGTGAGGGGCGAGAAGCTGTGAGCTTTCTATGCTGGCGTTCGCGGTTCGGGTCTTGCTGGAGGCGCTCCCCGCTCCGTCCAGGCGGCTGCTGCGTCCGCTCTGAATGGACTGAGGCCTGGTCGCTATTCCTGCCACCGGCGCTCGAACCGCCGCCTGCCGCCATTGTCTCACCAAGCGACGCGGCACGTGTCGCCAGCTCACACAGCGCAAACCCGCGTCGCGCTGTGGCGGTCTGGAAACAAACGAACACCCCGGGGGAGTCCGCCGGCTGCGGGTTGGGAACGAGTTGACCGGCTCGGTTGCCGAGGCTACATTGCGTTGATGCCGAGAGAGTGCAGGGGGCGGCTCGCAGCCTTCGGATGTGGGGTCTTGGTCGCTTGCTCGAGTGAGTCCGGGGAAAGCGTGCAGACCGGGGGCGAGCACGATTTCGAAACGTTCAACGTCGACCGCCAAGAAAGGTTCGACGAGTGGAAGCGACTGAACCCCCTAGAGGCCATCGTCGATCCCAGCGTCGACACGCCTGCCGACGCACCCTTTGCGGCTGGTCAGCGGCGCAACGTCGGAGATGCCGATACGGCGTACGAGCACCTCTACTACCCCTCGGGTATCGCCATGCCAGGTGACTTGGACGGTGACGGTCTTGGAGACATCGTGATCTGGGAGTTCGACCCTGATAGCGTGCCCGAAACGCCTGACGCTGACGAGACAGGGATCTCGCCTGCCCTCGGCAGAGCACTGATCCATGTGATCTACGGCGATCCGGAACTGGGCGAGAACCTGCTAGCACCAGACGCTACGTTCACGAGCCCCTACGTGGACACCCTACGGAGTGCTGTGAGCAGTACTAGCAAGAGTGGGTCGCGAGGCAGTGACCTGCTGGTTGGGGTGGGAACCGGTGGCTGCTGGCAAGGTCATGTGTACTCGATTCCTGGGGGTAAACGGTACGCGGGTCACAGTGACATTCGCGACGTCGGCGCCTTGATTCGCGAAACGACAGATTGCACCGGGTTCGGTCTCGTCAGTGGCCTCGGGGATATCGACGGTGACGGATACGAAGACTTTGCCATCGGCGCCCCCGAAGCGACCAACGCCGAAGACGAGGCAGCCATGGGGCGTGTGTACCTCTACTACGGCGCTGAGGTTGTAGGTGACCGACGCAGCGAGGCCGATGCGGCGGGTTACTTCTTCAATGCTAGCGCCCCCTGGGGCAGCGCCCACGCGGCGGGTGACGTCAACGGGGATGGACTCATGGACTTCGTGCTGGGCAGCGAAGTCCGCAGTTTGCATGAGACCTGGAGTGTGAGTAGACGCGATGAAGCTTGGTTGGTGCTCGGGCAGCGGGTTCCCTTTGAGGGCGCTATCGATGTCACGACCGTCGGAACGCGACTCCCCGGCAAGGGCGCCATCGGCTTGGGCGACCTAGACGAGGACACGTTCAGTGAGCTCGGCATGCTCCTGCAGGATGAGCAAGCGGTTGGCGCCGGAATCTTCGCTGGCCGCGATGATTGGCAGAACGCCGACCCGGCGCGCGACCTCACCTGGGTCGAGTCTCCGCAGACATCGAGGCAAAACCCCACGCTGCTGGCCGCTGGGGACGCGAATGGCGACGGGTTGCTCGACGTCTTGTACGCTGACCCTACTTACGGCACCGAAGCTGATTGCGAAGGAGTGGGCGCCGTTTACCTGCTACCAGGCCCGTTCGACCTCACGCGGACAGAGCTTTCGCTGGATGAAGGGATCGCATTCCTCGGACAGCGTTGGCGCCCTGAACATGACCTCGAGGACAACTGCGAGGAGAGGAGGGACCACGTCGGAGTGCTTCTCGCCGCGGGTAGCGACGTGAACGGCGACGGTATGGACGACTTTCTGCTGACTGCGCCGGGTGGACTTCGGCAGGGCGTGACGCACCTTTGGCTCGGGCGTCCAACGCAATGACCCGCTACGCACCTGGTTGCGCCCCTTCTGCACGACGCGTCCTCTTTGCGGTGGCACTCACGTTAGCAACCAGCTGCGGTGCCCGCACGGACCTCCCGAACGCCTCCGCCACGCTCGCTCCTGGAGAGCCTGAGCCCGAGTCGCCCAGCCCACCCGCAAGCGATGGGGTGACAGGAGCCGGCGCTTCTTCCGGACCGACTACCGAAGACCTCGCGGACCCTGCGAACGACGAAACGCTGAACGTGACCTGCGGCGTCAACACCTGCCGCCGAGACGAGATCTGTTGCAACGAGAGATGTGGTGTGTGCGCTTTTCCCGGCGAGTGCACCCAGCGTGCGTGTGCCGGGGAACAGCGCTGAGCAAACGGGCTGAGGCAGAGGCGGCTCCTGGTGCAGAGGCAGGAGCGGCACCTGGTGCGGAGGCAGCAGCGGCGGCGGAGACGGTGGCGGAGCTGCCGGAGCGTTGTGCTCTTGCCCGGGGCGCACCTTCTGTGCCACCGCTGGCATTGTTCGATAGCTCGAGTCTCCCGACTACCGCGCAGAGTCACGCGCAGTCTGAGCGCATCGTCAACCAGGTTCGTACCGATGCCAACCGGAGGTGATGACCTGGACGGACGTCTTACTCCAGCTGTTTGGCGATAAGACCGAACCGTCTCGAGGCAGCGCGATACCAGCGGAAGGTCGATGGGGCCGTCAGCGCCCACGCTCAGCTCGCCGTCCGACGGCATATTATCCGTCGGACGGTTTGGATGGACTCAACCAACTTGGTGATGCATGTCGTGCACCAGTTTCTCCAGTTGGCGGTAACCTCCCTTCCATACTTCGAACATCTGGCGTCCACCAGGATCGGGAAAGATGTCAGCTTCGCCGGCCGCCAGTCCATCGACGATGTGCTTCGCGGTGTCTTCTGGCGTCGCCTTGCCCATGGCGAGGGGGCGAGCCATGTCCGTATCGATGGGTCCTGGATTAACGGTGTGCACCCTGATACCCCGCGGTGCCAACTCGATTCGAATACCCTGCGAGGCGGAGAAAAGGGCGGCTTTGGACGCACTGTAGCCTCCGAGACCCGGGAAGTTGACGAACGCTGCCATGGTCACGACGTTGACGATCGTCGCCTCCGGCTTGCCTTCGAGCACGGGGATGAATGCCCGCATCATGTCGAGAGTCCCGTAGTAGTTGGTACGCATGTCCCGCTCGAACAGTTCTGGCTCTCGGCCCAGCAGGCTCGTGAATGCAGCCACGCCGGCGTTGTTCACCAACACCGAGACGTCGCGGGCGGCCTCGGCCGCGGCAGCGACCTGAGCGGAGTCGGTGATGTCGAGCTGCAGCGGGACGACCCGCGGGTCGTCGAAAGCGCGCAACGTTTCTAGCTTGCGCGCCGTTGCGTACACTTTCGCCGCGCCCCGATTCAAGAATTCGGTAACGAGGGCTCGGCCGATGCCGCGGTTGGAGCCAGTGACCACCACTGTTTTGTTCTCGATCTGCATGAGTTTGCCTTTCTGAGAGGGAGGCACTACGCCTCCGACCCGTTAGGTCTAGGATGTGCAAGAGAGCTCCGCTCTATGCATTTTTCCTGGATTGATGTGCGTATTTGCACAATGCTTCCCGCATGAATTGGGATGACATGCGGGTATTTTTGGCGGTGTGTCAGACGGGTTCGCTCAGCGCGGCCGGCGCAAGCTTGGACATGAATCACACCACCGTCGGGCGCCGAATCGCAGCCCTCGAAGACGTGCTCGATACCAGGCTGTTCGACCGAAGTCGTGGCGGCTATTCGATGACCCAAGCCGCCGAAGAAATCTTCGGTCGTGCTCGTCTGATGGAAGAGCAAACTCAGGCCATATTGCGCGAGAACGTCGGAAGAGACCGGGAGCTCCGGGGTAGCCTCGTTCTCACCGTACCGTCGGACTTTGCGGACAACGTGCTGGTCCCACACCTGGGAAAATTTCTGCGCCGTTATCCTGGCATCGAGTTGGAGCTATCGACGAGCCTGAACCTCGCAAACCTCGACGCACGTGACGCCGATCTGGCGTTGCGGGTTACCAAGGCGCCACCAGACCATCTGGTAGGCCGTCGCGTGTACCCCTTGTGCCTGGGTGTGTACGGTAGTCGGAAGTATCTCGACAAGAACGGACCCAAGGAACTGATCTTGCATCGCGGTGAGCGCAAGCCTCCCAAATGGACCCAAGCATTCCCGCACGCGAAGCTCTGCTGCCGCATCGATAGCGTGGCATCCCAGCATCGCGCCGTGCGAGCGGGGCTCGGCATTTCGCGTCTACCTTGCTTCATCGGCGACGGCGACTCTTCCCTCCTACGCTTGCCCGTCGAAGTTTACACCGATTGGGGGATCTGGGTTCTCCACCACGCCGATCTCCGCGCCACTGCGCGTGTCCGCGCATGCCGCGACTTCCTGTACGAGGTACTCGAGCAGCAGCGTTCCCTGCTGTTGGGTGAAAACTCTCGGTACTTCGAGTGAAGGAGTTCACACAATCAGCCGAACACCCCCCAAGTCTTCGACTCGGTGGCGGAACCGCGCCCCTGGCGTGCCGATGAACATCTGATTCTTGGGCACCCCCAATCGACGCGACAGGGCGTCGATCAATTGAGGCCCGAAGGTACCTCGCACCGCCACGAAGTCGATGCGGATCTCGGGGTAGAGATGGTCGAGCGCGGTGAGGTGCTCAGCCAATTCCGCTGGCACCTTCTCGTCGGGCTCGTAGACGTGCACCACCTTCAGACGATTAGTCTGCTCGTTCTGGAGAACGTACTGGACGGCCCGGTTCAAGATCGCCGGCTCGTCCCCTTTGGTAAAATAGACCATGTCCGTGCTGTTGATGATGTCGATGTGAGCCAAGACCCGTTTGCGCACACGGTCGTTCATGCTCTGCACCTTGTCGGCTATCGAACGCATCACGGAGAGCACGACGCGAAGGATGTGCAGACGTAAGAACATCACCGCCACCACAGCGACCACGGCCAAAAAGTAGCCAGCGAATATCTCGACGTTGACTGGGTCCATCACGATGTTACCGACCAGACCCAACAGCACGGCAAACAAGGCCACCGACACCGTGGGCCAACCAGCACGGGTATCCCGAGGCAGACGGCCTCGCCGTGCTTTGAGCAACATGTTTCCGATGGCAAACAGGCTCATCACCGAAAGAAAAGACAGAGTGTAAACCCCTGCCAATGTCTCAATCTGCCCCGCAGTGATGAACAGAATGGTGACGCATACCAGAAAGAAGGAAAGCAGGATCCAATGATTCGTCCCTCGCCAGCGGTTGGCACGCAAGAAGAACTGAGGGAGGCAGCGGTCCAGAGCCATCCGACGCATCAGGCCCGTCACGCCGACGAAGCTGGTCAATACGGCGCCGGAGAGCACGAGGACCGCGTCGATGCCGACCCAAAAACCCAGCCACTCGTCGAGTGATCGCGTGCCCATCTCCGCGAGCAGGTCCGGAGGAACTTCTTGGATCTCTCCGAGGGGCAGGAGCCCGAGCGAGAGCAAGCTCATCAGTGGATTGAAGACAGCCACCGCGGCCCACATGTTGGGCAGCGTCTTCGGGAAGACTCCCGGCTTTTGTTCTTCGATGAAGTTCGCTGAGCTTTCGAAGCCGCTGATGCCGAGCATCGCCGCAGCAAAGCCGAAGAACAGCGCGTGCAAGAATCCGTGCTGACTCGGAAGATGCAGATTCGTGTAGAGCGTCGAAGGATCGTTGGCGACCGTTACGATCGCTGCCCCCGACAGCACGGTCAGGGTCGCCAAGTGCAGCGTGAAGATGACCAGCGCCACCACTGCGGACTCGCTGATACCCAGAGTCGTCAAGGTTGCGAACAGGGCCAGCAACCCTATCGTCGCGGGAAACACCGGCAGGCCCCCGTACAGGTGATGAGCGTAGTGCATCGCCTCGCCCGCAGAGATCACGGCGGTAGCGACGTACGACAACAGCGTCAGGCACGCCGCTGCGGCCGCAACGCGCTTGTTGGTCGTGTTGAGCAGGACCGTGTAGCAGCCGCCGTTGAGCGGCAATGCACTGCCCACTTCGGCGTAGACCTTTCGGAACAAGTACAACACGCCCGCAACAATGAGCAGAACGAGAGGCGCGAGAGCGCCTGCGTGGGCGGCACAAAGCGCCGAGACGTAGAGACAGCTGGACGTGATATCGTTGCCGCAAATGGCCGTCGCTCGCCAGGTGCCGAGAGTGCTCTTGGTCGGCTGATCGAGACGAGCAATGGGCCCATCAACGGGTTGAAGGTCCGTGATGTTCGTCGCCTTGCCCCAACCCGCGAACTCCCAGGACTCGGGAACGTCTGTCGCATCGGGCTGAATCGTCATTCGTGCTCCAAAAAAGTTGCGCCCCGCAGTTCGAAGCGCCACTGAAGTAGTCGGACAGCCTCGAAGGCTCGTCAAGTCGAAGCACTGGATAACCTCCCCGAACACCAAGCAGCCCCGGGACACGGGTCCAAGCGCTTCGCCCACGGACGGGCATCGAGTGACTAGCTCCCACGCACGGACCTGCCGTTCGCGCTATCCGACCTACGGCCCGCTGACGGCTCGGCCGAGGTGCCCGGCCACCCTCGGGCGCTACCTGCGACCGCTAGACGCTGAGCTCGCCGTTGCCCGGACGTACTGGTAGGCTGGCGCCATGCGAGTCAAGGCCATCGTGTTGGGGATTGGTCTCACCGCGTTGGTGGGCGGCGGGGCAGCTATTGCGCTGCGCCCCAAGGTCGTTAGGGTGGAGAGTCCGCGGCAAGGGCCAATACAGCAAACGGTGGTCGTCAGTGGGCAGGTGATGCCGCCCGCCGAGATCCGCCTGGCGTCGTTCGTCTCGAGCACGGCGCGCAAGCTCTACGTTCGCGAGGGCGACAGTGTCGACAGTGGTCAGCTGTTACTCGAGTTGGACGAACAGGATGCAGAAGCGCAAGTGGCGCAGGCCGAGGCAGCGTTGGCATCGGCTCGCGCCGGGCGGAGTGAGCTCAGCCGTCTGAGTGCACCGCAGGCAGAAACCGAGTTGAGTCGAGCCGAGACCAACCTGGCTGAGGCACGCCGCCGCCTCGCGCGCGAAAAGCACCTGTTCGAGGCGGGGGTGACCCCTCAGGAGATCTACGAGGAGGTGAAGACGGCGGAGGAGTTGGCGGAGGCCCAGCGGCAGGCAGCGCTGTTGCAGGTGCGGGCTGCTTCTGCTGGGGGGAGTCAAGCGGTGCGCGCGCAGGCCAACGTGGCGCTCGCCGAGGCTCAGCTCGGGGTCGCCCGAGTGCAACTGGCGCGGCACGAAGTGCGCGCTCCAGCTTCCGGCGTCATCATCTCGCGTGAAGTGGAACCGGGGGACGCGGTGCTGAGCGGGAGCCCGCTGTTCGTGCTTTCTGCGACTGGCGCAACGCGGCTGCGCGTCGAGCCGGATGAACGCAATCTCGCCTTGCTGCGCGTCGGGCAGCGCGCCGTGGCCTCTGCCGAAGCGTTTCCCGACGATCAGTTCGATGCTGAGGTGCAGTACATCGCGCCATCGGTGGATCCCGCGCGCGGAACTGTGGAGGTGCGCTTGTTGGTCGATGAGCCACCGGAGTTCTTGCGCCAGAACATGACCGTGTCGGTGGAGATCACGGTCGCGAAGAAGGAGGCGGCGCTGCTCGTTTCCCGTTCGAGCGTGGTTGCCGAAAAGCTCGAGCCCCACGTGCTGACGCTGGGAGCGGGTCGGGTAAACAAGACGCCTGTCGAGCTGGGGCTGGTTGGCGATAGGGTAGTCGAGGTCGTCTCGGGCCTCGACGCGAGCGATCGCGTCATCACGGATGCCTCGCCCGACGTTCAACCGGGGGATAGGGCGCGTGCCGAGCAAGTGGTGGCGTCGACGCACGCGAATGGGGAGTCGCGTACTGAGGGCCTATGATGCGGCGTCTCGGGTTGGCCTGGTTTCTGGCGCTGCAGCTACTCCGCGAGCACCGTGCCCAGGCGTTGCTGACCGTGTCCGCAGTGGCGGTTGGGGTCTCCGTCATGATTTTCCTCTCAGCGCTGATCACCGGACTGCAGGAGAGCCTGATTCGACAGACCCTCGGCAGCCAAGCTCACATCACGGTGGCACCTCCCGAGGAAAAGACGCGACCTCAACTCGAGGGTATGGGCATCATTCGCCGTGTCGAGGAGCCGCAGCAGCGTTTTCTCTCGATCAGTGATTGGCAGAACGTCGCCGCGCGCCTGAGCGATGAGCCTGGTGTCCTGGAAGTTGCGCCGGGCGTCACGGGCAACGCTTCGGCCCTGCGTGGCAATGCCGAACGCTCGGTGGTGCTGATGGGGTTCGACCCTTCTGAGCTCGATGGTGTGATCGAGGTCAGCGAACGTTTGGTGCAAGGACAGTTCGAGCTCAGCGGGGCCGAGGTGGTCTTGGGTGTTCGCTTGGCGCACGACTTGGGGGTGGGCTTGGGCGACAAGTTGCGCCTGCGAACGCAGACTGCTGGCGAGATGCTCTTCACCATCGTTGGGATCTTCGACTTGGGTAGCCAGCAAGTGAACCAACGTTGGGTACTGTTGTCGCGGCGTAGTGCTCAGAGCCTGGCGGGGCTCCCCGGCGGCGTGAACCTCATGTTGATAGAAGTTCGGAAGATATTCGAGGCGGAAGAGATCGCGCAGCGCATGGTCGCGAGCACTGGGCTCGTGGTGGATTCGTGGATGAAGACCAACGAGCGCCTGCTGGTGGGACTGCGCTCGCAGTCGAGCTCCAGCTACACCATTCAGTTCTTCGTCTTTCTTGCCGTCGCGATCGGCATCGCCGCGATCTTGGTGGTCTCCGTGGTACAACGCACACGGGAGATCGGCATCTTGCGCGCGATGGGTATCGAGCGCTCGACGGTCTTCTCGCTATTCGTGGTGCAGGGAGGGCTGATCGGGCTCGTGGGGGCCCTTGTCGGAGCGGTGCTGGGGACGGGGTTATCGAGCCTGTTCGCCCACGTCGCGCAGGCGCCGGATGGGTCACCGACGTTTCCAATGGCTCTGTCGCCGGAGCTCTACCTCGTCGCCATCACCTTGGCGACGGTGACGGGTATGCTGGCGGCGGCGCTACCGGCGCGCTGGGCAGCGCGGTTGGACCCGGTGGAAGCGATTCGTCATGCCTGAGACTACGCCCCTGCTCGAGCTGCGCGAGCTACGCAAGAGCTACGGCGAGAAGGTTGTCACGGAGGTATTGCACGGCATCGACCTGCAGGTGTCCGCTGGCGACTTCACTGCCATCATGGGTCCCTCTGGATCGGGCAAGAGCACACTCCTCAACCAGATCGGTCTCCTCGATCGGCCGACTTCCGGCAGTGTCCTCGTGCACGGCAAGGAGACGCAGCATCTGAACGACGAGGAATTGACTGCGCTGCGCGGTCGCACTCTCGGCTTCGTCTTTCAGTTCCATCATCTGATCAATGCGCTCAGCGTGCGCGACAATCTGATGATGCCGCTGTGGCTCAGCGACGGGCACGACCCGCGACTGACCGCCGCCGAGCGTGTGCAGAAGGCTCTGGAGCAGGTAGGGCTTGCGGACAAGGCGCACGCCCACCCGGACGAGCTTTCCGGAGGCCAACAACAGCGAATCGCCGTTGCCCGCGCGCTGATTCACCGCCCGGACCTGGTTCTGGCAGACGAGCCCACCGGCAATCTCGATTCGAAAACCGCCGATGAGGTATTCGAGCTTCTGCGCCAGTTCAACGAAACGCTGGGCACGACATTTCTGATCGTCACCCACGATCCTCGTATGGCAGAACGCTGCGACAGCGTCATCACCATCGAGGATGGCGTGATTGCTGGGGTCACTCCGCGCCGAAGCGACGGGACTTCGCCGGATAGCGAATGAGAGTCCCCGTTCGCAGCGGTGAAGACGATGAACCGACCGGGTTGTTCTTCGGGGAAGAGCTCGACCCGGGCGTGGGCGCCGCTGTCGTCGACTAGTCTAGAACCTGGAACTGGAAGCGGTACTCTTGGGTAAACGCATCGACGATGGGCTCTGAGCGCACGTGGGCGTCGAGCTGAGGCAGCGGCGGCTGAGGCTGAGGCTGAGGCTGAGGCGGCGGCTGAGGCTGAGGCTGAGGCAGCGGCGGCGGCTGAGGCTGAGGCTGAGGCTGAGGCTGAGGCTGAGGCTGAGGCTGAGACGGAGACGGTGGCGGCGCTGCCGGAGGGTTGTGTTCTTGCCCGGGAAAATCACTACGGCTCCCGCTCAGAGCGCGGCACTTGGGGTGCGGCGTTGATGTACAGCCTGCTCGACTCCGCTGAGTTGGCTGGCGTGAACCCGAAGGTGTACTTGTCCGCTGCGGTAGACGCTGCCCTGAGCGGCCGGACCATTCCGTTGCCTCACGAACTCGCGGTGTAGCCGCTGCGGCTCCTGACGCGGCCAAACCGGTCGCAAAAAAACGCGGCGCCTCCGCCCGTAAACGTCGAAAAGGGGCAACGCCGACTTCGTACGCCTGACTTACGCGTCGCCGAGTTGCAGGGCCTTCCTCGAGCTGACTGCGGCACGCGGCTTGAATCTCGGTAGCGCGACATTTCCACCGGGGTAGACCTCAGAATCTACTCGGGTTGCGCTCTGAAAACGGCGAACAACAGCCGTGCGCCCGTTTCTGTGTCGGTCTTGGACTGAACGCTCAGCTTGACCGGCACCTTCGTGCCATCCGCGCGCACCAGTTCCCGTTTGACGGTAAACGGGACATCCAAGCCTCCCTTGATGAGATCCATCCCTTCCTTCATTCTCTCACGAGCTTCCGGAGCGAACACTGCTAGGGCTGAGTCCAGCGTCACTCGCCCTGCCTCCATCCCGAGCAGCCTCCTGGCTCCCGACGAGAAGCGGACTTGTTCGTTAGTGAAATCCAGGATCGCATAGCCAAAGCCGGCGATCTCCTCTGCCATATCTTGCGCACGTTCGAGCCGCCTGAGCTCGGAACTGGCGCGGGTTAGCTCGGACACCTCTTGCAGGGTGATAATAACTCCGCGTGGATCATCCGCAGAGGCTTGGAACACTCGCATCACAATGCTCCACCAAGTTCCGTCATCACCTAGGATCTTGCGCGTCGTGCGCTGCCCGCTTGCCAGCACTTGTTGTGCATCCGTGGCCAGCGTCGGATAAGCTGCCTGTACGGCGATCTCTTTCAACGGACGCCCTAGGTCCTCACGCCGCATTGGTAGGAGGTGGGTAGAGGCCTCGTTGTACCGGCGAATGCAAAGCGTATCATCGAGGAAGACAACGCCAGCAGCCATGACGCGTAGCAAGTTCTCCAGATCGGCGTTCAGCTCTTCTAGCTCACCAATTTTCTGCTGATATTCCGTATTCACCGTATAGAGCTCTTCATTGACGCTCTGGAGTTCTTCATTGGTGCTCTGAAGTTCTTCGTTGGAAACCGTCAGTTCCTCGTTGGTTGCCTGCAGTTCCTCATTGGTCGCCTCTAGGTCCTGAACTGCCGAGTGCAGGTGCTCGCGCGCAATCGTTAGCTCATCCTCCAGCTGGTGGAGACGCTGACGCGTCGCTACGTCAATGTCGACATTGCCTACGATGTCCGACGGTCGCCGCTCCTGCTGCTCAAAAAAGACGAGGAGAGTCGCCGGAAGGCCGCTGGTCTTCAGGAGAGGAGTGATGCGTACCGTGTAGGCCAGCTTCTCATCCTTCTGCTGGAAGTACACGTCAGGCACGCACACTTCTTCATCCTGACTCAGCGCATTGCGCGCCGCCGAATTGAGCAATACGGCGACGGCTTGGGGCACCATTTTCAAAAGGTTGACCGAGACACGGCCCTGCGGAAATCGCAGGAACCGGGACACGTCGCCAAGCGATTGGACAATATCAAGGTTGGTGTCCACGGCAAGAGTGGGCGGACACTGGCGTGAAATGATGGCGCCATACAGCAGCTCGTTCGTTCGAGATGGATTTCTAGGGAAGAGCTCTTCCCCACGGCTCATGCGGCTAGGGGTTACCATTAAGGCGGTAGAAGGCGGCGGGGTTCCTCTAGCAATGTAGGTGTTGGTTCGCTTGTCCAACGTTTGAAAACTGGCGTTGGCGTCCCCGACTGATTCACTGAGCCCTAGTAGCATGATTCCGCCGTCCACCAAGGAGTGGCGAAACCGCGCAAATGCGCGTTGCTGAGCTTCATGGGAGAAGTAGATCAGCATGTTCCGACAGCTGATCAGGTTTAGCTGAGTGAACGGAGGATCCGAAAGGATGTCGTGCTGGGCGAACGTGATGCTATCGCGCAGACTCCGTCGCACAACGTAGTGATCGCCATGGGCTTCGAGATAGCGATCGCGCAGACGCTGGGGAATCATCTCGCATGCCGCCACGGGATAAGCGGCTGCCCGCGCAAAGGTTAGAGAGTCTTGGCGTGCGTCAGTCGCAAAGAGCCGGTAGCTGACAGGTCGGTTTGACGCACGGAGGACTTCCTGCAGTAGGATGGCAAGTGTGTAGGCTTCTTCCCCTGTTGCGCACCCTGAGCACCAAGCTCGGATTGTTGTGTGGTCCGGGGCAGCCGCTAGTATTTCTGGGATTACCGACTGCTTCAGGTTTTGCCAGACTTCCGGGTCACGAAAGAATTGAGTCACACCGATCAACATCTCTCGCGAAAGTAGCTCCAGCTCGTTGGGCTCGTCCGCCAGGTGCTTCGCGTACTCCTCGACCGAGGAAAGTCCAAGCAGGGATGTGCGTCGCTGGATTCGACGCGTTACGGTCCCTCGCTTGTACAACCCGAAGTCGATCTTGGTGTGATGATGAACAGACCTGATGATCTCGGCAACCGCCTCTTGTTCTGTCCGATCCTTCTGAAGCGCTGGCGAGCGAACGATTGGGTGTTGCGCGTAGCTAGCCAAGCTCTGGCAGAGCGCGGCGGGACCTCCCACTTGATCGGCCAGGTTCGTTGTGATCACGCTTCGTGGCATGCCGTCAAACTTGGCTGTTCCCGGCTCTTGCGCGAGCACCAGTCCGCCGGCCTCCTTGATTTGGCGACAACCGTGGGTGCCATCTGTGCCAGTCCCGCTGAGAATCACGCCTGCGCACAATTCACGCTGTTCCCGGGCGAGGGACTCAAGAAAGACATTGATGGGTAAGACAACGCGGCTTGGATCTCGCTCATCCAAGACGAACTTGCCGTCCTCCACCAGAAGTGTGCGCTTTGGCGGAAGCAGGTAGATGGCGTCCGGCTGCGGTGTTTGCCCTTGGGTGACGTCCGTCACCTCCAGCGGCGTGTGACGAGAGAGTAGCTCTACCATCATGCTCTTGAAGTCGGGGGAGAGGTGCTGCACCACGACGTACGCGATACCCGCCCCCTTCTTGGCCGCACTGAAGAACTCCGTGAGCGCCTCCAAACCGCCAGCGGACGCGCCAATGCCCGCGACGAAGTAAGGGAGTACCGGCTCGCGGCCAAAGTCTTCAGACGCTAGCGTTGAGGCGGGTGCGGATTCATCCGTTGGTGGACTGTCGGTCATGTTGGATCCAAGGCAGGGTCGGCGGGTGACACGAGCTTCAACCAGAAAGCCTCTACGCATACAATCGTCTGGCTAAACGCATGCAGATCCATCGGCTTGACGACATGGGCGTTGGCACCCAGCTCATGGCTTAGGAGCCGGTCGTCCGCGTTGGAGGAGCCGGTGAGTATCACTATAGAAAGGAGATGCAACTTCGGCGTGGAACGGATCTGCCTGAGTAGCTCGTGCCCAGACATGTCGGGCAACGTGAGATCGAGGAGCACCAAAGAAGGACCTGGCCCCCCCCATTCCGTAAGCATCCGATAGGCTTGAGTGGCAGTGGACGCGGTGGTCACCTTGGCCTCGGGATTGGCACTGAGGAAAGCCTCCCGCACCAGCATTGCGTCCGCGTCGTTGTCCTCCACCAGAAGCACCGTGAATCTATCTCCGCCCATCGCTCGTCCCTTCGCCGCGCAGACTTGCTGTTCTCCCCTTCAAGGGCAGCGCACCCCTCCGCGACACCTGTATCCAGCCCGTAAGTTTTTCGCAGTTGCGCGCGTATAGTCAACTGCATGGCGGGAGATGAATCAAACAGAAAGGTCGAGGTTGTTGCGATAGGCGAGCTGGGCAACATCCCGAGAGCCCTCGCTGAGCTGAATGTCAACGTTTCGCGCGTGGCTCACATGGGCCGTCTGAACGCCTGGTTTTCGTCACGCGCACGCTTCGCGTTGGTGGTACCCGAACGCCTGTGCAGAGCCGGCCACCATCTGCCCCTTGCCATGTGGAGGCGCCGCCTACCGCAGGTCCCGATTCTGGTCGGCGGACCAGAGGACCTCGAGGATCGGGCCTTGTGCTTTGGGCTCGATGGGTACCTTTCGGTCGACGCGCCACCGCGAAAGCTACTGAGTACGATTGAGCAAGCCATCGAAAGACGGCAGGCCCGCGCACAGCCTTGGATCGACGGTCCGCAAGGGGTAGCGTACTTGCGCTGGGATATCGTTGAATGCGCGGAAGTGTGCGACGCCCTGGCTGGGGAGGGATGGGGAGTCTACGAGTCCGTCGAACCCCGTCACCTACTGGGGCAGATCAGGGCGCGTCCGGACGCTCGAATTGTGTTGTGCCCCGCGGAGGCGAAGTTCGGAAGCCGAAGTCTCGTTGAGTGCCTGGTTGACTTTGATCCGCGCTTGCGTGTCGTGGTGACCTCCAGTCACCCTGATGCTGAGCCCGTTTTGCGCGCACTGGCAGATGGGGCCTGCGACTATCTGCTTTCGCCCACCGGCCGTCACCAGGCGGTCGGTCTAGTTCGAGCGCAGGTCTCCGCGTACGTCCGAAGTGACAAAGCGTTCCCTGCCCTGAACGTGCTTGTAGTCGAGCAGCTCGCGGGTTTGGGAAAGCTGATCGTTGAGGTTCTCTCGCTCGACAACGAGGTTCGCCCCGACGTCGTCAGGGGACTCGACGCAGCAGTATCTGCAGTGAAGAGCTCAGTTTTTGACGCAGTCGTACTCCAAGCTCCCCTAGAGCGGGGTTCGATGGGCATCTTGAGGGACCTTCACACGTTGTCCAGAGCGACACCCACCACCCCCATCATAGTCCTCTCCCGGGAATGCACCGAAGACTATGAGGCAGCACAACGGCTGCTTGTTGCTGGCGCAGAAGATGTGGTCAGCGAGCAGCGCATTGGAGCAGAAGCACTGGCTTCGCGTGTGCGTAATGCGGTGGTGAGGTTCCGTTCGGGGCTCCAACGCTCGCGGTTCGTCCGAGACCTTCACCATCGCGAGGCCAGCCAAAAGGAGCTGGTCGCTCGTAGCCTTGATGCCATGATGGTGGTCGACTCCCATGACCGGGTAGCCTTCTGTAACCCGGCCGCCGAGCGTATGTTCTCCACTGGAAAGCGCGGACTGATAGGACTCAGGAGCCCGGTCCGTCCCCGGCCAAATGAGACGCTGGAAGTTCCGATCGAGACGAACGAAGGGGTTAGGATTGCCGAAGTCACCTGCTTGGAGATCCCCTGGAGGGGTAGTGAGGCATGGCTTGTCGCAGCGCGCGACGTGACAGAGCGCCACAACGCTGCGGCGCTTCGCGAAAGGCTGAGTCACCAGGATCGGCTATCGGCGATTGGCCAACTCGCCGCAGGCATTGCTCACGAGATCAACAACCCCGCGTCCTACGTCGTCGCCAACACGCAGACGATTCAAGAACACCTGGAACTCATGGCGAGATACCTCTCGGACGCGCCCGGGAAATTGCTGCAACTACACTCGGACATCCTTGAGATGACCAGGGAGAACCTGGACGGGATGAAGCGCATCAAGAGCATCACTAGTGACCTACGTTCGTTTTCCCGGATAGATAGCGATGAAGTGGCAGAGGTTGACGTCAACCAATGTGTGGAGTCCGCTACTAGGATTGCGGCTAGTGCGTTGAAGCACCGCGGACGCTTGGTGGTGAACACACAGCCCCTGCCCCCCATCTCTGGCTCAAGTGCGAAATTGGCACAGGTCATGATCAACTTGGTGGTCAACGCGGCGCAGGCCCTTCCTGAAGGCAATGTGGACGGGAACCAGGTCCTGCTATCCACGTGCCTGCATGAGGACCACCTGCTCGTTAGTGTTGAGGACTCCGGCCCGGGCGTTCCAGTGCAAATTCGCGAGCGGATCTTCGACCCTTTCTTCACTACCAAAGCGCAGTATGAGGGCACTGGCCTCGGGCTGGCCATGTCGGCGGACATTGTCCGAATGCATGGGGGCCGCATTGAGGTAACTGATAGTCAGCTTGGTGGGGCTCGGTTTGACCTGTGGCTCCCTCGCCGAACGGGACTAACAGGCTCGGTGGCTCCGCCCAGGACCGTGACTCCAATACGAAAACCAGGCTCCCGCCTGCGAATCCTTGTGATCGATGATGAGCCGCTGGTCTTGCGGTCCTTTTCGCGGATGTTGCGGGATCATGAGGTGGTGACAGCGCTTGGGGGAGAAGAGGGGATACGGGTCCTGGCTGGCGCGACGGACTTCGACGTGATTCTGTGTGATCTAATGATGCCGGGAGTCGACGGTTCGCAGGTGTTTGAGTGCGTCGCCGCGCGCGGTCCAGAGCTCCGTAGGAAGTTTGTCTTTTGTAGCGGCGGCGCGTTTTCCACGCGAGTGACCGAGTTCCTCAAGGAGAATGCGCCCCCGCTGCTGGAGAAACCGATCACAATCGAGGATTTTCAAGCGGCTGTGGCCAGATTGTCCGCTACGGATCTCCGGGTTGTACAGTAACCCGGCACGTTTGCGAAGGAGTCCATCAAAGAATGCACGAACCAGCCCAAGAAGTTCACGTAGAGGAGCACAGCGTCCTGGTGGTGGACGATGATCCTCAGGTACGGAGCAGTTTGTCCACGGCATTGGCGGATGCCGGGATCCCGGCCATAGTCGCCGCGACAGCTGAAGAAGCTCTGGCGCTGGCGGACGGGATACCGTTGCTGGCTCTGGTTACCGAGCTGTGCATACCGGGAATGGGGGGTCTAGCGCTGATGCAAAGACTGAGCACCATGCATCCCAATGCCCGCTTCATCGCCACGGCGAATGCTCCCGTTGATTTCAGTCTCTTTCCAAAAGGACATCGCACCAAGTTCCTGTCCAAGCCGGTCAACGCTGAACGAGTTCTTTCGCTGATTCGTCAAGAAGGACCACTCAAGTCGAGTTATCCCCCCGCCCCAATTCACGTCCAGCGAGCGACCAATCTGCTGCTAGTAGAGGACAGCCAAGCGGACGCTGCGCTCTTCTCCACCGCGCTCCGCATTGGTGCTCCTGACAGGTACGAGGTTACGCATGTCTCGACCCTCGCCGCTGCGCAGAAGGCGCTCGCAGAACAGTCTTTCGACATTGTCTGCGTCGACATGCATCTGCCCGACTCAGATGGGCCTCAAACCGTCATCAAGCTCATCTCAGAGGCTTTCGATGTCAGCGTGGTGGTGATCTCTCACTCCGACGACGAGCAGCTAGCTCTGAAGACTGTTCAAGCAGGGGCTCAAGACTTCCTCGTCAAAGGGAAACTCGGCCCGCAGTCGATCGTCAAGGCGCTGAAGTACGCTCGAGAAAGAAAGACGGTAGAGCTCAGACTTTCGGAAATGGCGCTCAAAGACCCGCTAACTGACCTAGCAAACCGCACCTCGTTTCGACAACGAGTCGCGCGCGCTGTGAGCCGATGTAGAAGGTCTGGTCAGTCCTTTGCAGTGCTGCTTGTGGACTTGGATCGCTTCAAGCCTATCAACGACAACTTCGGACACGATGTGGGAGACGCCTTCCTGACATGTGTAGCGAAACGACTTCGCGACGCGACTCGCCCGACCGACTTGGTTGCCCGACTTGGCGGAGACGAATTTGCTCTTCTATTGGACCCCGTGCCTCCAGACCTGGGGGTAGAGGAACTAGCGACACGCATTCTAGACAGGTTGCGCCAGTCCCTCGAATTGGGAGGGACGACAATGCGACCATCTGCGAGCATCGGTGTGGCGCTTTTTCCAGATGCGGGTCGGGATTGCGACTCTCTGTTGGCAGCGGCTGACGCAGCGATGTATGCGATCAAGGAGAACGGGCGCAACAGCGTCCAGGTACATGGTAAGGAGCTGGGGGCGGCGGTCAGAACGAAACTCCTCCTGGAACAGAGTCTTCGGAGGGCAGTTCAGAAAGAGTTGTTTCAGCTACACTACCAACCCATAGTGGGCCCACAAGGTTACTTGCTAGGGGTAGAAGCGCTGTTGCGTTGGCCGCGAGAAAACAGTGTGGAGCCCGCAGAGCGTTTCATCGGCCCGCTGGAGGACATGGGCCTAGTTGCAGAGGTAGGGCCGTGGGTCTTGAACGAAGCGTGTCTTCAACTGCAGCTTTGGCGTCAGCAGGGGTGCCATGTACCGAGTATGAGCATCAACGTTTCCCCTGCGCAGTTTCTTTCTGCGGAGTTGGCAGATCAGGTGAAGGCCTCGTTGGACCGGTCCGGGCTGCGCGGAGAGGATATCATGTTGGAAATCACGGAGCGGACGCTGCTTTCCGAGGATGACCTCACCAGGAATCTACTTGGAGATATTGCCAATCTGGGATGTCGCATTGCTTTGGACGACTTCGGAACGGGGTATTCATCGCTCGCTCATCTGAACAACTTCCCGATCACCGACGTCAAGATTGACCGGAGTCTTGTTCGCGACATTTCCGAGTCATCGCGACGCCGCGCACTGGTCGGGGCGGTTCTTGGCCTAGCTTCAAGTCTGGGACTTGGGGTTGCCGCCGAGGGCGTAGAGAATGAGGTACAGGCCCAAGTGCTGCGGCAGCAAGGATGCAAGGCTTTTCAAGGGTTTCTCTATGGCCGTCCGACCAGCGCTGAAGACTTTCAGAGAACTTGGTCCGCTGCATCCGCCTGAGGTGGGCCCCGATTCGCCCTGGAGGCTGAACGCGAAGCTTGCTAGTCTTAGAACCCGTGAATCGTTCTCCCGAAGCAGCGAACACCGTCTCTCGAGCTGAGCAACGCCTGAGTGAAGTGGGGGTTGCTCTGTCCCATGATGTCCGGGCACCGCTGCGTGCGGTCCATGCCTTTGCTGAACGTCTGGAGGTCACGCTCGGTTCAGAACTTCAAGGTGTCCAGCGGGAGTACCTACGGTTCATGATTGACGGCGCCACTCAGCTGAACACGATGCTTCAGGGTTTGCTTCTTCTCGTCCGGGTCGGCGAAGATGTTCGGGAGCCCGTTGAGGCCGTTTCCATACCCCGGTTGCTGGATCAGATTGATGTCGGGGGGCTACTGGTTCGGGTCCAGGGAGAACTTCCGCTGGTTCGTGGCCGAGTCTCTCAGCTCAGAACCGTAACGAGCGCATTGACCTCCAACGCCTTGAAGTTCCGTCATCCAGACAGAGAGCCAGAGCTGACCATTTCAACGGAGAAGGAAGCCGCCAATTCCGTCGTGCTGCGTTTTCAGGACAACGGCATAGGCGTGGCTCCAAGTCAGCAGAATCGCCTATTCAAGCTCTTCACGCGCCTACACACGCGGGAAGCATATCCGGGTGAAGGGCTGGGGTTGGTCACAGTGCGCTGGATAGCTGAGGAGTATGGCGGATCGGTCTGGCTCGAGTCCGATGGTCAGACGGGAACTGCAGTTTTCCTCCGCCTTCCTGGCGCTTGAGCTAGTTTCTTTCTGCAGACTCGTGAGAAAAGTGAGTTCGAAGTAGCTCCTTGAGCAGAGCCTCACTCAGTGGCTTGGTACAAAATTGGTGCACTAGGGGATGACCCTGGGCGCGCTGTTCGTCTTCCGGGTTCCGAGATGTAGTGAGCATCACAACAACAATGGCCCCCAGGCCATCTGGAAAGCGCTCGTACAGACGATCCAGTAGCTCCCACCCAGTCATCTTAGGCATATTGATATCTAGGAAGATGAGGTCAGGCGGAGGGTCACCTTTGAGGTGCTGGTCAATGAGGTATGCTACTGCGTCCAAGGGATCCGTCTTGGAATTCACCTTCTGGCAACAGTTCAGCCCCTCAATGAGCTCCGTGTGCAAGAAGTTGTCCGCTTCGTAGTCGTCAACTAGCAGAATTTCTTTGAGCAGCATTCTGAGTACCTTCCTGTATAGTGAACACGAGACGAGCGCCTCCCAAGGGGGAGTCTTCCACCCAAATCCGTCCCCCATGAAGCAGAACAATCTTCTTGGCGTGCGCTAATCCTATCCCAACGTCTGCGGTCGCACCGCGGGCCTGAGCCCGGTAAAACATCCGGAACACGCGTTCTCGGTCTGGGGTCGAGATGCCAGGACCGTTGTCATCCACCCATACTCTCCAACCATCCCGGTCCGCGGCAGAGTCGACGACGATGTGTGGGGAGGTATGCTCCGGGACGAACTTGAGCGCATTGCTGATCAAGCTGTGAAGTAGTAGACCTAGCTCCTTACGGAAACCCCAGAAGCTAGGCAAATGGGTGAGCTCCATGTCAGCTCGACGCACGTCGATGAGGGCGCTCAACTCCGCGATCACTTCTTGAGCCACAATATTCAAGTCCACCATCTCGGCATGCGCGTGCCTCCCAATTCGACTTAGGTCCAGTAGGCCGTCAATCAAGCCGGTCATGCGCTCCGCCGCCTCACCCACGTACCGCACACACTGTTGCCCTTTCGCATCCAGCTGCGTGCTGTACCTTGCGCTCAGCAAATCAGCAAAGCTCGACAGAGTTCTGAGAGGTTCTTGAAGATCGTGAGAGGCAACGTGGGCGAACTCCTCCAGTTCACGGTTAGCTATGCGAAGGCGCTGGTTCTGCAGAGCCAGACTTATAGCCTGACGCAAGCTGTCCCCTAGGATCCTTGCGTCACCGGTGAGGTCTTCGGGAATCTCTATATGGGCGTCGTTGGTGGACATTCGTTGCGCAGCATGGATGAGCTTCCGCAGTGGGCTCGAGGCGACGTTCGTCAGCCAAAGTCCAACAAGCAAGCCCAGGAACGTCAGTCCGCTGATCAGAGCCAATAGTTCGGGGATTGACTGCTTAAAGGCTTCCAGCCCGACAGACTGCGGAAGGTGGAGTAACACTCCCAATCTGCGTGCTTGGGGATTGTCGCGTTCCAGCGCAATCGACCGCGCACTCGTGACGCCCTCTGGGCCGATTTGGGTCTCTTCTCCGTGCTGTTGCAGCGCTGAGTGGAGCATTGGCAGCTCCTCAGACAGAGTAGCACGACGTCCGTGCTCCCATTCAAACGCTCTCTCGCCTTCGGGGTGGACCAGAAACTGGCCTTCGTGATTGACGACGTAGGTCGTGTGCAGTCCTTCCCCTTCTCGCAACTGCTGTAGTAGCCGGGTCGCCGCCATGTTGATGATTACCAACCCGTAGGGCCTGCCCCGGCCCTCCTCCAGTACTGGAACCGCCGCCCTGATCACGGGCGTATCAGCCTGAATAATTCCCCACTCTCGGTTGAGCTCGATATCACTCAGGTACACGCGGTTGGGCGTGTTCAAGATATCCAGCGCTGCTTTCACATATGGACGGTGGCCCTTCTTCTGAAGCCGTTCCTTTGCCGTCTCACGGACTCCATCCGCCGTTCGCTCAACGCGCACTAATTCCAGTCCCTCGTTGGCCACTCCGACAAACCTGGCTTGGAGGTACTGCTCCTTTGTTCGTAGCAGCTGACTGAAGATCATGGCGAGCCTTCGCTTCCACTCTTGTGCGCTTGACCCATCAACGGGGTCCGTTCCGCCGTTCGCCTCCGCACGCGCCAGGCCTTGAATTGGAGGTGTCCCCGCCAGCAACTCAACGTCGCCCTCGAGCTCCCTTATCAGCCCGTCGAAAGCTGTGGCGTTGCGGTCTAGCAGCTGAGCTTGCTTGGCCAATTCCACCTCCGCCGTGTTGCGGATGGAAAGCGTTGCCAGGTATCCCGCGGATGCAATTGACGTTGCCAGGGTAGAGCCGGCAACGGCGAGCGCGAACTTTGAGAACAGCTTCATTCTACTGTGCAACTTGAGACAGCGCCGCGCGGAGACCCGAGCTGGGCGCCACGTTCAATTGATCGCCTCGTCCTCACGTTGGCGTTCGTCTTCAGTGCGTACTACGTCCGGGTCCGTCGCGTCAGACGTATCAACGTGGCGTTTCTTCAGGGTGAAATGGAAGACTGACCCGGTGCCGACTTCAGACTCCACCCAAAGCCGCCCACCATGGAGCTCCACGATGCGTCTACACGTGGTGAGACCAATTCCACTTCCGGGATACTGCGCGCGAGAGTGCAGGCGCTGAAACATCTCAAATACCCGATCATGGTAGCGAGGCTCGATCCCTATCCCGTTGTCACTCACGGAGATTTGCCAGCAATCTGACCGCTCCCTAGCTCGCACTGTGACCTCTGGGATCTTCTCTGAACGATACTTCAGCGCGTTGCTGATGAGATTCTGAAACAGCTGCGTCAGCTGCGCGATATCTCCTTCTACGTGGGGCAGTTCTTGATAAGACACCCGCGCACCGGTAGCTTGAATGGGACTGGCAAGGACGGAGAGCGCATCCTTCATCACGTCCTCGAGCAACAGAGGTCTGAAGTTCGTTTTTGAGCGCCCAAGCAAAGAAAAAGAAAGCAGGCCTTCAATCAACCGCCGCATTTGCTCGGTCCCTTCGACCATGTGTCGCATCAGCTTGTCCGCTTTGGAGTCGAGCTGGCCCGCGTACTGCTTGGCAAGTATCTGCGCACAGCCGGAGACGGCTCGGAGCGGCTCCTGCAAGTCATGCGAGACGGAGTAGGCAAAGCGCTCAAGGTCCTCGTTACTTCGCTCAAGCTCCTGCTTCCAACGCAAATGTAGCTCCTCCATCTCCTTGCGCTCGGTGATGACCTGGCTGAAGAAGATGATTCCTCCCACGGTCCCGTCAGGCCTCCGCCAGGGGCGAGCCTCCCACTGCACCCACTCCAGGATTCCATCCGCGCGCGGGAACTGATCCTCCGCGCACCGTTCAGTATTGCCGGCAAGAACTCGTTGGTGGATCTCCTTCCAGCGCGGGGGGACGTCCGGAAACACCTCATAGTGACTCTTTCCGATCATGTCTCGACCCTCCAGCCTGAAGTCCTGAAGCCACTTGTCACTGACATGGAGGTAACGCAGGGCAGGATCCAGCATCGCAATTGCGGCGGGGGCATACTTCACAAACTGTTGCAACAGCTGTTCACTCTCTACCAGCGCGGACCGCAGCTCGACTTCGGCTGTGACGTCCCAATTCACACCGAGCATGCGTGACGGCTCGCCATCATCTTCATAGAAGACGCGAGCACAGCCCTGCACATACCGCACCGAGTTGTCGTTCAACCGCACCCTGAATCTTTCATTGAACGACCGTTTTCCGGCCAGAGCGGCTTGAACGGCCTCCTCCACCGGACCTGCGTCCCCTGGGTCTAGCCTGGACTTCCATTGCTCATATTGAATCACCACAGCCTCTGCACCTGGATCCCCCAAATCATAGAGCGCCATCATGGTCGGATCCCACCACAGCTCTTTGGTCTTCAGACTCCAGTCCCATACGCCCATCCCCACGGCGCTGGTGGCCAGCCTAGCCCTTGCTGCCGCGCGATCTCGCTCCGCTCGTGCCGTGAACAACTCCGTGATGTCCTGGAAGGTGCCAACAAGTCTCAAGGTGGAGCCGTCGGAAGCCAGGACCGCTCTGCAGCGCGCCAGTGCTTTCCTGACCTCTCCACTCGGCCTCTGGAAGTCTACCTCCAGCTCATAGCCCTCACCGGTTGATAGCGCTTTGGAGATCCCATCTTGGATGAGTTTCCAGCTGTGGTCACTGAAGAGCCTGCGATGCTCTTCATAGGGGGGCTCTCCTAGTTCTGGGTCCAGTCCCATAATTCGGAACAGCTCATCAGACCAGATCACCTGATTGTCGCTCGCACGGAGCGACCAACTGCCAAGCCGGGCGAGACTCTCCGCCTCAGCCAACTGCGAAGCGGTAGCGCGCAGCACCGAGTTGAGATGATTCAGGTCCTCCGTACGCGCACGAACCCTACTTTCCAACTCAGCATTGAGGCGCCTGAGTTCAGCTTGGGCCTGACGATTCTCCTCAATGTCAGTGTTTATCCCCAACCACTTTCGGATCTCGCCTTCATCATCTCTGAGCGGTATCGCCCGAGTAGCGAACCAGCGATAGGTACCGTCGTAGCGTCGGATGCGAAACTCGATCTCAAACGGCTCCCCTCGGCTTGAAGAGAGCTGCCACTTGTCTATCGTCGGCTGTTTGTCATCCGGGTGGAGTTGTTCCAGCCATCCGTACCCGAGCTGTTCCGCCTCCGGAATCCCCGTGTACTGCACCCATTGCGGTCCGAGATAGTCGCAGGGGCCATCCGGCGCGCACGTCCAAACCAGTGACGGAAGTGACTCCGCTAGCTCCCTGAACGCGACCGACCCGGCCTCCCCATTGCTAGCGCTGCTCCGAGTCTCGTCCAGTATGCCCATCCTTCTCTTGCTCCCCACGCGTGAAGGCCTGAGAGTGTCTCAGTGGTGTCCGGAGCGCAACCTCCTGCTGCTCGAAACGTCCACCAAACGGAGAACCACCGCGCACGTCTCCAGCGCACTACTCCACTCTGTGCGCGTGGACGCGCCCTGCAGATCTGCCGCGCCATTCTACCCAAAAGGACCTCCGCGCTGCACGTCCTCAGGCCGTTCCTCCGTGAACGCACGCCAGCGCAGCAGCTCTTCCGCTCCGGTCTGCCGAGACGTCGCCGCGCACTGGCACCAAACAACGAGGCCCTCCGCCGGCAAAGTTCCGAGCGGCACGTCGTCAGGGAGCCTCCGCCCGGAGATGGTGCTCGCGCATGGCTTTTCCGCTTCAAGTCCCCCTCGCGCTACGAGGCGCCCATATGGCAGTGGACCAGACCCCGTCCACGCGGTCATAATCACGTGCAGAGCCGCGTCCGGATCAGTCCCTCGCGCCGTAGGGCTTGAGATTGCTCCGCGACCGCAGATGTCATGATCTGTTTCAGCCCAGGAAGACAGCTTCCGATAGTCTCTTCCGCTTCTGAATTGCTGGGAGTCTGATACTTCTACCGAGTAGTCGGGGGCCGCCAGCGGGGCTGCATGCGCTCAGTAGTGCGAGCAACCCGTGTCTCACGCAACAACAATCGTTTGGTCGCGCCTGCTTCTTTCGGGTCTTCTCCTTGTTGGTGTCGATGGACGCCTCCCGATGACAACCTCCTCGTTGGCGGTCTAGCAACCGGGTCAAGGTTCATCCACGACAGCCAGATCGACGAGTGTGAGCCCACCGAGGTTAGTTCGTCTGCCGCATTGCAATGGGTACGGCACAGGTCGAGCCGCTTCGGCAGATCAACGCCGCGTCTCCGTCGCCGTGAAGGACGCTCGTCGTCAGCTCGCCGATTCGCGTCTCGACGCCACTGGCTGTTTCGATTTACGCTGAGTCCCAGCGCTCAAGCGAGTGAACAGTGCACCGGAGACAACACGTTTGCCAGGCGTACGGCGACGGCGACTGCTGCCCCGGCTATTTCTGTAGTGCCGGGAACTGCAGGTACCGGGTAAGGGTGAGGTAGGCTCGGACAAGCCGCGCACACCCGCGCTATGTTTGCGGCGAATGACCTCTGACAAGCGCTGCTTCGAGCGGACAACGCCTGGGACCGGATGGCATGCGATCCGCAAGGCGCTGCAGATTGGTCTGACCGTCGCCGTTTGCCTGGCTTCCGCAGGATGCAAGGATGAGTACTGCGCCCAGGGCTCGACCTCCGTCTGCGGTGAGGGCTCGGATGAGGCGAGCTGCGCGGAGCTCAACAGTTGTCGTTGGGGCTCGCTTTGTGTCCCAGTTCAGTGTTCGCGGCGCAGAAGCCAGGAAGAATGCGAGACCTTGTCTTGGTGTCATTGGCGTGAGAGTGCACGCCTCTGTAGGGATCTACCAGATGCCGGCGCTCGGCCCCTTGCCATGAGCGTTCCGACGCCGGGAGTTGCGCTACGCTGGGGGAGCGCTGCCGTTGGGGCGATTTCTGTCAAAGCACCACGACGGCGGAAGACTGCAGCAGCATAACATCCAGGTCCACATGCAACTCTACCGGAGCCTGCAGTTGGCACACGACGTCGTCGCTGCACTGAAACGCCGCTGCGCGTAAGTGATACAAGCGGCCCCCTGTTGTTCGACGCGGGTCCGGAGGAGCGCCCTTCTCCTGCCCGAACGCCCAGACCACATGCGGGAGAAGCGCACAAGTGCGCTATTGGTGTCCTCGGAGCGTCTGAGTCACCGATCAGCGGGGCAGCGGAGCCTTGCCGCAGGGGCGGCGCGAAGCTCTGGAGCAAGAATAGGCGCACCCTCGGGGTGGGGCTCTTTGGGGAGCATCGGTGGGTTGTCGGCGCAGGCTTTGGGGACGGGTCAGCAATGCTTTGAGCTGCATCGACCCGCCGCACTTGGAGCACTGGATGTCGATGTCGAAACTGCGTTTGAGCAGCTCCGGCCAAGGCCTCCAAGTCGAGCGCGCCTTGCGTGCGCCATCTGCAGCGGGCGGCGGTGGGGCGCGACCTTCCCCGGAGCGCTCGGGCTCAGGGACGATCAGTGGTCGCCATCTGGCTGCGGATGAGAGGATGCCTCCGTAGCGAAATGTGAGACGGGCGCAGGACCGGGTTCATTGTTCGCGCTGGAGCCTCCTGTTGATGCTGCCGCACCGCCGCTCTCGGAGAGTTGCGCACTCGCGCTGCCATTGGAGTCCGCAGTGTCTTGGGACATAACTGCGCCGCCGGAGTCAGACGACATGTGCTCTTCGGACGAGTTGGACTCCTCTGACGGGCCCCCGCGGTGTCCCCACTAGCGGAGGTGGTGCCTGGATCCGCGTCAGCGTCAGCCGCCCCGTTGCACGCGCAGAGCAGCGATGGGGTAGATAGAGCGGTGTGCGGGAGCCATGGCTCCAGCCTGATGGCTAGCTGCCGAGGACTCAATGAGAAGCGGCGGATGGGGCAAGGTTTTCGTATTCTTACAGAATACGCTTCCGTGCTCATGCGAGCGGTCAAGGAGGCCCGCGCGGCTATGCCGCAGCCGACCTGAACACAACTACACTCAGAGGCAGACTTGGTACGGCATTGATAGTGCACGTGAGAACTATTTCGCCCAATCTTTGAACGGGATTGGTTGTCAGACGGCGAGGGGGGAGATGAGGCCGGATGAAGAAGGAAGAACGCAAGTCAGACGTGCCAGTTGGGAGTGCCACACGCGCTGGGGGGTTGATGTTGCTGCTGGGTTTGGCGGCAGGTGCGGCTTCGTTCTCGCTTTGGGGAGCTCGGGAACAGAGCGCACAAGTTGGCACGGCCACTGAGCCCCAGGGGAACGTGGACGCTCGACCATCGGTTGCTTCAGCTTTGGCCGCCACTCCCGCGGCATCTTCCGGGCTGCGCGCCGTGGCATCAGCCACCGCGATGAGGCTTCCTGCAGGCAATCCGCCGGACTCTTCCAAGGCCGGCGCAACGTCTGGGAGCAACTCTGCCCTATATCCGGATGCGGTGAGCGCCGAGGAAGGCGTTGCTCATCCCACTCCCACTGAACGTGATGCCATCTACAAACGCGTGACCCAGCACATGCGGCAGCAATTCCTGCCTTTGGCGGAGCAGTGCTATGAGGGGCTACTGGAGCGCGACGATCAGGCGAGCGGTGTTGTGGAAATGGAGCTCACCGTGGTGGGGGATGACGGTGTTGGCGGGATAGTAGAGCGGGCGCGGCTGGGGGATGGGACTACGTTCACGGATGCAGACTTCAGGACTTGCATCACGGAATCCTCTTTCACTACGGAGTTTGATCCCCCCGAAGGTCTGGACGGCAAGGTGACGATTGTCTATCCGCTGAGATTCGCGCCGTAGCGTGGGTGTGTGCTCGTGGAAACGATGAGCACCCCTTTGCCGTTGTAAGCGTGTCGAGCCGCGCGAGAACCCGCTGTACTACCGCCCGCCGCTGATCGACGGCAATGGCTCGGCGATCGATTGGCGGACCTACAGCTTGCGCGTTGCTGTTGAGCGTCGATTGCAGTGTGCCGTCCGCCGCACAGCCCTGCGAGAACTTCGTCCATCGCTGCTCTGCAGCTGGGCGCGGCGTGGGGATACGTGGCTGCTGCAGACGCGCAAGCGTCGGTGGATGCGTTGAGTGCGCTGGGGGCGCGGCGTTATGGGTTGTCGCAACGGTGAGGGGGGGCGAGTGGCAAGCAGCCTGGAGTGTGCACTGGCTCCGGCACCGGCAGAACGCTGGCCCACGAGCGGGGCCGAGGTTGTTAGGGCGAATCGGAGCAAGCCTGGAGGAGGTTGGCGAAGAGATGCTCTGGATCATGCAAGACATGGATGCCTCCAGAGACGACTCGGCGAGTGCCCGGATCCACAGGAACGGCGCACCATTCGGTTTTGGCGAAACCGAACTCCACCTCCGGTCCGTCCTGGAAGAACACACGGACCGTCGTCAGCTTGCCCCAGCGCTCGATGGCGGTGCCCCGCGGCACTCCAAGCTCGCATACCCACTGCTGGTCTCCAGCATAAGTCTCCGGGGCATCGGTCAGAATGACCAAGTCCACATCAGATGTCGGTGTCGGGTTTCCTGTGGCGTACGAGCCAACGAGGGCCAGACCTCGCAGGTCGGCACGTCTTTGTGCCCACTGCGGGATAGCGGCGATGAGCTCACTGGTACGCAAAGTGATTGTCCTATAGTGCTTCTGACAAGCGAGAGTGGTCGCGTGCGGCTTTGACGACAGCGTTGACGGCTTTGACAACCTCTGCGGGGGATTCGAGCGGAATGTGATGCGAGCTGTCGCGGAGAGTGACCACGACGCTGTTGGACGACATGGCGGCCAGTTCGGCTTGGGCTTTCTGCCTCGCGACGAATTTCTGCTGCGCGCGCTTCGCGTGAAGTTCGGCAACCATGTCCCGATTGGAATGTGGAGGAGGAGCGGGGCTGCTGGCACCCAATCCAGCCCGATCGTACGCGCACGCCCTGGTCAGTTTGGCGACTTCGGGCTGGACCTTGGACCAAGCGCGCGCGTCGTTGCCCAGCCCAGACTCGAAGACGACGGTGGGAGACCCCTCGCCGTTGCAGACCAAGTGGAGTGACAAGCCATCGACCGGGACCTTCGTGTCGAGTGTCGCTGGGTCGTGACACGCGACAGAGCAGAGCAGGGGGAGCACGTGTCGTGAACGCATGACCTACAAAAAAGGGAGGGATGCGGCACTGTCAAGTCTGCCGAGCAAAGCGTGGTTGATGGTCGGACATTGCGGTAGCCCTATGAGTTGACGGTCCAGCTCAGGGCGTGAGTTGGGCAGCGCTCATTCGGACCGCGACGGGTTCTTCCGGGAATTGGGGTCTTGATCACCGAGGTGTTCGACCATGAATGCTCGAGAAGAGGAGGCGAGTGTCATCTCGATACGCGCACGCATCGTTGGTCGTGACACCATGGTGAGCGCACTTGGAACGGGAAACCACCCCACGCGAGCGCTCTCGCCGCTGGTTTGGAGGGCCCCGCCGATCGGTTTGGCTTTGAAAAGAAAGGAGCAGATGCTTTTGGGCACGTTCTGAAAGACACCGGCAAGTCCGAGCAATTCGACCAGAATACCGGATTCTTCGCGGACCTCACGCAGCGCAGCATCCTGAATGGACTCGTTCAGCTCGACCTGGCCGCCGGGGATTTCCCAACCCCTGCGCGGCGATTCGACGAGGAGAATTTCATCATCCGGATTGGCGACAACGACTGCTGCAGACACGACGTGACGCGGTGATTGGAGCCAGAGCGGCGAGGCGAACCAGTCGTCGGACACGAGGACACCTTACAGTACGGATGGGACGGAATCGAGCTCGCCTGTCCCGTGTAGTAGCCTCACTCTCGAGCGGCAGCCTGCGTGAGGGTGGAGTGCATGAAGGTCTGTTCGACAGCGTCGAAGAGTGGGGGGAAGGACCGCCGGAGCTCGTGCAGCTGCCTGACCCTATCCTCGGTGCTCATCGACATGACCATGTTCATAATCGTGGCGCGTGTGTTGATGTGCGTCAACACCGGCGCAAGGCCAGTGGGGGCCCTGGAGATCAGCGTTGACGGCGCCGCCCCGAGCAAACGGTCAGACGACATGCTTGCGACTAGCTAACGCCGCGCGGCCAGGGCATCGCGAATCTCCGCGCGGGTCATCGGGCCGCGCATGAAGGAATACGCCCAGCGGGGTTGGAACAAGCGCATGCCGGTCTCGTCGTGCACGTCGCGCAGGATGAACCACCGCTTCGACAGGCGTTTGACGAGGTGGTTCAGGTCTTTGGGGGAGCCCGGGCCAGCGTTGGACAGCGACAGCCCGTCGATGACGCGAGCGCGATCGGCATCCGTCTGCAGTCGCCCGATGCACCACATCCCGGCGTTCGACAAGGCGCGGTAGTCCAGATCCATGGGGTTCTGCGTTGCCAGGACGACGCCAACGCCGTAGGCGCGTGCTTGCTTCATCAACGAAACGATGGGGCCCTTCGTCGGTGGGTTGTTCGGGTGTGGGGGCAGCAACCCGGGAGTGTCAGAAATCTTGTGTAAGTTGACGAAGCCAGGTGACTTAGCAGGAGTCACTTATGGAACAACCAACCAAGGACAAGAAGAAGCTCAGCAATCGGGAGATCGCCGAGCGCAAACGTGAGCTCATCGACCAGTTA
>JBNKUV010000092.1:0-152957 GCA_050298815.1 Polyangiaceae bacterium
GCCGCAGTCTTCCGCCGAGAGGCACTGCACACACGCGTTGTCGCCGACGGTGACGCCCGCCTTACAACGCGGGGTGTTACCCGTGCAGCCCAAGTCATCGACGTCGAAACACTCGACGCAGCGCGACGATAGCCGGTCGCACACGGGCGTGGGTTGGTCACAATCGCGGTGCTCGTTGACGGGATCGCAGCACCCATCGCACGGAGGGTTGGGGTCGGGATCGGGATCGGGATCCGTATCCGCTGTGGAGGCTTCGCGCGGGCCGCCGTCGCCCGCATCGCCGCCGCCGCCGTCTATCGGCGCCATCGCGTCGGTCTCGACGGATGCGTCCGTCGACGCGCCTGAGTCGGTGTCTCCCGCGTCTATGCTGGGCAGCTCCGTCATCGCCACGTCGGCATCCGTCGGGGTCACGTCCGTCGGTAGCTCGGTCTCGACGTGCGGTGGCGTGTACTCCGTTTCCGTTACTACCGCCGTCTCCATCACCTCCGTCGGGAGCGGCTCGGCGCCGCCTTCCATGTCGGTGCCGGGGTCACACGCTCCGTCGTCACACACGGAATCCGAGGCGCATGCGGTACCTAAGCCGCCGGCGAGGAGCAGCAACAGAATCAACAAGGGGCGGGACTCAGAATGTGACGCGTACATGGAAGGAAGCTCCGTTGGTGGATGTGGCGAGAGTAGGCTGAACGTTTTCCCAATACTGCGCAGTGAACAATCCGCTCAGTACGAAGGTGCCCGCGGCCGCTAAGCTCAGCGAGGCGAACGTCGCGTTGCGACGTTCGTCGCCGCGGAGGCGTTCGAGCTCCTCGCAACGCAGCGAAGTCAGGTCGAAGCAGGGAGCAGGTGAACTGTTCTTCCGCAGGAAATCATCGGCCTGCTCCTTGGCGTCCAAATGAGCGACGAGCGCCACGCTGGAAACGACCAGGGACCCGAGTGCTGCGCCATAGAAGCCGTAGAGGGTTACCAGTTTGCCCGTGCTGGGCTCGCCGAGACTCGACCCGGTCACGAATACCCGCGAAAGCCCGGTGTGGGGTTCTCCGCCGGCTAGGGGCGTGGGGTTCTCGTCCGCGTGAGCGCTGGGCGTGTGCCAGGTCGACGCCAAGGCCAGGGCCAACGCCGTGGCAACGGCATAGCGACGCGGCTTTGCGCGCCTCGCCCGGCGAGCGGCTGGTCGTTCATGAACGCGCCCACCGATCGCGGCAACATGCCAACACTCCAACACGTTTGTGGGTGTACTGGAGAGCAGGAAGTGTTTCAAGCCGGCGCAAACGGTAGCGTCCGCCAACACATCGATAACCCCGCCCAAATGCTCGTGTTTGGCGGTATTTCAGCCCGGCTGTCGCCGCCGAGACTCGGGCGCGCGCCCCCTTCGGCAGAGGAGCGCACCCGGTTTGCCAGCACTTGCCCCTATTTGCTGGAGATCGCCTTCATCAACTTGCGCAAGTCAGCAACGGCGTTGGGCTTGTTCTCGTACGTCTTCTGGTTGGTGTGGCACGAACTGCACTTGTAGTTGACGTCCTTGGCCTTCCCTTGCTTGACCAGGGACTTCATCATGGCCTTGGCCTGAGGAACACCGCCCTTTTCGCAGGCGGACTTGACGCTTCCGAACTTGAAGCTCTTGGCACGACACGGATCGCTCACCGGCTTCTTCGGGGCCGGCGCGGGCGCGGCTGGTTTGGGTGCCGGTGCAGCTGGCTTGGGCGTCGGTGCGGCAACGGGCTTGTCGGGCTTGGGGGTCGCTTCTTTCGTTGCGGGCGGGGTGGGGCCGGCCTTCGCCGACCCCTCACTCACTTTTGGGTCGGCTGGGCCCTCCCCGTCATCCTCGTCGCCGTCTCCTTCTTCGTCGTTCTCTTCGGCGTCCTGGGCGTTCGCCTTGTCACCGGCACCGGCGGCTTCCTCCCCATCCTCGTCGTCCTCGTCGCCTTCCTCTTCATCCTCTTCTTCTTCGTCCTCGTCGTCCTGATGGGCGAGGAGCCAGGCCTTGAGTTTGGCCTTCTCTTCATCGGTCAGCGACGCGGAGGGGTGCAGGGGGATGTAGAACCAGAGGGGCATCGAACCGTCTTCGATGGAGTCCCACATCGTTTCCTTCTCGAACTCGATGTCCTCCTCATCCTCGAATTCGCCCCAAGTGGAGATGTTCAGCTGGTCCCTGCCATCCTTGACGTCCATGGCCATCAACCAGGAGCCCGGTGCGATGAGGCTGTAGAACGGCCACTTCGTCTCGTTGGAGTGGCAGTCATAGCAGCTCTCTTCGAGGATCTGCTTGACGTCTGCGGGAGCATCGAGTTCGTAGCGCGCGGTGGGGTTTTGCCCAACGCCTTCCACCGGGATGAACTGGATGCCAATGAATACAACCAGCCCCGCGCCCGCCGCTCCGAGGAACGCCTTGGACTTGATGATACGTTGTACCAGGCCCTGTTTGGGGGGGCTGTTGCTTGTGCCGTCGCCTATGCTCATGGTTGATGCTTCGCTCCCGAACGCGGTGGGTTACGTGTTCGCGTTCGATAGGAATCACCGTTAGCACGGATTGGCCAGGCGAGGCCAGCCAGGCACAGCGGCATTTCGACGGCGAAAAACGGACGGGATCTATTCCGTTTTGGCGGCGTCCTCATAGAAGTCCGCCAGACTGCAGCGGCTCAGGGTCGTGCGCTGCGCCGCTTGCCGGAGCATGCTGGCCCGTTTGGCCGATGATTCAACCCGCATCAGCGTCATGAGTTCGATAACGTCGGGATGTCGCACATTTTCGAGCATCCAGTCGTAGCGTTCTCCGTCGATCCCGATGAGGTTCTCCTCTGGATTGAGGCCGGCCATTTCGTCCACCTCGCACACACTCTCCACGGAGCGCTGGTATTGCGGGTCTTCCTTCGGCCCCTCCGCTGGCGTCGAAGAGCATGCGGTGAGCAAGAGCAGTCCCAATGGAGTTCGATGCATGGTGCTCCGACACCGACTGCTTCGATCGGCTTGGGTTTTGCAGCGCTCGTGGCTCGGTGGGTTGCGTTCGGCGCTGCGCGGCGGCGAGCAGCACCGATCGAATGCTACTCGAACGGCTTGACTCGGCAGCCCTCTCCTCGACAACCTTCCACCCGCACATCGGCGACGTGTTGCTTGTGGCTCGCCCAGCATCCGTCACTGCTCGTGTCGTGGCGGAGGGTGTAGCTGCGTCGAGCAGGGCTTCGGCTGAAGAACAACTTGCTCTCGCTCTGTTTGCCGTTTCGGAAGGTGACCCTTGCCTTGAATCGGTAGTGGTTTCGAACGGGCGCTTCCTCGTTGTACGCCTCCGCGGGGGCGGTGAAATACAACTTGGAGTAGAGCATGCACCCCTGGTTGTACGCCTCGACTTTGTCGAACGTGTGGCGGTGGATGGTGGCGCGAAACAGAGTCGACGTGTTCCAATTGCCACCGGCGAGTGCGAACGTTCCCGCGGCTGTGAGAATCAGACAGATCGCCGTCGCGACAGCTGCCGGGGGGTGCGGGAGACGCAAGTGCTTCATTTCAGGCGAATGCTCGCCCATTTCGCGCTCCGGCGCAAATCGTGACGCGCGGGTGGTTCAGAACCCGAGGTCGATGGGCTGGGGTGCCGGCTTCGGTTTGGGAGTTGGTTCTTGGGTGGCCACCGACGCCTTCGGCCGCGGTGTGGGCTTCGGCGTCTTGGTGGACGTCTTGGGCGTGCTGACGGTTCTTGCCTTGGGCGTGCTGACGGTTCTTGCCTTGGGCTTGGTGGTCGAGGGTTTGCCTGCTTCCGTACTGCCTGCCGTTGCCGCTTTCGAGGTGGTTGCCGACGGCTTGCCTTCAGCTGCGCCCTCTTGGGACTTCTCGGTATCGGTGTCGTTGCTCGTGTCTTCGGCGGCCGCGACAGTTGGCTGGGGTTTGGCGCTGGGTTCCGAGCTAGCGCTCGGCTGCGGCGGCGATTGGTCGACCGCTGTTGCACCGAGAGCAGGAGCTTCCGGTGGCTCCGAACTGCTGCTGGCCCAAACGAGGCCGCCGGCGGCGGCTGCCGCAACGAGCAAGCCGACCACGATGGCGCCCTTGTTGCCCCGCTTCGGGATGGGTGTACTCGGCAAGCTGTTGACCGAATCGGCGTCGCTTGGCTCCCGGGACGGCAACGCGCCGGAGTTGGGCCCCGCGCCACCAGACGCTTCCTGCTGCCCGCCGCTGCTTTGCCCGGCGCCGTTCCACGATGCGGACACCTCATCCGACGAGGAAAATGGCACCGTCGAGGCAGCGGCTGCGGAGCTTCGAATCTTGCCGGTAATACGTGACCCGCCGCTTTCGAACAGGGAGGGGTCGTTGAGGGTCGAGTTGGTATCGGAGATCGCCGCTAGTTCCGGACCGGGCTGGCTCAAGCTGGCAGCGATGACCAAGGCTTCGTAGGCCTCTTTCGCTGACGGGAAACGTTGAGTCTGGTCCTTGTGGCAGGCGCGCCGGAACCAGTCGCCCATCGTTGGCGGAAGCCACGGGGCGACGGCTTGTGTCGGTGGCAGGTCTTGGGTACACACCATGTAGACCAAGTCGCCGAAGGACTCGGCGTGGAACGGGACGTCGCCGACGGTGGCGGCGTAGGTCATCATGCCGAGGGAGTAGACGTCACTCGTGGCGTCCACGCTCTTGAGACCACGGGCTTGTTCGGGACTCATGAACAGTGGTGTGCCCATGATGACGCCCGTGGCGGTTGCCTTGTAGTCCTTGTCCTCGTGCTCCATCTTGGCGATGCCGAAGTCGAGAATCTTGGCGACCTCTTCGCCATCTTCCGTCGCCGCGATGAAGATGTTTGCGGGTTTGAGGTCCCGATGCACGATGTTGCTCGAGTGAGCGCGATCGAGCCCTTTGGCGACCTGTCCGATGATGCGCACCACTTGGGATAGCGGAATGCGGCCAACGCGTTGTATGCGGTCTTCCAGCGATTCGCCCCGCAGGTACTCCATGACGATGTAGGGCGCGCCTTCGTCCGTCACCCCACTGTCGAACATCTGAACGACGTAGCGTGAGCGCAGGGATGCGGCGGCTTTGGCCTCGGCCAAGAAGCGAGTTCGCGCTTCAGCTGAGCGAGCGAACTCCGGCGAGACCAACTTGACGGCGACCTTCGAGCCGAGATTGACGTGGGTGGCAATCCAGACGGTGCCCATGGCGCCGCTGCCGAGCAACGACTCGATGCGATACTTGTCGGCAATGGTTTTGCCAGCACGTATCGACTCAGGAGGCACGCTCAACGGCCTCTCTTGATTCCTCGACCCACTCACTTCAGCCCTCTTCCTAGGTGTAATCGGCTACCACTCTTCCCCATTGCGGGCAACCACACTCCCGGTCGCAGCGAGCGAGTTTCTCCTACAAATGCAGACACCCAACGTGTGCGCGTAGTGGTTTCTGCGATGCTTACTACCATCCGTCTCTCCATGATGCGCCGCCAACGAAGCTTCCTTCTGATTGCTTACACCAACGGAACCCCGTTGATTATCGCGTCCAGTGAGCGCCCAACTGTTTCTACATCGTTGCGAAGGCTTGCGGAACCACGCTCACGGAGCTCCCGGTCACCGTAACAGGTAAACGACTGACTCTTCGAACGCAGCCCATTCGGGTCATCTGTTGTCCTACTATAGAAACGCGCAAAAAAGTCTCCAACCCGGGGGCGCTCGCCGCCGCTAGGCGCACCGGGACAATGGCCCGCGCCTGGCTGGGTGAGCTCTCAACGCACGAACACCCACCGTCGATACGCCGGCTTGGGAAAATTCTCCTGCTGCTCCGACAGACGGCTGCTGGGGCCGAACTCTCGTGACTGGTCGGCGCAAATTTGCGCCGCGCGGGCCCGCATTGGGGTGCTCAGGACGGCCCCAGCGTACTCATTCGGACTGCCGAGAAGGGGTCTGTCTGTGCTTCTCCCGAAGTGGCGTTGATCACTTTTCCATGTATGGTAACTGGTGCGGCCCGGTTCGTTTCGGACGGCCGGCGCGGTCCTGGAGTTAGAATGTCTTTCGGCACGAACAGCACCTCATTTTTCCCCCCAGCTCTCTTGGCCGCCCTGGTGATGTCCCAGGCCTGTGCGACCGCGGAAGATATCGATGCGGCGACGCAGCAGGCGATTGCCACGGGGATCTTGGTGCCCCAGGCGACCACCACGACGCCGGCTCAGACCAGCGTGCCGACCGCCCCAGTCACCCCCCAGGTACCAACGACGACGGCGGTGCCGACGCAGCCTGCGACCCAGCCCGCGCCGTCGATGGAAATGCCGGCGGAGCCGACACAGACCCCAGAGGCACCTACCGTGCAGCCGACCCCGACCCCGAGCGCGGGCGCAGGGGGCACCCCTCCCGCGCCCGAGCCGCCAGCCCCTGCTACGGGCGGAATGGGTGGCATGGGTGGGTCCGCCTCCGGATCCGGTGGCAGCGGTGGAGCGCCGTTGGGGGACGCGGGGGGTGCGGGCGGGGGCGCGGCGGAGCCCCAGCCCGGCATTCCTCAAGAGCTCATCGACTTGACGGACATGGAGGTCTACTACCAGGCGAGCGACAGCGGTGGCACCATCGTTTTCAAGTTCGCGATCGTCAACAACACGTTGCAGAACTCCCCGCTGATGAACGAGATCAGTGCGCGTTACTGGTACACGTCTGATGGGCAAGACTATATGGCGACCATCGACTCGGTGGGCACCGCCGTCGCGACCGCGGCTGACGCGTACGGAACCACCGCAGACGGCCGCGAATACGTCGAGTTTACGTTCACCGGGACCATGGCCTGGCCGCTCACCACCGCGAACAACGTCAACAGGAACGAGATCCAAATCCGAATCTCGCCGGACTTCTCCTCGGCTGAGCAATACGATCAGACCAACGACTATTCCTTCGACGCCACCCACCAGTGGGGACAGCCCTACGATAGAATCACCGTCTACCGTCGCGGCGCGTTGGTCTGGGGCGAAGAGCCCATGGAGTGAGTCTTGTTGAGGCCTCTCTGCGTTGTCATCGGGTGGTTGGGTATCACCGCCCTCTTGGTACCTGACGACGCACTAGCGTGCGGCGCGACCTGCGACGTTCCGGAGTTCTGGGATCTGCAGATGGACGCCGACGGCAAGCTCGGAATCGTCAGCAACTTCGGACTCATCCGCCAAACTGAGGGTGACTGGTTCGTCGTGTGTGAGGCTGCGGTCGGTGGCGGTCTCATTACCAGCGCGGAGTTCACGCCCGACGGCCCAATCGTATCGACGACAGAAGGCCTGTTCGCGGAGACGGAGGCCGCCTGTGGCTACGAGCGGGTGGATTTGGGGGCACCGAATGCGTGGTCGTTGGCGTTCGAGAGTGGGAACGGTTCAGAGTACGCGCTCGTGCTCGGCGCAACCGGTGCCGACGAGGTGCAGGTGCTTCGACTGCACAGAGATGGCGAGCCCTTCGATGTCTTGCACACGCTCCCGCGCGAAGATGGCTATCGACAGCTCAGCGTCCAGGGTGACTGGTTGTTTGCCACTGGCTATAGCTTTTCGCCCCGGATCTGGAGGGTCGCCTATGCACGGGAGCCGCTGCCGGATCCACCAACGCCGAGCTTCGTCGAGCTCGAGTTCCCCGCAGAGGACGACGCCTCGACACTCGAGCCCGTCGGCTACGACCCCGAGCAGCCAGAAGCGCTCCTGCTCGAGGCGCAGACCCCGTCGAATCAGCCATCCGAGCTATGGCGCTTCGATGCTTTGACAGAGGAGTTGGCGCGGGCCTTCGTCTTGGAAGATACGGACACCATCGTGGGCTATGCCGTCAGTGGTGACCACCAGTTTCTCGCGGCGCGGCAAGAGCAAGGGGGAGCAATCTACCGCGCTCTCCGCGGTAGTGACGACTTCGAAAAGCTCGATGTCGAGCTGCCCGACTTGGGTTGCTTGCGGAGCGCAGAAGGCGGACTCTTCGTCTGCGGCAACGATTTCACCCGAGACGCACCGTTCATCGTCGCCCGCTCAACGGACGACGGCCAAACATGGAAGCCGGCAATGGACCTTCGCGAGCTCGGAACCATCGATGGCTGTGACGGAGCTTGTTCGATCACCGTCGACTGGTTGTTGGCGACCTACGGTCCCTTGTCCGTGGGCACGGGCCCCCCAGTGGGGGACGCGGGCGTTGTTGATACGACGATCCCTTCCCGCGGGCTCGACATCGACGCGGGCAGCGCGGCAGCTGGGGACGATGACGATGCATCCGACGACGACTCCGTCTCCAAGAGCGGAGGGTGCAGCGTGGTTGATACCTCGGCGGGTCGCCCTCGCGGCACCTCGATCAGTGTTGCGGGTTGGCTGCTGTTCATTTGGGGGAGTGTGCGTAGGAGGCGGCACTGCCGCCGGCACGCTGTGTGCACGACGAGCACGCGACGCGTCTAAGTTACCTGGGCGTCCAGTCTTCCCCCCGCCGAAAAGGCGTCACTTGCGCCGTTGTAGCTCCGCCTCGAGCTTTTTGATTCGTGCGACAGCCGCTTGCTCGCGTGCCTCGGCGGCCTGACGCGCCTGAGTTTCTGCTTGAAGGGCGAGCGCCTGCGCTTGCCGTGCTGATGCCTCGGCCTGCTGCGCTTCTCGTCTAGTACTGACGAGCTCACCATCGTGCGCAACGCGCAGCGCCTGGGGCAACGCTTCGGCGGGCGCGACAACCCACTCGAGCTTCAGCACGAGGGAGCGAGCGCGATCACCTGACACCTCCCGCTCCGTGAGTGCCCCCTCCACGCGATCCCAAACGCGCAGGCGCTTGCCCTCGGTGATCGGGTCGAATCGGATGAGTTCCTGGACGCCCAAGCGCCGATAGCGGGCGAGCTTCTCTTGCCAGGGCAGTTCCGGCGCGTCACTGTCGCTGACGATCTCGACGGCCACGGCGGGCGCGCCACGTTCCCACACCTTCCAGCTTCTGATGAAGCCTTGACGCGGGGACAGACCGACGTACACGTCGGGCGCCAAGCACGCTGACGGATCGGAAGCGTCGAAGTAGACGAATTGATCCGAGCCCACCGTGAAGGCCTCGCCGAGTGCATCCTGCAACAGGTGATACAAGAGCGTGCGCAAATCGAGACGCAGCTGCGACTCAGGCACCTTCGCCGACTCCGGGAACACGACGGGCGCGAGCTGCTCGATGTAGCGCGGGCGCTCGGGTGACGAGGCTGGACTGTGGGCGGCCATGGGCATGCAGAGTACCTCCGTTGGTCGTGGCGAGCCAGTTGGGCATCGCGCACCTCCGGTGCTGGAGGGCGCGCTGTCCGTGTTCGTGGAGTCGTTTGGGCGGCATCCGACCGATGGTTCGGGGCACCTGCTGCAGCTGGACATCGGCATGGCCTGTCTCGTGACTCGCGACCTGCAGTTGGATGTGTTCACACAGCACGGGCTCACAGCGGAGGCTCCCGAGTTCGTGGGGGCCGTTAGTGTCTCCACGCGCTGGGGGCCATAACTGGTCGCCGTTCACTCGACGCTGGACGCGCGGCTGCCCACGGTCCACAACCATACGAGGGAAACCCAGCCCAATGAACGACGTCCGCCTCGCACGCACAGCCATCGTTTACGACTTTGATGGCACGCTGGCACCTAGCAACATCCAGGAGCACACACTGATCCCGGAATACCTGGAGAGCACGTCTGAGGAGTTTTGGCACTTGGTTGCCAAAGAGAAGCGCGCCCAGGATGCCGACGAGATCCTGGTCTATCTCCGCTTGTTGATCGAGCGTGCCAGCGCGTTGGGGAAACCGATCACCCAGGCGCTGTTGAACCAGCACGGCAGGCGAGTCCCCCTGTTTGACGGGGTGGATTCTTGGTTTGGGCGGATCAATGCGTACGCCGGGGAGAGCGGTCTTCATCTAGAGCACTACGTCATTTCCTCCGGCAATCACGAAATGATCAGCCACACCCGCGTCGCTGGAGAATTCAGCGGCATCTTCGCTTCGAAGTACATGTACGACGCAGCCGGGCACGCCATCTGGCCTGCGGTCGCCATCAACTACACGACCAAGACCCAATACCTGTTCCGCATCAACAAGGGCGTTGGTAACAACTGGGACAACGAACCCGTCAACCGCTGGCTGCCGATGCGCGAGCGCCCGGTGCCGTTCCAACGCATGATCTACATGGGTGACGGCGACACGGACATTCCGTCGATGAAGATGGTGCGTCACCAGGGCGGGCACTCGATTGCCGTTTTCGATCCGAAGAAGTGGGATTCGCCGGACACCGAGGAACGCGAGCGATTCAAACGCAAGGCGTACAACCTGATCGCTGAGGACCGCGCGCACTTCGTGCTGCCGGCAGATTACTCGGACGGCAGTCAGCTCGATATCACGGTGAAAGGTGTCCTAGGGCGCATCGCGCGCGAAGAGGGTTTTCGGGAGGGGGCCTGATGGGGAACATCCTGATGGGGAACCTGCTGTTGCTGAGCGGCACGAGACCATGGTGGTCGTGGCAGCTCCTTTGTGCCCTGCTGGTCAGCTGGTGCGCTCTTGCCTGCTCCAGCTCTTCGGAGGGCGCGACAGCTTCACGTTCCGAGGCGGAGGGAGCAGACCTGCTGGCGGAGGACAGTGACGGAGCAGAGGAGAGCGAGGGGGCGGAGAACAGCGACGGAGCAGAGGAGAGCACGGATTGGGTGAACGAGGGCACCGACTTTGCAGAGGTGGGGCCGCGCGAAGTCGAGGGCGAATTCGAGGGCCCGATGGCTACCGAGCTGGAGCTGCCGGAGCGCTGCCAACGTTACGCGGAGGTTCGTTGTGCGCGGTTGGAAGTGTGCTTGGGTCCGCCTGAATGGACCGGTACGTTCACCCGTGAGGAGCTCTGCCGCACGAGCGAGGCTGCGCGCTGTGCGAGGCACTTCCCCTTGCCCGGCAGCTCGTTGACGGAGGACGGGATGGACGCCTGTATCACGGCACTGCAGAGCGCTGACTGTCCCACGCTGCGGGGCAAGCATCTCTCCGTCGAGGCGTGCCTGAGTGGTCCGGGTGATCTGCTGGTCGGCGATCCGTGCGTGACTGACCACCAGTGTGAGAGCGGCTTGTGCCGCGGCCGCAACGACGCCGGCTGTGAGATATGCGACGAAAACTTGGGGTATGACGTTCCCTGGGAAGTCTACCCCCAGATCGAGGAAACGGGGCAACCGCCCTCCAGTGGCGACACGTGCGCCAACGGCTATCTGGAAAACGTCGATGGCATCTGCGTGGAGCGAGACCCGTCCGCGCCAGGGGCGGGCGAACTGAGCACTGGCGCGGGGTGCGGTGGTGAAGCGCTCGGGACATGTGCCCCGGGCCTCGTTTGCAAGAGCAACAGCGATCTCGGGGTTGGCAGTTGTGGACCCTGGCAGATGCTGGGGGACGCATGTACGTCGGAGGAGTGGTGGTGCGAACCCGGCACCCGCTGCGACTTCGACGCCGAGAGCCCCAGCTACCAAACGTGCGCCACGGGGGAGTGGAGCGTCGAGTCCCCGATCCCTCCAGGCTGTGAGCCGCCGCCGCGCTGAGAGGAACCGTCGAGCGACGGTCGTGACCGGGCTGAGACCCGACCAAACCACAGGGACCCCGGTCGTGACCGGGTTGGGACGACGGTTCGGGACCAGAGCGCCCCTCTAACCGCCGTCTCCAGCGTCGCCAGAGCACTCTGCGTAGCGTTCCAGAAACAGCATGAAGCTCTGATATCCAGGGTCGTCCGGACCATGGAATTTTTCGGAACCGCCGTGCTTGACGCCGCCTTCGTCTTCGCTCAGGGGTTTGAGCAAGATCAGACTCTGATCGGGCTCGACCGTGTTGAAGTAGTCTCCGCGCTGTAGTTCTCGCAATGTTGCCAAAGACGCCTGCTCACAATTGCCTTCGGTCTTGACCCAGCCCGGCGGATCGCCGTCGATGTTGACCTCGACCGCATCGTAGTGGCACGGGTAACATCGCCCCCGTCCACGATAGATCGTTTCGCGAAAGAGCTTCTCGATGCCGAGAGCCGAGCAGTCCGTCTTTTCGTCTGAAAGCTCGGCGATGTCCTCTTCTTCGGGGACAGGCTCTGCCGTCGCGCACAAAACCTCTTCCTCCCGAGGCCCGCATTCGACGTCTTTGCAGGCGTCGGTGCAGCTGGCGCTGTAGCCAATCCATTCGAGGAATCCCCGGTATTCCTCATCGATCACCTCATCGGTGATGAGCTCACTGTCGGGCTCGGCGCGCTGGATCCACGTCAAAATGACGCTGTCCGAAGGTGCGTCCAGATCGACGAGTCCGTCCTCGACCAAGCATGCCATCGTCTCGCAGGGGTCGTCGCGAACGAAGGCACTGAAATCGACCCCCGACAGATGGCATTGATTGCAGGACTTGGGGCGCTCCTCTTTCAAGAGAGGTTCGATTCGACGGGAGAACAGTTTGCCAGGGGTTTGGGCCTCACACTCTTCAGCCGAGTACTTGGGAACCGCGTCCTGGACCTCCGTTTCGGTACCAGCAACATCTTCGTCGTGGGCACCGCTTTCGGCGCACGCGACAATCGCAGCCAGACAGAGCACGCCTGCCAAGAGCTGGCCCGCGCGACTGTTGGGGTTGTCAGGTTGCGATTGTGTCGCCATCACTACCAGTACGTTAGTATTGCCGTCTGGTCACACGGTTGCACGCACGGAAAGAATCCCCGGCTGGTGGGGGAGCAAAGTCGCTGCTAGTCTCAGGAGAGTCGTGAGTCATTGGTGTAGATATCTGATTTTTCCCGCGTTGCTGCATCTTGGCTGCTCCGACGGTGATTCTGAGGCCGACGATGCCTCGCATACCGAAGCCACCGATCCGGGTGAGGTGACGGATAGCTCGCCCGGTGCGCTGGATGCAGGCGACGAAGATGTGTGCGCCGATCGCGGCGTGCCCCTGGAAGGCTTGGAGGTGGAGTCGCAGCAGGGCATCCAATTTCGGTTGGTGCAAGCTCAACCAGAAGAGCAGATCGTCGGTGACAACGCTTGGCGGTTCGAGCTTCAGCAAGACGACGAGTTGGTGGAAGGGTTGGCTGACGTGATGACGGTGACGCCGTTCATGCCGGACCATGGCCATGGTACTGCGGTGGCCGTCGGCGTCGCGGAGGTGGAGCCTGGAGAATACGAACTATCGCCCGTGAACCTGCGTATGCCGGGTTACTGGCTCATCACGATCGAGATCGCTGGTGACGGCGGTGCAGACGTCGCTCAGTTCGGCGTCTGCGTAGAATGATTCTCCGCGCTATGAGCTCGTTCGGCTCACGACGACGTCGCGCAGCGTCAGGACTGATGTCGACCAGGCGATGGCTTGGCCGGCTTGCGAACGCCCCATGGGCACTGGTACTGGTCGTCTGTTCGTCGGCAGCTAGCTGCACGGACAAACCCTCACCCTCCAGCGAGGGCACAGACGGGCCCGATGCGTCGGACAGTGCGGTGGTCGACGCGGAGCTGCGGGAGGAACTGCTCGATCCTCGCAGCTGCGGCGCGTGTCACACAGGCCACTACGATGAGTGGGCCGGGAGCATGCACGCGTACGCTTCCGAAGATCCGGTGTTTTTGGCGATGAACCGACGCGGACAGGAAGAGACCAACGGGGAGCTGGGGACGTTCTGCGTCAATTGCCATGCGCCCATGGCAGTGCGCGAGGGATTGACGGAAGACGGGCTCAATCTGCAGGAGCTGCCCGAGAGTGTGCAGGGAGTTACCTGCTACTTCTGCCACAACGTGGAGAGCGTCGAGGGGGAGCACAATAACCCATTGCGTCTCTCGAACGACGGCGTGATGCGTGGGCCGTTCGATGACCCCGTCGATAATCCCGTGCACGCCTCATCGTATTCGCCGCACATGGATGCAGCGAACCAAGAGAGCTCGAACGTGTGTGGTGCGTGCCATGACGTGCAGTTGCCAGAAGCGATCGCCGGCATGGACTTTCACTTGGAGCGCACCTTCAAAGAGTGGAAGGAGACGCTCTTCAATCGCCCGGTGCGAGACGGTGGGGTGACCTGTAATGGTTGCCACATGCCGCTCTCTCCAGAGCGGGATACGTCGGTGCAGGAGCCGAGCGCGCGGGCTCGACCGAGCCGCCGCCACGACTTTGAAGGCGTCGATCTGGCGGTGACGGACTTTCCCGGCCGACAACGCCAGCGACTCCTGACCGAACAGTTTCTCGCGTCGAGCTTGCTCGCCGAGATCTGCGTCGCGGAGACCGGCATCGTGCAGCTGACGTTGGAGAACGTGGGCGCGGGGCATCACTTTCCCAGCGGTGCGTCCCACGATCGGGAGCCTTGGGTGGAGCTACGCGCCTACTTATCTGGCGAAACTGATCCCGTTTTCGAGACCGTCGCGCCGGAATTGGCGGACGCAGAGAGCCGGAGCGTCGTGCTCAAAGACCGCGTGCTCGACGAGGACGGAGACACGGCGCACATGTTTTGGGATGTCCGCGAGCTGGCTGAGTCGACGACGATCCCGGGAGTTGCGACTCGCGACCCCTTGGATCCGAACTTCCACATCGAGCGAACCATTCTACGGTTCGACACCGAGCAGGTGGCGCTGGGCGCGATCGACCGGGTGACGTTGTTGCTTCGAGTGCGCCCGATCGCGCTCGAGGTTTTGGACGATCTGGTAGAGAGCGGTCACCTGGAGCAAGAAATCGTCGACGCGATGCCCGTGTTGGACATTTTGCCGGATCGCTGTCTGAACCAAGAAATGGTGGACGCATTCCCTGAGTTGGCGCGCCGCCCTCAGGGCTGTAAGGGGGACGACCCAGATCGCGATTACACGCTGGTTTGGGAACGAGAGGAAGCCACGGTGGAGGGCCCCCGCACCCGCAGAACCGCCATCGACGGCGCCCCCGCGCATTGCATCGCCCACCCGACGTACGTCGCAGTCCCGCCGATGCTTCAGTAGCGTTTCCCAGCAGGGCGCAGGGGCGGAGGCTCGCGTTTCCGCAGGCCTCTGGACCCTGGCTGCTGGTCGTGATAGCCGTGGGGCATTCGAGGCTCGCGAGCCACTTTTCGGCAGGACGATGCAACTCTCAAGTAGCCGCACCGACCGACGTTCGCTGCTGGCTGGCAGTTTGGTCGCTGCGTTGATGATAGCGCAGCAGGTTGGGGCCAAAGCGACGCGCGACGCGTTCTTTCTTTCCGAGCACGGGCCGGGGCTGTTGCCTGCCGTGATGTTGGGTAGTGCGCTGCTCTCCCTGGTGACGGCGTTTGCCATGTCGGGCGCACTGGTGCGGCACGGGCCTTCGCGCGCCGTGCCGTGGGTGTTTTCGGTCAGCGCCGTCTTGTTCGTCGTGGAATGGGTTTTGGCGCCCAGTTGGCCCCGCATCGTGTCGGTCGCCTTGTACCTGCACTTGGGGGCGTTGGGGCCCATCGTGGTGAGCGGGTTTTGGTCGGTGGTCAACGAGCGCTTCGACCCGCACTCGGCAAAGACGTTCGTGACTCGAATCGCGGCATGCGCTGCCGCCGGCGGCGCACTGGGTGGCCTGCTCGCCGAGCGAGTCAGCGCGTTGCTGTCGTTGCAGGCGATGCTGCCCGTGCTTGCTGTCGTGAACGTGACTTGTGGTATCCTGCTTCCCGCCTTGGCGAAGGGGGAAGAGGCGTCGATGGACGCATCCTCTGCGTCAGAGCCGCCGAATGGGTCCGGGGGCCTCGTTTCTCTGTCAGGGTACCTGAAAAAGGTTGCTGCAGTGGCGTTGCTCACGTCGGTTGCGGCAGGTCTCGTCGACTTTGCCGTCAAGGCGGAGGCCACCAAGACGATGACCCAGCCCGAGGAATTGGCGGCGTTCTTCGCCTTCCTCCATGCCCTGTTGGGCGTGCTGGGGTTCTTGGTCCAGACGTTGGTGAGCGGTCGCATGCTCAAGGTAATGGGGCTGGGGGCGACGTTGGCGTTGCTGCCTGGGGTCGTCCTTCTTGGCGCAGGAGTGGCCGCAGCGGCAACTCGGCTTTGGTCCGTCATCGTCGCCAAAGCGTTGGAAACTGGGGTGCGCTCCTCGGCGTTTCGCTCCGGCTATGAGCTGCTCTACATTCCGGTCGAGCGTCGTCAAAAACGCGCGGCCAAGACCCTCATCGACGTCGGGGCGGATCGTTTCGGGGACATGGTTGCCGCTGGGCTCGCCATGGCCGTTCTTCTGCTACTGCCTCAGGCTTCCGTCTCCGTCGCACTGGCGGTCGCGGCGGCCGTATCGCTCCTTGCCCTGCTGCTCTCTTTTTCGCTGCACCGTGGCTACGTTGCGGAATTGGCGTCCAGCCTACGCTCCGGCGTGGTGCGGGCAGCGGACATCGGCGTGAGGGATGCGACGACGGCCAAGACCCTGGCCGATTCCACGATGGCGATCAATCGCGAAGAACTGCTGGCAGAGATAGAGGCGCTGCGCAGCCGCCAAGGTCACGAAGCGGCCAGCCCGAAGGACGACTCGTCGCCGTCGCCTCTGCCGCGAACGCTGGAGCGCGCGCGAGTGTTGTTGCAGTCTGACGCGCTAAAGGTGAACGAGCTTTTGGGTGAGCCCGATCTGGAGCCTGAGCTGATCTCCATCGTGGTGCCTTGGTTGGGGGATGACAGAACCCTGAAGGCCGCCGCCCTGGCCCTCCGTCGAGTGGGGGCCGGCAACGAGGGTGTGCTGGCGGACGCGATGCTCGATGCCAACAAACCGCTAAAGGTGCGAGCGATGCTACCGAGGGTGCTGCGCTACGTGCCGACGGAGCGCGCTCGGGACGCGCTCTTGTCGGGATTGGGTAGCGACAGCTTCGACGTGCGCGTTCAGGCTGCGCGAGGGCTCTTGCGGCTGTGCTCGAAGCACCCTGAGCTACGCCCCGAAGCCAAGCACATCTACAGAGTGATCGAGGCGGAAGCGACGACGGACACAGTGGGAACGCCCACGCTCGGGCTGTCCAGCTTTGGGTCGGCAGCGCCCGCGCCGACACGGCTCGACCACACCTTGACGCTGCTCAGCACGGTCGGCGACGCCGAGCCACTGGCTTTGTGCCGCAACGCGTTCGCACACGGTGACGCCATGACTCGCGGGACAGCGGTCGAGTACTTGGAAAACGCTCTGCCGGGAGACGTCTTCCACAATCTGCGCCGCTTCTTGGATTTCGAGGCTCCCCGCTCGGAGCGGCGCGCCCGTCAACGTGCGGAGATCCTCACGGAACTCGCCAGTTCGACCAGTTCGTTGAAGCTCGACGGGGTACTCTCGAGCGACGACTGAACGGGCTAAGGCCTGCTGGACATCGCGCGATCGCGATGCCCAGCGCCTCGTCGCTCCTACAATCAGGCGGCTTCTGTGGCGCTTCCGCCGTACTGTGTGGGGACACGCGACGCTGCATCGGTTTCCGCACTCGTCTCGGCGTCCGCATCTGCAGTGTCAGTCTCCAGAGCGCCGCTCTCCTCCGTGCTCGGCAGCTTCGATGCTCGCTCGCCAAGTGCATCTTTCAAAGCGCCTAGCAAGTCGCCGAGGTGTCCGAGACCCAGCAGTCGCAGGTCGCGATCGGACTTGCGCAGCAGTGTTTCTTCCTTGGACACGCGCTTGCCGTCGCTGTCGACGACTTCGCTGCTGATGGCGATGCCCCACTTCTTGACCTTGGAGAAGCCGAGGCGCACCACGCACTTGCCGGTCTGGCTTTGCCCGTCCTCAGTCTCCAGCTCCAGGTCGGTCTCGTCGATGGGAGCGGTCCACACTTCGACCCCCGGCTCGATGTCGAGCAGCTCTTTTTCCAAGGCCTCAATCTCTTTGGTCGCTTCGTCAGCTGCTCGATTGAGCTTCACTGAGGCATCGCGGATTTCGTTGAGAGGGCCTTCGAATTCACTTCGTACTTTTTTTGACATGTTGAACTTCCGTTCTGGCTTCCGCCGTTGTTGACCCGGCCGACCATGAACGCGAGGTCAGTCGCGGCCGGTCGGGCGTGTTTGGGGTCCATCGCCAGAATCTTTGGGCCTCGGTCCCCCGTCAAGCCCTGTCGCAGCGGCCGCCTCGCGAGAACCGGCGCGGAGGAAACCTAACGGTTTTCGAGCACCGGAAGCGCAGCGAGGTGGTCGCTGCGGCCGGGATCGGCGGGGGTGGTCACAGCTTAAGATACCGGGGATGGTTTGGGGTCGTGCTCGGAGGCGAAGCGGGTCAGCGCTGTCACCCTCGAACGTGTGCAGGATGGGGGGTAGGCGCCGTTTCGTCAATCCAACCCGAGAAATCGTCACAAAGCGACGAACCCACGGGCCAAGACCTAAGGCGAGGCGCGCACTTCTGTCGCCGCAGGCACGGAGGACGAGCCGCTGACTTCTCGGTAACCTCTAAGCGCTACAACTCCCACCGCGAAGGATACGATGGCGACGACTCCAATGATCAGCCGGTTTTTGGACAGCAGGCGCCGACCGCGTTCCCATGGGGTGTACCGGTAGGCGCTTACCTGAGCTCCCGAACGGTATGCCTCCAGGTCTCGCATCATTTCTCGGGCAGTGGGGTAGCGGTCGTTGCGGACCTTCCGTAGAGCTCGCTCGGCTATCGCTGCGAGCTCTGGGACAACGCCCGGTTCTACGGAGCGTACACTCCGGAGCTCTTTCTCGGAGATGTTGTTGCTGAGCTCGGTGAACGACTTGCCCTTGAACGGGTAGGTGCCGCAGAGGACTTGATAGAGCACGACGCCCAGCGCCCAAACATCGCTGCGTGCGTCGACGTCGCCGACGCGTCCCTCCACCTGCTCGGGGCTCATGTACAAGGGGGTGCCCACCCAACGCCGCTGTTCCGGGGGTGGGGGAATGGACGACAGAAGAAGGGAATTCTGGGTGGTCGGAAGGACTCGGGCTCCTCCCCAATCGAGCACTACCGTTTCGCCAAACTCGCCAATCATCACGTTGTCGGGTTTGATGTCTCGATGCACGACTCCCTGCGAATGCGCGTAGGCGATCGCTTGGCACAAACCGGAGATGTGCCCCAACAGCGCCAAGCGGTCTTCGAGGTCGCGAGCGCTGCGAATGGCGACCGCCAATGTCCGACCCCGCACGAGCTTCATGGTGTAGTACATCTCACCGTTAGAGCGGCGGCCCATGTCGTAGACCGTCACGATGTTGGGGTGCTCCAGCTGGCCAGCGATGCGTGCTTCTCGAACCAGGCGCAGTTCGGCGCTCTTGCGCCCGGCGCTGGAAAGCCCTTCCGGGAGGAGCTCTTTCAGCGCCACTTCGCGACCGAGGTGCCGGTCGTGTGTCAGCAGCACCCTGCCGGTCCCTCCCCGGCCGAGCTCTGTGGCGTCTGTGCCGTCCGGTGAAGCGCACTCGTAGCGCTCGTCGGCCTCATCGCTGATGGAGACGGTGCTCAACCAAGCCGCGGTGGTCGCTGGGTCGAAGCTCTGCCCCACCGGGAGCATCTCCAGCATCGCCCGACTCTGGAGCGAGGAGTCGATGGGCAGGAAGTCGAGCTCGGCCACCGTGGTCGCGTTGCGTAGGCTGGGATCACTCCTGCCGCCGGCTTCCACCTGAGTTGCCGCGAGCTCGGAGCTGGACAATCCAGTAGCACCCTTTTTTGGCGAGCGTGATCCGGCGGGCACAGCCGGCGAGGCTGGCGTCGGACTTGGGGTCGTCGTGGGTGGGCAGACCATCCTCCTTACCAGAACGGACAGGACTGCGAAAACACAAGGTTGTGGAGTCACCAGAGCCTCCAAACGCTCCACTTTGGGGTGCGACGTTGCAGAATCCGGTCGTAGTTGCTACGTCCACCGACTCCCACCTGCCCAGCGGTTCACTCTTTTGAGCACGTTCTCGGCCTGGGCTCTCGGACCATCATGGGTCGAATCCTGATCTTGCTCATGCTGCCGACCGCAGCGTACCTGTGGTGGCGCTATCTCAAGGGCGCCCCGCCGGACGTCAGGCGCAAGCGAATGACATATGGTCTGGTCGGCGGGTTGCTGCTCGTGCTGGTGTTTGCGTCTCTACGCAGTGGGTCCGTTGGCGGTGCTGCCGTTGGGGGAGTCGGTCTGGCGTTTTTGAAGTACTTGCCCTCGCTCTTGGCGAAGTACCTGGCTTACAAAGCCCGCAAGTACGTATCAGGGGAGCCCTCGTCGGTGGGTGGGGCGCGCCCAAAGCGAGGTCAGATGACCCGGACCGAAGCCTTGGAGATACTCGGCTTGGGTGAGGGTGCTGACCGAGAGCAGATCATGCAACGATACAAGACCTTGATGAAGAGCAACCACCCCGATCGCGGAGGCTCTAGTTATCTTGCGGCCCGCATCAATCAAGCCAGGGATACGCTGCTTGGAGGGAACGAGTGAATCTGGGCATGATCAGCAGGCAGCTCAGTCGCGACGTCGACAAGCTATCGTTCGCCAACCCCATCACACACGTTTACAACCCGTTGGCCTACGCGCGGGCCTCGCACGAGCTCTACCTCGAACGCTTTGGTGGTGCCCCGAAGGAGGTGCTCCTCCTTGGGATGAACCCCGGTCCGTTCGGCATGGCGCAGACTGGAGTTCCTTTCGGCGACGTTGGCTTGGTTCGAGATTGGATGGGGATCCAAACGACTGTGCAGCGGCCGAAGAGCGAGCATCCCAAACGCCCGATCTTGGGCTTCGACTGCCAGCGAGCCGAGGTGAGCGGGTCGCGCTTGTGGGGGTGGGCGCGCGATCGTTTCGACAGCCCCGAAACGTTCTTTCGACGTTTCTTCGTCGTCAACTACTGCCCACTCTGTTTCATGGTCGAGAGCGGCAAGAACTTCACCCCCGACAAGCTGCCGGCAGAGGAGCGTCGCGCGTTGTTCGCCGCGTGCGACCGGGCCCTGGTCGCGACGGTCAAGGCGCTCCAGCCCCGGTGGGTGATTGGTGTTGGAGCGTTTGCCAAGCAGGCAGCCGAGCGGGCGCTGGATAGTCAGGTTGCAACTATCGCCTCAATCTTACATCCGAGCCCCGCGAGTCCCGTTGCGAACCGCGGCTGGGCACCGCAGGCGGAGCAACAGCTCTCCGATTTGGGCATCCATCTGCCCTAGCGGCACACACGAGCCTCCAGCGTAGCCCGGCTGGCAAGCCGCGCCGGGCAGCCAGGTCCTCAAAGGGCCGACGAGTGTTTGCGTGAGAAGAACTTCGACTAAGCTGGTTCGCCCAGTGGCCACCCTCTGCCCAATCCTGCCTCTTTCGCCCGCACTTCGATCCGTGGGCATGTCCTCGCGCGCCCTCCAGGGGGACGGGTCTTGAGAGCACTGATTGTCGCGGTTCTCGTCTTGGTGGCGGGGTTGGGGGCCGCAACGACCTACTACTACCTGGGATTGCTGCCTCAGGGCGCCACCCCGCCCTGGGGGCCCCTTGCCATCGGCTTGCTGGCGACCGCGGCACTGACTGTCGGCAATCTGTTGATGCGGTGGATGCGCTGGCATTTTCTCACCCGCCGATTCGCGCTCTTCTTCCGGACGCGTGAAAGCCTGAAGCTCTATTTCGTGACGTTGCCACTATTGGCAGTGCCAGCGTTCTTGGGGGAGCTCCTGCGTCCGCTGACAATCTCCGCCCGAGAACCTGGTGCGCGTCGCATCGTGCTTGCGGTGTGGCTCCTCGAGCGAATCATGGACGTCGGCGTGCTCGGGCTCTGGTGGCTCGTGGGATTGGGTCAGTGGAGCGCTGCTGTTGCTGTGGGCCTTGTCAATTGGCTGTTTGCGGCGGTCGTGCTGGCGTTCTTCGAACGCCGAAGGGGAAACCCCCGCCCCAAACGTGACGGCGCCGTGTTTGCCGTCGCGCTGCTCTTCACATCGGCCGCGGCGTGGCTGCTGCCGAGCCTCGCGCTCTATGGCTTGCTTCTGTTGCTCTCCGCTCCAACGTCCCCTGGGGTCGTGCTCGAGGCGTTCTCTTCCGGCACCCTCTTGGGTGCGTTGTCCGGGTTGCCCCTCGGAACCGGGATCACTGGTGCACAGGTCGTCGAGCACCTGGTTGGCGCTGGCGGTTCCACGGAGTCCGCAACCTGGGCAGTCTTGGCGCTCCGCCTCGGCACGGCATGGTTCGCTGTAGCGCTCGGTGGTGCGTTGCTCTACGTCTGGCGCCAGCGGCTGCCTCGATTGTCGACGAACGATTCGTCGGAACACTTTGATGCGCTCGCACCCGAGTATGCGACAGAGATCCCCGAGCACATGCGACAGCGTTTGCTGCTGCGAAAAACGGACGTGATGCTGGGGGTTCTGCGGCAGCTGCATCCAGGTTCGGCGCAGCAACGGGGGTTGGACTTCGGTTGTGGGCAGGGCTGGTACGCTATCGAGTTGGCCAAGTCGGGCTTCGCCATGGCGGGCACGGATGCATCCATCGGACAGCTCACGTCGGCCAAGCAAAACGCCGCACATCATGGTGTCGAGCTGGACTTGCGGCAGAACGAGCCTGGCCGTTTGCCATTCGACGACGACGCGTTCGACTTCATCTACACCATCAACGTCATCCATCACGTACTCGACGAAGCGGATCGCCAAAGCCTTTTCGCCGACTTCGACCGAGTTCTGCGACCGGGTGGTGTGCTTTTCTTGCACGAGATAAACACCCTCAACCCGCTGTTTCGCTTCTACATGTCCTACGTCTTCCCTCTTTTGCGGCGCATCGATGAGGGTAATGAGAGGTGGATCAATCCCAAGGCACTTCCGGAACTCCCTAACGGTCGTTGGGTGAATGTTGAATATTTCACGTTTCTGCCGGATTTTCTCCCCTCGCCGCTCGTTCGCCTGCTCAAACCGTTCGAGTCTTGGTTGGAGACATCGCCTTGGCGCCACCTCAGTGCGCACTACGTCGCCGTCTTCGTCAAAGACGACGCCTGAGGAGCCAGGGGCGACGCCCACGGGATCAGGTAACTCAGACTGGGCTCCCAAGTCCGTTGGACAAACACCCGCCCACGCCTAGGCGGGTGCCACCCTCTGGGTCGACGAAGCAGCCGCCAGCTTCGCGCACGATGATCACACCGGGTGCGATGTCCCAGATTTGGCTCAGTTCGTCTACGAGCGCGTCGAGTCTGCCGCTGGCCACGTCGATTGGCCCGTCGATGGTTGGCTCCACCCAGCGCTTCTCCGCTTTCAATCGCTGACACAGCGCGGTTTCCCCGTTCGCCCACACCATGACGCGGGCCTCGCTCGCTGGTCCTTGTGGACTAACACGTAGCCGTGTCGTGCCTGCGCTGGACCCAAGCTCATCCCGATACGCTCCGCGTCCAGCGGCTGCCCACCAACAGAGGTTCTGCAGCGGTCGGGTCACGATCCCCAGAGTGAGCTCGCCGTCGACTTCCAGGGCGATGTGGGTTCCCCAGGATGGCATGCCATGGGCGAACCACCAAGTGCCATCAATCGGGTCCAAAATCCACCGTCGAGCGCCGCTGCCGATCGCACCCGATTCCTCACTCAGCACGGCGTCCCTTGGTCGTTGTCGCGCAAGTTCTTCGAGCAGTCGTCGCTCGACCGCAAGATCCGTTTCCGTCACGATGCTGCCGTCGGCCTTCTTCGTACTGGCGGTCTCCTCGTGGAACGCTGGTAGCGCAACCTCGGCGGCAACGTGTGCGAGGCGCATCGCCAACGCCAAGTCTTGCTCCAAGGTGTACTCCGCCATCGGACGACTCATGGCTCTTTGGATGTGGAGCCAAAGCGCTCCCGCAGCTCTCGCGGCTCCAAGGTACGGCCGTCACAGCCTGGATCTTCGGCGGCGTCTACCAAGTACTTGGCCAACTCTTCGCCTGTCATCGATGCGAACTGACGTTCGAGAGCCGAGGCGCCGAAGGTGGCTACGAGTTTGAGCAGAGAGTTGCCGACTATCGCGGCAGCTCTCTCCGTGGTGCGCTTCTGTGGTCTGTCGATACCGGAAATCAGCGGTGCTCTGACGATGGTGTACGGCAGGCTCGACTCCCCGAGAGTGGCTTCCAGACGCGCCCGGGTGGCGAGGTAGGGGTTCTTCGTGTCTTGCTTGGTGCCAATCGAGCTCAGAAACAGGATTCGGGCGGTGGGGGAACAATTCTTGGCAGCACCGATGACAACTCGGGTTAGCCGTCCTTCGACGGCCTCGTAGATGTCGCCCTCTAGCTGCTCGCTGTGGGCTTGTTCACGCGTCGTGCCCAGTAGGCAGAAGATGAGGTGGGGTTGAGCTTCCGCCAGCAACGACTGAATGCCTTCTGGGTTCCAGGGGGAGGTGTCTATATGGGCGCCACTGGCTTCGAAGATCGGACGAAGTGCGGCAAGGCGGCCAGAGTCGGGGCGCGAGTGGGCCCAGACATCGTGGCGCCGCGCCCGGAGCTCCGAGACCGTATGCTGCCCGGTGTAGCCAGTCGCCCCGAAGACAACGGCCCGCAATGCGATGCCGCGGCGCGAGGCGGGAGCATCATTGGCTGGCATGTGCCGAAACGTACAGCAGGCCGCCGCAAACAGTCACTCAATACGCGAGTCGAGCTCCACGTACTCCGTCGACACATTCCGGCGCGCAGACCGATTGGTGCAACTCGCTTTCATGAAGGTGGTGGCGGTTGCTCGGCCTTCAGGGGAGAATCCTGGCCTAGCTCGCGATTGAGCGCTGCTTGCGGGCGTTCGTCACGGACCCGAGCGCGGTCGCAGCGATAGTGATATTCGTTACCAGCCGCCGGAGTGCGACGCCCCTAGCCAAGAGCGGAACTTCTCGCCACAATGTCGGAATGAAAGGCGACGCAGACATCCACAAAGCACTCAATGACGTGCTCACGGAGCAGCTCACGGCCATCAACCGCTACTTCATCCATCACAAGATGTGCCACAACTGGGGCTACCAGCGGCTCTCGAAGAAGAAGCGCAAAGAGTCCATCCAGCAGATGAAGGATGCCGACTGCGTCATCGATCGCCTGTTGCTCTTGGAAGGGACACCGAACATGCAGCGCCTGAGTCCAGTTCAGGCGGGGGAAGACGCGATCGAGCAGCACGAAATCGACTTGAGCAACGAGCTCAAGGCGGTCAAACAGCTCAACCTCGCCATCGCCCTTGCCGTGAGCAAGGGGGACAATGTCACCCGCGAGTTGCTGGAACGCATTCTAATCGGTCGTGAGGATGCCGCGGATTGGTTGGAAGCACAGCTACATCAGGTGCGCGAAGTGGGCAAAGAGCGGTACCTCGCCGAACAAATTCACGAAGAAGAAGACTGAACGGAGTTCACCATGCAAGGCAACCCAGCAATCATCAAGACGCTCAACTCAATCCTGGCTGACGAGCTGACGTCGATGGACCTCTACCTGCTTCAGGGTCGCATGCTCGACGATTGGGGCTACCACAAGTTGCGCGATCGGCTAGTGCACGAGTCAGCGGATGAACGCGAGCACGCAGACTCCATCATTGCGCGCATTCTTTTTCTCGAAGGACAACCCGATGTTTTGGCCAGGGTCCCCCTGAAGGTCGGGAACACTCCCAAGGAGATCCTCGAAAACGATCTGAAGTACGAACTCGAGATCGCCAAAAAGTTGAACACTGCAATTGCCCAGTGTGTTGCCGAAGGGGACAACACGACCCGCGCCCTGTTGGAGCGACTGCTCGTCGACACAGAATCAGACCACGTGTTTTGGCTCGAGTCACAATTGACGCTGATTGAACAAGTCGGCCTCGAGCAGTATCTGGCCGAGCAGTTCTGATCGACGTCCCTGTGACCATTGGCAGCCAGGTCTGCCAGGTTGTCGTGAGCGCGCTAGCGCTCGTACACGGCCTGGTGGACTAGCTCGGCTGACGGGAGCATCATCGGCCCCGGGTCGTTGAGGAGCGAATCTGGCAGTTCAACGATGCCGGCTTGGCCATCGGCGCAGGCGCGCAGTTGAGACAACGCACCCTGAGAGCAGAGTGACGCCCCCATGTTCGTTCGGGTCAGCACGATCTCCGGATCGAGTTCCAAGACTTGTTCGATGCTGAGCGCGGGCCAACCGTCGTAGCGCTTCGCCGCTACATCGATCAACCCGGCATACGTCATCACGTCGTTGTAGCTGGTGCCCCTGCCGCTGCCGTAAATCTTCTTGCCGTAATATGTGAACTGAGCGGCCGTCTTGCGTTCTCCCTGGGGCAGATCCTTGGCAATGGACTCCAATCTGCGTCGAAAGGTGTCGACGTACAGATGCCCCAGCTCCGGTTTGCCGGCGATGGCGGCTACCACGTGCACGTTCTCGAGGAATGTCTCCACTCCGCGCATCTCACCCAGAACGAAGACGTTGAGTCCAGCTTCCCGAAGGCGCTCCAGGCGAGTCTCCGAAGAAAGCGTGCTGACGATCAGCAGATCCGGCTTCAGTGACAGCAGCCGCTCCAAGTTCTTGATCGCATCGATCCGCGGTTTGTCGGCAAAACGGTGCCCGAACCATTCGTTGTTTTGGCTGTACTGAGTGAAGGCAACGATCCGTTGCGGGGACACGAACTCCAGCAGCAGCGCATCTGCGATGGTGCTGCCCGAGGCGATGCGCTGGTAGTCCTGCAGAGGGATTGGGCGTCCACTCTGATCGATCAAACATCGCTTTGTGCCCTCGCATTCGACAAACTCTAGTTGTGCCTCTCCGAAAGACGCCAGTAGCTGCTTTTTGACGCGTGCGCGCTGACCGCCACTGATGCCGAGAGCGGTCATTCCGAGAGCGAATCCCACGACGATACCCAGCGCGTTGAGCCAACGGATCACGGTTCGTCCTCCGCGAGTCTGTAGGTAGCTGCGCTACCTGGGATGGACCTGACGCCGTACACTCGACTGACGAGGTCGTCGGGCAACGCGGCTTGGCCGCGATAGGCGAGTGTTCCTTGATGGAGTACGACCGCGTGTTCACACCAGCGCTCTGCGTCTCGCAAATCGTGCAATACCGTCACGATGGTGCGACCGCTCGCTGCGAGTTCCGAGAGTACGGCAAAGAAGCGGAGGACGTGAGCGATGTCGAGGGCTGCGGTCGGTTCATCGAGGACGATGACGTCGGCTTCGGTAGCCAGGGCCCGAGCCAGTAGCACCCGCCGCTGCTCGCCGCCGGAGAGCTGCGGATAGCGGCGAGTTGCGAAGGGCAGAGTGTCCGTCAGCTCCATCGCCAGAGTGACGGCGGTTCGATCCTGCTTGCTGACGCGGCCAGTAGCATCTTGATGCGCATAGCGTCCTTGCATCACCACATCCTGCACGCTCAGCGACGATTGGAGCAGGGAGCGCTGAGGCACGTAGGCCACTCGCTGTGCGCGCACCGCCGGCTTCAGGTCGCTGACGTCAGCGCCGTCGAGGGTGATCGACCCATCGAAGGGAATCAAACCCACCATCGCGCGCAAGAGGGTGGTCTTGCCGGCTCCGTTGGGGCCGAGAATCGCAGTGTGACTGCCGCGTTCGCAAGCGAAGTGAATATCTCGCAGGATTTCTATCTGGCCCAAACAGAGACGCCTCATCGCGATCTGGAGCAGGGAGTTAGCTTCAGCCATCGGAACCCCCGCGGCTGCGCGCCAACATGACCAGGAACATCGGCGCACCCACCAAACCGGTGACAACGCCCAAGGGGAGTTCGGATTGCCCTGGAATCGATCGACTGATGACGTCCGCAGCGATGACAAAGAAAGCACCTCCCAGCGCCGCTGCTGGGATCAACGTGCGGTGTTTGACGCCGACGAAAGGTCGCAAGGCGTGCGGTACGATCAAGCCGACGAAGCCAACGTTGCCGGCAACACTGACGGCGGCTGCTGTCAGGACCGCAGTCCAGGTAATCGTCCAGAACCGCACTCTCGGGACTGCGACGCCGAGACTCTGGGCCTCATCCTCCCCGCTCAACATCAGATCCAAGGGTCTTCCCCAGAACCAAGCGTAGACGCAACCGATGACCACAATCGGACTGGCCAAAATCACTTGTCGCACGCCACTGCCCCCCAAATCCCCGAGGGTGAAGGAGACGACGGCGCGGCCGAGTTCCCAACTGTCCTGCGCCAGCGTCGTGAGGAACGAACCGATGCTCAAGAATAGAGAGGAGAGAAGGAATCCCGTGAGCAGCAGAACGAGCAGATCGTTCGACAACCGGGTGACCATGATCAAGATAGCCAGCCCCAGCATTGCCCCGGCGAGGCAGCCCAACGGCAGAAACATCTCCGCATGGAGCCAACTGGGGGCGCGCCCAGCGAGTAGCCATTGATACGACAGCAAGGCGACTTGACCACCAACGCTTCCCGCTGCGGAGGTTCCGAGAATGGAAGGGCTTGCCAAGGGGTTGCGGAACAGGCCCTGCACCAAGACGCCACCTACGGCGAGCGCCATCCCCACCAACGCTCCCACCAGGGTTCGCGCCACCCGCAGCTGAAGTAGCGTGTCGTTCAGCTCGGGATCCACTCCGGTGGCCTTGCCAGTGAGTGCGGACAGAGCGCCGACTGCCAGCAGAAGCAGAACCAACGCGGCAAACGTCGAGTTTCGTCGTCGCTCAGACACGCATTCCCCAAACGAAGAGGCCGAGGACCTCGCAAGCTTCGATCATCGCGCCGCAAACATCGCCAGTGAGGCCTCCAAAGCGTTGTCGCGCTCGCAACGTGACGTACCATACCAGTGCGCCTGAGCTACAGAGCTGCAAAACCACGTACCCGTAGAGCTCCGGCATCGCCCACGCGACCGCTGCGGCCATGCAGCAAACCAGTGCGGCTGCCGCCGCGCCGGCTCGTTTCGCTTTGCCCGTCTTGAAGCTGGTAGCGAGTGACGAACTCGCTGCCGTTGGGGCACGAGAGAGTGACAAGGCCACCCAACCCCGCGCGGCAGCACAACTCATCAAGAGGGCAGCGCCTCCCACATACCATGGTGGGTCTTGGGTCAATAGCTGGACCAGCGCCGCAAACTTGAGCAGCAATACCAACGCGAGCGCGACCGCACCATGGGCGCCGATGCGGCTATCATGCATCACTTCGAGACCACGCTGGGGATCGGCGTGCCCTGCCGACCAGCCGTCGGCGGTGTCCGCGACGCCATCCAGATGCAGGGCCCCGGTGACGGCCGTCCAGGCGGCGACACCCAGGGCCGCAAGCGCGACGTCGGAGAAGATTCGCCCGCTCAAGTGCAATAGCGCGCCAACGAATAGTGCTACACCCGTGCCCACCAGCGGAAACCACGCCAGGCTGCCTCCAAGCTCCGCCTTCGGGGTGTCCGTCCTCGGAACTGGGAATCGCGTCAGGAGTCCGACGGCAACCCTTAGGGATTGAAGGTTCACTTGTCGGCCCCCAATTGATCCCATCTCGCGGGCGGGGCAGTAGGGAGCAGCTGTGCCAGCTCGTTGTGTGCCAGGTCAATCACTCTGCTTGCTCACTCCCGCGGAGTCGAAGGTGGCCATCTCGCGATAGATGTGAGCCGCTGCCCGAAACAGGGGCAAGCTGAGTGCCGCGCCCGAGCCTTCGCCCAAGCGCAACTCCAACCGCAATAGCGGCCGCAGTCCCAATGCGTCCAGGATCGCAGCGTGTCCAGGCTCCGTTGACTGGTGGGAGGCGAAGCAGTATTGCGCGACGGCGGGCTGCAGCCGAGCGGCGACCAGTGCAGCCGCGCCAGTGATGAAGCCGTCGAGTACGACACCCATCCCGCGGTGTGCGGCACCAAGCACGAGACCGGTAAGCCCCGCAATTTCCAGCCCGCCAACTCGACTGAGCCATTCGATGGGGGTCTGGGCGTCGCGATGGCGATGCAGAGCCCGTCCGACGATCATGCGTTTGTGCGTTCGTCGTTGCTCGTCAATGCCGGTGCCATGCCCAACGACATGCTCCAAGGAAACGTTCAGAAGAGCGGCAGTCAGGGCCGAGGCAGCAGTCGTGTTGCCGATGCCCATCTCACCGAGCGCTACGAGATCATACTCTCTCGAAGAAAGTTCCTCGGCAAGGCGCAAGCCGACCCTCATCGCTGCTCGAGTTTCCGCTAAGGTGAGCGCCGCGCCTTTCGTCATGTTTGCGCTCCCCTCGCGTACCTTTTCGTTCCTGACGCCGCGGGGGGTAGGCCCCATCGTTCCGATATCCACCACTATCAGGTCAGCTCCTGCCGATTTGCAGAGCGCGTTGATAGCTGCGCCGCCGTGCTGGAAGTTCAAGAGCATTTGTCCCGTGACTTGCTGAGGGTACGCGGAGACACCTTCTTCCGCGACGCCGTGGTCGCTGGCCATGACGACGACCGCCGCGCGTGGCTCCGAAGAAGGTGTCCTAATGGTGAACAATCGCGCGGCCAGGTGTTCGAGTTCGCCCAAGCTGCGCCTTGGTTTGGTCTTCTCGTCGAGCGTTGCCCAGATGCGAGCCTCCGCTACCTTGTCGAGTGGATGGACTTCGGGGATGTCGAAGTCGGGCGTCACGCTTAGAGCTCGCATTCGTTGGAGGGGGGGCCGAGAGGCCTCTTGTCGATGGGCACAGTGAGCACGGGCGCGGGGCGCAAACGCAACGCGACGCCCATGGTGGCCAGGTACAATTCGTCAGCGTGCTCGGCCAAGAGCTGGTTGGTCCGGCCAGCGACGTCGCGAAACGTACGCCCGAGGGCACTTATCGGAACGACGCCCATGCCGACCTCATTGGTTACGACAATGAGGCGGCTCTCGTGTTTTTCGGCTCGGCGCAGCAGGTTCATCGCAGCCATCTCACACCCGCGTTCCTGGTCTTGCAACGGCTCCCGTTCATGGCTCAACAGCACTCGTGAGAGAAAGAGCGTCACGCAATCGATCACGACGACGTCGTAGTCGAGGGCGCTCGTCAGCTGATCTGGGAGGTCGAGTCCCGCCTCGACCGTATCAAAGTAGCCTGCACGTTCCTCGCGATGTCGGGCGATGCGCTGCCTCATCTCTTCGTCGAACGCATCTGCTGTGGCAATGAAGCAGCGCCGCGAGCCGCTTTCCAGCGCGAGTTGAAGCGCGAGGCGGCTCTTGCCCGAACGTGCGCCACCACTGATCAGCGTGATGCCTGTGCGTGCGCTGGTCCGGCTTCCGACGTGCGCTGGACTAACAGGTGTCAGGGAGGTTGCCATCAGTCCTGCCTGGTGCTGGCCTGCTCGGCGTTGGCCTGGCGACGCAGTGCGCGTTTCAGGGACTGGGAGACGGCCTCAGAGACGCTCGGCCCCGCGGTGTGGCCTACATCCGCGTGAACATCGTGCAAGTGGATGAGGAGCGCGCGGCTCGCTTCGTTTTCGAGCAGACGAACCACCGGCCCTATCCCTTGTCCGGATCGCGTCGAAGCGATTGTCGAGATCGAGTCGGCTGGTGCGGGCAGCCTGACATTGGGGAGAGACGAACGAGGCATGGCTTTTGCGGGGTGCCACGCAGACTGAGCCCGATCGCTTCCGACCTGGCTCACCGTTACCACGCAGCGAGAGCAGACTTGCCCTTGGGTAGGTCTCCTGGCTCGCAGAGTCGATTTCACTCGGCGCCCACCATCCCTTCCCCGCACATATGGCGAGTGGTTTGTGTTGGTGAGCTCTCTGCTTACAGTGGCGTGGACCGCGCCGGCCTTGAACCGGCTTCCCTGTTGATGCCTCGTGGCACCCAAAGACACCACGGACGTAGGCGAGGCAGGCCAAGGAGTCAAGCGCGGTAGCTAGTATTCCCTTGCGCTCCGCTGGGCGGGTGTGTACGTACGGCTCGTCCACGAGTCCCCGAGAGGGGCGATGGGTCAACTGACCCATCAAGGGAAGCCGGTGAGAATCCGGCACGGAGCCGCCGCCGTAACTGTTTGAGGTGCGTTCACGAAGCCACTGGCGAGAGCTGGGAAGGCGAGCGTACCAACCGCAGGAGTCGGAAGACCTACTCGGGATGCAACAGATGTTGCTTGGTCTCTGAGGCGCGCGCTCGCCGGATTGAGAGGAAGATTGCTCCCGTCTGACTTGAGTGGGGCAGGTGCCCCCCTTCGAAATACTTGTTTGGACCTCAGCGCCGCCTCGCTAGCGGAGCCTGATCCAAGTGCGTGACGCGCGCCACAACGTTGCGCGGCTTCGACGCTGTGCGACCAGTGTCTGCTCGCAGAAGTCCTGCCCCCACTGGTTGCTAGTGATTCTGCTGCTATCTGCTCCGGCGGTACGAGCGGAGCAGAAGGTCGAGACGTCCGATGACGAGGCAAGCGTTGAAGGCGACGTGGTGGAGGTTAGGGTGGAAGGTGAGCGGCCGCTTCTGCATAGCAGTCAACGCGCGCCAACGGCGGCATCAACGGTCTTGTCCGGCGAGCGGCTGAATCGGGCGGGGGATAGCTCGGCTGATATACTGCGCCAGGTGCCGGGGGTTCAGGTGTTTCGTTCCGGAGCCGAGAGCGAACGCGCCAGCGTCAACGTCAGGGGGGCTGGTGGAAGTCAAGTTCCGGTGTACCTGGCTGGTATTCGTCTCAACGACGACGTGTCGGGGTTTGCGGATCTGTCGACACTGCCGTTGTGGATGGTTCGGCGGGTTGAAGTTTTTCGCGGTAGCGTTCCTGCTGGCGGTGAGCATCTGGGTCTCGGCGGTGCTGTATACTTTGAACCCAAACGTCCTCGCCGGACGCGTGTGGGAGGCCAAGTGCATGCCGGCAGTTATGGGGCTCGGTCTGGATGGGTCGGGGCCGAGGTGAATGCGCCTGCCGGCGGTGCCTTGGTGGCTCTGCGCGCAAACCGGGCGGATAACGACTACCCATTCGTCAACGATGCGGGCCAGCGCTTTGTCCTCGATGAACGAATCCAACGCCGTCCCAATGCCGACTTCGTTTCTTACGACGCGTGGGCCGTCGGCGAGGTGCGTAGCAAGAACCTACGGATTGTCGGAGTGACCAATGCGCTCGATCGTGAGCAAGGCGTTACCGGGGTGGCAACGGCCGCCGCGGAGCACGCGCGTGCGCGGGTGCGTCGCCTGTTGACTGGAGTCTCAACAGCGCTCGCCTACGGAAGAGATGGAAGCTCCGAGCTCGCCCTCGGCGTCAACGCGCTCGTCGAGAATACGACCCTCATGGACAACCTCCGCGAGTTGCGCGCACCGCGGGCGGCATGGGTACACAATCGTGGGGAGCGCACGTCGGAAGTGCTACGTGGGCGCTGGGAACTCGCGCCTTGGCTGCGTCTCGACAGCGCGCTGCGCCACACCTACGATACACTCACTCTGGATCGCACCTCGGGGGTTCCCCATTGGGCAACTCGTCGTCTTGGTCGCTTGAGTGTCGCAGTGCATGCGCGCGCGGCGGAGCTCGTCTCCCTGCACGGCTTCGTCGCGGCCAACTGTTATTCGACGCGGGGCCAATTTACGCGCATTGGGCGAGCGGCGTCCACTCGTACGGTCGATTGCACCCTCGATACACCGGACGCGCACGTCGGAGCAGCTGTCGAATTGGCAGCGTCGCTCACGTTGCTGGCGAATGCTTCAGTTGCACTGCGGCTTCCCACGCTTGGGGAGCAATATGGCACTAGCCCGGTGCTGGATGGGGACCCCGAACTGGCGCCCGAGCGCGGCAGCAACCTCGACGTCGGCTTGCGATGGCAAGAGCGTCTCGGCGCAATAGCTTGGGCGCTCGACAGCTTCGCTTTCGTCAGGTGGGCGGACGACTTGATTCGGTATCGTCGCACGAGTCTGAACGCTTTCTCCCCGTACAATGTCGGGGAGGCACGCATCATCGGGGTTGAAGCGGCTGCGCGCAGTGAGTGGTTCGGACACGTCTCGACGGACACCGCCGTAACGCTGTTGGATCCAAGGGACACTCAACGTTCCGACGCTGGCGACAACGACGTGTTGCCGCTCTTGTCGCGTCTAGTGGTCAGCCAAGGGCTCGATGTCTACGGGGCCTGGCAAAAGGCTAACGCGCGGCGGATCGCCGTGGGTATCCGCTACTATTACCGTTCCAATCGCTATGTCGATCCTGCCGGATTGGAGACACTGCCATCCCTACAGCTGTGGGATGCGCATGCGAGCTGGCGTTTTGACAACCCCGACGTCGAGGTCTCGGCGTCGGTCAACAACATGTTCGACGTGCTGTCGTTGGACACCATTGGGTTGCCCCTTGCTGGGCGGACCGGCCATGTCGCCCTGACGGCTTGGTGGTAACAAGAAGAGAATGTTCATGAAACGAATCATCAATGGCGATACTTGGGCAGGTCTAGGGTTAGCGGCAGTTCTACTGCTGGGCTGCGATGTGGACGAAACCGATTCCGAAGGGCAGGGTGTCTCCAGCTCCGACGAATCAGACGCGGAATCATCCGATCCAGAAGGGTCGGACGTAGAGACGGAAGAGTCGGATGGGTCGGGATCCGAGACGGACGGCACCCAGGAGACTACTGACGGTGGCCGGGATGCCGGCGGCGCAGATGCAGGCGGAGGTCAAGACGCAGCCGTCGACGAGGCGGAGCCCGCCTCAGGCGTGCGAGGTTTCGTCGTGGTGCACAGCGACTACCAGTCGTCGACAATCAGCGTCATTGGGCTCGACGGCGAAGTGTTGTCTCCGTTGGTGTTGACCTCGGGCTCCGCCCCCGCCGGCGTCTCCGAAGCACTATCGAGCGATATCGTGTTGCCGAGTTCGGCGACCGGTGGCGAGCACGCCGTCATCGTGGACCGTGGTAACAGTGTCATCAACTGGTTGAATCTCAACAGCGCCGAAGTCGATTTTCAACTCAACGTTGCTCCAGGTGGGTTTGACGCAAACCCCTACGACTATGCGCTCTACGAGCCAGGTAAGGCGTTTGTGACCCGGCATGGGACGAACGGCGATCCCGGGCAAGAGGATTTCGATCAAGGTGACGATGTATTGATCATCGACCCCGATGCAGGGGAGATCATCGGTCGCATTGCTTTGGTCGATGTGCCCGACGACGACGATCTTCTTCCCAGGCCGACCGCGGTCACTATCGTCAATGACAAGCTCTATGTTCTCGCGGTGGCTATCGACGTCGACTTTGCTAGCTATGGGCAGTCGAAGCTCGTCGTGATCGATCCTGCGTCGGAAGAGATCGATCAAGTTCTCGCCATCGACGGCATGCGCAACTGCGGTGAGCTTGCTGTAAGTCCAACAGGTGACCAGCTAGCCATCGGGTGCATTGGCGATTGGACGGGGGATCCACTAGACCAGTCCGGCATCGCTTTGGTGGATCTCGGGGCAGCTGAGGCTGAGCTGGGCGATCAATACTTTGCGAAAGAGATCGGTGGGTTTCAGGTAAGTACGGTGAGCTATGCGTCATCGAACGTGCTCCTGTGGACCGCGACCGGCAGCTACGACGATGACTTCAACATCGTCGCAGGTGACTCACTTCGGGTCGTGGACCTCGAGGCTGGCGAGCCACAGGAGAGTGCTCTGTTGGAAACGACGGTGCCCTACAACCTGGGCGGGCTCAAGTGCGTTCCGAGCCAGAGAGTGTGCCTGCTGGCGGACGCGGAGAACGCTGAGCTTCAGTATATCACCCTCGGGGACACTGGCGCCGTGGAGGACATCGAGGCCATCGAGGTCGACGACGGAGTGGGGCACCCGCCGAGATACATCGGTCTGTGGTGAAGCCAACGCGCCTCGTCCACAAGTAGCGCTAGGGGTGAGCCGACGGCTCGTGTGCGAGAGTCTCCAACATGTCAACCGAGCCCTCGCGCCGAGCGGCGGCCCTCATGGGGCTCTCCGTCATCACACTCGCTGTTGTGACTCCAGTTCGTCTGCCTTTGCTCGCTGGATCGCTTCGTCCAGGAAGTAGTTGATGTCCTCGGCTTCGTCCGCGTGCAGAACGTCGTAGGCGTGAGCCGCGTTCCGGGCAGCGTACAGCTGCTCGCGCTGATTTCCATCGCGAGTAATGGCCGTTGCGAAGGCCGCCAGAATTTCCAGGTGCCGGTCTTGTTCGTCCTCTGGAGTTGCCAAAAGTACCACAGCGTGAACTTTCCGCCCGTCGTAGGCGCCCAAGTCCATGCCCTTGCGACTGAGCCCCAGCACGCCATGGACCCGGGACCCTTCCGGAAGCGTTGCATGGGGAATCATGAACCCTTCACCCAAACACGTCGATTCTTCACTCTCACGACGCATGACCATTGAGACGAATTCGTCTCGGGTCACTGGGAGGTTTGAGGTTGCGTACAGGCGGTCCGTCAGCGCCTCGATGACTTGGCGCTTGGTGTGCGACTCCAAACCAACCACGATCCGTTCCTCCGAAAGAAAGTCCAGCAGCCGTGGCCGATCCTTGGCCACTTCGGCAGCTTGGGTCAGAGCAAAGCGCGTGGCGCTGGGGCCGACGAGTTGATTGATCGCGAGCGTGGCGAGTCCAATGGCAGCTACCGCGTCTGCCATATGAGCCAAACCGGGATCTTCCTGCACGAAGAAAATCAGGCCGACGGCAACACCACCATGGGGCAACAATGCCACACCGAGGTAGCGCTTCATTTGCTGCGGGGCGCGTGCCAGCGCCATCGCGATGTACGCGCTGATGCATTTGCCGGCTAGGCGAGCAAAAAAGTACACTGCGACGATGGACACCAGTGGCAGGACCATGCCGAAGTCGAGGCGCATGCCGGCGAGGGTGTAGAAGCTGGCGAACAAGACGCCACCGAATGGCTGCAGATAGGCCTCTGCCCCGCGGGCCGTCTCGTGACGCAGGTTGGACAGCGCGATGCCCGCTATGGTGCACGCGAGAATGCTCGACGCACCGATTGCCTGGCCGACACCCCAAGCGCCCAAGATCACAACCACCATCATTGGCCCGACGAATGCCGGTCCAACCAAGGTTCGGCTGCAGGCGATCGCGACGGCAGAGCAGCCGATGCCCACCAGCGCAGCCAAGCCAAACTCCGTTCCCACGGCAGCGAGGGCGATGTGCCAATCGCTCAGGCCTGCGCCTTCGTTCCGCAGGAGCGCGCTGACAAACGCGAAAGCGCCCACGGCCACCATGTCGATGAGCCCGACGGCGGCGATCAATGTGCGAGACAACAGCCCGCGAGCGCGCGCTTCCCGGACCACCAGCACGGTCGTGCCGGGTGCTCCCGCGATAGCGATGGCGCCGAGGAGCAGCGCTACACTTGGGTCAACTCCCCCGACATAGATCAGCGCTGGAACGACGATGACCGGCAGTACGATGGCTTCGGCCAGCAGCAATAACCCGAGGCGCGACCCCGCATTGCGCAGGCTGGCAACGTGCAACGTTGCTCCGACGGTGAAGGCGATGAATCCGAGCACGAAGTCGGTGAGCGGGGCGAATCGCAGCAGGCCGGGGCCATCCAGACCAGGAAGGCCGAAGGCTCGCAAGAGAATACCCGTGCCAATCCAGCCCGTCACTTTCGGTAGGCGCAGGCGCCCCAACAATTCACCCCCCAATATCCCCGCTAGTAGCACCGTGGACAGCTGCAGCAGGGGGGACTCGAACGACATCCTGGATTACTTCGTGCTGAGCTCTTGGAAACGAGACTCATAGCACGGCCCTGAGGATGCCCAAGCGGAAAGCCGCCGCCGGGCGCCCCCGAGTGAACGTGCGGCCCATCCTCGCGCTTTCTCAGCGCCCGGAGCATGGAAAATAGCGGCAAAAAACCGATTCTTGCTGCCGGCACGGTGTTTGCTGCGCTGCAGGGCTGCCGCACGAGCCATCGTGGACGCGAACATCGTTGGATGGGTCCATCGGGCTGGACACGTGCTTGCGGACTGTCGGGCGGATTGTTTTCAGTTGAGCCGTCACATCGACGACGCCGAGCTGACGCAGTGGATCCGAGCATCATGGATCCTGGGCAGCGAGTGAGCCGCCAGACACGCGAGCGACTATGCGTGCGTTAGATGAATGGATGGTGTGTGGGCGGAGAATGTGCAGGCAGGGCCCTGCATTCTATGGTCGTGGCAGCCAGCAGTACCTCTGGCAAGGGCGACGGGAATGCCGCTACAGGGCAGGGGATAACCCAGGCGCTCTGCGCGCGCTTTTGTTCGAGGTGATGCTGGCTGACAGCGAAGCGAAACGAGGCTGAAATACCCGTGGGAGCTACATTGCCGTATGCGAGAACGCTATCGTCATACGAAGATCATCGCGACGCTGGGCCCGGCCACGGAGAACGAGGAGAAGCTGCGTGCGCTGGTAGAGGCCGGGGTGGACGTCTTCCGCCTGAACATGGCGCACGGTACACGTGAGTGGGTGTTGGAGCTCGTTGCGCGCGTGCGGCGAGTTTCTGAGGAACTACATCGGCATGTGGCGGTGATGATGGACGTCAAGGGCCCGGAGATCCGCACTGGAGCAGTGCCGTCACCGTTGGAGTTCGCTGTTGGCGACGAGTTGGAATTGCACACGAAGGAACCAACTCCCGGCCGACGCAGCGTCAGCGTAAACTATCCTGGTTTGCCTCAGGACGTCACCGTGGGGGCGACGGTCCTCGTCGACAGCGGGTTGATGCGGTTTGCCATCATCGACAAGACGGAGACGACGGTGCTCTGCAGGGCGTTGACGTCTGGATCGATTGGCTCCCGTCGGCACATCAATCTGCCCGGTGTCGAGGTGAACCTGCCCTCGCTGACCGAGAAAGACGAAAACGACGTGCGTGTCGGGGTCGAGGCCGGTGTCGATTTTTTTGCCCTTTCCTTCGCGCGTCGGGGCGAAGACATCGTAGTGCTGCAGACATTGCTGGATCACCTCAAGTCCAAAGCCCGCATCATTGCTAAGATTGAAGACCAAAGCGGGGTAAAGCACCTCGAAGACATTGCAAGGATGGCAGACGCCATCATGGTCGCTCGCGGCGACTTGGGAATCGAGATCGACTACCACACGCTGGCGCTCGTCCAGACGCGCATGGTCGAGGTCTGTCATCGTTTGGGTAAACCCGTCATCATCGCGACTCACCTCCTGGAATCGATGATATCCGCGCCCATGCCCACTCGGGCAGAGATCAGCGACATCTCCACCGCGGTTCGGGAGCGAGCGGACGCCGTAATGCTATCGGGGGAAACGACTACGGGGGCCTACCCGCTCGAATGCGTCGACGTGATGAAGAACATCATCCAGACGGTCGAGCCAGTTGCGGAGCGGGGAATCAACGAGGCGCTCGAATTGAAAACCCCAAAGGCAAAGATGCTGCGCGCGGCCGTGCGCTTGGGACAGCATCTAGGTAATTCTGCCATCGTCGTGTTCACACGAAGCGGCTTTCTCGCATACACTCTTGCATCCTTGAGGGCCGCGAAGGTGCCAATCTTCGCCTTCACGGATAACGAAGCCCTCTTTCGTCAGCTGCTCTTACCCTGGGGCGTCGAACCATTCTTGATGCCGTTCAACGAGGATCCGGAGGTCACCGTCAAGGATGCGATGGCGTACCTCAGACGGCGCCAATGGTGTCACGAAGGGGATTGGCTGGTGGTGATCACGAACGCCCTGGCGCACGGTTCCATCATCGATACGATGCAGTTGCGCTGCGTGGAATAGTCGGTGAGACACGGAGCGGGTGACGACTCGCGCAAACACTGCGACGAGGACCCGGCTACGAACCCCCGCGTGCGTGCCGGCGCAACTCTTGCGCACTCGATTGGCGTTGGGTTCAATCGCGTTACCCGCTGCTTGACGGGAGGTGCCGCAGCATGGTGTGAGCGTGGTGCCCCTCGTATTGTTGACCTCGCGAGTTCATGCCTTCTTGGCGACCGAGCGGCGCGAAAGGATTGCCCACATGAGCGCAAAGCGTGTTGAAGCGGACAGGAAACACAACCCCCGAATGCGGATCGCCCTCGGGGCCATAGGCATTGGGTCGCTCGCCATGGCGAGCCTTGTCGCGTGCGGCGGGGCAGCGCCACCACCTGCTCCGCCAGAGCAAACATCGACTGCCGCCACCGGGCCAGCCCTGGTCGAGCCAGCCCCAGTCGAGTCGGCCCCACAGTCTACTGACGGCGAGCCGGTCGCAGCTGAACACACCCAACAGCCCAGCGAGCAGGAACAGCCGGACGTTCCTCCAGAAGGCTCTTCGCTCGACCGCCTGATGCAGGCGCACTTCAACGATGCATTGCTCATCCGCAAAGCAGTCATCGAGGGACGCTCCGAGGACGCCTCGTATCCAGCAACGGTGATTGCGAACATCGAAGATATGGAGAAACTACCAGAAGGTTGGTCGGTGTTCGTCGAGCAGATGCAAACCACCGCCAAGCGAATCACCAACAGCACCACCGCACCTGCTGTCGCAGCCGCTGCAGCCGATCTCGGGGTATCTTGCGGCCTCTGTCACCAACGTTTTGGAGGACCCAAACCGTCCAAGGAGCTAGCCCCGACAACTGACGCCACGTTCGAAAGTCAGATGAAGCATCACATTTGGGCGACGGAGCGCCTTTGGGAAGGTCTCGCCGTCCCCTCCGGTACCGCTTGGGATACGGGCGCCAAGGCACTCACCGCTGAGCCGTTTCCCCCAGAGCTGTTGAAGAAAGGTGGAGTCGATGTGCGCACAGCAGCGAACGACTTCACCAAGCTCGCCGCAAAGGCCCCACTACAAAAGACGATCGCCGACCGAGCTGGACTCTACGCAGAATTGCTAGTCACCTGCGGGACCTGTCATCAAGCTGCCAAGGCCCAGGGCGTGAAGAAGTAAGCTCGAGGTTGCAACGCCCCTCGCAGATAGGATAGACGCGAGACCGACGGGGCTCGGCGCCTAGGCTCCGACACTAACCCGGGTGCGGGCAGGGGGTAGCGCCCTCTGCCACGGGTGAGCTCGGCACGACGCAGTCGCTGCCGTCCATAGAACCCCAGCCATCGCCGTCCGGGTCGTCGACGGGTGGACAGGGCGCGTAGCAAGCGTCGTCCACAAGCAGTCCGGCTTCCGTGTCCACGTACGTGCAGCGTGGCGCGTTCGCGAAGCCAGAGTGTGCTCCGGCTACCACGCACGTTCGCCCATCCAGACGATTCCAGCCATCGAAGTTGCCATCGGTGGCGGTGTTTGTGGGACACATGAGCCAGCATGTTCCGTCGACGAGTACACCTTGTTGTTCCGAGTTCGCATCGGGCTCGGGGTCAGTCCCCTCGGTGATCGTGTCTTCACCGTCGGAGCCTTGGGTGGACGCAGGAGGGGCGTCAGTTTCGCTGACGGCCGGGCCAGGCCCGGCGGGGAGAGTCGTACCGCGCTGAGGTAAGTTGCTTCCGTCCGTCGCTTTGGTGTCGCTGTCGGTTGCAGTGGTGGATGCATCGAAGTCCGGGGACCCGACACCAGGTTCGCTGACGTTGTCGCTAACGGGAGTGAGCGTTTCGTCGATGTAGTAAGGATCGGAAAAGCATCCGCTGACCAGTATGCACAGGAGCGTGGCAGTGGTCCGAGGCAAGGCTTGCGCAGGTCGATTGCTAATGACAGTTCTCCGGAGCAGTTGCCGGGCTCGCAAGGCACGCGGCCCGTCGTGCGGTGGCTCGGCACCTACTAGCTACATTGAAGCGGCAGGGTCCTCCTGTCCAGGCAGGGGCTCGCCAGCTGGCAAACGCCGAGAATCGACGGCAATGTGGCGTGTTCCGTGTCGGAGAACGTAGGACGGCGCGAGCTGTTGCTGCAGAACTCTGCGCGCGGTGTCCTCGACCGGGGCGCGAGCGCCGTGCGAGCTAGGGTGCCTTGATCGTGCCACGGGCGGGCGGGTTGAGTGTTGGGCAGGCCCTGGTAGGGTGGCGCAAGCGGTGTTCGCTGCCTTCGGTGCTTCGGAGTGTCGACTTGGCAATTGTCGACGTTTGGACGAAGCACTTCGAGTCGTTCTGTCAGGCAGCGAGCTCCCCAACCCAATAACAGGCGGCGAACTCGGTGCGAGCACGCTTGGCACAACCCTCGCACACTCGGTTCCAATGACGCGGATCGAAGTGGGTTTCGTATGGTGTTGTTCTGCCGTGTTGCTGGTGAGTTCAGCGGCGTTTCAAGCCAGAGCATTTGGCGTATTGCTTGCTGAAACGCTCTTTCCTATCCGCGCTCCGGACATCCTCGGTCAGCACCCCGCTAGGCAGACGGAGGTTATGAATCAGGTGCCGGAGCCACCCCTACGAGTTCCCGCCCAAAAGCACGAAGCAATGTCTTCGGTAGACAGAAAGACGGGGACTGAGCCTGTCGCCGAGGTCGACCCGTTGCACGCCAAGAGTTGTCCCAACGTCCGCCTGACTATCGTCACGGAGCTCCACGGCGACGAGGGATCGGTGGTGCATATTCGTGGGCCGGGGGAGGATCGCGCAATGCGACGGGCCGTGGGTGATCGTTTCGGTTCCTACACCGTCGCTCATATCGGCTTCAATTCTCTCCGGATCGCTCCCTCAGTGTGGTTGCTGGATGAACGAGGCCTGTGCCAGGTCTTGCTGTTTCAATCGGCTCGAAGCGCCCCTGCAGAAGGGCCTGGCTCGGGCGTGGTGCCAAGGCACGTGGCGATCGCCGAACACATTCGGGCCAAGATAGAAAAGGTCGATACGGGCAGATTTCGGGTGGATCGCTCCGTGATCGATGACGTCTTGGCAAGTCCCGCGGATTCTTTGAGCGGGGCACGCGTAGTGCGCTCGTTGAAGGGTAGCAAGGGAGCAGGCCTGCGCTTGTCCGGCGTCGAACCGGGCAGTCTGCTGGACTACCTTGGTCTTCGTACGGGGGATCGACTAGAGGCGGTCGATGACTGGGTGTTGAGCAATCCTGAGACGGTGCTGAGGGCGTATGCCGCCACCCGCACAGCGTCCGCCGTGAGCGTGCGGATCAGTCGTGATGGGCGACAACACCTGATCCGCCTCGAGCTTTATTGAACGGTCCGCGGTGGGGCACACATGGCTCTGCCCCTCCCTATTTCCAACGGGGTGCGCGAGTGACCACGACGCGTTCGAGGTGAACTGGCTCAGCAGGTCTTTCCCCGAAGGCTTTGACGCGGGAGATTTCTTTGACCAGATCCGTCTGGAAGCAAGAGCCGAACACCGTGTAGCTGCCGTCGAGTTGGGGAGCTGATCTGCTTGCCATGATGAAGAATTGCGAACCGCCGGTGTTGGGGCCCTCATTAGCCATGCACAATAGGCCCGCCTCGTCGTGGCGTGCTCCTTGCCAGTTCTCGTCTGGGATGACGTATCCCGGTCCGCTGGCGACGGACTCCGGTCGTCGACCAGCTTGAATGACGAAATCCGGCACCACGCGATGGAAGAACGTGCCATCGAAGAACGGTCGTTTCACCCATTCGTCGCCGCTCTTCCAAGGACGAACTCCGAGTGCGAGTCCGACAAAGTTGGCCACGGTGATAGGCGCCCGCTCTCCCCAGAGTTCGCAATCGATCTGCCCCATCGACGTGTGTAGCTCGATGCTCAGTTCGCCTTCTCCAGCTACAGCCTCCTCAGCTTGTGCGATGGTAAAAATTCCTCGGTTCGGGTCGCCAGGAGCGATCGGGACTTGGGCAACCTGAGGTGGGGACGAAGGGTGCGCGTTCTCTGGTTTGGATGGAGGTGACGACGCTGGCGGCGCAGCGGTGGAGCACGCACCTGCGGCGAAGAGCCAGGCCAGACAAACGGCCTCAGTCGCCGCCTTCATCAACGGCTCCGTCGTAGTAGAAGCGTTCTTGAACGATGTGGCCTCGTTCCCAGACCTGCACTGCGACTTCTTCCAGACGCATCGCGTGCCCCTCTCGGTCGAAGAAGCGCACGCAATACTCCAGAAAGGCATAGCCACCGTCGGCGTCGACCGGGCTTGGATTGACGGCATACTTGCTGAGGCTAAATTGTGGCGGGCGCGGCTGCGTGGTTAGCTGCGTCCTCTCGAACTCCAGGCAACGCTTCTTTCCGGCGCGAGCTAGCTCCCGATTTTCGAAGACGTTCACCTCCTCGGAGTAGAAGCGATTCATCGCAGCAAGTGGGTCACCGGCTTTGAGCAGTTGGATGAATTCATCCACATAGGTTGCGAGCATGCAGGAACCATAGCGGATTGTTGACCAAGCCGGAGCTGACAACTTGACTGGCGAAGCCGTGGCTCTCCGCCGCGAAAAGAAAAGGCGCACCCTTTCGGGTGCGCCCTCTTGCGCAGTGCCGAGCCCAAGCTCGGCACCCTTGCCTATGGGGTCACAGTTCAGTGATGCAGATGAGTTCCGAGTCAGTCTTGTTGTCGCCGATCGACTCAGTCACTCCGACCTCGGTGATGGTGCCGTCGCCGTTCATGTCGAAGACGTGCCAGTCGGTGGCGTCTTCCACGACCGTTTCCGGCAGGCGGAAGAGCTGCACTTCCGCGGCGCCGCCCTTCCCTTCGCGGATGACGCGAACGGTGGGCGCCATGACTTGGAGCGTGAGCGGATTGAACCCGTTGGTGACCAGCACGCTGTAGGTCCCGTCGTAATAGGGACCGCTTTCCATGTCGTTTAGAGCGATCCGAATCGTCTCCGGACCGGTCGTGGTGCTGCTTCGCGCATCCATGTCGAGCTGCGCGAAGGGCTCTGCATCGAGTGCGCCGAGTTCGTCGAAGTGAACGCATTCACCGGCGATCGTGGGCACACTCAACACTAGGTCGAGGTTGCCACCCACGCCCCAGGACAGGATCACGACGATGTCGCTTGACAAGAAGCCGTCTGGCAAGGCGTCGAGGCGCACCGTTTCGTCAGCGCCTGGCTCGACGGCGATCGGCCATGCGATCTCGTCATAGCCTTCCTTGACAATCACGACCTGTTGCTCACCCGAGGGGAAGTCGTCGAAGCGAACCTCGCCGTTGGCATCGGTTGTTTGGCAGAATGCGGACCCCGCACAGTCCTCTGTCCCTGGGTGGTAAAGGCCTTCGACGTAGACGGTGGCATTGGTCAGATAGTCACCGTTTTGGGCATCGCCGATGGTCGCGGTCAAACTACCGAGGCGCACGCAGGTTTGAGTCGACCACTCGCCTTCGGTGCAGGTAGCGTTGCCGTTCTCGACGTAGTTTGTGTCGCAGATGAGTTCGCAGGTCTCGCCGTCGAGTGTGACGTCGCATGCGACGTAGGCGCCGTTCTCGGGATCTTCCGGAGACTCGGTACAGGCACCCTCTGGGATTTCCAGCTCGGGCTCGCCGGCATCCATGCCAGCGTCATTGTCCACGCCACCGGCATCCTCTCCGCTGCTGTCATCGACTCTCGTCCTGTCACCGTCGCTGGTGCCTCCGTCGCCAGCGGCGTCTGTCGGTGAGCCAGCGGCGTCTGTCCGTGGGTCTGCGGACTCTGGCTGCCCATCGCTTGGAGCGGGTGCGGGTCCAGCGGACAAGGTTGGGATCTCGACCGGACCCAGTGACGACCCAACATCGTTCGCCTCTTGCGTCGAGCCGTCATCAGGAGACGCCTCCGGGTCCGCTCCGGGGGCGGACCCAGGCGGGGGACCTGCGTCGTCTTCAACCACTGGGCAGCTGGCCGTGTGGACGCAACTGCGTGAATCCGAACACGAAGCGAGCAATAAGCTGAGTAGCCAACACCACCAGCCTGTCCCGCGCCTTGCGCAGCCTCTTCTCTTGACCATCGGCTCGGTCCCCGGATGCTGTGCATAGTCCATGGTGTTGGTGCTCGTCCACCGTGTCAGTCGATTGCGTGATTTGTGGGACGAATTTTGACGGTGCAAACTGCCGTGCTGCGAAGCATGCTGCGCCTGCTGGACGCTCGTCGTCGTACAAAAAAGACGAGGCGCACTCCTTCGAACGCGCCTCGTCTATCGCATGGGTCGCTCGACCCGGCTACTCGGCGCTCACAGCTCCGTGATGCAAACCAGCTCCGACTCGGACTTGTTCGCCGGGGCTTCGGTCACGCCGACCTCAGTGATGGTGCCGTCGCCGTCCATGTCGAACACGTGCCACTCCGTGGTGTCTTCCACGGCGTCTTCCGGTAGGCTGAAGAGCTGCACGTCCGCAGCGCCGCCTTCACCTTCGCGGATGACGCGAACGACGGGTACGGTCCCTTGGAGCGTACGGCTGCCGACGATGGTGCTGACGAGCACGCTGTAGGTGCCATCGTAGTACGGACCGGTTTCCTCGTCGTTCAGGGCGATACGGATCGTCTCCGGACCCGTCGCGTTGCTGCCCCTCGAATCCGTGTCGAGCTGCGCAAAGGGTTCTTCATCGAGAGCTCCCTGTTGGTTGAAGTAGATACATTCGCCATCGTTGGTGGGCACGTTCAGAACGACGTCGAGCTCGCCGCCAACACTCCAAGACAGGATCACGACGATGTTGCCCGCCAAGAAGCCCGTGGGCAACGCTTCCAGGCGCACCGCCTCGTCAGAGCCTGGCTCGACGACGATCGGCAATGCGATCTCGTCGTAGCCCTCCTTGACGATCACGACCTGTTGCTCACCAGACGGGAAGACGTCGAAGCGCACCTCGCCATCGGTGCCGGTTACCTGGCAGAAGTCAGACTCGGCACAGTCGTCAACCTCGGGATCGTAGAAGCCTTCGACGTAGACGGTGGCATCTGCCAGGTCGTCACCGTTTTGGGCATCGCCGATGGTCGCGGTCAAGCTGCCAAGGCGCACGCAAGTTTGAGTCGACCACTCGCCAGCGGTGCAGGTAGCGTCCCCATCGGAAACATAGTTCGTCTCGCACATGAGCTCGCAGGTTTCGCCGTCGAGGGTGACGTCGCACTCGACGAATGCCCCGTTCTCGGGATCTTCGGGTGACGTGGCACAGGCGCCCTCTGGCAGTTCGGGTTCGGGTTCGCCCGCGTCCATCCCTCCGTCGTCTGCCATGCCGTCGCCAGCGTCGTCGGCGCCAGCGTCGCCTGGTCCCGCGCCACCGTCATCGGTCTCTCCACCGTCCGCGGCATCAGTCGCCTCGTCCGTGGTGTCGGTCGTTTCGTCCGTTACGTCGGTCGTCTCGTCCGTTACGTCGGTCGTCTCGTCCGTGGTGTCGGTCGTCTCGTCCGTAGTGTCCGTTGGTTCGTCGGTACCTTCGTCGGTGGCCCCCGTTTCCTCCGTGGCGCCGTCGTCGCCAGAGTCGCTGTCATCGCCACACGCTGCAGCGCCGAAAATTAACAAACCAGAATAAAAAGCAAACAAGTGATGCGATCGCATGCTGACTACCTCGACTGAAAAGAATGTTCGTTATCGAGAGCCCCCAGCCCAAAAAAGCTAGTCCCTCGCGCCGGTGTTCTATCGGCTAGCTCAGGCCGCGAGAATGCAAATGTGGCGAGAACGTCCCTGCGTCATTGCTTCATTGTGACCATAGCGTAACAGGCGTCGCAGAAGCACAGGTCGTACCTTTGCCTACATCCAAGGGAGACGATGAGACGCGCTGCAAAAACGCCACGTCGACCCGCTGCACTGCACGAATTGCGCGCCTGAGCCTGGACACGAAATCGATGTGGCCGTCCTAGCGGACGACGCTGTCTGTGGCCGAGCAAGATGGCGAGTCTCGCCGCGCTTTCCGCTGGGGTCAGCCTGCCGGCTGATTGTCGTTATCTGGTGGGTTGCTGGCAGCAACGATCGTGACCACCGTGGTGACGCGATGAGTAAAGGCGCATGGGCCCTCGCCGCTATGTTGACGCTGAGCGGTTGGGGGAACTCCGCGTTGGCTGAACGGAGTGTCAACGAGGGAGAGCAAATCGTGCCAACGCTCATCTACGTCACGCCCCCAGAGCCTAGCGGGCTGCGCGCGGTGCTGGAGCTGCAAGCTGTGTTCTTGACGGGCTTCCTGTACTACCTCTCGACTTCCGGACTCAATCAGGACTGGGACCTGAACTACGAATGGGAGATCTTCGAACGCAAGCTGACGGGGCAGTCTTTCGGCGCTGACTTCAACCACTTTGGGACCAACTTCATCGGGCACCCATTGGGTGGCGCCGGCTACTATCACGCTGCTCGCTCCAACCAGTTTGGCGTCTATCAGTCAGCGGCGTTCTCGTTCGGGGGATCGTTCCTCTGGGAGTACTTTGGAGAACTGCGTGAAGTCATCAGCATGAACGACACGCTCGTCACCCCCATGGCGGGTTGGGCCATCGGTGAGTCCCTATTCCAGCTAGGCTCGTTCTTCGACCGCAGCGGCCCCGAGTGGCACAACCGCGTTCTGGGTACTCTCTTCTCGCCCATGAAATCCGCAAACGATTGGATGGATGGGGCGGAGCTCAAACGCGCGCGCTCCGGCTTCCCCACCAACGAGTGGCACGAATTTGACCTCCAGGCAGGGGCCGCCGTGGTCCTGGAGGACGGCAACGCTGGCTCCACAGCGAACGAAGTCGCGGAGGCTCGGATACGACTCCAGGAGCGCATCGTTCGTCTTCCACACTTCGATGACGCCGGGCACCACAGTCTCGCGTTCGGGAACGCCGAGCTCTCACGCATGCGTTTGGATCTGGCCTTCGCCGAGGCAGGGTTGAGTAACCTGGTTTTCGATGCCGAAGTCGTATTGGCCGGGTACTACTTCCGTGACGCCAACGCGGGCAGCTCGGGTATTTGGGGGGCAGGTGGGGTGTTGGGAGTGGGTTGTGGCTTCGAATACTCGGTGCGTGACCTGAGGCGCACGGAGCCAGGGCGCTTGGACAGAGTCTCGACGGTGGAGCCGATCCTCTTGTTCTCAGAGTACCGCGCGCACTTGGGCGAAGTGAATTTCCTCAGTTCAGTCGACTTGGGGCCGAGCTTCGGCGGATTGACTGCGCACGCGCTACGGGGCTACTCGGGAGAGGTCGAGCGGTTGCCTTACGTGGCGCAACTTCGGGGCTACTATTTCGGTCTCGGTGGTTACGGGCGGGCGTCGTTGGGACTCGGCTATCGGGCGCTCACATTGGGGGCTGAAGGTATTGCTCAGGGGTACCGAGCCGTCGACTCTCCCGGGGAACGAGTGAACGTTCGGATCGCCGACACCCGCGCTGTATTGGCATCGTTCGTCGGTTACGACATCCCCGACAGCGCGGCGCGTTTGCGCCTACATCACGAGTTGCGCCGCCGTGCCAGCTCGGTTGCCAGCGATCACGTTTTCCGGACCGAAAGCTCCCTGGGGCTGAGTTTGGCAGCAGTTTTCTAGCGGAAAGGCGGGCATGAGAACTTCAAGCAGAGTTATGTTGGCGATCGTTGCGGCGCTTGGCTGGAGCTGGCTGGTTCACGGCGTTGCCATCGCCGCGCCTCCGGCAACGACTGCCCCTGGAAGCCAGCAAGATCCACCAGCCGCGGTCAGTGAAGTCGCCGAGCGCCAGAAGCGTGCGCAGGCATGGCGGCGGCGCTACGAGGCTGCGCGCCTGGCGTTGGTCGAAGGGCGCGACGCCGAAGCGGCCCGTGAATTCACCGCGCTTGCCGAGGAAGCGCCCACCTACGAAGACCGCATTGTCGCCGAAGAGCTGGCCGAGGTGGCGAGTACGCGATCGGCGAAGCACCGCCTTGAGCTAACACCTCCCGATATTCGGACAGCTGACGAGCTCTCGCTGCTGTACACAACCGCATTCTTGTACGGCTTCGGGACCAGCGGTTGGCTGGCTCTGCAGACCAAACCGCAGAACGTTGCGGCCGCGGTGCTTCCGTTCATCGCCATCACGACGGCCACGGTTGGGGGCGTGGCGCTGGTAGATGACTACCAGCCTTTCCGCTACGGGGTGCCGCAGACCATTTCTGCGGGCGTCTACTTGGGTGCCGGAGAGGGCATTATTCTGGTGGGCTATCAACACGCACGGGCCACACGGCGCGCTGATGACTCTCACCTAGGGTCGGAGGCGGTGGCAACGATCGTGTGGGCCGGAGCGACGGGGGGTGCGGTGGTCGGGGGGCTCATCGGTGCGTGGCAAGAACCCACACCAGGAGAAGTCTCCTTTGGCACATCGATGATGCTGTGGGGTAGCCTCATCTCCAGCTTCACCGCAGCAGCATTGACGCCCAACATCGACTTCGAGACGGAAAACGCTTTCCTCGCTGGCGGCGTTGGGTACAACGCCGGACTTGTTGCAGGGGTGTTGTGGGGACCCACCGTCAGTCCGAGTGTCGCCCGAGTACGTTTTGTCGACCTAGGAGGCTTGGCTGGTGGGTTGGTGGGCGTTGGCGGTTATCTCTTGGCCGCTGGCGACAGCGCAGGCCCCAGGGCTGGCCTCGCATCTGCGGCGTTGGGCTCCGCGCTTGGTCTTGGAGCAGGCTGGTGGGCAACGGAGGGTATGGACCAAGGGCTCAGCGAACACACTTCGGGTCCGATGCTCCACCCCCACCTCGCTCCAGCGGTTGGGGGGGTGGTGGTCGGGGTTGCCGGGTCTCTGTAGCCCTTAGAGCAGTCCTGTGAGAAGAGTGAGTCTTTACGAGCAAGCGCCCCGCTACCCTGTGGGGAACCGCTGGAGGCGGGTCTGGTTCATTGGAGCCGTCCTGCTGGCCATTGACTCCCAAGGTCCGGCCTGGGCCGCCGAGTCAAGTCGGCGACCGCCCGAGCCGGACACCCAAGCCTGGCAAGTGGTTCGTGCGCCGGACAAGGTGTTTTCTTACCGCACTCCCCAGTCACCAGCGTACCTCAGGGCAGGCGCACTGCAGTTCGGTGTCTTGGGGGCCGGCATGGGCTGGTACTTCTGGAACAAGGAGAGCAATCAGCTCGATTGGGAATACAACTACGACTGGACAACATTTCGCGCAAAGCTCGAGGGTAGCGGCTACTCTTTCGACAGCAACCTGTTCGACACCAACGCACTGGCCCACACTGGCGCCGGGACCCTCTACTACGTCGGTGCGCGCGGCAACCGAATGTCGATCGGGGGAGCGCTGGCAGTTGCCTTCGCGTCGTCCTTGGTGTGGGAAGTCATCGGCGAGTTCCGTGAACGGGTTAGCGTCAACGACATGCTCGTAACGCCGCTGGCCGGGGCGGCGCTCGGGGAGTCGCTGTTTCAGCTGGCCGCCTTCTTCGAGCGAGGTTGCGACAGGCCCCTCAACCACGCGTTAGCCTTGACTTTTGCGCCCACCAAAGCGCTGGCGGATGCACTGGATGGGGCCGAAGTGCTTCATTCGTCGCACTGCGACGGCAACGGGTTTCCTCGAATCGGGTACCACAGGTTCGAATTCTCTGTGGGTAGTCGCGTCGTGCGCAGTGCAGGGGCAGGCGCGGACGTGCCTCGCGTGTTAGGTGAACTCAGGGCGAAGACTGAGGTGATCAATCTCAGACGCTTCGGTCAGCCCGGCACGGGCTGGATGAGCTTTGCCGATGGCAACGTTTCTTCGTTGGAGTTGGTGGCGGCGGCGGGGGCTGTCGGAGTGTCGGACTTCAGAGTCGATGCACGGACGCTGCTGGCGGGACTTCACTTTCGCAACATACGTGCTGGGCACGGCGGCTCACGCGGTCACGAGTTCCTGTTTGGTGCGGGGTTGGGCTTGGAATACAGTCGTCACCGCTACGGAAACGTTCACCAAAGGCACGACCCCGCGTTCGTGCTGGAAGTGCCGTCCATGTTGGCTCGATATCGATCGTTGAGTGGGCATAGCCAGTGGGACCTGGGCCTAGTCGTCGCACCGAGCTACGCGAGCATCGGGGGGTTTGCCCTGCCGGCGTACGACCTTCAGTCGGACCGCGCGGAACTCACCACGGTGGCACGGCAGCACGGCTACAACCACGCGTTCGGAGTCAGTCTCAGTCCTCGAATCGAATGGTCGAGGGACCGACTGCGAGTCGGCTTAGAGGTTCGCAATGATCGCCTATTCGCTAGTAGGGTGCTCGATCGCGAAGCAGAAAGCAAAAGCCGGCGCGAAGTCACGGAGCTGCGCCGACGACTCAGAGTCTGGTTTGCGTCCGAGCTGACTGGAGTATTGGGTTTCCGCTTGGACGTTGGAGCTCGGCAACGGGTCGGAAAGATCGACGAGCTGGTACGACAGGCTAACGAAGTACATGCGGGAGCGGCGCTCGTGGGGACGTACTAGACACGCGGGGGTAGTCGCGAACAGCTAGGACCTGCCCTAGGCGCTTGGCTAGTCGCGAAAGGCTAGGGAGATTGTGCAAAACCCGGAGCAGTGGGTTGTCGCAGCCGGTCCCGTATGACAGGTCGCGTTTGCGGTCGAGGTATCCAACCCATCCGGTGAGCAACGCCCCGAAAGCGGGTTTCGTTCACCTAATGTGGACAGGTGCCGTGCAGCAACGGCGACGAACGCATCGTTGTGGATGTGGTTACGTGTGATTGTGCTGACCACAGCTTTCAAACTTGTTCCGCCAACCGTCAGAAATCTGTTAGAAATTGACCACTATCCTCAGGTGCGGGACTGGGAGAGCTCACCTATGCGCGGCCGAGATGCGTCGTGCTCGTTAATGCTCATTTGATGTGCAACGACATGAGATCATGGGCCAACACGTCGATTGACCTGGCCGGTGGCCAGTGCACACCTGTTTCAGGGGAACGTGCGTTCGATGGGCGTGTCCGCCGAAGAGTCTTCATTCGGGCGTTCTTCGGAGGCCTCTCGTTCGTTGGTGGGCATGCGGCTATGGCTCGTGCCGAGTCCCCCACGGCGCCAATCCCAATTCAGGCCCGCATTCTGGCGCGGATTCTGCCGTTTGACCGCGGATTCGCCGGCAGGGCAGGAAGCACCGTCCCAGTCGTGATTGCCTTTCGCGATGGCGACGCCGACTCGTCGAGCGCAGCCAAGCAAATGGACAAGGCCTTGTCGGACATTGGCGACATCGCCCAAAAATCGGTCAACGTCGTCACCGTACGCTACGAGAGCGCTGCCAGGCTGGTCGACGAGTGCCGCAAAAGAGACGCCGCGGCGAGCTATCTCAGTCCCGGTCTCGGCAACGAAATTCACGCTATCGCCCAAGCGATGGCGCGACATCCCATCCTTACCTTGGCATCGGTGGAAACTTACGTCCCCGCTGGGGCGGTGTTGGGAGTGGAAGTAATCTCGGGCAAGCCCCGCATTAGCATTAACCTGCCTCAGGCAAAGTTGCAGGGGATTGACTTCCCTTCTGCTCTTCTGAAACTCGCGAGGGTCTACCAATGAATACACCCCGTTGGCTGAGCGCAGGCCTGGCGGCTCTGGCGACACTCGCGTCACCTCCGGCGCGCGGTCAGGATGTTGGCTCGCTGCTCGAAGTGTTGGAGGAGAACGTCGTTAGCGGCGCTTCCAGAAGTCAAGAGCGTGCTGGTCAAGCACCCGCCACCTCGACCACGATCACCGCGGAGGACTTGCGTCGGTTTGGCGTCCACAACCTCGGCGATGCGCTCAACTTCCTTTCGCTGGGCATGTTCTCCCACGACCGCATGGCGACACCCGAAGTGGGCGCACGCGGTGTGGCCATCTCGAGGGACTCGAACAGCCACGTCTTGGTCGTGCTCGATGGGATGGTCGTCAACGAACAGGGTGGCGGCGCGGCGTTCCTTCACGACATCCCCATGGACTTGGTGGACCACATCGAGGTGATCCTGGGGCCCGGGTCGGTTCTGTATGGGGCTCAAGCGATGTTCGGTGTCATCAACGTGGTGACCAAGGCGCCTCAAGACTACCGTGGTATGCACGCCGGTTTGCGACAAGGTGTGTCTCCTCCGCTGGATCCTAACGGCGACATACAGATGCCCAACAACATGGTCAGTCTGGGCTCCGATGGGCGCTATACAGCCGGTTACGGCGACACTCGGAAGTGGTTCGGACACGACCTGGGCATCGTCAGCATGGTCGACTATTCGAGCTTCAAGGGCCCGCCGTTCAGCTTCCCGAAGCAGGAGTTCGATCTCGACCTGGGCCCACACGCCGAACCGGGGTTCTGGGGTGGGCCTGTTCGCAACCAGTGGTTTCGTCGTACTGGTGGTGGCTATCTGCGACTGGAACTCGACGATCTCAGTTGGACAACGAGGGCGACGCGCACGGAGTTGGCGATGCCTCAGATGGACTTGTTTGAGAGTCGGGCACCGGCAGCTTACGACGACCCGAGGAACACCAACGAGTACGACCTGCTGCTTTCGAACTTGCGCTATCAGAAGCGACTCACCGAGAACGTGACGGTCATGGCGCGCTTGTACTTCGGATACAGTCGGCGCAAGAACCAACGCTTCGTCATTGGACACGATGAGCCATTGCCGGGGACACCTCTGGGCGTGGTCGACCCGGTTCAGTGCCCCATCGGTCCAACCGGGCCCTGCCGCCAGGAAGCCGTGTTCTTGTCGCGATGGCTTGGCACCGAGCTGCAGTCGACCTACGATTGGCTCGGCGATGGTGCCTACGAAACCATGGTCGGCGTTGATGGCCGACTGCGCAAGGCAGCGTACGAGTTCGTCTCCTTCGATGAACTGACGGGCGATAGCTATGGATCAGACCCGGCGTTTACCCGGTGGCACGCCGGAGGGCACAAGGCTGCCAACGAATACGCCATTGGCGCCTATCTGCAGCAGACGGCCCAGCCATACCGTTTCCTCTCGCTCAACGCTGGAGTGCGCGCCGACGTGGATAGCAGGTTGGGTTCTGCGTTCACCGCCAGGGCCATCTCACCCCGTGCAGCCGTCATCATATCGCCCAACGACAACCTCTCGCTCAAGTTCATCTACTCCGAGGCATTCCGCGCACCGAGCTTCTTGGAGTTGAATATCGTCAACGGGCGATTGCTGCCGAATCCAAACGGTGTCGAACCCGAGACGGTCTCTTCCGGGGAGACAGCAGCGACTCTGCGCTTCTCGGGTCATTCCATCACTTTGGGTGGATTCTACGCGAACTGGCACAACCTAATCGAGTTGCGCCGCCTGAACGCGGTCGCTCCAGTCGTTTCGCGCTTCGAGAATGTGACGGATGTAGTGAACTACGGCGGGAGTCTCAGCCTGGAGAGCACGTTTCTTCAGGGGCGAGTCCGGACGGCGCTCAACTCCATGTTGACGGTGTCCGAGCGTGAACTTCGACCCATTCAGCAAGAGCGTAATCGGGAATTCGGCGTGGGGGAGCGTGTCCCGCTTGCCGTCGCGCCCAAAGCGTACGGCAACGCTCGTGCGTTCTATCGCTTCGCCGACGACATGGCCATCGGCATAGCGGGTGGATACTTCGGGCGGCGCATTGCCGATCAAGCTTTCTATGGTGGAGAGCCGTCCAACCTGCTTCCGCGGCCAGAAGCGCCCCCTCAATTGGAGCTGCGCGCCGCGTTCACTGGTTCATTCGAACGGTATCGTAGCGTTAGCTACACGTTGGGAGCTAACTACGCTCTGTCAAGCGAGCAGCCGTTTGTGGTCGGCCCGAACCAAGGCCTTCCACGCTACTTGGATGACACCCCGGTAGAGGCCGACTTGGCGCTGGTAAACCGTCTCTCCGTGTTTGCAGGCCTCAGTTTCGACATAGATGCACCGGATGCGACGCGCAGCTCGGACGACAACGCCGGAGGATTCCTGCAATGATCAAGCTGCCGATACAGGGGTTACGTTGGTTCGGTGTTTGCGCCCTGTGCATGTGCAACGGGGCACTAGTCTCGTGCATTGATGTTGGCCACCGGGCACAAGTGGGTTGTCTTGCCAACCCCAACGAGCCAGGTTGCGGTGGCTCGGACGGAGAGGGCACCGAGTCGGACCTACCCCCTGAGTTGACTGACACTGAAGTGCAGGAAGAAAGCGATTCCGAGATCGACGGCGGTGCCGACGATTTCCTCGACAGCGGCGATGGTAGCGGGCACAGTCAAGTTAGTGAGGCGGGCGCATCCACGTCTATGCAGGATGGTGGGGTTCCCGACGGTGGCGACCCAACCAATCCACCTGCGGACGGTGGCACCGACGGTGGGTCTTGATTCAGCGGCATACTACGGCACCCGAACACACGATGTTAGCGTCTGAAATGAAGTCACTCGATACGATATTCCAGGCAGCGGCGGTTGAGCTGTTCCAATCGTACGACATTGCCGTTGCTCCGATGCAGGCGTCTAGCTTCGTGCCGGATGCTTTCAGCAAGACGGAGATATCCGCGATGACCACGTTCAAGAGCTCCGCGTTGAGCGGATGGCTTTCGCTGTCCGTTCCCCCAGAGCTGTTCCGGCTTCTACCCGAGCAAACACACTTGAGCCACCGGAGGCTCGACTTCGTGCGTGAGCTTACCAACCAACTCATGGGGCGCCTCAAGAGCCGGATGATTCAGCTACAGGTCGTTTTGGAGGCTACGTTGCCCACACTCATCGAACGTCAGTGGCTCTTGCAGCGCGCGAATGACTCGGCTGACCTCAGGTGGCATACGTTGAGGCTCTTGAGAGGGGATATCATTGCCACGCTGGACGGCAAGCTCGATCAATCGCAAGTCAGATACACCGGTCGTGCCGGACATGGGAGCGAGGGCGAGGTAATCCTCTTTTAGGTAAACCCAGTGCCAATAAACGACAACAACAAGCCGCGACGACTATTCCTGCCCCTGGGGACGCGAATGGCAGTGCCCATCGTCCTGCTAGTGGCTGTCGTCGCGTTGGGTGCGTACTTCGGGCTCGTCCGCACTTCGCGGGTGACGGCGATGCAGTCCAAGCAAGCTGCGGCGGAGATGGTCGTGAAGCTGACGGCGCGTTCGATCATGCCTGCGGTGGTGTTCGCCGACGAGACGGAGATGAAACGTGTCGTGGCCGACCTCGCGGGCAGCCCAGATGTGACGGATGTCGAGCTGTGGGGTAACGATCCCAAAGCGGCCGCCGACGAAACGGTTCCCCTGGTAGAGTTTCATCGCGACGGTGGCGGAGCAATTGGTCGACCCAGCGAAGCGAAGGCGGACCTTGCGATCGTCTCCGACTCAGTCAAGGTGTTGGAGCCTATCATTTCGCCGGAAGGATCGACTGTCGCGATGCTGGCTGTTCGACTTTCGACAGCGCGCGAAGTCGCTGCGCTCGACCAGCTGTCACGACAGATACTGTACGTGTCCATCGGAAGCGCGCTGTGTTTCATACTCGCGCTCTTGCTGGTCCTGCACAGTTTGGTGCTTGCACCGATCCAGAGGCTCCAGCTCTCCGCACAGCGATTGGCAGAGGGCAACGAAGAGGGCGCGAACGAACTCGCTGTATCACATTCCCGCATCGAGGATGAGGTCGTGCGGCTTGGCACGGCGTTCAACGATATGGCGGAGGCTGTACGAGACAGAGAGCGTCGGTTGGGAGTACGGAACACCGACCTCAAGCTGATTCTGGATAGTGTGGAGCAGGGGTTCCTGACGGCACTTCCTGATGGCACGCTGTTGCCAGAGCGTTCGAAAGTCGTCGAGAGTTGGCTAGGAGAGCTGCCCAACGATTGCACGGTGTGGGAACTGGCTGGACGAATCGATCCCGATGCTGCCGGTTGGGCCCAGATGGCTTGGTTGCAAGTCGTGGATGGCCTGATGCCGGTCGAGGTGGCGTTGGATCAGCTTCCAAAGCGGCTCGTCAACGAGAGTCGACATTTCGATCTCGCCTACCACCCCGTCAACAGCGATGGAGCCTTGGAGCGAATGATCATCGTTCTTACGGACGTGACTGCGGACGTTGAACGCCAGCGTGCGCTAGCACAACAGCACGAGTTCTCGGTCCTCGTGGACCAGTTCGTTTCGGATCGGCATGCCTTCGCGGACTTCTGGGGCGAAGGAACACGCCTAGTCGAACGAATTCTGGACGCTGATCTGAATCATGAGGCCGCTGAGGCGGTTCGCCGCGACATTCACACGCTCAAGGGGACGGCCAGGTCCTTCGGTCTGAGCAGGCTTGCGGCGCTCTGCCACGACCTGGAAGACTCGCTTCAGGGCCGTGGTGAAGCGCTGCCGACCGCCCAGGAGCTGGCTCAGCTGCGCGACGCCTGGGATTCGTTGCGTCGCCGTATGGACCCGATCATCAAGGGGGCCGGCGCCTTCGTCGAGATCTCCCAGATGGAATACGAAGACTTGATGTCGTCGGTGAAGGGTGCGTTGCCCCACGCCCATATCGAGCGAAAGCTGCGCGAGCTGAGACAAGAACCGACGTCGTGGCGCCTGAAGCGGGCCGCCAACACCCTGCAGCTACTCGCCAAGCGGCTGTCCAAGGCCCCGTTTGACGTCAGTATCGAACACAACAACTTGCGTCTGCCTTCAGTGCAGTTCGCGCAGTTTTGGGGCGTTCTTCCCCACGTGCTGAACAATGCGGCGGACCACGGGATCGAGAGTGATGAGCGTCGAGTTGAGCTCGGCAAGCCCGTCCCCGGGCGCATCCAGCTCGCTACCCGATCTGTTGGAGGTGAACTGGTGGTCGAAGTCTCTGACGATGGTGCAGGTATCGATTGGGGAGCTGTACGGGAACTCGCGAAGGTGCGCAATCTACCGCACGCCACCCAGCGTGACTTGGAACGGGTCATCCTCACCGATGGCATATCGTCCAAAAACAGCGTGACTCAATTTTCTGGGCGAGGCGTGGGATTAGCTGCAGTCGCGACTGTCGTACAGGCGATGGGGGGCCGTATTGAAGTAGAGAGCCGTCCCAACGAAGGCACGACGTGGCGGTTGCGCATCCCGGGGACTCGGATTCAGACTGGTGATCGTTCGGAGAGTTCGAGTAGCGAGCGAACTCGCAACGAGCTCGAGAAAGAAGAGCGCATCGGGCGGAAGCCCGAGGCGTCTGTAGGTTAGGAGAATCAAGTGAAGAACGTACTGGTGGTAGATGACTCTGAAACCATTAGAAATCAGGTTTCACGCGCGTTGGAGGAGGCTGGGTTTGGTGTGATCGAGGCCGGGGATGGTGCTGACGGTCTCGAGCAACTTGCGAACAATGATGTCGCATTGATAATTTTAGACGTCAACATGCCAATTCTCAACGGGTTGGATATGCTGGATCGTCTCAAGGCCAACCCGGAAACAGCGTCGGTTCCCGTGCTAATGCTCACGACGGAAGTGCATCAGGCGATGATTCAACGCGCCCGGGATGCTGGCGCGAGCGGTTGGATCATCAAGCCCGTCAAGGTGGAGCACTTGGTCAACGCTGTGAACAAGTTGGCCGCATGAAGAAGTATGATGGAGTACGACGAAGCGGTGAATCAACGAATTTCCAAGCTCGCCTCGAGTGCATGTGCCGAGCTATTTGCGGCCTACGGGCTAGAACTACAGCCATCGGATCGGTCTTGGGCGGACAGTGATGAACGGTTGTTGTGCGGTGTCGTCGGCTTCGTCGGGAGGCAACTGCGCGGCAGTTGCCTAGTGGCCGGTGGAGAGCAGCCGTTGGGTGCTTCCTGTCCGTCGGGTAATCAGCTTCGCGACTGGGTCGGGGAGCTAGCGAATCAGCTCGCCGGGCGGATGAAGACCAAGTTGCTTGCGCACAACGTCGAGGTGTCTCTGACCACGCCGATAGTGATCAGCGGCGTTCGGCTGGAGCCGCTCCCTCGGAGCAACGTCGAACCTGCGGTGTTTATTTCCGACGCTGGGGCTGTGCTCGTCTGGGCAGAGGTTGAGACCAGGGAAGATTTCGTGCTCGGATCTGAACATCCGTCAGCATCGACCGGTGAAGGGGACGTCCTCCTCTTCTGACGTGCCTCCAGTCGAGCGGATTACAGCTGCACGACTGACAGAACCGGTTCCAAGCGCTGTCGAACTGTGTCGGATGCTGTGCCGTGGCGGGTGGACCTGGACGGTGAGGAGTTAACGGCACCGTTCTGGTCGGTGCCCGGTGGTCAGTGTCTCCCCTGGCGTCCCTTAGCATTGTCGCGCACGATGCTAAGCTGCGCCCCGTCATCGTTTGTACCCCACGGCTTGCCACGGAGGTCGGCGAGTGCTGTGTTGTGGGTCCCTGGAGGTTAACCTGTTAGGACTGTCTGGGGTTACCGTTGGGTTGAGGGTGTAATGCGAGGGGTGAATGGGGCACGGTGGAAATTTCTCTGGTGGCGGTCGAGACGGCTGCTAGGATTTCTCCTATGGACATTTCTCTCAAGCGAAGGGTCCCTGGCAGCGTGCTGGGGGCGCTAGGGTTTTCGTTACTTCTTACCGCCTGCGGAAACGACTCAGGCTCGGATGGTGGTGGCTCTGTCACCATGGCGATGGTTCCGAAGACCAGCAACAACCTTGTGTTCGAGATGGGGGACCAGGGGGCCCAAGTCGGAGCGCAGGATCTAACCGCGTCAAGTGGGGTGGAAGTCAGAGTGGAGTACTTGGCTTCCAAGGAACTCGACCCTGAAGTACAAGCCGAGCACATTCGGGATGCTATCGACATGGGGGTGGACGGACTGTTGGTCTCGTGTCTCGACAGCTCAACAAGCGGTCCGGTTGACGATGCCGTGGAAGCGGGAATACCCGTGATCACGTTTGACTCAGATTGTCCGGACTCAGATCGCCTGGGCTTCTACAGCATGGAGAGCGAAGAGACGGGCGCAAAGGGCGCGGATCTTCTCGCTTCTGCGATGGGTAGCGGGGAGAAGAAGGTTGCCATCCTCAATGGGCGCGCGGGTGCGGACAACCTGGAACGTCGAATTGATGGCTTCATGGAACGGCTGGAGGCGGAGTATCCCGATATCGAAGTCGTGATGACTGGCAACTGCGCTGAGACCGCCGAATCGTGTGGCGAGGTATTGGAGGACGAGATTATCGCCAACAACCCGGACCTAGATGGCCTCTTCGTCGTGGGTCTATGGGGGCTTGAAGCAGGGTGCACCTGTGATAAGTCCGCGATGAATTGTACCTGCGAAGATGACCAGCTTCCCGCTTGGAAGTCGGCGGCGAAGGACGGACTCAAGACCGTGACCTACGACTCGTTGCCGTTCCAGTTGGAGCTCGTCAAGCAAGGATACGTTAGCGCGTTGATTGGTCAGAAGTACTTCGGTTGGGGCTACGATACCGTATCCATCATGTTCGACCACTTGACCGCGGGGCGAAAGGTCGACGACTTCATCGACTCCCGTTTCGATGTGGTGTGTGAGAACAACGTGGAGGATATGTCGTCGAAGTGGCACGCAAGCGACTTCAGGCGCCCGCTCGAGCCTGAGTGCGACCTCTGATGTAGCGAATTGGTCCCAAGCGTCACTGCATCAAGGCCAACAGAGCGATTGGCAAGATGAAGAACGCACCGACCAGGTATGCGATGACCCAAAGTCGCTGCCGTGCACCCGCAGCCGCAAGGCCATCTGCCAGTCGCAGGGGTATTTCACGTACCAAGGGTAGCCCATAAAGGACAACGACCCCGACGACGTTGTATATTAGGTGGACCAGCGCAATTTGAAGTGCCACCTGTTGATTGGGTCCCAGTACGCCAAAGGCAGCAATCAGCGCTGTGATGCAAGTGCCGATGTTTGCCCCCAGGACGAACGGGTAGACGTCTCGGACCGTGAATACTCCGGAGCCGACGAGGGGCACCGTCAAGCTGGTCGTCGTCGAGGAGCTCTGCACGAGCACTGTCACCAAGGTGCCCGTGAATATCCCTTTAACTGGACCCCGACCAATCGCTGAATGAAGCACATCTCTTGCTCTGCCCACCATTACACGCTTCAGGACTCTCCCCATACGCGTGATGCTGAAGAGAATCAGCGCCACCCCCAGCACTGCCATGACTGTGCCTGCGATTGGATCTCCCAGACCACTGAGAACGCTTTGCCCCAACGACACCAGTGGCTTCGTCGCCGAGCTCAGCGGATTGAAACTACCCGACGAGACGCTCGTATCGGACACCAGCAGCTGTGCGATGCCCGCAGCTGTCCGTTCGAGGGGATGAAAGGCGATCTCGAGCGGCAAGAAGACGACCACGGAAATCACATTGAAGAAGTCGTGAACCGTCGCCGCAGAGAAGGCGCGTCGAAATTCAGTCGAGTCGCGAATGTGGCCGAGGCTAACCAACGTGTTGGTGATAGTCGTTCCGATATTCGCTCCCATGATGATAGGCACCGCCGTGGCCACGGGTACGCCACCCGCGACCAGCCCCACGGTGATCGACGACACGGTGCTCGAGGACTGGACGAGGGCCGTCGCCACCAGCCCAATCACCAAGCCGGCAACGGGATCTTTGGCGAAGGCAAATAGACTCTGGGCTTGGTCTCCGGCAGCCAATTTGAAGCCCGCCCCAATCATTGCTACCGCCAGAAGAAGCAGGTAGGTGTAGAAAGCCACCTTCATCCAGGGAGCGGTGCTCGACTCGCGCTGGGGAGGTGCTTCCTCCGGAACCGCAGCGTGTTCGCCGATGGGTGCTTGCTCGGCCGTCGTCGTCATAAGCTCATCTCAACGCGCGGAATGGTAGAGCATTGGCGCGACGACTCCTGTGACGGAATTGCAACGTCTTGCGACGCCGGTCGTGACCTCGGCCAGCGGCGGTGACGGCTCGCGGCCGCGGTGCTGGAAGGGCCGTACAGGGGGCTGGCTTCAGCCGTCAGCTGCGAGGAGCGCGCCGTAGAGGCCGATGCTGAGCTGCTCTCGAACCGCCTCCAAGACGGCCCCTGAGGACGCATCGCACTCCACAAGGGCGATCCCCAGCTCCAGCTCCTTCCAGAACAGGGGAAGGGTCACGAAGCGGTGGAGTCGCGCTGGCGGCCAGAGTTCCGGGGGAGCCAACTGGTGGGAGTCGAACGGTGTCGCGATGGGATGAAGCTCCACTTCGGCATCAAAAACCGCCACGGTTCGTGCCTTTTCCGGCTTGCCCGCGCGTTCGAGGGTGAACGGCTCATAGACGGAGACGTAACACGCAGTCACCCCGAGCTCGTGCAGCCGTTGGCTGACCACCTGCTGCAGTTCTGCCAAGTCGAAACTGCCGGCGAGTTGGGCGCCAACACTGACCAGGGTGTGCGAAGAGTGTTCGAGTGCAATGCGGTCGCGGGCTTGCTCCCGTTCCACTGCATTGGCGACCGTCAAGCGCGCGGCTTGGAGCAGGTCCTCTGCGACTCCTCGCAGGTCCCAATCGTTTCCGCAGCACGGGACCGCAATCCTTCTAAAGGCAGTGACTACGTCATGAAAGCGGCGCACGTCGCCACCTGCTGCAGCGACTGCACCGACGTACTTTTCGAGCCGCTCCACGAACTCGCTCTTGCCTCCGGTCACCTGATCGGAGAATGCGGCGATCAGCTTCTCTTCCCAGCTGCCCAGCACCTGAAACTCGCCTCGGGCCGAGCGCTGCAGCTCTGCCTTGAGGGCGGGTTGGCCGGCGGCGAATGCTGCCGGGAACGCGACAGACTGTTGGGTGCCCCGAGAGGAGTCGGGCGGGTTGAGGCTCTGTCCCGTCGAGCTCAGTCGTAGGGCACAACCGCAGGATTCACGAACTACCAGGTGTGTCTGCATCACTTGCAGTCGCGGTACCTCTCGGCCAGTGATCTGGTCCATGATGGTTCGGACTGCAGCGACGGCCAGATCCCGGAGTGGTTGACGCACGGTCGTCAGCGGAGGCGTTGCATTCTGGGCGACCGGCAGATCGTCGAAACCGATCAGAGCGACGTCGCCAGGCACGCTCATGCCGTTCTTGTTCAGCTGGTGCAGTGCGCCCAAAGCCATGGCGTCGTTTGCGCCAATGATCGCATCCGGCTTCACTTGCTCAGACAGCCAGTGGGCGACCGCGTGCTTGCCGGAGCTTTGCAAGAAATCACCCTGGAACACGAGGCGTTCGTCAAAAGCAATATTGGCTTGCGCCAACGAAGCCTTGTAGGCCGCGAAACGAGACTCTGCCTCTTTGTTCTTGTTCGGCCCACGAATGAACGCGACCTTACTTGCCTTGTGGTGCTCGACCAGGTGAGTCATCGCCTGATTGATACCCGCTTGGTTGTCGACCAGAATGCTGGGTACCCCTGGCACCTCGATGCCGATGGCACAAAGTGGGACTCCGTCTAGACGCTCGAGCAGCTTCTCGAGTGCTTCGGTGCCAAGCTCGTTGACCATCGTGCCGGCAAGCAGGATCGCTCCATCGATGTTACTGGTACCGACCACGTCGAACACGGCGGCTCGCTTGTCGCTGCCGCGCTTGATCGAGCCTGGGATCCCACCCGCGAACGCAAGCAAGCTGGACCCCCGCTGATTGACCGCCTCCTGCGCGACCTTCAAGAACATTTGCTGGTACAGTTCATCGAACCAATCCGCGAGCAGTCCGATGCTGCGCGCGCTAAATGCTGATGTTCTCCCCGGAGATACTGATTGCGTCATGCTGGCGACAAAGGTGACCCGCCGGCACTCGCCAGCAGAGATGCAAACCTACGATCAGGCAGACCTTTTCTCAAGCCAGATTGCTCTGGGGGTCTCCTTGGGGCGTGCAAGATGTGCGTTCGGGGAGTCCCAACGCCTACGGCGCCACCCCAAACAGGCGCTCGAAGTTCTGACTCAGTTGTCGTTCCACCTCATCGGGGGAACTCGCCCAGAGCTCAGCCATGTATTCCGAGGTGCCCTTGACGTTCTTGGGTTCATTGGCCACATCGCGTTCTGGTCCCAAGTAGGGGCAGTCGGTTTCCAGCAGCAATTGCTCCCGAGGAAGCGTTTGCACCATACGAGTGAACGATTCCGAACGCCTTGCATTGGCGGGGATCGAGAAGCAGTGACCATGCTCGGCGATGGCCCGAGCGAGCTTCACCTTTCCGCCGAAGCAGTGCCAGTTGACCTTCTTGGCGCCCATTTCCACCAAAATTTCCATCGCCCGACGTTCTCGTTTGCGGGTGTGGATGATCACGGCCTTGTCGGCGTCCATCGCCAATCGCACCAGGCTTCTGAATGCGGCCTCCTGGGCCTCCCAGTACGGCTCTTTCACCCAATAGCCGTCGAGTCCAATTTCGCCGACCGCAAATGCCTCGTCCATATGGTCTGCGACCCAGCCGACGGCCTCGTCGGCCTCCCAGGCATCGCGTTGGTCCGGGTAGTCGTCCCCGTTGCGGCGCATTTCCGCTAGCACGGCGTCGACGGGGTACCAGCCGAATGCCGGCTTGATCAGGCTGTGCTGGCGCGATAGCTCCAGCACAGCCTGATTGTCCTCGGGGTTGAGACCATTACAGATGACAGTGGTGATCCCCGCGTGCTCCGCACGCCGCAAGATGCCCGACAGATCGGGCAGCAGCCGCTCGTGGGTCAGGTGTGCATGAACATCGAACAGGGTCATGGGCGGTGGGTCTAGCTCATGCCGCGGTCCGTCGCTAGCATGCCTCCGATGAAACCTGCGTTGCATGTCGTTCTGGCGCTGACAGCCTACCGATGCTCCAGGTCAGCAAACAGCTGGCACAAGCTGGGTCTCGCGTTCGCTATCCTCGGGTTGTTGCCCGCCGCCGCTTGTTCGCGGGATCGAGCAACGGCGTCTGAGAAGTCGACGTCTTCCACCAGCCATGCCGCGACGGATGCTCCGACGACGACGGTTCGAACGACCGCCAGCCCGCTGGCACCCGTTGTGGAGCTTCCTCAAGGAGTGAACTATGTCACTGGGTCAGGGATGATTGAGCGAATCCGCGAAACGGAAGCTCGAGGTGCGGTGGTCAACGTGTGGGCGAGCTGGTGCGGGCCTTGTCGGTCCGAAGTTCCGATGCTGCGCAAGCTGCAGTCCGACCTGGGCGCTGATGCCCTGGAGTTCATTTTCGTTTCCGTTGACGCTCCCGATAAAGCAATCGCTGCTCTGGAGTTTGCGAAAGAAGAAGAGCTGCCTCAGCCGACGCTGCTGGCCAAACCGCCATTGGGCGACTTCAAGCAGGCAATGACGCCGCGGTGGCGGGGTTCGCTCCCTGCCACGTTCCTATTCGATGCTGAGGGAAAGCTCCGTTATTGGTGGGGTGCCCAAGTTTTCGAACATGAGATCGCGCCGATCCTTCAGGGGTTTTTGGCGGGTGACGATATTGATGGAGAGGCTAACTTCAAGATCCGGCAGGGCGGCAAGCAGCCCTAGCGAGCGAGCCGAAACGAATTGCGATTCGGCCTTCGCACTCCGCGCCGATCCACCGGCGCAGTTTGCCCTGACACGTCGGTGTTGGCCCCGTGGCGCTATGGTTGCCTATTGACCAGACTGCCGTCGAGCAGGGCTCTCACGTTGAGCTTCGACTCCTGCAGTCCCTGCTCTACGTGAAAGCCATTGGCGATCTCCGTCGAGTAGGACAGGGAGTCGAGGGTAGTCCCATGGACGAAGTGGCGGCGATTCTCTTCTAGGCTCGAGAAGCGGGTCCCCGCCACCAGGCGACTCATCGCCTCCTCGGGGACCCCTGCTTGGTCGGCCATGATCGCCATCGCTTCGTCGTGGGTGCCTGAGTCGTTGATGAAGTTGACGATACGTTGCCAGACTAGGGTAATACTCAGCCACGCCTCGCGCTCGTCACGTAGGCTCTCGGGGTTGACGCACAAGAGTTGATAGAAGAGCCCAGGAGCCTTTCGGGTGGAAAATAGCGCATGTGCTCCTGGGACTTCTTTTAGTGCCGACGACGCAAATGGTTCCCGCGTGGCGATGGCGTCTACGTCTCGTCGCTTCAAGCTCTTTGGGGCGAGCGGCGTCGGAAGATTGACGAACTCCACGTCATCGGTGCTCATCTTCTCCGAGGCGAGGGCCTGTAACACCAGTGAATGAGATGAGAACCCGAGCTCCACGCCGAACCTCTTGCCGCGCAGTTCGGGCAAGGAGTTTACGCCCTTCCGAGCGATGATGACGTCATTGCCGAAGCTGGTGGCGTTGATGAGCACCGCGGTGCTTCGCACGCCGGTGGCTGTCGTCAACAGCAGATCGCGGTTCGTCATCGTCACGCCATCTGCTTTCCCCGCGGCGTAGGCCTCGAGGGAGGGTACATAGTCATAGTAGGAAAGCTCGACGGAGACCCCTGCCGCCGCGAACCAACCCTTCTTTTCGGCAATCGCCCACGCGAGCCACGCCGGCGCATCACTGGTCGCGATACGCAGAGGCACCTCGGGTTTAGCGGCGGCTTCCGGATTGGGCTGGGGCCCTGACGTCTGGCTTCCAGAGGCGAGTGCAGTTGGTAGCCCGGTGTCGGTGAGGTGGGAATCGTGTTGCACGCCCAATGCCTCTTTCGCCTGCCCAGAGGCGGGCGCCCCTTCCTCGTCGTCGCAGCCGAGAATGGCCACAACAGCTGCGAAGAGGAGTGTGGGTGTCTTTTTTCTCATCGGGAAGGTCCGTGGGCTTGGCGACCGAGTGGCAAAAGTCGCCCCCGGAGGAACGGCTCACAGGGAGTTCTGCGAAATGGACAGGACTGCGCCTACCGGCAGGGGGCCTCGAGGACCGGCTACCATCAGTAGATGGTCAGCTTCCAGGAGTTGAGCGTTCCCGTGATGACTGCATCACTGTCGAACACCCAAAGGTCCCACTCTCCGTTGGGATCGAACCCGTTGAAGATTGACAGGCTCTCCGAAGGTCGGAACGTGCCTGTGTATGGGTTTGTGCCGTCGGTGACCAGCGTGGTGGCATCGTCGTCAAACACCGTCCCGATCATGTTGGAGCCTTCCTGCTGTTCTAGCGTCAGGTCAGCTGAATCGAAGAGGAGGATGAACGTATCGTCATCTGGCGCTTCCAGTACGACGATCACATCGCCGATCCACGCGTGAGAAATGTTTACTTCGACCACGATCTTCCCTACCGGGTAGGGGGCGCCCGATACTTGCAGCGATGTTCCTGCGGAGCCGTAATCATCGTCCGGTGACCCATCTGGGATGGCGACACTCGTTGTGTTTTCTTGTTCGAACTGAGGGGGAAGGCAGACGCCGTAGTCGAGGCCTTTGAGGGTGATTGGGGAAAGGAATTGGTCTAGGTACGGGTGAGCCACGCATTCTTCGCCGCTCCGACAATCATTGCCGTTCATGTCGCACCAGGGCTCGCACACCCCATCGGTTTCCGTGCCAACACACGTCAGGCCAGGTCCGCAGGTGTCCTCACTCGAGCACGTTCCTCCTTCGGGAGCAGCCACCATGGGCGTGATGCAGACGCTGCTGTCCGGTACGTCAGCCCAGATAGCGCAGCTTTGCCCGCTTTCACAGCCGTTGAACGATCCCGAGTTCGACAGCGGATTGCGCAAGTCGCATCCCGAGAGACAGTGCTTCACCCCGGGTACCTCCCACTCGACACAGGGCTCGCCGTTATTGCAGTCTGCGTCCGTCTCACAGAATGGAGAACAGACGCCAGTGTAGTACCACATCAGGCAATCCGTACCGGGTTCACACTCCCCGACGGTCACGTTGCATGAGTCTCCGGCGAGGGTCGTACCTTCGTCGACACAACCTAAGGCTCCAGTCTCGAAGTCCGTGATCGAGCACATTTGTCCGGCTGCGCACCCGCATTGTGACACTGGATCGCAACTGCCGGTGCTCGCCCCCGGGCACCGCTCGCAGTAGCCAATGCTCCGAGACGCGGCCCCCAAGTTGGGTTCGTAGCTCAGGCAACTGAACCCGATGCCGCAATCGGTGACACCTGGTTCACATTGGCGCTTGCAGGTGGAATCTGAATCGACAGTGACACAAGCAAACCCTGGCGCACATCGCGTCGGATTGGCGTTACCCCCCGAGTCCTCACAACTGCTGCCTTGCGTGCCGTTGCTGGTAGAAGCCACGCAAGAACTGACCCCGCTGGGTCCGGGTAGGCAGTTCACTCCCGGCCCACAGGCTTCGTATGTCGCATCGCTGCGCGTTGAGTCCAGCGGGTCGCAAGTTCTCAAGCACACCGCATAATCGGAAACGTCTTCCCCGTTGACGGTAACTGGGTCGCAGCTAGCGTAGGGCCCTTGGTCACAGGTTGGAGTCTCATCCATGTCGCAGAACGCTTTGCAAACGCCCGCGACGCAACCATGACCAGCCTGGCAGTCAGTAGAGTCGTCACAATGAGAGTAGGGATCGGTGTTACCTTCAGAGACACATGCGGTGGCGCCCGTGGTTGTGTTGGCCACGATGCACATCTCGCCAGCGTTGCAGCCACACTGACTCAGGATCGCACACGGTCCGGGAGTGGGCCGGTCGCAGTTCGGCGGTGCGCCACCGGCACCTCCTGCGCCTACCATCCCCCCGGTGCCACCATTTGCAGCGGCATCGCCCGCCGCTCCGCCCTCGGCTGGGTCGGTGCCACTGTCCGGTGCCATGCCGGAGGTCCCGCCTGCTCCGCCCATGCTCTGCCCTGTTGAGGTTGGCTCCATGCCAGCGTCAGGGGGGAGTACTGGCATCGTAGGATCGGTGGGTGTGTCCGTGCCGGTCCCCGTCTCCGTTTCCGCTGCTGTCTCCTCGGTTTCCGCTCCCTCGGTTCCCGCGTCGGTCTCCTCGGTTTCGCCGCTTTCTGTGGCGCCTCCGCCGCTGGTCTCCGTTTCAGCGACGGAGACGCCTCCTTCGTCAAATGCGTCAGGGTCTTCTTCGTATCCGCCGGTGCCAAGCACCTGAGCACAGCCAACGAAGACGATTGCCAAGGCGAACCCGCTGGCCCAAAGCAGCGCCGCTTGGACTGAAGGCAGGCATCTTCTGCGCGTCGCGTTCAAAACACACCTTCCATTCCGAGGCGTCCCAGGCCCAATAGTGGGGTGACACAAGGAGTCTCCGTGCAGGTCGCCTGGGAGCCGTTACCCTCGGCGGTCAAGAGTAGGTATAGCCCCACGCCCGCCCCCACTACTCCGATGCCCATCCCGAGTGTCGAGAGGTTGGCGTTGCGATGCATCGTGTCGATGTCTTCTTGAGTGCCAGTTGGGCAGCTCCCGTCTTGGCACTCGAGGTCGAGGTCTTTCTTCTGGTTGATCGCGGTGATCCCGAAGTACGTACCCGCTCCGATGCCCACCGCTCCAATGCCCAAAGCGATGTAGGCCGGAACCAGGCTGTCCCCACGACTCGTCGGCGAGCCGGTGTCGACAGGAGTTGCCACGACGTTGATCTCGCGAGGCTCTTCCGGAGGTGGGATGGCAGCCGGTCGTGAGGGGTTGGGGTCCAGCGTCAGGGTGAGCGTGACTTCATCGCTGCCCCCCTCCTTCAAAGTAACGGTACGCTGCGTGGAAATCAGACCTTCACCTGAGGCGCTGACCGTGTGTTCCCCTGGGTCGGTTGGGCGAGGGACGCCCATCAACGCTTCTGGCACCTCTTTTTCATCCACCTTCACCACATAGGTGGATCCATCCGGTGCCTCCACTGCGATCACTAGCTGCGCGAGCTTCGGTCGGTACTGCTCCAACAACGTTCTGGCTCGCCCTTGTGCGTCAACGAAGGCTTGGGGAGCGTCGTCACCGAGGTTCTCTCGCACCACTCGATTCAGTGCTTCAGTGCCTTCAACCAACTCTCCGAGTTCGCACTGGCACGCCCCCAACTCAACCAGAATGGACGGTGCGTGGTATAGTTGTTCGGCTCGCTGCAGAGGATCGATTGCACCCTGACAGTCGCCCGCCCGAGCCAACTTGACGCCCTTCGCGGCTAGGGCTCTGGCCGCCGCGATATTCTCAGCGGATTCAGCGTGCGCCAACACCGAGAGGAGAAGTGGAGCGACCAAGCCTGCGAACGCCGTGTACCTTGTAAGTGGCATCGTCTGGCACTGTAACAAATGCGTGAGGAGCAATGTCACGTGCTTGTCGATCCACTGGACCTTTCGCCGTCGAGACTGAAAGCGAGGCATTCACGCGGTGCAACGGGCTGCACGACGATCTGTGAAGTGGGCTTCACCACCTCAAGGTTCCCAGAAAGCGCACCCAACGACGACTTCCGTCCTGTGAGAAACATTGGGCATGTAAACCATTGATTTGATTGGGGTCCCTATGGGCGTGAAGGGGCTCGAGCATCCGCCGGGGTTCATCCGCTCGCGTCGGCGCCTGGCATGGGAGCTGCGACTTGACCGGTCCCACATGCCTTCAACCGGGAGGGTGATCATTCGGGGCTAAGCGTTGAGCGGGAGGAGGACCTCGACGCGCGAGGCGAGGATGTCGCTGGGGAGTCGGCCGGATCCATGTCGTACCCCATGCGACCGACGAGGAGATGCTCATGGCCCCGGGCGAGGATGTCGGTGGGGAACTCGCCGTACCGGCAGAACAGGGAGACGGAGCTGGTGAATGCGACGCAGCGTTTTCCCGAACACCCGAAACGTGACCTACGAGGTCAAAGAGACGGTGACCGAGACGTTGGAGGTCGAAGTCGAGCGGTAGGTTCCGTCAACGGCGCTGCTGCTTCTAGATCGCAGTCTTAACATGCGAGAAGACATCGACGGTTCGACCGACAGTCGATGGGTTTGGTTTGGCCTGCTGTGGCGGACCCTCGGTGTGTTTGATGATCGTCAGCTGGCGGTGAGGGGTGCGGTCTGGTTTTCGTAAACACTTGGCCCGCAGGGGGCAATTTCGGCAAGCGGTGATGGGCGCCTTGAAGCGGGCAGCGCGGTAGCCGTTGAAGGGCATGTCTTTGCCGGCCTGGTACAGTTCGTTGCCGGCGGGACAGACGCACTCCATGCGGTCCAAGTCGTAGGAGAAGTCCTCGGCTCTTCCCAAGCCCCAGTCACCTCCCGCGCGCCGTCATTTCGAACTTGCGATGCCGCTCTCTGCAGCCGATACTCACGCCAGAGCTCAATCGTTTTCCCCCAGTAAATAGGGTATCGAGCGCCTGGCGCGCCGCTCCGGGCCTCGTTCCGCCGTGTTTCGCGGCGGCCCATCCCAAGATTGATCGCGCTACGGCGCCACGAAACACTCACAACATTACCGATGTGCCGGGTCCTTCAGCGGCTCGTAGAAACTGCAGCGCGGCTCGTAGAAACTGCAGCGCGGCTCGTAGAAACTGCAGCGCGGCTCGTAGAAACTGCAGCGCGGCTCGTAGAAACTGCAGCGCGGCTCGTAGAAACTGCAGCGCGGCTCGTAGAAACTGAATCCGGCCTCGTGGACAGTGCAGGGCGGTTCGGAGAAAGCGCGGCGGAGTTGGGAGAAAGCGCAGCGTGGCTCGTAGAAACCGCACTCAGGCTTGGGGACATGGAGGCGAGGCTGGGAGGAAAGGTCACGGACCCAGGGGAGGCAGGAGGGCATCCCCGGTATCTCAAGCTGCAGCCACCCCCGCCGCTGCGACCGGGCTTGACGGGGGCCCGAGCCCCAAAATTCTGGCGATGGGCAGGAGGGTGGTTCGAAAGAAAGGCGACGTCGTCTGCGGAAAGACTCAGGGGGTGGGGAGAACGGGGGCGGCGGCTCGCGAGAAGGGCAAGCCGGAAAGGCGTTGGCATTGGGGAGGGGTAGTCGTCAGCGAGTAGCGGGATCTTGCGGCGGCGGCTCGCGCGTGGCGCTGGACGCTGGTCACCTGGGACGGTTCGACGGGGAACAGCGTCAACGTATCGACGGACGAGGCGATGAACGAACAACCGCTCGAGAGCGCGTTCTCCGACATCTTGGCCGCCGTGAAAGTCGTCGAGGTCGAGGAAGTGCTGGAAGAACGGGAGGTGGTTCGTGACGTAACGGAGGAGCGGCGCAGCTGCACGTTTGCAATGGAGGTCGGCGACTTGGGCTCAGAGGCATTCTTGGAAGCCGGCAGTGTGGAGCTCGGTGGTGAATCTCTCCTGCTCGATGCCGATGATGGCTGGACCATCATAGAGGCGGAACTGGCGTGCCCCAACCAGTTCCCCGGCTACGCGCGCTGAAGAGCAACGCTAGCTCATCGCTGTTCCTGCTCGAACCCTCATTCTGTACTCACAACCTGGCCAGGGCAATCGATGACACGCACATCTGGAACCGCTGTAAGGTTCCGCCGCTGAAGCAAACCGCATGGCTACACCGTTACCGCTCCCGATTTGGCAGTGTTTCCGGTCCGGCAACACCGGCAGTAGTGGACAGGATCGCTCGGGCTGAAAACCCACATCGGACACGTGCTCCGGCGAGGGAAGGATTTGATGCTGGCCAATTGCGGCGAAAGCTTTTTGCGCCACCTTGTACTGTCCATCTGAGGAAGCCGTTCTCCTCACATGAACGGTAGCGATGCAACTGAGGAAGTCTCATCCCATCTCGGCACCGGGCCCGGTCAAGATCACAGCACGAAGCTGTGAGCGTCCAAGTTTGGACGCCGTCACCGTACGACCTCCGCCGCTTGTTCCTGGCGAACACCAGTTGGGGACTTTGGGCACTTCTGACGAGTCCACGGTGAGCGCTGCCCCGTTGGAGCCTAGCTCGGGTGTTGGGGTCAGTTGGGACTTCGTTCGCCTGCACTCGCAGGTTTCGCTGAGTTTGGAGCTCAGGGCCCTTCTGGAGTGTTTGGCAGAGCTTCACGGCATACATCTGGGTGAGCGGGGGCAGCGATTGCGTGGTGCTGTGGGCACGTTGTGCCGAGCCAACGCTCTGTTTCGTCGAGACGGAGCGGCGTTGTTCGTCGGCGGTCAAGAGCAACGGCACGCTCAGCCCGCGGCCTACCTGGCGCCCGAAGCACGGCTCGGAGCGCCCGAAGTCCGCTCGGACGTGTACTCGGCCGGCGTGTTGCTATTCGAGATTCTGGCCGGGCAAGAGCTCACCGCGGTCGATGTCGAACACCTCTCGCGAACCGACCTAGACGCACACCCCCTGTGGGCTCAACACGCCGCTGATCCACTGCTGATGGTGGCGATACGGGCAACGGCGACTGATCCACGGCGCCGTTTCGCTTCCGCGTCAGAGCTCGCAGACGCCGTGGCGGGTACGGCGGGTTTTCGTGTGGCAAGCCGTCAGGACTGGGCGGACGTGGTGCAGCGGAGCATTGGCTATCAGGCGGACCGACTGACGCCGGTGATGGAGGCGTGCGCGGTTTCGCCGGAGGGGACAGGCTCCACATGGGCCCGCCGCGACTCGGCGCAGGGCAATGCTCCTGCTCCGGCTTCTGACGCTGGGGCGAAGCGAGCCGAAGCAACGTCGTCGGAAGGGGACGAGTCATGGCTTGAACTCGTTGAGGAATTCGAGGAGTTGAATGATGAGGACTTCATCGAATTAGACGAGCGCCTGGATGTCGCGGAGACAGAGCCGGCAGACTTGCTGCAAGAGGCTGGTGTCTGTGATGACGAGCAGCTCTCCAGTGAACGAGTCGAGGACTCGATATTGCGTCGTCGGCGGCGTCGAAGAATACCTTGGAACGCCATGCTGGCGCTCATTGGAGGCGCAGTTTGAATCCTTGCCGCATCTCTCGAGCGATTTGTCTCTGGCTGTCAGGGCTAGTCGCGCTGGCGTCCTGGGGTTGGGCTGCTTGTGGCGTCTGCCAAGAGAAGCAGGAACTTCGACTGTTGTCCCCAAAGCCCAAGGCAGACGACGCAAAGCGTGCGGCACAGCGAGTCGAACTCGGCGAACAGCTCTACGCTGCAGGGGACTTTGCCGAGGCCTTGCGCCAATTCGATGCCGCCCGCCGTCTCCGACCTGATGCGCGCTCGGGGTTGTTGCGAGCTCGATGTCTCAGGAAGCTCGAGCGCTGGGTGGATGCCTATCGAGCCTACGATCGCGCGCAGAAGGACGCGAAGGGTGAACGGGGCGGCGACTTGATTCGTGCTGCGAAAGGCGAGCAGACGCTGCTAACTCCGCATGTCGGGTTCGTTGCTGTGGAAGTACGAAACGCGCCTCAGCACACTCGACTGCTCGTGAACGATGAGACGGTCCCGTCGGAGTTGTGGGGGGAGGTCGTCGTCGAACCTGGTCCGGTCAGGGTAGAGCTCAGGGTGCCATTCATGCCCAAGGTCGAGCGCTCACTGGCCCTGGAGGGGGGGACGCGAGTCCACGTCAAGTTGGAGCCCCCATCAACGTTGCCTCCTGAGTTCATGACATCGCTGGCGGGCCCGAGCGCATTCCTGGGGTATCCCATGGAACGATTCCAACATTCCCTCCGGATTCCAGGTCACGCGCATGATGCGGCGCTTCTCGGTGCTGTCGGCCTCGGCGCATATGGTGTACTGGATGCAATGAGCGAGGAAACACTAGCGAGCCTGGGTGACGACTGCATCGACGGCCGCTGTCCTGCGCGCAAGAGCGAAAACGAGCAAACGAGCGCGAGACAGCAGACGATGGCCAAAATTGGCTTGGCGCTCGGCATTGTCGGCATGAGTTCTGCGGTGACGCTATGGGTGCTCGACGCCGACGCAGATACCAAGACCACGTTGCGCCTGACCCCATCGGGTTTGTTCATTCACGGCAAGTTGTGAAACGCGTCCGCGCGTCGTATGGAACGGGTCGCCTTCTCCCGCCTGGGTGCTGTCGGGTGAGATGGACAGGCGACCATCCGCGGCCCGGGGGCCAGAGTGGAGCATCGCTTCGCCCCAGCGATTTACGCGCTGTCGCGGACTCGGCAGACTGGAGCTCTGACTGCGATGAAGCTGATCATCCAGATCCCCTGCTACAACGAGGAAGCGAGTCTGCCCGTGGCGCTCGCGCAGCTGCCAACGCAGATAGACGGAATCGACGTCATCGAAGTGCTGGTCATCGACGATGGCAGTACCGATGAAACGCGTCGAGTAGCGCGCGAGCACGGTGTGCAGCACGTCGTCGGCTTCAGCAACAACCAGGGCTTGGCCCGGGCATTCATGCTCGGCATCCGCTCCGCGTTGGAGCTCGGAGCGGATATCATCGTCAACACCGACGCCGACAACCAATACCTCGCGGCTGACATCGAACGCTTGGTTCAACCAGTCGTGCGAGGCAAAGCGGAGATGGTGATCGGCACGCGTCCCATCCGCGACATCGCGCATTTTTCTCGGACCAAGAAGTTGCTGCAGAGGCTCGGCAGTTGGGTGGTAGCCCGTGTGAGTGGCACACGGGTCGAGGACGCGCCCAGCGGTTTTCGTGCCTACAGCCGACTCGCTGCCAGCAGCCTAAATGTATTCAGCAGCTACACGTACACACTCGAGACGATCATTCAAGCAGGGCAGAAGAATCTCAGCATTGCCTGCGTGCCCGTGCGGGTGAATCCGGATCTACGACCGTCACGATTGGTGCGAAGCGTCCCCTCCTACGTGATGCGGAGTGTTGTGACGCTGGTCCGCATCTTCGTCGTCTACCAGCCATTTCGGTTCTTCTTTGGCATCGGCGCGGCGCTGTGCCTTGCGGGGACCGCCTTGGGGGCTCGTTTTGTCTACTACTACGTGATGGGGGATGGGTCCGGTCACGTGCAGTCTCTCATTCTGACAGCTGTGTTGCTGATCTTTGGATTCCAGACCATCGTCTTGGCGTTCGTCGCGGACCTCTCGCGAGTCAATCGCCGACTGCTCGAGGAATTGCAGGCTGAAGCGCGGTACAGCAAGCGTTCCGTCGATTAGTCGCTCAAGCAGGCACAAAAGGGAACGGGCGGAGAGATTCTCCGCCCGTCCTCGCCAATGAGATCGAGATTCTTACTCGACCATTTCTTTCAGCTTCTTGAGGGGGCGAACCTTGACGACGGTGCGCGCAGGCTTTGCCTTGAAGGTGGTCTCTTCGCCGGTGAAGGGGTTGATGCCCTTGCGAGCCTTCTGAGCCTTCTTATGCACGGTCGTGATCTTGAGCAGACCGGGCAGAGTGAACTCCCCGACAGATTTCTTGCCGATGTGACGCTCGATCAGAACGGCGAGCTCATCGAGCACTCCGCCGACCTCTTTCTTGCTCAGGCCAGTCTTGTCGGACAGTTCTCCGAGGATCTGGCTCTTGGTGAATTTCTCTTTGATTGCAGACTTTGCAGCGGCCATAGGTTGTTCTCCTGTTCCTATTCTTCTTGTTGTTCCTGTTCCCTGCTCTCTTATGCGTGTTCCGAATTACCTGAGCGTCGACCTGTACTCACAAGTGCGGGCGCAGATCAGCTTTTCCGTAACGCGCGAGAGACTCCGGATGGGCCATTTCCTCTCCGGCCCACGCCACATCGATTACTCCACATGTGCTCGAACCATGCCGAATCAGCAGATCCCGTTGCCAACGCGAGCGCGACAGCTGTCTTGTCGGTGACCCGAGTCGTACGCTTTCGTGCTGCATTCGTGGCGAAATCGGCTTGGATGCTCAATGGAGTCTCCGACGTGCTGGCTATATGTCCCTTACCCGAAAAAAGGACAAGCAAAAAATCCCTATTTTTGTAGTCCCAGACGCGATCACGCATCACGAAGCGGTGCGCACACCTGAGCTTCGATGGGTTGTGCGGGTGTTCCGACGCTCGGTGATACCCCCAGAAATACCTATTTTTGTAGACTGAACCTCGCGCGCATCTGTTCGAAATTAGCCGCACATTGGCGCCAGGCACCCGCGGGTTGTCGGCTCCGTCCTGGAGGTGATCGGAATGGGAGTTGAGCTTGGCTCTAGCCCAGAAGGGGTTTCTCGTTGCCAGTGTCCTTTTGGCCTACATCGAGTTTCAGTCCCATGGGTGCGGTTCGAGCCGATGAGGGTGAAGACATCAACCCGTTGACACGTGGTCAGTCACCGATGCTGGCGTCGCGCTCGGCGGCGGTGCGGAGCACCATCCCATCGGGTCGAGCCGAGGGCGCATCTAACTGACCGTCGAGAGCGCGCCGGCCCGATGGCTGAGTCGAGACGAATTTGGAGCGACGGAATCAGCACCACGCTGCGTTGGGTCCGGTGAAGCCCCGCGGTGGGGCGCCTCTACAAAGGTGCTTAGTACGATGAAGACCCTTCTCATTTCCTCAATTGCGGCCGGATTGACGTTGGTCGGTTCCGTGGCGCTAGCTGGGCACCACGGCCACAACAAGCAGGGTGGGCAGATGAACCACTGGCTGGCGAAGCTGGACACGAACAAGGATGGCGTCGTGACCCTCGACGAGATGCAACACGCTAGCAAGGCAAAGCGCGCCGAGCGCGCCACCAAGGGGCAGAAGCGAAACAAGCCCGGCAAGGACGGCGCTAGGGGAAAAGGCAACGCTGCCCAAGTCAATCGGGGGCGCAGCAACCAAGGTTGATGTGCGCTCAGGCCCCATCCGGCGGGAAGGGCCACGCCCTGATCATGCGGTGAAACGTGGTGGTCCTGGCGCGCTGCGTATAGGCTGCACTGACCGTGAACTCGAACGCGGAACGACACCAAGATGGCGAGTTGATGTCTCGCGTGAGCGCGGGGGATGAAGGCGCCTATCGCGAGCTGTCGACCAAGTATTTGGAGAGAGTGCTGAACTACTCCTATCGCATCGTGGGGACGAGCGCCGACGCTGAGGAAGTGACGCAAGAGGCCTTTTTTAGACTCTGGAAGGACGCAGACAGATGGAAACCGAATGCCAAGGTGAGCACGTGGCTGTTCCGTGTTGCCCACAACCTGTGCATCGACCGCATTCGACGCCAGAAGCACATCGGCGGAGAAGAGGTCGAACTCGGCACGGACTCGGTGAGGCCGTCTCGGGTGTTGGCGAGGCGCGTGGTGGCGGACGCTGTCAAGGAGGCAGTGGAGACGCTCCCTCAAAGGCAGCGCGAAGCGCTGATTTTGGCGCACTACGAAGGTCTGGGGAATCCGGAGGTTGCCAGCGTGCTTGGGGTCAGCGTGGAAGCAGTGGAAAGCCTGCTCAGCCGGGCGCGTCGATCCTTGCGGACCACGCTGAGTCAGCATCGAGGAGGTGGTCGTGAGCACTGAACCGGGTGGACCGACGACGATGGAGCAATTCGAGCGACTCCTCGATACCCACGGGGCGGAGCTCGCGCGCTGGCCTCAGGCGGAGCGAACTTTCGCGAAGGCACTCTTGGAGTCCAACCCTGCGGCTGTCGCGCTCCTTGCAGATTATCAAGAGTTCGAGGCTAGCCTGAACCAGCTGGCACCCATTGCTGCCTCGCCCGAGCTGAGGCGCCAGGTCTTCGAGATCCCCCTGCGGCATCCCAAGGCGTCGACGCTGATGGGGACCTTCTTTTCACGCTGGTGGTTGCCTGCTCTGGCAGCCGGTTGTGTTCTGTTCGCCGGGGGGGTGAGTGGGTGGGCATCCTCCGTTGAGCCAAGTGCGAGCTTTGAGGAGGAGGAGGATTGGAGCGAGGTTTCGGAGATGGCTTTGGCAATGGACCTGGACGAGGCCTGGGAATGACTAGACGGACATTGACCTGGCTGTTGGCCGCATCACTAGCGGTGAACTTGTTCTTGGCAGGCTTCTTGGCTGCCAGATCGTTGCGTCATCACGACGTGGAGCGACGGCGCCCACCCGATTTGTTCCACATCGGCGGCGCCCTGCGCGGCTCCGATGTGCCAGGTGTGCGCCAGAAGATGCGCACCCACATGCAGCAGGCTCGCCCGGCTCGGAGAGAGCTCCGGCGAGCGCGTGCCGAGGTCAAAGCTGCGCTGGAGGCAGAACAATTCGACCGTCAGCGACTGGAGTCCGCGCTGGCCGAGCTGCGTGCTCAGAGCGTGAAAATGCAAGACCTTCTGCACGGAGCCTTGGTAGACGTCGTTGATGGGTTATCTGCGCAGGAACGTCGCTCTCTGGCCGAAGCGAACTGGAGCGGACGCCGACGCGGGCCAAAAGTGGGCCCCCCGGCGCAGAAGTAGCCAGAAAATAGGTCACAAACGCGGGACTTCGGGGTTAGGATGCACGGCAGGTGCTTCATGACCCAAGCCGCCGACCTCGAAGCAACATCCACATCAGAACCTGTCGCAACCGAGGCCAGCAAAGACGAGTTCAATTTTTTTGAGCTTCCTCGGCCGATCCAGGACCGGCTCCTAGCGTCGGTGTCCGGCAGCGGGGCGCCACGCGCGATACTATTTCAGCCGGCGTCCGCGGCGAAGGGCCTAGGAGCCATCGCCATCTTCGTCGTTGCGGCATCGGTCGTCTTGGGGCTGGCTGTTGTGGGTTATGGCACGCTGAAGAGCTCCTTCGCTCTGCAGAGCATGCTCCTGACTCCAATCTACGGATTGTTCGGTGGGGTTTCGGCTGTAGCGCTCGCGTCCTACGCTTGGACGAGATCCGCCCAAGCCCGCTATCCTTACCTCTTCGGTAGCTACCTGTTCCCGGCGGGGGTGCTCGTCATTCAACGTGAAAAGTTGCGTTGGTATCGGTTGGGGGGGCTCTTGGGTGTCAGCGCGGCTGGTAGCGGGAAAGTGAAGCTGCGTTTCGCGGAGGCGACATTTACCTTCCCTATGCCTGCATCGGCCGATGTCGCTCAACTCGAAAAGGCGCTCGGAGACTTCCGGGAGAAGATGAAGCAAGCGTACGCGCAGAAGGATCGACGCGCGCTGGCTGCATTGGACCCGCTGCGGGATAGCGGATTCTCAAACCCGTTGTCCTCTCACAAAGCCTTGACGGCACCCCGCGATCAGCGACCGTGGCGCTATTTCTTGGCATTGGCCCTGGGAGCCACCATTGGGGTGCTGCTCTTCCTCGCCAGGAACAAGCTGGGTGAGCGCGCGATCTACGAGCAGGCAGTGAAGAAGAATACTGCTGCAGCTTTCGAGGACTACTTGGCGCGTGGAGGCACCCGAGCGGGGGTTGCCGACATACTCCTGCCGCGGGCTCAGCTGGAGCGAATCAAGGGTGATCTCGCCGCGGTGGAGAAGTTCTCCCGGGAGCACGCAGACTCCAAGATCCGACCAGAGATTGACGTTGCGCTCCGAGAAGTGCTGCTGGCGGAGTTGGAGAAGGTTCGGGAGGCGGGTACATTGACCGCGCTTCGGGACTTCGAGAAGGCTCACCCTCAGCATGGCGTCATCAAGTCAGAAATCGGTGTGGCTCGAAAGGCCGTCTTCGAGTCCGCCTACAAGTCGTACGTGGAGGCGCACTCGCCATCGAAGGAAGTGGCGCGGCTGTTCCGCGCGATGGTGACGTTCTCTGAGCAGCACGGTCCCGAGGTACTCGTGCGTTTTCGTCGTAGCCTGTCCGATGGGGCCAAGGTGACGGACAATGCCCTGCGCCGGAGCGCCTACTTTGCTGGCAACAGCTCGTTGCCGTCCCAGTACTTCGAGGCAGAGCACGCCGCGCCAAGAGAAGAAGCCACTGCCAACGCCCTGATTGAGCAGCTGCAAAAGGCGTTCCCCGCCGAGATCTTGCGCTTCGTCCATGGAGAGCACGCCGCCTACGAGGACGACCTCCCGAAGGTCGACAAGCCGACGTTGTTCATTTCCTATCGAACGACCCTCTCCGGCGGCTACACGACGAATCGGCCGCGCAACGTGTATGTTGGCATTGGGCTCACGCTCAATGCGGACTTCATCGTGCCGGACAGCGACGCAGCGTACGACGTCAAATACTCCAAGTGGCTGCCTCCGGACATCAACGCCATTTCGCGCGAGAGCCTGACACCAGAACAAGTCTACGACCAGAACGCTCGCAAAGGGCTCGAGCTTTTCCGGGAACACATCGCTGAGGACTTGCTACCGTCGCCCCAGCGCGACGACGGGTGAGGGCGCCACGCGTTCGGTAGAACGGAGCGCACGATAGCCCCCGAATAGGGCTTGTCGTGGGGTACGGATGCGGTAAGCCAACCATCGAAGATGGCAAAAGTACTCATCATTGGTGCAGGGGGCGTCGGCGGGGTGGTCACACACAAGTGCGCGCAGGTTCCTGAGGTCTTTTCGGAAATCACGCTCGCGAGCCGCAACGTGGCGCGTTGCGATGCGATCGCCGCTCAATTGGATCGCCCCATCAAGACGGCTCAGGTGGACGCCGACAACGTGCAGCAAACTGTCGAGCTCATCCGCGAGGTCAAGCCCGATTTGCTGATGAACCTGGCGCTACCGTATCAAGACATCACCCTGATGCAGGCTTGCCTGGAAACAAGCACCAACTATCTCGACACCGCCAACTACGAATCCCCTGACAATCCGAAGTTCGAATACAAGCAACAGTGGGCATTCCACGAACGCTATCGCGACAAGGGTATCATCGCACTTCTGGGCAGTGGTTTCGATCCAGGTGTGACCAATGCCTATTGCGCCTATGCCCAACAGAACTTGTTGGACGAAATCCACACTGTGGATATTGTCGACTGCAACGCCGGCGACCACGGCAAGGCGTTCGCCACGAACTTCAATCCTGAGATCAACATCCGGGAGGTGACGGCTAAGGGGCGCTACTGGGAACGGGGGGAGTGGAAAGTCATCGAGCCGATGAGCGTTAGCCAAGACTTCGACTTTCCAGAAGTGGGTGTCCGAAAAGCGTACCTCCTCTACCACGAGGAGCTCGAGTCGCTGACCAAGCACCTAAAAGGTCTCCGCCGTATCCGTTTTTGGATGACGTTCTCGGACGAGTACCTGACCCACCTGCGAGTGCTCGAGAACGTCGGAATGATTGGTATCGAACCAGTGGACTATGACGGCACGCCGGTCGTTCCCCTCAAGTTCCTCAAGAAGTTGCTTCCCGACCCCGCTTCTCTCGCGGAGGGGTACAAGGGCAAGACGAGCATTGGCTGCATCATCGAAGGCGTCAAAGAGGGGCAAGTCAAGAAGCTGTTCATCTACAACGTATGCGAGCACGAGCACGCCTATGAGGATGCGCGGGCTCAAGCGGTATCCTACACGACTGGGGTGCCTGCCATGGTCGGAGCGAAGATGCTACTGACAGGTCAATGGTCTGGCCAGGGCGTGTTCAACATGGAACAGTTCGAAGCAAAGCCATTCCTCGATGACGTGGGCAAGTACGGACTTCCATGGCACGTGAAGGACCTGTGAAGAGCGCGGTCAGTGCCTACGCGGCTCTCGAACAGACGCCCGCGTTCATCATCGACTGCAAGCAGCTCGAGGATAACTGCCGCCTATTGGCCTCCGTTCAAGAGCAGAGTGGTGCAAAGATATTGCTCGCTCTCAAGGGTTACGCCAGTTGGGCCACATTCCCCATCATCAGCCGGTATCTCTCGGGCACGACGGCGAGCGGTCCATTCGAGGCGCGGCTTGGCAGGGACAAGTTTCCAGGTGAGGTGCATGTCTACGCTCCGGCGTTCAGTGAGCGTGACATTGACGAGTGCCTGACGACCTGTGACCACCTCGTGTTCAATTCGCTTTCGCAGTGGGAGCGCTACCGCGAACAGTGCCAGCGCGCCACAGAACACCGACCCTTGCACTTTGGTCTGCGTATAAACCCTGAGCACTCAGAGGTGAAGGTACCCCTCTACGATCCGTGCCGTCCCGGGTCGCGTTTGGGGGTACCCCGTTCGGCGTTCGACCTAGAGCGTTTTGCAGGTCTGTCTGGGGTGCACTTTCACACGCTCTGCGAGTTGGATTCCGATGCCTTGGAGCGAACACTCGAAGTCGTGGAGCGCGATTGGGCCGACGTGTTGGAGCGGGTCTCTTGGGTGAACTTCGGAGGAGGACATCACATCACCCGGCCTGGTTACGACATCGACCGCCTGGTGCGCTTGGTTCGCGAGTTCCGTGCCCGCTACGATGTCGCGGTGTACCTAGAGCCGGGTGAGGCAATCGCGCTGCACGCTGGCGTGCTCGTGGCATCGGTTCTCGACGTGCTCGACAATCAGGGTCGGATCGCGGTGCTGGACGTTTCAGCGACGGCCCACATGCCAGACGTATTGGAGATGCCCTATCGTCCTCGTATCGTTGGTGCTGGCGAACCGGGTGAGTTCCCCCACGACTATCGATTGGGTGGCGTTACCTGCCTGGCTGGTGACGAGATTGGCGCATATTCCTTTCCGGAGCCTCTCAACGTCGGGCAACGTCTCGTTTTCGAGGACATGGCTATCTACACCATCGTCAAGACGACGATGTTCAACGGCGTCCGCCATCCGGACATCGTCCTTCGGGCGGCGGACGGCAGTCTGGAACGCGTGCGCGAATTCACGTACGAAGACTTTCGCGATCGCCTTTCCTGACGCTCGATCGGGGGAAGCACCGCGCACGTCCGTGCCGAGCTTGTCGCCGTTCCGAGAGACCTTAGCTCAGCGCTGTCAGCGGGTGAGGACTACTCGCCACCAGCAGGTTCCAGTGCTTCCGGCGCCGCCTGCCCGGGGCGCTCTGGGTACCGCATCTTCTGACTGGTGTTCAGTTCAATGATGCCGAGTGCCACGAGCGCCTTGATGACATAGTAGGTGGGATCGATCTCGAACCAGCGAGCGGCGAAGTTCGGGGACATGCCATAGCGGTGGTGATTGTTCTGGAACAGCTCCCCGAGCGTGACGAAGTCGATGGGGAGTGAATTCTTCGAGTCATCCCCGTTCTTGTAGTTCGTGTAGCCGTAGCGATGCCCGCACCAGTTGACGATTGCCCCGTGAATCGGGCCCATCACGAAGTGGAATGGTAGCAAGAGCCACATCCACGCCTCTGTCGCGAACACGTAGTAGAATGCGGTGTACCCCGTCATCCAGACGATACGCATGGGCCAACTTTGTCCGAGTTTGTCCAGAGCGGGCCACTCGGGCACGCCGCCATCAAAGCGGGGCTCCGGCTCCACCCGGTAGTACGCGTAGTCGTCGTACTCGTGTTTCGTCTTCCACATCATCGTCATCACGTTGCTGAAGTTGCGTGGCGAATGCGGGTCTTTCTCAGTGTCACTGAAGGCGTGGTGCATGCGATGCAGCACCGCGTAGCCGCGTGGCACGAGATAGCTGGAGCCCTGGGAGATGTATGTCAGCAGTTGGAAGAATCGCTCCCATCCCTGGGACATCGTGAACATTCGATGCGCACCGTAGCGGTGGAGGAAGAACGTCTGGCAGAAGACGGATAGCTGCCAATGAGCGACGAAGAAGATGACGATGGCCAAGGTGACTGATCTCCGATGCCGGCGGCTGGGAGTCAGCCGTGAGCGAGGAGCATCCTAGGGGGCGATGGCTCTGAGGGCAGTAAATCGTTCCGTCATTTCGGTGGCTCCGGCGTCAGGATTCGGTCACGGACCGCGGGCTGGCTCGCGCCGGTGCGTCTCCTCCCCGGAATCCTCCCGCAGTTTCAATAAGCTTGTAACCGAGGTCTCCCACCGCGGAAATTGGGCGCCTATTGGGCTCAGGTGGTCCGACCAGCGGCTCGCCGCCTGCGAACGGTCGTTCGCGCTCCCGTGCCACGATTGCGTCAGGAGGTAGTTTGCGTCTAGCTTCGCGGCGGACCGGAACAGCCGATGAGGATTCATCCATGAAACGACTGACCGACTACGTCGTCTTCAACGACGAGAAACTGGCGCGCAAATACGGCGATGCTCAGATCCCGATGTCTGTCCTCTACGAGGCCTACTTCGATGGCGATATCGACATTGAAGGCGACATTCAAGACCTGCTCCGAGATCGCGACCAGTTCGTCAAGTACACCATCACCCGCCAGCACCTGCAGTGGGCGGTGAAGAATTACGTGCCCGATATGGCGGCGCACACCCGCAACCAAGATGAGCGCATGGTGCGCGAAGTCTACGACCGCGGTAATGATTTCTTCGAGTGGTTCCTCGGAGATTCGATGGTGTACCACTCGGGTCTCTTCCTCGAGCGGACGGACACCCTCGAGGACGCCCACAAGCATCTGAGAAGCCAAGTGGCGCGCAAGCTGCAGCTCAAGGCGGGAGACCGCGTGCTCGACATTGGGTGCGGTTGGGGGAGCCTGATCGCAGACTTTGCGAAACAGCACGGGGTAGACGCCACCGGCGTCACTTTGGCGGACAACCAACTCGAATACGCGTCGCGGCGAATCGCCTCCTTGGGGGTCGCTGACTCGGCTCGGGTCGAGCGCAAAGACTACCGGGACATGTCCGGTGATAAGCAAAAGTACGACAAGATCGTGTGCCTCGAAATGATCGAGCACGTCGGCCTGAAGAACCTGAACGTGTTCTGCGAAAGGGTAGGCGATCTGCTGGAAGATGACGGGCTGTTCCTGCTTCAGTGGACCGGCCTTCGCCGCGGCCTGCGACCAGAAGATCTGATCTGGGGCCTATTCGTGGGGAAGTATATCTTCCCCGGCGCCGACGCCGCCGTACCACCATCGACCATGCTCAAAGCGTTGGAAAAAGCAGGGTTTGAGGTTCACAGTCTCGACAACATCAGTGGTCACTACGCCTCGACGTTGACGGCTTGGCGCAAGAACTGGCTTTCCAACCGCGGGGCGATATTGGCCGCGTATGGGGAGCGCTGGTTCCGAATCTGGAACTTCTTCCTAGCGTGGTCAGTGCTCGTCGCGGAGCAGGGTAATGCGTCGTGTTACCAGGCCGTCTTGAACAAGAACGTTGCTTCGTTCGACCGCCATCGTTGGGGAGTCAGCCCAGCACCGGTCCGTCGCCTCGAAGACGAGGCCGCTCCGGAGTCATCGCCGCGGCGTACGAGCAAGAAGCCCAAGGCAGCACCGAAAGCGTCCAACAAATAGCCAGCGCTCGGGATCTACTGCGTAGCCCAAGCACTGGCTGGGTTGTCTTCTCTCGGGGCATTCGAGGCCCGCAGGGGTTCGGCCCCATACTGTCAGACGTCGGTGCCTGAACCCCGTTCCGAGCTGCTCTACGCGGCCCGCACTTCTATCTGTCGCGGTTTGACGGCTTCGAGCTTCGGCAGACTCAGCGTCAGGACACCGTTGTTGAGGGCGGCGCTGACTTTGTCGAGCTCGATGCTCTTTGGCAGCGAGAAGACGCGCTTGTATCGCGTGGCTTCAGGGTGGCCAATCTGCCGTTCTGCAGTGACCGTCAGCGTGTCTTGCTCAACCGATACCGAGACGTTCTCTTTCCTGACGCCAGGAACATCTAGAACGATCTGAAAGTCGTGTTCGCCTTCGTAGATGTCCGCTGTCGGCAGCACTTCCATTGCTGATGATGTAGCTTGGTCGTCGTGCTTGGTGATGTTCTTGTTCATGGTCGCAAACTCCTCTGTGCTCAGTGAACCTTGACGGGGATTTCGCGGGGCTTGACCTCTGGCCGCTTCGGGAGCTTCAGGGTCAGGACGCCGTCCTTCATCGAGGCCTCAATGTTGGTGTCATCGACGTCCTCGGGCAGACGCAGACTCCGAGAAAACTTGACGGGATTCCGCTCGCGTCGTGTTGCGCGATAGCCTTCAGGCACTTGAACGTTGCGCTCGCCGCTGATGGTCAGTACGCCGTTGTGGACGTCGACTTTGATGTCCTTTTGGGAGGCGCCCGGGAGCTCAGTTGTTACTTCGTAGCCGCTATCAGTCGAGACGGAAGCGATCCTTGGGAAACGGTCGTGCGCCTCGTGCTGCCACATGGAGTCGAACTCCCCAAAGAGCCGTTCGAAGTCTTGGAACAGACGGGGAACTCTCGGAAATCCGTTGAGCCCACCGTCGAACCGGGTCAGTAGATTACTCATGATGTAGTCCTCCGTTCGCATCTGGGTGCGTGTGGTTTGTGCACACGTGCGATTGTGGCGTCGCAGCGTGCTCGATTCGGCGAGGTCAACAGGAGCCTCGCGGCAAGGAACAAACTGAGTCGGCTCCTGACCGTGTCAACCAGACCCGCCGAGATTTTCTCGAAGACTCCAGTCCGCGTGAGGTGTTGCCTGTATGTGCTCGTATTTGCTAGTGATTTCAGTGTGCGCCTGCGACGGGTCCCGCGGCGCGTTCACCTTGAGGGGGCCCCGGGGGGCCGCCGCTTGCCCTAGTCCGCGAGCACTCGACCAGCAATGGACTTCAGTCGTGCTACCACCTGCGGGTCCCGCGCGCTCGGGGCCGTGATGATGGCGTTGTCCAGGGCTCGGGAGCAACCCTCCGGGCAGTCTCCAGAATGGGACGCGAGTGCCGGCGTGACCTCAGTCACGAGCTTCCGTGCTCGGTCAGCGTTGTCGAGTAGGACTTTGATAACGGCGTCCACGGTCACCGCGTCGTGGTCTGGATGCCAGCAATCGTAGTCGGTGACCATTGCCACGGTTGCGTAACAGAGCTCCGCCTCACGGGCGAGTTTGGCCTCGGGCATGTTCGTCATCCCGACCACGTCACACCTCCAACTCCGGTAGAGCTCGGACTCGGCGTGGGTTGAGAACTGGGGACCCTCCATCGCCAAGTAGGTACCGCCTCGCACATGGCGGATTCGGCTTGCTCGGAGCGCTCTTTCCAGGCTTTCGACCAAGCGGGCGCAAACGGGATGGGCCATCGACACGTGGGCGACGAGCCCTTCTTCGAAGAAGGTCTTCTGACGCGCGAAAGTGCGGTCGATGAACTGGTCAACCAGCACGAACATGCCGGGCTCGAGTTCCTCCTTCAGAGAGCCAACGGCGCTGAGTGACACTAGTTGAGTCACTCCGACGCGCTTGAGGACGTCGATGTTCGCGCGAAAATTGATCTGCGTGGGGGAGAGGCGATGACCGCGGCCGTGACGCGGCAAGAAGGCAACGGCCTCTCCGCCGAGCTCGCCGAGCAGTATGTCATCGGATGGCCTACCGAAGGGCGACTCGACATGTTCCCACCGTGTGTTGGCGAGGCCATCGACCTCGTACAATCCGCTGCCACCGATGAAACCCAACATGCAGTGTCTCCTTGTGGATCATCCCTAGCAGATGGGTGCAAGTCCGCCTAGGAGGTCCATGCCATCGGTGATGCCAACTCACACCCACCCGGATCCTTGTCGAGGACGGCCGTTGTCGGAATTGCTCTTACCGAGTGCGGCCCTGGAGGTCGCTGTCGTCGTCGCTTCAACTCTTGTCTGCCGACGGGTCGTGCAGGAAGCAACGCACAATCATTGGAGGCTTGTCGTACAACTCCGGCATCGCCTGTTTGCAGGGGCCGAAGACTTTCGGGCAACGAGTGTGAAAGCGACAACCTGGGGGCGGGTTTGCCGGGCTGGGTACGTCTCCCAAGACCGTGGCCTCCAAGCGTCGCTGATTCGGGTCGACCGACGGAACGCTCGCCAGCAGGCCCTCGGTGTATGGGTGTTGAGGCGCCTCGAACAGCTCTTTTGTCGGTCCTTGTTCGACGATCTGCCCAAGGTACATGACGCTGACAGCATCCGAAAGATAGCGCACCACGGACAGATCGTGAGTGATGAACAAGTAGGCGAGGTTGAGCTCGCCTTGGATGTCCTTCAAGAGGTTGATGATCTGTGCTTGAATCGAAACGTCGAGCGCCGAGACCGCCTCATCCAGAACGATGAGCTTCGGATCCACGGACAGGGCGCGTGCAACACCGATACGCTGCCGTTGACCGCCCGAGAACTCGTGGGGATAGCGATGCATGTGGCGCGGATCGAGGCGGACGCGTTCAAGCAGCGATGCTACTCGCTCAGTCCGCTCCTTGGCATCACTACCGATGCCGAACGAGTCCATGCCTTCGGCCAGGATGTCCCTCACCCGCATTCGCGGGTCCAACGACGTCATCGGATCTTGGAAGACCATCTGCATGCGCCTTCGCTCCTGGCGCAGCTCTTCGCCGGTCAAGGCAAGCATGTCCTTGCCGCCGAAACGGACCTGACCTGCGTCGGGTTCCACTAGGCGAAGCAGAGAACGTCCTACCGTGGTCTTACCGCAGCCAGACTCGCCAACCAGAGCCATGGTCTTGCCGGCTTCAATTTCGAAACTCACGCCGTCCACCGCGCGTACGTGCCCGACCGTCTTGCGGAGCAGTCCGCGCTTGATCGGGAACCACGTGCGCAGATCCCGCACCGACAAGAGCGCGTCATCCACCCGTGAGTTCTGCTCGCTCACTGCTGTAGATCCTCCCGCACTGCGTGGCAGTGCACGAAGTGGCTTTCTGAAAGTGGCGTCTTACCCGGAGTCTTCTCCTCGCAAATGTCCATCTTGCGGGGGCAACGCGTGCAGAAGCGGCAGCCAGAGGGCCACTCGCTCGGTTGGGGTACCACACCTTCGATCTCGTTGAGTCGCTGTCCGTGCAGCGCGCGGCTTGGCATCGCACCCAGCAGACCTCGAGTATAGGGATGAGAAGGACTGCCTAATATCTCCTGACGCGTCCCGACTTCGATCAGCTTGCCTGCATACATTACCGCCACGCGATCCGCGAGTTCGTTGACGACGCCGAGGTCGTGGGTAATGAGTAGCACGCTGGTTTCGAAGTCCTTGCGCAGGCCGCGCATCAGTTGGAGGATCTGCGCCTGAATGGTGACGTCCAGGGCGGTGGTCGGCTCGTCGGCGATCAACAGCTTGGGTCGGGTGGAGAGTGCCATGGCAATCATCACCCTTTGCTTGAGACCGCCGGACAGCTGATGCGGGTAGGCGCCGAATCGCGCTTCAGGGTCCGGGATACCGACATCGCCAAAGAGTTTGATCGTGCGCTGCTTGGCCTCTTCTTTGGTGAGGTCTTCGTGCAGGCGAATGGCTTCAACGACTTGTTTGCCACAAGTGACCACGGGGTTGAGGCTGGTCATGGGTTCCTGGAAGATCATGGAGATGCCAGAACCGCGGATGTTCCGCATCTCAGGCACACTCAAAGAGAGGATCTCGTGCCCTTCCAGTAGCACCCGCCCACGTTCGACCCTGCCGGGACGCGGAACGAGGCGCATGATGCTCATCGCGGTCATGGATTTTCCGCAGCCTGACTCACCCACAATTGCCAGGACTTCTCCGCGGCCAATCTCGAAGCTCACTCCGTCGACGATCGGAACGCGTTCACTGCCCTCCCCCGGAAACGTCGTCCGGACGTCATCCACGACGAGGGTAGGAGTCACGAACCCTCCTTGAGTGTGCGCGGATCCAACACGTCGCGGATGGCGTCGCCAATGAGGTTCATCACCAACAGCAGCCCGAACATGAAGACGAAGGCTGCACTGATGTTCCACCAAATGATGGGTTCCCGCGCGAGTTCGTCTTTTGCTTGCGCTATCATTTGACCCCAGCTGCCCTCGACACCGATCAGCAGCCAAGACAGAATGGCCTCCGAGATCACCAACCCAGAGAACATCAAGACGAACGTGATGACGACCAGGTGCATCAGGTTCGGCAAGACGTGGCGAACGATGATCTTCCGTTCGGAGACACCCATCAGCCGGGCCGCGTGGATGTAGTCGAGCTCTTTGAGCTTGAATGTCTCGCCGCGGGCGATTCGACAGAAGCTCACCCAACTCGTCACCGCCAGCGCCAGACAGACTTGCCAAGTGCCCTTGCCCAGCACCAAGATGAGCGCAATCAGCAGCAAGAGACCGGGAATGGACGCAAGCGTGGACATGACGAAGAAGACGATGTCGTCCACCCATTTGCCGAAGTAGCCTGCGAGCACCCCAAATAGTAGAGCCAACGGTATGGCGATCATCGAGGTCAACCCGCCGATGAGAAGCGCTACGCGGGCACCTTTGAGGGCTAGGAACAGCACGTCGCGCCCCAACTGATCAGTTCCCAGGAGGTGTCCACCAGGATTGGTCAACTCCGTGTGGTCGTAGAACTCCTGCTTAGCCAACGGCGCGGAGTAGCTCTTTTCTTTGGTTCCTTCGAACATGCGCTCCAAAACGCTTTGTGGTTCGTGTTGCGCAACGACGTCATCTCCCGCGCCTCCGCCGACCCATGCCACGGAGTCCAGGAGCGCCACAGCAACATAGGCGCCCAAGATGCACACCGACCATCGACGTCGGCGCCAGACTTGATAGAAGGCGCGCCCCCAGAGCTCGTTCCTTCGTAGCCACCTTGCGACGAAGAATAGCCCGACGAAGAGCAATACGACGATGGAGTTGCTGAGGTAGTGCCAGTTGTCCTCGTTGAAATGCGAGAGCCGCTCGCCGATGTCCCAGTCGCCGGTATTGCCGGCGATGAAGAGGCCGATGAACAATGCTGCGCCAGCGATGAGCCAGTTGCGCTGCACTTTGATCTCCGTACCTGCGCTTTGCTCATCGAGACGGATGCGGGGATCTACTAGGGTGTAGCTGATATCCGTCAGGATCTGACCGCCGATGAAGGTCAGTGCGCCGATGTAGACCATCGTTCGAAGCATGGAAAAATCGTTGTTCTGAATTGCATCGAAGGTCACGGAGCCGAGACCAGGGATGCCGAAGAACGCTTCCAACAACAGATTTCCCGTGAACAAGAACGGAATCGACATGACGACGTTCGTCAAGATCGGGATGAGCGAGTTGCGTAAGACGTGCAGCGCCATGACGCGACCCTCGCCGGCGCCCTTGGCGCGTGCGGTTCGCACGTAGTCGCGGTTCACCTCTTCGACGAATACCGTGCGGTAAAAACGCACGCTGCTTCCAAACGAGCTGGCGATGCCAATCAGGACTGGCATCGCCAAAAAGCGCACCACCACGTCGGGGGACGAATCGTAGCCGGAGATGGGAAACCATCGCAGCAACCGGGCAATAACGAACTGCGCACCGATGATGTACAACAAGATGGGGATACTCATGGCGAACACGCACACGAATACGCCCGTGACGTCGATATACGTCGCTCGGAAGAACGCAACGAATAGCGCGAGCGAAATCCCCACCGCCAGACCCATGAAGAACATAGGTACCGTCAGTGACAGACTGGGGCCAATACCCTCTTTCAATCGATCGATAATGGGAGTGTCGTCTGCGTCGCTACGCCCGAAGTCGAACCTGAGCATGCCACTGAAGTGATCAACGAGCATGTTGTCCGTCGGCACTGATACGGTCGGCCACTTTGGCTTGTTGTAACCATGGCTCTCCTTCCACTGGTCGATCACCTCTTCGCTGACTTTGTCCCCCAATGCCCGCCGCGCGATGTCGTCGGGCTCGGTGATGGCGAAGAACAGCAAGAAGAGCAGGAGTAGGACGCCAAACACCGTGACGATGCCGTAGCCAATCCTGCGGACGATATAGGCAAACACGGATCCTCCTATTGCCTCTCGCGGTAGAAAGTGTAGATGCCTGGCGTCACGACGGCCGCGAACGCAGCTAATAGGGCGAACAAGGGCCACAGCACCGGTTCGTTCCAATCCGCCCGAAGCTCGGTCCGCCTCTCAGGAACCAGACGGCGGTACTTCGCCACCTGTATCGAGAGGCCAGCTGGCTTCACGTTTTCCAGCCATGAGTGGAAGAGCGCGTAGCGCTCGGTGTGGTAGAGCTCGATCCATGGGCGCTCGTGCTCAACGATCTCGATCATCCTGCGAATCGCGTCGTAGCGCTCCTGATCGTTTGGCCGGGACTTCATGAAAGTGAAGAGTTCGTCAAACTCTGCGCTCTTGAAGCGAGAGCTGTTCGGGTGAGGCGCACTCTCGGACCAGAGCAGGAACAGGAAGTTCTCAGGATCGGGGTAGTCGGCGACCCAGCCCCACATGAACAATTGATAGGCGTTGCGACGCAGCTTGTCCTGGAATTGGTTGTAGCTGGTCGCATCGACCACGACGTCCAACCCAAGGTTGCGCCACCCCTGCACCAGGAACTTGTAGCGCAGGAGCATCGGCGGTGAAGTGTTCGGCGTGTCGAAGCTGATGCGCAGCGGTTTGCCAGTCTCGGGATCGATGCCACCAGGATAACCCGCCTCGACCAAGAGTTTCTCGGCTCGCCCGACATCGACCTTGCCGCGATAGGCGTTCCTATAGTCGGGATCGAACCCGAAAATCCCTGGGGGCAGGGGTGATTGCGCGGTGACGTTGCGACCATTGGAAAACACACGGTTGTACTCTTCAACATCGACAACGAGGCTCATTGCTTGCCGGAGCTTGCGTGCGCGGTCTCCTCCTGGTTGGCCAACGCGCTTGTCTTCCATGTTGAAGCCCAGGTACCAGATGTCTGGGATGACCGATTGGGAGAGATCGACCCCGAGCTGCTCCATCTCCGGAGAGAGGTTGTCTTGAGCCATCACCATGTCGAAGCTCTCGCTGATGACTGCAGAACTGTCGTAGTAGCCTTGCAAGAACTTGCCGAAGCGCGGAATGGCTTCCTTTTCGCGTCGCAACTCGATGCGTCGTATGAACGGCAACGGTTCGCCTGCGTCACGGAACAACTCGGGTGGGTCGCCGTCTTCGCCCTCGCTCGGATAGATCCCTCCCGGGGCCTTCCATTCGGGGTGACGAATCCCATACCAGTTGTCATTTCGGTCCATCGCGATGATAGACTGTTTCTCGTATTCCGTGACCTTGTACGGTCCACTTCCCACAGGATGGTCGGCTAGAGGCGGGCGCCCATCCCGGCCATCGTAGTACTCGACGGCTTCCCACGGCACCGGCGTGGTGAAGGGCATCGCGAACCAGTAGAGGATTTGTGGGTATGCCTCGGTCAGGACGACGTCGAGCGTCAGGGGGTCAGGAGTGAGTACGCCACGGATCCCGCCGATTTGCTCGTACTGGACGTGAGCGCTAAGTGAGGCAAATGCAGGATCTGCCTCATTGCGTGCTTCTAGGGCGTCGTGAAACTCGCTGAAGCCATCAACCAGCAGAAACGATTGGTACGCGGGACTGTTGACCTTTGCGTCCGCTATTCGCATCAGCTCGAAGGCAAAATCCCTGGCCGTGATTTGGCGGGTCTGCCCGACGCCGTGGGCAGAGAAGCAAGGATCGTCTTGAAACAGCAGGTCGTCGCGGACCCGAAAGCGGTAGCGCACGCGCCCGTCCGGCAGCGTCTCGGGACTTGGGACTGCTTCCGCTAGGCCGGGGATGAGTTCGTAGGGGCGCTTGAGGTAATGGTACTCGAGCAACGTGTCCATGACGTTGCCCGTGATTTCGTGCTCGTTCGTGGAGTAAGCAACGGCGGGGTCGAGGGTCTTCGGAGCATCGACGAACGTCGTGTAGAGGATGCTCTCATCGTCATCCGCTTCCGGATATGGGTTGTTCGTGCATGCCAGCGTTAGCACGGCGCACGCTACGGACGACAGGAGTCGCAAGATTTGCAACGTCACGAGACTGCTCATCCTAGGGCCGAGTCTGGGATCGCGACAGGGGTTCTCTGCAACGCCCATCAATCGTTGCCACCAATGAAGAACTCTCCGCCAATTCCGAAACTGATGGTGCTGTAGTTCCCTCCCGGGTCGTTGATGGACGCATCAGGCATGATGTCGGGGCAGTCGTCCGATGGCGTGTAGGTGACATCGGTAACACCTCCAAACTGTGCGGTGACGTAAGGAGTGAGGTGAAGCAGCCGGCGTCGCAGCGGAATGTTCACTCCGGCCCCCACGCGGAGCGCTGTGCCTGAGGCGACCATTTCGCCATCGCACGTGAGCGCAACGCCGCCTGCCCCCGAGGCAGTGGTGGTCATCGTCAAGCGGCGGACGACGGACAGACCCAACTCGCCATAACCACCGAATTCCCCCCTGGGCGTCCCCCCCAACACAACAAACCCGAGGTTGCCAATGCTCGGAGCTGCGGGATCGAACGATACCGCGCTACCAATGGCGCCCGACCCCGTGAAGGTTCCATCTTGCTCGTTGAGTTGCTGCAAGGTGAGCAACCCCAGCACACCCCAGTGCTTCAAGAAGTGGGCTCCGATCCGCAGCTCCAACTCGCCACCAACCTTGGCTACTTCTTTGAAGCGCACGTCGTCCTCCAGCTGCGGATGCACAGCGGCGCCGGGCAGCTTGCCTGCGGGAACCACGCCGCCGAGTCGAGCCCCCAGCAGCATGGAAACGGTGGCTAGCGGGGAGTGACTCGGCCCCTCGTGAGTGACCTCTTCTTGTTCTTGCGCGCTTTCGTCGCTCAGTTCGGCGTGCGCCTCGTGCGCCGCTTCCGATTCGACCGGCCTGAGGCTGATAGCCACCTCCGGGTGGGCCCCCTCGTCGACATCGATCACTTGTTCCTGCGGCTCGAACCCGTCTGCCGTCACTCGCAGCGTTCGGCGCCCAGGATTCAGGGGCCGCCTGATGCCAACGACCGCTGTCGGTAGTTGATTGCCGTCCAAGGTCAACCGCAGGTTGGGTGCGTCGGCTGGAGCGATCCGGATCACCACCTGCGGAATGCGCGGCTCTAGCTCGGCGAGTTCCTGCTTGCCGTCTTCTACGGCGTTGACGAACACGTCGGGTGCATCGGGCGCAAGTTCTTGCCGGATCAGCGTCCGATACACCTCGGCGGCTTCGACGAGCGAACCCAGTTGTCGCTGGCAGCGTGCAATGTACACGAGGTGAACAGGTGCATCGTACAGTTCTTGGGCTCTGTTGAAGCGGTCGAGGGCTTCTGCATACTTCTCGTCTCTGAAGAGCTGGATCCCTTCGGTGGCCGTGATGCGGGCCGTTGCTTTGTCTGCAGCCGATGCAGGCGCCCCTTGGGCCCAGGCCGAGCGCGGGACGCCGGGCGAAATGGAAAGGGCCGCACACGCACTGGCGATCGCCAGCGCACGATGTTGCTCCTTCCGGCGTTTCGTCCTCATTGGGTGCTCCCGTCTGTTGTGTCGACGATCCATTCGAGCTCGACCGGTGTCCCGAACGAGAAGTTCGGGACCAATGAAAGGATCGTGTGCCGAATCAATAGGACGGCCGCAGCCGCAGAATTGCTGCGACTTCCCCAAACCTGGGGTCGCAGCAATTCTGCTACGAACTTTGGATTCGGCACACTCGTTGCGTACGAAGGGGCCCCAAAAAGGTCAAGTAATCACGCGGGCCTGCAGATTTCGCAGAGCCTACACTATCCTACCAGCGGGACTGCTTGGATGAGGCGCGACGCAATTGTGGGCGCACCCGTTACCAATCTTCAACTCTGGCGTAGATTCCGATACAACCCTGACGCCTCGAGGGCTTTGGCCCTCAAGGCGACTTTTCTGCGAGGGATTGAGGTAACCAGATGAAGTTTCAATTCGAAAAGAGTGTGGCGGTTGCTGCGGCAGCCGGTTTGATGGTCGCTTGTGGCGGCAGCACCCCTGAGGCGGAGACCCCGGATCCCGCCGCGGCGGCCGAAGAGTCGAGCGAGGCAGCTGATGAAGCTCCTGACGACGCGATGGACGAAATGGACGAGGACGACGAGGCAGCGGACGAGAGTGCCGATGCATCCGAGGCCAAGGACTGCTGCAAGGGCATGAACGAGTGCAAGGGCAAGGGCGGTTGCAAGACAGCCGCAAACGACTGCAAAGGCATGAACGAATGCAAGGGTCAGGGTGGCTGCAACGGTCACTGCCCAGGCGGTGAATGAAGCGAAGCACGTTTCGCAAACGGATCGACGTGCGAGATAATCAACGCGCCCAGTGCTCCTAAGCTGGGAAAAGAAAAATGCGACCCCGCGGGGTCGCATTTTTCTTTGAGCGACTCCGTCACGGTCGCTTTGGTCTGCCACCCGCTCGAATGCGCTGCAGGGGTGTGTTGCCGATGACATTGCGAAGTTGCTGCAGCGTTGCGTCGGTGAAGTTGCCGCGAGCATCGATACGCGCTTCCTGCCGTTCCACGAAGACGCGCAGGCGACCGTTGCTCTTCGCGCGCTGGAGCACCTCGGTCAGTTCGTCAAGCAGTGCTTGGGGGATACGGCCCCGCACGAATCGGACCGCCCCGCGGTTTACCTCTAGGACGAAGAGATCTGTCGAGCGGCGGATCGCGATGGCAAGGGGGACCGAGACGACAACGACGATGATGAGTGGAAGGAGGTAGTCCACAATCACTGCCATACCCAGCGCAGACGCCGACTGTCTTCAGCAAGGTGTACAAATACTGCCAGTGGTGGCCGGTTCCACCGCTCTGTGGTCTTCGAGCCCGGCCATCCGACGCGATCCGCCGGAGCTCCGCGGCACCCCCGTTGGCGCCAGGGCTGCGGCTGCGCGATACAGTGGGTCGTGTTTGCGACCGTTGCGGTCCCAGTGCCTCTTGGGAGGCCTTTCAGTTACTCGGTGCCAGAAGCGCTGGCGGCGCGCGTTCGCGGTGGGGTGCGGGTTGTGTGCGAGTTCGGGCGCCGCAAGGTGCTCGCGGTCGTCTTGTCTGTCTCCGATGAGGCACCAGCGGACGTCCCAGTCGAACGGGTCAAACCGCTCTTGGCCGTGCTCGATGACGAACCCGCACTGCCGGTGGAGTTGCTCGACTTCCTGGTCGAACTGGCGGCGTACTACTTGGCGCCAGTGGGCGAGGTGCTGCGGTTGGCGTTGCCTCAGGTGGAGCGGGAGGCTGTCGAGCGAACGGGAGAGCAGCAACTGTTTGCCGAAGCCAAAGTAGCAGCGGTTGGGCGCATGGTACAGGTGGCGGTGCGCGAACGTGACGCCGAGCTTGGTGACAAGCCTCTTCGGGGCCAGACGGCGCAGGTTCTCTCCGTTTTGGATGAGCTTGGGGAACGCTCGCTTTCTGAGCTCGAAAAAGACTTCGGCAACGCTCGCAGTGCAGTGAGGCGGCTTTCTGCGTTGGGGTTGGTGCGAATCGAAAAGCGCGCACAAGAGGTTGACCCCTTCTTCGAGCAACCAGCACCGCGCGATACCGCCAAGCCGTTGAACGAGCACCAGGCCGCTGCTGTCGCTGCCATCTCGGCGGCGCTGAGTGTGCGAGAGCCAAAGAACTTCCTTTTGGATGGCGTCACCGGTTCTGGAAAGACGGAGGTATACTTGCAGGTCGTCGCGACGTGCTTGGAGCTTCTGGGGAGCGCTATCGTCTTGGTCCCGGAAATCGCTCTCACTCCGCAACTCGTGGCGCGCTTTCGTGCGCGTTTTGGTGACGAGATCGCTGTCCTGCACAGCGCGTTGTCCGACGGTGAACGCACTCGCATGTGGCGCAGCCTGCGGCAAGGAAGCGTGCGCATAGCAATTGGTGCGAGATCGGCACTGTTCGCTCCCGTCACTGACTTGCGCTTGATTTGCGTGGATGAAGAACACGACAACTCGTTCAAACAAGAAGAGGGCGTGCGCTACCACGCGCGCGACATGGCGCTACTGCGCGCTCATCGTGCCGGCGCAGTCTGCCTGTTGGGCTCCGCCACTCCGTCGTTGGCGAGCGAAGCGCTGGTACGCAAACAGCGCATCGATCGGCTCGTGCTGCCCAATCGTGCGGTGGAGGGGGCAGTGTTGCCTGAGATCACCGTCGTCAATTTGCGCAACACCGGGCCTGGTCCAAGCGGTCATCGCTTGTTGAGCTTGCCGCTCCATCGCGAGCTGGAGGCGGTTCTGGCAAACGGCAAGCAGGCGATTCTCTTTCTCAATCGCCGCGGGTTCGCACCCAGTTTGATCTGTGAATCGTGCGGTGCGGTCGTCGAGTGTCCGAACTGCAGCGTCGCGTTGACTTTGCATCGCAGTCACGGCGATCGGCTCCGGTGTCACTACTGCGATTTCTCGCGTCCAAACGTCGAGCGCTGTGACAAGTGCAGTGGCCGGCGCTTGGCGCAAGAGGGAGTTGGTACGGAGCGCATGGAGCAGGTACTCGCTGACGCGTTCCCGAGCGCAAGAATCGCGCGTCTGGATCGCGACGTTGCTGCCGGGCTCGCCAGCGAAAAGATTCTCGACCGCGTGCGCAACGGTGAGATCGACATTTTGGTGGGCACGCAGATGGTGACGAAAGGGCACGACCTACCCAATGTTTCGCTGGTTGGAGTGCTGAACGCGGATGCGGCGCTGTCGTTGCCGGATTATCAGGCGTCGGAACGCACGTTTTCACTCTTGGTGCAGGTAGCGGGCAGGGCCGGGCGCAGCGGATCGCCTGGCAAAGTCGTGATCCAGACTCGCAATCCCGAACACCCCTCGGTCCGCTTCGCACAGCGATACGACAGCCGCTCGTTCATCGAACATGAGCTGGCAGAGCGCATGGAGGCGCACTATCCGCCCTACCATCGCATGGTGATGGTGCGTTTCGATTCGTTGAGCGCTGGCGTTGCGGAACGCGAGGCGTCGCGCTTGGCTGCCCTAGCCAGGGACTTGGTTCGCGGCGAGGCAGACGTCATGGGACCCAGTCCCGCCCCCATCGAGCGCGTAAAAAATCGTTTTCGGTACCGATGCATCCTGCGCGCGGCCAAGCGGGCGCCCCTCTACCGCGCCGCTCACGCGATTGCGGCGGCGAAGGTCGACCGACGGGTACGGATCATCATCGACGTGGATCCGGTGAGCATGCTGTAGGCGTGTATGCGGCTATTGATCGCGGGGCAGTCCTCTGAGATGGTCCGCCGATGCATCCTGCGCGCGCAACCAGCGACGAGTGTGAGCGTGCCGCTGAAGGCGGAACCCTGCCGCAGCCCCCCTCCGGCACCCTGGAGCGCTGGGCCTACGATTACATCTTGTCTGAAGAGATGGGGCACAAGTGTGCGCCCCCTGTCGTCGAAAAGGACTTGTCAAAGCAGGGGTCGGCGCTCGACCTGCGTACCCCAGGACGGCCCAAGGAGTTGCGGGTCACCAAGGCCCGCCCACGTTCCCTGACTGCGACCGCCATGCTCGAACCCGTCAATCGCGCCAAGCTGATGCACAAGTTCTGGCATCATGAACTGCAGGCGGCGGAGTTGATGTGTTGGGCGCTCTTGCGATTCGTTGATGCCGATCCGGCGTTTCGTTTGGGGCTGGCCGGCATCTGCCAGGACGAAATTCGCCACATGAGGCTGTACCAACAACACATCGAACGGTTGGGTTTCGCGCTGGGTGACTTTCCAGTTCGGGATTGGTTCTGGGAGCGGGTTCCGACCTGCGACAGTCCAATTCAGTTTGTCGCCTTGATGGGTATGGGGCTCGAAGCCGCTAATCTGGAGCACACGCCTCGATTTGAGGCCTGGTTCACTGCCGCAGGCGATCATGCTGGTGCCGAGATCCAGGCGCAGGTCGGACGGGAAGAAGTCGGGCATGTGCGCTTCGGTATGCGATGGTTTCGGCGGTGGACGGGCAAGGACGACTTTGAGACTTGGCAAGGCGCGCTGCCGAAGCCACTGACTCCGCTCTTGCTACGAGGCAAGACCATCAATCACGAGGCTCGGCGCCGCGCGGAGATGAGCGAAGCGTTCATCTCCGACTTGGAGGCATGGCGTCCTGACCCGCGTGGACGGCGCTGATGGGACGCAGACTTTGAACGGCCGGTATGGCGCGCGCGTGGTTACTCAACTTGGACGCCGAAGTCGAGCTCCGTAAGCCCAAAGGCTATCAGAGCTCGGTGCCCTTGCTCCAGCAGATGGCTCGTCGCGAGGAACAGCTTTCTTGGCTCACCCAAGATGACGAGGTTTGGGACGGCGTGCGGGCAGTCGGTGAGCACGAAGAGGCGATCTGCTGGTGCCCGACACCCAGCGCACTCCGTCAGTGGCGGCGCGCTGGGAAACTGCTTAGGGCGCCCTCGCTGGAGGTGCTCCAACGGGTCAACAACCGCAAGCGGCTCCTCGCCTTCGACGACGCGGAGCTCGAGCGTGAGTTCGTTACACGAGATTCTTGTCTCGATTGGCTCGAGGATGGGCGCCCCTATCGCTTGAAGCGGGCCCACGGCTTTGCCGGCAGGGGGCAGCGCGTGTTGCGCGGGTCGCTCACTGTGGATGATCGACGCTGGGTGACTGACTCCGCGAGAGACGGCTTTCTGAGGGAATCGGAAGTGAGCGTCCAGCAGGAATGGTGTTTGCACGGATACCTGGATGAAGCAGGTGTGCTGTGGGGGGACCCATGCCGACAGGTGACGGATGCCTACGGTCGCGTTACCGGCCTCTTCGCGACGACGCTCGAAGTGGAGTTACTGCACGCGCTGGAACGGGGCGCGAAGGCGGTCTGTCAGATGCTGGCGCACGAGGGGTATTGGGGGCCGTTTGGCATCGACGCGTTTACATTCGCGCGCGACGGCACGATCGGGTTCAATCCCGTCAGCGACATCAACGCGCGGTTCACGCTGGGCTGGAGCATTGGAATGGGGTCGTCGCGGGGACCTGCCCTCGCCCGGTTGTCTCGGCGTGCCTGCGCTTCGTGATGCCGATGCAAGTGCGTTTCAGGGCCGCGCTCAGAACCGATCCTAAAAACACCGCAGCGCCGTGTCGGTCCCAAAGTGCGAGAACCGCCCCGACGCCGCTCTGGTCCCCGCGTTCTTTGGACCATGGTTCTCGGGTGTTGCCGGGTCACCGATCCTCTTTGGGATCGGTTCCAAACCGCCGAGTCGAGTGAGCGGGGCCGCGCGCTCCACCGGATTCGCGATGGATCCCAGAGTCTGCGCAGCGTGAGCCGCACCGCACCCAGCGCGACCCGATGGACGCGCAAAGCGGCCTGATGGATGCACAACGCGACCCGCTGGATGCGCAATGGTCAAACTCATTGGCGATTCCGGACGAAACCCGTGGTGAGAACCTTCGCGACGCGACGCGTTGACAATTCCGGGCGATCCGTCCGCCGCGCGATCGGTAGCGCTCGCGACACAATGCGTTGGCTGGCCGGAAGGCGCTCGGCTGAGTGGGGGCGCTCACGACGTTCAGCTGCGTGGCACACATCCGGTTCAACCAACCGGCAGGGGCATCGCGGCGCCGGACACAGCGCGCCGCATGCGCGAAAGGTGGGCGAGGACCAAGGTAGTATCGTTTTGTGCCGTTTGGATTTGTTCTTCCTGGCGCTGCCTGTGCTTCAAGGGAGCCCAGTGTGGCACTGCTCTTAGAACCGACTATGGCGCTTTGATGACGAAGAGAAGGCGGCGCACTCGATCGGGCAATCCATCGACGGTTGGCGACCCGCTCGGGAGAGTATCCCCCCAACAATCCTGACTAGTCATCGGGCCTCACAGACGGCTCACCGTAGCACTGACGCGTCGACGCTGCGTATCGGTTGAGTAACTACCGACCATACCGCGAGCTGCCAGAGCCTACGTGTGTGGTGGTAGTGCTCGCCATCATCCATGAATACGAATATTCTGGATGCAGTTTCATGCTACGGCCTGCTGCTACCCAACCTCGCTTCCTTCTCTTGGATTGGTCTTATCAGTTGGCGGCAGCCGCCCTCGTACGATTCGATGCAAAGCGCAAAAGCTCGTGAGGAAGGTGTGCCGCCCCGGGTTCTGCTCGTGGACGATGAGCCAGCACTCTTGCGCTTGATGGCAAGGGCGCTGAAGGCTGCGGGTTTCGAGACGCTCTGCGCGCGGTCGGGGCGCGAAGCCCTGTGCGTCCTTCGGAGTCAGTCGCTAGACGCGATGATCACCGACATTGGGATGCCGGAGCTGGACGGAATTTCGCTACTTCGCTCAAGCCGACACTTGGCTCCAGGGCTCCCGGTCATCGTCATTACTGGTGATACGACAGAAGCCACCGCCGAGGAGGTCGGAAGGCTGGGTGCTGTCGCGCTGTTGCTCAAGCCGGTGCGCGTAGGGGAACTCCTTGAGTTGTCGCGCCGCGTAGTTCGGCGTGAGAGGCACTAGCTCGCCGCAGCGGTCCAGTGTCGGACGGCGGTCCGCTGCGGTGATGAAACTCAGGCGGCAGCGCACCGTCGTGTGCGGGGAGGGCACAGGGAGCCGCAATCCAACTGTTCGGGTTACTGCGTAACAATCAGTGTGTTTCACGGATTGTGGCGGCCGTTGTTTCCCAGCGGTAACTGTATAACCCCAAAGCTTTTTCTGTTTCACCGTTTGTTCGGCTTGAACAGTTCAGGTCGTCGGCATGTACTCGCTCGGCCATTCCTGGCGGTACATGGGCCGCGGATTGGCGGAGGAACTCGATATGATCATGCAACCGAAATGGATCGCGGCGCTGAAAGCGCTAGGGGTCGTGGCGCTTGGGTTGGGCTTGAATGCCTGTGATGAATCATCGTCGTCGTCGGGCACAGGCACGGACAACGATGCGGGAGGACCAGTCTGCGGGGACGAGGTCGTGGACCCTGGAGAGGAGTGTGACGATGGCAACACCGACGACGGGGACGACTGCACCGGGGAGTGTCTGTTGGCTGTTTGTGGCGACGGCATCGTCAACGGTGATGAAGAGTGCGATGAGGGTGAAGACAACGACGACAGGGAAGACTGTACGACGAGTTGCATGGACCAAGTGTGCGGGGATGGTCACGTCGCGCGAGACGAAGAGTGCGACGACGGCAATGACGATGACGACGACCGATGTGTCGGGGAGTGTGAAGTGGCTCGCTGTGGTGACGGCTATTTGGCGCCGAACGAAGCCTGCGACGACGGGAACACTGACGACGACGATGGCTGCACCAGTGAATGCAGGTCCCCGCGCTGTGGTGACGGTATCATCAACGACGACGAGGAGTGTGATGACGGCGACAATGACAACACGGATGAATGCAGCAATTCCTGCTTGACTCCCGAGTGTGGCGACGGCGTGCGCTCTGAGGGTGAAGAGTGTGACGATGGCAATACCGACGATGACGACAGCTGCACTAGCGAGTGCCTGGCTGCGACGTGCGGCGACGGCTACCTTGCACCCGGGGAGGCCTGTGACGATGGCAACGAGGACAACGACGATGATTGCACCAACGCGTGTCGACCTCCGGAGTGTGGTGATGGACAGCTTCAGGAGGGCGAAGAGTGCGACGACGGCAACAACGTCAACGACGACGCTTGTACCAACAACTGCACCGAACCGACTTGCGGCGACTCCGTTACACAAGCTCCCGAGGCCTGTGACGACGGCAATGACTCCAATTTCGACGGTTGCACGGTAGACTGCGAACTGCCCCGTTGCGGCGATGGGCATCAGCAGCTAGGCAACAACGAAGCGTGTGACGACGGCAACGAAATCGACGATGACCAGTGCACGAACGAATGCACGGGGCCGAGTTGCGGTGATGGTATCGTCAATGCTGGCGAAGAATGTGACGACCAGAACCTGATCCAGGACGACGAGTGCACGAACTCGTGTCTTAGACCGGCGTGTGGTGATGGCATCCAACAGGCAGGCGAGGCGTGCGATGACGGTAACGACGTCAACACCGACGCCTGTACCGATAAGTGCCTGGAGGCGGAGTGCGGCGACGGGTTCGTCCAAGCTGGTGAAGCGTGTGATGACGGCAACGACGTCGACGCTGACGGTTGCAACAATGACTGCACCGTCGCTACCTGCGGTGACGGAACGCTCGACCCCGGCGAGCAGTGTGACGACGGCAACCGAGTCAATACGGATGACTGCACGAATGAGTGCACGACTCCTGCATGCGGCGACGGTATCATCAATGGTACAGACGAGTGCGATGACCAGAACGCCGTTCAGACTGACGGGTGCCTGAACGATTGCTCCATTGCTTCCTGCGGTGACGGGTTCGTCCAGACGGGGGTGGAACAATGTGACGATGGCGCGAACAACGGTCCTGGTAGTAGCTGCGATACCGATTGTACGCCTCGTACGTGTGGCAACGGCGTGGTCGACAACGGGGAGCAATGTGATGACGGTTGCCCAAGTGGTGCAGGTGCGAACGCCACCTGCCGTCAGACTGGCAGGGACAATACCGATAGTTGCTTGAACGACTGCAGCTGGAACACCTGTGGTGATGGCGCGTGGTACCGTGTTCGGACTAACAACTCGAACGCGGCCCCCCTCGAAGAGTGTGACGACGGCAACACCGTTCAAACCGACAGCTGTCGAAACAACTGCGACTACAACGTCTGCGGGGACAATGTGGCGTTTCTGACGGCTACCATTCCGTATCCCGATCCTGATGGTGACGGGCCAATGACGGCATCACCCGGTCCGCAGATGCAGGCCTACCTCGACGCGATCTACACGACGAACCCTCCCAATGGTGGGATTGCTCTCCAGAACATCTCAGAGCAACGGCTGGAAGAGTGCGACGACAACAACAACTCGAACACTGATGCCTGCGTGAAATACAACGCGGTTGGCAATGCAGAACTCGAGTGTCTCGTGGCGACTTGTGGCGATGGATTTACCAAGACCAGCGGAGAAGGACCCGAAGAAGAGTGTGACGATGGCAACACCAGTAACAACGACTCGTGCTTGACGACCTGCGAGGATGCTCAATGTGGCGATGGCTGGCGTCGTACGTCTGGTGCCAACCCTGAAGAGTGTGATGACGGCAATGACATCGACACCGACGCCTGCGTCGCCTGCACGGCAGCGACCTGTGGTGATGGGATCGCCAAAGCGTCCGGTCCCGGAGCGCTGGAGGAGTGTGATGACGGCAACACCACGGGCGGGGACAGCTGCTCCAACTCGTGTGTCTTGGCTAGCTCGGAGTGTGGGGATGGCAACATCGATACACCGGCGTGCGGGGCTCTCTTGGAGGTCTCGGCGGCTGCAGGTGGTGACAACGACGGCACGTGTGAAGCTGACGAGACGTGCACCTGTACCGGCTGCCCGGGACTCGCAATCGAGGACAATGCGGCGGGTGGAGGTGACGATGATACCGTGTGCGAACTCGGTGAGACGTGCATCTGTCCAACGGAGGAGTGCGACGAGGGCAGCGATAACGCAAATACTGGGCTCTGCAAGACGAACTGCACGTACGGAACTTGTGGCGACGGCATCGTCGGACCCGGTGAAGAATGCGACGATGGCAACGACAACGACAACGACCAGTGCGTCGCATGTCGTACTGCGCGTTGTGGCGATGGCGTGGTTTACACTCATCAGGTAACCAGCACAGGGCAGAGTACCCCGGCGACGAATGCCGAAGAGTGTGATGACGGCAACTCCAACAACAATGACGAATGCACGAACGCGTGTGACGTCGCGAGCTGTGGTGACGGTATCGTTCAGGAGGGTGAAGAGTGCGACGATGGTAACGGTAGCGACACCGACGCCTGCCTGACGAGTTGTCTCCTAGCGCTGTGCGGGGATGGCATCAAGAGCCCGACCGAGGCCTGCGATGACGGCAATTTCATCGACACGGACACCTGCACCAACGATTGCACTCTCCTGACTTGCGGCGATGGGGACGTGGACGTTGCACCCGCCTGCGGCAGTGTCGTCGAGCTCAACGGGGCTCCCGGCGGTGATGATGACGGTATTTGCGAGAGTGGCGAATTGTGCACGTGCACCGGCTGCCCTGGAGCTGCGAACGAGCAGAATAGCGCCACGGGTGGCGACAACGACAGCAACTGCGAGTCCGGTGAGACGTGTGTTTGCCAGGCGGAGTCTTGCGACGATGGTGACGACGACGACACCGATGCGTGCACGACTCAATGCCGAGTGGCCGCTTGTGGTGATGGTATCGTTCAGCCCTCGGGTGCGGTCGGCGGTTCTGCCGACGACGAAGAGTGCGACGACCAAAACCTCGTCAATACCGACAGCTGCACAGTGGCGTGCAGGTGGAATACGTGCGGCGACGGCGTGCGCTACTTGACACAGACCGATACCGGCAACAACAGCCCGCTGGAAGAGTGTGACAACGGTCACGACTATCCTGGTGCCGATCCTGATTTGTACACCGAAGGCCCAGCGGGCCTATCGAACGCGGTGCGTGATGACGGTTACTTCGACGAGAGCTTCTTCTGTTCGGACACGTGCGCGATTCAATGCGCGGGTTCGAGCGAGCGTGGTGGTCCTTACAAGGACGGCAGTGCATGCGTCTTCGTGGCGGAGCCCGACGACCAGTTGGACGATGCCTCTGGAACGTACAACTCGCTTCGGCTTTCATGGGCCGCAGCCGCTACCCACTGCGCGGACTACGGCATCGGCGCCAATCTGGCGACGATGCGAAGTGACTTCGATGACGGCACAGAGGACAATGACGACCTAGTATCCTACGTGCTGGACGCCAGCGAGGCTGACTTCTGGCTTGGTTTGAGCGACTCGCAAACGGAGGGGTTCTGGATCTGGCTCGATGGTTCGCGTCCGTTGCACTACGAAGATCCCGGCAACGACTACGTGAACTGGGCCGCGACTGAGCCAACCGGCGGAACCGCTGACTGTGTTCGGATGGACGGTGAAGATGGCGGGATCGGGACCTGGAGTGACAACAGCTGCAGCACGACGTCGTCTGTGTTGTGTGAGTTCCAGCTGCCGTAACGGTTCCGCCTGTTCGGAGGCGGGGCCGCTAGAGTGCTTTCATAGCGTCTAGTGGCGCCGTCGACCGAGAGGTTGCGGGCTCCGGCGAATTGACCCAACGCCGGGGCAAGCTGGTGCACCCTTACCGCAGCGCTCTGGGTTCACTTGACCCGTGCCTGGACCGGGATCCGAAACGAAGCGGAATCGGTCAAGGCTCCAAAGCTAGCGCTCTGCGCTACCCGAAGCAGGCATTGACCGAGCGGGTTGCCCGCGAGCGAGCTCGGTATCAATCCTGTCTGTTGCACGGCGCCGGCAGCATTGACCTTGAACGAGATTTGAACGGAACTGACGGTCTGCGCGAGCTCGGGGTTTTGGGTGAAGCACGCCTGAACACGCCCTTGGTGCTTGGCAAACCGTTGTGTCAGCAACTGCCCCGTGGGTTCCTGCGCCCCTCCCACCGTTGCAGCTACTTTGGGTCCGGTTCTGGAGGGGGCCGAAGGGAGCCCGACTGGTGGCTGGCCGAGGTCCTCCGCTGGAGTGACGGCGGAACTCGGCAGGGGCTGTGCCCCAGCGCTAGTGGCCGCACTAGCGGTCACTGAGCCTTCGCCCGTTGGAGCCTCGCTGCCAGATCTATTCGTCGTGCTTTCTTTGCTGACGACAACGTAGCGCGCCTCGGGGCTCGTGCTGGGTGGTTTGTACAACATCACCGCGGCCAGGGCGACGAGTGCAATGGCGAGCCCTCCTATCGCTAGCGCCATCACGCCTTGACCTTTCGAGGTCCGGGTTGCAGGGACGGGGGCGAACACAGTAACATCGGAGCTCGTGTCCGTGCTCCGATTCGCTCCTTCGCTGCCGGCGTCGGTAGGGGACTCAGAGACACTGTTCGTCCGCGGCGGTGTGCTCATCAACGGGGGACGCGAAGGCGGATCGTCGAGACTCATCCTCCACGCGCTGTCCCGCTCATCCAACGGTTGCAGCTCCAGGACGCTAGGCATGTCCCCCAGAAAATCCTGCGAGAACAATTCTGCCATCTGGCCCGTGAGCGCGCTTTCGTCCTCGTTGCGCACTTTGCGAAGGGCATCGGCCATGTCTGCGGCAGACTGATAGCCGAAGGCGAGGTCCCGGCTCATCGCCTTGAGCAGGACGTTCTCTAAGCCGGGGTCGACGCCAGGCAGATACTCGCTCAGTCGGGGCAACGGAAGGTTGACGATCCGGCTCAGTGTGTCGGTGGTGGAGCTGCCGCGGAATGGGTTGGTGCCCGTCAGCAACTGGAACAGCACGACTGCTGTCGAGTAGACATCAGTCTGGGGGGAAGGCTCCCCCCTGGACAGGAGGCTGGGATGTGCGTAGCCTAATTTCCCTTTAAAGGTCGTTTCCTGGGTCCGATACTCGTTTGCTTCGTCGGCGATGCGTGCGATTCCAAAGTCCAATAGGCGCACGTGTCCTTCGACATCTAGCAGGATGTTGCCAGGCGAGATATCTCGATGAACTACCTGTAGAGACGTGCCATCGGCTCGTTTGAGTGTGTGTGCGTATTGGAGTGCTTCCAGGACGCGGATTGCGATCTGGATTGCGATGTCCTGAGGGATTGGTTGCTTGGTTTTTCGATGGTACAGTAACCAGGCGCCCGCATCGTAGCCGTGGACATAGTCCAGGACCATGACGTACGCATCATCTTCTTGGCCGAAATCCACCACGCCCACGATTCCGGTGTGGTTTAGATTCGAGAGAATCCGTGCCTCGCGGATGAACATCTTGGCGATGTTGGGATCCGTGATCAACTGAGGTAGGACACGTTTTATGACTACAGGTCGGGAGAAGCCTGCCGCGCCTTCGGTTCTCCCGAGGTAGACGACTCCCATGCCGCCTGTGGCCATGGGCTTGATCACTCGATAGCGACCCAGTGCGAGCTGCCCCAACATCGGATCGACCGTCGTGTTGGCTGCGCGTTCGGCTGCTGGCATATTACTCATCGTTCTACCCCGGCAGCGCGCCTCACGTAGTGATGAACTCCGCGCTGGGGATGGGAAAACTGTAGCACTAGGCCTCGCTGTCCGGAGGCTACAGACGCTGCAAAGCGCTGCTCACCGTCCATTGTCACGGCACTGCCCTGTGCGAAAACCTCCCACCCTGGGAGGGCAATGCCCGACACTCGAACACTCTCGTTGGGTCCAAAGCCACCGTCGGTCGGCGTTTTGATACTTGCTTTTGGGGCGGCATTGTCAAAGCGAATGCTGGCGGTCGATACTCGGGACTTACGACCCTGAGCCGATGTGAATTGGAAGCTGTGCTGCCCCTCCTTGAGTTGGCCAGGCGCGAAGCTAAAGCTTGCTTGCTGGGTACTGAGCGAGCGGGACCTTCCGTTCGACGTGATGGAGAGCGTATATGAATCGGCAGGTGGGGCGTTGGGCCAGCGAACGGTGATGGATGGCAGCAGGTTTTGGTAGAGCACGGTGTAGGCTCTTCCATCGGTGTTGATGGCGGTTGCTGGCGCTTTTACGGGCAGAGCTGCAGTCCCTGCGTCGTGGTAGATGGTGATGCGCCCGCTTGCTACTGGGCTACCCAGGGTGCCGTCCGGAGAGAGGCAACGCAGACGGTACTTGTGGCTGCCCGCGCCGAAGTTCAAGTTAGCGGAGCCAGAACCGACGGAGCTTGCTTTCACCGTCGAGCCCTTGATGCGTTCCACGACGCCAACGTTCGCACACTTGTCGCCGAAACGTATGCCAACCGCGGTGGGGGGCGAGGGATCGTGGACCAGCAAGGAACCTCCAGCCGAGGTCATGATGTCGTGGAAGCCGGGACCTCGTCCGGAGACGGTTGTCCTACCGTCTTGCACCGTGGCGCTTTCGCCGGCGGTAAGGGTGGTGCGGTCTTCTCCGATGTCTATTCGCAACTTGCCGACCCGCGCGCGAACACTCGTGCTTCGACCTTTGATGATCCGAATCTCGCCGACGCTGAGTCCACCAGCCCCAAGTGCCGTGACCTTGCCGCCTGGAATTTCAGCGCTGACGTCGCGCCCATCACCGGTCAGCGTGACGCTGCCGATGACCGGCTCGATGATGCGTGGGCCGTCACCCACGACGACGTACGTTCCCGGGCCGCTCAGGGCTGCCTTGGTCGTGCCTCGCGCCACGACCGCACTGTCCTGACTCCCGAGCTTGATCTGGGTGCCCGGCTCCACCGCATGCTGTCCGGACGCCAACGGGACGAACGTCTTGCTGCCTGGTGCCTTGATGGTCACGCTGCGCCCATCTACGTCGGCCACGATCGGTAAACTCTCTAGTGGTGGAAGTTCCCGAGTTGGCTGCGCAGTCGGTTGGGGTGCATCTTCTTCGTCACCGAACTCGTCGATGATTGCCATGCCGATCCCGATCTCCAACCCATGCCCTGCTTCGAGGTCGATCGTCTTGTCGGCGCCCTCTAGGCGCGCCTGTCCGACGGTAACCAGAAACCGCACGCCTTTGTCGCCCTTGCCGATTTGAGCCACCGTCCCCGGCTGCAAGACAGCTAACCCCACCTCGGTCCGAAGGCGGATTTCACGGTCCCCCGCCTCGACGACGGCGCGCCCAGTTTGCACGTCGATGCCCTTGTCTTCAGAATCGGGTGCGGCGCGGAGAAAGCGAACAGTAGTCTCTGGATCGAGCCTCATCAGCGCCCCGTCGTCGAACGTGACCGTACCCGTGGAGTCCGCGAGGGTCCGGACACCATCGCCGAAGCCGAATCCTGCTCCGACCTGTGTGGGCTCCCACTGGCCCGCCTTCTCTTCGTAGTCCCGCTGAACGGGACCTTCGGCGGTGGATAGCTGGGCCATGTCCTCCGACGAACAGCCAGAGCATCCACCCAACAACAGGCTCAGCAGCACGATGCTTCGGCGCAGGAATCGCTCGAGCGCCCCACTCATTGAGCCTTCCTCAAGTCTGCGTTGACGACGACCACGGCTTTTTCGCCGACGGTAACGACGTGGGACTGCGCGGCGTAGCCTGGTGCGGAGATGCGAAGCGTGTACTCCCCCGGTTCCACGTCGATGCTGAAACGTCCGTCGGCACTGGCTTTGTAAGTCTTGCCAGGGGGTGCGATGGTGATGGCTGCAGCGACCGGCTTACCGTCGAAGGTTTGCACCAAGCCCTGAACCTGTGCGACCAGCGCCTGCAGTTTCATGCGAACTTCAGGGGCTCGGACGGGGCTGCCATCGCCCACAACCTCGAGCTCGAGGCCTACTGGGTCATAGTCGACGGTTTCGGCACGAAGGGCACCTTTGCCGAAGGGTACGGACTCGAAGCGGTACTTGCCTTCCGCGTCGGTCAGGACAGTCTCGGCGTAGCCCTCGACCGAGAGATGCATCTCGACTTGGGGAAGTGGAGCACCGTCTGAATCAACGACCACACCGGTGACGGGCGCTGACGTGGCCGCGACCTCCTCTTCTTCTTCTTCTTCCTTGGGCGGAGGAGTCTTTGGCGCGTCATCTGGTGCTACATGCGGCTCTCGTTCGACTGGGGTATCGGCTCTCCCGAACGACATGCGCAACCCAACCCAACCTCCAGCCCTAGGTTCTACGGGTAGAACGGGCGCCTCTGGAGTGACGGCTGGCTGGTCATTGATATTGAAACGGAAGAACGTTTCCGCCTCCAGACTAGGCGTCAACTGGTGTCGGTAACCTATGGCAACTCGTTGTGGTGACTGTGCGAACGTTCCCGCGTGCGTAAACGCCTGCAATGACAAGTCCACCATCAGCAGGCCGTTTTGCATCTGCCATCCGGCCCCGACGCCCGCCAACACCGCGTTGTACTCGCTGAGGCCAAGCGCGGCTCGGTCACCACGCCTGAGTGTCGTCAGGTCTGGGGCTGCCGCATCGCTCTTGTCCAAGCGCATTCCGAGGTTTGCTGCCACGAGCAGCGGGCTATTGTCCGTTTGGTACGCAACCAACGCTTTCAGATCGACGGTGGTGGCGGACAACTCGACCGAGGGTGCGTCCGCGCCTGGAAAATGGGAGACGATTTCAGCGCCGTACGAAAGAGAGGTTGTCTTGTCGAAAGCTCTCAGTCTGAGGCTGGGGACACCCGTGAAGCTGTCGTCCGCACCTTGCGCGTCAGCGGGATGCTTGTCATAGCGCCCATCGAAGCGAACCCCCACGCCCAGCCAGTTGGTGGGATGCATCGCGAAGGCGAGGCTGCCTGCCGCTCGGTGGTGAGTGGCGTCATCGTCGGCGAGCGCCTGTGTATACCCATAGCCAGCATCCGCAGCAACTGCCATTGAGCCGACTTCAGGCAACGAGAGGTGGGCGAAGCCGGGCATGGCAGTGGCTGACGTCCTTGCAGCCTGGCTGGGTTCTTCCGCCCAGGCAGCGAAGCTGCCGCACGCCACGCAGAGCCCCAACGCCAACGGACGACCGATCGCCCTCCAGTACCTCCTAACGCACCTCATCTCAGTCTTGATCTCAAGTCTTGCACGAGGGTCTAACCCACGGCAAATACTCATACAAATAACGACCCGGCGAGCACGATTGAAGCCTCGATAACTCCTAGTAGGTGGGCGTGGGATGTTGCCCTTCAACTACCCAGAGTGCGGGAGGCTTACGTCCTGCACAAGTGTTAGCCGGCTGCCCACGAGTGTGGCTTGAGCTGGCCGCGTATTGCCCCCCAATGGGCGCAGTAACGACACAGCCACAGACGCATTGCGTTGCTGCTCCGCGGATTAGCGGGGGGCGCGTTCAGTATGAAATGTGGGTCGACTTGCCAGGTTTGGTTTCGCCTCCCGACAAGTCGACTCTCGGGCTGGACCGCCGAATAAGCGGTGGACTCTGTGCTATGCGTCAGTCTCGGGGCCGGCTGCACGAACCTCAGCGCTCGTCTTGTCCGTGTACTTCTTGAAGTTATCGTGGAACGCCTGTGCGAGCTTGCGCGCGCTTGCATCATACGCCGCACTGTCGGCCCAAGTCTTGCGTGGGTCTAGGATCTCCGACGGGACACCTGGGCATGCTTCGGGCACAGCGAATCCGAAGACCGGATCAACCCGGGTGCTGGCGGACTCGAGTTCTCCAGAGTGGATGGCGTCGATGATCGCTCGGGTATGTGGCAGACTCATGCGCTTACCCACCCCGAAGGCACCCCCTGTCCATCCGGTGTTCACTAGCCACACGTTAGTGCCATGCTTTACCATCTTATCAGCGAGCAGCTCGGCGTATTTGGTCGGGTGCCAAACCAAGAACGGTCCGCCGAAGCAGGGCGAAAAAGTCGCCTCCGGATCGGTGACGCCCATTTCCGTCCCCGCGACCTTGGCGGTGTACCCGCTGATGAAGTGATACATGGCCTGTTCCGGCGTTAGCTTGCTGACCGGTGGCAGCACGCCGAAGGCATCGGCGGTCAAGAAGATCACGTTCTCTGGGTGGCCACCAGAACACGGGATCTTGATCGTTTCGATGTGCTCGATGGGGTAGGAGGCTCGGGTGTTCGTGGTGACGCTGGTGTTCGTGTAGTCGACTTCGCGGGTATCCGGGTCGAAGACGACGTTCTCCAGGACCGCGCCAAACCGAATGGCGCGATAGATGTCCGGTTCAGCCTCCTCCGTCAAGTCGACTGCTTTGGCGTAGCAGCCTCCTTCGATGTTGAAGATACCGTCGTCTGACCAGCAGTGTTCGTCGTCTCCGATGAGACGTCGCTTGGGGTCCGCAGATAGCGTTGTCTTGCCGGTGCCCGAAAGACCAAACAGGATCGAGGTGTCGCCTCGTTCTCCTTCGGTTGCTGAGCAGTGCATGCTCAGGACCCCGCGCTGGGGCATGAGGTAGTTCATCACGGTGAAGACGCCCTTCTTCATCTCGCCGGCGTATTCCGTTCCCAGTATGACCAGTTCGCGTCGTTTGAAGCACAGGTCAACGCTGGTGGACGACGTCATTCCGGTAGTGTACCTATTGGCTGGAAAGCGCCCCGCGTTCAGGATCACGTAGTCGGGCTCCCCGAAGCTGGCGAGTTCCTCTCGCGACGGCCGGATCAGCATGTTGTGCATGAACAGGGCGTGGTAGGCTCGGGCGCAAATGACGCGGACTTTGATGCGGTGGCGCTCATCCCATCCGGCATAGCCATCGATGCAGAATAGGTGGCCGAGGGTGTTGAGGTAGTCATCCGCACGCATACGGTTGATGTCGAAGGTGTGTTCGTCCAACTCGATGTTGACAGGTCCCCACCAGACGTCGTCACGAGTTTCGGCATCGCTAACCACGCGTTTGTCGCTGGGACTGCGACCCGTCTTTTCGCCAGAGAGAGCGACGAGTGCCCCAGACGAGGCAACTGCGGAACCCTTTTCATCCTTCAGAGCCATTTCGTAGAGCGTGGCGGGGGACGGGTTTCGGAAGACGTTGGTGACGTTGATTCCGTGTTGGCTAAGAGAGAATGAGTTCGTCATCGTTGGTGCTCGTCAAAAACTAGAAAGGTCACGCCCCGGTGGGCACCCACTTCAGAGCAACATGCGTTCCAAGTCTTGTCTGGCGCCAAAAGTGGCGTGGCACTCGTCGTCAACGCGCACGCGTTGCGTCCCCATTCAAGCGGTCGTCTGTGTGGTCAGTCATTCTATCCTTCACAGAGCGAGGTCCAGGCAACTGCGCGCCTGAGCTGTCTCACCGCGCCGAATTTGCGCTGTTGAGCATTCTTCGCCCTGGAATCAATCTTGTCGCCATGACAAGACAGCTGGAGTGAGGAACGTGAAGCTGCCGATGACTGGTCGCGTGCGAGCCGAGTGTGCCCATTTCTTGCTGGTAGCAGTTTGGCTAACGTCAGGTTGCGGGCGCATTTCGTCTTCGTCTGACGGAGAGCTCATCGGCTTCGCAACCCCGACCGCTGGCGTGGTGGGACAGGTTGGTCCCACGCTCGCTCCAGTCTTGACGACATCCCCCGACTTGAAGCCAATCGAACGCGTGGAGATGGTTCGGCGTGACTTGATCAGCGGTTGCGTTGATGGGGGGGGCGACGCGTGCCCGGCGGCACTTACCGTGGGGCAGGCCTGTACTCAGGAGGGGCAGCTTTGCGTCTTCGAAGCAGACGACAGTTGCTACGACCGAAGCGAGTGCGTCTTCGGTTTGTGGACAGCCCTACCCACGCGTTGTTCCGGTCCGGCGGTGTTGTGGTCTGAGGTGGAAGCCGTTCTGGATCCACCCAGCGACATGGTGGCGCCGGTGGTTCCGATAGATCCAGTTCCACAGACCGACTTGGAGGGTACGGGTGGGCAGGATGGCGGTGTTGTCGCTGTGTCCCGCGACGGCGGGGTTACGGAAGAGCTGCCGCACGATTCGGGGCTCGGCGTCGCCTCCGACGCGGAGGTCGCTCAGGCACCAAGCGAAGCACCAATTCTTCCCTCGGGTAACGATGAGGGCGACGCCTCAGTCGACTCAGCCGTCGCCGCGAGTGTGGATGGTGGTCCACCCGTGGATGCGACAACGGGTTCCGCTCAGGATCCGCAGGTGCCCCCAGGGAGCCCGGCGGGGCTGACTCAGTGTCCGGAGCTGATGCCGGTGTGGGGCTCGCCCTGCGATGTTTTCGAAGTGGCCTGCCTGTACTCGGCAGATGAGGGGCGAACGATTCAGCAGGCTCTGTGTACCTGCGGGATTTGGTACGAAGTGAGGGTTCAGTGAAGCGCCTCCCGCTGTTCCACGCCGTGATGGGCGTATTGCCGCTGGCTTGCGGTCACGGCGATCCGGCGCCGGTGGGCGGAGCGTCCATACTTGATGCGCGATCCAGCATGACGGCTGGCGTCGCGGATCCCGGGCCCCCGATCAGTCCTTGGTCAGGAGTCAACTTCCCGCATACGAGCTCGACGCCGGAAGGGTTGCGCATGATGTTAGCGCCGCTCGCCTACGCTCAGGGCGAGCGCATCGTGGTCGACCAGCTCGGCGGCTTTGCTGTTGTCGGATTGTCGGCACAAGCCGACGCGGCGACGCTGAACGTCACCCGCTTCGACGAATCGACCTCGCTCTTGTGGCAGCGCGCATTCTTTTGCGCGGGGTCCATTCGGCCTGTAGTGCCCACATTGATGGACGGGGCCGGCAATACATTCGTGGCGGGAGGGTTCTCAGGAAACTGCAACTTCGGTGAGGAGGATGTGCAGAGCACCGTCAACCCGACGACGGACGAAGCGTGGCCAGAAGTGAGTGGCAGCGAATTTGATGACCTGCGCGGAGTTCCATCGATGGACTGGTTCGTCTTGGGGCTCGATGACTCGGGTGACGTGAGCAGGATGTTCATCCACGGCGCTGGAGAGCAGTTTGCATCGGCGTTGTACCTAGGCGCGCGCGGCGAAGTGCACGCACTAGGTGAGTTCGAAGGCAGCATAGACGTTGCAGGAAAGGAGTTCACCAGTTCGTTGGGAGCGCGAGCCGAGGCGCTGCTGGTAGAGCTCGCGTCCGCCGAGTCGCCGGGGGCGGTCGGGCAGCTCTCGCTCAGCGGTGTGTATTCTGCGGGGGAGACGCCCGCAGGCGAGTTGGTGGTTGCGGGGGCAGGACAGTTGCCTCTGCTCGTAGGTGAGGGCACTGCGGGGCGCGCCCTGGGGTGGGTGGTGTCTCTGGGTGAGGAAGAGGCGTCTTGGGCCTTGGCTTGGGACCCACCTTTGGCGCCAACGGAGCTCGAGGTGGACGGTGAAGGGAACACCTATCTCCTGCTGGCGGGGCCACAACCGGAGTTCGTGGACCTATCTGCGCTTCCGGACCCAGTTGAGAGCGCGGCCGAGGGCATCGTACTGCTGAAGGTTTCGCCGAGTGGCTCTGTGCTTTGGGAGAGGCGAGCCACCGGGACCCTGCTCAATGCGGCATTGGCGCTCAGCGACGACCAAGTTGCGGTGATAGGGAGCTTTCGCGATGCCCTGCAGTTCGGGGAAGACAGCTTCGACGCTGGCGTCCCCACCGCGTTCGCGTGGTTCCTCAACACTGAGGGCCAAGACGACTATGCGGTGTCCATAGGCAGCGGCATCCATAATCGAGGTCTGGACATCGTAGCCAACCCGGCTGGTGGCTGGCTCACGCTGTGGTGGGCTGGTGATTTGTATCCTTCCCTGCGCGTCGGACCTGGTTATCATGCGATGTGGTTTCGGGACTTCGACTGAGAGCGGTGTTGCAGGCTTGGCTTCTGGCAGCGGTGGCGATGCCTGCCTGCAAATCCCGTAGTCCGTCATCCAACGTCGAAGCGGTGACGGCGAGCGCTGTCACCAGTCATCCAGCTCCAACGCTTCCAATCGAACAGCAAGATCCTCCGTGGCGTCGCGCACTACGTGTGTTGGATTATGCATCCGCCGTTGAGTCGTTCGATCGAGAGCATTCGGAGCCGACCGAGCCCGGGTTGCGTTTCGTACGGGCGAAGTTGGCGTTCGAACTAGGTCAACATCAGCGCTTGACTGAGCTCTGTCCAGGTCTAGCGGAGGCAATTCCGCGCATGGGACAGCAGATCCGACGTTGGTGTGCGTTGGCCGCGTTGCAGGCGGGGGATGCACCTGACATCGCAAGGGACCTTGCTCGCTCGACGCGAGTGGACGACGCCCTGCTAGCTATCGACGAACTCGTCGTCCTGGGCGAGTTTGACGCAGCCAAGCAAGCGCTGCGGGACCTGTGGGATCGTTCGGACAAGGCACCGTTGTCACAGCGTGCCCGGATCCGGCTCTCCCGCGCTCGGCTCTTGGAACAGTTGAAGGAACCAGCGGCCAGAGAGGACTATCGTTGGCTGGCCCTCTCGGCGAGTAGCGAAACAGCTGCCAGTGGCGCCGACGAGGCGTGGGAGAGACTCACCGGAAAAGCGCTTAGCAAACGCGAGCGCTTCGAACGGGCCGAAGCGTTCACCAAAGCGGCCCAGGTGGATGCTGTGAAGCGTGAACTGGAAAAACTGCAGACCGCGCCAGGCCCCCCCATTGCTGAAGTTCTGCGTTTGCGCACGCTCGCTTGGGCGTACTACAAGTCGCGGCGCGACTACGAGCGGGCTTCGGAGCTGTTCTCGAAATGTGCGCGGCTAGACAAGACCTACCGCACACAGGACATGTTCTACGCGGCGCGTTCCCTGTCGCGCGCCCACCGTGACGAAGACGCGATCGTCGCCTATCGCGCGCTGGCAAAACGCGCCCCTGAGTCGAGCTATGCAGAGGAAGCGCGTTTTCTGATTGGACGCCTGCACTTCGTTTTGGGTCAATGGGACCACGCGGTAAAAGCGCACACCGAGTACCTCGAGAAGGGGGGACGGTTCACTGGTAGTGCGCGCTACGAACGTGCCATAGCCGAGCTGGCCCGCGGCGGTGGCGAGGCAGCCGCTGTCGAGTTGCGTGCTCTGCTGGACGCGTCGAACTCCGAAAGGGAGCGGGCATTTTTACGGCACTTGATGGGGGTGTCCTATCTGCAGCAGGGTAAGGTCGCAGAAGCAGCAGGTCTGTTCGTCGCGGTCATCCAGGAGCGGCCGCTGTCGTTCGCTGCCATGGTCAGTGACGCACGTTTGCGCGAGTTGGGGCAAGTACCGCCAAAGGCGATCTCAGCGCTTGAGCCTTCGGAGGAGTCCAAGAAAGCCCAAGAACCGCTTCGGGTCGAACTACCTGCGAGCGTGCGCTGGTTTACCGAGCTCGGGTTGGAACTGGAGGCCGAACGAGAGTTGAAGCGCGTGTCAGCGGAACTCGAGAGCCAATACGCTCCCCGGGGCGGCGAAGCGTTGTGTCAGGCTTATGGGCAACTGGCCGTCGCCGAGCAGCGCTACAGACACGCTCAGCGGACGGTGCGCGAGCGCGTGCTGCAGCGCGCCATCACGCCCGAAACACAATGGCTTTGGGATTGCATCTACCCAACCCCCTACGCGGATGCCGTGCGCATCGCCGAGGGCGAGCACGAGATCGAGCATGGACTGGTCCACGCCGTCATGCGGCAGGAGAGCGCCTTCGCGCCGCAGGTGCGATCGCCGGCGAACGCTATCGGGCTGATGCAACTGATCCCATCCACGGCGGCAAGTGCCGCCAAGGAACTGGGTTGGGAGGACAAGAACATCGACCTGCGTATCCCGGCGAAGAATATCGAACTGGGCGCTTTCTACCTAGGAAAGCTGATCGGCAAGTTTGATGGTCATGCGCCCCTTGCGGCGGCTGGCTACAACGCGGGACCCGGTGCGGTGGCTCGCTGGCTCCATGCGGCGGGCGACCTTCCGTTGGACGTCTTCGTAGCGTATGTCCCGTACACTGAAACGCGCAACTACGTTCGACGTGTGATGGGCAACTGGGCGCGCTACTCATACTTGCAGGATGGGCTTGAGACACTGCCTCGCCTGAGTCTGAAGTTGCCCCAACCCGTGCAGGTCGGCGAACACGACTACTGACGGTGAACAGTGCTTGATGGCACTCGCGTGCCGTGATGTCCGCTCGGATTGGGGTACTAGCTCAGCGTTCGTTCGGGTGCGTGGCGAGGTAGCGCTCTAGATTCTCGTTGATGGTTTCGAGCGTATCTTCGGAAGCAAAGTACTTGTCGAAGGCGCCCATCGCCGTCTCGACATAGGCACGTCGCATCGCCTGCTCACTGGCCTCTTCACGCGGGAGTTCTTGCCACAGTCCACCGCTGCCCTTGTCCAACAAAGCGCCGCCTTCCGTCGTTACCTTGAAACCCAATACGACGTCGTACTTGACGAAGTCGCCCCGGAACTTGTCATTGTAGAAAGTGACATCGCAGCGACGCACTTCCGCGTGAACGACCACTTTGGGGCCACTGGTCCCGGTGAGCTTTTGTAGTCGGGCTTTGGCTTGGGTCTCGAAGTTGTCCGGCAAGGGCTGAGGGTAGGTGTCCGATTCGTCGCGGTTCATGACCGGGGCTTCGGAGATTTCCTTGAACGTGTCTTGGCGCGAATCGGTGATTGCCATCGAGACGGACTTGCTAGCTAGCTTGGTTTCCGGATACTCGGCGGGTCCCGGTGGTCCGCCACACGCAACGAGTTGCATGGACAACAAAAACAAGAGTACAGCGCTTGCGCTGACTCCCAACGAAGCAAGAGCGTTCCTCATCGCCGACAGCTTCGCTCACAACTTCGTCCTCGGCAAGCAGCGCCGCGTGCCGTAGGTGCCGCCTCACGCCCCGGCTTGCCTGGTGCCGGGTCTCAATGAGCGCCAATGAGATGGTTGCGAATACCGGGGTGGGGCAGCGGTCCGTACGATTGGGGCTGGGTCAACGCGCCAAACGCGTCTCTGAGCACGAGCTCCGCTGGCTGGTTGAGCGGCGAGAATCCCCACGCTGGTTCCTGCGAGACATCGAACGGATCGGCGTACATACGCCAAACGAAAAAGCCCAAGAACCAAGGCTCGTCGATGAAGCCGGAGAGTAGGCCCATGTAGGCTTTGGCTTGGGCGATCGGATCGGGTTGGACTCCGGCCAAGTCCTCCGGCCATTCCCACGGCTTGACGGCTGGGTCTGGGCGATTCGTGTAGCCGACTTCGGTAAACACGATGGGAAGCTGCCAGCCATTCGCCAAGTCGGCCATTTGTTTGGCGACGCGTCTTCCGCCGGCGGATAGCTCCTGCACGGAAGCATCCGCTCGTTCCGTTAGCGGGAAGAAGGCATTGACACCAATGACGTCGAGCTTGCCCCAAATGGTCGTATGCTGCGCGTCATCCCAGTTTGCGGCATAGGTGAGCGTTCCACTGTACACTTCTCGCACGGCATCTATGATCGGAAAGAAGCTTGGCGCGCGAGTCGTCGTCACCCAGGAGCGCAGCTCCACCCCAACGGCGAACAGGTCGACACCCGATGCTTCAGCTACCTTGGCCCACCCCACGACGAAGGCCTGATAGGCGCTCGCCCACGCCTGCCACTGCTCGGTGGTCTTGAAGTCTACCTCACCGCGCCAACCGCCTGTTTCCACCCAGAGATGGGGTACCAACAGTACCTTCAGACCCCGTTCGTGCGCTTGCCTGACGGCTCGCGCGATGGCCTTTCGATTCTCGAGGTGTGGCGTTTCGAATGTGGGGTCGATGCCGGAGGGTTCTAGATCCCAGATGCGGCCGAACGCTGTCAGGCTGACCCAGTTCCCACCCAAGGATTCCACGACTGCCATCGCGTGGTGACTGTATTCTGTCCCGTAGCCTCGTCCCGGGTGGAGTGTGGACTCGATGGGCCCGATCGTCATTCCCCGGACTCGCCCCAGCCGTTCTTTCATGTCGGTCATCGCGGGATACGCGGGGCCAGGAACGCTTCCTTGTCGTTGTGTCCCATCGCGGGAGGAGCCCGTCGAACCGGGCACGTGCTCGGAGGTCGGAGAAGCGGGGGCGCCTTCCGAACCCGATGCTCTACGGGCGTTGCCGCCGAGGATCGAGAGCAGTAGGAGGGACACCGCCCATACCTGGGGTGGCGCCTTCATTCAGCGCTCGATCTCGGAGAGTTGCAGCAATAGCGCGTCGTCGATGTCAGCGATCTTGTTGACAACAGCGTGGGCTCCGGTCCGGCGGAGGCGGTCCTCAGGATAAGAGTGGGCGATGGCGATGCAGGCGAGGTTGGCCGCCAGGGCAGCCTCGATTCCATCGATCGAGTCCTCGAACACCACAGACGACGCACGCGGGTGGGTCACTCCGAGCTGACCGAGTACCTGCACGCCCAAGTCGTAGCCTTCGGGATCTGGCTTGCTCTGCTGCACGTCCTCGGCCGCTACGATGCGCGAGACAGCCGCCGTTACCCCCAGCACCTCGAGCCCAAGTTCGATCTCTTGCCGAAGCGCTCCAGAGACGATCACCACCGGACCGACAGCAGCCCGCCGCAGCAACAGCTCACGCGCGCCATCGAATCCCCTCAGCTGTCCTCTTGCACGGGATAGGTAGTGAGGCTTCTTCTGCTCTACGAGCGCCCTCACCCGCTCCTCGGAGGGGTTTTGCCCCAGCTTACCAAGGACGGTACGAAACACCCCGGCATCGTCGAACCCGAGGTATTCCGCCCAGTAGAGGTCTTCAGTCAGGTGGAAACCAAGAGGGGCGAGCACGTCCTGAAACGCGGCGAGGTGGACGTGCTCATCGTCGACGAGGACGCCGTTGTAGTCGAAGAGTGTGGCCTGAAACACGACACGGGCTTATAGCGGAGATCTTCGTCGCGACGCAGCGGGCCCGGCCCGGCGACGGCTGTTCGACTTGCAGTTGGGCGGCATCGCAGGGACTGACGCTCCGGCCGGGGTCCGTGGCAGGTGCGCTGGCCGTTACCGGCGTCCAAATTATGGCCGTGATACTTCCGTCGACTCCGTTGGCTGGAGCTCCTGTTGCACTCGCCGAGTACCTGTGTCAGGGTCCCGCCGCTTGCAAGCGGCTTAAGAGAACAGAGGATGAGCAAAGGCGATTTGTTAGAAATGGAGGGCGTCATTCAAGACGCTCTTGGCGGCGGCCAGTACACCATCAAGGTGGACCAGGGCGGGGCGATCGTTCGCGCTCAGCTGTCCGGCAGAATGCGGCGCCATCACATCCGGGTCCTGCCCGGAGATCGCGTGCGGGTCGCCGTTTCGCCATACGACCTCACGCACGGCTTGATCGTCTATCGCGGCCGCTCGTGAGATTGGCGCGTCGCGTGGCTGACGGCGCGGTGTGCTTGGGGGGCTCCGTTGTCGACCGTGCCCCGTCGGCAGCGCGAATGTCGTTTGGAGGCACCTGTAGTTGGCGGTGGCCTGTGGTCGCGCCAAACTCGATGAGATGAGCGGACGCGCGGCAGTGATCGGCTTGGCCTGCGCGTTGGCCGCTGCTTGTACTTGCTCTGAGGCACCCCCGGAGCCAACTCCGCGTCCCAACGCCAAGCCCGCGGCGGCGGCCAGGCCGGCGCCGCCCCCGGCGACGCTCTACGTACCCGATGCTGCTCCGGTGGTGGCGAGCGGAAAACCGCCACTGACTGGGCTCGTGGGCAATGCGAATTGTCCACCGGAAATGGTGAGTATCCGCGGACGCTTCTGTATCGACCGTTTCGAAGCGAGTCTGCTCGATGTTGCTGGCGAGCGCGAGGTCTCACCCTACTACCACCCAACGCACTACCACACGAAGTCTGCTTTCGAGTTGTGGGAGATGGAGCGCTCTAACATGGGCGAGGAACAGTATCGATTGCTGCCGATACCGACGCCCCCCAGCTTTCAGCTACGCGAATCCTTCGACGTCAAAGCCACGACACGTCGTGGGGTAACGCCCAACGGCTACATCAGCGGCGTCGTGGCCGAACGGGCCTGTCTCAATGCTGGCAAACGCCTTTGTACAGAGGAAGAATGGGTGACCGCTTGTCGTGGGGAGCGAGATCGGCAGTTTCCTTACGGCGACCAATACCGCGCCGGAGCTTGCAACGTTTTCAACGGCAAGCATCCCGCGGCCATTCTGCATGGTTCTGCCTCGCGGGGACACCTGGACCCTCGCCTGAACCAGTTCTCGTACCAAGGGGAGCCCCTGCTGCATCCAACAGGAGCCAATCCCGAGTGCGCCAGTCGCTGGGGAGAGGATGCCGTCTACGACATGGTCGGCAACTTGGATGAGTGGATAGCGGACGAGGAGGGAGTCTTCGTCGGTGGGTTTTACGCCCGCAACACGAAGGAGGGCTGCTTGTCTCGGATCGAGGCCCATCCCAGAGCCTACTTCGACTACAGCCTCGGGACCCGATGCTGCAAGCACTGAACGAAGGCACAGACAGCGCCCAATTTTTTGGCGTATGTAGGTGTGTGGAGCACAATGCGCAGCATGTCTCGCCGATGGCTGCCCCTACGTGTTCCGGAGACTTCAAGACGGACCCGATCTGAAGTGCGCGGCAGAGCCGTGTTGCTAGGGGGGTTGCTTTCGGCGTTACTCGTCTGCGCCTGCGCTGATCCGTTGGCGCAGCAGCTGGAAGGGCGTTGGTTTGGCGACACCCTTGCCAACGTGGATGCGGAGTACTTGGCGAGCGCTACTGGTTGGGCGAGGGGCACGAGCTTCGAGTTCACCGGGTCCAACGTGACGGTTACCATCCCGACTGAACTCCCCCGCACGGGCCCGTTCGAGGTCGTCAAGGCGGAGGGAGAGCAGCTGACCGTTGCGTTTCGGCGCCCGAATGGCCAGGTCGACCTCGCGCTGTTCACGATGGTTGGACCTCACGTGATGCGCTGGAATATTGGCGACAACCGAGCAGTCACCCTGCGACGCACGGAATAAGGGCTGGCGCCGGGCAGGTGGGCTGCAGCACACTGCAGGGAGATGGTGTTGCCCGACCGTGAAAGCCTAGCCGCCGCAGCTGAACTCGCTACCGAACGGTATTCATACAAGCCGCGCATCGGGATCGTACTTGGCTCGGGTCTGGGAGGGTTTGCTGATGCGTTGGAGGGTCCAGTGGTGATCCCCTACGCCGATATCCCTCACATGCCTCGTTCGGCGGTCGTGGGGCACGCAGGCAATCTGTGTTTGGGTCATGTCGGTAGTGAGCACGTGGCCTGTCTTCAGGGGCGTGTTCACGCGTATGAGGGACACCCGCTCGAACGGGTGGTCTTCGGGGTATGTCTCTTGGCCGAGTTGGGATGCGAGGCAGTCATTCTGACCAACGCTGCTGGAGGTATCGATTCGAAGCTTTCTCCGGGTGATCTGATGCTAATCACCGACCACCTCAACCTGACGGGGCGAAATCCTTTGGTTGGCCCGGTGGGCGCCGGGCTCGAACGTTTCGTCGACATGACGGAGGCGTACGACCTGCGCGTTCGAGAGGCGGCACGCCGCGCGGCTGCGGCATCGTCCGTGCCTTTGAAGGAGGGAGTATACGCCGGCTTGCTGGGGCCGACCTACGAGACGCCCGCCGAAATCCGGATGCTCAGGACGCTGGGAGCGTCTGCCGTCGGCATGAGTACCGTGTTGGAGGTGATCGCATTACGCCAGCTGGGCGTTGCTGCTGGAGCCGTCAGTTGCATCACCAACCTTGCCGCGGGCATTTCTCCCCGCAAGCTCGATCACGCGGAGGTTCAGGCCACTGCCAACGACGTTCGGGAGCGCTTCGTGGAGCTCTTGCTGGCTTGGTTTGCCGAGCTGGCCGCGATCGACCTCACTCGTTAGAATCGAGGCTACTCAGACTGCCTGCTGCTTGCGCCAGCAGGTTTCTCAGGTTTTCGTGGACTTCGGATTGCAACGCCAGGCGCTTGGTGAGCGCGATAACCTCGGCCTGAGTCCTTTCGAGGGTCGCCTCGCTCGCCGCCAACTTTTCTTCGGCGTGGCGCTGAGCCTGTTGGCTCTGTTCGACCCGCTGCTCCAACGCCGCCAGCTCTTTTTCGGCGTCGGCCAGGTCAGATTGTAGATCCTGACTGTGCTGCTGGCTCGCTTTGAGCTGGCCATCCAGTTCGGAATTGCTTGCCTGCAGACTCTGCTTTTCTTCGGTCAGGTCCTCCAGGCTCAGCAGGGTCTTATCCAACTTGCGCTTGACTCCATCGACGCGCTTGTTGGCCTGTTCTCGGTCTTGGATGGCCGCCTGCTGCGCACGCTCACTGGCGTGCAGCCGCTTTTCCATCTCGATGAGAGCGTCGTCTTTGGCTGCGCTCGCTCGCTCCAAGTCCAAAGCCGCATCTTTGGATGCGAGCAACTCTTTGTCACGACGAGTGAGCTGGTCTCTCAAATCGAGCAGCTCCTTCTCCTTGTTGTTGAGGGCCTCCCGCAGGTCCAGGATTTCACGCGCCTTGGAGTTGCCGCTGGAGCCCTTCGAGCGAAGCTCTTCGAGCTCCACGTACGCTGCTTCGAGTTTGGCACGCGCGTCGCTCAGGGAACGCTCCAGTTCCTCCACTCGTTCGTCGGGCAGCTCAGGCTCAGGGTCGAAGCCGACTTCCGAAAGTGATGGGACGGGTGCCGCTGCCGGCACGGACGCAGGTGCCGGTGCCCCGGATGAACGCCGCCTGGCAGCGCGGGAGCTGCGACGACTCGAAGCCGCAGGTGGATCTTCGGCGCCGTCTTCCAACGCCTCGGCGTCGTGGCGTCGCGCCGCTGGTACGGACGACGGCTTGGGCGGCGGCCGCGTGCCCGGGGGGGCTACGCTAGCGGCGGCGGGCATGGAGGAGCGCAGGGGTGGTGGAGGCGGGGAGCTACTGGCCGCTGCAGCCACCCCTGGGTCGGGCGGCTCCGACGGCTGCAGAGCCTGAGACGCTGGCATCTCTGCCAAGCCTTCTTCTACGATCTCTTCCATGTCCTCGAGATCGAGCTCATCGAGCGCTTCAGGTTCTGCCACGACCGCTTCCGGTGCTGCGGACACACCATTGCTCAGCTGAACGAACCTGCCTACTCGGTCGAGCATTTCCCCGATCGCGATCGGCTTGTGCACATAGTCCTGTGCACGCTTCTTGGTCAGGTTGCGATGTTGCTGAAACGTCTCCTCAGAGGCGTTCGCGCTCATGATGATCACCGGAACGTCCGAAAGTTCCGGGTTGCGCTTGAGTCGATTGCATACCGAGAAGCCGTTCATCCGCGGCAACTCAGTGCACAGCAAGATCAGGTCCGGGCGGTGGGCTGCGGCCTGTTGCAAGCCTTCGGTGGCGTCGGAGACTACCGACACGTCACACCCGTTGCGCGTCAGTTCTCCTCGTAGCGCGTTGGCGAAGTCGAGATCGCTTTCGAAAATCAGGATGTCGGTCATGGGCGCAGCTCAGCGTGGGCAAGTGGTGCCTAGACGCTAAGCACTGATTTATTGGCCGAATCCAGTCCGGTCAAATCAACAATGCTCAAAAGCCGATTGTATTTACCGTTCTTTAAGTACCGCGGCCCAGTTATAGACCAGGCTTTCGCCCAGCCTTCTCCACGTGGCCACTCACTCCGGAGCGCTTCGCCAATGTGTTGAGGACGTCCACCAGTTCCACACCTCGGAGCCGAAGTCCGACCAGCAGGTGATAGATGACGTCCGCCGCCTCGCTCGCGACGCGTTCGGACGTCTCCGAGGCGATGGCATGTGCGAACTCCGAGGCTTCCTCCCGCACCTTGTCGCCAATCTTGTCCGCTCCGGCCTCCAGCAGCGACTTGGTGTAACTCTTCGTGCTGGTCGAACTTTGTCGGTCCACGATTTCGCGCTCGAGGGCAGCCAGAAAATTAGGGGCCGGTGGGTTCTGGTCCACGACGTCACCCAGGGCGTTGAACCCCTGAAAGAAACAGGTGGGCCGACCTGTGTGGCACGAAGGTCCCTCCGGTGAGACCCTGAGCAACAGCGTGTCCCTATCGCAGTCCACGTGCATCGAGATGACGTGCAGGAAGTGACCGCTTGTCTCACCCTTCGTCCAAAGCTTCTGACGCGAGCGACTATAGAACGTCGCTTTTCGGCTATCGAGCGTTTGTCGGACTGCGGCAGCGTTCATCCACGCCACCATCCGGACGTCACCAGTGACGTGATCTTGGGCAATGGCCGCGATCAGGCCTTGGTCATCGAACTTGAGCCCGTCCACGTCAACTGGCGCCTTTTACGTCGATGCTGACACTCAGAGGCTGTTTCTCGATCAAACACTTGTCATCGGTGCAAACTGAGAATGCGAGGGTGCCTTTGACCGTATGTTTTCCGGCACTAGCGGGTGTGAACTCGACGGGCATCGTCGATTGGCTTTCTCCGATCTTCATACCCCGCACCACATCCTGTGCGTACTCGAGCTGCGGATCTGCATCGACCGTGAACTTGTAGGGGTACTTGTCGTTGCAGTGAAACGGGGCTGCGGCATTGAGTACGACGGTGACGACACCTTTCTTGCCGGCTTCGTAGCTTTCGCTGGCGGCGAGGTGAACTTCGAAACCTTCCCCTGATGCACTGGCTCCCTTCCTGCCCTGGGGGGCCGCTCTGGGCACACTGGCCGTTGAAGTCGGTTCAGTAGGCGGCGTTCCAACGGCCTTCTGAGCTGGGGCTTCCGTGGCGGCTGGGGTGTCCAGTCCGTAGGAGTCCGACTGTCTGGTGGGAGATTCGGACGTCGTTGCCGGAGCGGCGACTGCGGGATCGACCGTTGGCTCCTTCCGTGGGACCGGGGCGTCGTCCTTGCAGCCGACGGTGGAGGCGCTGAGCATCAACAGGGCGAGGGTCAAACGAGCGTGCATGGGGTTCTGTGTCTCCTTGCGTCGTGCATGCGGGAGTGAGACTAGGGGTTGTCGAATGGGGCAGCCGCTAGCGAGATGAGTCGTCATTGTTGGGCCTAGGGACATCGGCTTTCGGAGCCGTGAGCTCCTCGTTGGGTTCGTCGCCCAGCGCCCAGGACAGAAATAGCAGAGCTGCACTGGCCACCCCAAGGTCATCGAGCCATCCCGCGATTGGCGCCAGGTCTGGGATCGCGTCGAAAGGAAAGACCACGTAGCCAAGCGCCAGATAGACGATACCTTTGCGCCAGGCTGGAACGTTGTCATTCTTCAGGAAGCGCCAAATCCGTCGTGGATTGGGCAGCAGCCAGCGTTTGCCCGGGAACTTGAGCATGGTGTTTCCCACGGGCCGTCTCGAGACGGCCCCCAACCAACGCCGGCTACGCCCCGCCGGGTGCCTCGGCGAGCAAGCCAGACCGACGCGACTTGATCGAGTCCAACAGGGCGTCCATCGCGTCCACGAACGCGGACACACCGTCGGTCAGCAGCTTGTCGCAAACGGCTTCGAGGTCCAGACCCAAGCTCGCCAAGCCATCGAGGACAGCCCGTGCTTCATCGAGGTTGACGGTGAGGGCCTCCTTGGGACTTCCGTGGTCCTGAAAGGCATCCAACGTTGCAGGGGGAACGGTGTTGACTGTCTCTTTGCCGACGAGTTCGTCAATGTAGAGTGTGTCGGGAAGGTCTGGGTTCTTGGTGCTGGTCGAGGCCCAGAGCAAACGCTGGGCCCGTGCACCCTTTGCGCGCAGAGCCTCGAAGCGAGCGCTGCCGAACAACTTCTCGAAGCTCTGATAGGCCATCTTGGCATTGGCAATGGCTACCTTGCCCATCAGTGCTTTAGCCTCGGTGCTGTTGTTGTCGGCCAGCCACTTGTCGACAGCGCTGTCGATGCGGCTGATGAAGAAGCTCGCCACGGAGGCGACGGTAGAGAGGTCGATCCCAGCGGCCGCAGCCTTTTCCAGGCCCGCCACGTAGGCTTCCGCGACTTCCTCGTAGCGTTTCCGCGAGAAAATCAGGGTGACATTGATGCTCACCCCCCGCCCGGTCAAATCGGTGATTGCTTTGAGGCCCGCTTCCGTTGCCGGTACCTTGATCATCAGGTTGGGGCGCTGAATCGCTTGCCTGAGAGCCAATGCCTCCTTCACCGTTGCTTCAAGATCATTGGCGGCGCGGGGGCCCACCTCCATGCTGACGTGCCCGTCAGCACCCTTGGATTCGTCGAACACGTCGCGTAGTTCATCTGCAGCACGCTGAATGTCGGCGACGGCCAACGCTTCGTAGATCTCCTGGACGCTCTTTCCCGCGCTCACTAGTTGCTGCAACTGCCCATCGTAGTCTCGACTGCCGCCAATGGCGTTGTTGAAGATCGCTGGGTTGCTGGTGCATCCGCGCACACCGGCTGCAACGAGTCGGGCGAAGTCACCGTTCTCGAGGGCGCTGCGGCGAATGTTATCGTACCAAATGCTCTGGCCGAACTCTGCGTAGGTACGTTGCGCGTTGGTCATCATCGTCGAATCCTCCGGGGTTGGGCTGCCTTCACGCCACTTTGGGCTCCAGGCACGTCTCGGGTGCGAATCGCCCGTGTCGATTCTGCGGTGTAATAGGCGCCAGCCCCGCGCTTGTCCACGTGATGTTTGCCCCGTGGGGCTACGTCATTGGATTACGACGACCTTTTTTACCGTGATCCGATCTCCGGAAAACGGTGGCACTTTCGCGCTGCGCATACGCGAGGCAATGCAACCTCCAGTGACCGTTCCGGCGAATGGGGGACCCTGCACATTGGCGTTGATGGCGCGACCGGATGGGCTGAAGGTGACAGTCACGTTGGCGACGCCACTGGGATCGCCCTCTTTCCTGCAACTGGAGGCGGAACCGGCTGCTGCCGTGAGCGCGGCTGACGCCGCGGTGGTGTTGAATGGGCCTGGGGCGTCGCTTGCGGCCTTTTCGTCGGGCTTCGGAGCGGGAGCGGGAGCGGGGTCGGGGCGCGGACTCGGCGATGGGGTCGGAACAGAACGAGGACGCGGCCTTGCGACTGGCAGTACGGCCTTTTTGGGGGCCGGTTGTTCTTCTGTTTTCGCGGCCGTCTCTTCTGGTTCTGGTTCTGGTTCTGGTTCCGGTTCGGCGGCAGCGCTGGACGGTGCGGTCGCCGAGGGTTGGCTCGTCGTTGCTTCGGGGATTGCGGCGCCTGTTGCTGCGGTCGCGGTGGGTTCTCCCTCTGCGCCGATGGGTTTGGCTGTTTCTCGTCCGAGGTAGAACATCGCACCACCAATGGCACCCAGGGCGAGCAGGATCGCGACGATGCGACCAGCTCCACCGCGCCGCTGTTCTGGCTGAGCTACGGGCGCCGGTGGATGGCTGCTACTGCTCTCAACCGCGGGTTGAGGCACGACACTGCGGTCGCGCATGGGAGGGCGCGGTCGTACCTTGGGCTCTACCGGCTTGGTCAGCGTTTCCGGCTCTGGGATGGCGTCCGGCGGGGCTGAGCTGACGCGGAAGATGTTTGCCGGCGCGCCTGGGGCAGCGTTGGGTAGCTGCGCGACTACCGATTCGAGGGCATTGGACGGCAGGGACTCGATGCTGTCTGGATCGAGGGAGATCGGCGCCGAGTCTGGGTCCGATGGCAGTTGGTGGTATGCCAACATGGCGTCCGGCAGGGGTGCGGTCGCAGCAGTCGACGGAAGGTCGGGGAACTTCAGAGGTTCGTCGGGCGGGCCGGAGCGCACGGACTCGAGAAGCTGAGCGTCCAACTCGTTGGTGTCGTCCAAATCGCTGATGTCCGGAGTTGCCTGCGGTGGGGCGGGCGCTGCGTGTTGCAGGTTTCTGCCGAGCCCGCCTGCGTGTGCACCTCCGATCAGGGTGCTTCGGGAGAGCTTGGGTTTGGCAGCCACCGCAGGGATCGGAGTCTGGCTGGGAAACGTCGGTGTCGGAACTGGACTTCGCCTAGGGGCCGGGGGCGCGGCATGGAAGCCGCCCATCACGGTGCGCTTCTTATCGACCGATCCCCCTCCCGCCAGCATGCCGATGGCGCGCTGCAACGTGTCCACATCGACGATCGCTTGCCACTCCGGCATTCCGTCACGCCAGACGATGGTTTCCCCGTCGATTTCGCCGCGGCGCATGGCTTGGAAAATCTGCTCCGCGGTCATTTCGCGGTCGTCGTCTTCGGCGTAGCTGACCAGCCACAGCGTCTGCCCGGGATCAGCGTGGTCGTCGGGCGAATGGTTCGCGGGTCGCGTCGGGACGTCTTCTTGCATTGGTCGACCTTTTACTGCGCCCCACGGCGCACCTCAAACTCGCATCTCGCGACCGCCGTACAATCGCTCGCCGCCGCGCTGCAGGCAATCGTTTATCTTACTTGAACATTAGAGCAGTGTACGAGTAAGGCTAGTGTCGCCGCCGGTCGCTCTTGCAGACTGACGGTACCGCGCGTACTCGAATTCCAAGCGCCCTCGCCGGTGCGCTATACACCTACCCCGGGAGCCCGCCGGGCACCGCCAAGCCTACCCACCCGTTCAAGCGTCTGAGACGTCATGCCCGAAGTCGAACCCGACCCTAACAAGCCACTGCGCGTCGTGGGGCGCTACGCTCTGTACGGCAGGCTGGCCACGGGCGGAATGGCAACCGTTCACTTCGGTCGCCTGTTGGGTCCAGTGGGCTTCTCGCGCACGGTGGCGATCAAGCGATTGCACCCTCAATTTGCCAAGGATCCTGAATTTGCGGCGATGTTTCTGGATGAAGCGCGGCTTGCCGCCCGCATCCAGCACCCCAACGTCGTCGCGACGGTGGACGTGGTCGTGATGGGGGAAGAACTTTTCCTGGTGATGGACTACGTGCGCGGGGAGTCTTTGTCGCGGCTTCTCCGCACTGCGCAGAAGAAGTCGATCACACTGCCCGAGGGATTCGTCGGCAGTGTCGTTAGCGGCATGCTGCACGGCTTGCATGCAGCGCACGAGGCGACTGACGAGCGTGGGGCCCCGCTGATGGTCGTCCATCGTGATGTCTCTCCCCAGAACGTTCTGGTCGGTGTGGATGGCGTCGCCCGAGTGCTGGACTTTGGAGTCGCCAAAGCGGCCGCCCGCATGCAGGTCACGCGCGAAGGCCAGATGAAGGGCAAGCTGAGCTACATGGCTCCGGAGCAGCTTCAGGGTCGCCCAGTGGACCGGCGTACCGATCTCTTTGCGGCGGGAGTCGTCCTATGGGAGGCCTTGACCGGACAGCGACTGTTCACCGGAGACGATGCGACGGAAGTCCTCACACGCATTCTGAGTGCTCCGGTCACTCCTCCCAGCCACATCAATCCCCAGGTGCGACCGGAGCTGGACGCCATGGTGCTGCGGGCGCTGGAAAAGGACCCAGATGCGCGCTTTTCGACCGCCCGTGAATTCGCTGTGGCCGTCGAAGAGGCCATGTACCTGCTCAGCGCCCGAGAGGTGGGCGAGTGGGTTGAAGAAATCGCTGGAGACAGCCTGGAGAAGCGCGAGGACGCGGTCGCGGAAATCGAGAGTATTTCCACCGTAGGTCATCTCTCCGCCTTCAACGATTCCGAACCTCAGTTGATGCGGACGTTGGTCGAGACAGTCATCGATTCGCAGGCTGGGCGCACCATCCCGGAGATCCTCCCCCCGTTCTTGACTCAAGACGACGGCGCGACTCAGGTTTACACGCCGAACGTCGAATATCTGCCGATGGACGATGCCACGCAGATCCACAGCGGCCCAGAAGAATTGACGCATCCTGGGGTACGCCATCCCCAGGTGCGGGGGTTCGACAATCCGTTTGCGGCCGCGTCAGATCGACGCAAACGAGTCGTCTACTGGAGCCTGGGCGGGGCCGGGGTCCTACTCCTCTTGTTCCTGATCGTGGGGCTGTTTACCTCAGGCGATGAGAGCGCCACACCCGAAACAAGCATGACTGCTGGCCCAAGCCGGACGGCAGAAGCCGAGATCCAGCGTGCGGCGACGCCGGACCCCATCCAGGAAAAGAACACCGAACGCACGACTGAGGCCGCGACAACGGAGCCGGTATCCGAGCAGATCCAGAGTCCGACTCCTCCAATCAAAGAGGTGGACGAGCTCCCACGGGCCGACACGCCCAAAGAAGTGAAGACCACGGGTGCAAAACGCCCTGCAGCGCGCCCGAAAAAGAAGGCTGGCGGCGATTGCGCTCAGCCCTGGTATGTCGACGAAAAGGGGATCCGTCGCATCAAGTCGCAGTGTCTATGAATCAAGTCGCAGTGTTCACGGAAGTCGCAGTGTTCATGGACGCAGCTCCTCCAGACACTGCTCCTCATTCGGCCGCAGTGGTCCGCACTCGCAGCGTCTGCGTCGCAGCTTCCTAGTCGGCGTGTGCTCGAGACATCGCTTGAGGGACGATCGCCGCAAGGTGTCGCCCACCGAGTTTGCCGTCGCGCCGAAAGGAGTAGAAGGCTTGTGGCTCCGACTTGGTGCAACCCTCGACGATGTCGATGTTTGCGGCGCCCATGCCCGTCGCTTGCAACTGGGCTCGAGCGATCGCTAGCAGACTGACGTGGGGCTTCTTGCCGGGCTCTCGAAGAACAGCGTCCTCGGCTTGGCTGCAAGCTGAAAGCAGTTCCGCTACATCCTCGGACACTTCGAATTCGGTGACCGAAATGTGCGGGCCAATGGCCGCCACCCAGTGTTCGGCTTGACCGCCCAACTGACGCGCAGCGCCAGCAATCACGCCGCGCTGCAGACCGCGCCAGCCGGCGTGTACTGCGGCCACGCGGCCGGTTTTCGTGTCACCGATGAGGATGGGGATGCAATCCGCTGTGCGAACGCCGCACGCGACGTCCAGAGCGCCACTGACGAGGGCGTCGGCTTCCGTGGTCACCACGTCTAGCTGCGATTCGGTGCCAGTGACCTCGACCGCGTTCGTTCCGTGCACTTGTGCAGGAAAGAACAGCCGAGTGGGTCCAACTTCCAACGCTTTGGCCGCCAAACCCAGGTTGCCGTCGACGTGTTCGGAGCTGTCCCCAACAGCGAATGAGAAGTTGAGCGAACGGTACGGACCTACTGAAAATCCGCCGTTGCGGGTGAAGAATGCATGGCGAAACCCCGCATCTGCGAGAAGTGCGCTGTGTCGATACTCTGCCGTCAACATGAAATATCTGTGTTGCTCATAAGGGTGGCGATTGCTCGGGGCGATCCATAAGTGCCTCGAGTCGAGGTTACCTTACCCGATCACGACGTGGGATCCGTATTTGCCGTCGAGGTCGGGCTCGATCTCTGCTAACACCGAGCAAGATGCAAGCGGCGGATCCCTTCCTGGATCGGACCATCCTCGCAGGTCAGTTCCATATCCAGAAGAAGATCGGCACTGGTGGGATGGGGTCCGTCTACCAGGCGCTACAGGTCGATATGAATCGATCCGTGGCGATCAAGATCCTCCATCCCAAGCTCGCCTCACGGAAAGACCTGGCGTCGCGTTTTCGCCGCGAGGCGCGCGCGATGAGTCAGCTGACTCATCCGAACACCGTCAAGGTCTTCATGTATGGCCAGCTCGAGGAGACGAGCGTCGGGGGCGGCTCCTTGTTCATGGTCATGGAGTACCTGCAGGGGCGCAACCTCAACCGCGCCGTGAAGCGGGAGGGGCCTCTACCTCTACCCAAAGCGGCCGCGCTGTTGATCCAAGTATGCGGCGCCCTGCAAGAGGCCCACAACATGGGGATCGTTCACCGGGACCTGAAGCCGGAAAACATCTTCCTCTGCAAGCAGGGCGAGATTACCGACTATCCCAAGGTGTTGGACTTTGGCCTGGCCAAGGTCACCGAGCGCCAAATGCGGCCTGGATCCATTCAGCTCACGCAGGAAGGCATGGTGTTCGGCACGCCCGAGTTCATGTCGCCTGAACAGGCTCAAGGCAAGACGCTGGATGCCCGGAGCGATATCTACTCGTTGGCGATCATTCTGTACGAGGCGCTTACCGGCAAGCTGCCGTTCGAAGCCAAGTCGCCGATGGAGTACATTCAGAAGCACGTCGTCGAGGCTCCCATCCCCATCAACGAGCGGGTCGCTGACAAGCAGTTCCCTCCAGGGCTTTGGGATGCTCTCAGCCGTGCGATGGCCAAGAGCCCCGATGCACGGCACCAGTCCGCCATCGAGTTCGCCCAGGCGCTGCGCCCGTTTTCGGATCCGGATCCTGCGGTCGATGCCATCTTCCAGATGACCCCCGGGCCGCCGGTCGCGAGTTCGCCGCCCCAGCAATTGGCGGCGTCGCCAGAACCGCCGGGCGCAGCCCCCGCTGTGGCGCCCGGCGTGCCCATGCAAGAGAGGCGCGCTGGCGACAGCATCTGGGTTCTGATTGGCGTTGCCGCAGTGTTCCTGATCCTGGGAGCGGCGCTGACTGTAGGTGTGTTGTTTCTATTGATGAAGTGACGCTGTTGGCAGGAGGTTGGCGCTTCTGGCGTTTCTGGTAGTACGTCTACCCCATGTCCGACGATCCGAGCCGGTACGGCAACGGCGCCCGTCCGCGCGAAGAGGCTCAGAATCCAGATCCGAACCCCGGTCCACTCCATCGCCGGGGTCAGCGACGCTCGCTCGGGAACGAGTCCGGTGCTGCTGAGGTGGCGTTCGGGGGTGCGGCGATGGGTGATCCAGACCCGGCTGGCGCCCCCGACGAGCCAGTGCACGGTTCCCCCTCCGCGGTGCCGCGTCGAGGCAAGCGGCGCCCGATGACAACCCAATCGGACAAGGACGCGAACGACGAGACGCGGCCAACCGCGCAGCGCGCCAAGGGGACGTCGCCGGCCGAACGAAGCTTCCCCTGGGCCAAGGTCCTGCTGCTGGCGATGATGCTCCTCTCGGGGCTGCTGCTGGTGCTGGCCAGTGGCGTGTATTTCACCCTGGAGCATGTGGCCAGGGACTTGCCCAGCGTCGCCAAGCTCAAGGCCGGCTACAACCCCCCTCAGATGACGCGCATCTTGGCGCGCGACAACACTCTGTTGGCGAGCGTGTTCACCGAGCGGCGCACCGTGGTTCCCTTCGATAAAATCTCGGTTTCCGCCAAGCGCGCTTTCCTCGCCGCAGAGGACGCTTCGTTCTACGAGCACGAGGGGCTGAACTACCTCGGCATGCTCCGAGCCCTCTACGCGAACTTGCGCGCGGGTCACACCGTGCAGGGGGGCAGCACCATCACGCAACAGGTCGTCAAGAACGTGCTGCTCGATTCGGAGCGCAGCTACCGCCGCAAGATCCGCGAGGCGGTTCTCGCGCTGCGCCTCGAGCAATCCTTGAGCAAGGACGAGATCTTCTGGCTGTATCTCAACCACATCTACCAGGGGCATGGGCGCTACGGCATCGAGGAGGCCGCGCGCTACTACTTCGGCAAGCACGCCAGTGAGTTGGCCTTGGGTGAGGCGGCAGTGCTGGCGGGCCTGGTGGCAGCGCCGGAGCGCTATTCGCCCCGGCGCGACGCTGAAAAAGCGCTTGCCCGGCGCACCTACGTGCTGGACCAGATGCTGAAAAAGGGGTTCGTCACGCCGGAGTTCCATGCCGAGGTGTCCCAGAGGCCTTTGCGTTTGGCCCCCACGGAGGAGAGCGAGAGTGAGTTGGCGCCCGAGGCAGTGCAGCTAGCTCAGCGACGGTTGGGGGCAACGTTGCGGCAAAAAGGCCTCACCGGAGGCTACACGGTCACTACGACGATCGATCCTGGGCTGCAAGCGGCCGCTCGACAAGCCGTGCGCGACAACCTCGACGCTTACATGGACCGCCACGGTCTGGCGCCCCCGTACACGGCGAAAACGCGTTCACTCTGGGCTGCTCCTCACGTGGGGATGCCAAGAGTGTACGGCGTGTACACCGGCGTCGTGCAGTCGGTCGACGACAAGACGGGCACCATCGACGTGAAGATCGGGGACATCAGCGGTCGTCTCCGGCTCTTCGACGAAGCACGCTACAACCCGAAGAGCCTGTTGCCGAGCAAGTTCACCGAGCCCGGAGCGCTGCTAAGGGTGCGTGTGGACGAGGAACCGGCGAAGTCCGACAACCGCCCATCGCTATCGCTCGAGTTGGGACCGCAGTCTGCCCTCGTGGCTCTGGACGTGCGCTCACGCGAAATCCTGGCCCTGATCGGCAGCTACGAAGCGATCTCCGGGGGGTTGGATCGGGCTTCTCAGGCCCTTCGACAGCCAGGTTCCACGTTCAAACCGTTCGTCTACAGCTACGCCATCCACTCCCGTCGGTTCACGCCGGCGACAATGATCCCGGTGAGTACGAAGGCCGATGGTGTTGTTGAAGCGAGCAATGGCCTGTTCATCTCGCTCAGGGATTCCCTCACCTATTCGAACAACGAGGGAAGCACGGCGTTACTGCAGCAAGCCGGGGCGCCCCAAGTCGTGCAGTGGGCTCACGCCTTGGGGATTCAGTCCAACCTGGAGCCCGATTTGTCGCTCGCGTTGGGTTCCTACGAAGTGACGCCGCTGGAACTGGCCAACGCCTATGCGACCCTCGCCAGCGGCGGCATCTACTCCGACATGAGCATCGTCAAGCGAGTCGCCACGCCCAATGGCGAAGGTGTCTCCCTGCCCGCCACGCCGCCGGAGCGTCGGGTGATGGATGAAGAGGAGGCCTACTTGGCCACGAGCCTGATGCGCTCGGTGGTCGAGCGCGGGACTGGCAAAGCTGCCCAACAGCTGGGACGCGACGTCGCCGGCAAGACTGGGACGACGAACGAGGTCCGGGACGCCTGGTTTGCGGGCTTCTCGACGGACATCGTTGCGGTGGTGTGGGTGGGGTATGACGATGCGCGTCCGCTCGGGCGACGCGAGTCCGGCGCCAAAACTGCGCTTCCCGCATGGATCACGTTCATGAAGGCAGCTCACGAAGGTCGACCCAAGACAGCGTTTCGACGGTTGGGCAAAGTGCTCGAGGTCGACGTCGATTCGGTGACGGGTCTCCTGCCCCGACCGAACACCGAGCACCGCCGAAAAGAGGAATTTCTCGCGGGAACCGAGCCGACCGAAGTGACGCCGGCCCCCGACGGCGGCGCCCCCACGACGGAGGCAGCGCCCGAACTCGACGCCGGCCCCGAGCCTCCACCGTTCTGACACCCGAAAATCACACTGAGAGCCGACACTTCGATTCGGTCGGCTCTTCACCAGGCGACTCAGCACGAGTCGCCGACCGTATCTCGGTTGCGGCCGATGCGTTGGGGAACGAGTCGCAGGTGTTGTGCCGCGCCGATGTTCTCGATAACACTCTCCAAGTCTCGAACATGTCCCTGCCAAACACTCGTACCCAACCCAGCCTGTCCTTAGCTTCACGCCTGCGCCCGGGCGTAGCCCCGCTCGCCCTACTGGTGGCTGGCCTGCTCGGCGGCTGCGGCAAGCCCAACTCGAAGGCTCCTGGGATCGAGTCGATGGGATCGCCCGGAGTTGCCTGGGCAGACAAGTCAGAGAGCCAGCGCATGGGGTTCATGGCTGCGTTCATTCACCCGCGCAGCGAGGCGCTGTTCGTCGAGTTCGACGACACCTACGAAGGGGACTTCACCTGCGAGACGTGCCACGGCACGGACGCGGAGTTGAAGGACTACAAGATGCCGGCTGAGGACCTCTACCCGTTGCCACGGGAAAACGCGCTTGCCGAGTCGATGGAGTACGATCCCGATACGACGACGTTCATGCGTGACGAACTGACCACCAAGTTCAACATGTGGTTGAACCAAGGTGAGGGCCCGAAGACGGACGTGACCTGCTTCAGCTGTCACCCCGTCGACGAGTAATTGCGGGTTCGCGCAGGCCGACACGCCACATCGAGTGGCGTCGGGCAGTATTTCACCAGGAACGCGGCAAGGCGAGCCCGACTCCTGGGCCCAAATGAAAAAGCACCCCGAGCCCGTGAGGGTCGAGGTGCTTTGGGTGCTACTTGGGGGCCGGGCGACGCCAGCTGGGGGCAATCAGTAGCCGCCGAACTTGCGCCACTTCCTGTACTCGTCGACCGCGCCCTTCTTGAGAACGAACTCTTTCGTGTCTTCGTGGCAGTCTTTGCAGCCTTTGTCTTCGCCCTTCTTCTTGGCGGCCTTCTCGATCGCTTTCATCATCTTCTTCGCCTCGAGGAGGCCCTTGCCGCAGGCTTTTTTCACTTCCCCGAACTCTGATTCCTGACTCTTTTTGCTGCAGGATCCACCGGCGTTGGCCGGTGAGGTGGTGAGGGTGGCGGCGCCAGCGGCGACGCCGAGAGATGCGATGAACAAGAAGCTCGTGAAGTTGCGTTTGGTGATCATGGCTGTAGGTGTCTCCTGTATCGGCCTGTAAGGGCTTGAATGTGTCAGCGGGTTACAAGCGGCTTTGACTCTGGTTCACACGTACGCGTGAGCCAAGAGACAAATTCCCGCTGCTTGGGTGATTTCGTCGCCTTTTAAAAACTTTTTGTCGCGCTGAGCCAAGCGGAACGAATGGGGGCAGCTACCGTAGTCGGCCAGCAGGAAGGTGCAACCGCGTTTGCAAGAAATGCCGACCAGTCCCCCCTGCAAGTGGTCCACTTCTGACGGTTTGAGCGGTTGTCAGCGGGCGCGTCTTTGCTAATCATCCCGGCCGCGGGTTGCCCGCCAGGTGAAGCGATGTCGAGAAGAACCGTCAGAGTCAATGGGTGGATGAGAGAGGCGCTCCGTCTCTCGGTGGGTTTCGTTTTGGTGTCGGCGAGTGTGGGCTGTGACAAAGCGGAGCAATCCAAAGCGAACCAGTCCGAATCGAAGCAGTCGGAGCAAGAGGAAGCGACGGCTCCTAGCAGTACGGCGTCGGCCATGGCACCCGAGATTGCCAACGCCGTTCAGCAAGCTGCAGCCCAAGCCAAGTCGTCCACCGGAAGCGCGGAAGGCGCGCCGCCGCCGGATGGCATCTTGGGTCTCGAGCGGGCCAACCAAGAAGCCCCCATGGGTTCACCCCCCAAGCTCACTCTCGGCGGCAATGGTTCGGAGCCTCGCGTCGTCTTGGGGGGCCCGCTGCCCACGAGCGGGGGCAAAGGTCAGATCGAGATAACCGTTCGCACCGGTCCCCAAGCTGCCATGCCGACGGTGCTGTTCGGACTCGACGTGGGTCGCTCCGAAGCCAAGAGCGAGGACCCACTGGATGCAGCGGACGAGGACTTGACGTTTTCCGTCCAGCAGGTGTCGCTCAGCCCCTCCCAGCTGGGGCAGTTGCCCAAGGAGGCGCAGGCAGCCATCCAGAAGCTGAAGCAAAGCAAAGTGGTCTTCGGGCTCGATGCAGGGGCCCCCGTGGGCTCGCCGCGGATCTTGCGCACCAAGGGTTCGCTGGAAGATCTCGAACTGATGATGATGGGAACGGCGGACGGCCTGCGTTCGGCGCTGGTGTCCTATCCGAAAGAGCCGGTCGGCAAAGATGCGGTGTGGATGGTTACCTCGCGCGAGGTCTTTCTCGGAGCTGATGTGGTGGCCTACCGCCTCCACCGTATCGTGGAAGTGGGTCAAGACGCGGTGGTCGTGAAGGTGGACACGAAGCGCTACTTGGCCACCCCGAAGTTGGGATTGCCGGGCGTAGGCGCGCACCCCATCGAGCAATTCCAGGGTTCGGATGAAGCGACGTTGCGCATCGTCCCTGGAGTGGCGTTGCCCGCCGAGGGGGAAATCGTGCAGCGTTTGGGCGCCGTGGCCCAGGCTGACGGCGACCCCGGTCGCGCGATGCAGGTCAAGATGGAGCTCCGGTCCCAAGTGACGTTCCCTCCGTCGACCGCGCCCGCCCAAGGTGTCGGCAAGACTCCGCCGGCACCCGCCCCCGCTGCGCCCTAGGCACTCGCGGTATCACGGGTTCTCGTCGAGCAGGCTGCGCAGGCTTTTCAGCAGCGCGTGGCGATTGACGGGTTTGTTGAGGACGAGCTGCACATCCGACTGCTGGTCGTACGGAGCGGGGTCGCCGGTCAGAATGACCACTGGGATCTCGATACCGCACTGTCTGATGCGTTGGACGACTTGCTCGCCACTCATCCCCGGCATCGATCGGTCGAGCACGATGATGTCTGGTTTGGGGCCCTCTGCATCGAGCCGCTCACAGGTCTCCGGTCCGCTGCCGCATTGTTCGACCACGTATCCCGCGCGTTGGAGCACGCTCACCAAGGAGCGACGCACGGCGGGCTCGTCGTCGACCACGAGAACTCGTTCCTTACCCGTGGCGGGCTCCGTGCGGGCGGGTTGGACGCGGGGCATCGAGTCGCTGCTCGTTGTAGCGGGTAGTTCCAATTCGAAGGTCGTGCCCTGCCCAAGGCTGCTTCTGCAACGGATGATGCCGCCGTGGTCGTCGATGATCGCGTAGGCGCTTGCCATGCCCAGGCCCGTGCCACGCCCGACCTCTTTGGTCGTGAAGAACGGCTCGAACACCCGCCGTCGAACCTCTTCAGACATACCCGGGCCGTTATCCACGACCGTCAATATCACCGACTCCGAACTCGGCTGTCGAACGCTGACGGAAATCAGCGGTGTCTCCACGCTGCTCCCCATCAGCGCATCCCGAGCGTTCAGACAGACGTTGAGCAGGACCTGCTCGAGTTGGCCTTCGTTGCCAGAGATGGGTACGACACCCGACGCATCCACGTCGATGGCAATGCGCCGGTCGAAGGTCTTGCGACACATCTCCATGGTGCGCCTCACGGTCTGGATGATGTCGAAAGTTCGCTTCTTGGCTCCGACATCAGGACGCACGAACAGCATGAGCTGGCGCACCATCTCCGCGGCGCGTTGTGCGGCGTGGGCCATGTCCTCGACCTGTTCCAGGAGCTCGCCGGTTGCGACGCTTCGGCACTCTTCGATGTTCGGGATGATGACGGCCAGGGCATTGTTGAGATTGTGCGCGATGCCTGACGTCAGCTGTCCCACAGCTTGCATCTTCTGAGCCAGTTGGAGCTGCGATTCCAGCTCCTTTCTTGTCGTGATGTCGAAGACCCCGCCACGAACGCCAACCGTGTTGCCGTCCTCGTCGAGCAAGATCGCACCCTTCGCTAGCAAATGCCGAACCTCGCCCGTGGGGAGCAGGACTCGGTGCTCGAGGTCCTCATACTTGCCACGCTCCATGGACCGCTGCACGGTGCGGGCGGTCTGTTGTCGGTCGTCGGGATGGATCTTCGAAAGGTACTCTTCGATGTTCTTTGGGGCTTCTTCCGGAGGAATACCGAAGAGTGCCGAGGTCGTGTCGTCCCAGGTCACTTGGTCTTCGGCGACAACGTAAGTCCACGTTCCCATCCCGCTGGCGTCCAGGGCGTGGCGCAGACGCTCTTCACTCTCCCGAAGCGCCGAATCGGCGGCAAATCGGTCGGTCACATCCGAGCTGGTGACCAGCATGAAGACCGCTTGGCCCCCATCTTTGACTGGGATGAAGGTGGTCTCCCAGTGACGGCCGCTCAGGGTACGGAGCCGCAGGCTTCGCGGCGTCCCCTCCCGGAAGGCCTGTTCGAACACGCGGGAGTATCGCTCGCGATCGGGCTCTGCAACGGTGGCTCTGGCGTCGGTGCCGTAGAACTCGCGTACATCTCTGCCCGCAATCGCTCGGTTCAGATAAACGACGCGGTGCTGGGCATCCAAAACGCTGACGACTCCGGGCAGAGCATCGAGCACCAGCCGATCGCCGAGCAACGCCCGCAGCTTCCTTTCCACGGAGTCCTCGAGCTGGTCCATGGTACCCAGCTGCGTCTGCAGCAGAGCGACCTGGCGCTCCAGCTCCGCGATCCTCGCGCGCGCCTCACTCACAGGTCTTGCCCGTCTCTCGCTCAGGGTTGCACACGGTCGTCTCCGTGTTTCAATACCTCCAACGCCCCAGCCAGGCAACAGAGCTATCCTCTCGATCGAGCCTTGGTCGGAGGTGTTCCGGTGCCGCAAGCTCGACCGAAACGGGGATCGGGTTCGGCTCTCGGGTGGGTTTCGGGGGCGTTCTAGACGGCGTCCGCAGCTGAAACGCCGGCCTGGGCGTTCTGTTCCGACATTCGAATGAAGAAGTCGAAGTCACCCGTGAACCTCGGGAAGCCGTGGAAGGCTACGGCATGTCCGCCAACGATGAGGTACTCAACATCCGCGAGGTCGGGCAACCCAACACGCTGGTGGGGCTCGTATCGAGGATGGTGGGCAGAACGGAGGCGACTGGGGCGGCCGCGGCGTGAGGCTGCCGCTCGAGCGAACTCTCCAAGGGGCGGACCAGACGGAGCGAGCGACCGCACGCTGCTGCTCACTCCGTCGGACGCGTGAGCAGTCAACCCTACTCGTCGTCGACCTCGATCACTTCTTCGTCTTTCCCGGTAGTGGGATTGCGGCGCAGAGAAGCGAGGCCGAGCCGGATCAGGTAGTCCCGGCGAGAGATCACGTTGCGCGCTTGGGTGCGCCAGTCTGTCAAGAAGTCGTGCAGCTCAATCGCCTTGGCTTGCAGGTCATCGTCCTCTTCCTCAGGCTGCTCGTCTCGTCCCGCGTCCACATCGGACGAGCCCTGGCGTGCGGCCTCGATCCAGTTGCGCAGTTGGTCCTCCGTGCCACGGTCGAGGATGCGACGCTGCGCCAGTAGCTGTGCTGCTGCCTTGTCCTCTTTGCTTCCTTGGCGCAATTCGTCGACGCGGGTGAGGAACGTTTGCACACTCGCAACGGCCGCAGCGCCTTTGGCAGGCGTCAAACCGCGAAATACCAGCTCGCGCTGCGCAGGATAGTTGCGAGAGAGGGCCGCATCCGCCCGTTCAAACGCCGGAGCATCCCAGCTGTCCAGCTGAGCGATAGCCTCCTGTTGAACAGTGGGATCGGGCGGTGGGTCACTCGCTGGCGGTCGATAGCCCATGACCGCCAGGTACTTGCTCCAACCTTCGCTGTGAATCGCTTGTGTGTAGCCCGCCCTCTCCACCAAGATGCGCCAGATGGCACGTGATCGACTGATGCCTCCCAGAAATTTTGCAGCTCGCTCAGTGTCTCGGGTGATCGTGCGTGCAGATATCGTACGTTGAGTCATGTCTAGTTCCCTCTAGTTGTCAGGATGGATCACGGCATCGCCGCCATGCCCATCTCATGATGCGAAGGACCACCCCCCGCGCGCGTACCCTGCCCGCTGGGCCAGGCTCCGATCAATCCTGATTGTCACCCCCATGCGCACTTGCCGCAGTGAGAGAACGATCCTGCGTTCACACTGTACATGTCATGGGAGCAACTGGTAGTGCTCGCTCCCACGCAAAGGGCGTCGCACCGTTGATGCAACGCGTCGAATCGTCCGTTCACTGGGGGCGACACCATCACGCTACGCAACAGTCACCGTCTCATGACACGCGGCGTCATGGGGTGGCGCTCCGTTGCAACGTGCATCGCGACCAGTGGCAGCTCGGGGAACCAGGGTCGCAGGCTCGGCAAAGGCCCCCGACAGCCGAAAAACAACGGTGGACAGCCCCAACACCACCACCGGCAGCCTGGCGAGGGCCGGTGCCAACGCAAATCACCGCTGTTTCTTGGGGTGCCACCGCCTCTGGCTGGGCTGCCACCGGTGGTTTTGTCGCTGACCAGGGTGCTTTCGTGCCTGTCCACGGCCCTGGCCAGGCTGCCACCGGTGGTCTTCAGCCTGTCAGCGGGGTTCGGTGGGCTGCCGACGTCCCCTGCGTTCACCTCGCAGAGCACGCCGTGGAGCGGCCTATCCAACGATGCGCGCAACTGCCACGCTGACGTCAGGGTAGGACCCTGGTGTGACGCTCGCGCCGTGCTCGACGCGTGCGACACTTGCGTAGCCATCGGACGTGGGGTTGGTGAACACGTCAATCGACCTTTCTTCCAAGTTGACGACCCAGTATTCGGGCACCTGGGCCTGGGCGTAGATGCGTTGCTTGACACCTTGATCACGGCGTGACGACGACTCGGCAACTTCGATGATGAGATGGGCGCGGCTCGGGTGCGCCTCCCGGTACGTGCCCAAAGGAACGATTGCCACGTCCGGCTCGGGTTCGGACGCATCGAGAGCGGCGAACGGCATCTGAATGCGCACGGTCGCGCGCCCCGCGAGGGCGTGCACCAGCACTAGGGTGAGCTCCTGCACGGCCGCACAGTGAGAGGCGCCAACGGGGCTCATCTCCACCAACGCCCCTTCCAGCAGCTCGATGCGCTCGTTCTCGAACGCGCCGAGACTGACGAGTTGCTCATACTCTGCCCGCCGCAGCGGACGGATCGGTCCGCCGATCTCGAGGTGTTGGGACGATTGAGCCACGTTGATTGCCTCCGGTTCAGGATACCCATGCTTTCTCTCTCGCGCCAGCGGACAGCGCAGTTGTGGAGAAAGTTCGAACGCCGTTGCCAGTTGAGCGCGAGCAGAGTGCTCACCTCGAGGGTTGGCTGTCACTTCTTCGCGGCTTGTGCCATGCGCCACGACTGGGGTTCTTAGACGCGAGCCCCGTATTGCTCGCGGTAGGCGCGCATCCGTGCTGCCGTCGCGTCATCGAGCACTACGCGGCCGTCGATCTGTCGGCCTTGCAGGTACTCCATGACCTCGGTCACCGTGACGATGGCAAACGTGTGCATCTGGAATTCATCCCGCAGTTCGGAGAGGGCACTCTGCTCGGTTTGCCCTCGCTCCATGCGGTCCACGGACACGCAGAGACCGACCAGGCTGACGTTCGCGGCGTGTCGCAGGATCGGCGCCGTCTCACGGATCGACGTGCCCGCGGTGGTGACGTCCTCGATGAACAGCACCCGGTCGCCGTCCTCGAGCGTGTGCCCCACGAGCGAGCCGCCTTCGCCGTGATCCTTCGCTTCTTTGCGGTTGAAGCAGAAGGCCACATCCCGACCTCGTTCACTCAACGCCATCGCCGTGGCGACACACAGAGGAATGCCTTTGTAGGCGGGCCCAAAGAGAACATCGTACTCGAGGTTCTGGGCCACGATAGCGTCGGCATAGAACCCCGCGAGCCGTTGCATTTGCGCCCCGGTTCGGTAGCGCCCGGCATTGATGAAGTACGGAGTCTGACGTCCGCTCTTGGTCACGAAATCGCCGAAGGTAAGGACGGAAGCCCGTACCATGAACTCGATGAAGCGCTGTTTGTACTCTTCCATGGGCACCGTTCGTACCGGGCTAGGCGTCCAGATCCAAGGGCTGGGGTAGGCTGGCGATGGTCTCGACGGGGCGCCATCGACCGCGTTCGTCTTGCCCGATGCGCGCCATGGCGGTTTCGTTGTCGTGAGTGAAAAAGAGCCATGTCCCGTCTTTGGCCAGGTTCGGGAATAGGGCGGTCTTCTCGTCGATCAGGCGCTCGGCGTAGCGGTCGTAGCCCATCGTGATGGGTAGGTTGACCCAGGCTTTCCCTGGCACCAAGTCCGCGCAGAAGAACACGCTCTGGGTTCGGCCCCGTACCAACGTGTGCAGCATGCCCGGAGTGTGTCCGTGACTAAAGAACACTTCGAAGTTCTTGCCCAGGGCATCGATGGTCTTTTGGTCATCGTCCACCAGAACCAGGCGCCCGCTGTCCCGCAGGAGTTGTGGGAGCTCCGGTATGAATGAGGCCCGATCTCGGGGATGTGGGCTCTCGGCGCGTTCGAAGGCGGTGCGTCCCACGATGAAACTCGCCTTCGGGAACAGCAGGCGCGGGGGCTGCCCCTCGGCATGAGGTGCCAACAGCCCCCCCGCATGGTCGAAATGCAGGTGGCTGAGTACCACTGCATCGATGTCTCCATCACCCAGTCCGCGCTTGGCCAACGACTTCAGCAGAACGTGCTCGGGCTCGAGCACCCCGAAGCGGTCCCGCAGCTTGGGGGGGAAAAAGCTGCCGATGCCTGTTTCTAGGAGGATGTTCCGCTCGCCGGTCGTCACCAACGCCGCGCGGCAGGACAGGGGGACACGCCCCAAGTCATCGGGTGGCAGCCACTGCTCCCACAGAGCTCGCGGGGCGTTGCCGAACATCGCTCCGCCATCGAGACGCTGGCTATTGCCGACCACATCGCCGATTCGAAGCGTCACGAGGCTAGTCTCATCGCCAGAGTTTTGGGCTCGGCCCCCGTCAAGCCCGGTCGCAGCGGCCGCCTCGCGAGAACCGGCGCGCAGGAAACCTCCAGGTTTTTGAGCACCGGAAGCGCAGCGAGGTGGTCGCTGCGGTCGGGATCGGCGGGGGTGGTCACAGCTCAAGATACCGGGGATGGGGCTAGTCCTGCTCGAAGGGACGCGGATCCCCCGCGCCAACACGGGTCACCTGGGGGTGGTCCCCCGTTAGGTCCACGATGGTGGTCGGCGTCTCCCCACCCGCGCCTCCGTCGATCACCAGCCCCAAGCCCTTGAAGTCGATGTTCAGCTCCCGGGCATCCACGTAGGGTGGCGCGCCGGGACGGCTGGCGGTGCTCGACACGATGGGACGTCCCAACTCGCGCACCAACGCGAGCGTGATGGCGTGTCGAGGGACACGCACTCCGACGTGTTTGCGCGGTGTGTGGACGACCCGAGGCACCTCCCGCGTCGGGTTGAGGATGAAACAGTAGGGGCCAGGCAGGTGCTGCTTGAGTATTCGATACTCGTAATCGTTGAGCACCGCGTACCGCGCGACATCCCCCAGATCCCTGCAGATGAACGCCAACTCGTGGTCCTTCGACATGCTCTTGATCTTGTACAGCTTGTCGATGGCCTTCTTGTTCATCAAGTCGCAGCCGAAGCCGTAACAAGTGTCGGTGGGGTAGGCGATCACTTCGCCGTTTTCCAACGCATCCACTGCGCGACGGATTTTGCGGGGCTCGGGTGTCTCTGGGTTGATTTCGATCAGCATCGTACTGGTGTTGGCTCTGCTTCAGCGGGGGACCCGCAGCTCTAGCATCCTCACCGACCTGGCGGGAACGGCAATTTCCAAACGTTCCGCAAAGGAATGCACTCTTGTTTGATCCAGGGCGTCCTTGGCGCTCGCGCCGGGGCACGCGAGCTGGGCCGTGACAGCCCGATGGCCCGGATTGACCACGAACACGAGCGTCAATTCCCCCTCGTCGTTCTGAAAGAAGGAGATTTCGACGTCGTCGGGATCCGCGGTGTGCTGGGCAAGTTGCTTGCTCGCGAGGAGCCGATTCACCCAGTGGTCCAACTCCCCGGCGTCGCCCGACAGCACGGCCGGAAGTTCGTCAGTACGGGGCTCTGGTGGCCAGCGCGGCGGCAGCTGCGGCCCCAGGGTCAACGGTACGCCGCGGCGTTGGGCGAAGAGCACGCTCTCGAGCAACTCCTCGGCGAGCTCTGGAACCGATGGCACGAGCGTCCAGCAATCCTCGCTCAGAGCAGCGTCCAACTGGTCGTCAGGGACGAACCGAAAGGGCACGCGATGCTTCGTCAAGCAGGTGACACACGCCTGCACGAAGGTGTTCGCTCTGTGCAGGTCGTCCGCGTTATTTCCGACGGCAAGCTCCGCGCCCGTGACGACTTCCGACATGCCCAGACTGCTCGCTGACAAGGGTCTCAGGCTGTTCTGCGACAGCGCTCTGTCGCGCAGCGATTGGGGGAGCACGATCTGTGCAGAAACGACCCGTTCCAAGGTGTGGAATTGAGCGCGGTCCAGAGCTTCGAGCAGGCTTGCCCAGCGTTCGCCCAGTTGGGTGGGCGTCGCGTGCTCGTCGAGAAGTCCACCCACGTGCCCTGGTCGCGGGGTGACGGTAGCTACCGAAAACCCGCGCAGGCCGTAGGCGATGGCGCGTAGCGTCTGAAACCACAACTCGTTTGCCTCCGAGCCTCGACTGTCGATGCTGTGGCCTGCGTTCAGGCGGCCAATGCCAACACGTCCCGCGGCCTCCGCGCGCATGTTCAGCGTCGTGACAATTCGAAGTGCTTCGGCTCCTCCGACTGGCGTATCCACGCGAGGAGTGGTGGGTTCGGGCTGAGCAGAAAGCAGATCCGCGGGAGTCGACAGCGCGACGTCCTCGAGTCCTGCCTCCCGCGCCACCGCCGCCCAGGTGGCAAGTGTCGTACTCTGGGTGCGCCGCTGAAACTCCGCCCAGTCTCTACAAGCTGCATCTGCCGTGTCCGAAACCCAAGGAGGTTTCGGGGGCTGTGCATTGCTGAAGTCGATGCTGGGATCGTTGTGCCGCTCCTTCAGGCCCGCGGGGCGATCGTACTTCGCCCTGAGGAATGCTCGGTAGGCGCTGACGGCCTCGGGGCGATAGTCCCCCCAAGTCCGCTCGGCGACACCACGGACGCCCAAGGAGCCCAGTTCCAAGAGGACCACGGGACCAGCTGGATGCAGTAGTGGTGCTAGCTGAACGCTGACAGCTTTTAACCATGCCGAGCAGGCCGCCACGTATTTTTGGCTGTGTATGCTGGGTTCGGGGTGGGAGCCGAGCAGGCGGGGCACCACCAGGGGATTTCCTTTTGGCGTGTGGGCGAGACAGGCATCGTCCCAAACGACTCGCTTGGGCAAACCGGAGTTCGACAAGTCGGCAGCATCGAGTTGTCGCGGACCAGGGCGAACACTCACGAGCAGCTTGCGGGCGTGGGCGAGCTCGAGAAACTGGCGCAACCCAAGCTCTGGATTGACCATTCCAAAGTCGTATTCGCCCTCACGTAGTTCGTGGAGGTTCCACGGGACACGCACACTTATGAGACGAAAACCCAAGGCCCCGACTGCCGACAGAACATCGCCCCATAGCTCTCTTTTCGTGACGAAGTAGTCCACGCACGCGGCCCAAACGGGGATGGTCGCGCTGCCGATGCTGATGCCCGAGGTAGTAACCTGGGCCGACTGGGTCGATTGCAGTGGCCGCTCGACCTTCATGCTGCTGGATCCTTCAGCCAGTCCACCAATTGGGACTCCAAGCCCAAAGGAGCGTTGCGCTGTAGCGAAAAATCGTCTCGAAAACCGACGTGCCCCCCAACGTCGAGCTCCATGACGTGCACTGGCGCCTTGGCCCGACGGCTGTACGGCGTGACGGTTTCCAGGGGCACCATCGGGTCGTGTCGTGTGTGCAGGACGAGGGTCGGGATTCGAATGTCACCCAGCACTGGGCCAGCACTCGATTCCGCGTAGTAGTGGGCGGCGTCACGGAATCCGTGGCGAGGCGCCACGATGGCTTCGTCCCAGTCTCGTATCTTGTGGATGGCGCGCACCGTGGCAAGATCGGCGGGGGCACGTTCTGGGTACTGCTTGCATAGGGCCTGGTACATCTGCTTGAGCCCACCGAGGACGTGGGTTCTGTAGACCGAGAATCTGGCCGCGTCGAAGGCGGCGGCGCCGGCATTCAGATCGAGCGGCGAACAGACCGCAGCGATGGAGCGCACCCGAGGGTCCGGCTGTGCTGCGGCGTAGCGCAGGCTGACGCTGCCTCCCAGGGAGTAACCCAAGACGAATACCTCGCTGAATCGTCCAAGCTCCGGCGAGGCCAGCGCCGCTTGGATGTCGTCCGTGAGCGCGGCGTGAAACAGATCTTGTCCCAGCATGTCGGCTCCTCTCAAGTTGAGGCGCAAACACGAAAGGCCCGCTCGTTCCGCCGCGGCTGCCGCGCGAAACGTGTACGGGCTTTGGCTGGAGCCGCCCAAGCCGTGCACCACTAACAGCAACCGCGTGGAGCCTGGCTTGTCCCGCAGGCGGCCCGTCAAACGAACCTTGCCGACTCTGGGATCGACCGTCGAGCAGAACCAGGCTTGGGAGGGCGCCATGGTTTTCGGGCGCAGCCGACTCGACAGGTGACCGCGAATCGTCCAGTAGTGCCCGTGCAACATGGGCGGCGAGCATATACCGCGCTGACCGGGCTGTCACATACGCTAGTTTGCCTTCGCCTCGAGTTGTTACGGCAGTCGTTCCGAACTCGTGGGCCCCTGCTCCGACACTGAGCCGCGGCAGTTCTGGAGCTCTCGACGGGCGCGGGCCAGTTCTGCCTCGTAGCGGGCGGCGCGCGCTTCACTTTGCATGGCGAGTTGTTGCGCTTGGCTCAGAGCAAGTTGTAACGCCGCCAGTTCCTCGACGCGCGTCTCGCTGTCGTCGTCTATCTCTTCTTTTAGCTTTCGAAGAACGGAGAGTTCGGCTTTGTCGCGCTGGCAGGCCTGGTGCAGAGCAACGAGTGCCTGGTCTTGTTCTGCGACGCGGCGCCGAGCTTCGTCCCGCTGCACCTTCAAGATGCTCGCGAGGTGAGAGAGCGGTAGGTTTCGATTCGTGGACGGCACTTCTTGGGTTTCGTGCTGCCCCGCGTTGACGTCAATGGGTCGGTCCATACTTGGGATTCAGCAACGTCCGTGCCACGGCAGTTCGCCGTCGAATGCGCCCGCTTTGGGACGATGTTTGGCCCAGGTGTCGGTTGTCGGACACATCGCCAAGGCGGCGGTGTCATAGTGGTTTCTTCAGTTTGTGCCGGTTGGCTTGAGCGCGCGGCGCCTTGTTTCGGAGTGCGGAGGCTCCCGGGCGAGGGCAACACGTTCCTGCCGCCACGAGCACTTCGCAGCACCGCCGTTCCCCCGTCCCCTCCCCGCGAAAGCACCGCATCCTCGCGCGTTTGCGCCGAACTGCAACGCGGATGCTACGTGGTATGCTGAGCAGGACAATTGGAAGTTGGGCGGACCCACGAGAGTACCCGCATGGCTACAGTCTTCATCTTCGGACGTTTCGCATCGAACAGTGCATACCGCGACGTCTGCTCCGCGGTCTCTGCCGCCGGGCACCGCGTTTTCCGGGGGCAGACATATGACACGCTGGGCCTCACACACTCGACTGGTGGTCCACTGCACGGCCACTCCCGTTCGGAGATCGCCGCGTATCGCAGGCTGGGATTTGATCCGTACTCGACGGACCGCGCCTTCTCCCCATCCCGCGACGTCTGTGCTGCCATTATGGCTCGTATGGAAGCCTTCGTCGCTGTCAGAACTACTCGTGACCTCGACTTCATTGGCTCGGCCAACGACTTGGAATGGATTTCCGCCCAGGTAGCTGCAGAGCGAACTGGTAGCCCACGCCTGTTCTATGTCGGCGGTGGCGCGTCGGAGCGACTTGAACTCGCCTTTGCGAGACTGGCGCAATGTGTTGCGCGCGCTGACCAACTCGGCGTTCAGCAGCTCACCAAGATGATGGCGGCCGCCTTGCCGGGACGCTAGCTCAAACCGACCCGTCGAGACCTTCAATCTCTGGCGCAGTGACAACGAGTTGCGGTTTCGAACACACCTTCCCCACAAACCTGTCTCAGGGGCGCAAGTCATCGGAGCTGCTTGACTGCGGTCTGGGGCAGCAGCCGATGACTTCGGTGGCTCGCCACGAAACCGCAGACCTGGCAGCTCCACGCCTCAATGCTACGCTCCGCCCATGTCCTCGTTGGCGATTCGCTTCACTGTGGTAGACGGCGACTACCGCGCTCACACTTGGAAAGTCTGGACCAACCGACACGACATCTACGTCGCGTGCCGAGAACACAAGGGCGCCCTCAAACTAAGCATGCATGAGAGCGGAAGCTGGCACTACGGATTCAACCGAGAGCAAGTTGCGAAATCGCTGGGTGAAGACCACCCCCTGCATAGCAACCCGTACAAGCAGATTTGGGAACGCCCGTCGGAATTGGCACCGGGCACTACACTCGCGCTCCGGATTATCGTAGTAGCTGGTACTGCCACAACTCCGCTGCGCCAGCTTCCGACGAAAGTGACTCGCGTTGCCGCCGCACCTGCGGGAAAGGCAGTCGAGTTCGCAGTGATTCTCACAAGCCGCGACTGCCAGGTCTCGGGGTGGCCGTGCCGCAGATCAATGGCGACAGAACTGACGGGCGTCCTGTCAACAATGGACGGTGGAAAGCTGTGGGTCGTCCATCACCATGTCATCCCGCCACCCTTCCTTCCCAAAACCGCGGACATTACTTGGCTGCGTTCCCCAGAAGACTGCAGTGACGGACCGATCGGAACGATCGGCTTTGGCAAGCATGAAGATGGCTCGCGCTACTTGATCGAGAGACCGGCGACGCTTTCCACGAAGAATGGCGAACGGTATCTGAAGCTCCTGGGGGCCGCCCAACAGGCCATTGCACACCGACGGGGAGGCTGATGCGCCTCGCCTTGCTGCCAGGCCCCCGCAAGTGCCGGCTAGTCGCCGGCACGGTTTCTTGGTAGCCTTGCCGACTGAACCGCCTTTCTATACCTGCCCGCGGGTGAATGGCAAGCCGTTGAGGCTGTAGAAAAAGTCCTCGAAGCCTTCAGTGGAAGCACTTTCGATGGATACATGGGGGATCGGGCAGGTTATTCTGTGCGAGCCATGGCTCGCTACAAGCACTACGACCTCAATCAGACGAAGATGATCCCGCTGTGCTACGCGGATCAAATCCTGCCCGGCTCCTTTGAGCACGCGCTCGGGGAGATTGTCGAGCAGCACCTGGACCTGACAGCGTTTGACCAACGCTATCGCAATGATCAG
>JBNKUV010000093.1:0-1630 GCA_050298815.1 Polyangiaceae bacterium
CTTCCCGAACGCCGCCTCGCTGCAGAAGTATGCCGGAGTAGCGCCAGTGACCAAGCGAAGTGGCAAATCGCACACCGTGCACTGGCGCTGGGCGTGCCCGACGTTTCTGCGACAGACGTTCGTAGAGTGGACGGCACAGACCATCCCGAGGTCGTTCTGGGCGAAGGCCTTCTACGAGCGTCACCGAGCTCGTGGCGCCTCGCACAACGTGACGGTCCGAGCACTGGCGTACAAGTGGATCCGGATCCTCTGGCGGTGCTGGGTCGATCAAAAACCGTACGACGAGTCGCGTTATCTCGATGCGCTACGCAAGCGGCACTCCCCCTTGCTCAAGTACGCTGCCGATTCTTCCAATTAGGACTTGCGGTCCGCCTCAGGGTGCGAGTTAGGCGGCTCCGTGCTTCTGGTTATCAGCGATGTGCTGGCGAAGAATCCGGTTGACCTCGTCGGCCGAACCGATCTTGGCAGCGACATCAGGCTCTAGCACGACGACGTTAGAGCCCTCGGCGAATCGCTTTGCGTACTTGCCGCGGACGCCCTTTGAAAAGTCGTACTCGTCGCGGAGGTCAGAGTCCGGGTTCTTGCTGGTAGGTGCGTCGCTCATGTCTGGTCGCAATTCTAGCACTGATGATTCTGACTGTCTCATCTCGATCGGTGTGGGAAACGACCACGAGGCGGCCGGCGTGAGTCAGGCCAAGTAGAAGGAATCGCAGTTCAAATTCGGAATGGTCGGGGTCATCGATCGTGATCGAGAGCGGGTCCGCGAAAGCGGTGGCGGCCTCCTGGAACGAAACGCGGTGCTTCTGAAGGTTCGCGTCGGCCTTGTCGGGGTCCCACTCGAAGTTCATGGACGAGACGTAAGCCAGAGGGGTGCCTGACTGTCAACTATGCGAGGTCCGAGCCCAGCAGTGGGGCTTCTGTCGCGTTCTAGCCAGCGGTCCGTGGCGGCTGGGCGAAGCCAACTCGCTCGGCAGTGCCCCGGCTGCAACGACGCGTAGCATATGGACCACAGAGTCAGCGCCGCCAGGCACGCCAGGCTTCATGTCGCGCTGGCTACGACTTGGCAAGCTTGCGTCGGGTGCTACGCTCACGGTGCCATGCGTGTAGCAGAAAGCGTTCGGATGCTGGCTGCGGTCCTTGTCCTCGTCTCGTCCGGATGTGCTGGAGAAGGTGATTCGGAGGGCAACGAAGAACGCCCGCCCGCCAGCGAATGCGAAGAAGGCACATACCCGATGACCGCGTTCCCATTCGACGAGGGGCGCGGATGCGTGTTGAGCGTGCCGGTAGTGGTTGGATGCACACCGGACGAAGATGGCACGGACGACGCGCCATGTGTGAAGCGCCTGTCGGACGGAGCGTTGTTCGTTGCGACAAGTGGCTCGCCTTTTAGGGCTTCGCCAGAATGGGAGGAGTGCGGGGACGCGGACAGCCAGCGACTGAGCGATGTGAGCTGCGATGACGACGAAGGCTGAGCTTACCTGCCAGTGAGAGTCCGCCTAACGAGGCCGTAGAAAAACCCACTTTGACGTGGACGTCAACCTGCCCCCCGCCTCTCGGGCCCCCGCGCTCGATTTTCGTCGCCCTCGTGCCCGAGCCCTCCGCTGGGGCCACCCGGTTCACCCGGGGACGC
>JBNKUV010000094.1:0-10149 GCA_050298815.1 Polyangiaceae bacterium
CTGATCATTGCGATAGCGCTGGTCAAACGCTGTCAGGTCCAGGTGCTGCTCGACAATCTCCCCGAGCGCGTGCTCGAAGGAGCCGGGCAGGATTTGATCCGCATAGCACAGCGGGATCATCTTCGTCTGATTGAGGTCGTAGTGCTTGTAGCGAGCCATGGCGCGCACAGAATAACCTGTCCGATCCTCCGCGTGTCCATCGAAAGTGCTTCCACTGAAGGCTTCGAGGAATTTTTCTACAGCCTCAACGACATGCCATTCACCCGCGGGGAGGTACCGGAAGGCGGTTCTGCGCCTCCGTCGGTGTTCGATGGCTTGTTAGACCGCTATCGCCTTGGCTTTGGTCCACTGCTCGTCGAGTTGAAGGCTTGCAACCCAGCGCTCGACGTAGGGGATGTCCAGGCCGTCGGACTGCATGGCAATGATGCCGGCGACGTCACGAAGCTGGCGCTCGGATTCGGCCATCTTCGACCACTCCAACTTCGCAATGATGACGTCTTCAGGTGATGCAATGGCGACGGTGTTGCCAAGCACGGTCGCGACCTTACGCCGCTCGAACTCCTCGACGCTGAAATCTCGGGACTTCCGAATGATGAAGTCGACCTTCCAGCCCGACTCGAAGTCGATGACGTTGAAGAGTCCCTCGCTTCCGTACGCCTGCAGAGCGGCGTCTGAGCTGACGTAGTATTGGTCATCGGGGAAATGCTTGAGCAGAGCCTTGAGCGAACCGAGCTTGGGAGCGATGACGATATCGATGTCCTGGGTGGTGCGGGGGGCGCCGTGAAAGGCGCTGGCAAACGAACCTGTGAGCATGTGCGGGACGTTTGCAGCGGCGAGGGCCGCCAGGATGCGTCGTAGAACGCCGCTAGCGCTTGGGTCTGATGCCATAGAGTTCCCAGATGAGCTGGTCGTGAATCGCACGGTCGTCGAATTCTGGGTGTTGGGACTTGATGCGGGTGCGTGCCAATTCCCTGACGGCGTCGGACATGTCTGCGGCGACCTCACAACGACGACCGGGACCGAGCCTCCGGAGGGCTTCGACCTGTGCAGCTGCGGCTTCAGGGGAGGTGTCGAGCATCCCGGGAAAGCTACCACAAGACCCGCTGAATCCAACGTTCCAGTGTTGTTGGCGGTCGAGCGTGCGTATGTGACCCGTCCGCCGAACTACCATTCTCCTGCACGTAGCGCTGTCAAGTACGCCAACGAAGCCGAAGACGGCCATCACCGTAGGATTCGGCAAAGTGGACTCGGGCTCTCGATTCAGCAGGCGGTCAAGAGCCCCCATGGGCGGCACTGCAGCGCAAAGTCTAGATGCATGCCGGGGCCTTGCGGGTCGCTAGACCGCCCGGGGTTATCCAGACGCAGCTCATGCTGCGGAATCGAGGTTCTCACGAATGATGCGAGGGTGCTTGGCTGCAATTCTCAACAGAGCAATGGCGGGGCCATCGGGAGTTCTGCGTCCCTGTTCCCAGTTGCGTAGTGTGTGGACGTGCGTGTCGTTTGTCGTCCGCCCAAACGAGGCCGCAGGAAAACCCACTTTGGCGCGAACGTCAATGCGCAGAAGTTGGCGCAGTGCTATCGCGCGGGAATGCTGACGGTGCTGGGTGGATCGAGTGCCCTACAACGATTCCTCGAATTGGTTCTCGCGGTCCGCCTCAGAGTGCGAGTTAGAGCGTGACCGATGGAACGGCGTGTTGCCTGATCCAGTCGCACAACTCGTTGCGGGATAACTGTCCGGAAGCGACGGCCAGGATAGTGCGTTCCTGCTCGCCAACCGGAGCAGATATCTCTTGGCCGTTCAGAAAGAGGAAGACCTCCATCGCGGCGTGTCCGATTCGCTTGTTGCCGTCGATGAAGGGATGTCCCTGAATGAGCGCAAAGCCCAGAGCCGCAGCCTTCTGTTGGAGATGCGGGTAGAGCTCCGAACCGTCGAAGGTGGCCAGCGGCTGAGCGAGTGCAGACTCGATGCGGCCTAGGTCGCGGAGACCCTGGGCTCCGCCAGAGACGGCGATGAGGTTGGCGTGAAGGCGCAGGACCTCAGCCAGGGAAAGGAACCTCACTTCGCAAGTCTTTGGTAGAGTTCGGCGTTCTTGGAAAGGACGCGCTCTGCCGCTTTGGCGAAGTCGTCGGCGGGTCTGGCGGTCAGTTCTGCCACGGCGGCTGAAGCCAGCTGCTCGGGTGTCACACCCAGAGACTTGGCGCGTTCCCGCAGGGCTTCGAGCTGGGACTCCGTCAGTGCAACATTGAGGTTCATCGTCGAAGTGTAGCGTGACTGGAGCCTCTGCGCGAGTCCCGGGTGTGGGAAGGCGTTGCGCGGGGAGGCTGCAGGTTGGCAGGTCAATCAGGCTTGATTCGGCAGAAAGAGTAGCAGTCCCGGGGCTGGTCGCTGATGTTGGGAAAGACGGCCCGCTCGCGAAGGAGGCCCAAACGATGCAATCCGCAGTTCTCGAGTAGCCGGGCTGAGGCAGCGTTGTCGACATCGCAGATGGCAGAAACCCGATGGATGCATGGGTGCGCGAGTAGCCAGTCGAGCAGGGAGCGAAGGGCTTCCGTCATGAGGCCCTGGCGCCACCATGGCCGTGCGAGGGCAAACCCAGGCGAGGTGTGGAGAATGTTTCTGGCGGTCGAGGGTCCATGCGTTACTCTTGAAGCGCGCCGAACGTGCCCCGTCTGTGAGTCGAAGGTTACCGGAGTTGGTCTGACGACGCCGTAGAAAAAACCAATTTGGCGAGAACGTCAACCTGCCCCCCGCCCTCTCGAGCCCCCGCGCTCGGTTCTGGCTCGAGAGATTTCCTTCTTCGAGACCGCTCCAGCGGATTCTTCGGGCTCGTCGAGGAAGGAGCCGAGCTGCTCGCGTTCGAGCTCATGGGAGATGGCCCTGGCGACGAAGCCGGACAATCCGCGCGGGCCGACGCGGCGGCGGACGGCTTGAGCAAGGTCGTGGGGAATGCTCACAGAGAGCTTCGCGGCGGTCTCCGACATGGTGGATTCATACCACGGTAGGAAAGCGGCAGTAACCCAGCAAGGGCATGCCGGCATGGCGCGCGTCCGCTCACGGATGGTCGCGATGAGCGACGTCACGCGAAGAGCCGAAGGTATCGTAGGAGGACTACGAGCGACACGATGCCAGCCGCCAGCGTTGCCGGCAACGCGAAGGATCCGATGACGTTGAGGGCGAGTGCCAGCTTGTGGTGGCGCCAGCCGCCGGGGAGGCGGAAGCAGACCAATACACCGAGCGGGTGAGCCAAGTAAGCCGCAAGGATGAGCGCCCACCTCACCAATTCGGGGATGAGCCCGCCGAGCAAGAAAAGTGGCAGCGAGACGCCGACGAAGCCGAAGACGGCAATCACCCTAGGATCCGGCAAACTGGACTCAGGCTCTCGATTCAGCAGGTGGTCAAGAGCTCCCATGGGCGGCACTGTAGCGCAAAGTCTAGATGCATGCCGGGGCTCTGCGGGTCGATGGGAGCTGCGGAACGATGACGTGACGTGCCATCGCACGCAGGCATCCAGGGGGCGGGCGGCGTGGCGTCGCGCTGCCGATGTACGGGAAGGCGCATCAGATCGTCGTTGGGCCTGAGTCAGTCTAACAACGGCTTGAAGTTCTTGCGCGGAGGCCTAAGCGTAGCGAAGGCCCCGTCGCGGGGTGGGTGGACTTGTCGTCGCAGTAGGCTTCCGTGTGGTGGCGATCGCTGAGGTGCGATCGAAAGCACGGCGCTTCGGCGAGCTGCGCGATGGGCTCTCAGGTGCTCGAGGAGAACCAGGCGGTTTCAGACGAACTTGTGGCGTTGGTTCGGCAATACGAGGTGCGACAGCAAGAAGTATGGCTATCAGAAAAGGGGGCGACGATCATCCGCCACCCGCAGGAGGCGTGGCGGCGGAGCGAGGCGCATCAGGACCCCTGTCTGCAGCAAGCTCTTGTTGGACAGCGAATCGGGGACTAATGTGTTCGAATGTCCGCGATCCACGACGGCGAAGTAGCGGAGTGGGGCTCTCGGATGCAGAGTACTGGGGCGCGCACATGGCTCAGGTGGAATGGTTCGGGACGCATTCGCCTTGAACGACAGATCTACACTCGGCGGGGAAGGCGAAGGGACGATCGTGACGAGATCCAAAATGAGTCAGCGGGACGGTTTACGACGCCGCGCGGGGCAAGGGACTGGACTGATGTGGGCAGCGTTTGGTTGCGTGTTGTGGGGATGCCCAGCACCGACGTCTCCAGCTTCGGGATGCGCAGAGTCAACAGAATGCCGAGCGCTGGGGCGGTGTGGCAACGATGGGAAAGGCCACTGCATGGTGGGAAGTCACACAGACTGCCGGCAGAGCGAGGCTTGTCGGAAGTATGGTGCGTGCGCCCGGCGTCACGTCGTCACTGACGCGGACATATTGCTGGACGACTTCGAGCGGTGGACGTGCGGTCCTGGGAGCGACTCTGACTGCGCTAAAGCGGAGAGTTGCAGAACGCGCGGCAAGTGTGAAGCGTTCGGGCGGCGGTGCGTCGAGGATGCAGATGCATTGTGCCAGCGGGACGATGGGTGCGTGTTCTCGGGGCGGTGCAGTGCGCGCGATGGGCACTGCGTGGCGGGGAGCAACTCGGATTGCGAACAGTCCGAGTTGTGCCGACAGACGGGAGCCTGCAGGTTGGCCAATGGAGAATGCGGACCAGGGGGGCAGCCCCACTGTCGTCACTCACTGGCGTGCACCGCGGGGGGCCTCTGCGCGCTGCGAGAGGGCGCATGCACCGCAGTGCGGGAGGACGACTGCCGGAACTCGTCGAACTGCGCGCGGTTTGGCCAGTGCAGATTGGCAGAAGGGCGATGTGTGGAGGGCGAGCCGGAATCAGCGCAAGAGCGTGACGGCGGACTATGACGCCGATGCACTGGAGAGTTGCCGAGAATTCAGGTGAAGAAGTTGGAACTTAATCGGACAAGAGGCTTTCGGACTAGCGCGGCACAAGATGCAATCTGCACCTGGATAGTCAGAGGCCAACTCCCGACGGATGAAAGACTCTGAGGTAAGCCGTCCGGTGAATCCTCGTATGTCAGCTTGACCCGAACGTCGAAGAGCATGGTTTCACTCACTCACTCACTCACTCACTCACTCACTCACTCGCTCGTCGAATCACAGGAGCACCGGCAGGACGAAGACGACGAACAAAACCAACTGAAGAAGTGAACGCGAGGCTGTTGACGTGTCGTTCCATATCAACCTGCCATTAACCCGCAAACGCCTCTGGGACAACCCACCAGCAAGCCAACCCCCGAACGAAACGCGGCGGCGACCAGCCGCCCCTTGCAAGTCGGAAGGATCGAGTAGGGTTCCCGCGGTCGGATCTCTTCGAGTTGCACTGAATGCTGCCGGTCATCGCCAAAGTCGCAGGCGTAGGTGACTCTGCGGCTGTGCAGACCGAGATCGACTGGAACCTACCTGGGAGGCGCGGAGGTCGCGAGAGTGCGGAACTGGCGAAAGCCTTCTTCCGTCTTGTTGGCTAGCCATGCGTCCAACGCCTCGGGATCGTTGTGATGGTCGTCGATACACAGGCGGGTGATCGAAGCGCGGAGGACTTCTATGGCACCGGCGGCGTCCTCGGCGATTGCTTTTCTGACGAGAATGCTCGGCGGTTCCCTAGAATTTCCCGTTCTCGTTCTTCCATTCGTCGCGCGGAGCGATCGGCGAAATTGTGTTCCAGCGCTCCGCGATTCTGCCGTCGGCAACCCGGAACAAGTCATACAGCCCTGAGTGAGTCCCGCCCTTGCTTCCCTCGCTCATGCACAGGACGAAGTTGCCCTCTGCAAGAACGCGATGACGGCGCCAGTATGTAATCGCGGGCTTACCGTCCACCGTTGACGACTCCAACATTGCCTTCAGCGCGCCAATTCCGTCCGCGATCTCTGGGTCATGTTGGAGAAGGTCGCTGGCTACATAGGTTTCGAACAGGTCGAACTGACGTTCGACCAGCACCCTCTGAACGAAGGTAGAGACGAGACTCCGATTCGCCTCGGTCCGGTCCAAATCGGTGATGGCGATCTCACCGTCGAGCATACCCCGCCCTGACGGGTTGAGCGGTTGCTGCGGCTGGATGTTGTCCCAGTGTTCAACCGCCTTCCCATCCTCGAACCGAAACACTTCGAAGGCAACCTCGACGCCACCGAAGTCGTACTCGTTGTGGGCAAAGGCGAAGTCACCGTCCTCGAAGACCCGGACGAAGGTCACGCGAGGGTTTGTGGTCGCCAGCCGGGCGAACAAGGCTGCCAGACCTGGGCTCCCCTCGCCTGTACGTGGATTATGCTGGATGTACTTGTCTTCATTGACGACAGCGGCGGCTTCGGGATCACCTGTCTCGATCCCCTTGAGCAGTTTCTGTAACAGTTGCCTCTTTGATGACATTCAATGAATGCTTCTAACCTATCTCACGCCGCACTTGAAGGCTGGACTTCGGAGGACTCGTGCGGCGCTTCGGGTTTGAAGGGGAATGCATTGGGACCATGCTCAGAGTCCCCACATAGTTTGATGCTTTGGCGAGGCGCAGGGCCGAGTCTCATCGACACAGCGCACGAGATGCGCGCCAACACTCAGCAGTACGCAGAAGTGTCACGAAAGCACCGCGAGCTGGCACTGCGCGCCGCCGCGCGCAGTGCCTCAGGTTGGTTGGGATACGGCGCACACAACCGTGCCCCGTTCATTTGAAGGACGACGCGATGCAGCCCAGGTGAACCATCGGCGCTGGCATCCCCTTTGCATCATGGACGTCAGCAGAGGGGTTTTATGTTCAACAGGATCTCTGGCTGGTTCACATCCAGGCACGCAAAGAAGCAGCAGCGCGATAACCCGACCGCACCGGGTGGGTGTCGCCGGGGCATTCTCGAACGGGTCCTCCAGGCACTTCTCCACCTGTGGTGCGTCGGCTCCGCGGTGATGGTTCTCAGGCCCTGGGATAGCCCCCCACTGGCGCGCGCGCTCGAAGCGCTGCTGGTACTCGTTCCGTGGGCGATAGTTACTGTGGTCACAGCCCGCCACCGGCTCCTGCTAGACAACCTCGACGAGGACTACGACCTGTGGACTGGCCCCCGCACCACCACCGACGGCGGCACAGTCGACGGCGCGCATGAAGCGTGGGACGATGAGCGTTGGCGAGTAGTCGAGACAGCCGCGAGAAACACCTGGGAGTACGAACGCGTGCGAGCTCTACGCGCGCGCTGCCAGGACAGGCCGATCGCGGCGCTCTACAGCGCCATCACCGTCAGTATGCTGAGCGTGGGGGTCATCGTCCTCGAATCCCCCGGCTACTCCCCTTTCGGCCCGACCGAGCTAGGGAATAAGGGTCCCCGTGGCTGGATGTTCGCGCTCATGGCGGCCGCTACCGTCGCATTCGCCAGGTCGCTCACTCGCATCGCTCTCCGGCTCTCGGGCGGTACAGTCTCATCTCGCAGCTTCGCGTGGGCCACGAGATCAGTCGTCCTGGGGCTGGTCGGCGCCACGATGCTATATTTCAGTTTGCCGGGGTTCGACCCGGCCCCCGGCGTGGTTGGCGGCCTATTGCTGGGGGCGCTCTCCGGACTCACCGGCGACCAAGCGATACGCCTAGCGGAGGACAAGATCGCAGTCCTTTTCAACCTGAAACTCCCTTCGCGACCTCAAACGGACGAGCTCGTGAGCATCGAAGGACTGACGAGTGAACACGTGGAGCGGCTGAACGAAGAGAACATCTTGACGCTTCACGACCTGGCGTTTGCCCCGACTGCCCGCCTCTTCTTCAACACCTCCTACAGCCTGCAACAGATATGCAATTGGCAGGACCGAGCCTTGTTGCATGTCTACGTTGGCAAGAAAAACGCAGATTCGCTAGCCCGGCAGATGCAAATCCTGGGAGCAATCGATCTACAAGGTTGCGCTCATGCCTGCCGCCGCGCGGCGGACGCGAACCGCTCACAGCGTGAAGCGCTGGGAAGGGCGTTGAGCCTGGACGAAGGAGGACTGTTGAACCTGCTTGAGTCGATGGAACACGATGAGGTCACCCAGCGGCTCCGCGTCTACTGGAGAAGCGCACCGGCTCCGCGCGGCTTCTCGCGCGACGCAGGTTCGGCAGATGCAACCCTGCGCGTGAGCGTCAGTGAGGTCTTGGAGATCACCGGTCCGCACGCCCGGACCGACTCGGCGCACCGATCGCGTGATACCAGTCACCGCCAACAGTGACCGCTCCCCATCACCGCGTCCCCGCCCCTGCCAAATGGGCTTTCGATGCCACGACGGATGGTGATCGTTCCAGGTACTCCGGTCAATTCGGCACTCTCCATCGGCAAGTGCGCCCCAATCGGCGCGAACGCAATGTCGTAAGCTCTGGACGAAATGCTTCACTTGGCCGTCGGCCTCGAAGTGTGTGTCAAAGCAACACTGTAAGTATAGGACGAGTCGTGCAGGTCAGAGATTTTTTGGAGCCTGCCGCGGTGTATTGCGACAAGGATACGCTTGCCACCGTGGCAGAGATCTTGAACTCGGGTGGCCGATGCGCCCACCGCTGTCTCGAGAGCGACTCGAGTGGCGGCAGACGGGCTGCTGCTGCCAAACACCGTAGGCGCGTGGTGCCTGCTGATTGCGGAGATAGACGACTCTGCCTCTCAGGTAGGACTAGCGGGTGAACCCGCACAGTGTCTTGTCGGTCCGGACTGCAGGGCTCGGCGCTTGGGGACTTGGGGCTCTAACCGGCATTCGGTAGGGGCCAAACGCCGGGGTTCGGCTGGGGTGAGCGTGCTCTCAGACGCCTTCGGGTCGCCTCACCTGGTGCGCGGACCCAAACCCGCTCACGGCATTCCCGTCCGACTCGCCGCGCCGCACACACTCTAGCGCCAATCCGCCAAAGCGGGCTGAAATGCCGCGCCTGGCCCCGAGGCCGTGCCAGTTTTTTCACTCCCGAGTGGGGTGCGCGCCCCATAATCTTCGAGCCTGGCCCGAGCACCGTTGGAGGTGAATCGGGCGCGTGTTTCTCTTCGGCTGCGCCCCCGCTCATGGATGTCCCGCTTCTCATCGACGCGATTGTTCGCCAAACTACCGTGCTGATCGCTCAGTTGGCGACGGCGGGGGGCACTCGTGCACCGCTAGCGCGTACCGCCAATCAGGTGTTCATCAGTCTGGTTCAAGAGCTCAAGCAGCAGGGCCTCGGCAACAAGGTGATCGCGGACATGTTCGGTCTCGCGCTCCGCACTTATCACAACCGCGTTCAACGCCTGTCGGAGAGCGCGACCTTCCACGGCCAGTCGATCTGGGAAGCAGTGTTCGCTTTCGTGCAGGAGCATGGCCCCGTGCTACGTGCCAGGGTCTTGCAGCGATTCAGCGGAGACGACAGCGCCCTAGTGCGCGCGGTGCTGACGGATCTCGTGGAGTCGCAGCTGTTGACGCGCACGGGCCGAGGTGATGCGACGAGTTACCGGGCAACCACCGACGAGGATCGACCCCGCCATGACCCGGACGATCAGGAGCGGCTGGCAGCGCTGCTGTGGGTGGCGATCCATCGCTTCGGCCCCATCGATGCGCAGGCGCTGAACGAAACCGTACCCGCTCCCAAGATGGCACTGGAGGCCGCACTCGCTCAGTTGGTCGCCGACGGGCGCGCCCAGATCTCAGAGGTCGAAGGAACTGCTCGCTACGAATCGAGCCGCTACTTGATTCCTGTTGGCGATCAGCAGGGCTGGGAGGCCGCCGTCTTCGACCACTACCAAGCGCTCGTCACGGCGATCTGTCGCAAGGTTCAATCGGCGCAGAGGCGCTCGTCCGCGCATGATTGGGTCGGGGGTAGCACCTACTGCTTCGACGTATCCGACGATCACCCCTTGCACGACGAAGTGGCGGGGTTCTTGACGCGCGTTCGTGCCCAAGCTGTGGACTTGCGACAGCGTGTCGAGCAGCACAATCAAGCGCACGGAGCCCCCGACGAAACAATACGACGTCGCTTCACCGCCTACGTCGGGCAGACCTATGTCGGCCCCGAAGAGGTGGAGGACGAGGAGCACAGTCTGGAGACATGATGAGATCCCAAGGCAGCAACAGCGCAAACGCGCAGACCTCGCGAAACGCATCCACCCGAAGCTCCTCGACGAAAGCACGCAGGACGCTTCGTCCCGCGATGTGGATGCAGGCTCTCGCGCTGGTCGTGAGC